>CAYXGS010000006.1:0-161264 GCA_964464585.1 uncultured Gemmatimonas sp. | reverse complement strand
GGTTACCGATCGGGGTCGCGACGACGAAGAGGGTACCGGGCATAGGCTAAACGCCGTCGGACCTCGAGAGGCAGAGCCTCCGAGGCCCGACGGACCACGCGATTTCCGGGAACCGCTTCAGGCGGCTTGGGCGGCGTGCTTGTTGATCCGGTCCTGCAGCACCGACTTCTGGACCAGTCCCACCACCGTGTCGACATGCCGACCGTCCTTGAAGAACAGGAGCGTCGGGATCGACCGCACCTGGAAGCGCATCGCGGTGCGCTGGTTCGCATCCACATCGAGCTTGGTCACCTTCACCCGGCCGACGAACTCCTCGCTGAGCTGGTCGAGGATCGGCGCGATCATGCGGCACGGGCCGCACCACGTCGCCCAGAAATCCACCACCGCGAGTCCGCTGTGCTGCTCCACCTCGGACTGGAAGTTGTCGTCCGTCACTGCCACCGTCTTCGACATCTGGATCACTCCCTCGTACAGGCCGGCGGTGCCAAGCACCGGGCGGCCCCGCTAACGTTACGGCGATCCCTGCGAGGACCCTCGCCACCAGGACCGCCACCGATCATGCCTGCCCCACTCCGCGGGACCCGCATCGCGCACATCGGCATCGCCGTCGCGTCGCTCGAGGCCATCCTGCCCCTCTATCGCGACGTGCTCGGCATGCCCGAGGTCCCGCTCGATGACGCCGATGGCGCGCGCATCGCCGGCCTCGCGGCCGGGGAATCCCTCGTCGAACTCCTGCAACCGGAACAATCCGAGTCCCCCATCGGGAAGTTCCTCTCGAAGCGGGGGCCCGGCATCCATCACATCTGCTTCGCGGTGGACGACCTGGACGGCACGCTCGAGCGATGCCGCGCCGCGGGGCTCCGCCTCATCGACGAGCGGCCGCGGATCGGGGCGGAGGGCAAGCGGATCGCCTTCCTGCATCCCGCCTCCACCCACGGCGTGCTCGTCGAACTGTCTGAATACTAATGCCGAACGCCAGCCCGCCGGGACTACGGCCGTCGCGCCGGCGCGGTGCAGAACTCCCGCACCGCCGGCAGGTCGAACAGTTCCACGAACCAGCGGCCGGTCTTGTCGTTCTTCACGGTGGTGAACATGGGTGACGCCGACTTGGTCCCCTGCGTCAACTCCACGCGGTGTTGCGTCCGTCCGTTCTGGCCGGCCATCGCCGGCCCGATCCGCGACGTGTCATGCTTCAGGTGGCAGACCATGATCATCATGCGCTGCTCCACCTCCTGACGGCTCGCGCGGTCGCGCAACGGGGAGACGTTGTCGCCGAAGAGCGCCGACATCGCCTGCAGGTCCCCGGCGTTGGCCGCGTTCAGGAACTGCTGGATCGCCAGCTGCGAAGCGGGGGCACCGGGCTCCGGTCCGCCCGCGGAACGACGGCATCCGGCCAGCAGCGTCAGCATGAGCACGAACGACAGGGCGCGTCTCAACGGCAGGCTCCTCATCAGGATGGGGAAGTGCGAGCAAAGATGAATCCGCAACGCCTCTATATCAACATCGATCACGTCGCGACGCTGCGGCAGGCGCGGCGCGCGTCGTACCCCGACCCGGTCGCCGCGGCGCGGCTGTGCGAGGACGCGGGAGCCGACGGCATCACCGCGCATCTCCGCGAGGATCGCCGACACATACAGGACGCCGACGTCGAGGCGCTCGCCACATCGGTGCGCACGCCGTTCAACCTCGAGATGGCGGCGACGGCCGGGATGACGGCGATCGCGCGGCGCCTCCGTCCGCACCAGGTCACGCTCGTCCCCGAGAAGCGCGAGGAAGTCACCACCGAGGGCGGTCTCGACCTCACCGTCGATGCCGCGCGGCTCGAGGAGTGCCTCGGCGTCCTGACCGCCGCGGGGATCCGGACCTCCCTGTTCATCGATCCCGATCTCCGCCAGGTCGACCGCGCGGCACGCCTCGGTGTCGCGGCGATCGAGTTGCACACCGGGTCCTACTGCCACCATCCCGAGCGCCCGGAGCACCTCGCCGCCCTCCGCGCCGCGTCGGCGCACGCCAAGGCGGCGGGCCTCGCCGTGCACGCCGGCCACGGCCTCACCCTCGGCAACGTCGGACCGGTCGCGGCCATCCCGGAGTGCGAGGAGCTGAACATCGGCCACAGCATCGTCGGGCACGCGGTGTTCGTCGGCCTCGCCGAGGCGGTGCGCGCCATGCGCGCGGCGATGGACGAGGCGCGCGCCCGTTGACCCGCGCACGGCTGGTCGGCACACTTCCCCGAAGGATCCTTCCGATGAACTGCACACGCGCGGAGACGCGATGACGGGCGGCTTGCTCGATTTCTTCACGCTCGAGGCCAACGAGTACGTCGACCAGCTCGACGGCCTCGTGACGCGCGCGAGCGCCGCCCCGCCCGCGGCCGAACCGTTCGTGCAGGCGGCACGCGGCCTCCGCGGGGCGGCGACCATGGCGAAGCTCAAGGGCATCGCCAACGTCGCGCAAGGCCTCGAACGGCTGGCGCGACAGGTCAACGAGGGCCGCCTGGCATGGGACGAGGCCATCCGCGGCGTCGCCATCGCGGCGATCGACGACCTCAAGTTCCTGGTGCGCGGCGCGCGCAACTGGGGCGAGGCCGAGGACGAGCGGTCCATCAACCGCGTCGTCGAACTCGATGTCGTCGCGCCGCGCACGCCGGTGCAGCATCAGCGTGGCAAGGGCGCCGCCTATCTCGCGCACGCCGCCGCGGAGGCCGCCACGGGGTTGCTCTCGTACGCCGACCATCCGGGCTCGGCCGACGAGTTCGCCGAGACGATGCGTCGCGTGCGTGCCCTGCGCGGGGTCGCGGCGCTCAAGGACCTGCCGCCCCTCGCCGAGGTGGTCGACGCCGTCGACGTCGCGGCCAAGCCGATCGAGATCGCACAGGAGGAGGCGACGGCCGAGCGGCGTCGCCTCTTCCGCACGGCCGCCCGCGTGCTCGTCGAAGGCGGCGAGGCCATCCGCACCGGCGGCCTCCCGCCCACCGACTCCGCCGCCGTGCGCGACTTCGCGCACGCCGCCGAGACGCTGCGCCAGGGCGAGCGCGAGGCGGATCAAGTGGTGCCGATCTCGACGCTCCTCCCTGACGGCCCCATGGGCGCGTACATCACCGCGTCGCAGAACCCGCCGACCACCGCCGCGCAGCGCTTCCGGCTCGAGGTGGTGAGCCAGGCCGAGCACCTCCGCCGCCTCGTCGCCGATGGGCGCGCGGCGATCGACGCCGCAACACGCGACCGCGTGGGCCGCGAACTCCGGGGGGCCG
The DNA here is from genome assembly GCA_964464585.1 of uncultured Gemmatimonas sp. Lineage (GTDB taxonomy): Bacteria > Gemmatimonadota > Gemmatimonadetes > Gemmatimonadales > Gemmatimonadaceae > Pseudogemmatithrix. The sequence continues at coordinate 158,014 of CAYXGS010000006.1, read as the reverse complement.
TGCGGGCGCTGGGCCGCGCCGCCCAGAGCTTCGCCGCCACCGAGATCGCCAACCTGTTCCTCGCCGCGGAGCGCGGTGCCGCAGGACTCGACCAGCGAGCGCTGTGGGTGCTCGACGAGGCGGGCACCGAACTCAGTCGTCCCGAGGGGATCCCGCCCGAGGAGCTCGCCACGCGCTTCCGGACGCTCGTGAAGCGGCTCACCGGCACGCCACCCGCGCCCGTCACGGCACAGCCGGCGCGCCAGCGCCGCGCCAACGCACCGACTCCCGCGGCCGGCGTCCCGGTGATGCCGAGCGCCGGCGCACCCGTGGTCGGCGGCAAGGGTCGGGGCGTGCAGGGGGCCGAGCTGAGCGCGCTGCTGGAGACCGGCATCGCGGGACTCGAGCCGCTCGCGACGACCCATCTCGCCGCGCCGCTCTTCGGCCCGGACGACGACGTCGTGTCGATCGACGAACTGCTCTTCCGGGGCAAGGACGCCCTGCAGCAGGCACTCCAGCTCGGCGAACGCTTGCGGGACGCGAGCGCTCCCCCCGACGCCGACACGCTCGCCGAGCTGTACGACCTCCTCCAGCTCGCCGCGGCGGACTGAGCATGCGCATCGATTGGCGCGGCGCGCTCGGGATCGTCCTGAGCGCGGCGCTGCTCTGGTACGTGTTGCACGGGCAGGTCGGCGAGGTGATGCAGGTGCTCGGCGCGTCGAACCTCTGGCTCTGGGGCGCGTGCACGGTCGTCGCGACGGCGATCTTCCCCCTGCGGGCCCGCCGATGGCAGGCGATCCTCAAGCCGCTCGCCGGACGGATCCCCGTCACGCCGCTGTGGAAGGCGACGGCGATCGGGATGATGGTCAACAACGTCCTCCCGATGCGCGCCGGCGAGATCGCCCGCGCGTTCGCCATCTCGCGCGAGCGCCGAGATGTCCCGTTCACCGCCGCGGTGGCCTCCCTCGCCGTCGACCGGATCTTCGATGGCGTGATCGTGATCGCCCTCATGCTCGCGGCGACGTTCGACCCGCGGTTCCCGGCGGACGCGCGCATCGTCGGGACCCTCGGGGCCGGAGACGTCGCACTCGGCGCCGCCGCCATCCTCGGCACCGCGCTCGCCGGTCTCTACGCGCTGCTGCTCTTCCCCGACCCCATGCTCCGCATGGCCGAGCGCACCGGCGCGATCCTCTCGCCGCGACTGGGCTCGCGGCTCCGCGCGCTGGCCGAGAGCTTCACGAGCGGCCTCGGCTCGTTGCGCGATCCGCGGCTCGTGCTCGAGGTGACGTGGTGGGCCGTGCTGCATTGGCTGACCAACGCCGCCGCGTTCTGGCTCGGGTTCCTCGCCCTCGGAATCGATGCCCCCTTCTCCGCCGCGCTGTTCGTGCAAGGGATCATCGTGCTCGGGGTCGCGCTGCCGTCGTCACCGGGGTTCTTCGGCGTCTTCGAGGCCGCGGCCGCGCTGGGGCTCAAGCTCTATGGCGTCGACGACACGTTCGCCGTGTCGTGGGGCATCGGGTTCCACATCCTCTCCTGGATCCCGATCACCGTGATCGGCGCGTGGTACTTCACCCGGCTGCACCTGCACCTGAGCGACCTCAAGCAGCGACCCGCCGAGCCCGCCTCGTGACCGCGACCGCCGCGACGCTCGACGCCCAGGCCAAGATCAACCTCGCCCTGCGGATCCTCGCGCGCGAGGAGAGCGGATATCACCAGCTCGAGACCATCTTCCAGCGCATCGAGCTCGCCGACAGCGTCCGCGTAGCGACGGATACGACCCAGCGCGAGGTGGTCTGCGCCGGCGCCGACTTGGGGCCGATGGAGCGGAACCTCGCCTATCGTGCGGCGGAGGCGTTCCGCGTCGAGACCGGGTGGCCGAACGGCTTCTCCATCCGGATAGAGAAGCGTATCCCCATGGGAGGCGGGTTGGGCGGCGGCAGCGCCGACGCCGGCGCCGTCCTCCGCATCCTGAACGCCCTCGCGCCGGAGCCGGTGAACGACGCGGCGCTCGCCACGCTCGCGTTCCGGCTCGGGGCGGACGTCCCCTTCCTGGCGTCCGACGCGGCGCTGGCCCTCGGCTGGGGACGTGGCGAGCGCCTCCTGGCCCTGCGATCGCTCCCGGCGCGCGAGGTCCTGCTCTGCGTGCCGCCGTTCGGCGTCGAGACCGCCGCCGCCTTCGGCTGGCTGGCCAGCCAACGCGCCGAGGAGCCGATGCGCGCGGCCGCCCCGCTCCGGACCGAGGACCTGGACCGCTGGGATGGGATCGTGCGGCTCGCCGCGAACGAGTTCGAGACGCCCGTGATCCATCGGCACCCCTCCCTGGCGGCGACGCTCGAGGCGCTGGTCGCGGCCGGTGCGCGGATGGCGAGGATGAGCGGATCCGGCTCGACCGTCTTCGGCGTGTTCGACCGACGCCCGCCGGCGACCATTCCCGACCTGCCCGAAGGGACGCGGCTGGTCCCCACGCGCACCGTGACGAGCGTGGCGCAGGTGAAGCTGCTGGACTGACCGCGTTGTCCGGGACCGGGGGCAGTCGCTAGCTTCGGGTGGTCGTTCCTGCCGATGCCCCTTCGTCCAATGGCAGGACATCGCACTTTGGATGCGAGAATGGTGGTTCGAATCCACCAGGGGCAATGCCCGGCGCCAGGGCGCCGACAAGGGAGAACCGGGGGGGCGAACCCCCTGCCGTGACGCCCGGGGTTCGGCTAGCTTTCGAGGCTTTCCGAGGCGGTGCCCGATAAGGGGCCCAACCTCAGGCCTGACGGACTCTTACGACTCCCCCCATGGACGGCTTGGCGGTCCCCATCCACGGCTTCCGGATCCTCACCGGGACGGCCAATCGGCCGCTCGCGGAGGAGATCGCGAAGGCGCTCGGGACTGAACTCTGCAAGACGACCGTCACACGCTTCGCCGATGGCGAGGTGTTCGTGCGGCTCGATGAGAACATCCGCGGGGCGGACATCTTCATCGTGCAGCCGACGAACCCGCCGGCCGAGAACATGCTGGAGCTGCTGCTGCTGATCGATGCGGCACGGCGCGCGTCGGCGGCCCGGATCACGTGCGTGCTGCCGTACTACGGCTATGCGCGGCAGGACCGCAAGGACCAGCCCCGCGTGGCGATCGGCGCGAAGCTCATGGCGAACATGATCATGCGCGCCGGCGCCGACCGGGTGCTCGGCGTCGATTTCCATGCGCATCAGCTCCAGGGGTTCTTCGACATCCCGGTGGACCATCTGTACGCTGCGCCGGTGTTCACCGCGCATTATCGCCGGAAGAAGCTCACCGACCTGGTGGTCGTCGCACCGGACGTCGGTTCGGCCAAGATGGCGCGCGGCTTCGCCAAGCGCCTCAATGCCTCGCTCGCGATCATCGACAAGCGCCGCCCGCAGGCGAACGTCGCCGAAGTGGTGAACGTCGTCGGTGAGGTCGAGGGCAAGGATTGTCTCCTGGCCGACGACATGATCGATACCGCCGGCACGATCTCGGAGGCCGCGCGCGCGCTCAAGGCGCTGGGGGCCAACGACATCTACGTCTGCGCGACGCACGCGCTGCTGAGCGGCCCCGCGGTCGAGCGGCTCTCGAGCGCGCCGATCAAGGAAGTCGCCGTCACGGACACGATCCACATCCCGGAGTCGCGGCGGTTCCCGCAGCTGACCGTGCTGAGCACCGGCGAGCTGCTGGCCAAGGCGATCCGGTTCACGCATTCGGACCAGTCGGTGTCGTCGCTCTTCGAGTGACGGTGGCAGGTGGCAGGTGGCAGGTGGCAGGTGGCAGGTGGCAGGTCGCAGGTCGCAGGCTGAAGGTGTTGGGTGCAGGTGGCAGGACCGATGCGGGCGGGAGGGGCGGGGCTGTGCACGTTCTGCCTCCATCCTTCGGCCTTCATCACCAGATGGGCGCGCCGCCGGGCCGGACTTCGCCGGGAACCCACGTTGCGCGCCGTTCACATGAATCGAGGTGGTATCCGATGGCTTCCGTTCCGTTCAAGGCGTCCAAGCGCACCAGCACCGGCAAGGGCGTCGCCCGCAAGCTCCGCGCGGCCGGCAAGGTCCCGGCCGTGATCTACGGCCACGCCCGTGAGGCGCTCTCGCTCGAGATCGAGCATCACCCGCTCCAGCTCCTGCTCGAGAAGCACCCGTACCAGAGCACCGTCATCGCGCTCGACATCGACGGCAAGACGAGCAATACGCTCATCCGCGAGATCCAGCGGCATCCGTACAAGAAGCAGATCGTGCATGTCGACTTCCAGGAACTGGTGGCCGGCGAGAAGGTCACCGTGCCGGTGCCGATCCAGTTCACGGGCACGCCGGACGGCGTGCGCCACGGCGGCGGCATCCTCGAGGCCGTGCTCCACGAGCTCGAGGTCTCCTGCGACCCCTCGAACATCCCGCACCACATCGTCGTCGACGTGACCTCCCTGACGATCGGCCACTCGATCCACGCCGGCGAGATCACGCTGCCGGCGGGCGTCACCCTCGAGTCCGAAGCCGACGCGACCGTCTGCATCTGCGCCGCGCCGAAGGTCGAGGCCGAGGCGACGCCGGCGGAGGGCGCTGCGGCGCCGGCCGAGCCGGAGCTCATCCGCAAGCCGAAGGATGATGAGGCGGCCGAGAAGTAAGCCGCGGCTCCACCGGGCCTGCCCGGCCGTGCGATGAAGGTCGTCCTCGGACTGGGCAACCCGGGCAAGGAGTACGCGGAGACGCGGCACAATGTCGGCTGGTGGGTGCTCGATCACCTCGCCGACGTGTGGCGCACCGATGGCTGGCGGAAGGACGGCGAGGCGCTGACCTCGTCGGGGACGGTCGGCGGGGTGAAGGTGCGCCTCGTGAAGCCGCAGACGTTCATGAACCTCTCGGGGGCGGTCCTCAAGCCCTGGCTGCGGCGCCCCTTCTGGGCCGCGGCCACCGACCTGATGGTCGTCTCCGACGAGGTGCAACTCGAAGTCGGGACGTGGCGCTTCCGCGCCAAGGGCTCGGCGGGCGGGCACAACGGCCTCAAGAGCATCGAGCAGGCGCTCCGCAGCCAGGACTACCCGCGGTTGCGCATCGGCGTCGGGCCCAATGATCCGCAGCGCCGCATCGGCGACCTCGCGGACTATGTGCTCGGCGAGTTCGGGAAGGGGGAGGCCGCGGACACCCGTGCGCTCTTCCCGACCCTGGAGGAGGCTCTCCGCTGCTGGACGGCGGAGGGCATCGAGATGGTGATGAATCGGTTCAACCGCTGATCGACCTGGATCAACCCTCAACCACTCCCCCATGCTCGACAACCTGACGATGTATGCCCTGGCGATCGGCGTGGCCGGCCTCGTGGCCTGCTACCTGACCTACCTCGGCATCGTCCGCAACGCGCCCGGCTCCCAGGCCATGCAGGACCTGGCGGAGCAGATCCATCAGGGTGCGATGGCCTTCCTGAAGCGCGAGTACACGGTGCTGCTGCCGTTCCTGCTCGTGGTCGCCGGCCTGCTCGCCTACGCGATCAACGTGCCCACGGGCATCGCGTACGTCGTCGGCGGCATCTGCTCCGTGGCTGCGGGTTACGCGGGCATGAGCGCGGCCACCAAGGCGAACGTCCGCACCGCCGAGGCGGCGCGGGCGACCGGTCAGGCCGCCGCCCTCCGCATCGCCTTCGGTGGCGGCGCGGTCATGGGCCTCGCGGTCGCGGCCCTCGGCCTCCTCGGCATCGCGCTGATCTTCGTCTGGCAGAAGGAGCTCCTCGGCACCACCGGCTTCAAGGCCTTCGGGGAGATCATCTCGGGCTTCGCCATGGGCGCGAGCTCGATCGCCCTCTTCGCCCGCGTGGGCGGCGGCATCTACACCAAGGCGGCGGACGTCGGTGCCGACCTCGTCGGCAAGGTCGAGGCCGGCATCCCCGAGGACGACCCGCGCAACCCGGCCACCATCGCCGACAACGTCGGCGACAACGTCGGGGACGTCGCCGGCCTCGGCGCCGACATCTTCGAGTCGTACGTCGGTGCGATCATCGCGACCATCGCGCTCGCGACGACCTCCCTGCGCATCCCCGATGCGTCGCGTCTCGATGCGATGCTGCTGCCGGTCGCGTACACCGCCGTCGGACTCGTCGCATCGCTCATCGGCATCCTCGTCATGCGCGTCCTCGCCAAGGGCAACCCGGCGAGCGCGCTCCGCGCGGTGACGTTCATCGCCGCCGGCCTGTTCCTCGCATTCGCCTGGTGGATCACCACGAAGGTGCCGCTGAACATGGTCGACAACGAGACCGGGCGCGCGTACCCGCTGCTCGGCCCGTGGTTCGCCGTGCTCGCGGGCACCGTCTCCGGCATCGCGATCGGCCTCGTGACCGAGTACTACACGGCGCAGGGCCCCGTCCTCCGCATCGCCGAGGCGTCCAAGACCGGCCCGGCGACCAACATCATCGCCGGTCTCGCCGTCGGCATGGAGTCGACGATCGTCCCGGTGCTGCTCATCTGCGGCGCGATGTTCGTCGCGGTCTGGGCCGCCGGACTCTACGGCGTGGCGATCGCCGCGGTCGGCATGCTCGCGACCGTCGGCGTCACGATGTCCGTGGACGCGTACGGCCCCATCGCCGACAACGCCGGCGGCATCGCCGAGATGAGCCACCTCGGCAAGGACGTGCGCAAGATCACCGACGGGCTCGACGCACTCGGCAACACGACGGCCGCGATCGGCAAGGGCTTCGCGATCGGCTCGGCGGCGCTCACGGCGCTCGCGATGTTCTCGGCCTACGCCTCCGCCGTCGGGCTCAACACCGTCGGCCTCAACCTCGTCGACCCGATGGTCGTCATCGGCCTCTTCATCGGCGGCGTGATGCCGTTCTTCGTCGGCGCGCAGACGATGACCGCGGTCGGCCGCGCGGCGCAGGGCATGGTGGAGGAGGTCCGCCGCCAGTTCCGCGAGATCCCCGGGCTCCTCGAAGGGAAGCCGGGCGTGAAGCCCGACTCCGCCCGTTGCGTCGACATCTCGACCTCGGCAGCGCTCAAGGAGATGATCATCCCCGGCGTCGCGTCCATCCTGCTGCCGGTCGTCGTCGGCAAGGTCTTCGGCGTGAAGGCCCTCGGCGGCCTCCTCGCCGGCGCGACCGTGACCGGCGTGATGATGGCGCTCTTCATGGCCAACGCCGGCGGCGCGTGGGACAACGCCAAGAAGGCGATCGAGGGCGGGATCATGGGTGGCAAGGGCTCCGACCCGCACAAGGCGGCGGTGGTCGGCGATACCGTCGGCGATCCGTTCAAGGACACGTCGGGACCGGCCATGAACATCCTGATCAAGCTCATGTCGGTGGTCTCGCTCGTCCTCGCACCCTGGTTCATCGCGTAGGACTGAACGGCGCTATGGGTCGTGAGTCGTGGGAGGGGAGGCCTTTCGGCCTCCCCTCCTTGCTTTTCCGGACTCGCGTGGGTCGAGGACTCCCTCGCTGCGCATGGTTTCGAGAACGCGTTTCCGGAGGCCGACGAGCATCGACTGCACCTGGGAGAGTCGCGCTTCCAGATGGGCGTACTCGCGTGCCGGTAGCAGACCAAGGTCCTTCGCGAGGAGAATCTGGTAGTCGGCCTCTCGCGCCGATGCGAGCGCGATCTCCAGGAAGCGATTGAACTGCGGCTGCGAGTGGTGACCGGCTCCCTCGGCGATGTTCGCGGGGATCGCGGCGATCGAGCGACGCAGTTGCGCGCCGAGTCCTGGGAACCGATGGAGGGCGCCACCCTCCGTCGCCGCGAAGACGCGCAACGTCAGTTGATGCGCCTTCTCCCAGACCGCGAGCCGTCGATACGGTACCATGTCGACCAAACTGAAGTCCGACCTCCGCTCGACCGGCATCGAATCCCCGCAGGTCGTTAGCTTTCAGCGCACCACCCACTACCCACAACGCCGTTCAATGCTCTCCTTGGGAATCGTCGGACTCCCGAATGTCGGTAAGTCCTCGTTGTTCAATGCGCTCACGGCCGCGAAAGCCGAGGCCGCGAATTACCCGTTCTGCACGATCGACCCGAACATCGGCGTCGTCACCGTCCCCGATAGCCGCTTGGACGCGCTCGCGAAGATCGTGAACCCCGAGCGCACCGTCCCCGCCGCGGTCCAGTTCGTCGACATCGCGGGTCTCGTGAAGGGCGCCTCCAAGGGCGAGGGACGCGGCAACGCGTTCCTGAGCAACATCCGCGAGACCGACGCCATCGTCCACGTGGTGCGCTGTTTCGACGACCCCGACGTCATCCATGTGGACGGCTCGGTGAACCCGGCGCGCGACCGCGAGACGATCGAGTTCGAGCTCGCCCTCGCCGATCTCTCGGTGGTGGAGAAGCGGCTCGACAAGGCCAGGCGCGCCGCGAAGACCGGCGACAAGGCGGCGGCGACCGAGGCCGCCGCGCTCGAGAAGGCGCACGCGCCGCTCGCGGACGGCAAGGCCCTCTGGCACGTCGCGCTCACCGACGACGAGCGCGCGCTGCTCAAGGGACTGCAGCTCCTCACGCTCAAGCCGATCCTCTACGCCGCGAACGTCACCGACGCCGAGCTCACGGGCACGGAAGGGCCGCACGTCACCGCCCTGCGCGCCGCGATCGCCGCGGACCACGAACCGGCCGAGGTCGTCACGTTCTCCGCGAAGATCGAGATGGAGCTCGCGGATCTCGCGCCCGAGGATCGCACCGAGTTCCTCGCGTCGCTGGGGATCGAATCCGCCGGACTCGATCGCCTCATCCGCGGCGGCTACCACCTGCTCGGCCTGCAGACGTACTTCACGGCCGGCGAGAAGGAAGTGCGGGCCTGGACCATCCACCGCGGGGACACCGCGCCGAAGGCCGCCGCCGTGATCCATACCGACTTCGAGCGCGGGTTCATCCGCGCGGAGACGGTGGGCTACGACGACTTCATCGCGCTCGGCGGGTGGAAGGGCGCGAAGGAGAAGGGCGCGGTCCGGAGCGAGGGCAAGGAGTACGTCGTGAAGGACGGCGACGTCCTGCTCTTCCGCTTCAACGTCTGAGGCCGATCGTGCGGAGCGCCAGGCGCGCGAGCCGCACGGCCGGGTAGAGTCCGACGTACGGATCGGCGAGGCGCGCCCATCGCCATTCCTGCGGCGTGGGGTCGAGGGCGGCGCGGACGAGGTAGGTGAGCCGGTCACGCGGCCGCCCGATCCATCCCAGCGTCCACGCATGCGTCTCACGCCAGCCGGCGTCTCCGGCTTCCATGCGCGCGAGACAGCCGGCCACGCGCGCGGCACGCGATCGCCCCGATGCACGGCCACCAGCCGTCGCCGCGAGGAGCTCCGGGGCGATCGCAGCCCCGACGAGCGCGCGCGCGAGATGCACGGCGAGGTGGATCGCCTCCGCCACGCCCGACGCGGCCGCGCGGGCGTGCGCCGCCTGGAACGCCGCGGGATCGCGCTCGGCCAGCTGCCCGAACGAGAGCACCTCCTCCGCCTGCGACCAGCCGTGCTTGGTCGCGTGCAATGCCAACAGCAGGAGTGCGTCAGCCCCCGCGGGTGTACGCACCTCCACGCCACCGACCGACACGCGCTCGGCGCGGCCGAGCACGTCGGCGATGGCGAGCGGCGCGGGGTAGAGGCGCGCGCCGAACGCGGAGTGGAGTTCGACGAGCGGGCCCTCGCTGCGGCGCACGAGCGGGAGCGCCCCCGCGCCGGTGAAGATCGCGCGCTCCTGCGCGAGCGAGAGTCCGTCGCGGGAGCGCCACCCGGCGCGCGCGAGCGCGTCGCGGGCGGCCGAGCGATCCGCGGGAGCGACGACGACATCGAGGTCAGTGGCATGCCGGCGCGCGGGGTCGCCCCACACCTGCACGGCGAGCGCGGGCCCCTTCCAGAGCAGCCACGGCGTCCCCGCCGCATCGAGGGCCTCTGCCACGTCGCGGAGTTCCGCGATCGCCAGCAGCGCTCGCTCCGCCGCCTCCCGCGCGTCCGCGTGCACCAGCCTGGCGAACTCGTCGCCGACGGCGTCATCGGCGGCCCGCAGTGCCCGATGGACCATCGGTCCGATGCGATTCGCGATGAGGATCCGCGCACGGTCCGGGTCACGCCCGATGGACGGGATGGGCGTCCGCTCCGGGCGGAACGCGAACCGGCTCCATGCGGCGAGCGCCATGCTCACGTGCGCGACGCGGGGCTCACGCGGCGCGGCGGCGGATCAGCCGGTGCGGTTCATCCCGCCGCCGCCACCGCCGCCGTCCATCATGCCGATCATCGAGCGCGACTGCGTGAGCTCGGCCGCCGAGCCGAACCGTCGCAGACGGGGCGGTTCGTAGGGCGACGCGACCTGCGCGGGCTCGGGCTGAAGCGGCTCGTTCATGAGGACTCCCCTGGCATACGAGCGACGACATCTCCTGAGAGGTTCAGGAGGTGCGGTTCATCCCACCGCCACCGCCGTTGTCCATCCTCCCGCCGGTCCAGCGACGCTGCGTGAGCTCCGCGACGGAACCGAAACGCACGAGACGCGGGGTCTGATACGCTTCCGTTTCCGGCGGTGTCGGTTGGTCCGGGCGCGTGGGCGCGTTCACTGATGCTCGCCTCGAGGTCCACGGCGGTAGGGGCTGAGGCCGCGTGGCCGACCTCGGTCGGTAATGAGTGTCAATCGCGGGCGGCTGTCAACCGCCGCCTCACGTCGTGATGCGCGACGGAACGAACGCGATCCAGGGTGCGTGCCAGCCCCTCCTGCCCCGCTCCCGCCCGCAGCTGCCAGAGGGGGACGGCGCGCGCGACCTCGGCGAGCTCCTGCAGCTCGTACGCGAGCGACTTCGTCGATGCCAGATAGTTCACGTACGCGTTCGCCACGAGATCGATCAATCCCGCGGATGCGCCCACCCGCGCACATTGTGGCTCCACCGCGTCCGGCCTCACCTCATCAAGGATGAAGAGACCACCCAACGGCGCGGGTCCCGTCGCGAACGGCAATCGGTGTCGTGCGAGGTCGAGACCGCGCTTGGGCCACGTGGGCGAGAGAGCCGGAAGCGTCGCGGCGTCAGCGCGGACGAGCGATGCGCCCTCGTCCCAGAGTCGGATCTCCGCATACGCTGGCGCCGCGAGCCATCCCGCGTGACCTGCCTCCGGGCGGAGCGCGAGGACATCCTCGGTGAGCATCGCGTCGCCCTGCGCCGCGAATGCCGCGGCGAGGGTCGACTTCCCTGCCCCGCCCGGCCCGACGAACCCCCACGCGCGCCCCTCGAGGATGACGGCACTCGCGTGGAGCGACGGGACGCGGCGATGGCGCAGCACGACGCCCATGACCGGGCCGAGCAGGAAGGTCACCGCATCGGCGACGGTGAGGGGCGCGGTCCAGTCGGACCACACGTCCTGTCCATCGAATCCGATGTGGAAGCGGATCCCCTCGGCGTATGTGAGTCGCAGATACCGCGCGCGGTCGAAGCGATCGACGACGAGCGACGGCTCCCCGCCGTCCACCGTCTCGCTCGTGTGGATCCTCTCCCCGTCGCCGGACGCATCCGGATCCGCGGTGCCCGCCGGGGCAGCCGCGAAGTGCACTGTGACATCGACGGGCGTGGACGCCGCCAGCGGACGGCCCGGCAGCGGGACCGGCGAGGAGACAGCGAGCCCATAGAGCTCGACCAGATGACGTGCCTCGACCGACCGGCTCACGCCATCCCCGGTTGCGCGACCCAGCGCGAGAGCTCGAGGACGCGCCACGCGGCGAACACCTCGTCGGCGTCTTGCGAGCGCGCGAGGGTGCGCGCCCAGGCGCCGGGATCGACCCACTCCTCGATCGGTGCCGGCAACGGGGCGGGCGACCCGAGGCGACGCCATGCGGCCACCCGAGCGGCGTAGTAGCCCGTCAGCGCGGTCTTCGGCCGATGGACGAGTACGTCCGGCACGAGGCCGCGCAGCGCTTGGCGCAGCAGATGTTTGCGCTGCAGCCACGGGAGTGCGGGCAGCGAGAAGCAGAAACGGATCATCCGCGTGTCCATGAACGGCAGGAGCACCGTCAGGTCCACGCCGGTCATCGCCGGATCGTCGAGCCACGCGTTGGCGTCCCAGAGCGGATGCCGGAGCGCACGCGCGGCGCGCTCGCGGGTCGGATGCGGGTCGGCCGGCGGCGGGCCAGCCGCCCCCATCGACGCGAAGGGCGCACGGAGCCAGCGCGGTGCGCGCGCCTGGCGCGCGTCACGCCACCGTTCGATGGTCGGCACACTGCGCCGAGCCCCCACCCACGGGCGCTCACCCGTCGCGCGGAGATGCGCGACCCACGCGCGCGCCGTGCGGGAGAAGCCGTCCACCTGCATCTGCTCGGTGAGCGTGGGCGCCGCGAGCAGCGTATCCGGGTCCTCGCCGAGCAGGACGATCGGCGCGTACGCCGCGAGACGCGCCGACTGCGCGCGCCAGATCCGGGGCTCCGGATCCGGCGCCGGCTCCGGGGTGGTGAACGGCTCGCCGCCGTCGAGCCCCTCCGCCGGCGCGTACTGCACCACCTCAAGCGGCAGCGCCGACGCCGCTGCCGCGACCCGCGCGAACGCGACCTCGTCGTCCTCGATGAGCCGCGACCAATCGACGGTGAACGCTCGGAGTGCCACCTGTGGCGCGGCGCGCCGCGCCGCGAGAGCGATCGCCGGTGAGTCGAGCCCGCCGCTGAGGAGCAGTGTGCCGCGCGGTCCCCGGAGGCGGTCCGCCACCGCGCCGTCGAGGATCGCGCGGAACTCCTCGAGGATCGCACCGGCGGGCGCCCCGTGCCGGATGTCCGGCCGGGGCAGGTCCCAGTGCCGCGCCGACCGCGATGTCCCATCGCGCCGGAGCACGAACGTGTGGGCCGACGGCACGCGCTGCACTCCACGCTGGAACGTGAGCGTCGGCGTCATCAGCTGCCCGAACCGCAGGTACTCCGCGACGGCCTCGTCCGGCGGGTCACGCCGCCCGCCGGTGAGTGCCACGAGCAGCGCGAGATCGTCGCTCACGCACGAGAGCGCGCCCACACTCGCGACGAAGCACGCGCGCACGCCGATCGCGCTCCGCGCGACGACGAGCCGGTCGCGCCCCGGCGCGACCACGGCGAGCGAGAAGTCCCCGATCCATGCGCGCGGCGCGTCGTCACCCCAGGAGACGAATGAGCGCCAGGCGAGCGATGCGTCATCACATGCGCCATCGACGCCGCGATCCCGGAGACGATGGTCGAGCGCGCCGCGGTCATCGAGGCGCAACACGCCACCGCCTATCCACCCCTGCCGCTCGAGGGGCAGGGCCTCCTCCGCGCCTGGCGCCCACTCGCTGGGCCAGTGCCAGCAGGCGACGTCGTCGCGAAGCAGACGTCGCGGAGGCGTGCGCCCGTCGCGCGCCCGCCAGCGATCCGCCTCCGCCACGATCGCGGCCGGGACCGCATCGCCGCCACGATGCCAGCAGACGAGGAAGCGACTCATCCCGGGGGACGCGTCATCGGGGCGGCTCCTCGGCGAGCCGCGCGAGCGTGTCGCCCGCCCAGCGCAGCGCCTCCGGCGCCGAGCGGAAGCGCGCCGGATGCCGGCGCTGGAGCTCGGCCGCGATCCCCGCGAGTCCGGTCACCCCGTCGACCGCGCGCGCGAGCGTCGCGAGGAGCTCGACCTCGTCGGTCCGCTCCGGCCGGTGGTCGGCGGAGCGCACCGCGCGCCGCGACGCACTCAGGACTCGCGACGCGAGATTCGAACCGCGCTCACGCGCCACGAGCAGACCATCGCGCTCGACGGAGAGATCCCACACCCAGACGAAGTCCGTCCCGTCATGTCGCGTGCGGATCCGCGCGCGGATCACGTCCCCGGTGCGGACCTCCACGGGTCGCGGGCTCGGCAGGAACGCGCGGCCGTAGACGCTCTTCGCCACGGACGGACCGGTCTCGAACTCGACCGCCGGCGTGAGGACCGCACGGAACCAGGTGAGGAGCCCGGCCAGGCTCCCGGCCCGCTCGGCGCGCCAGGCCAGGGAGCCCTCGGGGTCGCGCACGTCGAGGCTCGCGAGATCGAGCCGCGCCCACTCCAGTCCCGGCGCGAGCAACACCTCGGGCCCCGCGCTGGTGCGATGGACCGCATCGCGCAGCCGCTTCCGCACCGGCGAGATCACCACGCCGTCGATCGCGTCGGGCGCCGCGCTCGCGACCTCGGCGAGGTCCGCCGGCATCTCCGCGGGTGCGGCGAGGAACACGTCGGCGATCGGCACGCGGCGCGCCGAGGGGACGAGGAGCCGGTCACGCGCATCGCGCAGCACCGCGAGGCGCGCGCCATGCAACGGGGAGATCCCGCGCAGGTCCTCGATGAGCACATCGGCGCGCTCTGGCAGGGTGATCGCCGTGGACCAGCCCTGCAGGAACGTGATCCGGTCGGCGACGCCGTTCGCCTGCGCGATGGCGGCGCCGAGGCCGATGGCGTCGTTCGGTTCGATCGCCCAGACGTGCGCGGCGCCCAGCCGGCACGCGTGCACGGCGAAGAACCCGAATCCCGTCCCGAGATCGAGCACCCGGTCCCCGGGGCGGATCACTTCGGCCATGGCGGCGAGATAGGCCGGCGTCCGCAGCCGGTCGGAGACCATCGCGACGTAGTCGTCGAGTTCGTACACGCGCCCTACTCGGTGACGCGGTCGAGCAGGCCCGACGAGAGCAGGTCCGCGACGAGCGCGACGAGGTCGTCCCACGCGACCTCGGGTGCCACCGCATACTCCGCGACGATGTGCGCGTGGATCTCGGCGAGCGTGATGGGCGCGCCGACGAGCGCCCAGATGCGGCAGCCGACGCGGTCGAGTCCGTAGTAGATGCCGTCGTGGAGGCCAAGGATGACGGTCTCGCCATCGAGGTCAGCGGAGACCGCGTCGCGCGAGGCGGCCACGCGGGTGCCGCGCTCGAGTGGTGGCGGCACGGCGCTGGCGTCGGTCATCCGTGGCAGTCTACATTCGGCGTCCACCCCTAGCAATCGGCCTCTCCATGCGATCCGTCCTCGTTCCCGCCGCGCTCGCCGCCCTTTGCGCGGCGGCGCCGTCGGCGCTCCGCGCGCAGGCGGACGCCGCCGGCCAGCTCGCTGCCGCACGTGCCGCGTGGGAGCGACACCCGGAGGACGTCGATTCGATCATCTGGTACGGTCGCCGCACCGGATACACTGGGGCGTTCCAGCAGGCGGTCGACATCTACACCAACGGCCTGCGCATCCACCCCGATGAGCCGCGGCTGCTCCGGCACAGAGGGCATCGATACATCTCGCTACGGCGCTACGAGTGGGCGATCGCCGACCTCGAGCGCGCGCGTGCGATCGTGAACGGCTCGGCCGACGAGGTCGAACCGGACGGACAGCCGAACGCACGCGGGATCCCGACCAGCACCCTGCACTCCAACATCCGGTATCATCTGGCGCTGGCCTACTTCGTGACGGGACAGTTCCGGCGCGCGCTCCCCATCTGGGAGGAGGACGCGACCGTGGCGTCCAACGTCGATCAGCGCGTGGCGGCGACCTACTGGTGGGTGCTCACGCTGGCGCACCTCAAGCGGATGGAGGAGGCCAAGCGGATCCTCGCGACGATCCGACCGGACTGGGATGTCATCGAGAACGGGAGCTACCACCGGGCGCTGCTCTGGATGAAGGGCGACCTGACCGATGCGCAGCTCCTGCCCACGGGTTCGACCACGCTCGAGCAGCAGACGGTCGGGAACGGCATGGGCCAGTGGTACGCGGCGAACGGACGGCTCGCGGAGGCGAGGGCGGCGTGGGCGGCGGTGCTGGCGACTGGGCCCTCCGCGAGCTTCGGCTTCCTCGCGGCGGAGGCCGGCATGGCGAGGTTGACTAACCCCTGAGTTCACGGTAGCTTGCGGGGCTTTCCACATATGGCAGCATTCCGGTCCGGCACCGAGGTTGGTCCGTGACGCCGCCACTCTCCACTCGCGTCGGCAACCCGCGCGTGGCGAACCGACCAAAGGGAGGATTGCCGCATTGTCTCGTGAATACGAGGCGGTGTACATCTTCGATTCCGCTCTCGAAGACGCCGCCATCGCTGAGAAGCTCGAGAAGCACCACGCGCTGCTCAGCGCCCAGGACCCCATCACGCTCGACCATTGGGGCCGCCGCCAGCTCGCCTATAAGATCGGCTCGAAGGAGACCGGCTACTACGTGGTCGCCCGCTTCAAGGCCGAGGGCAAGGTGCTGCCCGAGTTCGAGCGTTCGCTCAAGCTCGACGACAGCGTGATCCGCTACCTCATCTCGGTCCACGAGCATGAGCTCGGCGCCCCGCCGATGACCGAAGAACAGCTCGCCGCCCGCCGTGCGCGTGATGGCGACGACGACGACGACGAGGAATAGCCCATGCGCCGACAGAAGAAGACCTGCCCGGTGACCGAGGCCGGCATCCGTTTCATCGACTACAAGGACGAGCGTTTCCTGAGCCGCTTCATCACGGACACGGGGAAGATCCTCCCGAGCCGGCTGAGCGGCGTGGACGCGCGTCACCAGCGTCAGCTGGCGAAGGCGATCAAGAAGGCGCGCTACCTGGCCCTGCTGCCGTACACGCGCAGCCAGTCGGCGCAGTAGTCCGCAGTGGACGCGGAGGAGGGGGCAGCTCCCGCGCGAGAGCGGGGGTGGATGGGTCCACTCGCCGCGCTGCTGGTGCTGGTGCTGTTGACCACGCTCTCCGCGCCGCGGATCGTGGTGCCGGTGGGGGACATCCTGCTGCTGCTCGCGCCGGTCACGGCCGCGTGCGCCGTGGCGGGATGGCGGGCCGGGGGGCGATTCCCGCTCGCGGTCGTCTGGACCGCCTTCGCGCTCTGGGTGGTGTGGCGGACGCCCGGACCTCCGGGCCTGCACACGGACCTCATGCGCGGGTGGGCGGTGCTGCTGGCCCTCGCGTTCGGGGTGGTGGCGAGTTCGGGGTTCGGGGAGACGTTCCTCCCCAAGGCGCTCCTCGCGCTCGTGGTGGCCTCGGTCGTCGGGGGATCGGCGCTCCTGCTGGTGCCGGGCGGTCCGGACGGCGCAGTGGGGTTGGTGACGGCCGAGGTCGGACGGCGGGCCACGCTGGCGACGCGTGAGTGGCAGGAGCTCACGGGCACGCCGGAGTGGATCGACCTGGTGCAGCGTTCGCCGGGTTGGGGGACGTACGGGCAGACGGTGGAGTCGCAGTTGGCGGCGCTTCCCCGGATCGCGCTCCGGTTCTTCCCCGCCCTCTTCGTCCTCCAGTCGCTCGCTGCGCTGGCGTTGGGTTGGGCGGTCTACCACCGCGTGGGACGGGCCCGGCTGGGCCCGCCGCTCGCGGCGCTCCGGGACCTGCGCTTCCATGAGGCGCTCGTCTGGGGTGTGGTGACCGGGTTGGTGCTCGTCGCCCTGCCGTTCTCCGGACCGGTGCGGGACGCAGGCTTCAACCTCCTGTTGTGCTTCGGCGCCCTGTACGCGTTGCGTGGCATGGGCGTGGTGCTCTGGTTCCTTTCGCCTGGCCGGGCGATGACGGTGGTGCTGGTGCTGTTCACCGTGTTCTTCTGGCCGGTCGTCGTGACGGTCTCCGCCGGGCTGGGACTCGGCGATACCTGGTTCGATTGGCGTCGCGCGTCGCGGCACCGATCCCAACGTTCGGAGTGAACAATGGAAGTGATCCTTCGGCAGGCCGTGGACAACCTCGGACATCCCGGCGACATCGTGGACGTCTCGTCCGGCTACGCCCGCAACTTCCTGCTCCCGCGCGGCATCGCTTATGAGGCGACCGCGGGGAACAAGAAGCGCATCGCGCAGGAGAAGGAGCGACTCGAGGCCGCGGAGAATGCGCGCCGCGACGCCGCCGCGTCGGTCGCCAAGCGGCTCGAGGAGGTCTCGCTGACCTTCTCCGCCAAGGTCGGCGAGGAAGGCAAGCTGTTCGGCTCGGTGACGGCGGCGGACATCGCCCACCAGCTCGAGGCGCAGGGCTTCAAGGAGGTCGAGAAGCGCATGGTCGACCTCCACGAGCCCATCAAGGCCCTCGGCGTCTACAAGGTGCCGGTCCGGCTGCACGCGGACGTCAAGCCCGAGATCAAGGTGTGGGTGATCAAGGCGTGAGCGCCTAGCGCTCGCATCGCGATCACGGGGAGGCGGATGGTGGATGGCACGAGGGCGGCGCTCCAGGCGAGTGCCGCCCTTCTGCCGTCCACCATCTTCCCTCTCCCATCCGGCGGCGCCGCGCGCGCGCGCGCGCGCGGCGCCGCCCCGGAACCTTTCGACCATCCGCGGGTTCGCTTCTGAAACGCTCCTCCCCTCGCCACGCGATGCTCTCCGCCGCCCCCGACGTGCTCGCCTCCGCGCGCCAAGCCGCCCAGGTCCTGCTCGACAGCAAGGCCCACGACGTCGTCCTCCTCGACCTCCGAGGGGTGACGGACATGGCGGACTACTTCCTCGTGGCGAGCGGGACGTCCGACACCCACGTGCGCTCCACGGCGCATCACGTGATGGACGCCCTCAAGAAGGAGGGCGCGATCGTCCATTCGGTGGAAGGGCTCGAGCAGGGCCGGTGGGTCCTGCTCGATTACGTCGATTTCGTGGTGCACGTGTTCCATCCCGCGCTGCGTTCGTTCTACCAGCTGGAACGGCTCTGGGGCGATGCCCCGGCCGTGCCGGTCTCCGCCTAGGGTCCCCTCCATGCTTCGTGTCGGCCGCTCCCTCGTCGCCCTCGCGATCGCCGCCAGCCCGGTGGTCGCCGCCGCGCAGGGCTCCTCCTACTTCGGCCAGAACCACGTCCAGTTCCGCGAGTTCGAGTGGCGGATCCTGAAGACGGAGCACTTCGACGTCCACTACTATCCGGAGCTCGAGCAGGCGGCGCGCTACACCGGGCAGATGGCCGAGCGCACCTACGCGCGGCTGCGCCGGGTGCTCGGGCACGAGTTCAAGGAACGCAAGCCGATCCTCATCTACGGGTCGCGCAGCGAGTTCGCGCAGAACAACGTCACGGGCGACCTCGGTGAGGGCACGGGCGGCGTCACCGACGCGCTCCGGCAGCGCAACATGTTCTTCTTCGCCGGCGACCTCGGCGAGGCCGAACACGTGCTCGCGCACGAGATGGTGCACGTGTTCCAGTACGACATCTTCGCGCGCGGCCGCGCCGGCGGCGGCATGCAGCAGCTCGCCGCGGTCGACCCGCCGCTCTGGTTCGCCGAGGGCATGGCCGAGTACCTCTCGATCGGCCCGGAGCACCGCTACACCGACGCGATCATGCGCGATGCGGCGCTCAACGGCGACATCCCGACGATCGAGCAGATGACGGACCGGCCCGACCTGTTCTTCCCCTACCGGTTCGGCGAGTCGCTGTGGCAGTACGTCGGCAAGCGCTGGGGCGACGAGGTCATCGGTGAGGTGATGCAGGCGACGCCGAGCCTGGGCGTGGAGCGCGCGTTCCGTCGGTACACGGGACTCGACCTCGACGACCTGAGCGAGGAGTGGAAGGAGGACGTCCAGACGCGCTTCCTGCCGCAGGTCGCGACGCTCGAGCGCCCGCGTCGCGTCGCCAGCCCGATGCTCAACGCCAAGCGGACCGGCGGCATCGTGCCGCTGTACATCGCGCCCGCGCTCTCCCCCGACGGCAAGCAGATCGCCTACATCTCCACCGGCTCGCTGCTCCGCGCCGAGGTGTTCCCCGACCTCTATCTCGCGGACGCGACGACCGGCAAGCGGCTCGCGCGGCTGACGAAGAGCACGATGGACCCCGACTTCGAGGAGCTCCGCTACGCGTATTCGCAGAGCAGCTTCTCGCCGGACGGGCGGTACCTCGCGTTCACCGCGCAGCGGAAGGGCAAGGACGTCATCTACGTCTACGACCTGCGCCGCAAGCGCGTGACGCGGCGCTTCGACACGCGGCTCCAGGCCATGATCGGCCCGAGCTGGTCGCCCGACGGCCGCAAGCTCGTGTTCAGCGGCTCGGAGGGCGGGATCTCCGACCTCTACCTGATCGACGCGGACGGCAAGAACCTCACGCGCCTCACGAACGACCCGTACAGCAACCTCATGCCGCAGTGGTCGCCCGACGGGCGGCAGATCGCGTTCGTGACCGACGAGGGGCCTGACACCGACCTCGCGTCGCTGCGATTGGGCGCGTGGGGCATCAGCGTGTACGACCTCGAGAAGGGCGAGTCGACGGTGATCCCCGGTCAGGCCGGGAAGAACCTCAACCCGATGTGGTCGCCGGACGGTCAGTCGGTCGCCTTCATCTCCGACCGCACCGGCATCTCGCAGGTGTTCCTCTACGACTTCGCGGCCAAGGAGCACTACCAGCTCACGCGGTTCGTCGGCGGGGTGCTCTCGGTCACCGAGAACAGCCCGGCGATGAGCTGGGCGCGCGAGGCCGACAAGCTCGCGTTCACCTACCACGACGACGGCAACTTCACCGTCTGGAGCGTGGTGAACCCGCGGCAGCTCAAGAAGGAGCCGTTCGCGACGGCCGCCGTGGTGGCGGACGCGCCGGCGGCGGATCAGGCAGCGCGCAGCAGCGCCGCGATCTCGGCCCTCGCGCGCGCCATGAGCGACAGCATCGCGGCGTCGAAGGCGCTGGCCGCCGCGGCGGGCGACCCGCGCAAGCGGTCCGTCTACCGGGCCAGCACCGGGCTCCGCTACACATCGGTCCTCCCGTCGAACGAGACCGCCGGTGTCTCGGTGGCCGCGCTGCTCGACAGCGCGCAGCTCGCGCTGCCCGACACCGGGAGCTTCCGGCGCGAGCGGTACAAGGGCGCGCTGCGCCCCGAATACGTGATGCGCCCCTCGGTGGGCTACGCGCAGGACAACTTCGGCCGCGGCGTCTACGGCGGCACGGCGATCGTCCTCGCGGACATGGTGGGCAATGAGCGCCTCGCCCTCATGGGCGGCATCAACGGCCGCGTGTCCGAGGCCCAGCTCTACGCCGAGTACACGAACCTCGGCGGACGGATCCAGTACCAGGCCGGCGTGGCGCAGCAGCCGTACTTCTTCTACGCCGGCGGGTCGGAGACCGGGTCGGGCAGCCAGGTCATCCAGACGCAGGTGCTGGCGCGCTTCATCCAGCGCACCGCGTTCGCCAACGGCATCTTCCCGCTCAACCGCTTCCAGCGGTTCGAGTACGGCGCGTCGTTCAACAACATCGACCGCGCCCTGATGTACATCAGCCAGGGCGTCGACTACGCGGGCGGCTACGCGACCGGCTTCTATCTCGACTCCATCGTGGGGATCGGGCCGCTCAACTACACCGCGCCGTTCGTCGCCTACGTGAAGGACAACGCGCTGTTCGGCGCGACCGGCGGCATCTACGGGCAGCGCTACCGCTTCGGTGTCGAGCGCATGATGGGCAACGTCGCCTGGACCACGTACTCGGTGGACTACCGCCGGTACGACGCGATCCTGTTCAACTTCCTGACGCTGGCGTCGCGCCTCTCGACGAACATCTCGGTCGGGCCCGACGAGAGCGAGTTCCCCAAGTACATCGGCCGTCCCGACTTCATCCGCGGATACGACCGCGAGTACTACGCCGCCGACTGCCAGACGTCCGCAGGAGGCGGGAGTGTCTGCGGTGCCACGCAGCTGCTCGGCAGCCGGGTCGCGTTCGCCAATGTCGAGATGCGGTTCCCGCTCGTGCGGCGCTTCGACCTCGGACTCCTCCCGGTGTCACTGCCGCCGGTGGACGGCCTCTTCTTCTACGACTGGGGCATGGCGTGGAGCAAGGGGCAGACGGTGTACGGGAGCCGTCCGGAGAACTACGACCTCTCGGCGCAGCGGTATCCGCTCCGCAGCTACGGGTTCGGCATCCGGCTCAACCTGTTCAACATCGCGCTCGTCCGGTGGGATTACGCGATCCCGCTCGACGGGTCGCTCAAGAAGGGCTACTGGTTCTGGACACTCGGGCAGTCGTTCTGAGCCGCGGCTCCCGCTAGCTTCCCCGGGTGCGCGCCGCCCGACTCCTCCTGCCCTGCCTCGCCACGGCGCTCGTCCTGAGCGCCTGCGGCGAGAAGCGACTGACGGCGACCTCGGTCCCCACCGGGGTCGGTCCGGACGCGATCCTCCTGCGCCTCCCGCGCAGCGGCGGCGTGATGCGCGCGTACCGTGCCGGACGCGACAGCGTGCTCTGGACCTCGAGCGGACGCGCGCCGAGCGCCACGGCGCTGATCGGCTTCGACGATTTCCAGAGCGTCGTCCTCGGCCGGGATTCCCTCGGGCGCGCCTTCAGCGTCGACCTGCGGCTGGGCGCCATCGAGACGCTCGGCACCACGTCCTTGCGCGGCCCCGTGCACTCCGAGGGCGGCGCGATGTTCGGTCTCGATGCGGCGGGCCAGATCCTGCGGCTCACGCCCGTCGCGACCTGGAGCTGGAAGCCGCCGCTCGCCGTGCAGGACCTCATCCCCACGCCGGACGGGGCCCTGATCATCGCCGGGGCGGTGCGCGGGCGCACGGTGGTGCAGCGGCTCATCCCGCCCGAGTCCCGCCTCACCGACTCCACCACGCTCCCCGCAGCCCAGGCGGTGCTCCGCACGCCGGTCGGCGACCGGCTCTGGTTCGTGACCGACAGCGGTCTGATCGCGCTGCGGAGCCGCGACCTCTCGCGGGCCCTGCAAGTGCGCGTGAACGATGTCACCGCGATCGAGTCCACGCCGAGCGGCGACCGGCTGTTCGTCGCGACGTCGCGCCCCACGCTGCGCGTGATCGACCGCTTCGCCGAGCGCGAGACCGACCGCATCCCGCTCCCGGCCCCCGCGCTCGCGATGCGGATGGACCCCGACGGTCGCTATCTCCTCGTGCGCATCGCGGAGTCGGACTCCATCCACGTGGTCTCGATCGGCACGCTGCGCGTGATCACGAGCATCGCGGGCGCCTGGCGTGACGACCTCCCGCTGGTCACGCCGGATGGGCGCGTGCTCGTGGCGCAAGGCGCCGACGTGGTGCACGTCGACGCCGAGACGGGCCGCGAACGTCTGCGGTACTTCGGTGGCGCGACCGACCTCTGGCAACAGGTGCGGTGGAACGGGTTCCGCCCCCGCGCCGCCGGTCTCGACCGACCGGTGGAGTTCGAGGAGTACGCCTCCGACTCGGCCGCCGCCGACAGTGCGCTCGCCGCGATGATGGCGGCGCGCTATGGCAACGTGACGAGCATGCCGGCCGAGGCCCCACCCGCCGCGCGGCCCAGCGACGCATCCGCCGTCGGATCCAGCAAGACGGACCGGGCCGAACGCTCCGACAAGCCCGGCGGGCGCGAGATCTGGACGGTCTCGTTCGCGACGCTGCTCGCCGAGGATCGGGCGCGCGAGATGGCGGACCGGATCCTCGTCGACGGGCGCGTCGCGCGCGTGATCGCGGGCAGTCGAGACGGGATCCCCATCTGGCGCGTGGTGCTCGGGCCGTACGATTCGCGCGACGCGGCCGAGCGCGCCGGCATCGCCTCCCGATTGCCGTACTGGGTGTTCGAGGGCGCACCGTGATCCACGCCCCCGTGCCGCCCGAGGACTGGGCGGCCGAGGGCGCTCGCTCGGCGTCGGCGCTCCAGGAGGTGGCGAGCGCGCTCGTGATCGGCAGCGACCCGCAGGTGGCGGCCCTCGTCGCGCGGGCGATGGCGGGCGCGCAGCCACGCGACCGCCGCGTCGCGATCGGCGACCTCGTCGGTGATCTGGACGCGTTGGCTCCTGCGACAGGGATCGCGGCGCCCGAGCCGCCGGAGGGCGGAGGGGCGCCGATCGCCGAGGGCGAGGCACCCGGGCTGGTCCAGTGCTTCCGCGACGGGCTCTCCGTGTCCGCGATCGCTCGCCCATTGGACGCGGACGGGCGTGTGTTCGTGCTCCCCGCCGGCGGGCCGGCGATCCAGGGACGGCTCATCATGGAGAGCGCGCGCTGGGCACGACTCATCGCCGGTTTCCGCGAGGTCGACGCGCTCCTGCTGCTC
The DNA here is from genome assembly GCA_964464585.1 of uncultured Gemmatimonas sp. Classification (GTDB taxonomy): domain Bacteria; phylum Gemmatimonadota; class Gemmatimonadetes; order Gemmatimonadales; family Gemmatimonadaceae; genus Pseudogemmatithrix. Next base: position 134,254 of record CAYXGS010000006.1, on the reverse strand, counting down.
GTGGCGGATGCGCGCGCGCCGGGACTGGAGACGCTCATGCGGGCGGTGGATGGCGTCGTCGCGGTCGATCTCCCGCCCGTGCAGGTGCGGAGCTGGCCGCTGCTGGCGACGGTCGATCGGCCAGAGCCAGAGCTGCCGCCGCTCGCCCCGATGCCCGTGCGAGCGACCACGGGGCCTCGCGCGTCGAGGTCGCGGCGCGCGGCCGGAGCAGTCGTCGCGCTGGCGACCGTCGTTGCGATCGCGTGGCTCACGTACCCGTCGTTCACCTCTCGCGGTCGCGGGAGACCCGCATCCGCCGCGACGGACTCGGGCGCGGGCCGGGCGTCCGCGACCAGCGCCACGACGTCGCAGGCCGCCACGGCGCACGACGCCGCGGACACGATCACGATCGGGGCCGTTGTCAACCCCGGCGACTCGGCGACCGCGGCCGCATTCACGGTCGAACTCGTAGCGGCGAATACCCTCGCGGGTGCAAATTCCGGCTTGGCGATGCGTGGGATCACCCTTCCCGCGCCGACCCAGGCTCCCGTCCTGCTCGGCGCGGATGGACAGTCGTGGTACCGCGCCCTCACCGGTGCGTGGCAGGGGCGAGACGAGGCGGCGGCCTTCCTCGCGACACTGCGCGGTCGCGGGCTGGTGCGAGAGGATGTGGGGCGGGTGCTGCGCGCGCCGTACGCGCTGCTGCTCGCCGAGGGGGTGCTGCCGGATCAGGCGTCCGCTGCCATTGCGCAGTGGGAATCCCGCGGCATCCCCGCGTACGCGTTGCTGCAATCCGATGGACGCGCCCGCCTCTTCGCGGGTGCCTTCGAGACCCCCGGCCAGTCCGTGCTCGTCGCCCTGTCGCTCCGCGACATCGGGGTCGCGCCCGTGCTGGCCTTCCGAACCGGGAGAGCGTTCTAAGTGCGGTTGACCAAGCTCGAGTTGCACGGCTTCAAGTCGTTCGCGGATCCGACCTACCTCACGTTCGAGCCGGGCGTGACCGCGATCGTCGGCCCCAATGGCTGCGGCAAGTCCAACGTGTCCGACGCCGTGCGCTGGGTGCTCGGTGAGCAGCGCGCGCGCATCATGCGCGGCGCCAAGATGGAGGAGGTCATCTTCCAGGGCTCGTCGGCGCGCCGCGCGGTGAACATCGCCGAGGTGTCGCTGCACTTCGAGAACGAGGACGGCTCGCTCCCCGTGCCGTTCAAGGAGGTCGTGCTCACGCGCCGCCTCTCGCGCAGCGGTGAGTCGGAGTACTTCCTCAACCGCGCCCCGTGCCGTCTCCGCGACATCCACGACCTCGTGCGCGGCACCGGCCTCGGCGCCGACTCCGGCGTGGTGATCGAGAGCAAGATGATCGACGCGCTGCTCTCCGACCGCCCGGACGACCGGCGCGAGCTGTTCGAGGAGGCCGCCGGCGTGGGCCTCTATCGCGACCGCCGGCGCAGCACCGAGCGCCAGCTCGAGGCGACGAGCGCCGACCTGCTCCGCATCGACGACCTCACCGGCGAGGTGCAGACGCAGGTGCGCTCGCTGCTCCGGCAGCGTCGTCGCGCCGAACGCCACGCCGAGATCACCACGCGCCGCTTCGCGGTGGAGCTGACGCTGGCGTCGAAGGAGATGGCGGCGTGGCAGGAGGAGCTCGCGGGCCTCGAGGAGCGGCTCGTCACGCTGCGCGACGCGGTCCCCGCGTCGCAGGCCGCGGTGCGCGACGCCGAAGCGACGCGCGATGCCTCGCACGCGGCGCGGGCGGGCGCGGAGTCGGCGCGGCAGGAACGCGCGATCGTGGCCGGGACGGCACGGCAGGCCGTGCTCGAACTGCAGCAGCAACTCGCCGTGGCCGAGGAGCGCCATCGCAACGCGCTCTCGCGCCGCGAGCGCGCCGCGCAGGAGCGCGCCGAGGGCGCGGCCTTCGGTGACCGCGTGCGCGGCGAGTTCGAGGCCGCGCAATCCGACGAGCAGCAGTGCGCGCTCGCGCTCGAAGGTGCGGCCGTCGCGCTCCGCGACAAGGTGGAGTCGGAGGAGCAGGCGCGCGGCGCGGTGGGCCTCGCGCGCACCGCCGCCGACGACGCGGACCGCGCCGTGCGCGAGCTCCGCGATCGCGTGCGTCGTCTGGAACTCGAGCGGGAGAACGCCGAGCGCGAGCTGGCCGAGGTCGCGCAGCGCACCGAGTACCTGCTCCGCGAGCATGAGGCGCTCGCCGGCGTGCTCGCGCTCGCCGAACGCGAACTCGCGGGCGCGGACGAACAGCTGGCGATGGCGCGCGAGCAGGCCGCCGCCGCGGAGAACGCGCTCGATGCCGCGCGGGCGGCCGCGCGGCTCGCCCGCGACGCCGAGGCCGCCGCGCGCGCCGACGTGCGGCGCGTGGAGGAGGAGCACACCGCGGTGCAGGCCAAGCTCGCGGCGCTTGAGGGCCTCGAGCGCGAGCGCGTGGGCCTCGCGCCCGCGGCGGCTCGCCTGCTGCGCGAGCGGGAGCGGTTCGGCGCGGACGCGGTGCTTGGTCCGCTCTCCGACTTCATCGGTGCGGACGCGGCGATCGCCGCGCAGGTGGAGCGCTTCCTCGGCCCGTCGGTGCACGCCGTGGTCGTGCGCGATCGCTCCGCAGCGGACGCGGTCCGCGCCTGGCACGCGGAGGTGAACCCCGGCGCGCTGCTCCTCCTGCCGCTCGATGCCGCGATCGGCAACGGGATGTCGGGCGATCCCGACGAGCTCGCGGCACGGGTGCGCACCGAGGGCGCGGCCGGCAGCTGGGTGCGCGCCCTCCTCGGCAAGGTGCACGCGACGAACGACGGCAACGGCTTCATCGACGCCCGCGGCGCGATGTGGCTCCCGGCGAAGGAATCCGGTGCGGGCCCACTGCGCCGGCGCGCGGAGCTCGAGGAGCTGCGCACCGCGTTGAGCACCATCGAGGCGCGGCGGGCCGCGGTGCAGGCCAAGGCGCAGCAGGTGCACGACGAGGTGGTCCGAGCCGAGGCCGAGGCCTCGCACAGCGCCGACACGGCGGCCGCCGCGCAGCAGGCGGCCGCGCAGTCCGCGCAGGTCCGCAACGAACGCGACCGGGTGCGCGAGCGGCAGGCCCGCGAACTCGCGGACGCGGTCGCGCTGCGCGAGAAGCTGGCCGGCCGGCACAACGAGCTGGGCGAGAAGGTGACCGCGAGCATCGCGTCGCAGGAGGAGACGATGCGACTGCTCGCCGACGCCGAGGACGCCGCGAACGGCAAGCGCACGCTGCTCGTCGCCGCGGAGCGGATGCAGGACGAGGCGCGCGAGCTGCGCGCCGCGCACCAGGTGTCCCATGCGCAGGCCGAGGCGCGCCGGCAGGTCGCGACCGAGCGGCGCGAGCGCCTCGACCGCGAGCGCGCGAGCGCGGTCAACCGCCTCGCCGCCCTCGAGCGTGAGCTCGAGACGCTGGCCATGGAGGACGGCCAGCTCGAGGAGCAGATGACCGTGTGGCAGCAGGAGATCGCGGCGCGACGCGCGACGCAGGCCGAGGCGGACCAGGCCCTCGCGCTCGCCGAGGAGGGCGTGCGGGCCGCCGACGGCGCGCTCACCGATGCCGACCACGCGCTCGACGCCGCGCGTCGCGCGGCCGACGAAGGGGCGCAGGGGCTGCACCTCGCCGAGCTCCGCTTCGCCGAGCTCTCGGGGAAGCGCGCCGCGATCAAGGAACGGCTCGAGGCCGAGTGGCGTCGGCCGCTCGACGAGCTGCTGGCGGGCTACACGGTGGTCGAGGCCGAGGATGACGCGCTCCGCACCGAGGCCGAGGACCTGCGGAAGCAGATCGAGCAGCTCGGTCCGGTGAACCCGCTCGCCATCGAGGAGCACGAGGAGGAGACCAAGCGCCTCGAGTTCCTCACGACGCAGCGCGCCGACCTCGCCGAGGCGCAGGTCAAGCTCCAGACGGCGATCAAGGAGATCGACATCACCGCGCGCGAGCTCTTCCTGACGACCTTCGCGCAGGTGCGCACGCACTTCCGCGAGATCTTCATGACGCTCTTCGGCGGCGGCGAGTGCGACCTGCGCCTCGAGGACCCGGAGCGCCCGCTCGACTGCGACATCGAGGTCCACGCGAGCCCGCGCGGCAAGAAGACGCAGCGCATCCACCTGCTGTCGTCCGGCGAACGCGCCCTCGTCGCCCTCTCGCTGCTGTTCGGCATCTTCCTCACCAAGCCGAGCCCGTTCTGCCTGCTCGACGAAGTGGACGCACCGCTCGACGACCAGAACATCGGCCGGTTCGTGCGGATGCTGAACCAGTTCAAGAAGAACACCCAGTTCATCGTGATCACGCACAACCCGCGCACGACGACCGAGGCCGCCGATGCGGTCTACGGCGTCACCATGCAGGAACCGGGCGTCTCGTCGCTCGTCAGTGTGCGCATGAACGGACCGGCGGTCGACGACGCGGACCTCGCCGCGGTCGGCGCCGACTCGTCCACCACCGCCTGAGGATCCGACGATGCTGGTGGTGATGAAGCAGGGCGCGACCGAGGCCGAGATCGCGCGCGTGTGCGACTGGATCCGGGAGAAGGGCTACACCGCCCAGCCGATGCCCGGCGCGCAGCGCACGGCGATCGGCCTCGTCGGCAACGACGGACGCGTCGACGGCTCGGCGCTCGAGGACATGCCGGGCGTCGCCGAGGTCATCTATGTCTCCAATCCGTACAAGCAGGTCTCGCGCGAGTGGAAGAAGGAGAACTCCCTCGTCACCATCGCGCCGGGCGTGACGTTCGGGGGCACCGCCGTGCCGGTCATCGCCGGGCCGTGCTCGGTGGAGAACGAGGCGCAGATCGTCGCGTCCGCGCGCGCGGTCAAGGCGGCCGGCGCCGTCGCGCTGCGCGGCGGCGCGTTCAAGCCGCGGTCGTCGCCGTATTCGTTCCAGGGACTCGGGAAGAAGGGCCTCGAGTACCTCGCGACGGCCAAGCGCGAGACCGGCCTCGCGATCGTCACGGAGGCGATGGACGACGCGGGCGCCGAGCTCGTCGCCGAGCACGCGGACTGCATCCAGATCGGCGCGCGCAACATGCAGAACTACTCCCTGCTCAAGACGGTCGGCAAGCTCGGCAAGCCGGTCCTCCTCAAGCGCGGCATGGCGGCGACCATCCAGGACCTCCTCCTCTCCGCCGAGTACATCCTCGCGGAAGGGAACGGGCAGGTGATCCTCTGCGAACGCGGGCTCCGCAGCTTCGACACCACGTCGCGCAACCTGTTCGATCTCACCGCCATCCCGGTGGTCCAGCAGCTCTCGCACCTGCCGATCGTGGCCGACCCGAGTCACGGCACCGGCCGCCGCGACAAGGTCCTGCCCATGGCGCGCGCCTCGGTCGCCGCCGGCGCGGACGGCCTGATCATCGAGGTGCATCCGAATCCCGAGAAGGCCATGTCCGACGGCGCCCAGTCGCAGACGCCGGACCAGTTCGCCGCCACGATGGCGTCGCTCCGCAGGATCGCCGACGCGGTGGGGCGGACCATCGCCGGTCCGCTCGCATGATCAGGCGGCTCGCCCTGGGCCTGCTGCTCGGCGCCCTCGCGAGCCGCGGTGACGCCCAGTCCGCACGCCCGCCGGCGCCCGTCCGCCCCGAAGGACTGTCACAGCAGGACGCCGCCGCACTCAAGCTGCTCGAACGCGCGTCCGCCGCATACCAGGGCGCGCGCACGCTGCGCGCGGAGTTCACCCAGACGCTGGTGAACGCGCGGACCCGCACCGAGTTCACGTCGGCGGGGGAGTTCTTCCAGCGAGGCGCTGCGCATTTCGCCTTCCGGTTCAGCCGGCCGCCCGAGGACCGCATCGTATCGGATGGGCAGGCGCTCTGGCTCTACTCGCCGAGCACGGTCCGCGGACAGGTCTACAAGCTGCCGCGCGGCGCGGGCGCGGGGATGGACATCGCGAGCTCGGTGCTCAGGGACCCCGCCCAGCGCTACACCGTGAGCGCCGTGGGCGACACGACCTTCGACGGCCGGCTGGTGCGCGCTGTGCGCCTGGTGCCGAAGGCACAGGGCGTCGCGTTCACGCGAGCCGTGCTGTGGATCGAACCGCAATCGGCGCTCGTGCGCCGCGCGGAGTTCGCCGAGGCCACCGGGGCCACGCGCACGCTCACCTTCTCGAACGTGCGGACCGGCGTCGCGCTCCCCCGCGACGTCTTCGTGTTCGTCCCGCCGGCGGGCGTCCGGGTGATCGACCAGGCCGCGATGCTCGGCGGCAGCGGCCGGCCCTGATCGCTCAGGCGCCGGCCGCGAGCGCGTCCTTGGCCGTCCGCGCGCGCCGCAGCACCTCGGCCGCCCGCTGCACCGTCGCGTCGTTCCGCGCGGTCCGGCGCTGCCAGTAGGGCACGCCGTAGACCAGGCGCAGCGCCTCGCCCGAGAGCGTGCGGTCGACGAGCGCGCGCGCATCCGCGTAGGTGCTGGCGCTCACCGTGATGCCGCGGCGTTCCATCTCGCGGTAGAGCCGTTCGCGCCAGGCATCCGGCACCGCGAAGAGCGAATCGCGCACCGCGCCCTCGCGCACGTAGGACGCCGCGACCGACCGTGCCAGCTGCACCCAGGCCGTCACCTTCGCGCCGAGCTCGACGTTGAAGCGCCGTGCCGCGACGTCGGCCGTGCTGTCGAACGAGACGAGGTCGGGCACGATCCCGCCGCCGCCGAGGACCGTGCGGCCGAGCTTGGTCCGGTACCGCGGCCGCGCGGTGTCGACGTCGGCGAGCCGCTCCTCGCCCGGGAGCGGATACTCGATGCTGCGCCCGAGCGGCGTGACCCAGCGCGCGTTGGTGAGCGAGATCGCCGCGCCGTTGTCGAGCCGGTAGATCGCCTGCGCGCTGCCCTTGCCGTAGGTCGCGCGCCCGACGATGAGCGCGCGGTCGTTGTCCTGCAGGGCGCCGGCGACGATCTCCGCCGCGCTCGCCGTGAGATGATCGACGAGCAGCGCGAGCGGCATCCCGGGCCAGCGCTCGGGCGTGGAGTCGGTGTACACCGAGTTTGCCTGCGCGACGCGCCCCTTCGTGCTCACGATCCGATGCCCCGCGTCGAGGAACAGGTCCGCCACCTGCACGCCCTGCGCGAGGAGCCCGCCGGGATTCCCGCGCAGGTCGAGGATGAGCGATCGCGCGCCAGCGGCGCGGAGGGAGTCGATGGCCGCGACGAGTTCCACCTCGGTCGAGTCGCTGAAGGTGGAGATGCCCAGGAACCCGATCCCGCCCTCGAGCACCGTGGCGCGCGCGACGGATCGGTTCACGATCGCGGCGCGCTCCAGCTCGTAGGTGTGGCGGGCGCCATCGCTCGCCCCGCGCTGGATGGTCAGCCGCACCGTCGACCCGGGCGCCCCGCGCAGCGCCTGCCGCGCCTCGTCGACGGTCCAGCCCTGCATGGAGCGGCCGTCGAGTTCGATCAGGCGGTCGCCGGTGAGGATCCCCGCGCGCTCGGCCGGTGACCCGGCGCGCGGCTGCGTGACCACCACCCAGCCGTCCCGCGAATCGACGAAGAGCCCGACGCCGACGTACGAGTTGCTCGCCACGCGCTCGAGCCGCTCGAGCCGGTCCGGCGTGAGGTAGGCCGAGTTGGGGTCACCGAGCTCGTCGAGCAGGCCCATCGCCGCGAGCTCCCAGATGCGCTCGGCGCCCACCGAATCGACGAACGACGTGCTCACCCGGAGCATGACAGCGTCGAGGAGCCGCGCCCCGTCCTGGGCCGCGCGATCCGTGCGCACGGCCCGCTGGATGAGCCACACGCCGGACCACGCCGCCGCGGCGACGAGGGCGATCGAGCCGACCGTGCGCAGGCGCCTCATGCGACGCCCCGCACCGCGGGCAGCAGCGCAGGCAGCCGCGAGGCGAGGATCGCCCGGACCCTCGCCTCCACCTCCTCCTCGGAGCCCACCGCGTCGACGGCGACGATCGGGCCGCATTCCGGATGGACCGCCTGCCACGCCGGATCGGCGAACTGCACGAAGGCGCTCGCCACGCGGCGGTGGAACTCGTCATCGGCGCGCTCGATGCGGTCCGGCGCTCCGCGCGAGCGCACGCGACGCAGGCCATCGGCAGGTGCCATGTCGAGGAGCACGGTCAGGTCGGGCATCAGCCCGCCCGTGGCGAGCCGGTTGGCGTCCCGGACGTCGTCGAGCGGGATGCCGCGCCCCGCCGACTGGTACGCGTACGAGGAGAGCAGGAAGCGGTCGAGCAGGACATGCTCGCCCCGGGCGAGCGCCGGGAGGATGACCTCCGCGACGAGCTGCGCGCGCGACGCGACGAACAGGGCCGCCTCGGTCGTCGGCGCGAGCGGCGCGTCGGCGTGGAGCAGCAGGTCGCGGATGCGGTCACCCGCCGGCGTGCCACCGGGCTCGCGGTGGAGGCCGTGCGGCACGCCGGCTGCGGCGAGCCGCGCCGCGAGACGCCGGAGCTGGGTCGACTTCCCCACTCCCTCGCCGCCCTCGAACACCACCAGCCGGCCGCGCATCCGGAGGATCAGCCGAGGGTGATGATGGAGCTGGTGGCGCCCTTCTTGATCCCCTCGAGGATCCACTGATTCACCTGCATCATCACCTTGTCGAAGTTCTCGTTCGACGCGATGACGCGCTGATAGATGGTGCTGCCCTGCACCTTGGTGAGGAGCTGGTCGAGTTCCTGCTCCATCTCCGGCGTGGGCTGCTGCCCCTGCTCGATCATCTGCTGCGCCTGATGCCGGAGGGCCTCCATGCGCTGCAGCGCGACGACCACGTCCTTGTCGTCGTTCAGCGCTTCGTTCGCCCGCTTCACCGCCTGGTACTCGGCGCTCTGGCCGATCAGCCGCCCGAGTTCCACCGCCCTGTCGTTCAGCATCACTTCTCCTGTCGTCTGGCCACCACGAATCGCGGGCGGCCGCTCAAGTCGAGTCGCGTCTCGATGTCCGTGAACCGGCCATCGTCCCGCACCGCAGCCGCCGCGAGATCGGCGCGCCGCGCATCCACTTCCATCGCCAGCAGGCCTCCGGGCACGAGCGCGTCGGCCGCCTGTGGCACGAGCGCCCGGATGGCCCACATGCCACCGTCACCCGAGAAGAGCGCCATCGACGGTTCCCAGTCGCGCACCAGCGCCGGCAACCCGGCACGTTCAGCCATCGAAATATACGGAGGGTTCGACACGACGGTGTCGAAGGGGGTTCCTCGCACGGGTTTGAGCAGCGAGCCCTCGTGGAACACCACGCGCGCGCGCTTCTCCTCCGGGATCGCATCGAGGTTGCCACGCGCGACCCGGAGCGCGTCCGGCGAGAGATCGATGGCGTGCACCTCGTCGAACGCCCCCTCGGCGGCCAGCGCGAGCGCGATGGCACCCGATCCGGTGCCGACGTCCACCACGCGACCCTTCCCGCCGCGCTGGGCCGCGAGCACGAGATCGACGAGGAGCTCCGTCTCCGGTCGCGGGATCAGCACGCGGGGGTCGACGTGCAGGTCGAGATGCCGGAACGCGGCGCGACCGATGGCGTACTGGATCGGCATCCCCTGCGCGCGCTTCTCGGCCGCGGCGCGGATGAGCCCTTCCTCGTGTTCGCCGACCTCGTCCTCCCGGTGCGCCGAGGGCCAGAAGCGAGGCTGATCGAGCACCCCCGCGATGAGGTCGCGGGCCTCCGCGCGCGCCGGCGGGACCTCAGGCCCCGCGAGCAGCACCGCGAGCTCATCGAGGAGCTCGCCGACGGTCATCGGACTCCCGGTGGGGCAGCGCGCATCAGCCCGCGTCGCCCGAGAGCTTCTCCTCGATGTCGGCCAGGCGCAGCGCGTCCATGAGCTCGTCGAGCTTGCCGTCCATGACGCCCGCGAGGTCGTGCGTCGTGAACCCGATGCGATGATCGGTGACCCGGCTCTGCGGATAGTTGTACGTGCGGATCTTCGCCGACCGGTCGCCCGTGGAGACCTGGCTCTTCCGCATGCGCGACCGTTCCGCCTCGGCTTCTGCGACCTTGAGGTCGAGCAGGCGCGAGCGGAGCACATCCATCGCCTTGATCTTGTTCTGCAACTGCGACTTCTGGTCCTGCTGCGAGACGACGAGCCCTGACGGGATGTGCGTGATGCGGACCGCCGAATCGGTGGTGTTCACGCTCTGCCCGCCGGGTCCCGACGAGCGGAAGACATCGATGCGGAGGTCCTTGTCCTCGATCTTGAGGTCGATCTCCTCGGCCTCGGGCAGGACGGCGACCGTCGCGGCCGAGGTGTGGATCCGGCCGGCCGCCTCGGTGGCGGGCACACGCTGCACGCGATGCACGCCGGACTCGAAGCGCAGCTCGCCGAACGCACTCGGGCCGGAGACCTTGAAGATCGCCTCCTTGATGCCGCCGAGCGTGCCGTCGGCCATGGAGATCATCTCGATCCGCCAGCCGCCGTGGCGCTCGATGTAGCGCGTGTACATGCGGTAGAGGTCCGCAGCGAAGAGTGCCGCTTCGTCGCCGCCGGTGCCGGCGCGGATCTCGACGATCGCATTGCGGTCGTGGAGCGGGTCCGGTGGCAGCAGGAGCGGCTTGAGGGCAGCCTCCGCCGCGGGGATCGCGGATTCGAGCCGCGCGACCTCCTGCTTCGCCTCCGCCGCCAGCTCGGGGTCTTCGAACGACAAGAGCTCGCGCACCTGCGCGAGCTCCGTGTCCATGTTCTCGAGGGCCTTCGCGGCTTCGACGACCTGCGTCAGCCGCTGATGCTCCCGGCCGAGGGACGCCATCAGCTTGGCGTCCTTGACCGTCTTGGGATCGAGAAGGTCGCGCTCGACCTCGGCGGCGCGCCGGAGCGCGTCGGCGAGCCGGTCGCGGATGCTCAGGCGGTCGTCGCCTTCGCGGAGTACTTCTGGCGGAAGCGCTCGACGCGGCCAGCGGTGTCGATGAGCTTCTGCTTGCCGGTGAAGAACGGGTGGCAAGCGGCGCAGATGTCGGTGTGCAGTTCCGCGTGCGTGCTGCGCGTCTGGAACGTGTTGCCGCAGGCGCAGGAGACGGTCGCCGTGGCGTAGGTCGGATGGATATCGGGCTTCATGGGTGCCTCAGGAGCGGGTCTGGTCGAGCCGAGAAGCATAATCAATCCGCGGGCGGATGACAAGTTCCTCGGTTCGCTCGACCGCGACCCCAACGCCAAGCGTTGTAAGGGGTTACGCGTCTCAGGGCGCGCCAAGGTCGAACCGCGTCACCGTTCCCCACCCCAACACGACCAGGTACCGGCCGCCGTCGAGGAACCGAAGGAGCCAGGCTTGCCCGTCGAGCGGTGTCGACTTGACGATCGTGCCGTCGACCGAGCGCCGCTTGAAGATGCGACCGGCCCACATGTCGGCGTTCCAGTGATGCACGCCATCGGCGTCGGGGATCGACATCCCGGCCTCATCCGCCGGACCGACCTGCGACAGCGAACCGTCGACGATGCGCGTGCCGAAGCCCGCCCCTGCGCCGCTGAGTGGCATCGACACGAAGCGCGGATCGACCGTCGGCCCGGACTGGCAGGGTGTCAGCGAATCGGTCGCGACGACATACCAGCGCTGGCAGTCGTTGCGAAGCAGGAGGACGCGGTCTCCTGCCGTCGAGGCGAATGCCGCGAGGTTCGCCGCACTCGGCTCGAACTCGGGGCGGTAGCGCTGGAGTCCCGTCCCCAGGTCGATCTCGACGACGCCGGGCACGGAGGCCACATGCACGAGCACCCGCCCCCCGGCGAGGGGAACGATCCAATCCGGCGTGGCGGCGGGATTGGTCCCGGGCGGCACGAGGAAGTCGATGGACGAGAGCGGGATCGTCGTATACAACTCGCCGGAGGTGGCCCCCAGGACGCGGATGGTCCGCGACGTGCGGGTGCCCACGAATAGGGAATCCCCGCTCGGCGAGACGCCCAGCGCACCGGCGCCCGCCAGCCCGATCGGCGACAACGGCGACATCGTGACGAGATCGATCCCCTCGATCAGACCGGCGTCCGAGAATGCCGCATACAACCGACTGCGGGTCGGGGAATACGCGTGGAAGTCGGGCACCCGCGACGTCACGAAGCCGCGGAGCACGGTCTGCGCCGGGAAGGACTCATGGAAGCGGAAGATGCCGTCCGCGGACAGCCACTCCGCGGAGCGCTGCCCCGCGTCGTCATAGCTCCGCACACGGAGGCGTGCGCGTTTCCCCGCCCACTCCGGCCGGGCGGTGAGGACGATCTCCCGGTACTCCGACTGGACGGCCTGCAGGAGCGTGATCGAGTCCTTGGCCGAGATCTCGCCGTCGAGTTCCCAGACGAGCGTCCTGATGGCGTTGTCGTCGCTGGCAGAGACCTGGAAGCTGAAGGCCGTCCCGCTGGGGATGCGCCCGCCCGACGTGTATCCGCCGGCGACGGGCGGTGCGCGATCGATCACGCGGATCGTCGTGGCGTGCAGCGCCGTCGTGCGCTCGAGCGCGATGTCATCGGCCATGAGCAGGACGCTGACGGGCAGGTCCAGTCTCGAACCGGCCGGCACACGGAACGCGATCGTGTGCCGCGCGGTCGTGAGCAGGGTGTCCGGACGGAACCGCGTCTCCTCGAACGGACCGCTGATCGCCACGCCTGACTGCCAGAGGCCGTTGGCCGATGTCGCGTCGTACGTGACGAAGACGGTGTCGCCGACATTCAGCTCGGCGTCCGAGGTGCGCACCTGCACGAGGCTGGCGGCCGGCGGTCCGGCCGCGGCACTCGGCGTCGGCCCGCACACGCTGCGCACGGTCGCGAAGTCGGGCGCGGTCGCGCCGCGCTGTGCGTAGGCGAACGAGAACTCGACGGCGAAGGGCACACCGGCAGTGAAGTGCCACTCGGAGGTGTCCGCCCGCGCCGCCGAGACCGAATCCAGCGCCCACGCACCGACCAGCTCGTCCTCACTGAGGACCACCGTATCGAGCGGGGCCGTGCGATCGGCACCCGCGAAGAAGCGGAAGACGCCGCCCTGCCAATCGGCCCGCCCCTTCCCGGTCGCAGTGGCGATGAGGCGGAAGCCGCACCGGATCGACGCCTCCTCGCCGCCGGCGATCAAGACCGGGCCGAAGGTCTGGGAGGAGGTCAGCGTGACCACAAGCGGCTCGGGCGGCCCCGTGGGATCGCCGCACGCGATGGTGACGGACGACGCAAGGAGTGCGAGGGCGATGGCGCGGCGCGACGAGACCGATGGCATCCGGGGGGTTTGGAGGTCAGCGCGAATGGTGCTTTCCGGACCATGAGTCGTCAATCACTCGGAGCCCGTCGGGGGGTGGATCCCCGCACCTCGCAACCCCTGACGGACCAACGCCTTGCCCGTTTGACAGTCCCCGGAACGCGCCCTAACTTCGCCCGACGAGTGCCTCTCCCGTCACACCGAGCCATGCCCGCCACGACTGCCGACTTCCTCGCGACCGTCCCGCTCTTCCGGTCCCTGGCTCCCGCCGAGGTGAATGCCTTCTCGGCGATGGCGCGCGAGAAGAGCTATCCGAAGGGCAGCGTGATCCTGTTCGAGGACGATCCCGGCGACTCCCTGTTCGTGGTGCGCGCCGGGCGCGTGAAGGTCGTGCTGGTCTCGGAGGATGGCCGGGAGGTGATCCTCGGCATCCTCGGCGTCGGCGAGCATTTCGGCGAGCTGTCGCTCATCGACGACCAGCCGCGGTCGGCGCACGTCGTCGCGATGGAGGAGTCGACGCTCCTGGTGCTGCGACGGGAGGACTTCCGGCGACGCGTCGAGCAGAACCCCGCGGTGGCGTGGGCGCTGCTGCTCGAGCTCTCGCGGCGGCTCCGCCGCGCGGATGACAAGATCGGGTCGCTCGTGCTCCTGGACGTGCCCGGGCGCATCGCGCGCATGATCCTCGACGCGGCGGCCGAGGGCGGGAGCGAGCTCATCGAGAAGCCGCTGACCCACCAGACCATCGCGCACGTGATCGGCGCGAGCCGCGAGACGGTCTCGCGCGCGATGCGCGAGTTCGTCGAGGCCGGATGGGTGAGCACCGAGCGGCGGCGCATCCGCATCACCGACCGCGCAGCGCTCGAGAAGCGCTCGCAGCAGCGGCTCTGAGCGCCAGGCCCGCCGTGCGCCATTGTGACCATCATCACGCCATCGCCGTGACCGCTCTCGTTGGTACCCCGGCCTCCCGCACGCGATCATTCATCGTGAACCGGGGGAATGCATGAGCCTGCGTGTCCGATTCTGGGGAACACGTGGGTCCATCCCGACCCCCGGCGCCCAAACGGTGCGGTACGGGGGGAACACGCCTTGCACGGAGATCCGGACCGACGACGGATGGCTCATCATCCTCGACGCCGGCACGGGGATCCGCGAGCTCGGAAGGGATCTGCTGCATCGGTCCAATGGCGCGCCCATCAAGGGAGACATCTTCCTGACGCACGCGCACTGGGACCACATCCAGGGGATCCCGTTCTTCGCGCCGATCTTCGCGCGAGGGAACCACTTCACGATCTGGGGATCGCAGTCGCTGGAGAAGTCGGTGGACAAGGTGGTGCGGGACCAGATGTCGCCGGTGGTGTTCCCCGTGACGTTCGAGGAGCTCGATGCCTCGATCGATTTCCGGGACCTCGCCGAAGGCACCCGCACCCAGGGGACGGGGTACGAAGTGACGTCATTCGCCGTGCAGCACCCCGGTGGGGCGCTGGGCTATCGCTTCTCGGCGGCGGGCGGCAAGGGCGGGGCGCTGGTCTACGTGTCGGACAATGAGCTGGCGCCGCACCCGCGGTACGGGTCGACGCCGGATTGGCGGGAACGGATGGTGGCGTTCGTGCGCGGGGCGAAGGTGCTCATCCACGACTCGACGTACACCACGGAGGAGTTCGATCATCACCGGGGCTGGGGGCACTCCACCTTCCAGGATGCGGTGGAGCTGGCGCTCGAAGCGGGCGTGGGAACGCTGGTGCTGTTCCATCACGAGCCGCGCCGGACCGATGACCAGTTGGATGCGTGCCTGGCGGAGTGCCGGGCGATGGTGCAGGCCCGTGGCGGATCACTCCAGGTCGTCGCCGCCGCGGAAGGACTCACGCTGACTCTCTGACCCCTCCTAGGAGGAATGATGTTCAAGCAGATCGCCCGGACCGTCACGCTCATGGCCTTCGTCGCCGCGCCCGCGTTCGCGCAGGCCGATACGCGGCCGACGGTGGCCGTGCTGCCGTTCACCAACAGCGCGATCGGGACGAGCAACGCGGAACTCGCGCCGCTCTCGCAGGGCATCGCCGACCTGCTCCTCGTGGAGCTCTCGCACAACACGGGGATCCGCGTGGTCGAGCGCGCGAACCTGATGAACCTGCTCAACGAACAGAACCTCGCGCGCGACGGTCGCGTGGACGAGGCGACCGCCGCGCGACTGGGCAAGCTGCTCGGCGCGAAGCACATGGTGACCGGCACGTTCATCACGAACGGCCGCGGCACGATGGTGCTCACGCTCAAGTCGATCGACAGCGAGACCGGCGTGATCGAGTGGAGCACCACGCAGTCCGGCAAGACCGAGGAGTTCCTGGACCTCGTCACCAAGACGGCGGGCGCGGCCAACTCGGGCCTCAAGCTCCCGGCGCTCACCGCCGAGGTCCGCCAGACCACCGAGGCGCGCACCGAGGAACGCAAGAAGGTGCCCTTCCAGGCCGTGATGATGTACTCGCGCGCGATCAGCGCGCAGGATGCCGGCAAGAAGGAGGAGGCCATCCAGCTGTTCAACCAGACCATCCAGCGCTTCCCGGAGTTCACGGACGCGAAGGTCGCGCGTGATCGCCTCACGGGCGGCACGCAGTGATCGGCGACTGGCGGTCGATGGCCGCCACGCAGTAACCTTGGACCGCCGGGACCCGCGTTGGGCCCCGGCGGTTCCTTCTTCAGCCCCTGCGTCAGCCCCCTCGTGCAGCCCCTCGTCCTCGCCCCGGCAGGCCGCACCATCAGCGCGTTCCCCGCCCTCGGGGCGGGGAACGCGCTCGACGTCCGGCGCGTGGACCGGCTGCCCGAGGCGGACACGCTCGATCCCGAGCGTCCCACCGTGGTGCTGCTCGATCGGGAACTGGCCGAGCGTTCGGGCGGCCCCGGTGCGCTGGGCGCCCTCGCCGCGGCCGTGGCGTTCCTCGGGATCGGTGATGTCGGCGAGGCCGAGCCCGGTGAGGTGCTGAAGGCGGTCGCCCTGACGAGCTGGCTCCCCGCGGACGCGAGCCGCGGCCAGGCCAACGCCGCGCTGCAGGGGGCGATGCGGCACGCGAGCAGTCTCATCGAGGCGTACCGCGCGGCTCGGCTCGAACAGCAGAGCGCGTTCGACCTGCGCGAGCTCTCGCGGGTGGGCGCGGCGCTCTCCGAGGAGCGCGACCTCGATACGCTGCTCGAGATGATCGTCTCGCAGGCGCTGCGCCTCGCGTCCGCCGATGCGGCCTCGCTGTACCTCATGGAGCGCGACGCGGCAGGGAACCCGGCGACGCTGCGGTTCAAGCTGTCGCAGAACCTCACGCTCCCCGAGCTGCCGTTCACCGAGTTCACCATCCCGCTCGACCACGCGAGCCTCGCGGGGTACGTGGCCTCCACCGGCGATCCGCTCATGATCGCCGACGTGTACCTGCTCCCCGAGCACGTGCCCTACCGCCTCAACCGGTCGTTCGACGAGAAGTTCGGCTATCGCACCAAGTCGATGCTCGTGCTCCCGATGCGGACGCATCGCGACGAGATCATCGGCGTGCTGCAGCTGATCAACCGGAAGCGCGACGGGGCGGTGCAGCTGGCCTCGATGGAGGTCGTGCAGCAGCAGGTGCTCCCGTTCGACCAGCGCTCGGCGGACCTGGTGGCCGCGCTCGCCGCGCAGGCCGCGGTGGCGATCGAGAATAGCCGCCTGTACGAGGACATCGAGCGGCTGTTCGAGGGATTCGTCACCGCCGCGGTGACGGCGATCGAGGCGCGCGACCCGACCACCTCCGGCCACTCGTTCCGCGTGGCGACCTTGACGACCAACCTCGCCGAAGCGGTCGATCACGCGGGGGAGGGACCGTATCAGGGCCTGAAGTTCACGCGCGAGCAGATCCGCGAGATCCGGTACGCCGGCCTGCTCCACGACTTCGGCAAGGTCGGCGTGCGCGAGCAGGTGCTCGTGAAGCAGAAGAAGCTCTACGGCCCGGACCTCACGATCCTCCGCCACCGGTTCCACTCCCTGCTGCAGCAGGCCGACCTCGAGTACGAGCGCGAGCGGGCCGAGCACCTGCTCGACCACGGGGCGAAGGACTACCACGCCGTCGCCGCGCATCTCGACCTCATCCGCCGCGAGCGGCGCGACGAGCTGACTCGCTGGCTCGACGCGATCGTGCGAGCGAACGAGCCGACGATCCTCCCCGAGGGCAGCTTCGAGGAACTCGAGGAGATCGGGCGGCAGACCTACGTGGACTTCAACGGCGTGGAGCGGCCGCTCCTCGGCGAGGACGAGCTGCGGTTCCTCATGATCAACAAGGGGAACCTCGACACGCGCGAACGGCGCGAGATCGAGTCGCACGTCACCCACACCTATCGCTTCCTCGAGCAGATCCCGTGGACGCGCGAGCTGAGCGGGATCCCGCGGATCGCGTTCGGACACCATGAGAAGCTCGACGGCACCGGGTATCCGCGCGGCGTGGGCGAGAGCGAGATCCCGGTGCAGACGCGGATGATGACGATCGCCGACATCTACGACGCGCTGACGGCGACCGACCGGCCGTACAAGCGCGCCGTGACGCCCGAGCGCGCGCTCGACATCCTCGGCTATGAAGCGAAGGACGGCCACATCGACAAGCACCTGCTCACCACGTTCGTGCAGGCACAGGTGTTCGCCAAGGTCGCGCCTTCGGAGGGGACCAAGCGACGGTCGACCACCTCGCAGCGCGGGTCCGCCAGCTCGCGGCTCTCGGCGTCGACGCCGAAGGAGACGCCCGTGCAGTCGCCCCGCAGTTCGGGCCCTATCCGGGACTGACCGCGCCCCAGCCGCCGCCACCCGGCGTGCGGAGCTCGATCACGTCGCCGGGCGTGAGCTCCCGGCGGCACTTCGCGGGGAGCGGCACCCCGTTGAGCAGGTTCTCGCCGGGCAGCCCGTCCCCACCCCCGGCGGCGCCGCGCGGCCCACGCGCGCGGCGCTCGGTGAGCAGCGTGACCGTGCACGGTGCGAGTACGCGATAGGCACGCACCACGCCGTCGCCGCCGCGATGCCGCCCCGCCCCGCCCGAGCCCCGCCGGATGGCATAGCGCTCGATCACGATCGGATAGGCCCGCTCGAGCGCCTCGATGGGCGTGTTGCGCGTGTTGCTCATGCCGACGTGCACCGCGTCCGGTCCGGGCCCGCGGGCGCTGGCACCCTGCCCGCCACCCAGCGTCTCATAGAACGTCCAGCCGGCGCCGCCGAACGTGATGTTGTTCATCGTGCCCTGCCCCTGCGCCGGCACGTCGACACCGGCGTCGGCGAACGCCGCGAAGAGCAGGTCCGTGATCCGCTGGCTCATCTCGACGTTCCCCGCGGCGACCGCGGCAGGCGCGCGCGCCGCGAGGCAGCAGTCCTCGGGCGTGGTGATGGTGATGGGGCGCGCGATGCCCTCGTTGGTCGGCACGTCGTCGGGCAGCAACGACCGCAGCACGAAGAGCGCCGCCGCGCGCGTGACCTGGATGGGACAGTTGACGTTCCCGCGCACCATCGGCGAGGTGCCGGCGAAGTCGAGGAACAGGCGGCCCTCGCGCACCGTGAGGGTGACCCGCAGCGGCACCTCGCCTTCGCTCACGCCGTCGCCCTCGAGTGCGTCCTCGGCGACGCCGGTGCGGCCCTCGAGCGCGACGAGCCGGGTCTTCGCGCGTCGTTCCGCGTAGTCCAACAGCCCGGCGGTCACCGCCGCGAGACGTTCGGCGCCGTGCTGCGCGAGCAGCGCGCGCCAGCCTCGCGCGCCGACCTCGCATGCCGCGCGCTGCGCCGCGAGGTCGCCGCGCCGCTCCCGCGGTGTGCGGACGTTCGCGAGGATGAGCGTGAGCATCTCCTCCTGCGGCTGCCCGGCGCGCTCGATCCGCACCGGCGGCAGGATGAGGCCCTCCTGCACCAGCTCGGTCGCGCCCTGCGGCATGGACCCGGGGCTCATGCCGCCGACGTCCGCGTGATGTGCGCGCACGACGGCGTAGCCCGCGATCCGCCCCCGGCCGTCGTCGATCGCCTCGATCATGGTGAGGTCGGGGAGGTGCGAACCGCCCTGCCACGGTGAGTTGAGCAGGAAGACGTCGCCCGCGACCGGGCCTACGGCGCGGACCGCGCGCACCGACTCCGGCAGCGCCCCGAGGTGCACGGGGATGTGGGCGGCCTGCGCGACCATCCGGCCCTCGGCGTCGAACAGCGCGCACGACGCGTCACGGCGTTCGCGGATGTTCGGCGAGAGCGCGCCGCGCACGAGCACCGCGCCCATCTCCTCCGCGATCATCGCGACGAGCGAACTCCAGACCGAGAGCTCCAGCGGATCGAGCGTGTGGTCGTTCACGAGACCTCCCGCTCGAGGCGCCAGCCGCCGAGCGCGAGCGCCGTGGCGCGCCACCCCTCGGCGACCCACAGCGTCGCGTCGTTGAGGGTCACGGCGCGGGGCCCGGCGAGCGGATGCGGCGCGGCGGGGCCGCCGGCATCGACGTCGCGCACCTCGTCGTACGCGGCGGCCCCCGCGTCGCGCACGAACGCCGCGGTCGCCCCGGGATCGCTCGCGACGTGGCGCAGCGAGACGCACTCCACGGCGCGATCGAGCGTGAAGCCGTACAGCGCGCGATGCGCGGCCTCGAACCGTGCGGCGATGGTCGCACCGGCGTCGCCGGGCCCGGCGCGCACCTCGAGCTCGTAGCCCTGCCCCTCGTATCGCGCGCGCACGAGCCAGTGCCGGTCGCGGCCCGTCGTCCGCGCGGCGAGCGACACGCAGGCGTCCTCGAACCGGCGCGCATCGAGCGCATCGGCGCGCAGGAGCAGACTCTGCGCGACCTCGCGCCGCTCCGGCGCGAGGGCGAGGCCCACCGCGCTGAGCACGCCGGCGAACGGGGGCACCAGCACCGTGCGCATCCGTAGCGCGTCGGCAAGCGCGCAGGCGTGCAACGGACCGCCGCCGCCGAAGGCGACGAGCGCACACTCACGCGGATCGACGCCGCGGTCGACGCTCACTCGCCGCAACGCCCGCGCCATCTCGGCGTCCGCGGCAGCGATGATCGCCTGCGCGGTGCGCGCGGCGCTCGCGCCCAGACGGTCCGCGAGCGTCGCGATCGCCGCCTGCGCGGCCTTCACATCGAGCGCGACGCCGCCGCTCCAGCCGCCGTGTCCGATGCGACCGAGGACGATCTGCGCGTCGGTGACGGTGGGCTCGGTGCCGCCACGGCCGAACGCGACCGGCCCCGGCCGGGCGCCGGCGCTGCGCGGTCCCACACGGAGCGCCCCGCCCTCGTCGACCCACGCGATGCTCCCGCCGCCCGCGGAGACGGTCTCCACGAGCACGCGCGGCAGCGCGATCGGCACTCCCGCGACGGCCCCGCCGGGCTCCACCAGCGGTTCGCCGGCGAGGATGAGGCCGGCGTCCGCGCTCGTGCCGCCGATGTCGATGGTGAGTGCATCCGCGATGCCAGCGGCGCGGAGCACCGCCGCGGCGCCGACGATGCCACCCGCCGGGCCGGAGAGCGCGAGCGAGGCCGCGTGCTGCGCCGCATCGACCGCCGCGCGCATGCCTCCGCCGGAGGTCATCACGGCTGGCGACGGGAAGCGCGCGTCTCGCAGCCGGTCGGCCAGGCGATCGAGATAGCGGTGGACCCCGGGGCGCGCATAGCCCTCCGCGACCGCCGTCGCCGTCCGTTCGTACTCGCGGATCTCCGGCAGGACGTCGGTCGCGACGACCACCGCGAGGCCCGGCGCCCGCGCGCGGAAGGCGTCGGCGAGCGCGTGCTCCGCTGCCGCATCGGCGTAGGCATGGAGCAGCGAGATGACGACGACCTCCGGCTCCAGCGCGAGGGCCGCTTCGACCACGCGCCGCGTCTCGGTCGCCGTGAGCGGGCGCGTCACGCCGGTGGTCTCGCGCCGTTCGTCCACGGGGATGACACGGTCCTCCGGCACCAGCGGCGCCGGATGGTGCGCCGAGAGGTCGTAGAGGGACACGCGGTCCTGCCGGCGGAGTTCGAGCAGATCGGTCGCGCCGGCCGTCGCGCAGAGGACGACGCGGGCGCCCTTCCGCTCGAGGAGGAGGTTCGTGACGACCGTGGTCCCGTGCACGATGCGATCGATCGCGCCATCGCCCGCGCCGAGCGCCCGCAGGGCGGCGGTCACCCCGATCCCCTGATCCTCCGGCGTGGTGAGGACCTTCGAGGCGCGCACGGTCCCATCGGGCGCGATCGCGGCGCAGTCGGTGAACGTGCCGCCGACATCGACTCCGGCGGCGAGACCGCGCGCGCGCATCAGGCGGCCGCGACGGTCGCCGACGGGAGCGGCCTGGTGTGCAGCCTGTACGTGATGATGAGACCGAGATGCGCGGGGAGCAGGAGCAGGAGCGGGCCGCCGAGCGCCTGCGGCCCGACGAGGGCGAGCAGCACGGCGAGCAGCGACTGCACGAGGATCGCGAGGACCGACCAGCGCGCGAGGCGCGTCGCCTCGCCGCGGAGGATCGCCCGCGTGACCGCGACCATCGCCACCAGGCCGACCGGCGAGACCAGCAGCAGGTTCAGGTTCGTGTACCAGAACACATGCGCCGACCCGACCCACATCGCGAGGATGAGCGCGCCGACCACGCCGGTGACGCCGTACCAGAGCACCGCCATGATCGCGGCCGGGATGCGCGTCCGTGCGCGCCGCGCGACGGAGAGCGGCGCGAAGAGGAGCATCCAGACCCCGAGGATCGGTCCCCACGCGCCGAGCGTGAGCCCTCGGCGCTCGGCGGGCTCGGCGGGACGCCTGGCCTTGTACACGAGCTCCTCCTCGGCCACGAGCGGCACGGGCGCACCGTCAGGCCCGGGCACGGTCACGTCGCGCAGGTAGTCGCGGAGCCGCATGGGGATGAACATCGCCTGCCACGCCGTCATCGGCCGGTCGGCGCGCGGACCGAGGGCGAGCTCGATCCCCGCCTGCGCGAAGGCGTCGGGCGTCGTGAGCCGGACCGACTCGGACCGGTACGTCCAGCCGGTGGTCATGATGGAGAAGCGGCGCTCGAGCGACCCCGCGAGCACCGAGTCGATCGCGTCGCGCACGCGGGTGGAGCAGTTGTCGCGATAGTAATCGTAGCGGTAGTACTTGTTCGCCGGCTGCGCGTTGCGGACGACGAGCGCGGCGAGGGCGGTCCGCTGCTCGGCGCTGAGCGCGAGCACCTGCTCGGTGACCTCGCGGTCCTGCGCGATGTACGTCTCGATCATCCAGGCGGAGGGGAAGGCCTCGACCCAGTATCGGGTGTCGCCGCTGAGGAAGCGTGCGAGGAAGTTGGGATCCGCGAACGAGAACATCCCCCAGTTGTAGGCGAGGTCCATCCCGGTGATCTCGTCGCGGATGCGGATCGCGTTGTGCCCGAACCGCTCGAACACCTCGTCGCCCGGCCCGATGGTGAGGACCGAGACGCGCAGCGACGCGCCGCCGAACGGGAAGGGATTCGGGTCGGGGGTGCGTTGCGCGTGGAGCGCCGGGACCGCGAACAGGAGGCCGACCGCCACGGCGATCGCCCGACGGATGCGTCCCGGACTCGGGCCGCGGCCGCTCCGTGGACTCACGGGCGCAGCTCTTTCGCGTCGTCCGCCGCCTTGTAGATCATGTCGAGGAGCTTGTAGACCCGGATCTGGTCGCGCGGCGGCTCGTACACGGCTTCCTCGCGGGCCACCGCGACGAAGTGCGCGAGCTCCGAGCGGTAGCTCTGGATGAACGCCGTCTCCTTGGTCTGCGCGCCCGTGGGCGACACGTCGACCGGCGTCCCGTGGATCTCCTTGTTGAGTCGCAGGGGATTGAGCCGAGCCGAACCGGCCGAGCCGATGAGCTCGAACCACCAGCGCTGGTCCTCGCCGATGTAGTTCGCGTGGACGTCGATCGTGACGGTGAATCCGCCCTGACACTCGATGAAGACGATCGCCGATTCCTCGACCGAGTTGGCGCCGCGGGCGCGCTCCATGGTCGCGCTCACGCGTTCGACGCGCGGGAAGTCGAGGAGCCAGCCGGCGAGGTCGAGCAACGGAAGGCCGAGTTCGAGGAACGCGCCGCCCCCCGCCTCGGCGCGGCGCAGCCGCCAGGGCGCCTGCTGCACCCGGCGGCGATACGCGCCGGCGCGCACCGACCGGACCTTGCCGAGCTCCCCGCTGCGCACGAAGCCATCGAGCGCCTGCGCATCGAGGCGGAACCGATGGTTGTTGGCCACCATCACCACCTTCTTCGCCTTCTCGGCCGCGGCGATGATCCGCTCCACCGCGCGCGCGCCGATGCCGAGCGGCCGCTCGCACATGACGTGCTTCTTCGCCCGGAGCGCCGAGAGGACATGGACCTCGTGCAGGTGGTTCGGCGTCGTGATCACCACCGCGTCGAGGTCCGGGATCTCGAGCAGTTCCTCGACGTCGGTGCAGAAGTCGCGCACGCCGAAGCGCTGCGCGAGCGACCGCGCCTTCGCGCCGTCATTGTCGCAGAGTGCCGCGAGCTGCGCCCCGCGCATCTTGCTCAGCACCGGCAGGTGTGCCGTTTGGGCGATCGCCCCGAGGCCGAGGACGCCGACACGGAGCGGCGAAGTGGGAGTGGCAGGCACGCGATGGTCTTCCGGAGCTACGGTGAGAGTTGTCCGGGGGGGACCGGACCGACGGTGGTGCCGGGATAGTAAGTGCGCAGGATGGAGCGGACGTCCTGCCCGGCGCGCGCGCGACCGATCGCGCCCCATTGGCACATGCCCACGCCATGCCCGTACCCGTTGCCCCGGATCACCGCCCGGACCAGGCGCCCGTCGTTGCGCTCGGTCGTCACGGAAAAATAGGAGCTGTTCAACAGCTCGCCACCGTTCGAGCGCAGGACGGAGCGCGAATCGTTCCCGCGCACCCGATAGCTCCCGCGATCGGTCCGGATGATGAGCGTGCCCACGCGCCCGCTCGGCGTGCGATCCTCGACGACGAGGTCGGTGACCTTCCCCGGCCCCCCCGCGCCCACCGACACGTACCCCGCGAGGTAGCGCCGCACCACCGCGTCCAGTTCCGCCGACGTCCACGCCCGCGTCCAGGCGAAACGCGGGGCGATGTCGCAGTAGAAGCGCTCGGTGCCCGGGATCCGGTCGCTCACGCGGCGCAGGTGCGATTCGCCCGCCGTCCGCCAGACCTCCTCCGCCGCCGCGGTCTCTCCCCCGCAGGTCGAGTAGAACGGCGCATTCACCACCCGCGTGCCGATCCGCAGGACCAGCCCGCTCGTCGCGGCCACGGCCTCGTCGGTGAGCGGCCGTTCGGCGGAGCGGCCACCGTACACCTGGTCGCCGACCGAGGCGACGAGCTCGAAATCGGGACTCCGGCCACCGCCGTTCCGAGCCTGCAGGAGACGCGTCACGGTGTAGGACCGCGCCGCGATGGCCTGCGCCTGCACCGCGGCCCGTTCTCCCGGCGACCGCTCGCCGATCTCGAGCGGGACGACGCCCCTGAGATAGTCCTCGAGCGGGACGTGGTTCACGGCGAGCACGCCGGAGTCGGTCGCGACCCACGCGACCGCCCCTCGGTATTCGCGTCCCGCGACGCGGACGTCGCCCGCGTCGTCGGCGAACTGGACGATCGCCGCGCCCTGCCAGCCGGTGGCGATCCCGTCGCCGCGGGCGGCACGGAGCTGCCCACCGCGCCGCTCGATGCGCCAGCGCTCGCCGGCGCGCGCGCGCACGAGGACGCCACCCTGCGCGTCGAGGAGCCGCCACGGCCCGGTCGCGTCGAGCGCGGCGGTGTCGCGCGCCACGCGGAGCCCGACCCGCACCAGCGGGCCGATCCCCGCCGACGGGCTTCGCGGCGCCGCGTCGGTCGGGATCGGCTCGACCGGCGGGACGGTGTCAGCGGCAGCGCCGCCGGGCGGTCCGGGGGGGCGCGGGAAGGGCGTCCCACCCTCCTCGGAAGGCAGCGTCCGCGAGAAGCAGCCGCCGATGCCGACTGTGGGGAGGGCGAGGAGGAGGGCCAGCGCGAACGTCGCGGCAGGCCGCCCGGGCAGCCTCACCGACCGAAGCTCCCCATCGACGCGCCCATCATCGGGAGCGACCGGCCGGACCGTTCCAGCGGGACCGCGGTCGGTGGCTCGGAGATGACGCCGAGGGCGCGGGCTTCGAAGTCATAGTCGTCGACCACCGCCGTGACCTCGACCTCGATGAGGCTTCCGGGTGCCGCGTCGGTGCGGACGCGCGTGACGCCATCGATGTCGTCCGCCTGCCACGGGAGACGCGCCATGGCCGGCCCGCCGCGGGTGCCCCGTTCGAGCACGAGCGCGGGAGCCACCTGCCCCACGCGCGCCTCGTAGCGTTCGGCCGTGATGTGACGCTGGAGTTCCTGCACCTGCTCCAGCCGCTCGCGCTTCACGACCTCGGGCACATCATCCACCATGGCCGCCCCGCGAGTCCCCTCCTGCGGCGAGTAGGTGAACACCCCCACGCGTTCGAACTCCGTCTCGCGGAGGAACGAGAGCAGCTGGGCGAAGTCGGCCTCGGTCTCGCCGGGGAACCCGACGATGCACGTGGTGCGGATGGCGACCCCGGGCACGGCGTCGCGGAAACGACCGACCTTCTCGCGGATCGACCGCTGCCGTTCGGGACGCCGCATCCGCTCGAGCACCGCGTCGCTCGCGTGCTGGATGGGCATGTCGAGATACCGCGTGATGCGCGGTGATCCGGCGATGACCTCGAGCAGGCGCGGCGTGATGCCGGCCGAGTAGAGATACATGTTGCGGATCCACGGGATCGAGGTCTCGCGGAGGAGCGCCTCGAGGAGCTCGGGAAGGCGCTCGCCGCGCTCGCGCAGGTCGCGCCCCCAGTGGGCGAGGTCCTGGGCGACCAGGCTCACCTCGCGCGCGCCCTGGAGCTCCAGCAGCTGCGCCTCGCGGACGATCTCGTCCAGCGCGAACGAGCGGTGCTTCCCCCGCATGAGCGGGATGGCGCAGAAGGCGCAGCCGTGGTCGCACCCCTCGCTGACCTTGAGGTAACGGACGAACGGGGTGTCCCCGGCGTACAGCCGCACACCGGGGTGCTGGGTGACCGGATCGCCGATCAGGCCGCGCTCGTGCAGCAGGGGGATGAGGCGGTCGCCTTCGGAGGCGCCGAGGAAGAGGTCGACCCCGGGGAGCGCGTCCACGAGCTCCTGCTTGTGGCGCTCGACCATGCAGCCGACGGCGACGACCGCGGTGGCGCTCCCCTGCTCCTTCATGCGTCCCGCCTGCACGATGGCATCGATCGACTCGGCCTTGGCCGCATCGATGAATCCGCAGGTGTTCACGATGATCAGTTCGGCCTCCGCCGAGTCCTCGACCTGCACGGCGCCATGGTCGACCAGCTGCGCGAGGTAGCGCTCCGAGTCGACGGTGTTCTTGTCGCAGCCGAGGGTGACGACGCGGAACTTCACCGATAGTTGCCGAAGGACAACTGGACGTCGAAGTCCTCGCCGCGGAGGAAGGTCATCACGGTCTGGAGTTCGTCGCGGCTGGGGCTGACGACGCGCACGGTGTCGGCCTGGATGGAGGCCTGGACCTTCTTGAACTTCTGCGCCTTGATCGCCGCGACGACCTTCTTGCACGTCTCACCGTCGAGGGCCTGCTTCAGCTTGATGTCGCGATGCCACGTGTCGCCGCCGCCGGGCGTGGGCTCGCCGGCGTCGAGGTTCTTCACCGGGACGCCGCGCTTGATGAGCTTGCCCTGCAGGATGTCCCACATGGCACGGAGGCGCATGTCGGTGTCGGACGAGAGCGTGATGAGCCCCTCGGCGCGCTTCAGCTCGACCGTCGCCAGCTTGGCGTCCTTGAAGTCGTAGCGCTGCGCGATCTCCTTGGACGCCTGGTTGACGGCGTTGTCGACTTCCTGCAGGTCAACGGAGGTCGTGATGTCGAAGGAGGCGTCTTTGGCCATGCGGCGGGCGAAGGCTGAAGGGGGAGGACGAAAGATACCCGCATCCGCGGTGGAAATCCGCCCTGCGGCGCGGCGCGGGGGCGGGACTCCGCGAGCCCCACCCCCGCACTGGCGTCCTTGCCGTCCGCCGTCTGCCGTCTGCCGTCGCGCGTCAGCCCAGATACGACTCCAGCGCTCGCGCCCGGCTCACGTGCCGCAGGCGCGACAGCGCCTTCTCCTTGATCTGCCTCACCCGTTCGCGCGTGATGTTGAGCACCGCGCCGATCTGTTCCAGCGTCATCGGGTCGGACCCATCCAGACCGAAGTAGAGCCGGAGGATCTTGGACTCGCGTTCCTTCAGGCCCGCCAGCGCCTCATGGACCGACTCCGTGAGCGCCTTGTCCTCCGTCTCCTGGTCGGGCGTCGCGCTCTGCGTGTCGGGGAGGTAGTCGAGGAGCCGGTTGTCCTCACCCGGTGACATCGGCGCGTCGAGCGAGACGTGGGTCTGCGAGATCGCCATCGTCTTGGCGACCTCCTCCTCCGTGATCTCCATGCCGTCGGCGATCTCCGCATGGGTCGCCTCGCGGCCGAGCTCCTGGAGCAGGGCGTTCGCGCGCTTCCCGATGCGGTGCAGCGCCCCGGCGCGATTGAGCGGCACGCGCACGATGCGGCTCTGCTCGGCGAGGGCCTGGAGGATCGCCTGGCGGATCCACCAGACGGCGTAGGAGATGAACTTGATCCCCTTCGTCTCGTCGAACTTGTGGGCGGCGCGGATGAGCCCGAGGTTGCCCTCGTTGATCAGGTCGGAGAGCGAGACGCCCTGGTTCTGGTACTTCTTGGCGACCGAGACGACGAAGCGGAGGTTCGAGCGCACGAGGGTGTCGAGCGCCTCCTGGTCGTCGGCGCGAATGCGCTGGGCGAGGCGCACCTCCTCCTCGCGCGAGATCAGCGGGAAGACGCTGATGTCACGCAGGTACAGGTCGAGCGACCCTTCGTCCTGCAGGTGCCGCTTGTGCGGCGCGCCGTTCGTCCGTCTCACGCGCATGCTCCGTTGGCCCGTGGGGGTGGACCGTCGCCGGGAATGTGCAGTGCGGTGCGAGGCGGGGGAAGCACCCCCGTCCCGCGGCAATCGGTCCGTCAGTGGATCAGTTCACCAAGCCGTTTCCATCGGATGCGCGTGACCCAGTCGAAGGCCTGCGCGCTGTCCGGCGAGTAGGAGTAGTAGACCATCACCGGGCTGCCCCGCACGAGCGTGTCGGGCACGAATCCCCAGTACCGACTGTCGAGCGAGTTGTCCCGGTTGTCACCGAGCATGAAGTAATGCCGGAGCGGCACGACCAGTGGTCCCCAATTGTTGCGGCTCGGATGGTATCGCCGCACCTCGACCCCGGGTGCGACGAAGTCGCGCTGCCAGCGGAAGTCCTCGGTGGCGGGGTCGAACTGGAGGTCGCGATGGGTGGCGTACTGCTCGCGCTGGGCGACGCCGTTGCGGTACAGGATGCCCTGCCGCATCTCCAGCGTGTCGGCCGGGAGGCCGACGAGACGCTTCACGAAGTTCTTCGTGGGGTCCTCGGGCCACTGGAAGACGACGACGTCGCCGACCGCCGGCTCACGCACGGCCGGCAGTCGCTCGTTGAGCAGCGGGACCTCGGCCCCGTAGAGCAGTTTGTTGACGATGAGGAAGTCGCCGACGAGCAGCGTGCCCTCCATCGAGCCGCTCGGGATCTTGAACATCTCGAACAGGAAGGACCGCGCGACGACGAAGATGACGAGCGCGAGGGCGACGGACCTCGCCCACTCCCATGCATGACGTGCCCAGCGCCGCGCCCGGCTGGGGCGCGGGACCGTGTCGGCAGGAGGGACTGCGTCGTCGGGGCCGGTCATGCTCCCGGGATATACACCGTGAGACCGAAGACGGGGAGTGGGGCGGCGCGGTGCGGGATGCAGGGAGGGGGATAAGGGATGAGGGATGCGGGATGCGCGAGAGGGGCGGCCCGGGCAGTCCGCCCGGGGCCGCCCCCCTCTGCCATCCGCCGACTGCTCGTCAGTAGTTATCGATCTGCGCCCGCTGCAGACTCCCGCTGTAGTCCAGATACCCCACCTTCGTCTCCGAGTAGAACTCGTAGACCTCCCACCCGCCCTCGCGGTGGCCGTTGCCGGTCTGCTTCACGCCGCCGAACGGCAGGTGCGCCTCGGCGCCGATCGTCGGGGCGTTGATGTACGTGATGCCGTTGTCGAGCTCGTTCAGGGCGCGGAACGCGAGGTTCACGTCCTGCGTGTACACGCTCGACGAGAGGCCGTACTTCACGCCGTTGTTCACGCGGAACGCCTCGTCGGCGTCCTTCACCCGGATCACGCTCAGCACCGGGCCGAAGATCTCCTCCTGCTCGAGGCGGGACCCGGCCTTCACGTTCGTGAAGATCGTCGGCTGGAAGAAGAACCCCTTCTCGAGCCCGGTCCCGTGCGCGCGCTGCCCGCCGAGCGTGAGCTCGGCGCCTTCACTCAGGCCGATCTCCACGTAGCGCTCGATCTTCGCGATCGACTCCGCGTGGATCACCGGGCCCACATCCGTGCCCGCCTTCCGGCCGTCGCCGAGCTTGAGCTGACTCGCGCGTTCCTTCAGCTTGGCGACGAACGCGTCGTGGATGCCGTCCTGCAGGATCAACCGGCTGGTCGCGGTGCAACGCTGCCCGGTCGTGCCGAAGGCCCCCCAGAGCACGCCGTCCAGCGCGAGGTCGAGCTTCGCATCGTCGAGCACGATCTGCGCGTTCTTGCCGCCCATCTCGAGCGACAGGCGCTTGTGCATGCGACCGGAGGTCTCGCCCACCTTGCTGCCCGTCTCGGTGGAGCCGGTGAACGAGAGCAGCGGGATCTCGGGGTGATCGACGATCGCCTTGCCCACCTCGCCGTCGCCGTGGACGAGCTGGATCACCTCGGGCGGGAGCCCGGCCTCGAGGAGGATCTCGACGAGCACGTGGCCGGTGTGCGGGACGTCCTCGGCAGGCTTGAAGATGCACGCGTTCCCGCAGACGAGCGCCGGGAACATCTTCCACGTGGGGATCGCGAGCGGGAAGTTGAAGGGCGTGATGATGCCGGCGACGCCGATCGGCCGCCGGAAGCTCATCGCCCACTTGGAGCGCAACTCGCTGGGCACCGTGTGGCCGAAGAGGCGGCGTCCCTCGACCGCGGCATAGAAGGCGGTGTCGATGCCCTCCTGCACGTCACCGCGCGTCTCGGCGAGCGGCTTGCCCATCTCGCGCGTCATGAGGTCGGCGAGCTCTTCCTTGCGTGCCGAGAGGAGTTCGCCGACGCGCCGCAGCACATCGCCGCGCGCCGGGGCTGGGGTGCGCTTCCACCGCTCGAACCCACGCTTCGCGCTCTCCACCGCCCGCGCGACGTCGGCCGCACCGGACCTCGGGAAGCGGCCGATCACGTCGGACGTGTTCGCGGGGTTGCTGTTCTCGAAGTAGTTGCCGCCGGCGGGGGCGACCCACTCGCCGGCGATGAAGTTCTGGAAGGTGGTCATAGCCTTGGAAGATAGCGGGTCATCGGGCGCGGATCGGTGGGGTGGACCGCGTCACTCCGTGCACGCCCAGCCGGCCGGGTGTGCGGCCGTCGGGATCGCGTACCCGGTCCGCGGCAGCACGTCGATCGCGCCGAGCACGAGTCCCCACAGCACGAGCAGCAGGGAGAGCGTGTGCGCCTTCGCGGCGCGATGGCGCCAGGTCCAGATGCTGGACCAGGTGCCCGCGACCACCAGCGCGAGCACCGCCGCGAGATACCCGGCGAGGCCGAGGCCGCAGCGCGCCGCGTACGGCCAGAAGACCATGCCCACCCCGAGCGCGACGGCGAGCGAGAGGCGGGCGAAGACCCCGAACGTGGACGTCGTGGCCTGCATCCCGACCGCCTGCGCCTTGGCCGCCGGCGTCGGGGCACCCTTGCTCGGGAACATCGCCTCGTCGCTCACGCGCTCCATCTGGCGGTCGATCTTCTTGAGCTCCTCGTCCCAGTTCTTGTCGCTCACGTCTGCTCCCGCGCCAGGCCGTGGCGCTCGATCTTCTTGTAGAGGTTGGATCGCGGCATGTCGAGCGCGCGCGCCGTCTCCGCCACGTTCCAGTCGAACTGCCGCAGCTTCACCTGCAGGAAGGCGCGCTCGGCAGCGAGCTTGAACTGCTCCCAGGTCTCGTACTGCTCGAGCCCGGCCAGCATGCCCTGCGGCTCGCCGGCACGGACGCCGACCAGCCGTTCGACATCGGCGGCGGTGACTCTCGGCCCGCGCGCGAGGATGAGCAGCCGCTCCACCGTGTTCCGCAGCTCGCGCACGTTGCCGGGCCAGTCGTGCGCCGCGAGACGCTCTACGGCGGCGGGCTCGACCTGTTTCGACGGG
The DNA here is from genome assembly GCA_964464585.1 of uncultured Gemmatimonas sp. Lineage (GTDB taxonomy): Bacteria > Gemmatimonadota > Gemmatimonadetes > Gemmatimonadales > Gemmatimonadaceae > Pseudogemmatithrix. The sequence goes on along the minus strand of CAYXGS010000006.1, from coordinate 102,959 downwards.
ACCTGCCCCTCCGCGGCGAGCCGCGTCACGAAGTGCTGCACGAGCATCGGGATGTCCTCCCGCCGCTCCCGCAGCGCGGGGACGGTGATCGGCACGACGTTCAGCCGATAGTACAGGTCCTCGCGGAAGCGGTTCTCCCGGATCTCGTCCTCGAGCCGCTTGTTCGTCGCGGCGAGCACGCGCACGTCGACCTTCCGCGTCCGGCTCCCGCCGATGCGCGTCACCTCCCCTTCCTGAAGCGCGCGCAGCACCTTCGCCTGTGCGCTCGGCGACATGTCGCCGATCTCGTCGAGGAACAGCGTGCCGCCGTCCGCCTGCTCGAACTTGCCGGCCCGGTCGGCGATCGCGCCGGTGAACGAGCCCTTCATATGGCCGAACAGCTCGCTCTCGATGAGCTCGCTGGGGATCGCCGCGCAGTTGACCTCGATGAACGGCCCCTTCGCCCGCGGCGACTGCGCGTGCAGTGCGCGCGCCACGAGCTCCTTGCCCGTGCCGTTCTCGCCCGTGATGAGCACGCGCGCCCCGGTGCCCGCCACGCGGCCGATCTGGTCGACGAGCGACCGGATGGCCGCGGAGCGTCCGACGATCTCACCATGCTGCTCGACCTTCGCGCGGAGTCGCTCGTTCTCCTCGCGGAGGTCGAGGTGCCCGATGGCGTTGCGGAGCGTGACGAGGATGCGGTCGGTGTCGAGCGGCTTCTCGAGGATGTCGTACGCGCCGAGGTTCGTCGCGGCGACCGCATCCTGGATGCTCGCGTGGCCGGAGATCATGACCACGACCGCCGCGGGATCGTGCGCCCGGAGCCGCTTGAGCGTCTCGAGGCCGTCGATCCCCGCCATCTTCACGTCGAGGAAGGTGAGCTGCGGCCGGAACGTCTCGTACGCGGCGAGGCCCTCCTTGCCACTCGCGACGGCCTTCACATCGTAGCCCTCGTACTCGAGGAGCTGCGACAGCGCGCCGCGGATCCCCGGTTCGTCGTCGACGATCAGGACTCGGCGGCTCATTCGGTCTTCTTGTAGAGCGTGACCTTGCCGTTCTGGAGGCGCAGGTCGACGACGTCAGCGGGGAGCGCGACCGGCAGGCCGTCGGTCGAGAGCGAGTCGGGGCGCGTCCCGGGACTCCATCGCCGCACCAGCGCGCCGACGGCGGACCGCGGCACCTCGATGCCGCGCACCGCGACCTCCTTCAGACGGAACTGCGCGAGTCCCGGCCGGACCGCGGCCAGCGTGCCACCCACGAGGAGCGGCTCGGTGTCGTTGAACAGCCGCGCGAGCGGACCGAGGGCTCCCTTCCCGCCGATGTCGGCGAGCCGGATCCGCGTCCGGATGTAGAGCTTCCCGTTCTCGACGACCGCCTGCGTCGTGGTGTCCTGTCGCGCGATCTCGGAGAGCGCACTGCCCAGCACGTACGCCGCGAACTCCGCCGCGGTGAGCGTGACGTACGCCGGCCCCCCGCGGCGAGCGAGTGTCGCGATCCGTTCCTTCGCCCGATCGCCTCCGGCAGGCGTGATCGCCCGCCAGCCGGCGGTGTCGGCCGGCGCCTCGACCGCGACCGCCTGCTTCGCCTTCGGGATCCAGTAGCCGCGGAAGTACCAGGCCGCGGCGCCGAGCGCGAGCAGCACCAGCAGGCAGCCGGTCTTCCAGATGAGCTTGAACATCAGGCTCCCTCCGGGGTGACCCCGGCCAGCACGTTGAGTCCCCCGGAGCGGAACCCGCGCGGATCGACCTCCACCTCCGCGAATCCGGCCGATCGCACCGCCTCGTCGAGGCGTGCGCGCGGAGCTCCAACACTCCACGTCGGCACGAGGGCGCGATCGAGCTCCACCTTCGCGAGATCACCGAAGTAGCGGACACGGAGGTCGCCCGCGATGCCGAGCGCCCGCAGCGCCGCTTCGGCGCGCTCCACGCGGAGCAGTCGCAAGGGCGTGACCGCGGTGCCGTACGGGAGCCGCGAGCTCAGGCAAGGCGAGGAAGGCTGGTCCCAGGTCGGGATCCCGCGCGCGGACGAGAGCGCACGGATCTCCTCCTTGGTGAACCCGAGTTCCGCGAGCGGCGATGCGACTCCCCGCTCCCGCGCCGCCTTCGCACCCGGCCGATGATCGGACAGATCGTCGGCGTTGGTGCCATCCACCACCACCGCCATCCCGCGCGCCTCGGCGATCGGCGTGAGCCGACCCCAGAGCTCGTTCTTGCAGAAGTAGCAGCGGTCGGTCGGATTGGCTGCGTACCGCGGATCGTTCAGTTCATCCGTGTCCACTTCGAGCACGGGGATGCCGAACCGGTCGGCGACGTCGCGGGCCCGCGTCCACTGCGCCTCCGGATACGACGCACTCCGCCCGATGACGGCAAGCACGCGAGCGTCGCCGAGCGCGTCCCGCGCCACACAGGCGAGATAGGCCGAATCGACGCCACCAGAGAACCCGATGAGCGCCGAGCCGTGATCGCGGAACCACCGGACGAGCTGAGATTCCTTGGCGAGCGCGTCAGGACCGGGCGCGGGAGGTGGGGTCAGCATCGCGTGAAAGCTATTACCCCGATCCACAGGCGTCAGGCCGCGTCGACCGCCGGCCGGAACATGAGCGCCTCGGCGATCGCGCCGGGTTCCACGCGATCCTCGCCGGCGAGGTCCGCCACGGTGCGCGCGACCCGCAGGGTGCGATGGTAGGCGCGCGCCGAGAGGGAGAGCTTCTCGGCGGCCGTCGCGAGGAGATACCGCGCCTCGTCGGTGAGCGCACCATGCGCCTGCAGCCAGCGACCGGGCGCCTCGGCGTTGGTGCGGACGCCCGGGAGCACGCGGTAGCGCAGGCGCTGCCGCTCCCGCGCCGCCGACACGCGGTCCTGGATGGTCGCGGAGGACTCCTCGCGACTCGCGGCCCCGAGCTCCGTGAGCGCGACGGGACCCACCTGCACGTGGAGGTCGATCCGGTCGGCGAGCGGTCCGGAGAGACGGCCGCGATAGCGGGCGATATCGGCCGCCGAGCAGCGACAGCGGCCGGACGCGTCGCCCTCGTAGCCGCACGGACACGGGTTCGCCGCGCCGACGAGGAGGAATCGCGCCGGGAAGGACACGGCGTGCGCGGCGCGGGCGATCGTCACGCGGGCATCCTCGAGCGGCTGGCGCATCGCGTCGAGCACATAGCGCGGCAGTTCGAGCATCTCGTCGAGGAAGAGCACGCCGCGGTGCGCGAGGCTCACCTCGCCCGGTCGCGGCCCGGGCCCGCCGCCGATGAGCCCGGCGAGCGAGATCGTGTGATGCGGCGCGCGGAACGGCGGTGTCCGCACGGGCGCGGCTCCGGCCGGGAGGATCCCGCCCACCGAATGGATCGCGACGACCTCGAGGAGCGCGTCGTCGTCGAGCGGCGGGAGGATCGACGTGAGCCGGCGCGCCAACATCGTCTTGCCCGCGCCCGGCGGCCCGACGAGGAAGGCGTTGTGCGCCCCGGCGGCCGCGAGCTCGAGCGCGCGTTTGGCGATCCGCTGTCCGACCACCTCGGCGAAGTCACACTCCCGGGAGAGGTTCGGCGGTGCCGGCGCGACCGGCGCGTCGGGCAGGCGTCCCGCGTGGAGCGCCTCGACGAGTTCCGCGAGCGTGCGGCACGGTGCGAGCCGCACCTCGCGCAGGAGCGCCGCCTCGTTCGCGTTCGAGGCGGGGAGCACGAGGGCGCGCGCCGCGGCATCCCGGGCCGCGCGTGCGAGCGGCAGCGCACCGCGGATCGGCCGCACGGTGCCGTCGAGTCCGAGCTCGCCGGCGAACAGCAGCCCCTCGACCGCGGCCGCGTCGAGCTGGCCGCTCGCGACGAGCACGCCGATGGCGACCGGAAGGTCGAACGCGGTGCCCTCCTTCCGGATGTCAGCGGGCGAGAGGTTCACCGTCCATCGCCGCGGCGGCAAGGTGAACCCGGCGTTCACCAGCGCGGCCCCGACGCGCTCCCGTGCTTCCTTCACGGATCCGGAGGGCAGGCCGACCATGGTCCAGCCGGGGAGTCCGGGCGCTGCGTCGACCTCGACGGTGACGGCGAACGCCTCGATGCCGAGGACGGCGGCCGAGCGGATGGCGGAGAGCATGCGCGACGATGCGGGGTAGCACGCCGGGGACCGCCAGCGATCCGCCGCGCCTCACATCCTGGCATCGCATCGTGGCATCGCCTCGTGGCATCGCATCGTCGCTTCCACCATCGCCGCACCCACCATAGCTTCGAGCCATGCATCGACTCGCTCTCGTCCTGCTCAGCGCCACGCTCGCCGCGCCGGCCGCGCGCGCGCAGCAGGTGGGCTCCTATCTGGCGATGCGGATCGACCAGTCCGAGCTGCCGCTCTCGGACCGCGTGACCGACGACGATGGGACGACCTATGTCGTCGAGTTCGAGCGCCTCGTGCTCTCGCTCCGCTCGGGCAACCGGTTCCGCGCGGCGGTGCGGTTCAAGCGATCGCTCGCGACGGCTGGCTCGCGCGATCGCGCCGCGCCGATCCAGTCGATGACCGTGACCGGCCGCTACGAGGTCACCGGCACCTCCATCCGTTTCGTCGCCGACTCGTCGAGCGACGTGAGGGGCGTGCGGATGCTCGACGGCACCATCGAGGGACCGCAGCGCATCTCGGTCCCGTTCGACTATCGCAACGGCGCCGTGGAACGCAAGCGCGTGCTCCGGCTCCAGTACCGGGGGGACATCCTGTGACCATCTCGCGCCGGACGCGCGCCGCCATCCGCTGGATGCGCTCCCGCGGGTGCCTGCTCCTCGCCACGACCACGGTCGCGGCATGCGCCGGCGCCGCGTCGACGCCCGTCACGGCCGTCGTGCCGCAGGTCGCGCCCGAGCTCGCCGTCCCGCCCGACACGGCGGCGCTCCGCGCGGCGGACTCCGTGCTGGTGCGCTTCGTGACGACCAGGGGCGACTTCGACGTGATGCTGCGCAAGGCATGGTCGCCGAACGGCGCGGTGCGCGTGGGACACGTGGTCGCCAGCGGCTACTACGATGGCGCGCGGTTCTTCCGCGCGTTGCGCGGGTTCGTGGTCCAGTGGGGCATCCCCGGCGACACCGCGCGCCGTCGCGAGTGGAGCGCGCGGATCCCGGACGACACCGTGCGCGAGAGCAATCGCCGCGGCACCGTGACCTTCGCGGCCGGCGGGGCGAACACGCGCACCGCCCAGCTGTTCGTGAACCTGCGCGACAACGCGAGGCTCGATGCGCTGTCGTTCGCCCCGGTCGGTGAGGTGGTGCGCGGACTCGACGTCGTCGACCAGCTCTACACGGGCTACGGCGAGGGCGCGAGTCCGGCCAATCCGGCGAACATCGGCCCGACCCAGGGGCGGATCGCCGCCGAGGGCGAGGCGTATCTCGCGAAGGACTTCCCGCTGCTCGACCGCATCGTGCGGGCGCGCGTGGTCCGGGTGTTCGGGCCGTAGGCGGCCCGACCCCGACGGCCGACCGCCCGCGGGGCGCCGAGGACGATCAGCCCTCCGCGCCCGCCCGCGCCGCGCCCCGACCCGTGCGCTGCGCGCGCGCCCGCCGCGCCTCGGCCTTCTTCCGTGCCACCGCCCGCTGCCGCCTCTCGAACTCGGCGACCGGCTCCATGATCGACCCGCGGCATGACCGGGACCCGCACAGGCACTTGTACTGCCGCTCCTCCTTCTCCGTCTCGTCGCCGCTCCGCTCGTAGGCGTAGTCGTAGGCGAGCTCCTCGCCCACCGCGATGTCACGGAGCGCGAAGATGAAGACCCGTCCGCGCTCGATCTCCGTCTCGCAGTTCGGCTCGCACGAGTGATTGATGAAACGCGACTCGTTCCCGCCGTGGGTCGCGTCGATCACCGTCCGGCTCGAGACCGTGAAGAGGAAGGTGTGGTGCTCGTCCATGGAGTCGTCGTCGTACCGCTCGTCGGCGACGGGGTGCGGGATGCGCTCGCCGACGTACTCGATGATGCGTTCGCCCTTCTTGATCGGGCGCGTGCAGAACGCGCCCTTGCCGGCGAGCGGCGACTCACGGACCTCGAACGGCAGTGGCTTGGTCATGCCCGAAAAGTAATCGCGCCCTGCAAGGCCTCCGCGCGCGCTCAGCGGAGGATCGGCGCGCCGATCTCGATGCCCGCGTACCAGTTGCGCCCTGGCGCGGGCTCGAGCACGCGGCCGCCCGCCCCGTTCAGGGTGATGGCGCCGACGTAGCGCTCGTCGAGCGCATTCTGCAGCGAGACGAAGGGTTCGACGCGCCGGCCGAGCCACCGGCCGCTCCAGGAGGCGCGGACGTTGAGCTGTCCTTGACCCCAGGCGGCGACGGGCACGGTGTTGGCGTCGTTCCCCCACGCCTTCCCTTGCCACGAGTGCTCGACATCCACACTGACGCCGCCACGTGCCGCCTGGAGCGCGACGCGCCAAGTGCGATCGGGCACGCCGGCCAGATGGTTGCCGTCGAGCGTGTCGAGTGCCGGCGCCGGCAAGGTGGCCGAGGGCACGGCGTACTCGAGGAATCGATAGTCCGCGACGGTGAACGCGCCCCGCGCGGTCAGCCAGCGCGTGAGCACACCGGTCACGCCGAGTTCGAGGCCGCGGTTGCGCGTGCGTCCGGCGTTCCGGAAGAACGCGCGCCCGCCGCTCTCGAGGAACTGGACGATCGCATCGGAGGCGCTCGACTCGAACAGCGCGAGTTCATAGCCGACGCGCGCGCCCAAGCGCCCGCGCGCGCCCAACTCGATGGACCGGATGCGCTGCGGCCCGAGCGTGCCGTTGAAGCCGCCGGCGCCATCCTCCCGCGCGTTGAGCTCGGTGGTCGTCGGGGTCTCGAACGCGGTGCTGACGTTCGCGTAGGGCGCGAGGGCGTCGCGCCACCGCCAGACGAGCCCGGCGTGGCCGCTCGCGGCGACCATCGTGCGCTCCCCGCTGTCGTCGTCCCCGTCACCGAGGAACTCGTCGGCGACCGCGAACCCGATCCGGTCCCACCGTGCGCCGAGGCTCACCGTCACGCGCGCGGCGGGATCGAACTGGAACTGCGCCGAGGGACCAAGGCTCGTGACCGTCTCGCCTTGCTTGAGGAACACGGTGTCGGTCGGGAGGTCCGAGACGCCGTTCGTCGTCTGCCGGTTGGTGCGCGTGTCGTGCGAGCGCTGCGCATCGAGCGCCACGGAGAGCCGCGCGCGGCGGGGCCCCTCGTACGACCGTGCGGCGTCGAGCCGGAGCCCGGTGACTCGCCGATCGATCAGTCCGCCGACGCCGTTCGCTCCCGCGCCGCCCGGCGGGAGCGTGGCCAGCGGGTTCTCGACGAAGCGGCGCTGTCCGTACAGCGCGGCGCTCCAGGTCGTGGGGCCCTCGCCCGCCGACACGCGCGCCGACACGAACCGCTGCGAGACGGCGCGCCGCGCGCCGCGCCGCACGTTGTTGAACGCGGCCGACTCGGGCCGCACGTCGTATTCGGCCTGCGTCAGCGCGCCGGGGTTGAGCGCCGTGGGCGTCTCCGCTGTCCCCGCGCGCAGCGAGAGCTTCAGGCCATCGCTCAGCGCGTGATCGACCGCTCCGGTGAGCTGGCGCAGGTCCGCGCGGCTGTACTGTCGGAACCCGTCGACCGTCGTGCGCGATGCCGAGACGGCACCGAGGGTGGAGCCCGCGCGTCCGCTCGTGCGCACCTGGAGCTTCGTGAGGCCGAACGATCCGGACATCGCGCGAACGCTCGCCCCGAGGCGGTCGGGCGCGGCGAGGTCGGTGGTGAAGGCGAGCACGCCACCCGACCCGTTGCCGTACAGCGATGACGACGCCCCGCGGAGCACCTCCACCGAGCCGATCGCCGCCAGGTCGATGTTCGTCAGTTGGCTCTGGCCATCGGGCAGGGACTGCGGCACGCCGTCGAGCAGCACCTTCACGCCGCGGAGACCGAAGTTCGCGCGGCTGCCGGCACCGCGGATCGAGAGTCGCTGGTCGAGGGCGTAATTGTATCGGTTGGAGACGACGACCCCCGGGATGTTGGCAAGCGCCTCGTCCACCCCGAGCGTCGCCTGGCCGCGCCGCAGTTCCCGGCGCCCCTGCGTCGCGACCGCCCACGGCAGCCGGTCGTCGGTGGACGGAGCACGGGTCACCTCGATCCGCATCGGCACCAGCCGCTGGGTGCGCGTCGAGTCGTGCTGCGCCGAATCGGGTCGCACCTGCGCGCCGGCCGCCCGCGCGCCGAGCGCCAGCAGGACCATGCCGCCGATCGAGAGCAGGGGCCGCGACATCCGTCTCAGCTGGCCGAGGTCGGCGGCACGCGTCGCAGCGCCGCGGCCACGCGGCGCATCGCGCGATTGAGGGCGCCACCGCCGCGCCGTTCGGCGCGTTCGAGCTGCTTCATCACGTGGCGCCACGAAGCCCGCATCCCTTCGGCGTCGTGGAAGCGATCCTGCACGTCGGCCGCGAGCGCGCGCCGGAGCCACGGGCGCAGCGTCTCCGGGAACGGTTCGAGGTCGAGCCGGCCCGCGAGTTGCGCGGCGAGGATGGCCCGCCCGTCACCGCCCTCGAACGGCTGCCGGCCCGTCAGCGCGTAATGGACGATGCCGCCCACGGCGAAGAGATCGGTGCCTGGGCCCTGCTCCTCCCCGAGCAGCTGCTCCGGCGAAGCGAAGGCGGGCGTTCCCGACGCGCCCGCCGCGCGCGCGCCGAGCGCGTGCGCGATCCCGAAGTCGGCGATGCGCCAGCGGCGGTAACGGTCGATGAGGATGTTCTCGGGCTTCAGGTCGCGATGGATGATCCCGTTCGCGTGCGCGACGGCGAGGCCATCGAGGACCGCGTCCACTTGCGGCGCGATCTCCGCGAAGCCGAGCGGCCCCGACCGTTTCACCAGGTCGGCGACCGAACCCTCCTCCTCGAGCTCCATGATGTACCAGTTCACGTCGCCCTTCGAGTCCCACGCGAAGATCGGCACGATCGCCGGGTGCTGGAGCTGCGCGGCGAGCTGCGCCTCGCGGCGGAAGCGGGCGACGGCGGTCGCGTTCCTCGCCACGGTGGGATGGAGCATCTTGAGCGCGACCTCGCGCTCGAGCGAGAGGTCGCGCACCCGCCAGACCGATCCGTACGTACCCGCGCCCAGCGGGGCGAGCACCTCGTAGTCGTCGCCGGTCGCCCAGCGCAGGCGATCCTCCTCGCTCAATGCCGTGTGCTCACCGCTCGCCTGTTCGGTGCCGGGGAACGCGAGCGCGGTGGTGCCGGAGATACGCTCGATCCGTCGCAGCATCCCCGCGATGCTCGTGAAGCGGTCCGCCGGCGCGGTCGCGAGCATCTGGTCCACCAGTTCGGCGACCGTCACGGGGCAATCGGGTCGGACGATGCGGATCTCCGGCACCGTGCTGCCGTGCGGGACCTCGCCCGTGAGCAGCGCGAACGCGATGGCGCCGAGCTGCCACTGATCGGACGCCGGCGTCGGTTGCCATCCGCCGTGCCATTCGGGCGGCTGCGGGGTCCATCGCGAATCCGGCGCGACGCCGGGAGGGATCTCGTCACGGGGAACGGCCCACTGCCAGCCGAGCATCCATGTGCGGCCGGTGGGCGTGAAGTACGTCGTGTCCGGCGCGATCGCGCCGTGCACGCTGCCCGAGTCATGCAGGTAGGCGAGCGCCGAACCGACCGCACGGATGATGCGGAGCGCGAACGGCACCGTCTCGGCGCCCCCGCGCTTGAGCCGCTCGCCGATGGTCTCGCCGGTGATCCAGCGGCGGAGGTACCCGGGCCCGCGCCGGCTGCCGGCGTGTTGCTGCCAGAAGTGGTACGTGGTGGGCACCATCGGGTGGCTGCGGTGCGCCAGCGCGCGCGCCTCGCGGAACAGCCACGCGTGATGGGCCGGGTCGGGCGCGGTGACCAGGGCGAGCGAGCGCCCCAGCGCGTCCCGCACCTCCTGCGCGTGCCGGTACGGCGTATAGACACCGCCGCTCCCCCAACGCCAGTCCGGGGGGAGCAGCCAGCCGTCGAGGTGCGCGGGGATGCCGCTCGACTGACGGTTGGGGCCGGTCAGCTCAGGGTTGTGCATCGCGGCCGGAAGTTACTCGGTGCGCTGGCGCGGCGGCCAGCCGCACGCGGATCGTCGTCCCCGCGCCGGGCGCACTCTCGGCGTCGATCGTGCCGCCCCAGCCCTCGATGAGCCGTCGACTCACCGCGAGGCCGAGGCCGCTGCCGCTGGTGCGCGTGGAGAAATGCGGTTCGAAGACACGCGTGAGCAGGTTCGGCGCGATCCCGACGCCATCGTCACGCACCGTGATCTCCGCCCCGCCCTCCTCCAGCGCGCGCACGCCGAGCGCGATCCGCGTGGCCTGCGCCAGGCGCGCGTTCTCGAGCAGGTTGAGCAGCACCTCACGCAGTTCCCGGTCACGACCCGCCGCCATGACGGGCACCTCGGGGACCACCCCACCCCAGTCGATGGCGGTCTCGCCCATGCGCTCGAGGTCCAGCACGTCCCGCGCGACGCGCGCGACATCCGTGGGCTCGGCCGGCGCGTCGGCCACCGGCGCGGTCCCGTAGCGGCTGAAAGCTCGCGCGATCTCGTCGAGTCGATCGATCTCGGCGAGCACGCGCGCCGTGTTCTCCTCGAGCACGCGATCGAAGTCCACGCGGCCGTCGCGCCGCGCGCGCTGCAGGTGCTGCATGCCGAGGCGGATGGGGGTGAGCGGATTCTTGATCTCGTGCGCCACCTGCCGCGCCATCTCGCCCCACGCCAGGACGCGCTCGGCGCGCGCGACCTCCGTCACGTCGTCGAGCGTGAGCACCGCGCGACGCGCGCCGGCGGCGAGCCGGGCGATCCGCACCTGCAAGCGCCGTCCATGGCGCTCCACCTCGAAGTCGGCATCGTCCTCGGCCGAGTCCAGGAAACTCCCGAACGGGACGAGGATGACCTTGCCGAGCTGGGCACCGACCTCGCTGCCGGCCGGCAGCGCCGCGCCGACGATCGACTCCGCGCGAGGGTTGGCGAACATCACGCGCCCCCGGTCGTCCACCGCGATGACCCCGCTCGCCACGTTGCGCAGCGTCGCGGCGAGGCGGCGCTCGGTCGCTTCGAGCGCCGCTCGGCTCTCGGCGAGGTCCGTCGTCATGGTCCGGAACGCACTGAACACCGGCGCGAACTCCACGGGCGGGTCGGCGTCGAGCGATGGTGGCGTGGCGCCGCGCGCGAGCGCGAGCGCGTTCGCCTGCAGCGCCCGGATGGGCTCGGAGAGCTGGCGCGCGCCGGCCCCGCTGGCCCAGAGCGCCGCGATCCCGCCGAGGGCGAGCGCGAACAGGACGAACACCGCGAGGTCGTTGCGGCGGCGGTCGAGCCCGCGCTCGTCGAGGCGCGCGGGCGCGGCCAGCACCCACTGGACACCGGCGGAGTCGATCACCGCACGATAGCCGAGCCGTACGGTCGCGGGGCCGAGGAGCTCCTCGCGACCAGCCGTCGGCGCCTCGCCTTCGGCGAGGGTGCGCGCCACTCCCGGCGGCAGCAGCCGGCCCACCGGGGCGAGCGCATCGAGGAGCGGATCGCTCGTCCCGACCAGCAGCCCGTCCGCGTAGAGGAACAGCGGCGTGTCGAAGCGGGCCGCGGCCTGCGCCAGCAGCACCGAGTCGGTCGTGGCGACGCCGCGGAGCGTCTCGCGCACGAGGAGGTCGCGCGACTCGCGATCATCGGCCTGCACCCGCTGGAAGGACCAGAAGCCGAAGAGGCCGGACGGGACGACGAAGGCGGCGAAGAGCGCGAACGACAGCCGCACGCGGAAGCTGTGCAGGACGTCGCGACGCCGCATCCGCCACCAGCGCCAGAGGGCGCCGTCGGCGGAGACGATCAGCAACCAGATGGCGCCGAGCACCGCGAGGTCGATGAGCACGAGCAGCGCGCCGCGCGCGATCAGGGCGTCGAAGCTCCGCAGCTCGACCGTGCCGTGCACGCGGCGCCGCAGACCGCCGGCGGCGGGGAGGAGCCAGTCCCCATGCAGCGCGTTCCCCTCGCGCGACCACCGTCCGCCGCGCGGCGTCTGCAGCGAATCCTCCGTCGTGAGCTCGCCGAGGCGCAGCGTGTAGGGCGGCTCGGGGGTCGGCGGCGGCGGGAATCCGAGGAACGCGCCGAACGCGTCCGGCGCGACGAGCGCCGATCGCGGGGCCAGGACGACGGTCGTGACCGTGCCGTCGAGGTGCGGCTGCGCGAGTTCGACATGGGTGCCCGGCTCCCCCGCGACCTCGCGCACGATGCGCCGCGCGGTCCGCCGCGCCTCGTCCGCGAGGACGTTCACTCCGGCGGTGCCGGTGCCGCGCCCCACGCGCAGTTCCGTCATCTGCGATCCGTCCGGCGCCCACGTGGCGACCTCCACGGGAACCTCCGCCCCGGCGAGGTCCGAGGTGGCGAAGCGCGACAGGATCTCCACGCGCGAGCGCGCCGCCGTGGCGGCGTCGAGCGCATCTGCGTAGCGCTCGAGCAGCGTCGCCGACGTCGGGTCCGGGACCGCCAGCGAGTGCACGTCATCGGCCGCGAGCTGGACGCGGTCGCGAACACTCGAGAACCAGGCGAGCGTGACGGCGCCGCACGCCGCCACCACCGCCACGGACGCCACGATCACCCGGGCGCGGCGGGTGAGCGCGAGCGCGGCGATGGAGAGGATCCAGAGCCCGGGGTGGAGCGCCGGGATCCGGCCGGGCGCTTCGAGGACGAGGGGGGTGGAGAGCGCCGCGACGGCGGCGATCGAGGGGGCGACCCATGTCGGGAGGCCTCGCCGCGAGCCTGCGAGGGCCGCGCGTCCGGCGGTCACGCCCAGTAGCAGCACCGTCACTGCCGCGAGGAACAGCGTGACCTGCCAGGACAGCCAGAGCGCGGTCGAGGCGCCGATGGCCGGCATCTGGATGCCGCGCGCGAGGTCGCGCAGCACGAACGGTCCGACGATCGCCACGAGCAGCACGCCGGCCATCGCTTGCGTGCGCGAGCGCGGCCGGTAGCCGGCACGGAGCGCCGAGAGGAGTCCCAGGAGCAGCAGCGCACTGGTGATGGCGAGCGCACCAGCGTTGGCCGTGAATCGACCGCCGGCGCCGACGAAGTAGAAGGTCGGGTCGAACAGCGGCCACCGATTGGAGAAGCTCGAGAGCGGCACCAGCGCCACCGCGCCGAACGCGACCGCCAGGACCGCGATCCGGGCACCCAGCCCGCGGTCCCGCCGCCACGCCACCGACAACAACAGGAGCAGGAGCGCGGCCAAGAGCACCGCCCCGCGGCGCGCCGCGTTCTCCCGCGCTTCGTGCGCGAGCGCGTCCGCGGGCGGCACCAGCGCGCGGGCCGCGAGCAGCGGCTCGTCCCCGAGCGACAGGACCACCGCGCCTGGCACGGACGCGGCGGCGCCCGCACCGCCGTATGCGAAGCCGGTGACCCCGGACGCCGTCGCCACCCGCGCATCGAGCGGACGGCTCATCTCGTTCGCCGGACGTTGGGCGTGGAGCAGGATCGAGGCGATCGCGCTCCTCCGCCCCTGCGTCGCCACCGCGTACCCGACCACATGGAATGGGGTCGCCACCACGCCGACCGGTCCGGGGAGCGAATCGACGGGCACGAGGAGCCGGCCGGCCCATGCGAACGGCCGTCCGGAATCCGCGACGATCACGGAACGGTCGTCTGGCCCAGCGACAAGCGCCTCGAGGCGGGCGATGGCCGCGGCATCACCCGACGGCGTGAGCAACGCCTGAGCGGCGATCCGCGTGAGTTCGTCCCCGGCCGTCCGGACCGCCTGCACGAGCGCGGCGGTGGCCTCGGATTCGACTTCGGCACGCACCGAGTCGGGTTCACGCGCGAGCCGCTCGCGTCGGGCCTGGTGCGCGCCCGCATTGACGGCGAACATCGCCGCCGCCGCCACGAAGCCCACCCGCCGCCTCCACGCGAGTGTCCGCGAGCGCCAGGTCAGGACGAGCAGGACCAGCGTGATCCCGACGAACGCGGCGGCCGCCGTCGGTCCGGGCGCTCGCAGCCACTGCGCGCCGAGCAGAAGGCTCGCCGACGCCCCGGCGAGCCAGACGTCCCAAGGGCCGCGGGAACCCGATGCGGAGCGGTCGGCGGAGCCGTGAGGAGGGATCACGCGGGGATTATACCCGGCATGCATCGTCCCACGCGACCGAGCGGCGTGCCTCGGGTACATTTCGGGATGTCGCGCTCCTCCCCGTGCCGCATGGCCGCCGTCGTCTTCCTCTCCTCCCTCGCTTTCGCCGGGGCAGGTGCGCAGGTCGTGGTCGTCGATGAGGGCATCCTGACGCTCAGCGTCGCGGGCGAGCGCGTCGGGCGCGAGGACTTCTCCATCCGCCGGAACGTCGCGGACGGCAGTTTCGTCGCTCAGGGCAACGTGCTGCGCGGCGACAGCCGGGAGACCGTCGGCCTCACCACCGATTCGACCGGCTTGCCGTTCCGCTTCCAGATCGAGCGTTTCGTGTCGGGTCGGCGCGTGGAGAACACGTCCGGCGAGTACCGCCGTGGACTCTGGTCCGGACGCAGCGTCGTCCCCTCGGGCGAGTCGGGACGCGAGTTCCGGCTCCCGGAGGTGGTGCTGGCCGCGGACGACGGCGTCATCCACCACGCTTGGTTCCTCGTCCGATTCATCCGCGGTGGCACCGCCCCGGTCCTGAACCCGCGCGGCCTCGCCATCCGGCCGCTGGTGGTCGAGACCGCAGGTCCGGATTCGGTCGCGTTCGGGCCGGACTGGTACGACGCCACCCGCTGGGTGGTGCGCGACGGACCCGGCGGCCCCGTACTCCGCGAGGTCTGGGTCGACCCCCAGGGGCGCCTGCTCCGGGTGCGGATCCCGGCGACCGCGCTTGACGCGACGCGCGACGAACCGCCACCCGAGGTCCCGCGGGAATCGTCGCGTGGATCGCCGCGTGAAACCATGCCCCCTGCCCGGGCGTATGACGGCCCAGAACCCCTCCTCACAGGATCCGGAATTGATGCGTTCGCTGTTGCGTGCGACCCTGCTCCTCTGCCTGGCGATGCCGCTGGCGGCCCAGGCCGGCCGGCCGACGTTGACCTTGGCCGAGGCGCTCGAGATCGCCAAGAAGAACAATCCGACGTACCTGCAGTCGGTGACCGGACGGACGCGGGCGGCCGCAGCGCTGCGGTCCGCCTACGGCGCGCTCATCCCGAGCGCGGACGTCAGCGCGAGCGCCAGCTATCGTGAGGGCCGCCCGCAGTTCTTCGGCGGCGTCGCGTTCGGTGCGACCTCCGACATCGTCTCCTCGAGCTGGAACCTGTCGGGGAGCGTGCAGCTGAGCCTGAACACGCTCGCCCAGATCCGCCGCGCGAACGCCGCGATGGACGCGGCCGAGGCGGACGTCGAGGCGGCGCTGTTCCTGCTCCGCAACGGGGTGACGGCACAGTTCCTCCTCGCCCTGCAGACACAGGCGCGCGCCAACCTCCAGGACACCCTCGTCGTCCAGCAGCGGCTCCAGCTCGAGCTCGCCCAGGCCCGCGCCGGCGTCGGCTCGGCGACGTCGCTCGATGTGAAGCGCGCCGAGGTCGGACTCGGGACCCAGCAGGTCGCCGCGCTCCGTGCCCGCAACACCGCGGCGGTCGCCCGCCTCCAGCTCTTCCAGCAGCTCGGTGCGCCGATGCCCGAGAACGTGGTGCTGTCGGCCGAACTCCCCGTGACGGCGCCGACGCAGAGCGTCGCCGACCTCCTGACGATGGCCAAGACCGCCAACCCGAACCTGCGCGCGTTCCAGGCGCGGGAGCGGGTGGCCGAGGCCGGGGTGAAGTCGGCGCGGAGCGCGTACACGCCGACCCTCTCGCTGTCCGGCTCGGTGGGCGGCGTCGCGCAGACGCAGACCGACGTGAGCGATGCCGACGCCGTGGCGTCGGCGCAGGCGAGTCGCGACCGCAGCGTCGCGAGCTGCCTCACCACCGACTCGATCCGCGTCGGTGCGGGGATGCCGTCGATCGCCGGCCAGTGCGCGGCGATCCCGCCGATCAACGCGGCCGCCATCCGCGACGCGAACAACACCTTCCCGTTCGGCTTCACGCGCAACCCGTACAGCCTCTCGCTGGGGGTGTCCCTGCCGCTCTTCGACGGTTTCAGCCGCGAGCAGCGCCTGCAGGAGGCCAACGCGAGCCGGACCGATGCACGCTACAACACGCGCCGGCAGGAGCTGGCGATGACGGCCGACGTGACGTCGGCGCGGGTCACGCTGCAGGCGGCGTACGAGGCCGTCGAGCTGCAGACCCGGAACGCGGCGACGGCGCGTGAGGCGCTGCAGCTGGCGGAGGAGCGGTACCGCGTGGGCGCCAATACCTTCGTGGACCTCACGACGGCCCGCGGCGAGTACGAGCGGGCCGAGACCGACCGCATCGATGCGATCTACGAATTCCACCGGGCGTACGCCGCGCTTGAAGCGTCGGTCGGCCGCACCCTTCGCTGAGCTGAGGAACACATGAGCAAGAGGACGAAGTACGTCATCGCCGCCGTCGTCGTGGTCGGCATCGCCGGCGTGATCGCGGCCAAGGCCGCCGGTGGCGACAAGGGGACCGAGGTCCGGATCGAGGAGGTCTCCAAGCAGGACCTCGTGGCGTCGGTCACGGCGAGCGGTCAGGTCATGCCGCGGACCAAGGTCGACCTCTCGTCGGACATCACCGGCAAGATCACCCGCCTCGCGGTCAAGGACGGCGACATGGTCCGCGAGGGCCAGTTCCTCCTGCAGATCGACCCACAGCAGTACGAGGCGCAGGTGCAGCGCTCGGAGGCCGCGCTGGCCAATGCCCGCGCGAGCCTGGCGCAGTCGAAGGCCAACCTGCTGCAGGCCCAGCGCAACGTGGAGCGGCTCGAGGGGATCCGGCGGACGAACGCGGCGCTCGTGTCGGCGCAGGAGCTCGAGCAGGCCGAGACGCAGCTCGAGGTGAACAAGGCGCAGGTCGAGGCCGCGGAGCAGAACGTCCAGCAGGGCGAGGCCTCGCTGAAGGACGCGCGGTACCAGCTCTCGCGCACGACCATCTACGCCCCGATGTCCGGCCGCGTCACGCGCTTGAACGTCGAGCTCGGCGAGACCGCGATCATGGGCACGCTGAACAAGGATGCGGCGACGCTCCTCACGATCAGCGACATGAGCATCCTCGAGACCAAGGTCAAGGTCGACGAGACGGACGTGAGCCGCATCGCGGTGGGCGACTCGGCCGTCATCCAGATCGATGCCTTCCCCGACACGACGTTCCTCGGCCGGGTGGTGGAGATCTCGAACAGCTCGGTGAAGGGCGCCGCGGCGTCCACCACGGACCAGGCGATCGATTACGAGGTGACGGTCCGCATCCTGAACCCGCCGGCCGAGACCCGGCCGGATTTCTCGTCGACCGCGAAGATCGTGACGGACACCCGGACGCAGGCGCTGGCCATCCCGATCATCGCGCTGACGGTCCGCGAGGACTCGGCGCTCAAGCAGACGGATGCGGCGCCGAACGCAGCGGCCGCGCCGGCCGTCCAGGTCGGCAAGCGGGACGTCGAGGGTGTCTTCGTCGTGGGCACGGACAACAAAGTGACCTTCCGGCCCGTAAGGGTTGGGATCGCCGGCGAGAAGTACTTCGAGGTGCTCAGCGGGCTCGAGCCCGGGGAGCGCATCGTCGCGGGCACTTATCAGGCGATCCGCGAACTGAAGGACCAGCAGCTCGTTCGCGAGACCCCCAAGGAGGCGGCCGACCCCAAGGCCGCGAAGACCCCGTGACCCAGCACATCGAAGAAGCACCGCTCAGCCACACCGCCGAGCGGCAGGTCGTCGTCAGCAGCGCCGGCGCGGCGCCGTCGAAGGAGTGGGTGATCGTCACCCGCGGCCTCAAGCGCGAATACGACATGGGCGGCGAGATCGTGCGCGCGCTCCGCGGGGTGGATCTCGCGGTGAAGCGCAACGAGTACGTCGCGATCATGGGCCCGTCGGGCTCCGGCAAGTCGACGTTCATGAACATCATCGGCTGCCTCGACACGCCGAACGAGGGCGAGTACTGGCTCAACGGCCAGCTCGTCTCGACGATGAAGGACGACGAGCTCGCCCGCGTGCGCAACAAGGAGATCGGGTTCGTCTTCCAGACGTTCAACCTGCTCCCGCGCGCGACGGCGCTGGCGAACGTCGAGCTCCCGCTCGTCTACGCCGGCATCTCGTCGAGCGAGCGCAAGGACCGCGCGATGGCGGCGCTCGAGGCCGTGCAGCTCGGCCAGCGCGTCCATCACCGGCCCAACGAGCTCTCGGGCGGCCAGCGCCAGCGCGTGGCGATCGCCCGCGCGCTGGTGAACAAGCCGTCCATCCTCCTCGCCGACGAGCCGACGGGCAACCTCGACTCGCAGACGTCGGAGGAGATCATGCGGGTGTTCGAGCACCTCGCGGACACGGGCCAGACGGTCATCATGGTGACCCACGAACCCGACATCGCCGCGCATGCGCGCCGCGTGGTCGTCCTGCGCGACGGCCAGATCGCGAGCGACGACCGACGCGAGAAGTTCACCGAGAAGCTCGGCCTCGCGACGAAGTAGGCGGCCGCCGGCGTCCCTCCCGGGGGACGCCGGCGCCCCCTGCGCGCGACCGGACTTCGCTCCCCTGCTCCATCCGATGCCCATCTTCGAAGCCGTCCGGCTCGCGCTCAACACCATCCGGGTCCAGAAGCTCAAGAGCTTCTTCACCCTCGCCGGCGTCTGCATCGGCGTGATGTTCCTCATCACCGTCGTCTCGATCATCGAGGGGATGGGGCGCTACATGAAGGACGACCTCGTCGGGAAGATCATCGCGATCAACTCGTTCGAGCTCCGCCGGCAGCCCAACATCAACATCGGCGACGTCGACCAGTCCGAGTGGGAGTCGTGGCGCCGCCGGCCGCGCCTCTACATCAGCGACCTCCTCCCGGTCGTCGAGGCGCTCCCCGAGGGGACGCGCTGGGCGCAGGAATCGGAGAACAACGTCACCGCGGTCACGCGCTACACGCGGCCGCGGACGACGAACGCGATCGGGATCGACGGCGACTGGTTCGCGATCAAGAAGCTCGGCCTCACCGACGGCCGCGAGTTCACCGCCCAGGAGCTCCGGCAGGGCGAGAACGTCGCGATCATCGGTCCCGACATGGTCGAGCGCGCCTTCCCCGGTGTGGACCCGATCGGCCGCGAGCTGCGGATCGGCGGCGTGCCCTACCGCGTCGTCGGGGTCACCGAGTCGCGCGGTTCGGCCTTCGGCATCTCGTTCGACAACTTCGTCATCGCCCCGTGGCGGTCGCCGATCCGCAAGCTGCTCAACCCGCAGCCGCAGATGATCGACGCGGTGGTCGTCCAGTCGGAGAACCAGCTGGTGCTCACCGAGGCGAAGGAGCGCGTCCGCTCGGTCATGCGCACGCGCCGCGGGCTGCGGCCGAACCAGAAGGACAACTTCTCGATGGAGACGTCGGAGAGCGCGCTCGAGTTCTGGAACAAGATCGAGGGCTATCTCATCTATGCGGGCGTGGCGCTGCCCGCGATCGGGCTCGTCGTCGGCGCGATCGTGATCATGAACATCATGCTCGTCGCGGTGGCCGAACGCACGCGCGAGATCGGCATCCGCAAGGCGCTCGGCGCCAAGCGGCGCGACATCATGTGGCAGTTCCTCGTGGAGTCGGCGACGCTGAGCACGGTCGGCGCGATGCTCGGCATCGCGCTCGGGATCGGGCTCGCGCAGGCGATCGCGGCGGTGTCACCATTGCCGGCGAGTGTCGCGCCGTGGTCGATCGTCGTCGGCGTGCTCGTCGGCGCGGGCGTCGGCATCGTCTCCGGTGTCTATCCGGCGAGCCGCGCCTCGCGGCTCGACCCGATCGTCGCCCTGCGGCAGGAGTAGCGCGATGAGCATGCACGCACGGCTCTACAACCTGACCGAAGGCGTCCGCATCGCGGTCGAGGCGATCGTCGGCAACAAGGTCCGCGCCGGCCTCACCATCCTCGGCGTCGCCGTCGGCGTCTTCGTCGTCGTCGTGATCTCCGCCGCGGTGCACGGCATCAACGTGAGCGTCGCGAAGGACTTCGAGAGCACCGGCCCCACCACGTTCTTCGTCACCCGCTATCCGATCACGTTCGAGGCCTGCGACGGCACCGACGAGACCTGCAAGTGGCTGCGGAACCCGCCCATCACGTGGGATGAGGTCGATCGCCTCTCGCGGCTCGAGAACGCCGCGGCCGTGGGGACGCGCATGGATTGGAGCGGGGCGTTCAAGTACCGCGACAAGGCGCTCGCCTCGGCGCCCATCGAGGGATACTCGGCCAACTGGGCGCTCTTCGGCGCGCCGGACATGCAGCCCGGCGGCCGGGCCTTCACCGAGCAGGAGGTCCGGAGTGCGGCGCGGGTCGTCGTGCTCAACACGAACGCAGCGGAGAAGCTGTTCGTCGACTCCGACCCGCTCGGCAAGACGATCACGATCAACGGCAACGCGTTCCTCGTCATCGGCGTCTACAAGGACAACGCGAGCTTCCTCGCCGGCGGCGACCGCCCGAAGGGCGTGATGCCGGTCACGACGCTCCAGCGCGCGCTCAACGTGCGGCGCTCGGATCTCGGCGTGGTGGTGAAGCCCCGCACGGGCGTGGACCGGGACGTGATGGTCGACGAGGTGACGGCGACGCTGCGCGGTGCGCGCGGGCTCCGGCCCAGTCAGGAGAGCACCTTCGCGATCATCACGCAGGACAAGCTGATGGAGACGTACGACAGGATCTTCGGGATGTTCTTCCTCGTCATGATCGCCTTGTCGGCCGTCGGGCTGATCGTCGGCGGCGTGGGCGTGATCGCGATCATGATGATCTCGGTGACCGAGCGCACCCGGGAGATCGGCGTGCGGAAGGCGCTGGGCGCGACCCGGCTGACGATCCTCTGGCAGTTCCTCATCGAGGCGGTGACGCTCACCGGCATCGGCGCACTGATCGGGCTCACCGGCGGCTGGCTCGTCGCGCTGGCGATCCGGTCGGGCACGAGCATCGAGGCGAGCATCCCCCCGCTGGCGGCGGTCGCCGCGCTCGTCGCGAGCGCGTTCACCGGCATCCTGTTCGGCATGATCCCGGCGGCGCGGGCCTCGCGGCTCGACCCGGTCGAGGCCCTGCGGCACGAATGACGCCCGCCGGGCGTCGCGCCCTTCACTGACCCCACGCACCCGTGCCCTTCCTCGAAGCCGTCCGCCTCGCCCTCCAGACCATCCGGGTGCAGAAGCTCAAGAGCTTCTTCACCCTCGTCGGCGTCATGATCGGCGTCATGTTCCTCATCGCCGTCGTCTCGATCGTCGAGGGGATGAGCGACTACATGGAGAACGACTTCGCGGCGAAGATCATCGGCGTGAACACGTTCGACGTGCGACGCTGGCCGAACTTCACGCCGAACGAGAGCGACGACGACTGGCGCGCGTTCCTGCGCCGCCCGCGGATCTTCCGCGCCGAGGCCGAGCTCGTGAGGGACGTCCTCGGCCCGCAATTCCGGACCGCGGTGGTGAACGAGTCGTTCATCAATGCGGCCGTGGCGGGGGTCCGCCCGCGCCAGGTGCAGGCGATCGCGACCGACGCGTCGTACTTCGAGATCAAGAAGTTCGGGATCACCAACGGTCGCGCGTTCACCGCCCAGGAGGTCGCGAGCGGGTCGCGGGTCGTGGTGATCGGGTCCGAGGTGGCCAGCTACTACTGGCCGAACCTCGACCCGGTCGGCCGTGACATCCGGATCGCGGGACAGACCTACCAGGTGATCGGCGTGATCGAGGAGCAGGGCTCGGTGTTCGGGTTCTCGATGGACCGCATGGCGATCGCCCCGTGGACCTCGGCGCTCTCGCGGGCGATCCGGCCGCGGGGCGACTTCGGTCGCATCACGGTGCAGGCCTCGAGCCGCGAGATCCTCGACGAGGGGATGGAGACCGTGCGCGAGGCGCTCCGCGGATTCCGCCGCCTCGGGCCCGGCGACGCCGACGACTTCGCGCTCGAGACGTCCGACGCGGCCCTCAGCTTCTTCGACGAGCTGAAGGGGAAGCTGATCCTCTTCGGGACGGCCCTGCCGGCGATCGGGCTCGTGGTCGGCGCGCTCGTGATCATGAACATCATGCTCGTCGCGGTCGCCGAACGCACGCGCGAGATCGGCGTCCGCAAGGCGCTCGGCGCGCGCCGGCGCGACATCATCTCGCAGTTCCTCGTGGAGGCCGCGACGCTCTCCGTCCTCGGCGCGGCGATCGGCGCCGCGCTCGGCGTGGGGCTCGCGAAGCTCATCTCGGCGCTGACCCCGTTGCCCGCGTCCGTCGCACCGCTCTGGCTGCTCTTCGCGCTCGTGGTCGGCGCGGGCGTCGGGATCGTCGCGGGCATCTATCCCGCGAGCCGCGCCTCGCGGCTCGACCCCATCGCCGCCCTGCGGCAGGAATAGCGCATGCGTCTCTGGGACCGGATCGTGATGAGCCTCGAGGGCGTGCTCATCGCCCTCGACTCGCTGCGGGCGAACAAGGTGCGCGCCGCGCTCACCATCATGGGCGTCGCGGTGGGCGTGTTCGTGGTGGTCGCGATGGGCGCGACCGTGCACGGCATCCGGATGTCGTTCCAGAAGGACATGGACGAGTTCGGCACGGCGACCTTCCAGGTCCGGCGGCGCAATCCCGGCTTCAATGGCTGCGGCCCGCAGGACGACTGCCCCGAGCGCCGCTTCCCGGGCATCACGATCGCCGAGTGGCGGGCGCTGCAGCAGCTGCCCGAGGTGGACCAGGCGATGGCCTGGCTCTTCGGCAGCGGCACGGTGACCTACCGCGACCGGCTGGTGAAGAACGTCGGGTACGATGCGCAGAGCACCGAGTGGATCTACACCGACCAGGCCGACATCTTCCCCGGCCGCACGTTCACCGAGACCGAGCACGATGCGGCGGCGCCGGTCACGCTCGTGAACGCCAAGCTCGCGACCGAGATCTTCGGCGAGTCGGACCCGATCGGGAAGGAGATCGACCTCGACGGGACGCGGATGACCGTCATCGGCGTGTTCCACACGAAGGCCGGGTTCCTCAAGGCGATGGACGGCCGCGGCCCCGACCAGCCGCGCATGGTCATCCCGATGATGACCGCCTGGCGCCGCCTCGACGTCTGGCGGCGGTCGATGATGGTGATGGTGAAGCCGCGGGCCGACGTGCCGCGTGACGCCGCGATGGACGCGGTGACCGCGACGCTCCGCGGGATGCGGGGGCTCCGACCGAACCAGGTGAACTCGTTCTTCCTCGTCGGGCAGGACAAGATGATGGAGACGTTCAACTCGCTCTTCGGCGCGATCTTTATGGTCGGCCTCGCGCTGTCTGCGGTGGGGCTCCTGGTCGGCGGGGTGGGCGTGGTCGCGATCATGATGATCTCGGTGACCGAGCGCACGCGCGAGATCGGCGTGCGCAAGGCCCTCGGCGCCACGCGCGCGACCATCCTCTGGCAGTTCCTCGTGGAGGCGGCGACGCTCACGTCGCTCGGCGCGCTCATCGGGCTCGGGCTCGGCGCGATCGTGGCGTTCATCATCAAGACGAACTTCCCGTCGATCCCGGCCTCGGTGCCCCTCGGGGCGGTGGTGTCGTCGTTGGCGGTGGCGGCGCTCACGGGCATCGTCTTCGGGATGCTGCCGGCGCTGCGCGCCTCCCGGCTCGACCCGATCGAGGCGCTGCGGCACGAGTAGCATCGAGTAGTTTTCGGGCGTGCGCACCTCGGACGTCCTCGGCATCGCGTTCGGTCAGATCAAGGGCAACCCCCTGCGGAGCTTCTTCACGCTCCTCGGGATCATCGTCTCCGTCGCGTTCCTCATCGCGGTCGTGGCGATCATCCAGGGGATGAACGCCTACGTGAAGGAGAACATCGCCGACGCGATGGTCGGCGCGAACACCTTCCAGGTCCGCCGCAGCCCCATCCAGGTGGGGATGATCGATGACGAGCTGATGCTCCGCATCCGGAAGCGGCCGCGCGTGTCGGAGGCCGACGCGCAGACCGTGCGCGACGCGTTCCCTGACGCGGTCGCCGTCTCGCGCCAGTCCGGTTGGCCGACGCCCATCACCGAGGTGCAATGGCGTGGGCGCGCCGTCGGGTCGATCATGGTGTTCGGCATCACCCCCGACTACCAGGTGGTGCAGGACTACCGGACGGCCAAGGGCCGCGCGCTCACCGAGGTCGACGTCGCGCAGCGGATGCCGGTGGTGGTGCTCGGCGCCGAGCTCGCGGACAAGCTGTTCGAATCGGTCGATCCCATCGGGCAGGAGATCCGCGTCGCCGGCGAGCGCATGACGGTCGTCGGCGTGAACGAGACGAAGGGGCGCGTCCTCGGGCAGTCGTTCGACGCCTACGTGCTGCTGCCGATCTCGCGGTTCGAGATGCGCTACGGCCGCCGCCTCACGACGACGGTGTCGGTGAAGGTCCACGATACGGCGGACGTGAAGGTGATGATGGGCCGCGCCGAGGAGGCGATGCGGGTCGCGCACGGCCTGCGGCCCGGGCAGGAGAACGACTTCTCGGTGGAGACGGCCGACGCGCTCGTGAACTTCTGGAAGCAGCTCACGGCCGTGCTCTTCGCGGTGATCCCGGCGGTGGTCGCGATCGGGATCGTGGTGGGCGGCATCGTCATCATGAACATCATGCTGATGGCGGTGAACGAGCGGACCCGCGAGATCGGCATCCGGAAGGCGGTCGGGGCGCGGTCGCGCGACATCGAACGGCAGTTCCTCGCCGAGACGATCATGCTGTCGGCGATGGGCGGCGTGATCGGCGTGCTCGCGGGGTGGTCGTTCGCGTTCCTGATCTCGGTGGTCTCGCCGCTGCCGGCGCGGATCACCTGGTGGTCAGTCGCGATCGCGCTCGGACTCGGCGCCGGGATCGGCGTGATCTTCGGCGTGTATCCCGCGCGGCGGGCGGCCCAGCTCGACCCCATCACGGCGATGCGCCAGGAATGACCGCGTGAAGCTCCTCGGGGTGCTCGACCAGTACAAGGAGAACGTGCGGATCGCGATGGACACGCTCCGGGTGTCCAAACTGCGGTCCGGACTCACGATCCTCGGCGTGGTGATCGGCGTGGCCACAGTGATGACGATGGCGTCGCTCGTCGAAGGCCTGCGGTCGCAGATCATCCGCACCGTCGAGGTCGCGGGCCCGACGACCTTCTACGTGCTGAAGGCGTACTCGAGCGCGCCGGTGAACCCGCAGAACCTGCCCGCGTGGATCCGCATCCGTCCCGACCTGACCGTGGAGGAAGCGGAGCTCATCAAGCGCCTGCCCGAGACGAAGTACGCGTCCATCTGGGGACAGACGATCCAGCGGCTCGCCTACCTCGGCGAGCGCACGCAGCCGACGGCCGTGTTCGGCGCCGACGCCGGGTTCACCGAGGTCCAGGGCGGCGAGCTCACCGAGGGCCGCTGGTTCACGCGCAACGAGGTGAGCTCGGGCGCGAGCGTGGTGGTGGTGCAGGATGCGATGGCGCGGCGGCTGTTCGGGCGCGCGTCGCCGCTGGGGAAGACGATCACCGTGGGCGGCCGGCCGATGGAGGTGATCGGGCTCTACCAGCCGCCGGAGAACATCTTCGCGCCGCAGGGCTCGGAGACGGGCGCGATCATCCCCTTCCGGCTGCTGGACGCGCAGTTCGAGTACGACAAGACCAACGCGCTCTGGATCCCGGTGAAGCCGCGCGCCAGCGTGACCGTCGCCGCCGCGCAGGAGGCGGTGACCATCGCACTCCGCGAGCATCGGCGGCTGCGGCCGGCGCAGCGCAACAGCTTCGACCTCGTCACGCAGGACCAGATCCTCGAGATCTTCAATCAGCTGACCGGGGTCTTCTTCGTGGTGATGATCGTACTCGCCTCGGTGGCCCTGCTGGTGGGTGGCATCGGCGTGATGGCGATCATGATGGTCTCGGTGACCGACCGCACCCGCGAGATCGGCATCCGGAAGGCGCTCGGCGCGACGCGCGGCGACATCGCGGTGCAGTTCCTGATCGAAGCCTCGACGCTCACCGGACTCGGCGGGCTGATCGGGATCGTCATCGGCCTCGCGGCCGGCAAGCTGGTGACGGTGATCCTCGGGATCGATGCCGACCCTCCGATCGCGCTGACGCTCGTCGCGGTGGCGGTGAGCGTGGGCATCGGGATCGTGTTCGGCGTGATCCCGGCGCAGCGGGCGGCGCGACTGGATCCCATCGAGGCGCTCCGATACGAGTGACCGCGCTCCCGTCGGCATGGAGTCGATGGGGTTCCCGGACCATGACCGGCGTAGCGTGCGCGGATGCGATCACGCACTGCGCGATGCGTCCTGCCGATCGCAGCCGCGACCACGCTGGCGTTCGTCGCGCTCCCGACGGGCATCCGGGCGGCGCACGCGTGGGCCGGCGCGCCATCCGACCTCGCCGCGATCCTCGGCGCGCAGGTCGCGCTCTGCGCCGGCGCGATCGTCGCCGCGGGAGCCCTGCGCCGGACCCTGATCCCGTCGGCGCGGCTGACCTGGCGGCGCTGGAGCCGGAACGCCCTGCGCGGCACGGCGGTGATCGCCCTCGCCGTCGTGAGCGTCACGATCGCACGCGTGCATGCGCCCGGGGCCCTGATCATCATCGTCCCTTCGGTCATCGTCGGCCCAGCCATCGAGGAGCTGATGTACCGCGCGATGCTCCCGGCGCTTCTGCGGGGCGCGCTCCACGTCACTCCGCGTGCGCGCGAACCGATGGCGATCGGCTGCCTGTGCAGCCTCGCGTTCGCGGCGGCGCACCCGCAGCGTGGTCCCGCCGGGTTCTGCCTCTCCGTCCTCTTCGCGGCGTCGTTCCATGTGCTCCGGGCACGGGATGGCGGCATCGAGGCCCCGATCCTCGCGCACGCGGCCGTCAACGCCGTGATACTCGGTGCATTCGGATGATGATGGTCTGACCGTCTCGGCGTGGGATCTTGGGCCGCTTCACTCAACCCCTCGCACGGAGCGAACCCATGGACCGTCAGCGTCAAACCCCGGCCCGGCTCCTCGGAGCCCTCGCGGCACTCCTCCTCACCATCAGCACCGCCGGATGCGACGGCCCTGCTCCCCGGTCGCCCGTCTCCTCCGCACCGCCCGAGACACCGCTCCGCGCGAACGATGATCCCCGCATCGGCGCCGGCCTCCCCGCCGAGGTGCGGGTGGTGGGCCTCGAGCACAATCGACTGACGCTGGCGCTCCTGCAGAAGAACCGCGGTCGGATCCACCAGTTCCGCGACGAGGACGTCCGGTGTGCCTCGATCCTGGCGGACCTCACCGCGGAACTGCCTGCGAGCGCTCAAGCCGCGAGGATCCCGGACCGGACGGAACTACTCCGCGTCATCCTGCGCGGCGCGATGGCGAACGACCGGCGCTGCAGCGGCCGGATCGCCCGCCCGACGCTCGACGAGGTGCCCCGTGACGCCGGGGTGACGGCCGACGGCGAAGGTGAACCCATGCTCACCGACGCCGGGCTGCAGGTCATCGACCAGATGCTCTACCGGATCGGCGCGTCCGCGACCGAAGCCGATGTGTCGGCTGCGCTCGACGCGGCCGCATCCGCAGCGACCGGACTCGGCGCGGGGGACGCGCTCGCGGTCCGGGCGGCCGTCTCGCAGTCGCAGGGCTCGCTGGTGCTCTGGTCGGTGAACGGCGCGGGCTGGACCGAACTGCAGGCGCCGCAGATGGCACAGAACCTCCTGCGTGCTCGCGACCAGCAGATCGGCTTCTTCCCGGGGCTGATCGGGGCTCTCCTGGCGGACGCCGGTGGGTGCCGCGCCGCCCTGGCGTTCATGCGAGCCTTGCCGATCCTGCAGGACGCGAACCTGCTCATGGCCTCGTGCTTCCTCGGCGCCGCCGCGGGCACCGTGGCCTACGGATACGCCGTCTATCACATGGAGTGAAGCGTGACTGAGCCGTCGGTGATCCAGCGAACCCCGCGCGCGCTGTTCGAACTCCTCATCGCGTTCCTCGCCCTGCACGGCGCGTTCAACATCGGTCTGCGGACCGAAGTCGGCTGGACGGCCAAGGTGTTCGCGGTGATCGGTGGCGTGACGCTGCTGGTCACGGCGGTCGCGCACCGCCTGACGACGCGGCACCGGTGACCGCAGGGGCGGCCCGAGCACACTCGACGGAGGAGGACCGCTCAGCGTCCTCCTCCGCCGGCCGTGCGCGGGCCGCTACGCGACCGCCATGTACGGCACACCCTTCGACTGCGCCCGGCTCAGCGCGACGATCATCGCGGGCGTCGCGGCCGCCTCGGGCAACAGGTTCGCCACGAGTTCGGCGTGCACCGCGGCCGCGTTCCCGCCGGCTCCCGCGAGCTCGCGCGAGAAACGCAGCAGCGCGCGATTGCAGGCGAGGAACACGACGCCACGCTTGCCGAGCGATTCCACCGAGAACGGCGCTCCCGCGCGATACGGGTTCGCCGTCGCCGGCGTCCCGGGCGCACTGTTCACCGAGAACCGTGCACCGAGCGTGTGCTTGGCCCACATCGCATCGTTGAGCACGAACGCGAGCGCCGCGGTGTGCACACCGATCACGAGCCCGATGCGGCCATCCGGG
This sequence comes from uncultured Gemmatimonas sp., assembly GCA_964464585.1. Classification (GTDB taxonomy): domain Bacteria; phylum Gemmatimonadota; class Gemmatimonadetes; order Gemmatimonadales; family Gemmatimonadaceae; genus Pseudogemmatithrix. The sequence continues at coordinate 74,534 of CAYXGS010000006.1, read as the reverse complement.
ATCGCGTAGTCCTGATTGAGGACGTCCATGAAGTTCAGGCCGCGCCGGAGCACGAGTCCGTCGGAGATGATGCCCGTCTCGACGATCAGCCGGTGCTCACGCTGTGCCGCCATCTCGAGCCAACGTTCGTCCGGCCAGAAGGCGGCGTCGGTGCCGGCGGGCGCGGCCGGCACGGCCGCGGCGAGCGTCGCGGGCGCGGCGCCGACGGCGAGGAGGGCGGTCAGGCGACCGAGGAAGGAGCGGCGGGGCGTCGTCATGGTGGGCCTCTGCGGGAAGGAAGGCGACGAGGGACAGCGGGTGCGACTGCCGGGTGCGAGGCGCGGAAATCGTGCGCCTCACTGTGACGAGGATGGCGCACGGACTAGCTTTCGCGCAACCAATGACATTCGACACTCTCGGCCTGGACCCCGCCCTCCTGCGTGCGGTCCGTGAACTCGGCTGGCCCAAGCCGACAGACATCCAGCGGGACGCGATCCCGCCCGCGCGCGACGGGAGGGACCTGCTCGCCTGCGCGATGACCGGCAGCGGCAAGACGGCGGCATTCCTGCTGCCGCTCCTCCACCGCCTGCACGACGCACCGACGCGCGCCACCCGCGCGCTGGTGCTCGCCCCCACGCGCGAGCTGGCCGCCCAGGTCCACGCCGACCTGGTGGACCTCGCGCGCCACACGACGCTCCGCGGTGCCGCGATCTTCGGCGGCGTCGGGATGGGTCCGCAGGAAGCGGCCTTCCGCGCGCACACCGACATCATCATCGCGACGCCGGGCCGGTTGCTGGACCACATGTCGCAGCCGGGCCGATACGTGAACTTCAGCGCGCTCGAGGTCCTCATCCTCGACGAGGCCGACCGGATGCTCGACATGGGCTTCCTGCCGGACATCAAGCGGGTGCTCGCGCAGCTCCCGGCCAAGCGCCAGACGCTGTTCTTCAGCGCGACCATGCCGAAGCCGATCGTGGAGCTCTCGCGGCAGATGCTGAAGGACCCGGTGCGCATCAATGTCGAGCGGGTCTCGGTGCCCGCGAGCGGGATCGAGCAGGCCCTCTGGCCGGTGAGCGAAGCGCTCAAGGCGGACCTGTTCATCGCCCTCCTGCGCGCGAACGTGATCGGCAACGTGATCTGCTTCACCCGGACGAAGCACCGCGCCAACCGGCTGGCGGACGTGCTCACGCACGCCGGGATCCCCAACGCGAAGATCCACGGGAACCGGAGCCAGAACCAGCGGACCGAGGCGCTCGCAGACTTCAAGGCCGGCAAGGTCCGGGTGCTCGTCGCGACCGACATCGTCGCGCGCGGGATCGACGTCGAGGCGCTCGAGCACGTCGTGAACTTCGACGTGCCGCACATGCCGGAGGATTACATCCACCGCGTGGGCCGCACGGCGCGCGCGGAGGCGACGGGCGAGGCCTTCACGCTCGTGGGACCCGAGGAAGAGGGCGACCTCCGGCAGATCGAGAAGGCGATCGGCCGGAAGCTGCCGCGGCGCACCCTCGAGGGCTTCAACTACAAGCATGTCCCGCAGGAGCGGCTCGAGATCCCGCTCGCCGAACGGATCGCGGCCATCCGGGCGCGGAAGGCGGAGGAACGCGCACGCGCGAAGGCCAAGCTGGAGCGGCGAGAGGCGGCCAACCGCGGCGATCAGCAGCGGGCAGCAGGAGGCGGCGGAGACCGGTCGGGCTCCCAGTCGGGGTCCCAGTCGGGCTCACAGGCGGGATCACATTCGGGCTCCCCGCCGACCCAGCGTCCGGGTCAGCAGCCGGGCTCACTGCAGCGGTCGCAGCCGGGAAGCCGTCCGAGTGGTCGCGCGGGGTCCGGTGCGACCGATCCGCGCAGCGGCGGCTCGTCAGCGGGCGCGGGGAACGGGGGTGGCGCGGCACGCCGGCGCCGCGGCGGGCGTGGCCGCGGTCCGGGTGGCGGCGGCGGTCGCCCGCGCTAACGAACGCCGGGATCGTTCCGTAGGTATATCGAGCGCGGCGGCGTGGGCCGCCCGCGGTGCGACCAACACTTCGGAGGCGTTATGCGGGTGATGCGGTTTGCGGTGGCGGCGATGCTGGTGTTCGTGGCGACTACGGCGCAGGCGCAGGGCGGCGGTCAGGCGGGCGGCCCGCCGGGCGGCGGCATGGGTCAGGGCGGCGGCGCGGGCCGGATGAACGAGATGCTCTTCAAGGGCATCACGCTCACCGATGCGCAGAAGACGAAGGTCGACAGCATCCAGGCCGCGGGCCGCACCGCGATGCAGGGACTCATGCAGTCGGGCGGCATGCAGGACCCGGCCACCCGCGAGAAGATGACGGAGATGCGCAAGAAGCAGAACGTCGACATCCGCGCGCTCCTCACGCCGGAGCAGCAGGTGATCTTCGACAAGAACCTCGCCGAGATGCCGGCGCCGGGCGCCGGCCGCCGGCCGCCCCAGGAGCGCTGAAGACAGGCCGAGGGCACACCGCAGAGGTCCGAAGGGGGGCGCACCGGAGTTCGGGCGCCCCCCTTCTCCCTTCACCGTCACATCGCGATCACTTCCGCGGGTCGGTGCGCAGGATCCCGTAGCTCCTGAGGTCACGCGGCACCCCATCACGCCACACCACACCGCGATGCACCCCTTCCGGGGACATGCCGACGTTCTCCATCACCCGTCCGCTGCCCGGATTCTCCAGGAAATGGTGCGCCTCCACCCGATGCATCCCGAGGACATCGAACGCGTACGCGACGACCCGGCGGGTCGCCTCGGTCGCATACTTCTGCCCCCACTCGGGGCGCGCGATCCAGTAGCCCACCTCACAGCGCTTGTGCGCGCGGGTGAGCTGCAGGCTGATCGCGCCGACGAGCGCCCTGTCCGCCGCCCGCGTCACGGCCCAGGTGACCTTCTTCCCCGCCGCCCACCCCGGTGCCTGCGCCGCGATGAACTCCTCGGCGGCACCCTCGGGATACGGATGCGGCACGGTGAGCGTGTTGCGCGCGATCGCGGCGTCCGCGAGGTATCGCTGGACGTCGGGCGCGTCATCGAGCGTGAACGGTCGGAGGACGAGGCGCTCGGTGCGGAGCACATGCTGCGGGCCGGTGTACGGCGGGCCGGGGTCGCTCATGCCGCAAGATGCCACGAGGCGACGCGGTCGCGACAGCCCTAGATTCCGGCATGACCGCGACCGTGGACCTGCTCGCCATCGCCGCCCATCGCGACGACGTGGAACTCACCTGTGGCGGTGTGCTCGCGAAGCACGCGCGACAGGGCCACCGCACGGGGATCGTCGACCTCACCCAGGGAGAGATGGGCACGCGCGGGTCGGCCGGGATCCGCGCGGCGGAGGCCGCGAAGGCCGCCGCCGTGCTGGGCGTCGCCGTGCGGGAGAACCTCGAACTCCCCGACGCGGGGATCGAGAACACGCCCGACACGCGGCGGCGGCTCGCGCGATTCATCCGGCGTCTCCGGCCGCGCGTGGTCATCGCGCCCGCGCCCAACGGACGCCATCCGGATCACCGGGTCGCGGCGCAGCTCATCCGTGACGCGTGCTTCCTGGCCGGGCTCGCCAAGCTCGATGCCGACTCCGCACCGCATCGCCCGCTCAAGGTCCTCCACGCCATCACGTACCGCGAGGACCACATCAAGCCGACCTTCGTCGCCGACATCAGCGCGGAGTTCGAGACGAAACTCGAGGCGATCCGGTGCTACGACTCGCAGTTCGCGGGTGCGACCTGGGCCGGCGAGGTGTACCCGAACGGCGAGCCTCTCTACGACATCGTGCGCCACCAGGCGGCCCACTACGGCTCGCTCATCCGCTGCCGCTACGGCGAGCCCTTCCTCACCACCGAGACGATGCGCGCGGATGACCTCCTCGCGCTCGAGGTATCCACGTTTTGAACGCCCCCCGCGAGATCTCCTACCCGACCTACCTCGAACTCGACACGCTGCTCGGGCTCCAGCGCCCGCAGAGCACCCCGGAGCACCCGGACGAGCTGCTGTTCATCGTCGTGCACCAGGCGAGCGAGCTCTGGTTCAAGGTGCTGCTCCACGAGTTCGACTCGCTGATCACGCATCTCGAGGCCGGGGACGCGGGCGCCGCGCTGACGACGATGCAGCGGATCAACACGCTCGTCGAGCTCGTCGCGCACGAGCTCTCGGCCCTCGACACGCTCCCGCCGCAGCGCTTCATGCAGTTCCGCGGCTACCTCGGCAGCTCGAGCGGCTCGCAGAGCGCGCAGTTCCGCGCGATCGAGGCGACGAGCGGGCTGCGCCATGAGCACTTCATGGCGGCGCTCAAGGAGCACGGCGAGATCGCGCCCGTGATCGCCCGCGCGCTGTCGCGTCCGACGCTGCAGGCGCTCTTCCTCGCGCTCCTCGCGAAGCAGGGTGTGACGCTCGAGCAGGTCTACACCGAGCCGCAGCACGGATTCCTCCTGATGCTGGCCGAGTCGTTCCTCGCGTACGAGCAGGGCTTCGCGCGCTGGCGTTTCCTGCATGTGCAGCTCGTGGAGCGGATCATCGGTCCCGACACGGGCGGCACCGGCGGCACGCTCGGCGCGAAGTACCTCTCCAAGACCGTCAGCCAGCGGTTCTTCCCCGAGTTGTGGGCGGTGCGCGCGAAGCTGTACGGGGCGCGCTGAGTCCCCGGCTTCGACGCGCCGTCGGTCGGCCGCTCGACGGCGGCCGCACGGAGCGTTCCGGCCGCCGCGCGCGTAACGCAGCGGAGTCCCCACGTCCTGTTCGCGGCCCGGGAGGGCCGAGGTGACCGATGTCGATCGTCCGTGCCGGTTCGCTCCGCCGCGTCGTCTCGCGGTTCGTCCTCGCGTTCGCCGCCCTCGCCGCGCTCCGCGCGCCGCTGGGCACGGCGCTCGCCGCCCAAGCCGCGCGCACGGCGACGCCAGCGCGCACGGTCTGGCCCGACGAGGGGCCGCGCACCTGGGCGCCGCGCCCCACGAGCACCGCGATCACCGCCAACGACCTGCGCACGCGACTCTACCAGATCGCGGACGACTCGATGAAGGGTCGCCGCATCGGCGAGCCCGGCAACGCCAAGACCACGGACTACATCGCGCGCGAGTTCCGGCGGCTCGGGCTCAAGCCGGCCGGCGATGACGGCGGCTACTTCCAGGTGCTGACATTCGGGCCACTCGGCTTCGACCGCGGATCGATCCGCATGCGGATCGCCGGTGCGCCGGCGTCGGTGGGGACGGAGTTCATCCCCTTGGCGCCGACGGCCGCCAACGGCCTCGCGGCCCGCGCGAACGTGAGCGGCGCGACGGTCGTCTTCGCCGGGCGCTGGAACGACTCCACGGTGCAGCTCGACCCGGCGATGGTCACGGGCAAGGTGGCGGTGTTCATCGGCGATGCGGCGGCCGGCGGCACGCCGGTGAATCGCGCACCCGCGAGTTTCGTGAGCTGCGCCGACGTCCCCGACAAGTTCGGCGCCGCCGCGGCAGCCGCGGTGGAGGCGGCGGCGCGCGCGAACCCGCGCCCCGCACCGCCAGCGTTCGCGGGCCGTCCCGCGGCCGCGCAGGACCGTCGCGCGTTCGCCGCCGGTGCGATCGGCGTGCTCGTCATCGGACTCGATGAAATGAACGAGACCGCGCGCACCGCGGCCCTCACGCCGCGCGCCACCATGAAGCCGGCGGTGATCCCCGGCGCGACCGCGTCCGCCGCGGGCGCGACGATCTCCCGCGCCGCGGCCGCGAAGCTCTTCGGGCGGCCGGTCGACGGACTCGCGGTGGGCACCGCAGGGGCCGCGATCGACCTCGCCTACTCCTACGACTGGTCGCTCTCGGCGGCCCCGGCACGGAACGTCGTCGCGATCCTCCCCGGCTCCGACCCGAAGCTCGCCGCCGAGTACGTGCTCGTCGGCGCGCACAACGATCATGTGGGCACCACCGGAGTGCCGGTCGAGCATGACTCGCTCCGCGCGGTCAACACGGTGACCCGCCGCCAGGGCGCCAACGACCCGGCGTGCCAGCCGACCGCGGACCAGCAGCGGCGCATCGACTCGCTCATCCGGCACGCGCGGAGCATCCGGCCGGCGCGCATGGACTCGGTGTTCAACGGCGCCGACGACGATGGCTCGGGGACCGTGGTGCTCCTCGAGATCGCCGAGCGTTTCGCGGCGGAGAAGCCGGCGCGGTCGATCATCTTCGTGTCGCACCAGGGCGAGGAGGCGGGGCTCCTCGGATCGCGCTGGTTCGTCGACCATGCGCCGGTGCCGCTCGAGAACATCGTCGCGGCGCACAACATGGACATGCTCGGCAAGGGGCGCGCCGACCAGGTGAAGTTCGGCGGCCCCAACTCGGTGCAGATGCTCGGGGCGCGCCGGCTCTCGCGCGAGTTCGGCGACATCATCGACTCGGTGAACGCGAACAGCCCGACGCCGATGGCGATCGACAAGAGCTGGGACGTCACGGCCAATCCGATGAACCGGTTCTGCCGCTCGGACCAGGTGAACTACGTCACCAAGAACATCCCGGTGACCTACTTCTCGCTCGGCTACGCGCAGGACTACCATCAGCTGACCGACGAGCCGCAGTACATCGAGTATGAGCACTCGGCGCGGCTGGCGCAGTTCATCCATGATGTGATGAGCGCCATCGCCGCGCGGCCCACGCGACCGGCGATCGCGGGACCGGATCCCGCCTACCCGAGCTGCGGGCGCTGACCCCCGGGGCGAGTCCACGCCGACCACCCACGGAGTCCCGATGCTGAGCAAGGCGAAGACCGTCGCTGCCTACCTGAAGGAGCTCCCCGGCGACCGCCGCACGGCGGTCGCCGCCCTGCGGAAGGTCATCCGCGACAACGTCGACGCCGACATCGAGGAGGGGATGACGTACGGGATGCTGAGTTACTTCGTCCCGCACCGCGTCTTCCCCGAGGGGTATCACTGCGATCCGGCGAGCCCGGTGCCGTACATGGGCGTCGCCTCGCAGGTGCAGTACATCTCGGTGTACATGATGTTCGCCTACATGGCCGGCGGCGCGGGCGAGCGGTGGATCCGGGCCGAGTACGCGCGACACGGGCGGCGCGTGGACATGGGCAAGAGCTGCTTGCGCCTCAGGTCGATCGATGCGGTGGACCTCGCGATCATCGGCGAGGCGGTGCGCCGCGCGCCGACGCGGAGCTATCTGGACAGTTACTTCGACGCGGTCGGCCCCGGCGCGTGGAAGGCGAAGGGGAAGCGGCCGGTGGCGAGGAAGAAGTAGCGCCGGTCAGCGCGTGCCCGACCGCTGGTACACGGCCGTCGCCCCGCTGTACACGATCGCGTTCGGGACGACCCACAGCAGGCCCGGCTCGATCGTGCCGACCAGGTGTGGCGGCGCGATGCAGCTCGCGAGCGCGTGGTCATCGCATGGGAAGGACACCTCGAGGCGGTCCTCGACCGTCCGCCAGGTCAGTGCGTCGCGGCTCACCATGAGCACGCGCAATGACCCCGACGTGTACCACATCCGCCGCTGACCGGTGCCGTCCTCGAACAACCGGAGCGTGTCGGCCATGACCATCAGATCGGAGCCGTGGCCCGGTGAGGCCGGCAGGGACTGCGACGCCAGCGAGACGAGCACGAACTCCGCCGCGACCTCGTCCGGTCCGGTCGACGACTCGCACGAGAGCCCGCTGACCGCGAGGAGGAGCGCCGCGGCGAGGCGGCTCGACACGCGTGATGACATCGGACGGATGCTCCGCGCACAGGGTGGCACATTCGTCAGCGTTCCCCCAAGCTACCCCGTAGTCCTCGCAGCCGTCACCTCCACGGGAATCCCGATGAACGCTTCGTCCCTCCGCCTCGCCGCGAGCTCGTGCGCGATGGTCCTCGTGCCGCTCGCCGCCGTGGCGCAACAGACGCCGCCGCTCACGCCCGCCGCGTGGGATCCACAGGCGATCCTCAAGACCGAGTCCTACGTGCGGCCCCCCGCCGCCATCGAGCGCATCGTGCTCGCCCCGCGCACGGACATCTCGTTCGACGCGCCGAGCCCGGACCGGACGTGGTTCCTCCGCGGCACCGGGAAGGATCGCGGCACCGTGGCGGCCTACGGCGCGCCGCACATCTACCTCGGCGGCCTCGCGATCGACACGCGCGCCAATCGCTCGCGCGCACTGACCGTGAGCACGCGGACGGGCCTCACGCTCGTGAATCCCCGCACCGGGGCGACGAAGGACCTGCAGGTCCCGGCCGGTGCGACCGTCTCCGGCGAGACCTGGTCACCCACCGGCACGCACGTCGCGTTCATCGCGAACTTCGCGGCCGCGTCGCATGTGTTCGTGGCCGACGTCGCGACGGGGCGCTCCACGCAGGTGACGCGCACGCCGCTGCTCGCGACCCTCGTGACCGACATCCACTTCACCGCCGACGGGAAGCAACTCCTCGTGGTGCTCGTGCCCGACGCGCGCGCGCCCGAGCCCACCCACGGCCCCAACGGCATCGAGGACGGACCGGCGGTGCGGCTCACGCAGGGGCGTGCCGTGCCGCAGCCGGTGCACTGGAGCCTGCTGCATGACGTGCACGATCAGGCGCTCGTGAAGTGGCACACCACCGGTCAGCTGGCGCTCATCGACATCGCGAGGCGGACGGTGAAGCCCATCGGCGCGCCGGCGATGATCCGCGACGTCGATGCCTCGAGCGAGGCGACGCACTTCCGGGTCACGCGCATGACCGAGCCGTTCTCGTACCTCGTCCCGGTGAGCTCGTTCGGGTCGGTGCAGGAGCTCTGGGACGCGACGGGCAAGGTGGTCGCGACGCTGCAGCGCACGCCGCTGCGCGAGGAGGGGCGCGGTGGCCCCGGCGGACCGGGCGCGGCCACGACCGGCCCCGACACCGCGAAGCGCAACATCCAGTGGAATCCCGTGGGGCCCGGGCTGGTGTACTTCCAGTCGGTGTTCGCGGCGCCGAGCGCGGGCGAAGGTCGCCCGTCGCGAGGGGCGGCCCCCGCGGGCGGTGCCCCGGTCGCCGGGGCACCCGGCGCGCGCGGCGGCGGGAGCCCGCGGCCGGTCGCGACGAGCGTGCGCTACATGCAATGGCTCCCGCCGTACGGACCGAACGACACGAAGGTGATCTACGAAGGCGGCGCGCAACTCACCGCCGTCGCGTACAGCGCCGACGGCAGGACGATGTTCGTGAACGACAGCGGATCCGTCGCGGCGATCCGGGTGGATGAGATGAGCAGGAAGTACCCGCTCGGCCGGGGCGTCACGCTCCCCGGGAGCGGCGGCTTCGGCGGGTTCGGGGGCGGCGGGGGGTTCGGCGGCGGCAACGCGCCGGCCGACACGATCGGCACCGGTGGCGCCCTCGCGACCCGGCGCGGTCCCAACGGACAGACCTTCGTCATCGTCGCCAGCGACGGGCGGAGCGTCGTCGTCTCCGGGCAGCGCACGTACGGCGCGCAGTGGGCGACCAGGGCGCCGCGCCCGTGGGCCGACCGTATCGAGATCGAGACCGGCACCCGCACGCGCATCGTCGACAGTCCCGCCGATGTCTTCGAGCGCGTGGTGAACCCGCTCGACGATGACTATCGCGAGGTGATCGTCACGCGCCAGTCGGCGACGGTGATCGAGGATGCGTTCCTGCGGGACACGCGGAGCGGCGCACTGCGCCAGCTCACGCATGCGGTGGATGTCGCGCCCGAGGTCACGCAGGCGACCCGGAAGCGCATCCAGGTGACGCGCCCGCGCGACGGATTCCGGATCCACGTGGACCTCGTGTTCCCGCGCGGCTGGACCAAGGGGAGCGACACGCCCGGCGTGATCTGGTTCTACCCGCGCGAGTACGCGACCGACCAGGCGTACCAGCGCTCGCGTTGGACGACCAACGTGAACCAGTTCCCCGCCGTCCCGGCGGCGCGCCCCGCGACGGCGACCGAGCTCTGGGTGGCGGGCGGGTACGTGTTCATCGAGCCCGACATCCCGATCTTCGGCGACTCGGGCCGCATGAACGACAACTACACGCGGGACCTCAAGGAGAACCTCGACGCCGTGCTCGACGCGATCGTCGATTCGGGCTTCGTGCGGCGCGACCGGGTGGGGATCGGCGGCCACAGCTATGGCGCGTTCAGCACCGTGAACGCGATGTCGCTGGTGCCGTACTTCAAGGCGGGCATCGCCGGTGACGGCATGTACAACCGCACGCTCACGCCGTTCGGGTTCCAGAGCGAGCGCCGGAACTTCTTCGAGGCGCAGGACACGTACCTCGACATGTCGCCGTTCCTCCGGGCCGACCGGATCAGCGGCGCGCTGCTGCTCTACCACAACCTCGAGGACCAGAACACGGGCACGGCGCCGATCAGCTCCATCCGCATGTTCAACGCGCTCCAGGGCCTCGGCAAGGAGGCCGCGCTCTACCTCTACCCGTACGAGGATCACAGCGTGATGACCTACGAGAGCGACCTCGACCAGTGGGCGCGCTGGATCGCCTGGTTCGACGTGCACGTGCGGGGTGCCAAGTCCACGTTCACCCCGTGATCGCCATGCCGACCCTCCGGACGACGCGCCGCATGAGGCGCGCGATCGTGGCGCTCGCCGTGGCGCTCACCGCACCGCTCGCCGCGCAGGCGCGCCCGCTGACCGGCACCGTCATCGTGACCAACAAGGCGCCGGCCACGGCGACGCTCGTCGACATCGCGAGCGGCCGGATGCTCGCGACGCTGCCGACCGGGAACGGGCCGCACGAGATCGTCGCCTCGCGCGACGGCCGCACCGCCGTGGTGACCGACTACGGCACCGGCCCGGCGCCCGGCAGCACGCTCACCGTGATCGACGTGCCCGGCCTCCGCGTCGTGCGCACCATCCCGCTCGCGGAGTACCGCCGGCCGCACGGCATCGTGTTCCTGCCCGGCGACTCGACCGTCGCCGTGACCTCCGAGGCGAACCGCGCGGTGTTGATCGTCCACGTGCGCACCGGCGTGCTCCTGAAGGCGGTGCCCACCGAACAGCCCGGCTCGCACATGGTCGGCGTCGCGGCCGATGGCGTGCGCGCCTGGACCGGCGACATGGGCAGCCACATGGTCACCGAGCTCGACCTCGCGGCCGGGCGCGCGGTGCGGCACATCGCCGTGCCCAACACGCCGGAAGCGATCAACGTCACGCCCGACGGCAGCGAGGCATGGGTCGGCAGCAACGCGACGGGCAAGGTGAGCGTGGTGGACGCCCGGACCGGCACGGTGACGACGGCCGCCGAGGGCTTCGGCTTCGCTTACCGGATGCTCTTCACGCGTGATGCGGCGCAGGTGCTCATCCCCGATTATCGCAACGAGGAGCTGCGGTTCCTCGACCGCGCCTCCCGGCGCGAGCTCGCCCGCCTGCCCTTCCCCGGCGCGGGACCGCAGGGGATCACACTCGTGCCGGACGGCAGCATGGCGATCCTCTCGCTCAGCACGACGGGCAAGGTCGCCTTGATCGATGTCGCGTCGCGGGTGGTGCGTGGCACGCTCGACGTGGGCGACACCCCGGACGGCGTCGCCTACTCGCCGCTCGTCGTCTCCCCGCGTCCCTGAGCGGCATCGGACGCGACGAGCGGGAACCAGCACTCGATCACCGCGCCGCCACCCTTCGCGTTGAAGGCGTGGACGGCGCCGCCGGCGTCGCGCGCCACGGCGAAGACCGTCGCGAGGCCGAGTCCGGTGCCGAGCGCGCCCTTGGTCGAGAAGAACGGCTCGAACACCTTGTCGAGCGCGTCTGGAGGGAATCCGGGTCCGGCGTCGGAGACGGTGAGCACCATCCAGCGGCCCGCGCGCAGGAGGAACACGCCGTGCGGCCGCTCGTGCGTGAGCTCGACCGCGCGTGCGGCGATCTCCACGCGACAGGCGGTGCCGGGGGGTGAGGCGTCGCGGCTGTTGAGGATGGTGTTCATCACCAGCTGATTCAGCCGAGTCGCGTCCACGCGGATCCGCCCGTCCGCGCCCGCCTCGGTCCTGATGTCGACCGTGTGCGGCGCGCCGAGGGCGAAGCGGAACCGGTCCCGTTGGTCGACGAGCCAGGGGCCGAGCGGCACGAGGGTCGCGCCGGTGCCCTCCCCCTTCGCGAAGGAGAGGAGCCCCTGGGCCATCGCCCGGCCATGGTCCACCGCACCCTGGAGGGCGGTCAGTTCCTCGCGCACCTCCGCCGGACTGGCCGCGGGGTCGCGCGCGAGCTCGACGCCCGCCATCACCGCCGCGAGCACGTTGTTGAAGTCGTGCGCGACGCTGCCCGCCATCATGCCGAGCCGCTCCATCCGTTCGGCGCGCTCGACACGGCTCGTGCGCGCGACGGCGCGCGCGCGCTCCTCCTCGAGTGCCATCAGCACCGAGCCGACGCCCACGAGGAGCGCGTCGACGACGAGCGTGAAGAGGAGCAGCACCACGCTGCGCGCGATCCCGCCTCCGGTGGATCCTTGGGCCAGGACCCCGATGAAGAAGGGGCGCGTGACGGCGCCGGTGAGTCCGAGGGCGACGAGCCGGATCCCCGTCTCCCCCTTCCGCACCAGCGCGGCGCGCCACGCCGAGACCGCGAGCGCGGCGACGAGCGCGGCGAAGACCACGCGCAGGCCCGGATTCCCCACCGATCGATACCACTCGCCCGGACGCAGGCCGCCCGACGGTTCGGTGAGCAGCGATGCGACGAGGGCCACGGCGCCGATCGCGATCACGGCGAGTCCCTGCCGCTCGATGCGCTCGCGCGCGACGCCTCGCGCGTGCTCGAGCAGTCCGAGGGTCAGCAGGACGAACGCGAAGGCGCAGACGAGGCCGGCGATCCCGACGGCGCGCCCGACCGAGGTGGACAGGCCGAGCGAGAGCGTGACTTGCACCATGTCGGTCGCCGCGATCGCGAGCAGCGCCCAGGCCCAGCGTCGCATCACCCGTCCGCGGAACGAGCGCCAGAGCAGGAGATGCACCACGACGATCGTGAGCAGCCCGACGCCGGTCATCAGCAGCGCGAGCGCGTCGAGGGAGAGGCCGGTGGTCTCGGGCACGGGTGCGGTGCGGGGGAAGGAGGCCTGCGTGCTCGGAGCGAACGTCGCGCCACCGGAAGGCCTTGGCAAGGTCGCACCGACACCCCTCCGTCCTGACACGGCTGTCGGGCATTCCTCCGATGACTTCGCCATGCGGCGGACCTAGCATGAGGATGTCCCCAGCCGGAGCGCGCAGATGGCGACGTCCACGAGATGGGTCCGGGAAGGATGCCTCATCGGCAGTCTCGCGTTCGTGCTGGTCGCGGCGTTCTACCTCGCGTTCGACCTCGTCGCGGCGCGCGGGGCGCTGTACACGGTCAACCAGCTCGGCGTGATGCTGCTCCGCGGCCCGGACGAGCTCGGCGCGGCCGGCGGCGCGTGGCCGGTCTACCCCGGCGCCATCCTCGCGTACAGCGCGCTGCACCTCGCCGGGTCACTCGCCATCGGCATCCTCGTCGCGCGACTCGTGCGCGAGGCGGAGCTCAGGCCCATGCAGGCGCAGATCGCCCTGCTCTTCATCGTCGCGGGGTTCGCAGGGACGATCGCCCTGGTCGGGACGCTCTCGGACTCGATCCGCGACGTGCTCCCGTGGTGGTCGATCATCGGCGCCAACGCGCTCGCCGTGCTGGGAGCCGGGGCCGTGATGATCCACCGTCACCCGGGCTTCCTCGAGGAGATGACGGTGAACCCGCGGTTCCCCGCGGCCTGAGCACTGCCGCCGGCGAGCCGCCGCGAGTGGTTCAAGGCGGGCCGCGCCGGCCCGGCTCCATCGCGCGCACGGCGCGCCGCAGGTCGTCCGACGCCTGCAGCATCTTGTCGCGCACGCGGGGATTCATGTCCTGATGCGCCGCGAGGAACGCCGCGACGATGCTGTCCGCTGCGGCCGATCGATGCCCGCCCAGCGTCGCACTCATCCAATTGAGCGGGAAGAAGATGTCCCCCGTGCGCTGGATCTCCTCGGTGAGCGCGAGCGCCGATTCGAGGTTCGCCAAGAACGTCGGCGCGCGGAGCGGATGGTTCATCGCGCCCATCGCATCGAGGACCCAGCTCTCGCGCCGACGGTTCTCGACGCGTGCGAAGGTCCGGAACAGCGAGTCCCGGCGTGCGGGGTCGGCGGAGAGCGCGGGTCGCATGAAGCGCGCCCGTGCGCGACGGTCGGGATCGGTGATACGGCGCTCCTGCTCATCGAGGATCCGCTCGGCCTCCGGCACGCCGCGCACGGCGAGCCCCTCGGCCATCGCGATGTACTGCGACTCCGAGATGGGGAAGCCGGCGGGCGTCTCCTGCTTGCGCCAGATCCGCTCCAGCCGAGACACCCCCGCGTCGGACAGGGTGACGCCGATGATCGCGCTGAAGAGCGTGCCCTTACGACCGGCGGTCGGTGCCGCGGCGAGGGCGGCCCAGAGCGTGCGTTCGACTTCCGGTGCCGCGGCGCGCCGCACCGAATCCGGCAGGTAGCGCCAGTACGCGCCGCGGATGATGCCAAGCAGCTGTGATGCGATGAGTTCATCGGGCTCGGTCGGCAGCGAGCGAAGCGCCGCGTCGAGCAGCGCCTGCGGCGCGAGGCGGGCATCGAGCATCTCCTCCTGGAGTCCCTGCCAGGCGACGGCGCGCTGCAGCCGCTCGCGGAACGTGGCCGCGCGCGCGAGCAGGTGGCGCCGCGTCGAGTCCGAGAGCGGGAAGCGCCCGTAGCTCACCCCGTCGGTGCCGGGCAGGATGATGTCCGGGGCGCGCCGCGGCACCGGCGTGGTGCCGAGCCGCATGACGAGGTCGCGGGAATCCAGCCTGGCGACCGAGGTCGCCACGGTGTCGCCCCAGACGAGCAGCACGCGCACCTCCTGCGGCCACGCCAGATCGCGACGCGGTCGCGCGCGCTCCGCGTCGCTCGCGAACGGCTCCCGCAGGACCGACCACGTGTCCTGCTGCCGGAACCAGAGATCGCCGTTGTCCCATCCCGTGTGCACGGTGGGCCGACCAGGCTCCTCCACCCACACGCGGCTCCATCCGCGCACGTCGGCAGGGGAGAGCGAGTCGAGCACGCCGACGAGGTCGTTCCACGTCGCATTGCCGAATCGATGTCCGGCGAGATACGCGCGCAGTCCGTCGCGGAACGTGGTGTCGCCGACGAGCGCCTCGAGTTGCTTCATCACCACCGGCGCCTTCTGGTAGATGATGGCGCCGTACAGCGAGCCGGCATCGCGCAGGTTCTCGAGGTCCTGCCGGATGGGGTTCGCGCCCGCGGTCCGGTCGACCCCGTACGCCGCGGCGTGGTGCGCCTGGAAGAACCGGAGGGCATGGTCGACGTCCGGGAAGGCGGGCGTCACGATCTTCGCGGCCATGAAGTTCGCGAAGACCTCCTTCATCCACACATCGTCGAACCATCGCATCGTCACGAGATCGCCGAACCACATGTGGGCCGTCTCGTGCGCGATGAGGCTCGCCCGGCCGAGTTCCTGCGTGCGCGCCGGCGCTTCGTCGAGGAACAGCGCATCCGCGCGATACCACACGGCCCCGGGGTGCTCCATGCCCCCGAACTGGAAGGCCGGCACCGCGAAGAAGTCGTACTTCGCGAAGGGGTACGGGATGCCGGTGTACGCCTCGAGCCACCGGATCGCCTGCGCGTGCAGGGTGAAGATGGCGTCGGCGTTCCGCGTCACGCGCGCCGCGTCGGACTCGCGATGGTACATCGTGAACACGCGGCCGCCGCGCTCGGCGCTCACCTTCTGCAAGCGGCCCGCGGCGAATGAGAACAGATAGGTGCTGATCGGCGCCGACTCGGCGAATCGCAGCCGATGGCGGCCCGGCGGCGCCCCGGCGCTGTCGCGCGCGAGGAGGGGGCCGTTGCTGACCGCCTCCCACGCGGCCGGCACCTCGAGCGTGAGGGACCAGCGCGCCTTGAGGTCGGGCTGCTCGAACACGGGGATCGCCGTGGAGGCGCGATCCGGCACGAAGAGGGCGTAGAGGAACTCGTCGTTGCGGTTCAACGCGGCGTCGGTGCTCGTGAACGCGACCGACACGGTGTGCAAGCCCTTCGCCATCGCCGCGGCCGGCACGACGATGTGGTCGGGCACCAGGATCGGTGTGATGCTGTCGCCGTCGACCGACACGCGGCCGAGGTGCGAGGTCGGGGCGCGGAAATCGAGCACGAGATCGCCCGTGCCCTGCCAATCGAACGTCGCATCCACGGTGCCACGCACCGCGGAGTCGCGCGCCGCCGGGATGTCGAGGTGCACGGCGTATCGCAGGTCCCGCACGTCACGGGCGCGCGACTCCGCGAGCACGCGCGCGACCCCGGGCACCGGTCGAGGCGCGCCACCGGCCCGACCACAGGCGGCCGCCAACAGGACCGCGATGACGAGCGAGCGCACGCGCGGGCGCGACGAGCGAGGAGGCGTGCGACGACGGTGCGATGCGCGGACCATGGGCGGGAACCTACGGCCGCACGGCGCCGCCTTCCAGCCAAGTCCCGACTGGTCCGGTTCTCGCGCGCTCGATAGCTTCGCCGGATGCGATTGCTGCCCGATCCGCGAGAACCCGCCACAGCGATCGTGCCCGAAGCCAGCGGGGCCCTCGACCTCGCGCGCCGGGTCCACACGTCGCGTCTGCTGGGTGCGGACCCCTCGCTCGTGCTGCATGGCGGGGGGAACACGTCGGTGAAGACCGTCGCGCGCGAGGTCGATGGCACGCCGGTCGAGGTCCTGTACGTGAAGGGGTCCGGCTGGGATCTCGCGACGATCGAGGCGGCGGGGTTCGCGGCGTGCCGTCTCGCGCCCCTGCGGCGCCTCTGCGCGCTCGAGACGCTGAGCGACGAGGCGATGGTGACCGCCCTCCGCGCGCAGATGCTCGATCCAGCCGGGCCGACCCCGTCCGTGGAGGCGTTGCTCCATGCGTTCCTGCCCGGCAAGTTCGTCGACCACACGCACGCCGACGCCGTGCTCGCGCTGCTGGACCAGCCAGATGCCGCGGCCATCGCCCGCGCGGTGTGGGGCGATGACTTCCTCTTCGTCCCGTACGTCATGCCGGGCTTCGCGCTCGCCGCGCAGGTGGCCGCGCTCGGCGCTGACCTCGCCGGCAAGCACGGCCTCATCCTCGAACAACACGGCATCTTCACGTGGGGCGACACCGCGGAGGAGAGCTACGACCGCATGCTCGCCGGCGTGCGCGCCGCAGGCGACTGGCGGCGGGCGAACCGGCCGCCGGTCGTCGGTGCAGGCGCGACGCTCGCACCGGACCATCTCGCGCGACGGCGGCAGCTCGCCCCGAGGGTCCGCGGCGCGCTCACGCGCGCAGGGTTCGGACGATTCGTCCTCGAGTGGCGCGACGAACCATCCATCCTGGCGCTCCTCGCTCACCCCGCCGCCCGCGACCTCACCGCGCGCGGCACCGTCACGCCCGACCACGTGATCCGCACCAAGCCCTCGCCGATGTGGCTCGCGCTCCCCGAGGCCGCGGACGGCGACGCGTTGCGCCAGATGGTCGACGCCGCCGTGCGGACCTATGCCGATGCCTACGCCGCGTACGTCACGCGGGGGGCCTCCGCACGCGGCCGGACGGTGGACCAGCTCGACGGCGCGCCGCGCATCGTGTTCGTCCCCGGCTGCGGCGCGCTGACCATCGGGCGGTCGCTCGCCGATGCGCGCATCACGGGCGACATCCTCGCGCGCGCCGCGCAGGTCATGCTCGACGCCGAGGCGGTCGGGCGGTTCACGCCGGTGTCCGAGCTCGACCTCTTCGACGTCGAGTACTGGTCGCTCGAACAGGCGAAGGTCGCGAAGTCCCCGGGCGGCGCGGCGCTCGCGGGGCGGATCGCGCTCGTCACCGGCGCCGCGTCGGGCATCGGACGCGCGACGGCCGAGCGTCTGCTCGCGCTCGGCGCGCACGTGCTGCTCACCGACCGCGCCACGGACCCGCTCGAGGTTGCGGTGCGCGCGCTCGGACCGCGCTTCGGCGCGCGCGTCGCGCACACGGCGCTCGACGTCACCGACGCCCGATCGGTCACGGCCGCCGTCTCGGCGTGCGTCGACCGCTTCGGCGGTCTCGACCTCGTCGTCTCCAACGCCGGCACCGCCCCGCAGGGCGTGCTGCACTCGGCGGAGGGGGAGTCGCGCCTCGCGGGCTCCCTCGACCTCAACCTGATGGGCCACCAGCGCGTCGCGCGGGCAGCGGTCGAGGTCATGCTCGCGCAGGGCCACGGCGGCTGCCTGCTGTTCAACGCCTCCAAGAGCGCGGTGAATCCCGGGCCGGACTTCGGTCCCTATGCGGTGGCCAAGGCCGGACTCCTCGCGCTCATGCGGCAATACGCCGTCGATCTGGGCGTGCATGGCATCCGGAGCAACGCCGTGAACGCCGACCGCGTCCGCACCGAGCTGTTCGCCGACGGGGTCCTCGAGGCGCGCGCGCGGGCGAGGGGCCTGTCGCCGGAGGCCTATTTCGCGCAGAATCTCCTCGGTCGCGAGACCACGGTCGACGACGTCGCCGCCGCGTTCGGTTGGCTGGCGGAGGCGGACGCGACGACGGGCTGCGTGGTCACGGTGGACGGCGGCAATGCGGCCGCCTTCCTCCGATGAGCGCCGAACGCCCGACAGCGCTCGGCGAGCATGGCACATCGGGTCCCCCCCAGACCTCAAGGACAGCGGAGCGGCACGTGCACCAGATCGACGATACCGACAAGACGATCCTCGAAGAGTTGATGCGAGACGGCCGCGCCACGTGGGCGGCGCTCGGCGAGCTCACCGGCCTCTCACCGGCCGCGCTCGCGCAGCGCGTGCGCAAGCTCGAGCGTGATGGCGTGATCACCGGCTACGCGGCGATCCTCGACCCCGACGCGGCCGGCGCCGGACTGCTGGCGTTCGTCTCCGTGCGCTTCTACGACCAGGCCAAGAGGGACCGGTTCCTCGTGCTCGTGAAGACGATGCCGTGGGTGCAGGAGTGCCATCATGTCACCGGAGAGATGGAGTACCTGCTCAAGGTGCGATGCAGCGGGACGCGCGCGCTGGAGCGGCTCATCACCGACGAACTCATGGGGAAGTGCAAGGTCGCCGAGACGCGCACGAGCATCGTGCTCGCCACGGCGAAGGAGACCACGGCGCTCGCCGTCGTGAAATGAGGTGACCTTCCGGGCGCTCGGTCTGGCCGCGCTGGCGGCGGGGATCGCGACGAGCCTCGTCGCGCTGCCGGCCCGGGCGCAGGCGGGCGCCCGCTGCGGCGAGGAGCGCTGGAACGTCAAGGTGCTGCAGGATCCGGACGCCCCGCGAGTGGCGTCCGTCGCGGAACCGACGACCATCGCGGCGCTCACGGACATCCCGCGGCCCGATGGGTCGCGGCCGGAGAATGCCCGGCTGCCGATGGAGCTGCGCCTGTTCCGCGTCCGCGCGTCCCTCATCCGGATGCTCGAGCAGTCCGACGGCGACATCCACCTCGTGCTCGCCGATCTCCGCGATCCGTCGGTCGTGCTCATCGCGGAGATCCCCGACTCGGCCTGCGCGCCGAGGAGCCGGCGCAGCTCCGACTACGCGCGCGCCCAGACCTGGGTGCGTGCGCAGCCCCTCCCGATCGAGGTCGAGGTGGAGGGCGTCGCGTTCTGGGACGACCACCACGGGCAAGCCGGGATGGCGCGGAACGGCATCGAGCTCCATCCCGTGCTGCGGATCACGCCGGTGCTCAACCGGAACGACTTCCTCCGGGAGGAGGTCGGCGCGGTCGAGGTCGACACGACCGCGGTCCGCGTGTGGCTCAACACCTCGTCGAAGGTCTATCACTGCCCGGGCTCGGCGAACTACGGCACCACGGCGAGGGGACAGTTCATGCCGGAGCCCGCGGCGGTTCGCGCGGGTGGGCGGCCGGCGGGCGGCCGCCCTTGTCGCTGAGTCCCCGGCGGCCACGCAACTGAGGCAGCGGGTCCAACGTCGGCCCCTGCCCCTCTATATTTCGAGTCCATGGCCCCCTCCCCGATCTACCTCGACCACGCCGCCACCACCCCGGTCCGACCCGAGGTCCTGGAGGCCATGGCCCCCTTCTTCGCGGGCCGGTTCGGCAACCCGTCGTCCACGCACCGTTGGGGCCGCGAGGCGCGCGCCGCGCTCGACGAAGCGCGCGAGCGGGTCGCCCGATGTCTCAATGCCGCTCCGGACGAGGTCTGCTTCACGTCGGGCGGCACCGAGGGCGACAACCTCGCCGTCCTCGGCGGATGGCGCATCCTCAAGGCGCAGGGCAAGCGGGCGATCGTCTCGAGCCCGATCGAGCACAAGGCGGTCCTGCAGGCCGTGCATCAGGCACACAAGGAAGGCGCCGAGGAGCGGCTGCTGAGGATCGACGCCAGTGGCGCGGTGAACCTCGACGACGCCCGCGCGCAGATCTCCGGCCCGCTCGCCCTCACCTCGGTGATGTGGGTCAACAACGAGACCGGCGTCATCCAGCCCATCGAGGAACTCGCGCAGCTCACCAAGGCGGCGGGCGGCATCTTCCACACCGATGCGGTGCAGGCGTTCGGCAAGCTCGAGGTCGACGCGAAGAAGGTGCCGTTCGACTTCGTCTCGGTCAGTGGCCACAAGGTCGGCGCCCCGAAGGGCATCGGGGCGTTCTTCATCCGCCGTGGCACGCCGCTCGAGCCGCTCTTCTTCGGGGGCTCGCAGGACCGTGGCCGCCGACCGGGCACGGAGAACGTGGCCTACGCGGTCGGGCTCGCGAAGGCGATGGAACTCGCCGTGGCCGAGCGCGAGGCGCACTGGGCCGAGCTGGAGCCGCTGCGCGACCGGCTCGAGGCGGCGCTGCTCGCGCGCGTGCCCGACGCGATGATCCACGGCCGCGGCGCCCGGCGCGCGCCGCACATCTGCAACGTCTCCGTGCCGGGCACCGATTCCGAGTCCCTGCTCATGGCGCTCGACCTCCAGGGCGTCGCCGCGTCCGCGGGCTCGGCGTGCCAGAGCGGGAGCATCACGCCGTCGCACGTGCTCTCGGCGATGGGCGTCCGCGCCGACCTCGGCAGCGCGGCGGTGCGCCTCTCGCTCGGCGCGCTCACCACGCCAGCCGACATCGACCGCGTGGCCGAGCTCTTCCCCGCCCTCATCCTCAAGGCGCGCGGGCTCGCCGGGGTCTCGTGACGAAGGAGCGGGTGCTGGTCGCGATGTCGGGCGGCGTCGACTCCTCGGTCGCCGCCGCCCTCCTCGTTCGGGAGGGCTATGACGTCGTGGGCATCACCATGAAGCTCTTCCACGACGGCGGCGAGGTCCCGGACAAGCCCTGCTGCTCGCTCGACAGCGTCAACGACGCACGGCGGGTGGCCGAGAGCCTCGGGATCCCGCACTACGTGCTCAATCTCCAGGACCGGTTCTCGCGCGACGTCGTCGCCGATTTCGTCGCCGAGTATTCCGCCGGGCGGACGCCGATCCCCTGCGTGCGCTGCAACACGTTCACCAAGTTCCACGACCTGCTCGAGAAGGCCGACGCGATCGACGCGCGGTGGATCGCGACCGGCCACTACGCGCGCATCCGCGACGGCCGGCTGCAGCGCGGGATCGATGAGACGAAGGACCAGACGTACTTCCTGTGGGGCATCGAGCGCGCCGTGCTCGCACGGATGCTGCTCCCCGTGGGCCACATGACGAAGGCCGAGACGCGGCAGATGGCGCGCGACCTCGGCGTCCTCACGGCCGAGAAGCCGGAGAGCCAGGAGATCTGCTTCGTGCCCGACGGGGACTACGTGAAGGTGCTCGAACGCGAACTGCCGGCGGGCGCCCCGGCGCTCGCGCCGGGACCGATCATGACGCAGGACGGGACGGTCGTCGGCACGCACGACGGGTTCGCGCGGTTCACCGTCGGCCAGCGCCGCGGCCTGCCGGGCGGCTCGAGCGAGCCGATGTTCGTGGTCGCGCTCCGGCCCGAGGATCGTGCGGTGGTCATCGGCCCTCGCGAGGCGCTGCTCGGGCGCGGGCTCGTCGCGCGCGAGGTGAACTGGCTCGTGGACGCACCGCCCGCCCTCGGGGACGCCCTGCAGGTGCGCATCCGGCATCGGGCGCCGCCGGTGCCCGGACACGTGGTGCACCGTGCGGGCGACACCGTGGAGGTCGCGCTCGAGGAGCCCGCCCAGGCCATCTCGCCCGGACAGTCGGTGGTGTTCTACGATGGGACCGCGGTGCTCGGCGGCGGCGTGATCGCCGCGAGCCGGCGGGTGCTGCCGGTGCGGGCCGCCTGACCCTGACTCCGCCTTTCCCCGACGTGCCGTTCGGACTCCCCTGATTCCGGGTCGCCCGCGCCGAGCGCATCGTGGGGCATGCGTCACCGCACCATCATCGAGCCCTTCCGGATCAAGAGCGTCGAGCCCATCCGGCTCTCGACCGAGGCGGAACGCGTCGCGGCCCTGCGCGCCGCGCACTTCAATCCGTTCCTGCTCGACTCGGACCAGGTGCTGATCGACCTCCTCACCGACAGCGGCACGTCGGCGATGAGCGTCGACCAGTGGGCGGGCGTGATGGTCGGTGACGAGGCCTATGCCGGCTCGCGCTCGTGGAAGCGGATGGAGCGCGCCGTGCACGAGCTCACCGGCATGCCATTCGTGCTCCCCACGCACCAGGGGCGTGCGGCGGAGCGGATCATCTACGGGCATCTCGGCGGCCCCGGGAAGGTCTTCGTCTCCAACACGCATTTCGACACCACGCGTGCCAACATCGAGTACTCGGGGGCGACGGCGATCGATGTGCCCATCACGGAAGGTCGCGACCCGAGGGCCGAGCATCCGTTCAAGGGGAACATGGACGTCGCGGCGCTCGAGCGGCTCCTCCGCCAGCACGAGGACCGCGTGGGAGCGGTGATCCTCACGGTGACCAACAACACCGGCGGCGGTCAACCGGTGAGCATGGCCAACGCGACAGCGGTCTCGTCGCTCTGCAGGGCGCGCGGCGTCCCGTTCCTGCTCGACAGCTGCCGGATCGCCGAGAATGCGTGGTTCATCAAGGACCGCGAGCCGGGCTATGCCGGCTTCACCTGCCGCGAGATCGCCCAAGCCATGTTCGCGCTCGCCGACGGCACCGTCATGAGCGCGAAGAAGGACGCGTTCGCCAACATGGGCGGTTTCCTCGCCCTCCGCGATGAAGCCACGGCCGCCGCCTGCACCGACCTGCTCATCATCACCGAGGGCTTCTCGACCTATGGCGGATTGTCCGGTCGCGACATGGAGGCCATCGCGACCGGACTCGTCGAGATCTTCGATGAGCACTACCTCGAGTACCGCATCCGGAGCACCACCTTCCTCGGCGATCGGCTGCATGCGCTGGGCGTCCCGCTCATGCGGCCCATCGGCGGCCACGCGGTGTACGTCGACGCGAAGGCGCTCTACCCGCAGGTGTCGGTGACCGACTACCCGGGGCAGGCACTGGTGTGCGAACTCTACCAGCTCGCCGGGATCCGATGCGTCGAGATCGGCTCGGTGATGTTCGGCACCTATGGCGCCGATGGCGCGCTCGTGCCCGCCGCGATGGAGCTCGTGCGCCTCGCGATCCCTCGCCGCGTGTACACGCAGAGCCACATCGAGTACGTGGCCGAGACGTTCGAGGAGGTCCTGCGCCGGCGCGAGGCCGTGCGCGGATATCGCATCGTGCGGGAGCCGCGGTTCCTGCGGCACTTCAGCGCGCACTTCGAGCCCGCCTGACGCCGCGCCCGGAACGCCAGCGGCGCCGGGGGGTGAGACGTAGATTCGATGGTCCTGACGCTCAGGGCCGAGTCCGTCCGTTCCCCCGAATCCGCGCCAATGACCGCTCATGCCGCCGCGGCGCCCGATGCGCCGCGCTCCAGCTTCCTCTCGCCCACGCAGCAGATCATCGTCGCGATGGTCGCGGGCATCCTGCTCGGCTACCTCTTCCCCGCCGAGCAGCATCCGGACTTCATCGCGACCATGAAGGTCGGGTCGAACGTCTTCCTGCGCCTCATCAAGACGCTCATCGTGCCGCTGCTGTTCAGCACGCTCGTCGTGGGCATCGCCGGGCACGGGGACGACATGAAGCGGGTGGGCCGTCTCGCGTTCCGCTCCATCCTGTACTTCGAGGTCGTGACCACGCTGGCGCTCGCGGTCGGCCTCATCGCGGTGAACGTCATCAAGCCGGGCGCCGGGGTCTCGCTCACCGGCGCGTCGCTGGAGACCGGCAGCCAGTACGCGCAGACCAAGGTCACCGTCGCCTCGGTCATGGAGCACACGTTCCCGCAGAGCTTCTTCGAGGCGGCGGCCAAGAACGAGGTCCTCCAGGTCGTCGTGTTCACCATCCTCTTCGCCATCGCCGTCGCGCAGGTGCAGGGCCGGTCGAAGGAGGTCATGCTCGAGTGGTGCGAGTCGCTCGCGCAGGTGATGTTCAAGTTCACCGGGCTCGTGATGAAGCTCGCGCCGCTCGGCATCGGCTGCGCGATCGCCGTCACCGTCGGCTCCAGCGGACTCGCCGTCCTCAAGTCGCTCGCGATCCTCGTGCTCACGCTCTACGGCGCGCTCGTCGCCTTCGTGCTGCTCGTGCTGCTCCCCGTCGCGCTCATCGCGCGCGTGCCGATCGGGCGGTTCTGGGCCCACGTGAAGGAACCGTGGCTCATCGCCTTCTCCACGGCGAGTTCCGAGGCCGCGCTGCCGAAGGCCATGGAGAACCTCGAGCGGTTCGGCATCTCCAAGCGCATCATCGCGTTCGTGCTGCCGACCGGCTACTCGTTCAACCTCGACGGCTCGACCCTCTACCTCGCGGTCGCGGCGATCTTCGCCGCGCAGGCCGGCGGCATCGACCTCCCGATCGGCACCCAGCTCACGATCATGCTCACGCTGATGCTGACCTCGAAGGGTGTCGCCGGCGTGCCGCGCGCGTCGCTCGTGATCCTCTCCGGCGCGCTCGCGATGTTCGGCCTGCCGCTCGAGGCGATCGCGATCATCCTCGGCGTCGATGCCATCATGGACATGGCGCGCACCTCGATCAACCTGCTCGGCAACTGCCTCGCCACCGCGGTCATGGCGCGCTGGGAGGGCGAGTTCCCGGATACCCCGCCCGCCCAGTCCGCGGCCTGACGCCGGACGTCGCACCATGCACACCGAGACCACCCGGGGGGAGCACGGTCTGCTCCGCGCCGTCGGCACGCTCGGCCTCGCCGCCGGCGTGGTGAACGTGACCGTCGGCGGCGGCATCTTCCGCCTCCCGCGCGAGGTCGCCGAGTCGCTCGGCCCGGCGGCACCGCTCGCGTTCATCGTGTGCGCCGTGGTCATGGCGATGATCGGCTTGAGCCTCGCGCAGGCCGGCAGTCGCGTGGCGACCACCGGTGGCCCCTACGCGTACGTCGAGAAGGCGTTCGGCCCCTTCGCCGGCTTCATGACCGGCGTGATGACCTGGCTCATCGGCGTGACCGCCGTCGCCGCGATCGGCGGCGTGTTCATCGCGAACCTCGCCGCGGTGGTGCCCGGGCTCGCGACCCCCAGCGGGCGCGCGTTGGGCCTGGTCGCCACCTTCGGCGCTCTCGCCGTCGTCAACGTGCTCGGCGTCAAGCATGGCGCGCGGCTGAGCAGCGTGACGACGGTGGCGAAGCTCCTGCCCCTCGTGCTCCTCGTCGTGCTCGGCGCCTTCGCCATCGACCCGGCGAATCTCGCCATCGCCGAGGCCCCCGCCGCGTCCAGCATCGCGCGCACCTCCATCGTCCTCCTGTTCGCCTTCACCGGCGTGGAGTACGCGATCGTGCCTGGTGGCGAGCTCAAGGACCCCGCGCGCACGGTGCCGCGCGGCATCCTGCTGGGCCTTGGCGGTGTCACCGTGCTCTACCTCAGCGTGCAGCTCGTCGCGCAGGGCGTGCTGGGTCCGGCGCTCGCGCACTCCACCACGCCGCTCGCCGATGCTGCCGGGGCCGCCATCGGCCCCTGGGGACGGACCGCGCTCCTCATCGGTGTGGTGGTATCCACCTTCGGGTATCTCACCGGGATGGCGCTCGCCTCGCCGCGCACGCTCTTCGCGTTCGCGCGCGACGGCTATCTCCCGCGTGCGCTCGCCTCGGTGCACCCGACCTTCAAGACGCCGTGGGTCTCGGTGATCGTGCAACTCGCCGTGTGCTGCGTGCTCGCGGTCTGGAGCGATTTCGGCCCGCTCGCGCTGATCTCCAACGTCGCGGCGCTCCTCGCCTACTTCGGCTGCGCGGCCGGCGCGTGGGAGCTGCGCCGTCGCGGCGTGCAGGAGGAGGGCACGGTGCCCTTCGCGATGCCGGGCGGCGCGGTGATCCCCGTGCTCTCCTGCGCGGCGATCATCTTCCTGCTGACATCGATCAAGCCCGAGGAGTGGCTCGTCCTCGCCGAGGTCGCGGGGGTCGCGGCGGTCATCTTCCTCGCGACGCGCAAGCGCCGCGCAGCGGTCAGAACAGCAGGCTGACCGAGTAGAGCGCGAGCCCGGCGAGGCCGCCCACGAGCGTGCCGTTCAGCCGGATGTACTGCAGATCGCGCCCGACAGCGAGCTCGATGCGCTCGGCAGCGAGGTCGGGGTCCCAGCCGGCCACCGTGTGCTCGATGAGCGACGCGACCTCCGCCCCGTGCTCCTCGACGAGCGAGGCTGCGAGTGCGGTGATCCGCGTCTCCAGGTCCGCCCGGGCCTCCTCGTTGGTCAGCAAGTGCTTCCCGAGCGACGTCAGCAGCGTCCCGATCGCATTCGGCGTGCCGTCGCCCTCGTCGGGGCGCTCGGCGGAGCGGCGGAACCGCTCGAGCGCATCACGCAAGGCGGCCTCGAGCCGCGCTCGCGCGGGATGCGACGGGTCGAGACTCACGTCATGCAGGAACTTCTCCAAGGCACCCATCACCCGCTTCTGGATCGCCTCCGTCACCATCCCCGGCGTCCACTTCGGCAGGCTCGCCTTGATCTGCTCGCGCACCGTCGACGCGATCGCGACCTCGGAGTTCTCGACCGCGCGGGTCACGAGCTTCACGCCCTCCTCGATGAGCCCGCCCTGCCACCCCTCGGCCGGGAGCGCCTCGACGGTCTTCGCCACACCCTGCGTGAGCTGCCCCGCCACCCGCGCACTGTTCTCGGGGTCCGCCAGCCACTCGCCGATGCGCTGCGCCAATCCCAGCGACCTGAGCCGCTGGGCGATCACATCGCTCGTGAGGAAGTGGTTCTGCACGAAGTTCCCGAGGATCCGCGCGATGCGGTCCTTCTGCCGCTTCACGATGGCGGTGTGCGGGATGGGCAGGCCGAGCGGCTGGCGGAACAGTGCGGTCACCGCGAACCAATCCGCGAGACCGCCCACGAGCGAGGCCTCCGCCGTCGCGCGCACGAAGCCCATCCACCACCATTGCTTCTCGAGCAGGTGCGCGACGACATAGACGACCGCGGCGACCACCAGGAGCGACGTCGCGTAACGCCGCACCCGCGCGATGTCGGCGCGGCGTGCCTCGTCGGTGGGTCTCGGCCCGAGGGTCCCCCTCGGCCGCTCGGCCGACGACGGCGGCAACAGCGCAGGTCCCGTCGGGAGCGTCATCGCGCGACGATCAGTACTCGAGCTTGCCGGCGGCCGCGAACTGCTTCATGAGCTTCTCCTGCTCCGGCGACAGCGTGTCCGGGACCATGACCTGGATCTCCACGAGCAGGTCGCCTGTCTTGCCCTCGCGCGTGATCCCTTGGCCCCGCACGCGGAAGCGCTTCCCGCTCGGCGTGCCGCGCGGCAGCGTGAGAGTCACTTTGCGGTCGTCGATGGTGAGCACCGACACCTTGGAGCCGAGCGTGGCCTGCGCGATGTTGACCGGCGCCTGCACGATGAGGTCGAGGCCCTCCCGTTCGTAGGCCGGATCGTCCTTCACCTGGAAGGTGATCAGGATGTCACCGGCCGGGCCGCCGCGGACACCTGCGCCGCCCTGCCCCTTGAGCCGGATCTTGGAGCCGCTCTCGGTCCCCTGCGGTACCGTGATGAGCACCTTCTTGTGCGTGCGCGAGGCCCCCGCGCCGCCGCACGCGTGACACTTGAGCGTCGGCACCTGGCCCTTGCCGAGGCACATCGGGCACGGACGATTCACCGCGAAACCGCCCTGGCCGAACGAGATGGTGCCGCGCCCCTGGCACTCGGGGCACGTCTGGATCTTCGCCCCCTTCTCGGCACCGGTCCCGTGGCATGTGCCGCACTCCTCGTTCACCTCGAGCTCGATCGGCACCTTCCCGCCGGTCGCGGCGACCTTGAACGGGACCTCGAGCGTCGTCTCCACGCTCTGTCCCTTCTCGGGGCCGCTCGGCTTGGGCCGGCCGCTCCCGCCGAACATCGAGCTGAAGAGGTCACCCAGCCCGCCGAGGCCGCCGATGTCGAAGTCCTCGACGCGCGGGTTGGCGCCCGACGTGCCCCCGCCGGCCGCGCCCGCGGCGGCGCCCGGGCGCGCGCTCCCCGAACGCGAGCGCGCGGTGAAGGGATCGAAGGCCCCCAGCCGACGCATGTCGTCGTACTGCTTCCGTTTGTCCTTGTCGCCGAGGACGTTGTAGGCCTCGGAGATCTCCTTGAAGCGGTCGGCCGCCTTCGGATCACCCTTGTTGGTGTCGGGGTGATACTGCTTGGCGAGGCGACGATACTGCTTCTTGATCTCGTCCGCGCTCGCCGACGCGCTCACGCCGAGGACCGCATAGAAGTCCTTTTGCGCCATGGGGAGTCCTAGCGGCGCGCGATCAACCGTTCCACTGCGTCACGACGACGCGAGCGGGACGGAGGAGCGTGCCGTTGTGGACGTAGCCGACCTGATACACCTGCGCGACGAGATGGTCCTCCTCCTTCGAGGCGGCGGGCGTGGTGGTGATCGCCTCATGGACCTTGGGATCGAACGGCTGGCCCTTGGGATCGACGACCTCGAGCCCGTGTCCCGCGAGGGACTTGAGCAGCTTGCGCTCGACCATCGCGATGCCTTCGATGGCCGTCTTCGCGTCCGTGGAGGCCGGGTCGACATGCGCGAACCGCGCGATGTCGTCGACCGTCTCGAGCAGTCCGCGCAGGAGGTTCTGCATGCCCTTGTGCTCGGCCTCCTGCCGCTCGCGCACCGCGCGGCGGCGGAAGTTCTCGAACTCGGCGTACAATCGCAGGTACTTGTCCTTCTGGTCCTGGACCTCGCGCGCGAGCGCCGAGGTGACGATGCCGATCTCCTCGTTGTCGGACGCCAGTTCGTCGGTCGCGCCACTCACATCCGCGGGCGCGCCTTGGGCGGCCACCGTCGCGGGGTCGATGGCGGCGTTCTCGAACGAGGAGGTCTGGGTGGGGTCGGGGGTCACGTTCGGGTCGGTCATGGGGAGAAAGGTCGCCGTACACCCCTCTGATGGGCAACGGTCGTGCCAGCCCTGGCGTGCCGGAATTGCAGTCCCGGCATGGGGTTAGCGTCCCTACGGCCGCTTCGCGGAGGTCGTTTCGGCGGACCACGCGCCGGGCGCGCGGACTACTCGAGCTCGCGCCGGAGCAGGCTGAGGACCGCCTGCGTCGCCCGCTGCCGGATCTCATGCCGGTCACCCACGCTCGCCGTGCGGAACGACCGTACCCGGCCGCGCACATCGACGGCGACGCAGTAGGTGCCGACCGGCTTCTCCACCGAGCCACCACCCGGCCCCGCCACCCCCGTGATGCTCATGCCGACGTCCGCCCCGACGCGCGCGCGAGCGCCGCTCGCCATCTCGCGCGCCGTCTCCTCGCTCACCGCGCCGTGGGCCTTGAGCGTCGCCTCGGCCACGCCGAGCTGGCCCACCTTCACCTCGTTGGCGTACGCGATGATGCCACCGAGCACCACATCGCTCGAGCCGGGGATGGCCGTCAGGCGCATCCCGAGCATGCCGCCGGTGCAGCTCTCGGCGACGGCGACGCGCATTCCTCGGGCCCGGAGCGCGTCGAGCACCAGGACGACGAGGTCCGCATCGTCCTCGCCGTAGACCCACTTGGCCACCTTGCCGCGCACGGCATCGCTCGCTGCGGCTAGCTGCGCATCGGCCACGGCGGCGGTGACATCGCGCACCGTGAGGCGCAGGTCCACGCCTTCCCACCCCGGGAGGTACGCCAGGCCGACACCCATCGGGTCCTTCGCCAGCTCCCCCAGGGCATCGGCGATGGCGCTCTCGGCGATGCCGGTGGTGCGCAGCGTCCGCGAGCGCACCACCGTGCCGCCGGCGCCGCGCGCGACGAGCCGCGGGAGGATGGTGTCCCTGGTCATCCCGCGGAACTCGCGCGGCACTCCGGGGAGCATCGCGACCCAGCGTCCGCGGGCGTCCTCGAGCCAGATCCCCGGGGCCGATCCGTGCCGGTTCTCGAGGATCGTCGCGCCCTCCGGGATCATCGCCTGCATCTTGTTCGCCTCGGGCAGCTCTCCCGGCCAGCCGCGCGCCTTCCAGCGCGCGCGCAGCGACTCGATGATCGCGTCGTCGCGGTACATCGCGCGGCCGAAGAGGGCGGCGATGGATGGCTTGGTGAGGTCGTCAGCCGTGGGACCGAGCCCGCCGCTCGTGATCACCGCACCGGTGCGGTCGAGCGCCTCGCGGACGCCGGCCGCGATCTGCTCGGCGCCATCCCCGACCGTCGCGCGGCGCACGACGCGCACGCCGAGGGCCGCGGCTTCCCGCGCGAAGAAGGCGGCATTCGTGTCGACGGTGTAGCCGAGCAGCAGCTCGTCGCCGATGGAGACGAGTTCGACGTCCACGGCGCTACGCCCGCTTGGGCGCCGTGAAGATGCTGCCGTGCTTCACGAGGTAGTCGCCGAGCGAGATGAGCGTGAGCAGGAACGCGACGCAGAGCGTGATGGTGCCGATTCCGCCGAGGAGCTTGGCCCAGAAGGTCGACATCGCGCCGGTCCATCCCATCTGCTGGTAGAGGAGTTTCTGCCAGAACCAGCAGTAGGACGCGCCCATCCAGGTGTACTGGAACCCGGCCTTCCACTTCCCGAGCCGCTGCGCCGCGATGACCACGCCGCGCGCCTGCGCGAAGGCGCGGAACCAGGTCATGAACGCCTCGCGCCCGACGATGAGGACGAGGACCCACCAGGGGAACCAGAACGCCTCGATGCCCCACGTGATGAACGGATAGGCGGAGCGTTCATCGACGGCCGGCAGCACGCGGAGGAGCAGGTCGTCCGGATGTGCCTGCAGCAGGAACATCGGGACGAACGTGCCGACGAGGAGCAGCTTGTCGGCGAGCGGGTCGAGGACCTTCCCGAGGTCGGTGATGAGGCCCCGCGCCCGCGCGATCTTGCCGTCCCAATGGTCGGAGATGGCGGTGACGAGGTAGAGCGCGAACGCGAACACGCGCACCGGGACCGACTGCACGAACGGGAGGAGCGCCAGCAGCGGTGACGCGACGATGCGCGCCGCGGAGATCGTGTTCGGGAGGTTCACGCCGGAGGGCCCGCGCGACGCCGGCTCACGCCAGCGTCTTGAGCACGAGCTTGCTCACCGCCCGCAGGGTATCGAACACCCCGTCGCCCGTCACGGCGACCGCCTCGAAGTAGTGCGCCCGCTCCACCCACTCGCCGGTCGGCAGCTGCTCGATGATGTTCTCGCCCGCGTGGAACTGGTCGGCGGTGACCTTCTGCCGCGCCGGGTCGGTGACCTCCCACCCCGGGTTCAGCGTCGTCTGCAGCTCGGCGAGCGGCGCCGCGTTGGGGAGGTCGCGCTTGTTGTACTGGATCACGAACGGCATCTTCGTGAGGTCGTACCCGTACTCGGCCATGTTGTCGTACAGGTTCTGCATGGCCTCGAGGTTCGCCTCCATGCGCTCCACCTGCGAGTCGGCGACGAACACGATCCCGTCGACGCCCTTGAGGATGAGCTTGCGCGAGGCGTTGTAGTACACCTGCCCCGGCACCGTGTAGAGGTGGAACCGCGTCTTGAAGCCGCGGATGGTGCCGAGGTCGACCGGCAGGAAGTCGAAGAACAGCGTGCGCTCGGTCTCGGTCGCCAGCGAGATGAGCTTGCCACGCGTGTCCGGCTTCACCTTGCCGTAGACGTGCTCGAGGTTGGACGTCTTCCCGCCGAGACCGGGACCGTAGTACACGATCTTGCAGTTGATCTCGCGGGAGGCGTAGTTGATCATCGACATGCGCGTTTCCCCTTAGCCGAACAGCTGGTCGATCTCGTCATCAGCGCCGGCCAGGAGGCCGGGCTGCTGCGCTGCCGACTTGCCGCGCGTGAAGACTTCGTGGAACAGCCTGGTGAGTTCGAGCACGGTGTCCTTGATCTTGAGGCGCACGAGGCCGAGCGTGGTGCGATTGTCGAAGAGCGCCACGAGGATGACGCGCTTGGCGACGTCCGCCAGGTACATCGATTCCTTCTCGCCCTGGTGGAAGAGCGAGTTGAAGTCGCTCTCCCCGATCAGCTGCGCCAGCTGCGCGTTGGCGGAGAAGTCGGCGGCGGTGAGCGTGGCGAACGCCGTGGGGTCGAAGTTCGGCGATTCGCCGACCGTCGCCACGAGCTGCCCCGATCGGTCTACGAGCAACGCGCACCGCGCGTTGGTCTCGCCGAGGAACCGCTGCAGCGTGTGCGTGATCGCGCTGAAGTCCTCTTCCGTGAATGACCAGCTTGCCGAGCCGACCGCCATGCTCCCGTCCTATTCGAGGGCTGTGGGTTCGTGCCGCCGCGGCGCTCACCGCGGCCCTCCGTTCACATCGCCCGCCTCGCCGACAACGCCTGCACGATCGTCACGCCGTCCGCGTACTCGAGATCCCCGCCGACCGGGAGCCCGCGGGCCAGCCGGCTCACCGCCACGCCCGACGGCCGCAACTGCTCCTGAAGATACAGCGCCGTCGCCTCGCCTTCGAGCTTCGGGTTCGTCGCCACTATCACTTCCTTGACCCCGCCGGCCGTGACCCGGGTCACCAGCGCCGCCACCGTCAGGTCCGAGGGGCCCACACCGTCCAGCGGGGCGAGACGCCCGCCGAGCACATGATACAGCCCCCGGTACTCGCCCGTCCGCTCGATGGCCGGGATGTCCGACGCTTCCTCGACCACGCACAGCACCGACCGGTCACGCCGCGGATCGCTACAGAGCGCGCACCGCTCCGTCTCCGTGAGATTGAAGCACTCCGCGCACGGACGCACCTTCTCGGCCAGCGCCAGCAGTGCCGCGGCCAAGCGCCGCCCCTGGTCCGGTGGCTGACGAAGCAGGTGATACGTCAGCCGCATCGCCGACTTCCGACCGATCGTCGGCAGCCGGGAGAGTTCCGTCACGAGGTCGTCGATCGCCGACACGGGCTAGAACGGGAGCTTGAAGGGGAGCCCGCCCAGCCCGAGGCCCCCGGCGAACTTCTGCATCTCGGCGTCCGCCGCTTCCTTCGCCTTCTTCTGCGCCTCCTGCACCGCCACGGCGACGAGATCCTCGAGCATCTCGACGTCGGCCGGGTTCACCACCTTTGGGTCGATCGAGACGCGCTTCACCGTGCCGCGTCCGTCCACTTCCACCCTGACGAGCCCGCCCCCCGCCGATCCGCTCACGGAGAGACGACCCAGTCCTTCCTGCACTTCCTGCAGCTTGCCCTGCATCTGCTGGGCCTGCTGCATCATCTTCATGAGGTCCAAGGCGGTTCCGGGCGCTCGAAGTCGTGGATCGCGAATAAGTTAGACAGCATCACCGACGGGCGGCAATGCGGCGGAGGGGTGGTCTAGTCCAGCAGTTCGAGGTCGAGTGCATCGACCGCCGCATCCAGGAGCGGCGACTGTTTGCGCAGCATCGCCATCCGGTCCGCCTTCACCGCACCCTCGTTGAGGCGGCGCGGAGCCCGCTCCCCCGTGGGCGCGACACTGCGGACGACGAGCTTCTGCACGCCGTCGAACCGCTTCCTGAGCGCGCCGAGGATGATCGCCTCGCCGCCCGTGATGATGTCCGCATGCGCTTCCGATTCGACGGTGAGCGTGACGGCGCCGCCGGCCGACACGGCCGTGGGCGTCGCATGCGCGAGCGTGCTCGACAACAACAGCGCGCGATGCTCCGCGTTCACGCTGTCCACGAGCGCGTCCCAGTGCTCCGCGACGCGGTTGATGTCGAGCGGCAGCAGCTCGCGGCGCGGTGCGGGGCGGTCGGCGACCTCGGGGGCCGACGGGGCCGCCGCGGACGGGGCCGCCGGAGGGGATGCACGGCGCGCTGGCGGCGGCTCGCTCACGCGCGCAGGAGCGGCGTCGGACCGGTGCGGGGTCTCCGCGGCATACGAACCCGCCTCGGCGAACGGCGCGGGCACGCGCTGCGGCACAGACGGGGCCGCGGGCGACGACGCCTGCATCGGCCCGCGCGACGGCGTCCCGCCGCTGCCGGGACCGCCGCCGCTGCCGCCCGCGGCACCCGCCACGCCCCGGAGCACCTGCTCCAGCTCGATGGTGCGGTCGAGCAGCGCGAACCGCACGAGCAGCGTCTCGAAGAGCAGCTGTTGCTGCCCGCTGCGTTTGAGGTGCGGTTCCACCTCCACGACGAGGTTGAGCATGCGCAGCAGGTCGCCGGCCGAGAAATGCTTCGCGCGCTTCGGGAGCTCCTCCCTGAGCCGCTCGGACAGGTCCGGGAGCGTGCCGCCGAGCACCGTCGCGAGCTGCGCGCGCAACAGGTCCGCGAAGTCGGCGAGAAGGATGGAGAAGTCCACCCCGTGATCCGCGAGGCGCGCGACGGCCCCGAACACGTCCCCGGCGCGCCGCTCGGCCACGAGGTCGAGCAGGGCGAGGTGTTCGTCCTCGTGCACCAGCCCGAGCGCCTCGCGCACGCGCGCGGCCGTGAGCTCACCGCCGCCGAGCGAGAGCACTTGATCGGTGAGCGACAGCGCATCGCGCATGGAGCCGTCGGCGGCGCGCGCGAGCATCGCCAGCGCATCGGGAGCGGCCTGGAGCCCCTCCTGCTGCAGCACCGAGGTCAGGCGCTCGCGCACATCGGCCGGCCCGATGCGCTTGAGGTCGAACCGCTGCATGCGCGAGAGCACCGGCGCGGCCGCCTGCTGGATCTTGTTGGGCTCGGTGGTCGCGAAGATGAAGATCACCCGCGGCGGCGGCTCCTCGAGGATCTTGAGGAGCGCGTTCCATGCCTCGCGCGTGAGCATGTGCGCCTCGTCGACGATGTAGACCTTGTAGCGGTCCTCGCCCGAGGGGGCGTACATCGCGCGCTCGCGCAGTTCGCGGGCATCGTCGACGCCGCGGTTGGACGCCGCGTCGATCTCGACGACGTCGAGCGAAGCCCCGCCGCTCCAGATGCGCGTGCACGACGCGCACTCGCCGCAGGGCTCGCGGTCCGCGCGCTTCCGTTCGCAGTTGAGGGCCATCGCGAGCACGCGCGCGAGGGTCGTCTTGCCGGTGCCGCGCGGCCCGCAGAAGAGGTAGGCGTGGCCGAGGCGGTCACCCGAGATCGCGTTCCGCAGCGTGTTCGCGACGTGGGACTGCACGGCGACTTCGGCGAAGCGGCGCGGACGGTACTTGCGGGCGAGCGCGAGGGACATGGGTCCGAATTTAGCGCTCACGCACGGATCCCGCTCGGCGACGCGGCCCCGGAACGGCACGCGCGGGGAGCACCCGGAGGTGCTCACCCGCGCGAGTGTTCCAGGCCTGACGGAGCGACGACGGACACCACGTACCGTTGCTGCCTTTCGGCCCTGGCGGAGTTGGCGGGCCGAAGCCCCCCGGGACCTGGAACGAAGGAATGATACCCGGGGACCGCGCCCCGGACAACGGAGGCACATCCGGAGCGCCGGGTACCGGCCCATCCGACCGGGTGGCGTCGGTCCATCACGACGGGCGTTCTGCATCGCCCCGGCGGGACCTAGACTGCGCCACAGCTGAGCACCGCCTCGAGGCGGGAGACAGTCGCGCGGCGGCGGGGGCGGGGGGCTCCCGTCCGCCTGCGCTCCTCACCGCCTTCCGCCATGGGCGGAACAGGAGCGAAACGGATGGCCGGCACGAGCGCCTCCAACGGCGCGCCACGGTCCCGATGGACCGCCGGCGTCGCCCCGTATGCGGAGATGGGCTACTACCAGCCGGAGTACGAGCCGAAGGCGACGGACATCCTCTGCGCATTCCGGTTCGTGCCACAGGAGGGCGTCGACCCCGTCGAGGCCGCCGCGGCGATCGCGGGCGAGTCGTCCACGGCCACGTGGACCGTCGTGTGGACCGACCGTCTCACGGCCCACGAGCACTATCAGGCGAAGACCTATCGCGTGGTGCCGGTGCCAGGCACCGACCAGTACATCGCGTACATCGCCTACGACCTCGACCTGTTCGAGGAGGGGTCGATCGCGAACCTGACGAGTTCCATCATCGGCAACGTCTTCGGCTTCAAGGCGCTCCGCAGCCTCCGGCTGGAGGACATGCGCATCCCGGCGCACTACACCAAGACCTTCCAGGGGCCGGCGCACGGGATCGTGATGGAGCGCGAGTACCTCAACAAGTACGGCCGTCCGCTCCTCGGTGCGACCACCAAGCCCAAGCTGGGCCTCTCGGCGCGCAACTACGGCCGCGTGGTCTACGAGGCGCTCCGCGGCGGGCTCGACTTCGTGAAGGATGACGAGAACATCAACTCGCAGCCGTTCATGCGGTGGCGCGACCGGTTCCTCTTCTGCATGGAGGCAGTGAACAAGGCGCAGGCGGCCACCGGCGAGGTGAAGGGCCACTACATGAACGTCACCGCCGGGACGATGGAGGACATGTACGAGCGCGCCGAGTTCGCGAAGGAGATCGGCAGCGTGATCGTCATGATCGACCTCACCATCGGCTACACCGCCATCCAGTCGATGGCCAAGTGGTGCCGCAAGCACGGCGTGATCCTCCATCTGCATCGGGCCGGCCACTCCACGTACACGCGGCAGAAGACCCACGGCGTCTCGTTCCGGGTGATCGCCAAGTGGATGCGCCTCGCCGGCGTCGACCACATCCATGCCGGGACCGTCGTGGGCAAGCTCGAGGGTGACCCGGCGACGACCAAGGGCTACTACCACACGCTGCGCGACGACAAGGTCGCGGCGGACCCGGCGATCGGTCTCTACTTCGAGCAGGACTGGGCCTCGATGCCCGCCGTGATGCCGGTCGCCAGCGGCGGCATCCACGCCGGCCAGATGCCGCAGCTGCTCCACCTCCTCGGCGAGGACGTCGTGCTCCAGTTCGGCGGCGGCACGATCGGCCATCCCGACGGCATCGCGGAGGGCGCGACAGCCAATCGCGTGGCGGTGGAGGCGATGATCCAGGCACGCAACGCGGGACGTGACTACCTGCGGGAAGGGCCCGAGATCCTCGCCGCGGCCGCGAAGTGGTCCCCGTCGCTGCGCAAGGCGCTCGAGATCTGGAAGGACATCACCTTCGACTTCCAGTCCACCGACGTGCCTGACGCCGTCGTCACGCCCACCTTCTGAGGACGCACCGATGCGCGTGACCCAAGGGACGTTCTCGTACCTGCCCGATCTCACGGACGACGAGATCCGGGCGCAGGTGCAGTACTGCCTCGACCACGAGTGGCCCGTCTCCGTGGAGTGGACCGATGATCCGCATCCGCGGAACGTCTACTGGGAGATGTGGGGCCTGCCCCTCTTCGAGGCGAAGGACGCCGCCGCGGTCATGCTCGAGGTGGACGCGTGCCGGAAGGCGAATCCCGGGGTCTACGTCCGGGTGAGCGGTTACGACCGGCGACTCGGGCGCCAGACGACCGCGATCAGCTTCATCGTGCAGCGCCCGGCGCACGAGCCGGGCTTCCGCCTCCTCCGGGAGGAGGGCGCCGACCGCCGCGTCCGCTACGCCACGGTGGCGTACGCCACCGACCGTCCGCCGGGAGAGCGCTACGGACGGGACGCGTGACCGCGACGGTCGACCTGGATGCGGCGGTGCGGGAGACGCCGGTCGCGGCGGCGCTCGCGGAGCTCGAACACGACCTCATCGGTCTCGCGGCGGTGAAGCAGCGCGTGCGCGAGATCGCCGGCCTGCTGCTGCTCGGGACGCTGCGCCAGCAGGCCGGCCTGCAGACCGAGCGCCCCACGCTGCACATGAGCTTCACCGGCCGTCCCGGCACCGGGAAGACCACCGTCGCCATGCGGATGGCGCGCATCCTCCACCTCCTCGGCTATGTCCGGAAGGGCCATCTCGTGGTGGCCACGCGCGACGACCTCGTGGGCCAGTACGTCGGCCACACGGCGCCAAAGACGAAGGAAGTGGTGAAGCGCGCCATGGGTGGCGTGCTCTTCATCGACGAGGCGTACTATCTCTACCGCCCGGAGAACGAGCGCGACTACGGGCAGGAGGCGATCGAGATGCTGCTCCAGGTCATGGAGAACCATCGCGACGACCTCGTCGTGGTCCTCGCCGGCTACGGTGACCGGATGGAGACGTTCTTCCGCTCCAACCCCGGGTTCCACTCGCGCATCGCGCACCACCTCGAGTTCCCCGACTACACCCCCGACGAGCTCATGACCATCGGGGAAGGGATCGTCGCGCAGCAGGAGTACGCGTTCGACGAGGCCTCGCGCGCCGCGTTCGCCGAGTACATCGCGCGGCGGATGACACGGCCGCACTTCGCGAACGCGCGCAGCATCCGCAACGCGATCGACCGCGCGAAGCTGCGGCAGGCGAGCCGCCTCATCACGCAGGGCGGCCGCGTCGCGGTCGAGGAACTGCGCCGCCTCGACGCGGCGGACATCCGCCAGAGCCGCGTCTTCCGCGAGGACTGAGCCGTGCCCTTCCGAGCCAAGCGTCCCATCATGTTCGCGGTCGTCGGCGACTCCGGCGCGGGCAAGAGCACCCTCGCGCGCGGGTGCGTCGAGATCCTCGGCGAGGAGCGGGTGACGAACATCTGCCTCGACGACTACCACTCGCTCGACCGTGCGGCACGGACCGCGGCGGGGATCACCGCGCTCCACCCGGACTGCAACCACCTCACGCTCATGGGGCAGCACACCCGCCTGCTCCGCCAGGGCGAGACGGTCTTCAAGCCGGTCTACGACCATTCGGACGGGACGTTCGGCCGGCCCGAGTTCGTGCGGCCGACGCCGGTGGTGCTCATCAACGGCCTGCACGGGCTCTACACGCCCGAGCTGCGCGCGCTCTGGGACGTCTCCGTGTTCCTCGATCCCGACCCCGAACTCCGCGTGGCCTGGAAGATCAAGCGTGACACGGCCAAGCGCGGCTACAACGAGGCGCAGGTCCGGCGCGAGCTCGAGGCGCGGCGCCACGACTCCGAGGCCTTCATCGCCCCGCAGCGCGAGCGCGCCGACATCGTGATCAACTTCCGCGCGCCGGCGCACTACGCGGAGACGAAGGACGACTCGCGCCTGGACGTGCGGATCCGCATCGCGCATCCGATCCCGCTGCCCGACATCGAGGACCTCTTCGGCGCGGAGACGGCGCGGTTCCTCCGCATGGAGCGCGGCACCAACGGCGCGGACGTGCTGGAGATCGACGGCGCCCTCGACGACGCGTCCACGCGCCTCATCGAGGACCGGATGTGGAAGCACATGCCCGCCGCCAGGCACCTGCGCTCGAACCGCCTCGGCACGTTCCAGGACATCGCCGGCGAGCGGCGGTCCAACCCGCTCGCCGTCACGCAGCTCATCATCACCTACTACCTGGTGAAGGCGAGCGCACTCGCGGCCAAGCAGGAGGAGCTCGCCGCCGAGGCCGCGGCGTTCGCCGAGGCGCGGTGAGCGCCCCGCGCGCGCTCAGCGCGGCGGTCCGGCGCCCGGACCCGGTCGCCCGCTCTTCCCGTGCCTGAGCGCGGCCTCGGTCCGGTTCTTCACGCCCAGCTTCTGGAACAGGTGCTGTACGTGGAACTTCACGGTGTTCTCGCTGAGCGAGAGCTGCGCCGCGATCTGCACGTTCGTGCGCCCTTCGGCGATGAGGCCCCAGACCTCGCGCTCGCGCGCCGTGAGCTCGTCGGCGCCACTGCGCGCGCCTCGGGCCTCGAGCCACCGCCGGGCCGCCTGCGGGAAGACGAGCTGGCCTGAGACCACCTGCCGGATCGCCGCGAGCGTCTGCTGCGGCGACGCGGTCTTGAGCGCGAGGCCCTCGGCCCCGCTCTCGAGCACCGACCGGATGGTCTCGCCGTCGTGGTACGCGGTGAGCACGAGCACGCGCGGCCGCTCGGGCCGGTCGCGCAGCTGCGCGATGATGTCGGTCGCGTGGATACCGCCGAGCTCGTAGTCGAGCACCACCACGTCGGGGGCGAGCTGCGTGACGAGGCCGAGCACGGCGCGCCCGTCGGTCGTCGCGCCCGTCACCTCCATGTCGGTCTCGCCCTCGACGAGCGCGCGGAGTCCCTCGAGGACGATCGCATGATCGTCGGCGAGGACGATGCGGATGGGCGCCGTCACAGCACCGCCGGGACGACGACGCGCAGCACCGTGCCCTGCCCCGGCGTGCTATCCAGCCGGAACGTGCCGCCGAGCATCGCCACGCGATCCTGGATGCCGCGGAGGCCGAAGTGCCCGCCCTCGACCCCGACGCCCTCCTCCGCCTTGAGCACCGGCGGCGCCTCGAACCCCTGCCCGTTGTCGGTCACGGTGAGCTGCACGCTCGTCCCCTTCCGCTCGACGCTCACCGTCTGCCGCGTCGCGCGGGCATGGCGGAACCCGTTCGCCAGCGCCTCCTGCAGGATGCGATAGAGGGCGATCTTGCTCGGCAGCGCGCAGTCACCCAGTTCCGGATCCATCGCGAGCTCCACGGGTTGGTCGGTCATGGCCTCGTGCTGCACGGTGAGCCCCTCGAGGATCGTGCCGAGGTCGCGTCGCTCGAAGCCGGGAGGGCGGAACACGCCGATGAGCGTGCGGACCTCGCCGAGCGCGCGCTCCAGCAACTGCACGGCCTGCGCGGCGCGGCGCGCCTGCTCGGGACGGTCGGCGAGGTCCCGGGTGAGCACCTGCAGGTGCGACAGCGCGGCGAAGACATCCTGGACCGGCCCATCGTGCATGTCGAGCACGATGCGCTGGAGCTCGCGCTCGCCGGCAGCCAGCAGTCGCAGGGAGGCATCGCTCGCGCGGGCGTCGTCCGGCGCGCTCACGCGACGAGCGCCTCGGCGAGGACCGCCGACGCGCGGCGGAGCCCCGCGTCGTCCAGGTCGAGATGCGTCACGCAGCGCACGCGCGTCGCGTGCCACTCCGTGACGAGCACCCCCGCGGCCTTGGCCCGCCCGACGACCTGCTCGGCGGTCAGGCCGTTGAGCAGGTCGATCATGACGATGTTGGTGTCCGGCGGCACCACGCGCACGCCCGGCACGTTGGCGAGCGCGGCGGCGAGCTCGCGTGCGCGGGCGTGGTCCTCGTGCATCCTCGGCAGATGGTGCTCGAGCCCGTGGAGCGCGGCCGCGGCGAGTATCCCCGACTGCCGCATCCCGCCGCCGAACCGCTTCCGGACCTCCCATGCGCGCTTCATGGGCGCGGCGTCGCCGGCGAGCGCGGCGCCGATCGGCGCGCCGAGTCCCTTGGAGAACGACACCATCACGGTCGCCGCGCACGCCGCGAAGTCGGCGAGGGGCGTGCCCGTCGCGACGTGCGCGTTCCACAGTCGCGCCCCGTCGAGGTGCACCGCCATCCCCTGCGACGCCGCGACCTCCTGGAGCGCGCGGAGCTGCGGCAGGGGCGTCACCATCCCG
This sequence comes from uncultured Gemmatimonas sp., assembly GCA_964464585.1. Classification (GTDB taxonomy): domain Bacteria; phylum Gemmatimonadota; class Gemmatimonadetes; order Gemmatimonadales; family Gemmatimonadaceae; genus Pseudogemmatithrix. The sequence continues at coordinate 33,144 of CAYXGS010000006.1, read as the reverse complement.
CCGGCACCGTTGTGCGTGTTCTCCGCGCACACCACCGACGCGCGCGGCGCGTGGATGGAGAACGGGCGGAAGGCGGCCCGCAGTGCGTCGGCGTCCATCACCGGACCGCCGCGCACGAGGCGCACCTGCAGCCCGGCGAGGGCCGCGGTGCCCGCGAGCTCCCAGTTCACGATGTGCGAATCATCGTGGCAGTACACCTCGGTGCCCGGCTCCCCGAGGAGCCAGAGCGCCGCCTGGTTCGCCATGGTCCCGGTGGGGAAGAACAGCGCCTTCGGCTTGCCGAGCATCTCGGCGACGCGCGCCTCGAGCCGGGTCATCGTCGGATCGCCGTCGAGCACGTCGTCACCGACCACGGCCTCGGCCATGGCACGCCTCATGGCGGGCGTCGGCTTGGTGACGGTGTCGCTGCGGATGTCGATGGTCGCGTTCACGGGTCGGTGGTCTTGCGGGTGGGAAGGCCGAGGTCATGGGTGAGCGCGCCCGCCGCGCGCGCTTCGGCCGTGGTCCCGTACTCCGCGGTGAGGCTGGACCGCGGCGCGAGGTCGCCGCGCGCCACCAACCGCATCTCGGTCACGTGCGCGACCTCCGCGCCGAGCACGAAGATGAGGGCCGCGTAGTACGTCCAGAACATGACGATGAAGATCGCCCCGAGCGTCCCCGTGTACACCGACGAGGGAGGGTACCGCAGCCAGAGCTCCGTGAAGAGCCAGCGCGCGAGCTCGAAGAGCCCCATCGCCGCGGCCGCGCCGAGGAGCGACGCGCGCCACGCGGTGCGGCGGCGCGGGAGCCAGCGGTAGAGCGCCGTGAAGATCCCGATCAGCACGAGCAGCGAGAGGAATCGGAGCGCCGCGACCTCGAGCCCGCCGGCGAGCTCGGTCAGCCCCGCGGCCTCCATCGATGCCCCCACGCGCCCGCTCGTGACGACGAGCCATGCGCTGATGCTCACCCAGGCCGTCATGAGCAGCACCGAGACGAGGATCAGGTTGAGGTCGACGAGCTTGCCGTGGAAGTAGCCCCGGTCGCGGCCGTGGAGGAACACGAAGGCGAGGACCGCGCGCAGCGTGGTGAAGAGCCGCGACGCGAACCAGAGGAAGGCGAGCAGCGAGCCCACGCCCACGACGGCGCGGGTCCGCACGACATCGGCGAGGACGGGATCGAGGATGGAGCCGTCGGCGACGAGCCGGGTCGGCAGCAGGTTCTCGAGCGTGCGCTGCACCACGGCGTTGGCCGCATCCGTCGATTGGTCGAGGATGAAGCCGAGCCCGGCGGTGAGCAGCAGGATGAACGGGATCCCGGCAAGGAGGACGTTGAACGCCACCCCGCCGGCGAGGAAGAGCGCGTCATCCGCGTCGGCGCGCCGCACGACATCGGCGAGGAAGCGCCAGAGCGCCCTCAGACGCGGGCGTCCTCGGCGTCGTCATCCCCGGCGGCGGTGCGTCCGTGCCGCGCGAGGCGCGCCTCGAGTGCCTCGCGAGCCTCGCGGGCCGCATCGCGCGCCGCCGAGCGCGTCGTGCGCACGACCTCCTCGGCGCGGTCGCGCACGTCCTCCACCACCTCGCGCGCGTCCTCGACGACGCCGCGCGCCTTCCGGCGGAGCCGTCGGGCGCCGCGACGCAGGTCCTGCCGCGTCTCGGCGCCCGACTTCGGCGCGGTGAGCAGCGCGATCCCGGCGCCCACCGCCACACCCAGGAGGAAGAGGCCGATCCCGCCGCCCGACCGCCGTTCCACGACGACGGTGGGCTCGCTGCTGCTCTGCTCCGACATCACTGCCCCTGTGTTAGAGCTCCATCAGGACGAGGAACTTCGACGCACGCCAGAAGACCTCGGGGGAGGAGATCTTGATGCTCCCCTTGAACTTGCCATCGGCCGGCGGCGCGTCGAGGCCCGTCAGGTCGTTGGTCGTGATGATGCGATACGACTTGGCGGGGTTCGGCAGCGTGATCTCGAGGACCGACATCCGGTCGATCGACGTGAACTCCCCGGTCTCGAGCGTGCGCGCGAGGACCTGCGTCTTGCCGATGCCGAGCATGCCGCCGCGCTGCTCGATGATGCCGCGCTTGAGGAGGTCGTCCTTCTTGCCGGCGACCCAGTAGACCGTGTTCTGCTCGGTCGTGAGCGCCGCGGTGCGCTCGGTGAGCGCCGCGCGCTGGGCCTCGAGCTGGGTGTTGGACTCGCGGAGCGCGACGTTCTCCGAGGTGAGCGCGCCGACCTGCTCGAGCAGCGCGACGATCTCGGCCTTCTGGTTGTCGATGATGATCTGGAACTGCTTGATCGTCGAGTCGAACGACGCCATCTGCGCGGTCATCGTCGCGTTCGTCGCCGTGAGGCCGGACACGCGGCGCCGGCTCTGCGCGAGACGCTCCTCGGACTCGCGGAGGCGGTCCGTCAGCGACTTCACCCGCTCGGCGAGCGCCTGCCGCTGCTGCGTGGGCGACATCTGCTCCGTCTCGCCGGCGGCACGCGCCACCGGCTGGTTGCTCTTCACCTTGTCGAGCTCGCCGTTGACCTCGGCGATGAACTGCGACGTGGCGACGACTTCCTTGAGGAGCGAATCCTTCTCGCTCGAGATCGAGGCCACCTGCTCCAGCTGCTTGTCGTACTCCGACTTGGACACACAGCCCGTGGCGAGGATCGCCAGGACGCCGGTCAGGATCATCTTCTTCATGGGTCTCTCCGTTCAGTGCGCTGCGTCGCGCGTGGGGGGCACGGGTGGGGCGGGAGCCCCACCATCCTACTCGCCCGCTTCGGCATCGTCGGGCGCGGCTTCGACCGCCGGTCCGCCCGTGCCGGGTGCCGGCCGTTCGATGGCCGGTCCCTTGACGTACCGCCGCACCGCCCCGGCTGTTCCCTTCACCCCGAGATTCTCGAAGAGGAAGGTGAACTTGGCATCGTACGCCGCCGCGATGGTCGCCTTGAGGTCCGCCGGGAGGTCCCAGAGCTGCCGCTTGAACGGCCCGCACGCCTTCTTGCGCGTCTTGTAGAAGAACTGCTCGTCGGAGTCACCCGCCTTGCGCTCGTCGGCGGCGTTGACCTTGAGCCATTCGTAGATCTCCGCGCGGAGCGACGCCGGCATCAGGTCGTACATCATGTTCTGGAAGCCGGTCGCCAGGTGGATCTCGGCCGTCTCGGTCCTCGGGAAGTTGTAGAACGCCTCGTCCGGGAGCGTCGACGCGCCGTGCTGCACTGCGCCCGAGAGGCCGTACTTCTCGCGCGCCACGCGCGAGAGGTCCTCGAGCGTCTTGAAGTCGAGCGCGACGTCCTTGATGGTGCCGTCGGCGAGGACCACGCCGCCGTGCGACGTCCCGGACTGCACCGAGATCTTCGAGAGCCCGATCATCGACGGCGCCTGCGCGCTGAGCGTGCGATGGTAACCGTCCATGAACGCCTCGAGCTCGGCGACGGTCGAGTTCTCCGTCCCGACCTCACCGATCTCCCCGCCGAGCGAGATCGTCACGCCCTTGGGCTCGAGCGCGCGCACATGGCGCGTGAGCTCGACGCCCACTTCGTAGTTGAGCCGCTGCTGCTCATCGAGCGTCGCGTGCGAGAGGTCCACCAGCGTGGACGTGTCGAGGTCGATGTTGTAGAACCCGGCCGCGATCCCCTCGGTCGCGAGCGCCTTCACCGCCGCGACCTCGGTCTTGGGATCGACCTTGAACTTCTTGTGGTTCACCTGGAAGTGGTCGCCCTGGACGAAGACCGGCCCGCGGTACCCTTCGCGGAGCGCCGCGGCGAGGATCACCGCGATGTACTCGGCCGGACGCTGCTCCGTGTAGACGATCTCCGACCGCGCGATCTCGAGGATGATCGCCGCCGCGTCGAGCTTGAGCGCGGTGCGCCAGATGGACCGGACGGTGTCATACGTCGCGGCGCGGATGTTCATCGCCGGGACCGTCACGCCCTTCACGTCCCCGCGACCTCGCGCCATGTAGAAGTCGTGGATCGACGCGGAATACGTGCCGACCCGGCGCGCCGCCTCCCAGATCACCCAGCGCGCCCACTCCTTCTCGGCCTCGTCGCCGAAGACCGCGAGCCGGACGATGCCGTCCATGAGCGGCGAGGCGAGCGCGGCCTCGTCCTTGATGGTGACCGTGCCGCCGTCGATGGAGATGGCGGCGCCGAGCGCGGAGCGGAGCGAGGCAGGAGCGGAGGACATCGCGGAAGTCGGGTGGGAGGGGCGGCCGAACGCACGGCGCGCGACACTGCACTTCGGTCAATTTGCCCCCGGGACGGGGCTTTGGGCAACGCGTGAATGCCCTACGTGGCGCGCTACAGCACCCAGTCGGGGTCCGCAGGGGGCAAGGCCTCCCAGGTGGACCGCATCCGCTGCCAGTCGGGATGCCCGAACTGGTAGTACGTGAGCTGCTTGCCGAGCTCCACGCCGGGCTGGTCGAGCGGATCGATCCCGTAGAGCTGGCCGGCGTAGATGGTCGCGAGCTCGAAGAACATGAACAGTCCGCCGAGGTGCCACGCGTCGGCGCGCGTGACCTTGAGCGTCATGGTGGGGCGGCCCATCGTCGCGAGTGCCCCCGCGGTCGCGCGGCACTCGGCGCGCAGCAGCTCCGCGAAGCCGTGGCCGCCAAGGTACGCCAGCTCGGCCGGCGCGTTCCGCGGGATCACCAGCTCGCCGCCGTCCGGCTCCTCCACGTCGATGAAGGTCACCGTCTTGTCGGCGGGACCCTCCATGAAGAGCTGCACCTGCGCGTGCTGGTCGGTCGCGCCGACCGCGACGATCGGCGTGGGCCCGACGTGGCGGCCCTCCGCCGTGCGCTTGCCGAGCGACTCGGCCCACAGCTGCACGAACCACGGCGCCACATCCCGGAACGCGTCCGAGTACGGCATCATCACGTGCATCATCTGCCCCGCCTCGACATGCGCGCGCCACTGGAGCGTGGCGAACGCGAGCGCGGGATTGTCGCGGAAGCGGTCGTTGGCGCATCGGTCGCGCATCGCGGTCGCGCCGGCGATGAGCGCGTCGACGTCCATGCCGAGCAGCGCGGCGGGCAGCGTGCCCACGGGGGAGAGCACCGAGAACCGTCCGCCGACGTTGGCCGGGACGTCGAAGGTCGGGATCCCCTCCTGCCGGGCGATGGGGCGCAGCACGCCCTTCACCGGGTCGGTGACGAACGCCAGCGCATCCTTCGCGGCGATGCCGGCCGCGGCGAGGCGTTCGCGGATGAGCACGTACTGCGACATCGTCTCGGCGGTGCTGCCCGACTTCGAGATCACCAGGAAGCGCGTCCGCCGCAGGTCGACCAGCTCGAGCAGCCCTCGGACCGAGCGGGGATCGACGTTGTCGAGCACGTGGAGCCGCGGGCGTCCGCCGCGCTGGGCCGCGGTGCGCGCGTTCCAGTCGCGCGGCAGGAGCGCGGTGCGCAACGCGACCGCGCCGAGGGCCGATCCGCCGATCCCGAGCACGACGACGTCCTCGAGCCCGTCGCGATGCGCCGCGGCCCACGCCAGCACACGGGCGCGCTCGGCGGCCTGCGCCTCGAACTCGCGGAATCCGAGGATCCCCTTGGCGGCGTCGGCCACCAGCCCTGCATGCGCCGCCGCGAGTCGCGGGGCGAGCGAGGCGAGGCGGTCCGGCGCGGCGCCGTGTGGCACCGCGCGTGCCAGCATGCCGGAGACGTCGAGCTGGATCGTCATGCGTCGGGGATCTCCACGGTCAGCCCGTCGTATGCGGGCCGGATGTCAGGGGGCAGCTCCGCCTCGAGCGCGGCATGCGCCGTCTCGTGCGTGAGATGGATGAGGAACGTCCGCGCGGCGCCCACGCGCCGCGCGGCGACGACGGCCTCGGTCACCGACAAGTGTGTCGGATGCGGCCGGCGGAACAACGCGTTGAGCACCAGCACGTCGACGCCGCGCAGCGCATCGACGGTGGCGTCCGGCAGGTCCTTCGCGTCGGTCACGTAGCCGAGCCGGCCGATGCGATAGCCGAACACGCGCGCGCGGCCGTGCGGCACCTCGACCGGTGTCACCGTCAGCGCGCCGATCCGGACCGGGGCACCGGCCGTGAGCGGATGCAGCGCGCCCTCCGGCTTGCTCGTGCCCGGGATCGGCTTCATCGCCGGATCGAAGACGTAGCCGAACCGTTGCTGCAGCGTGCGCAGCGTCTCCTCCGGTCCGTACATCGGCAGCACGCCACCCCGCACCGAGAGGGGGCGCACGTCGTCGATGCCATGCGTGTGGTCGGCGTGGTCATGGGTGAAGAGCACCGCGTCGACCCGGTCGATCCCCGCCGCGAGGAGCTGCAGCCGGAGTTCCGGCGGGGTATCGAGCAGCAGCCGTGTGCCCTGTCCTTCGACGACCGCGCCGATCCGCGTGCGCCGGTCGCGCGGATCGTCGGAGCGGCACACTTCGCACCCGCACCCCACCTGCGGCACGCCGAACGACGTCCCCGTGCCGAGGAACGTCAGCCTCACACCGTCTCCACCTTGAGCTGGTTCGTGGTGCCGGGCGTGTCGAACGGCACGCCGGCGGTCACGACGATGCGGTCGCCCGGCTTCGCGATCCCGTGCTCCCGCAGCTTCTCGCGGGCCACGGCCGCCATCTGCTCGTACGTGTCGCAGTGTGGCACGAGGATGGGTGTGACACCCCAGACGAGGCCGAGCTGCCGGTAGGTGCGCGCGTTGTCCGTGAGACACACGATCCGCACGGCCGGCCGCCGGGCCGCGACGATGCGCGCCGAGGCGCCGCTCTTGGTGATCACCACGATCGTCTGCGCGCCGAGGAGCCGCACCGCCGTGACGGTCGCCGAGGCGATCGTCTCCTCGACCGAGGCCGACCCCGGTGCGACGCGGTCGAGCCCCTGCCCGCGCTGCACCGGCGCCTCCTCGGCCGCGCTCGCGATGCGGCGCATCGCCTGCACCGCCAGCTCGGGGTGGAGTCCCGCCGCGGTCTCGGCCGAGAGCATCACCGCGTCCGTGCCGTCGAGGATCGCGTTCGCGACGTCGCTCGCCTCGGCGCGCGTCGGCCGCGGGTTCTGGATCATCGACTCGAGCATCTGCGTCGCGGTGATGACCGGGCGCCCGTAGCGCGCCGCGAGCGAGATGATGCGCTTCTGCTGGAGCGGCACCTCCTCGAACGGCAGCTCCACCCCGAGGTCGCCGCGCGCGACCATCACCGCGTCCGTGACCTTGAGGATCTCCTCGATGCGCGAGAGCGCCGAGTCCTTCTCGATCTTCGCGACGATGAGCAGCCCCTTGGGGAGGAGCGCGCGCAGCTCCTGGATGTCCTCGGGCCGCCGCACGAACGACAGGGCGAGGTAGTCGAGGTCCTGCTCGATCGCGAACGCGACGTCGGCGCGGTCCTTCTCGGTGAGCGAGGGCGCCGAGACATCGATGCCCGGGAGGTTCATCCCCTTGTTGGACTTGAGGAGGCCGCCGTAGCGGACCTTCACCGCGACGCGCACCCCGTCGATCCCCGTCACCTGGAGCGCGAGGAGGCCGTCGTCGACGAGGATCATGCCGCCCTTCTGCACGTCGCGCGCGATGTCGTCGTAGGTCACCGGGATCTCGCCGGCCGCGGCGACATCCTCCGGCGCCAGGACGAGCGCGTCCCCCTCGTTCAGCTGCCGCGGCTCCTTCAGCACGCCGATGCGGATGCGCGGCCCCTGGAGGTCGCCGAGGATCGCGATGGGCCGGCGGAGCTCCTGCGCGATCCCGCGGATCGTCGCGACCGTGCGCGCGTGCGCCTCGTGGGTGCCGTGCGAGAAGTTGAGGCGCGCGACGTTCATGCCGGCCAACATGAGCTTGCGGATCACGTCGGGGTTGGCCGACGACGGGCCCATGGTGCAGACGATCTTCGTGATGTCGGGACGGACGGACACGGGCGGGGAGTTGGGGGAGCGGGGCTACTTCGCGAGCGCGGCGGTCTTGGTCTCGATGCCGGCGATGAGCGTGTCGAACGACTTCTGGAACGAGGCGAGCCCCTCGGCGAGCAGCTGGTCGGTCACCGCGTCGAGCGAGATCCCGAGCGTGGCGAGCTCCTTGAACAGCGCATCCGTCTCGGGAAGTCCCGTGTCGACCGTGCGCGCCGTGATGCCGTGGTCACGGAAGGCGTCGATCGTCGCGGGCGGCATGGTGTTCACCGTGCTCGGGCCGATGAGCTGCTCGACGTAGAGGACGTCGCGGTAGGCGGGGTTCTTGGTGCCGGTGCTCGCCCAGAGCGGACGCTGGAGCTGCGCGCCCTTCGCGGCGAGCGCGGCCCAGCGCGGGCCGCTGAAGCGGTCCTGGAACAGCTTGTACGCGCGCTTGGCGTTGGCGATCGCGGCGCGCCCGCGGAGGGCGGCGAGACGGTCCGCGGAGATGGTGCCCGCCTTCGCCAGCGCCTCGAGCTTGGCATCGATCGCCGTGTCGACGCGGCTGACGAAGAACGAGGCCACCGAGGCCACATGCGACAGGTCGCCCCCCTTCGCCGCGCGGTCCTCGAGTCCGGCGAGGTACGCCTCGATGACCCGCGCATGTGCGTCCACCGCGAACAGGAGCGTCACGTTCACGTTCAGGCCATCGGCGATGAGGCGGCGGAGCGCGACGCAACCCTCCGGCGTGCCGGGGACCTTGATCATCACGTTGGGGCGGTCGACCGCCTTCCACAGGCGGTGCGCCTCCTCGATCGTCGCGGCCGCGTCGTGCGCCGACCCCGGGGAGACCTCGATCGAGACGAAGCCGTCGGTCCGGCCCGAGGCGGTGTAGAGCCCGGCGAAGGCGTCGCAGGCGACGCGCACATCGTCGGTCTCGACCAGCTCGAAGAGCGCCCAGGCGTCCTTCGTGCCGGCGTTCGCCATCAGCTGCGCGTCGTACGCCGTCCCCGTCGCCAGCGCCTTCTCGAAGATCGTCGGATTGGAGGTCATGCCCGTGAGCGCCTCGTCGCGGATGCGGCGCGGGAGCTCGCCATTGCCGAGCATGGTGCGATCGATGAAGTCGAGCCAGATGGACTGGCCGGCGGCGTGCAGGGCGTGGAGCGGCGTCGGGGTCATGAGCGGGAGCCGAAGGAAGGAACGGGGGTGCGAGCAATTTACCACGGCGGAAGCCACCGCGTCGCTGTGCCCTCATGAGGGTTTCGTTAGTCTGGAGGGCATGTCCCCGACGTATCCCCCGGCCCCGGACGCACCGCGGCGGACGCCCCTGCGGCTCTGGCGCTCCCTCCCGTTCACGGCGCAACTCCTCGTCATCGGGATGCTGGTCGGGTTCTCCTGGTTCCTGGCCTCGCGCGCCGCGGCCGAGCGCCAGCAGGCGGACGCCCTCGCGCGTCAGGCCGAGCTCGTCCGCCTGCAGCAGGCCGAGCTGCTCGCGATCCGGCTCGGCGGGCTCATCACCGAGATGTCGCGCGATCACCGCGCGTTCCTCCTGCTCGGTGACGAGCGGTTCCTCGAGCACTACGCCGCGGACAGCGCCGAGTTCGAACTCGATGTGGCGCGGCTCCTCGAGGTCGAATCGTCGTTCGAGACCCGGCGCCGGCTCACCGAGGTCCAGGACCGCCTCGCCCTCTGGCGGGACTCATCGGTGTCGCCGAACATCGCGCTCCGCCGCCGTGAGGGAGTCGCCGCGTTCGCGCCGTCGGGCGCGGGAGCGGACGGCGTCCGCTTCAGCGTCAGCCTGAGCGACTCGGTCCTCGCGACGCTCGGGCGGCTGGAGCGTTCGATCCACGAGAAGGTGCTGCTCACCGCGATCCTCGCCGAGGAGGCCGCGACCCGCGACGACCTGAGCACGTTCCTGACCTCCACGGGCGGACTCGCGGTGCTGCTGCTCCTGCTCACGCTGCTCATGCGCGTGGTGGCGCGGACGCTGCACCAGGTGGTGACCGCGGCTCGCGCCATCGACGAGGGCCGGTACCGCGAGGCGCGGTTCCCCGACGCCGATGCCGCGCCGAACCGCGAGATGTCGCTCCTCGCCCGGACGTTCGAGCAGCTGGCCGCCTCGACCGAGCAGCGCGAGCGCCAGCTCAAGGAGGACGTCGAGCGCCTCACCGAGCTCGAGCGACTCAAGCGCGACTTCGTGTCGACCGTGAGCCACGAGCTGCGCACCCCGCTCACCTCGATGCGCGGCGCGATCGGGTTGATCCTCGGCGGGAAGGTGGGCGAGCTCCCCCCCCGCGCGAAGGACCTGCTCCAGATCGCGATGAGCAACACCGAGCGGCTCATCCGCCTCATCAACGACATCCTCGACGTCGAGCGGATGGACGCCGGCGAGACGACGATGCGCCGCGAGCCGTTGCGGCTGCGGCCGCTCGTCGAGGCCACGCTCAAGGGACTCGAGGGGTTCGCGCGCGACCACTCGGTGACACTGCGCATCACGAGCGGCGCGCGGGACGCCGACATCGTCGGTGACCACGACCGGCTCACGCAGGTGTTCACCAACCTCGTGTCGAACGCCGTGAAGTTCTCGCCGGCCGGCGCGACGGTGGACGTGTCGCTCGCGCCGTCGGACGCCGGCGTGCTCGTGCGCGTGCGCGACCACGGGCCGGGCATCCCCGAGGAGTTCCGCGCTCGCATCTTCGGCCGATTCCAGCAGGCCGGCGGCGCGGACCAGCGCGTCAGCGGGGGCACGGGGCTGGGGCTCAACATCGCGCGCGGCCTCGTCGAGCAGCACGGCGGGCGCATCGGGTTCGAACCCGCCGTGGGCGGAGGGACCGTGTTCTGGGTCTCGCTCCCGGCGGTCGCCGTGCGGGACGACGCCGCCGCGCCGGCGCCGGACGGCCGCCACGCGGTCCTCCTCATCGAGGACGATCCCTCGATGCGCGAGGTGCTCGTCGCCCTCGTCGAGCCCATCGCGCGCCCCATCGCCGTCGCGAGCGGCGAGGAGGCGCTCGCGCGGCTCGAGACGGACGCCGTCGCCGCGATCGTCCTCGATCTCGCGCTCCCGGGGATGAGCGGCTTCGACTTCTCGCGGCGGGTGCGGCAGGATCCGCGGCTGCGGAAGCTCCCCGTGCTGCTCTTCTCCGCGCGCGAGTACTCGGCCGACCAGCTGCGCCAGGCCGGCATCCGTGCCAGCGACGCCTACGTGAAGACCCGTGACTCGGAGGCCGTGCTGTTCGAGCGGATCCGCCGCGAGATCGCCGCCGCCGGCTGAGCCGACGGCGGCCCGTCACGCCGGCCGGGCGTCCGTACGGCCGATGCCTTCGCGGGGCATCCGGCCCCACGTGTCGACGCCGCGGAAGAAGCGGAAGTAGCCGAGCATCCGGAAGAGCACGGTGAGCTGGCGATAACCGATGCCCTCGATGATCGCGAAGCCGAGCAGGCGGAAGAAATCGCGCCGACGCCGGTAGCGGCGGAAGCTCAGTTCCTCGAGCACGATCGCCCAGAGCGAGAGCAGCATGCCGTACCCGATCGCGACGCCGAGGAAGAGGAACGCGAACTGCGCGTCGACCGCACCGACGACGATGCCGAGGACCAGCGCCAGGACGCCGAACACCTCGACCGCGGGCGCCAGCATCTCGCCGAACACGTAGAACGGCATCGCGATCATCCCGATGCGTCCGTACCGCGGGTTGAGGAGCATCACGCGGTGCTCCCAGAGCGTCGCGATGAGCCCGCGGTGCCACCGCTCGCGCTGCCTGGCGAGCACCCGGACCGTCGAGGGCACCTCGGTCCACGCGACGGGATCGGGCACGAACGGCAGCTGGGCATCGATCTTCTTCTCGCGCAGCCACCGGTGCAGCCGCACCACGAGGTCCATGTCCTCGGTGACGTTGCCGGTGCGATAGCCGCCGATCGCGCGCAGGTACTCCTTGCGGAAGAGCCCGAACGCCCCGGAGATGATGAGGTTGGCCCCGAGCGCATTGAGTCCCATGCGCCCGAACAGGAAGGCGCGGAGGTACTCCACGACCTGACAGCCGGGGAGCCAGCGGGGGTCGACGCGCGCGTCGGTGACGCGGCCGAACTCCACGGTGCAGTTGTTCGCCACGCGGATGGTCCCGCCCACCGCGGCGACGTTCGGGTTGAGGAGGAACGGCCGGGCGAGGCGGAGCAATGCGTCGGGTTCGATGATCGTGTCCGCATCGACGGCGACGACGAACGGATGGCGCGCGGCGTTCATCCCGGCGTTCAACGCGTCGGCCTTGCCGCCGTTCTCCTTGTCGATCACGAGGAGCCGCGAGTGGAGCCGCGAGCGGTAGTACGCGCGCACCGGCTGCGTCGGCACCGCGATCGCGAACGCCGGCGGCACCTGGTAGAGGTCGAATTCCTTCATCAGCACGGCCATCGTGCGGTCGGCCGAGCCGTCGTTGATCACGACGACCTCGAGATGGGGATACTCGAGCGTGAGGAACGAGAGGAGGCTGGACCCCACCGTGACCTCCTCGTTGTGCGCGGGCACGAGGAGGCTGAGCGGCGGGAGCGCTTCGGTGGCGAGCAACCGCTGGAGATGCTCGTCGGCCGCGAGCCGCCAGTGCCGCCAGAGTTCGGGGATGGAGAGGAGCAGCAGCACCGCGTACGCCGAGTTGAGCAGGGCGAGGTACGCGAGCGCGACGTGGTCGCTCAGCCAGAGGAAGTCGCGAACGAAGCCGGCGAAGGAGCCGGACACGCTAGGCATCCCCCATCTCGAGGATCGCGCCCTCGGTCAGTCCGGTGACCATCGTCGCCATGTCGCGCGCGAACCGGTCGTCGCCGGCGCGCGCGGCGCGGAGCGCCGCGCGCCCCCGCTCGCCGAGCTGGGCCAACGACACCGCGGCCCGCACGCGCACCATCCACACGCCGTCGCTGAGCATCCTCGACAGCGACGGCACCGCGACGCGGCTCCCGAGCTCGCCGATGGTGCGCGCCGCGGCGGCGCGGACGGTCGGGTCCTTGTCGCCGAGGAGCTGCACGAGGGCCGCCTCGGTGGCCTGGCTCGGCGAGCGCCGCAGCGCCTTGGCGATGGCGCGGCGCACCGCGACCGACGGATGGTCGAGCCGGGTCAGCGATGCGGCGACCGTGTCGGGGTCGGCGATCGCCTCGGCGAGCTCGATCCACGCGGCGAGCGGCGCGAAGTGGCTCCCGCGCTCGATGCGCGCCGCGAGCGCAGGGCCGACCATCGACCGCGCCCGCTGGAGCACGGCCGTCACGTAATGCCGCACCACCTTCGGCAGCCCGTCGAGACGGTCGAGCACCTTGCCGATCACGAACGCGTCCGCGACGTGCGGCAGCGCGCCGGCCGCCGCGACCTGCACCGCGGGATGGGGATCGAAGAAGAGCTTGAGGACGACGTCGCGGTGCCGGGGCTCGGCGATGATCGAGAGCGCCCGCGCCGCCTCGAGGCGGCGCCACCAGAAGCGCGAGTGCGCCTGCGCCACCGCGGACTCGAGCCACTTCTCCCCGCGGAGCGCGAGCGCGAGCTCCCCGCGATTCGCCTCCGGGATGGTCTGGCGCGCGAGGAGGGCGAGATAGCCGACCGCCGTGCCGGTCGGCATCGTGCGCAGCGCCGCCACCACCGGTTCGGGATGCGAACCGGCCACGAGCCACGCGCGCAGCGGTCCCGCCAGTTCGCCCTTCCCCGCCTCGAAGGCCGCGCGCTTCCGCCGGTCGTACGCGCGCCGCACGATGAGGAACGTGAGCAGGAGCGCCAGGAAGATCACCTGGATGAACGCGACCGTGCCCGCGATGAGGACGCCCATCTCAGGGCCGTTCGTCCTGGTCGCGCCAGACCGCGATCTTCGCCATGAGGACGCGCAGGCTGACCGGCTTCACGATGTAGTCGAGCGCGCCGGCGCGCAGCGCGCGGAGCTGGTCCCCTTCGGAGGCGTGCACCGAGATGAAGACCACCCGGAAGTCCCGCGGCCGTTCGACCCGCAGCCGCTCGAAGAGCGAGAACCCGTCGAGTCCCGGCAGGTCGATGTCCATCAGCACCACCGGGCGGCGCTCGTGGACCTTCAGCGCCAGCAGGCCAGCGAGGGCCTCCGGTCCCTTGCGATAGACGTGGTGCGTGAGCCCCCGACTCGACAGCGCGTACCCGAGGAGATCGGCCAGCGCCGGATCGTCCTCCACGACGACGACATCGGGCGCGAGCCCCGAGTCCGCGGTGTCCCATCGATGCAGACGCTCGCGCGAGTCGCGCGCCATCTGCCACGCCTCCTCGGCCAGGTGGACCAGCGTGCGCGCCGACCGCTCGGCGTCCACCGACTGCTCCACCACGCCTCCGCACCACGCGATCGGCTCGCCCTCCGACGCCTCGGCGAAGGCATCGAGGCACCCGATCGCCGCCTCGGCGCCCATCGGGAGCAGCACCGCCAGCGCCGTCTCGTCGCTGAAGCCGCAGCGCACGCCATCCACCGCGAGCGCGCCCGACACCAGGCTCACCTCGCGATGCCACCGCGCTGCGCCCTCCATCCCGCCCGGCGCCTGGCGCGGTCGCAGCAAGGCCAGCGAGATCGCGCGGCCCTCCTGCGCGGCCAGCGTGAGCGCCTCGTCGAACGCGCGGAACGTGCGCTCGGGCAGCCACAGCGATGTCGCCGGATGGATCCCCCGCGCGATCTGCCGCTGCCGGCGCACCTCGAGCAGCCGCGTGATGCGCCGCGAGAGCTCGACCGTCACCACCGGCTTCGACTGGAAGTCGTCCGCACCCGCGGCGAACGCCGCGGCGCGCAGTGCCGGATCGGTGGACGAGGAGACCATGAGGATCGGCAGGTCGGCGAACCGACGATCCTGCCGCACGGTCCGCGTCGCCGCCACGCCGCCGACGCCCGGCATGTGCGCGTCGAGGAGCAGCATCGCCGGCGGGTCGGACGCGAGCGCCTCGAGCAGTCCCTCCGCGGTGGTCGCGGTGCGCACGAACATCCCCTCGGACTCCCCCACGGAACGCAGCATCTCGAGCATCGCCGGATCGTCATCGACGACGTAGAGGCTGGCGCCGGCCAGTCCGGTCTGTGCGGCGAGCGATTCGGCGATCCGCATCACCTCGCTGGCGTCCGCCCCCGGATCGAGGATCCGCATGCGACCCGCGCTCGCCGTGCCCTCGAGGTGGCCGAGCATCACGATCGGCACGCCTTCGGGGAGCGGCGGAAGCTCGCGGGCAGCGCAGATGACGACCTCGGGCAGGTACTGGTCGAGGATGGGCTCGAGATTCCCCAGCGAGGCACGCTCCACCGCATGGCCGCGGTGCACCCCTTCGGCCACGAGCTGCGCCGCGAGGTCATCGTCCACGTCGATCAGCAGCACCCGATGCGTGAACGAGGACGCGGTCCCCTCGCTCGGCCCGCGGAACGCGCTCTCGAGCGATCGCGCGAAGTGGCGAACGATGGCCGCCCGGCGGTCGCGGTCGCGCGACGGGTCCGACTGCCAGCGGCTCGCCACCAGTTCCAGCGCCGCCGCGAGCCGGCTCACCTCGTGGAACCCATAGCTGCCGGCGGTCCCGTGCACCCGGTGCAGCTCGCGGCGCAGCGCCTCCACGACCTCGGGCGCCGTCGGCATCCGCTGCAGCTGGTCGGCGAGGGCCGAGAACGCCTGGACGGTGTTCCCCGCCGTCGCCGCGAACTTCTCTCGCAGCTTCGCGATCGCTTCGTTGAACTGCGCGGGGGTCGTCACGTGCTGGCAGGAGGGGCGGGAGAGAGCGGCGACCGCGCGCCGGCGGCGTGCGTAAGATCGCCCTTGGCGCCCCTGCGGAACAGAGGCGATCCGGTCAGTGACCAACAAGATGACGGTCCGCGTTGCGACCGACACCGCTCCGTCGGCACATTGCGCGCATCATGCGGATCCTCTGCGCCGACGATGAACCGGACCTCCGGACGATCCTCGAGCTCGCCCTCAGCCTTGAGCCGAGCTTCGAGGTCGAACTCTTCGCGTCGGGCGCCGCGCTCCTCGAACGCGCGCGGCAGGGCGGTGCCGATGCGGTGCTGCTCGACGCCATGATGCCGGGCATGGACGGTTACGAGACGTGCCGTCGCCTGAAGGCCGATCCCGCGACCGCGGGCATCCCCGTGGTGTTCCTCACCGCGCGCGCGCAGCGCGGCGAGCGCGACGCGGCCCTCGAGCTCGGCGCTGTCGCCTGCCTCACCAAGCCGTTCGATCCGCTCACGTTGGCGGGCGAACTGCTCGCGGCCCTGGCGGCATGAGCCCGACGGCACGCATCGCGTCCCGAGCGTGTCGCGCGAGCCGTGGGGTGATCCTGGGCATCGCCATCGCGGCGCGGCCCGCCGCGGCACAACGCCCCACGCCGGCGCCGGTCCCCTGCCCCGTCGGCACCGACCGACTCGTCGCGGCAGGATGGACGGCCTATCGCGCGGACTCGCTCGCCGTCGCCGCCGATCGGTTCGACCTCGCGCTGGCGCGCTGCCCCGACGACCACGATGCGACGGTCGGGCGCGGGTATGTCGAGCTGCGGCAGGGAGACGTCGCGAAGGCGGACGCGCGTTTCCGCGCGCTCACCGCGCGCGCTCCCGGATCGGTCGATGCCTGGGAAGGACGCGCGACCGTCTCCACGCGCCGTGGCGACGGCGCGGACGCGGTCGCCGCGTGGCGGCGCGTGCTGGCCCTCGCGCCCGCGCATCCCGAGGCCCGTGCACAACTCGACCGTCTGGCGCCCGGCTGGGACCGTCGCGACACACCGCTGGTCCGGCGGCGGGCCGCTGCGCTCGACCTCACCCTGCGCGTGAACGGCGAGGCGTTCGAACTGCGGCGCGATGGACGGTGGGAACCGTTCTACATGAAGGGCGTGAATCTCGGGCTCGCGGTGCCGGGGAAGTGGCCGTCGGAGGCGCCTGCCGACTCCGCGACCTACGCGCGATGGCTCGGGATGATCGGCGACATGCATGCGAACACCGTGCGGGCATACACCGTCCTCCCGCCGGCCTTCTACCGGGCGCTCCGCGCGCACAACCTCGCGCACCCGGAGCAGCCGCTGTACCTCGTGCACGGCGTGTGGACGGAGCCGCCGCCGCGCAACGACTTCGGCGACCGTGAGTTCAATGCCGGATTCGCCGAGGAGATCCGCCGCGTCGTCGACCTCCTGCACGGCGCCGCCGAGTTCGCGGCACGCCCCGGCCACGCCGGCGGCCGCTACGATGCCGATGTCTCCCCCTGGACGATCGCCTACATCCTCGGCCGGGAGTGGGAACCCTACTCGGTGATCGGATTCAATGACGACCCCGCCGCGCCGCGCTCCCACACGGGCGCGCACCTCTCGATCGCGGCCGGGACGCCGACCGACGTCTGGATGGTGCAGCAATGCGATCGGCTCCTGACGTACGAGGAGGAGACCTACAACGCGCAGCGGCCCATCGCGTACACCAACTGGCCGACCACGGACCCCATCGTGCACGCGAGCGAGACCTCGTATGCCCAGCAGATGCGCTTCCGCGGCATCCCCTGGAGCTATGACCCGCGCTTCGGACCGCTGCACGAGGAGGAGGGCGTCGCACTCGATCCCTCACTCGTGCGCACCACACCGCGCAACCGCGCGGGCTGGTTCGCGAGCTATCACGTGTACCCGTACTATCCGGACTTCATGCTCCTCGACCGCGGATACTCCCTCGCGTCGTCGAGCCTCGGCCGGTCGAACTACTTCGGGTACCTGCAGGACCTGCGGCGGGCGCATCGCGGCATCCCGCTGGTGATCGCCGAGTTCGGGGTGCCGTCCAGTCGCGGCGATGGCCACCAGCAGCCGCAGGGCTGGGACCACGGGGGACTGAACGAACGCCAGCAGGCCGAGGTGTACGTGCGGCTCGCGAGCGAGATCCGCGAGAGCGGTGCGGCCGGCGCGATCGCGTTCGCCTGGCTCGACGAGTGGTTCAAGAAGAACTGGATCTCGGTCGGGTTCGAGCTCCCGGCGGACCGCGATCGGCTCTGGCAGAACATGATGGATCCCGAGGAGCACTACGGACTGCTCGCGATGCGGCCGGGCGATGCCGCGCGCGAACCCGAGCTCGGCGGGGACGCGGCACGTTGGCGCGGGCTGGCGGTCGTCGAGCAGGGCGCGTTCGTCGGCGGCGACAGCGCCATCCTCCGCGCGGGAGACGATGCCGGGTTCGTGTACCTCGCGCTCGAGTCGCCTGCATGGCGCGGGCGCGAGTTCCCGTGGGCGTCCGCGCGCCTGCAACTCGCGATCGACACGCACGAGCCCTCACGCGGTCAGGCGTTCGTGCCGGGAAGCCGTCTCCGGAGCGGCATCGGGTTCGAGTTCCTCGTCGAGATCCGGGGCCCGGGCGATGCGGCGATCACGGTCACCCCGGACTATC
Organism: uncultured Gemmatimonas sp.; assembly: GCA_964464585.1. Lineage (GTDB taxonomy): Bacteria > Gemmatimonadota > Gemmatimonadetes > Gemmatimonadales > Gemmatimonadaceae > Pseudogemmatithrix. The sequence goes on along the minus strand of CAYXGS010000006.1, from coordinate 15,000 downwards.
TGCCGTATGCGACCGAAGCGCAGGCGCGCTCGCCTGACGGCTACGGCGAACCGTTCCGGCGGCCGCTGCGCTCCCTCGCTCGGGACGACGGACGGTTCGATGCGCTCTGGGCCATGACCAACCGACCGCGGTTCATGGAGGACGGCACGGAGGTGCCAGCGCTCGGTCTCGACATCGGACGCCTGCGCCGGGGGACCGCCGCCGAGGACTCGAACGCCGACTGGTGGTACGATGCCGCGGCGGGTATGCTGCAGCTGCGCCTGCCGTGGGCGTTGCTCAACGTCGCGGACCCGTCGTCGCGCCGCGTGCTCACCGAGACCGAACCCGAGGTGACACCGGGACGGCGCGCGGACGGAGCGCCCGCACCGCTGGGCACGCGCATCACCGACGGCTTCCGGTTCGGGGTCGTCGCCTACCGTCCCGGCCGTGGGGTGCTGGGCGCGTTGCCGGCGCGCGACGCGAGCGGCGAGTGGCTGCGCTCCCGATTCAACACCTGGACCTGGCCGACGTGGGAGGAGCCGACGTGGCACGAGTACCTCAAGCCGTCGTACCGCGCCCTGCAAGCGCTGTGGAGCGCCAAGTGAGGCGGCTCGTCGCGCGGGTGGTGCTCGTGGCGATCGCCGCCGGCGTCGCACCCCGCCCCGCACGCGCCCAGGTCGCCGTCGGCGACTCGCTGTGGCGCCTCGGCCGGATCGACGAGGCGGCGACCGCGTACCGCCGTGCGCTCGACGAGGACCGGCTCTCGGTGCGCGCCAACTTCCGGCTCGCGCAGACCCTCGCGTGGAGCAGCAACATCGACTCCGCGCTCGTGCTCCTGCGCGCGGCGCGGATCCGCGTCCCCGACGACCCGGACCTCCTCTACACCGAGGCCCTCTACCTGTCGTGGGGGAAGCGGTTCGACGAGTCGATCATCCGGCTCGACTCGCTCATCACGCGGCACCCCGGTGTCGATTTCGCGTACGTGCGCGTGGCTCGGGCCCGCACGCTCTCGTGGGCCGGTCGCCTCGCGGAGGCGCGTCGCGCGTACGAGGCGGTCCTCGCGCAGGACCCTGCCGATCGCGACGCGCAGTTCGGGCTGGCGCAGGTCTCCGCGTGGACCGGCGACCTCGATGCCGCCGCCGCGCGCTACGCGACGCTGCTCGAGTCCGATCCCACCGAGCTGCGCGCGCTGGTGGGACTGGGGAACGTGCGCCTCTGGCAGCAACGGCCCGGCGACGCCCGGACGATCGCGGCACGCGCGTTCGCCAAGGATTCCGCGGACGCCGAGGTCCTCGCCCTCCGTCGCGCGGTCCGGGACGCCTTCGCCGTCCGCGTCGAGGTCTCGAACGACTACAGCGAGGACAGCGAGCGCAACGTGAATCGGTGGCAGGCCGCGCGCGCGAACTCGACGATCGGCCGTGACATCCGCGTCGGGGCCGCGGTGGCGCAACTCGCGGCGACCGACCCCGATCGTGAGTCGCGCCGCACCATGCTCGAGGGCACGCTCGGCGTCCCGGTGTGGAAAGGGAGCCTGACCGCGGTGATGGGGCTGCGACAGCTCGCGCCCGCGCCGCTGACCGTCGGCGGACCCGCTGCACCGGAACGCAGCGTCGTGAGCGGTCGCGTGACCCTCTCCCAGCGGGTGCATCGCGCCGTCACGGTCGCGGGCACGCTCGCGCGGTGGCCATTCGATGAGGTCGCGTCGATCACGCCGCTCGCGCTCGACATCACGCAGGGCGAACTCGCCGCCGATTGGCGCGTGAACGCCGGCACCAGTCTCGCCGCTGCCGTGGGGTTGCTCGACTGGTCCGACGGCAACACGAAGCGCACCTGGTCGGCGCGCGCGACGCGTCGCCTGCCGCGGGGCTTCAGCGCGGGGGTGCTCGCCAGCGGTTTCGCGTTCGACACGCGCGCGCCGCGCTACTTCTCGCCGCCGCGCTTCACGTCGGGCGAGGTCACGGCGGGGTGGACGCGAGAGACGCCGCGCTGGAGCGTCGGCGTCGGAGGCGGCTACGGCGCGCAGCGAGTGGACACGCTCGCCACGCAGGACCAATGGCACGCCGACGCGCGCGTCGCGCGAACGTGGGCCGCCGGCTGGCAGGTGGAACTGCACGGCGGACGCAGCACGAGCGCGGCCGCGTCCGCCGTGGGGGCGTATCAGTACTCGACGATGGGGCTCAGCGTCCGCCGCACGTTCTGATCAGCGCGCGGCCCACTCCGTCGAGAGATGGAGCTTGCCCCACGCGATGGTGAGCACACCCTTCGCGGGGCCCGACATCGGCGGCACGAGCGCGATCTGCAGTGACTCCTGCGTCTCGTTCAGCGTGCGCGCCGTGAGCGGAACGCGCACCAGATCCTTGGACTTGTCGTACTCGGTGCCCCACTGCCCCGTGTTCCTGTTGATGATCAGGAAGTACTTCCCGTTCTCCCGGACCGTGTACAGCGAGTAGGCCCCCGCGGGAACCGCCGCCCCGCCGATGGTCAGGTCGGCCTGCGAGGTGAGGGTGGTCGAGGTGTTCGCGCCGGTCCGCCAGATGGTGGTGTCCTTCATCAGCTCGACCGGGACCTCGCGGCCACGGGCATGCGGCACCCCGTAGTCGATCACGACCGTCTTCGCGGTCGGCGCCGGCTGGCCCTGGACCCGCGGGGCCGAGAGAGAGAGGGTGGCGGTCGCGCGGGTGCTCGGCGCGGCGGTGAGGTTCGACTGGGCGGCGAGCGGGGCGGCGAGCAGGGCGGCCGCGACGAGAGGGAGGGCGCGCATCGGGGATTGGGCTGTGGAGTGGGTGATGCGCGGGCAGGCTCCCGCGCGGGGACAAGTTACTGAGTGGTCCCGTCGCGATGGCACGGACCGCTCCGGTTCAGATAGTGTCAATATCATGTCCATGTAATACATTGACAAGCATGGCTCTGTTCATGTAATTCCTTGCATGTCCGAACCGAACGGAAAGCCATTCCTCAGCCCAATGCGCGTCGTCGCGCAGCGCACAGGGCTGACCCCGGATCTGCTCCGTGCCTGGGAGAAGCGATATCGTGCCGTCACTCCCGTGCGGTCCGCGGGCGGACAGCGCCACTACTCCGAGGCCGACATCGCGCGCCTCTCGCTGCTCGTCCGCGCCACGCGCGGAGGCCGGCAGATCGGGCAGGTCGCCGGCCTCACGAACGACGAAGTCAAGCAGATCATCGAGGCGGACGAACGCGCCGCGGCGCTCGACCGCGCCCCCGCATCCGACGGCCCCGCCCCCGAGGCGTTCCTCTCGAGCGCACTCATCGCCGTCGAGGCGTTCGACGCCTATGCACTCGAGCAGACGCTCCGGACCGCCGCGCTCCGCCTCCCCGCCGATGACGTCCTCGATCAGGTCATCGGGCCACTGCTCTTCACCATCGGCTCGCTCTGGCACCTCGGCCAGTTGCAGCCGGCCAACGAGCATCTGGCCACGACCACCATCCGGCGCGTGCTCACATGGATGAGCGAGATCAGCGCGCCGCCGTCAGGCGCGCCGGTCGTGCTCGTCGCGACGCCGGCGCATCAGGTTCACGAGCTCGGCGCCATGCTCGCGGCGACCACCGCGAGCGGGAACGGGTGGCGCGTCGTCTACCTCGGCGCGAACCTGCCCGCGGCGGAACTCGCGCGTGCGGCCCAACAGGTGAAGGCCGAGGCCGTCGCGCTCTCCATCGTGTATCCGCTCGCGGATCCGCAGGTGGCCGACGAGCTGCGGCGGCTCCGCGAACACCTCGGTCCGCGCGTCGGTCTCGTCGTCGGCGGGAGCGGAGCGAGCTCCTATCAGGACACCTTGGACCGGATCGGCGCGGACACCCTGCCGTCGCTCACCGCGCTCCGCGGCTGGCTGCGACGGCAGGTGCGCAACTAGCGCGTCAGGGCCGCCGGTCGAGCTGCTCGATGGTCGCGGTGCTCGGCGGCCGTGAGGCGCGCAGTCGCGCCGCGACCTGCTCCGCCTGCGCGAAGACGCGGAGCACGTTGCCGCCGGCGAGCTTCGTGAGCTCCTCGTCGGTCCAGCCGCGTCTGGCGAGTTCGGCGAGCAGCATCGGATAGCGGGAGACGTCCTCGAGCCCCTCGACGGTCTCGGTGATCCCGTCGAAGTCGCCGCCGAGCCCGACGTGGTCGATGCCCGCCACGCGTCGGATGTACTCCACGTGGTCCGCGACCTGCGCGAGCGTGGCGCGCGGCGGGGTGCCCGTGCGCTCGGCCTCGGGCCGGCGACCCCAGTCGATCACGGCCTGCGACGTGAATCCCGGCACGAACGTCACCATCACCACGCCGCCGTTCTGCTTGAGCCGCACCAGGATCGAGTCCGGCACGTTGCGCACATGGTCCGCGAGCCCGCGCGCATTGGAATGCGAGAAGATGACCGGCGCCTCGGCCACGTCGAGCGCGTCGCTCATGGTGCCGGGGGAGACGTGCGACAGGTCGACGAGCATGCCCAGCCGATTCATCTCGCGCACGACCTCCTTCCCGAAGCTCGTCAGCCCGCCGTGTCGCGCGACGTCCGCCGCGGCATCAGCCCAGTCGAGCGTCTGGTTGTGCGTGAGCGTCATGTAGCGCCCGCCGAGGTCGTAGAACGCGCGCAGCGCGCCGAGCGAGTTCTCGATCGCGTGACCGCCCTCGAGACCGAGCGCGCCGCCGATGTGGCCGCGGGCGAACGCGTCGCGGAACCCCTGCGCGGTGAGCACCGGTTCGAACCGCTCCGGGTACTTCGCGATCACCCGGCGCGCGATGTCGATCTGCTCGAGCTGCACCTTGGCGTATCCGAGCCGCGCCGTCGCGGTGTCACCGGGGATGTAGACCGACCAGAACTGCCCCCCCACGCGCCCCGCCGCGAGCCGGGCGAGATCGGTCATCCCCGGCGCGGGGCGACGCAGGTCGTACCGCTCGACGTCGTGCGGATGATCCTTCCACTCGCGGATGGCCCACGGGAGGTCGTTGTGTCCGTCGACCAACGGAGACTCGGCGAGCACGCGGTATGCCCGCGCCAGGTTCGGATCGGTGGTCGCGGGGACCGGCGTGCCGACCTGCGCGCCGGCGCACGCGGCGAGCGGGAGGACGACGAGTGCGATGGCGTGGCGCATGCGGATGAGGGTCATGGTGGATTGAACCTCACCTCCGCCGCCCCCGCGGGGAAGGGCGTGGCGGTCAGCGTGCCGCGGGCTTCTGCGCCGGGCAGGTGCTGAGGCCGAGCACGGTGTAGAGCGGGCACGTGCCGAGCGCCGAGGTCAGGAGCGGGATGAGGCCGAGCCAGCCGAGCTGGGTCTTCGGGCCGACGAACACCAGCGCGATGAGGCCGAGGCCGACGATGGCGCGGATGGCGCGGTCGATGGTGCCGACATTCTGCTTGAGCATGGGAGGACTCCACGGCGGAGGGTGGATGGGGAGCGGTCCGGGCGCGCACTGCGCCTGACCGTATCCTGCGCTGTTCAACTAAGTTCCTCTGTAGGAATATTTACCGGACCTTGGTCACCGAATCCCTCACCGCCGCCCCGCCGGATGCGGCTCGGGGACTACGCCGTCAAGTAGATTCTCGGGGCGCGCTCCCTCGGCGACACATCACCCAATCCCCTCGGACCGATGCTGAAGCGACCTTCCTCCCTGCTGCCCCTGCTCGTCCTCGGTGTGTCCACACTCTCGGCGCAGCAGCCGGCGCCGGCCGCCCAGACCCCGTCGCGGATCGCGCGGATCGTGGTCTCGCCCGTGCAGAAGGTGGTGACCGCCGGCGACTCGGTGAGGTTCTCGGCCGAGGCGCGGGACGCGAACAACAACGTCATCCCGAACGTGCAGTTCCGTTGGGCGCGCGGCGGCATGGCGCGGTTCGAGGGCGCGATGCGCGAAGATGGCACGCTCGTGTCGGGTTCCACCGGCACGCTGCCGATCACCGTGGTCGCGATCATCCCCGGCGAGGCACCGAAGACGGAGCAGTTCGACGTGCGGATGGTGCCCGGACCGGCCGCGCGGATCGCGATCGCGCCCATGCCCGCGCGGCTGGTGCTCGGGCAGCGCGTGCGGCTGGGCGCCGAGGTGTACTCGGCCAAGAACGACCGCCGCGAGGACAAGGTGATCTGGCGCTCGTCCGCGCCGGCGGTCGCACGGGTGAACGAGGCTGGCGTGGTCACGGCGGTCGCCGCCGGCCGCGCCAACATCTCGGCCAGCGTTGGTGCCGTGCAGCAGGTGCTGGCCGTCCAGGTGCTGCCGACCGCGGTCGCATCGCTGACGGTGACGCCGGAGATGTCCGACGCGCGCACGGGCGACGTCGTCCGTTTCAAGGCCGTGGCGAAGGACGCCGCCGGCAAGCCGATCGACGGCATCACGCCGGTCTGGAGCTTCAATCCCGGGCAGGGCGTGATCGATGCGGAAGGCGCGTTCGTGGGCTACGAGGCCGGCGCCTACACCGTCACCGCGTCGCTCGGCAATCGCGCCGCCGACGCGGTGGTGACGCTCGCCCCGCGCGACGTGCGGCGTCCGCTCGAGCTCGTGGGACGCCTCGCGCGCACGCGCTTCACCACCGAGGAGGTCTGGCTCCACCCCAACGGCAAGGTCGCATACCTCGGGTCGGGCAGCGGCGGTGACGTGCTCTACGTGATCGACATCTCGAACCCGGCCGCGCCGGTGGTCGCCGATTCGCTCATCGCGAACACGCGCCGCGTGAACGACGTGATGACGACGCCGGACGGGAAGTTCCTCGTCTTCACGCGCGAGGGCGCGTCGGACCGGAAGAACGGCGTCGTGTTCGCGTCGCTGGAGGACCCGCTCCATCCGAAGGTGATCTCGGAGTTCACCGACGGCGTGACGGCCGGCGTGCACTCGTCCTTCATCTACAAGGACCCGAAGCACGGCCAGCACGTCTTCATCACCAACGACGGCACCGGCTACCTGCACGTCCTCAACATCGACGACCCGTCCCGGCCGCGCGAGGTCGCGCGCTGGGCGCCGACCGACCGCCCCGACGCCGGACGCTCGCTGCATGACATCGACATCCAGGACGGCCTGCTCTACGGCTCCTGGTGGAACGATGGCCTGATCATCCTCGACGTGGGCAACGGCATCCGTGGCGGCACGCCGTCGCATCCGGTGATGGTCTCGCAGTACAAGTACGACCTCAACGCGATGTACCGGCAGACGGAGGTCGATGGCGGCGCCGGCTTCATCCGCGGCACCCACACGGCGTGGCGGCACAAGGACTACGTGTTCATCGCGGACGAGGTCTTCCCGGCCGGCCAGCCCAAGGGGACCACCGCGACGATGACCGGGCGCGCGTGGGGACGCCTGCAGGTCGTCGACGTCAGCGACGTCACCAAGCCGCATGTCGTCGCGTTCTACGAGCCCGAGTACGGCGGCGTCCACAACGTCTGGGTCGCGGGCGACTCGCTCTACATGGGCGCCTACAATGCGGGCTTCCGGGTGTTCGACATCTCCGGCGAGCTCCGCGGCGACCTCCGCGCGCAGGGCCGCGAGATCGGCCACTTCAACACCGCCGACATGAACGGCTTCGTGAAGGGATCGGCGATGACCTGGGGTGTGGTCGTGCGGGACGGGCTCGCGTACGTCAACGATGACAACAACGGCCTCTGGATCATCCGGATCGTGCCCAAGACACCCGTGGTGCCATGAGTCGAGGGCTGCGGCGGGCCCTCGGGCTCCTCGGCGCGCTGGCCTCGGGAGCCGGCGCGCAGGTGACGGAGGCGCGCCCGGGTGCCGCGTCGCCGGCCGCGGTCTACCGCGCGTACGTCCTCTCCGAGTCCGTCGACCAGGTGGCGGTCGTGCGCTTCGACGGCCGGACCGCGTCGGTGGAGCGCACCATGACGGTCGGGATCTCGCTCATGGATCCCGACGGACCGCACGGCGTCGCCGTCGCGCCCGACGGGCAGAGCTACTTCGTCTCCACCGCGCACGGCAACCCGGACGGTTCGCTCTGGAAGTTCCGCACCGACACCGATGCGCCCATCGGCCGCGTGGAACTCGGTGCCTTCCCCGCGACCGTGCAGGTCAGTCCCGACGGCTACTACGCGTGGGTGGTGAACTTCAACCTCCATGGCGAGATGGTCCCGTCGAGCGTGTCGGTGGTCGAGACGAGCGCGATGGTCGAGATCGCGCGCATCACGACCTGCACCATGCCGCACGGCTCGCGGCTCGATCCCGCCGGCACCCGGCACTACTCGGCGTGCATGATGGATGATGAGCTCGTCGAGATCGACACGCGCACGTTCAGGGTCGCGCGGCACTTCTTCCTGACGCAGGGGAAGGAGATGGGGATGGCCGGGGCACCGCCGCTCCGCGGTGCCGCGGCGCACGCCGGACACGACATGGGCGGGCACGGGATGGAACCGCCCAAACCCGGCGACGTCGGCTGCTCGCCGACCTGGGCACAGCCGAGCGCCGACGGCGCGCGGGTGTGGGTCGCCTGCAACAAGTCGAGCGAGCTCGTCGAGATCGATGTCGCCCGCTGGGCGCTCGTGCGGCGCATCCCGGCCGGCGCAGGCATCTACAACCTCGCGGTCACGCATGACGGCACGCGCGTGCTCGCGACGAACAAGCGCGGCCAGAGCGTGTCGGTGTTCGACGCGGCCAGCGGGAAGGAGCTCGCGCGGATCCCGACCTCCAAGCGCGTCGTCCACGGCGTCGCCGTCACGGCCGATGACCGCTACGCGTTCGTCACCAACGAGGGCGTGGGCTCGGAGAAGGCGACGGTGGACGTGATCGACCTCCGCACGCTCACCCTCGTCGCGACGGTCGAGGTGGGGCAGCAGGCGGGCGGCGTCGACATCCTGAAGTAGCGGCGATGGCGATCGATCCGCAGGGCGTCATCGCGTTCGGCAACGCGCTGCAGCGCGCGACGGGGCTCAAGGAGCTCATCGATGCCACGCACGCCGCCGTCCGCGAGCACACGCGGTTCCGCAACGTCTGGCTGGCGGTCATCCAGCCGGAGGATCCCGAGCACATCTACATCCTGCAGGTCACGGGCGACGTGCCGGACCTGCTGCTCAACGATTGTCCGCGGATCCCCATCGCCGGCGACGCGATGATCGCCGAGATGCTCGCGCTGCGCGCGCCCGTCCTCGTTCGCGACGCGGGGGAGGACCCGCGCACCAACAAGGAGATCGTCGCCGCCCTGGGCAACCGCACGATCCAGAACGTCCCCATGCTCCTCGGGCCGACGCTCGTCGGGTCGCTCGGCGCCGGCACGTTCGGCGACGAGGGCGTGATCGAACCCACCGCGAAGGAGATGGAGCATCTCGTGGTCTTCGCGACGCTCGTGGCCGGCGCCGTCACGCGACTCGCGCTCGTCGACCAGCAACGGGCCGACCACGTCCGCCGCCGCGAGCTGGAGGCATCGCTCGAGGCGATGCAACGCGTGGAGCTGATGGGCGTGCTCGCGGCGGGCGTGGCGCACGACCTCAACAACTACCTCGGCGTCGTCAGTGGCAGCCTCGAGATCCTCGCCCTCGGCGGAGGGCCCGATCTGCCGCTCATCGAGGACGCGATCTTCGCCACGCAGAAGGCCGCGGCGGTCACGCGGCAGCTCCTCGCGCTCGGGCAGCGCAGCGACGCCGCGCCCGCGCGGCTCGACCTCGGGCAGCTCGTCGACGGCACGCTGCGGCTGGTGCGCCCGGCGATCCCGCGGACCGTCGAACTGATGACCGGAGCGCCCACGTCGGTCGCGGTGCGGGCCCATGGCGTGCAGATCGAGCAGGCCGTCGCGAACCTGATCATCAACGCGCGCGACGCCGTGGGAGCCGACGGCCGGATCGTCGTCGAGGTGGACACCATCGAGGTGCGCGCCGACGAGCCCGGGGCGCCCGCGGATCCGGGCCGATACGCGCGCGTACGCGTGAGCGACTCGGGCCCCGGGATCCCCGACGAGGAGATCACGCGGATCTTCGACCCGCTCTACTCGACCAAGCGCGGGGGCACCGGCCTCGGGCTCGCGGTCGTCTCGCGCGTCGCGGAGCAACACGCCGGGTTCGTGCAGTGCAGCTCGAGCCTCGGCGAGGGGACGACCTTCGCGCTCTGCCTGCCGAGCGTCGCCTAGCGGGCGCCGCGCAGCGCGCGGCCGCTGCGGCCGGCGCGCTGCTGGTCGAGGAGCGTCACCGCGCCGTTGACGATGGTCGCCTTGAACCCCTCCGCGTAGCGGAACGGGTCGGTGAAGTCCGCGCGGTCGATCACGGTCGCGGCGTCGAACACCGTGATGTCGGCGAACGCGCCCGCGCGGAGCGTGCCGCGGTCGGTGATCCCCACGCGTGAGGCCGGCAGGGCCGACATCTTCCGCACCGCCTGCTCGAGCGTGAGCGCCTGCCGTTCGCGCACGTAGCGCCCGAGCACGCGCGCGAAGCTGCCGGTGCCGCGCGGATGCGGGACGCCGCGGCGCGCCGGACCGCTCATGGCGAACGCGCCGCCGTCGGACGCGACCATGCCTTGCGGGTGCTGCAGGATGCGCTCGAGGTTGTCCTCGCTCATCGCGAAGCCGATCATCCCCACGTTCCCCTCGTTGCGCCGGAGCATCGCGACCGTGAGCGCGTACGCGTCCGTCCCCTGCTCGGCGGCGAAGGCGCCGAGTCGGCGACCTTCCGCCGCCTTGTCGGCGGCAGCGGACACGCTCGTGATCTGCACGTTGTCCCAGCCGCCGATCAGCGCGACCTTGTCGAGCGTCTCGGTGCGCATGCGCGCGGCGGTCCCGGGGTCGTCGAGCCGCGCGAAGAAGCGCGCCGTGCCGCCGTCGCGCGACCACAGGGGGAAGAGGTTGGTGAGGCCGGTCTGGTACGCGAGGTACGGGTAGCGGTCGAAGGCCGCATCGATGCCCGCCGCGCGCGCGGCCGCGATGCGCGCGAAGACCGCATCGAGCTTGGACCAGTTGCGCGGCCCCTGCGTCTTCAAGTGCGAGATCTGCAGCCCGCACCCCGCGCCGCGCGCGACCGCGATCGACTCGTCGACCGCCTCGAGCAGCCGGTCGTCCTCGTTGCGCATGTGGGTGTGGTACGCGAGCCGTCGCGCCGCCAGCGGGCGGCAGAGCGCGACGAGCTCGTCGGGGCGCGCGAAGCCGCCGGGGGTGTACTCGAGGCCGCTCGACGCGCCGAGCGCGCCGTCGCGGAGCGCCTGTTCGACCAGGGCCACCATGCGCTGGAGTTCGTCGGCCGTCGCGGGACGATCGTCGTCGCCGACCACGTGTCCGCGCACCGTGCCGAGCCCGATCATCGTCCCGACGTTGAGCGCGGGAGGCAGTCGGTCGATCCCCTCGAGCACCTGCCCGATGGTCGTGGCCGGCCCGTGCGAGGACGCCTGCGGCGCGCGCGAGGAGCCGTCGGCGCCGACGACGATCGTCGTGACGCCCTGCCGGATGGGGCCTTCCATGTTCGGATCGTCGAACAGCGTCCCGTCCCCGTGCGAATGCACGTCGACGAAGCCCGGAGCGACGATGAAGCCGCGGCAATCGATCTCGCGCCGGCCGGCCTCGCCGAGCCGCGGGGCGATCGCCGCGATCCGGTCGCCGGTGATCGCCAGATCCGCGACGAAGCGGGGACGTCCGGTCCCGTCGATGATCGTCCCGCCGCGCAGCAGCACGTCATGCGCGCGCCGCCCCAGACCGATGAGCGCCGGCGCGCCGAGCAGGATCGCGCCGACGCTGACGCCGCTCGCGACGAAGGTGCGACGCTTCACGGGATGGTCGCGGAGAAGTTGATGCCGGTCGCGTTCACGAGGCGTTCGGTGAGAGTGAAGTTCGCGGCGGTCGAACTGATCGTGTGGTCCGGAAGGAGATGGAGCACGATCGTCTGCGTTCCTTGTGAGGAGTTCATGGCGAACGTGACGATCTTGGCGCTCTGGAACAGCGATTGGCATGTGACCTGTGCTCCCGCCGAGAGCTCCGACGCGCGCCGCGGGCGGATGGTGCCGATCCCCTCGGCGGCGGTCGCCGGGTACTCGAAGAAGGCCGACGCGTCGCTGGCGCCATTGTCGTATGTGACGCTCGCGGTGGTGACCAACCCGATGGTGCCGGTCGCCGAGTGCGCGAAGTCGATCACGCCGTCGATCTCCACCGAACTCGGCGTGAAAGTGACGCCAGCCTTGATCGGCGTCAATGTGAAGGAACCCAGTCGGAGCGATGGGATCTGGAAGAGACCACCGGCCCGCGAGAGCACGGCCGCGGTGTCGTCCCCGATGAGGCTCAGCGTCACGCCGGCGATGTCGCTCGTCTGCCCGGAGATGCTGTGTGCGGGCGAGCCGTGCACGAAGAAGTGAAGGAAGGGCACGTCCGCGTTGTCCATCGTCGCGACACGCGAGGCCGGACGGAACGCCACGCCAGGCACCACCGGCGTGACCTGATACTCGCCGTTCGGCGCGCCCGAGAGGATGAACGAGCCGTCGGGTCCGGTATAGGCGACTCCGGTTCCTGACGGATTGGAGAACTCGATCCGAACACCGGGCTGACGGACTCCGGCGAGGGAGACGCTCCCGGTCATCGAGTAGATCTGGTCGTACTGCGTCGGGCCCTCGGAACACGAACTCGAGGCGAGCGCGACCGCGAGGACTGCGGAGAGGGGCGCAAGCACGGCGGAACGCTGCGGAGGCATGGGCAGTCCGGAAACGCGGTGAGGGCGACGCTCGGCATTGGCCTGGACGCATCTATTACCCACGAGGCGCCCCGGAGGCTCCCACCGCCCTATGGACGCAGCGTGACGCTCACCGGGCAGTGATCGCTGCCCATGACGTCCGCGTGGATCTGCGCCGCCTTGACCGACTTCTTGAGCTTCGCCGACACCAGCACGTAATCGATCCGCCAGCCGACGTTCCGCGCCCTCGCGTTCGCGAAGTGGCTCCACCACGTGTAGTGCCCGTTGCCTTCCTTGAACAACCGGAGCGTGTCCACGAACCCCGCGTCGACGAACGCCTGGAAGCCCGCACGCTCCTCGAGCGTGAATCCCTTCTTGCCCTTGTTCGGCTTCGGGTTGGCGAGATCGTGCTCGGTGTGCGCGACGTTGAGGTCGCCGCAGAAGACCACCGGCTTCTTCTTCTCGAGCGCCTTGCAGTGCGCGAGGAACGCCTTGTCCCAGTGCTTCTGCCGTAGCGTCAGCCGGCTCAGGTCGTCCTTCGCGTTCGGCGTGTACACCGTCACCACGTAGAACTTCGCGAACTCGGCCGTGATGACCCGCCCTTCGTCGGCGCTGTCGCGGCCCTCGCCGTCGACGAGCTTGAACTTCCCGGCCACGGCCTTGCTGAATCCGTTCGTGACCGAGAGCGGCTTCTTCTTCGAGAAGATCGCGGTGCCCGAATAGCCCTTGGTGGACGCCGAGTTCCAGTACTCCTCGTAGTCGGGCAGGTCGATCTCCACCTGCCCGCGCTCGGCCTTGGTCTCCTGCAGGCACAGCACGTCCGGCTGGTGCGCGGCGATGAACTTCTGGAAGTCGCCCTTCTTGATCACCGCGCGGATGCCGTTCACGTTCCACGAATAGATCTTCAAGCCGTCGCGTCCGAAGAGGGTGGACCGAGAAGCTATCCCGCGCGCGGCCCAAGTGAAACGGGGCGGCCCAGCGCACCCTCGCGCCGAACCGCCCCGCATCCGTCTCCCTGCCCCGCATCCGCCGTTGACCGTCGACGGTCACCCGTCGACGGTCAACCGCGGTCCTAGTACCGATAGTGATCCGGCTTGTACGGTCCCTCGACCGGCACGCCGATGTACGCGGCCTGCTTCTCGGTAAGCTTGGTGAGCTTCACGCCGAGCTTGTCGAGGTGGAGCCGCGCGACCTTCTCGTCGAGCTTCTTCGGGAGCACGTACACCGCGTTCTTGTCGTACTTGGTGCCCGACACCGTCGGCTTGCCCTGCGCCGCGAGGTGGAGGTCGATCTGCGCGAGCACCTGGTTGGTGAACGAGGAGCTCATCACGAACGACGGGTGGCCCGTCGCGCAGCCGAGGTTCAACAGGCGGCCTTCGGCGAGGATGAGCACCGAGTGGCCGTCCGGGAACACCCACTCGTCGAACTGCGGCTTGATGTTGTTGCGGACGATGCCCTTGTAGTTCTTCAGGCCGGCCATGTCGATCTCGTTGTCGAAGTGGCCGATGTTCCCGACGATCGCCTTGTCCTTCATCTTCGCCATGTGCTCCACCGAGATGATGTCGGCGTTGCCGGTGGCGGTGACGAAGACGTCGGCGGTGCTCACGACCTCATCGAGCGTCGTGACCTGGTAGCCCTCCATCGCGGCCTGGAGCGCGCAGATGGGGTCGATCTCGACGATGATGACGCGCGCGCCCTGTCCCTTCAGCGCCTGCGCCGACCCCTTGCCCACGTCGCCGTAGCCGAGGACGACCGCGACCTTGCCGGCGAGCATCACATCCGACGCGCGGAGGATGCCGTCGGTGAGCGAGTGCCGGCAGCCGTAGAGGTTGTCGAACTTGGACTTCGTGACCGAGTCGTTGACGTTGATCGCCGGGAAGAGGAGCTTGCCGGCGGCCATCATCTCGTAGAGGCGGTGCACGCCGGTGGTCGTCTCCTCGGAGACGCCCTTGATGGCCTTGCCCACCTTCGTCCAGCGCGTCGGGTCGTCCTGCATGGTCTTGCGGAGCAGCTCGAGGATCACGCCCCACTCCTCCGGCTCGCTCTTCGCGTCGAACGCCGGGACCTTGCCCGCGGCCTCGAACTCCGTGCCCTTGATCACGAGCATCGTCGCGTCGCCGCCATCATCGAGGATGAGGTTCGGGCCGGCGCCGTCGGGCCACATGAGCGCCTGCTCGGTGCACCACCAGTACTCCTCGAGCGTCTCGCCCTTCCACGCGAACACCGGCACGCCGCGCGGCTGCGCGACCGAGCCGTCCTTGCCCACCGCCACCGCCGCCGCGGCGTGATCCTGCGTCGAGAAGATGTTGCACGAGACCCAGCGCACGTCGGCGCCGAGCTCGGCGAGCGTCTCGATGAGGACCGCCGTCTGGATGGTCATGTGCAGCGAGCCCATGATGCGCGCGCCGGCGAGCGGCTTCTTGCCCTTGTACTCGGCGCGGAGCGCCATGAGGCCCGGCATCTCGTACTCGG
>CAYXGS010000005.1:112602-164767 GCA_964464585.1 uncultured Gemmatimonas sp. | reverse complement strand
CGCCATCGCTCACCCGGACGACGTTCGTCCCCGGACTCAGCGCGCCGTGGGACCTGGCGTTCGCCGAGGACGGCACGATGTTCTTCACCGAGCGATGTGCGGGACTCTCGGTGCGTCGCACCAACGGCACGATCGCGCGCCTCTTCGGCGGGGCGGGCTCGGCGCTCGTGGCACCCGACCTCGTGTGCGAAGGGCAGAGCGGGATGCATGGCGTCGCCCTCGATCCCGCGTTCGCCGCGAACCGCACCATCTACGTGTACATGACGTCGAACCTCAGCACCGCGCCGCGGACCAATCGCGTGGTGCGGCTGACGCTCGACGCCGGGTTCACGACGGCGGGCAACCGCACCGACATCGTCACCGACATCCGGTTCAAGGACGTCGCGAACGGCGTCGGAGGCTCGGGGGCGCACAGTGGCGGCCGCATCCGGTTCGGGCCGGACGGTCTCCTCTACATCACCACGGGCGACAACCACTCCGCGACGCTTCCGCAGAGCCCCACCCAACTGGGCGGCAAGGTGCTGCGCGTGACCGGGGCGGGTGCTGCCGCGCCGGGGAACAGCCCGCCGGCGGGTTTCGACCCGCGCATCTATACGTACGGCCACCGCAACGTGCAGGGGCTCACGTTCCGGCCGGGTACCGGCCAGGCGTTCATCTCCGAGCACGGCCCGAACCACAGCGACGAGGTGACAGCGCTCGTGAACGGCGGCAATGGGGGCTGGGATCCGCAGGATCGTGCGGGACTCGCGTGCCCCGACGGCTATTGCGGCTATGCCGGCAACGCGACGACGATGCCGATGACGGACCTGTTCCGATTCCCATCGGCGATGATCCCGTCGTGGTCGAACAACGGCGCCTCGCAGGGCACGGGGCCGGCGACGTTCCTCGTGGGCGAGCAGTGGCGCGACTGGAACGGTCGACTCCTGGTGGGCGTGATGGGCGGACAGCGGCTCGCGTTGCTCGAGCTCAATCCGGTGGGCGCCGCCTTCAGCGAGCGCACCGTGAACCTCCCGGCCGCGCGATACCGCTCGCTCGTCATCGGTCCCGACGGCAACCTGTACGTCGCGACCGACGCCGGGGAGATCTGGCGCGTCGTCCCGGGCGCACCGGTCACGCCGTGAAGCGGGTGGCGATGTGCCCCGCGCGCGGAACGTGCCGACCCGCTACAGTTCCCGCATGAGAGACGATCAAGAGGAGTTCGACGAGTCCGAGGACGGCGACGCCGAGACCGAGGCGACCGTGATCTGCCCGCATTGCAGCGAGTCGGTGGAGATCACGCTCGATCCGAGCGGCGGAGACCAGCAGGAGTACGTGGAGGATTGCGAGATCTGCTGCAATCCGTGGCAGGTGACGGTGCACTTCGGCGCCGATGGGCGCGCCGAGGTCGAGGTGGTGGCGCTCGACGAGTGATTCGCCCCGGGGACGGCGCGTGAGCGCGCTGTCCCCCGCGGTCTTCACGCGAACGTGATCGCCTTCCGCAGCGGCAGCTCCCTGACCCGCTGTCCCGTCGCCGCGAAGATCGCATTCGCGAGTGCCGGTGCCGCCGGCGGGACGGGCGGCTCGCCGATCCCGCGGATCCGGCTCCCCGCATCGATCGCCTTCACCGTGATCACCGGCGACTGGTCAAGCCGCAAGCCGTAGAACTGGTGGAAGTTGGTCTGCTGCGCCATGCCATCGGCGTAGGTGAGCTCGGCGTTCATGGCGTGGCCGAGTCCCCAGATCACCGCGCCCTGCACCTGGTTCTCGAAGTTCACCGGATCCATCACGCGCCCCACGTCGCACGCGACGAAGACCTTGTCGACGCGGATGCCGCGGGGCGTGCTCGTGACCTCCACGACCTCGGCGACCGGCACGCCGAAGCTGATGACCATCGCGACGCCGCGGCCGCGGCCCGCCTCGAGCGGCGTGTCCCAGCCGGACATCTCGCCGACCGTCTCGAGCACCTTCCGTGTCGCCTCGTGCGTGCACATCCGGATGCGCTCACGCAGCGGATCGGCGCCGGCGGCGATGATCAGTTCGTCGAGGAAGCAGTCGTGCAGGAATCCGTTGGCCGAGGCACCGACCGAGCGCCAGGAACTCACCGGCACGGTCTCGGTCACGCGGTAGCCGGTGACGCGGTAGTTCGGGATCGCGTAGGGTTGATCCCATGCGCCGGCGACGATCGCGAGGTCGGGCCCCGGCGGCGAGAGTCCGATGCGACCGACCTGCGAGCTCACCACGGACGGGGCGGCGATGTCGAGCGCGTAGGCATGCACCTTCCCGTCCTGCGCGAGTCCGCGCGCGCGTGACATCGCGTGCGGGCGGGGAAAGTCGTGCGTCATGTCCTCCTCGCGCGTCCACGTGAGCTTCACCGGCACGTCGGGGTGCGCGACCGCGAGCTCGGCTGCCTGCGTCACGTAGTCCAGCTCGAGTCGACGGCCGAAGCTGCCGCCGGAGATGAGCGTGTGCAGCCTGACCTTGTCCGGCTCGATGGCCGCGACCTTCGCGACGGCGGTCTCGACGAAGCGCGGCACCTGCGTGGCCGTCCACATCTCGAGTGCCCCGTCCTTGAATCGGGCGACCGCGGTCATCGGCTCGAGGGCCGCATGCGCGAGGAAGGGCACGCGATACTCGGCCTCGAGCACCTTCGCGCCCGGAGCGGTCAGCGCCGCATCGACATCGCCCTCGTCCTTGAAGCGCGAGTCACGGCGATCGTCGATGAACGATCCCGAGACCACGTCCCAGAGTTCCTTCGATGTGGCCGGGTAGGGCGCCGGTCCCCACTGCGGGACGAGCAGCGCCGCGGCCTTGAACGCGCGCCAAGTGTTGTCCGCGATCACGCCCACGCCACCCGTGAGTCGCACGACCTTGATCACGCCGCGCGCGGCCCGCGCCGCCCCGTCGTCGACCGAGGTCATCCCGCCGCCGATGCGCGGATTGGTGCGCACCGTCGCGTACACCATGCCCGGCATCCGGACGTCGATGCCGTAGGTCGCCGTCCCCGTCGACTTCGCGACGATGTCGATGCGCCGGATCGGCTTCCCGAGGTAGCGCCAGTCGTTCGGATCCTTGAGCGGCACGTCCGGCGGCACGTCGATCGTCGCCGCGTCGGCGGCGAGTTCCGTGTATGCGATCCTCGTGCCGTCCGGCGTGATGACCATCCCATCCTCGGTGCGCAGCGCGCCCACGTCGACGCCGGTCCGCTTGGCGGCCGCACCGACCAGCATCGCGCGCGCCACGGCGCCGGCGGTGCGCATCTTCTCGTATCCGTCCGGCACCGACGACGAGCCGCCGGTGAGCTGGAGCCCGAGCACCTTCGCGACCACGCCCCCCATGCCGCGCGCGCGCTGCGCGACGAACCCGTCGTCCGTCATCGGGAACGGGAATCCCTCGGCCATCACGGCTGCGTTGTGATACGCCGCGCTCGGGGGACCGTGCTCGACCCTGAAGCTGCCCCACGCGACGTCGAGCTCCTCGGCGACGAGCATCGCGAGCGCCGAGTGGACGCCCTGTCCGACGTCGGCTCGCGGCGTGATGATCGTGATGCCCGTGGGATCGATGCGCACATACGGGGTGAGCGCGACGTCGTCCGCGTCGGCATCCTCGAGCAGCGGATTGGCGATCGGCCACTTCCAGGCGACCCAGCCGACGACGAGTCCACCGGCCGCGGCCGCGGTGCCGATGATGAAAGTGCGGCGTGCGATGGTCTTGATGCGACCCATGGTCAGCGCCCTCCAAGCGAATCGGCGGCGCGGCGCACCGCGTCGCGGATGCGCGGATAGGTGCCGCACCGACAGAGGTTGGCACTCATCGCCTGGTCGATCTGCGCGTCGGTCGGCTTCATGTTCGTCGCGAGGAACGCCGCGGCGGTCATGATCTGGCCGGACTGGCAGTAACCGCACTGCGCGACCTGGAGTTCGACCCACGCCTGCTGGACGGCGTGCAGTGACTCGGGTGTGCCGAGTCCCTCGATGGTCGTGACCGGCTCCGTCACGTTGCCGACCGGCATCGAGCAGGAGCGCACCTGCGTTCCTCCGACATGAACCGTGCAGGCGCCGCACACTCCCATACCGCACCCGTACTTGGGTCCGGTGATGCCGAGTTCGTCGCGGAGCGCCCAGAGGAGCGGCATCTCGGGTTCGACATCGATCTCGTGAGGCTGGCCGTTCACGGTGAGGCGCATCAGGGCTCCATGGAGGTCCCCTGAACATACCGTTGCGCCGACGGAGCGCGCGAACGCACCGACGGCCGTGCCGCGCAGTCTCGCGCGACACGGCCGTCGGTTGGACAGCGGTGGGACCTACCGGCGACTCACCGGTGGTCGTTCATCCACTCGCCGTACGCTTCGAGCATCGCTTCGAGCTCGAACGGGAAGCCGCTCGAATCGCCACCGGCGCGCCGCTCGACGCGGAGCACCTGCTTCATCGTCTGGCCGTCGACGGTGATCGAGACCAGGTAGTCGCCGGTGTTGACGATCGGGATGCCGCCGCCGAAGCCGCCACCACCACCGCCTCCGCCCTGCGTCACACCGAGCGCGCGCATGATCGAGAAGAGCGCGTCCTGGTCGAGGCCCATCGCGCCGCCTGCGCCGCCTGCGCCGCCGGCGCCGCCCGGGCCACCAGCGCCGCCCGGACCGCGGCCACCGCCAGCCGCCGGTGCGGGGGCCGACTCGCCCGGCCGATCATTCCAGCGCTGCGGCCCGGCCCCACCGAAGCCGCCGCCGCCACCGCCACCACCGCCGCCGAAGCCGAAGGCGCGGGCCATCGCCTGCATTCCCTGCGCGCCCTGCTCCATGTTGCGACGGATCATGTCGAGCGCCGGCTTCGGCACCGTGCCCGCCTTCTCGATCGAGTCGAAGGCAGCCGCCATGCGGCGCGACTGCAGGATCGAGTCCCGCAGCGCGGCACCGCGCAGGGCGACCCGCGCCGGCGCGCGGCCGTTGAAGTTCCAGCTCACGCGATGCAGGCCGGCGCCACCCGGGCCGGTGAGCGTCTGCAGCGTGTCACCCTTCGCATCCTGGATCACGATGCGAGACGGAGCGCCCGGCTTGACCAGCCGATACCAGATGTCGGCGCCGTAGCCGGTGCTGGTGCCGGTGAAGATCTGATTGCCCGTCGACTCGCCGTTGTACGCGCGCTCGCCCCACTGGAACGCCGTGCGGGGCGCGAAGAGCTGCGCCGACGCGACGGCCGTCGCCGACATCTGCTGCAGCGGGAGGATGTCGACGATCCAGAACGCGCGCCCGTGCGTCGCGGCGATGAGCTCCGACTCGCGCGGGTGGATCTGGAGGTCATGCACCGGCACGTTCGGCAGGCCGGTCATGAACTTGGTCCACGTCGCGCCACGGTCGATCGAGACGTAGGCGCCGACATCGGTGCCCGCGAACAGCAGGTCGCGGTTCTTGAGATCCTCGCGGATCACGTGCACGAAGTCCGCGCCGCCCTTGGGCAGGCCGCCGGCGATCGAGCGGAAGGTGCGTCCGCCGTCGTTCGTGACGAACGCGTACGGCGTGAAATCGCCGCGACGGTGGTTGTCGTACGTGACGTAGTAGGTGTTGAGGTCGAAGTGCGACGGCTCGATGCGCGACACGTACGTGCCGGCCGGGACGCCCTTCACGTTCGCGGTCACCTCGGTCCAGCTGCCGCCGTCGTTCTCGGTCATCCAGAGGCGGCCGTCATCGGTGCCGGCGTACAGGTACCCAGGCTTGATCGTCGACTCGTTGAGCGAGACGATCGTGCCGAAGGTCTCGGCGCCGGTCGCGTCGATCGTGATGCCGCCGGTCGTCCGCGTCGAGACACGGATCTTCATCGTGTCGGCGTAGGAGAGCTCGCCGGAGATCGGGTACATCTCGTCGCCGCGCTTGACCGACTTCATCACGCGGTTGGCGCCGAAGTAGAGCGTCGACGGGTCATGCGCCGAGATGAAGAAGGGCGTGTTCCAGTTCCAGCGGAGCTGGAGCGCCGCCGAGTCGGCCTTCTGCTTGGCGCGGAGCTCGGCGATGAGCCGCGTCTGTGCCGGCGTCGCGGGCTTCATCGTGTCGCCGCGCACGACCATGATGCTGTCTTCCATCATCATGTAGGCGGGGCGGTAGTTCGGCTTCTGCAGGTTGGTGCGCTGCCCGGTCGAGACCTGGTAGCGTCCGATGTTGCCGCCCTGCGACTCCCCGTAGATGATGTCGGGGTTGGTCGGGTCCTGCGCGGTGACGAAGCCGTCGCCGCCGTTGAACGTGAACCACATCGAGTTGGTGATGCCGCCCTGCCGGCGACGGCTCGGGCCGCACCACGACCCGTTGTCCTGCAGGCCGCCGCAGACGTTGTACGGGACGGCCATGTCGAACGAGACGTTGTACGGCTGCCCGATCGCGAACGTGTTCGGGAAGATGTAGCTGCCGCCGTTGTCGTTCGAGATGCCGATGCCGCCGTCGTTGCCGACGATGTGGCGCTGCGGGTCCTTGGGGTCGATCCACATCGCGTGATGGTCGACGTGCAGGCCGACCGTCGCGTTGCGCGCGTTCTTGCCACCCTCGTCCGAGACCTTCACCGGCGTGGACGACCACCAGACGCGGTCGGGGTTGGTCGGATGGACGCGGACCTGATTGTAATAGAAGGGACGCACGTTGTCGGTCGCCGTGCGCTCCCACGTCGCGCCGCCGTCCGCAGAGCGGTAGAGGCCGCTGAGCAGCTGCTGCGCCTTCGCGCCCGCCGCGGGACGCGGGTTCGGCATCGAGTCGGCCTCGACCAGCGTGTACATGATCGCCGGGTTGGACGGGGCGATCGCGATGTTGATGCGGCCCTTGACCGTCGCCGGGAAGCCACCGCCCTTCACCTCGGTCCAGCTGTCACCGCCGTTGGTCGACTTCCAGAGCGCCGAGCCGTTGCCGCCCGAGCGCAGGAAGTACGGGCCGCGGAGGCGCTGATAGCTCGAGGCCCAGACGACGTTCGGGTCGCGCGGGTCGAGCGCGACGTCGATGAAGCCGGTCGAGTCGTTGATGAACTTCTTGAGCTGCCAGGTCGCGCCGCCGTCGGTCGTCTTGTAGAGGCCGCGCTCCTTGTTCGTCGTCCACGCCGCGCCGAGCGCCGCGACGTACGCGACGTTGGGGTTGGTGGGGTGCACGACGATGCGCCCGATGTGCTGCGTCTCCTTGAGGCCGACGAAGCTCCACGTGAGGCCGCCATCGGTCGACTTGAACACCCCGCCGCCCGGGGAGATGGAGTTGCGCGAGTTCGGTTCGCCCGTGCCGAGATACAGCACGTTGGTGTCGCTCGGTGCGATCGCGATGTCGCCGAGGGACGCGACGCCGTAGTTGTCGAAGACCGGTCGGAAGGTCGTGCCGTTGTTCGTCGTCTTCCACACGCCGCCCGCCGCCGCGGCGACGAAGAAGGTGCGCGAGGGATACGGGATGCCTTCGACGTCGGCGATGCGGCCCTGCATGTTCGCGGGGCCGATGTTGCGCCATCGCAGGCCGTCGATGACGGCCTGATCGACGGTCTGCGCGTGCGCGGAGGTCGCGGCGATGGCCGCGGCGCCGACGCAGGCCGACAGGAGTCGGTGCAGTCGCATGAGGTGGGGCTCGGGCTGGGGGTTTAGTGGGCAGGCAACCAACGCAAGGATACGGCGCGCGAAGGAGAGCCGTTGGCTGCAAGCTCGACATAATTCATGAACCGTTCATGTTCACGGGAGCGCGGCTTCGACTCGTGGGGTGGTCGGCCGCGCGAAGCCTCGGCAGATTCCCGACCGCGATCCCCCCGGGTCACCCGAAGGCGAGAGGTTCCGATGCATCCCGGTGGTTCTCCGCGCGCGCGGATCGCGACCGCCGTCGCGCTCACGCTCGCGAGCGCGTTCGTGCTCACCTTCGCCGCGGGCTGCGGCCCACAGCGCCTCGAGCGCACCGAATCCGATCTGCGTCGCGCGATCGCGACCGCGGTCGAGCGTGGTGACACCGCCACGCTGCGCCTGTTCACCGAGGTGCCGTTCGCGTTCGACCGCGTCTATATCGCGGCGCCACGCACATCCGCGGACGCACTCGCGCGCGCGGTCGGTGCCGGGTGGCGCCCGGAGTTCTCTCGTGGCATCGAGACGGACGATCGATTCCACCTGCTCGTGTTCGTGGTGCGCGACCAGATCGTCCCCGCGACACTGCCGCGCAGCGTCGCGGAGGTCGCGCCCGAGCTCACGGGGCGCCTGTACGGACCCGAGTCGGCGGTGTTCCGCGTGCAGCGGGTGCCGGGCGCGTCGGTGCCGTGGTTGCTCCCGCGCTGAGCCCCGGCAGCAGCGCGCGCGGGATCCCGACCTCCTCCGGCGTCGGCACCCGCTGATCGCGGGAGAAACGGCGACGCGCGCGATCGAGCACGTTCGTGCGCTCCACCCACGTCGCGATCTCGGCGTCATAGCGCGCCAGGTTGTTCTGCAGCCAGTACGGCCGGTTCTCCGCGCGCCACGACCGTTCGAACAACTCGCGCGTGAGCACGAACCCGTCGCGCATGTCCTGCAGTCGGCCGTTGATCCCGCTCAGTTCGGCGAGATCGAGCCAGGTCGCGGTGCCGGCGCGCGCGGCCGAGTCCGCGCGGGCGTAGGCCATCGCGATCTCGTCGGCGAACTGGAACTTGGCCGCGAGCCAGTCGATGCGCCGGGCGCCGAGCTCCATCGCATCGAGGGCGGTGAGTTCGCGCAGGTGCCGCTGCGTGCGCGCCTGCGCGATGAGCACGAGTGCCGACTCGGCGTGCACGCGCACGCGCGACAGGACCGGCCGCAGGCGCAGCAGGTCGAACACGCCCTCGTCCGTGTACGGATCGACGAAGAAGAGGTAACTCGACGCATCGCCGGCCTTCGACTCCTGCAGCGCGGCCTGCGCCGCGTCGAGGTTGCGGTGTGCCGCGTCGATCCGCCCCGTCGTGTCGCCGTGGAACTGCAGGCCGAACGCCTCACGGAAGCGCGCGATGTCCGACTCGCCGCTCTGCCAGGCCGCCGCGGCGCCGAAGGTGACGCCGAGCCAGACCTGCTCGAAGATCGCGTCGCCGTTGTCGTCCCACTGCGTGTTGAGCATCCCCGTCGCGCCGCCGGCCTGTCCTTCGCGGGCGAAGCCCTGGATGTTCGCGAGCGCGACGTTGTTGTTGGGCCACACGCGATTCCAGTTGGTGACGCCGGGCGCGATCCAGGTCTCCATGCCGGCGTCGCGGAACGGCTTGAGGAACCGGTCGAAGTTGCGCGTGGCCGCGTACTCCCATCCGACGGCGATCATGTCCTTCGGCAGCAGCGGCACCAGCTGCGGCTGCCGCATCGCGATGTCGCCCCAGAAGAGGAAGCGCTTCCCGGGGCGACGCAGCGTCTGCTCGATGTCCCGCAGGTATTCGAGATAGACCTGCCCCATCCCCGCCGAGTCGACGCGCGGCTTGGTCTGGCCCTTGCCGAGCTCGAAGGTCTCGTCAGCGCCCAGGTGCACGAACGGAGAAGGGAACATCGAGTCGATCTCGGCGAAGATCGTCCTCGTGAACTCGAGCGAGCCCGGCTGTCCCGGCGCGAGCACGTGCCCGTGCGACGTCTCGGCGAGTGGCGCGTAGAGCTCGAGCTTGAGCATGTGGTGCAGGTGCCCGAACGTCTGCTGCTGCGGGATGATGGTGATGTGATAGCGCCGCGCGTAGTCGACGAGCGCCGCGACGTCGGCGCGCGACATGGACCCCCCCGGCGGCGCGATGACCGGGTTCGAGGCGAACTGCAGCGTGTGCTCGAAGTACGGGGAGTAGACGTTGATCTTGTATGCGGCGAACGTGCGGATCTGCCGTTTCTGGTAGTCGAGCGTGGGCACCGGGCCGCGCGAGAGATCGTCCTGCACCCCGCGCCAGCGCATGGCGGGCCAGTCGCGGATGAGCGCCGGCGTGAGCGTGGCCTGGTCGCCGGCGCCGGTGAACAGCTGCTTCAGAGTCTGGAGTGCGTAGAAGACCCCAGCATCGCTCGCCGCGACGATCGACGCGCCGCGTTCGCTCGCGGCGAGCACGTAGCCCTCATCGCGCATCGCATCATCGAAGGTGAGTTGCGCGGTCGTCAGCACCTCGCGCGCGGCGTCGGTGCCGACGCGGTGGATCGCGACGGTCCAGCCGCGCTCGACGGGCGTGACCTCGGCGCGGAATCCGCGCTCGCGCATCGCGTCGACGAACTCGCGCGCGGCGGTGCGGTCGTCGGGGTCGGCGAGCGCGGTGAAGCCGATCGGGCCGCGGAAGCGCGCGGCGGGGGCGGGCGTCGACACCTCCCGTGGCATCGGGATCAGGCGTGCGCTCTGCGCCCAGGCGAGCGTCGGGACCGCGCCGAGCGCCATCGCGATGGCGAGGACCGGAGTGAGCGCGGATCCGACGGCGGATGCGGCGGCGGACGCGGCGGCGCGGTGCGAGACGAGCGCGAACGCCCGGCGGATGGCGCGAGTCGGCATCGGCGAAATAAGGTCGGGACGGAACGCGTGGACAAGCTCCGCTGCGGACCCATACCTTGAGCGCGGTCCTCATCTCGGAGTCCGCATGTCCCGTCGATCCCTGCTTCGCCTGTCCACCATCGTCGCGCTCAGCGTCCCGATCGCGCTCGCGGCGCAAGCGCCTGGCCGCACGCGCCTGCTGCGCCAGCCGAGCGTGAGCGAGCAGCGCATCGCCTTCGCCTACGCGAACAACATCTGGGTCGTGGCGCGGAGCGGCGGGGACGCGAAACGCCTCACGTCATTCCAGGGGAGCACCGGGAATCCTGAGCTCTCGCCGGACGGCAACTGGGTCGCGTTCAGCGGCACATATGGCGGGAACACCGACGTGTACGTCGTGCCGGTGACCGGCGGTGAGCCGCAGCGGCTCACCTGGCACACCGCAGCCGATGTCGTGCAAGGCTGGACGCCTGATGGCGCGAAGATCGTCTTCAGCTCGCCGCGCGCGGCGGCGCCGAGCGGCACGGCGCAGACCTTCTGGCGCATCGCACGCAGCGGCGGCATGCCCGAGCCGCTGGGCATCCCGCGCGGCAATCAGGGCACCTACTCGCCCGACGGGAAGCGCTTCGCGTATCGCCTCACCACCTCGTGGGACGAAGGGTGGCGCAACTATCGCGGCGGACAGAACCGTCCGATCTGGATCGCCGACGTCGGCACCTGGGAGGTGGAGTCGCCGCCCTGGACCGACTCGAAGGACGTGGAGCCGGTGTGGGTCGGTGAGACGGTCTACTTCCTCTCCGATCGCGACCTGCTGATGAACGTCTGGGCTTACGACACACGCACCAAGCAGCTGCGCCAGGTGACGAAGTTCACCGACTACGACGTCAAGAGCCTTGGCGCGGGCGGCGGGGTGGTGGTGTTCGAACAGGCCGGCGACATCCACCTCCACGATCCGCGGACCAACACCACGAAGGTCGTCGAGATCAGCGCGACGGGCGACTTCCCGTGGGCGCTCCCGCAGTGGCGCGAGATCACCGGGCGCATCGCGGCGGCGGAGATCTCGCCGACCGGCAAACGCGTGGTGATCGAGGCGCGCGGCGACATCTTCTCGGTGCCGGCAGAGAAGGGCGACTGGCGCGCCGTGACGGCGAGCGCGGGCTCGGCCGAACGCGCGCCGGCCTTCTCGCCCGATGGCCGGTGGATCTCGTACTTCTCCGATGCGAGCGGCGAGTACCAGCTGGTGATCGCGTCGCAGGACGGACAGGGCACGCCGCGCGTCGTCGCGTTGCCCGACCCGACCTTCTACTTCACGCCGGCCTGGTCACCCGACAGCAAGCGGATCCTCTTCACCGACACGCATCTCCGCCTCTGGGTCGTCGAGGTCGCGACGGGCAGGGTGACGCAGGTCGACACCGACCAGTACATGGTCCCGGACCGGTCGATGGACCCGCGATGGAGCCCCGACTCGCGGTGGATCGCGTACACCAAGCGCCTCGCGACCCAACTGCACGTGATCTGCGTCTACGACACGCAGAGCGGCCGCTCGACCGCGCTCACCGACGGCATGTCCGACGCGGTGACGCCGGTGTGGGACGCCAACGGGAAGTACCTCTGGTTCCTCGCGTCGACCAACTTCGGTCTGCAGACGGGCTGGCTCGACATGACGTCGTTCGAGCGACCGACGACGCGCACGCTGTACGTCGCGCTGCTGCGCGCGGGCGAGAAGTCGCCGCTCGCGCCGGAGAGTGATGAGGAAGCGGTGACCGACGCCGATGCGCCCCGTACGGCCGCACCTGCTGCCGCACCTGCTGCCGCACCTGCTGCCGCAGCGGCTCCTGCGGTACCGGCGGCCCCGGCCGCTGCACCCGCGAACGGCGTGACGATCGACTTCGCCGGTCTCTCCAGCCGGATCGTCGCGATCGACATCCCGGCGCGCGACTACTCGTCGCTCGCCGCCGGCCCGACCGGGATCGTCTTCTTCCTCGAGACCGTGCCGGCGAACGGCACCGGCGGCAACCCGACGTCGGTCCTGCACCGCTACCAGCTCAAGGAGCGCAAGTCGGCGCCGTTCGTGACGGGAGCCGATCAGTTCAGCATCTCCGCCGACCGCAAGAAGGTGCTGTACCAAGCCGGCGGTGCGTGGACCATCACCGACACGGACAAGGCGCCGCCGACGGGAACCACCGGACGCGTGAACCTCGCCGGCGTGCGACAGCTCGTCGATCCCAAGGCGGAATATCCGCAGATGCTGCGCGAGGGGTGGCGCTTCATGCGCGACTTCCTCTACGTGAAGAACCTCCACGGCAACGATTATCGCCGCACCATCGCGATGTACGAGCCGTTCCTGCCGTACGTCGCGCATCGCGCGGACTTCAACGCACTGCTCGATGACCTGAGCGCCGAGGTGTCGATCGGACATTCGTACGTGAGCGGCGGCGACCTGCCCGCGGTGCCGGCGTCGAACGTCGGCCTCCTCGGCGCCGATGTGAGCGTCGCGAACGGTCGCGTGCGCATCACGCGCATCTACACCGGCGAGAGCTGGAACCCGCAGCTCCGCGCCCCGCTCGCCGCCCCGGGCGTCGATGCGCGGACCGGGGACTACATCCTCGCGGTGAACGGCACGGAGCTCACGGCCAACGGGAACCTGTATCGTCTGCTCGAAGGGACCGCGAACCGTCAGACGGTGCTCACGCTCAATGTTCGTCCGACCATGGACGGCGCACGTCGCGTGATCGTGGTGCCGATCACGAACGAGAGCGGACTGCGTCAGTTCGCGTGGATCGAGCGCAACCGCCGCATGGTCGACTCGCTCTCGGGTGGCAGGCTCGCGTACGTGTACGTCCCCAATACCGGCGACGGCGGCTACACGTACTTCAACCGCTACTTCTTCGCCCAGCAGGACAAGCAGGGCGTCGTGGTCGACGAGCGCTACAACGGCGGCGGATCGGCCGCGGACTACATCATCGAGGTGCTCTCACGAGACTTCGACGGCTACTTCAACAACCCCGTCGGTGAGCGCCGTCCGTTCACGTCGCCCTCGGCCGGCATCTGGGGGCCGAAGGTGATGATCATCAACGAGATGGCCGGCTCGGGCGGCGACCTCATGCCGTACATGTTCAAGCGCCGCCGGATCGGCACGCTCGTGGGCAAGCGCACGTGGGGCGGGCTCGTCGGCACGTGGGACACCCCGGCGCTGCTCGATGGCGGGCGGATGATCGCGCCGCGCGGTGGATTCTTCGATCGCGACGGCAAGTGGGCGGTCGAGGGCGAAGGTGTCGCGCCCGACATCGACGTGGAGAACTGGCCCAAGGACGAGACCGCGGGACGCGACCTGCAGCTCGAACGCGCCGTGGCCGAAGCGATGCGTCAGCTCCGTGAGCGACCCGTGGAGTTGAAGTCCGAACCGGCAGCGCCCATCCGGGCCCGGAGGCCGGGCCGACCCTAGATTGGGGCATGACGACCCCCGATCTCACGACGCTGCTCGCCGCCCTCGAGGGAGATGCCTCCTTCGAGGGCGGTTCGCCGTTCTTCCGTCTCGCCGTCGACCAGTTCGCGCGCACGCGCGCGGGTGATGGTCCGGTGTCGACCTCGCGGTCGGCGGCCGAGCTCGCGACACGCTTCGACGAACCGCTGCCGATGGGACTGCAGGAGCTCTCGGCGGTGGTCGGGCGTCTCGAGCGAGACGTCCTCGCGGACGTGAATCGGCTCACGCATCCCATGTACCTCGGCCACCAGGTCTCGGCGCCACTCGCGGCCGCCGTGTGGACCGATCTCTTGACCTCGGCGGTGAACAACTCGCAGGCCGTTCGAGAGATGTCGCCGACCATGACGCCGGTGGAGCGCCGCGTGGTCGCGTGGATGTGCGAGCTCGCGGGGTTCGGCGCGGGTGCCGGCGGCACGCTCACGTCGGGGGGCACCGAGGCGACGCTGACGGCGCTCCTCGCCGCGCGTGCGGCGCACCAGGGGGACGCGTGGAGCACAGGACTCCGTGGCCCGGCTCCGGTGCTCGTGCACGGCGAGCATACGCACTACGCCGTGTCGCGCGCGGCCGGCGTGATCGGCGTGGGTGCGGCGAACTGCGTGAGGGTCGCCTCGCGCGACCACCGGATGGATCCGGTCGTGTTGGAGCGGACGCTCGACGCGCTGCGCGCCGACGGGCGTCCGGTGCTCGCGGTCGTCGCGACGGCGGGTTGCACGGCGACCGGGGCCTTCGATGACCTTGGCGCGATCGCCGACGCCTGCGACCGGCTCGGACACTGGCTGCATGTCGATGGCGCGCACGGCGCCTCCGCCCTCTTGTCACCCGGTCACCGGCATCGGGTCGACGGGATCGCGCGCGCGCGGAGCATCGCGTGGGATCCGCACAAGATGATGCTGCTCCCCCTCGCGGCGGGCACCGTGCTCTTCCGCGACGCGCGTGATCTCGCGCGCGCGTACGCGCAGCAGGCCCCATACCTGTTCCATGAGACACCGGATGCGGTCGATGCGGATCTCGGTCCGCTGAGCTTCCAGTGCTCGCGCCGGTCCGATGCGCTGAAGGTGTGGGTCGCGCTGCAGCGGTTCGGTGCCGACGGCATCGGTGCCCTGTACGACCATCTCTGCGGCCTGACGGTTCTGCTCCACCGCATGATCGAGCGGCACGAGGCGTTCGAGGCGATCCATGCGCCCGAGTCGAACATCCTCTGCTTCCGATTCCGCGCGGACGATGCGTTCAATGCCGCGCTCCGCGAGCGCTACAACCGATCGGGTCGCGGATGGATCACCGCGACCGAACTCGACGGCCGCCGCGTGCTTCGGGTGACGATCATGAATCCGCGCACCAGGTCGTCGGACCTCGAGCGACTCTTGGACGGTCTCACCACTGTGGCTGCCGGGATGCGTGAGGAGGCTGGACGCGCGTCGGAACGAGGTGTAGTTTAGTAGTGAGATATGTTCACAGAAACTGACCTCAAGATCCCGGCGGAAGCGCTCACCGGCCCGGACGCTCCAGCACCGCTCCCGGACGACGTGCCGACCGTTACTGCCCTGAAGCTCTGGGTAGTCTTGGCGCGCGCGAACGCCGCGATCGAAGCCCATGTCCGCGCGGACATCGAGCGGCACGGCCTCTCGGCCGCGGAGTTCGGCGTGCTCGAGGCGCTCTACCACAAGGGACCGCTCCTGCTCGGCGATGTGCAGCGACGGACGCTGATCTCGAGCGGCGGAACGACCTTCATCATCGACCGGCTCGAGAAGAAGGAGCTCGTCGAGCGTCGGCTCTGCACGGCGGATCGGCGCGCGCGCTATGCGGCACTGACGCCGAAGGGGCGCGCGCTCCTCGCGGAGATCTTCCCCGCACACGCCGAGGTGATCCGGCGGGCGATGTCGGGGGTGGGGTTGGCGGACCAGCGGGCGATGACCGATCTGTTGCGGACCCTGGGTCAGGAGGCGGCGGCGCTCTCGCTGCCGGGCTGACCGGGCCGCCGGGGCTCGATGGAAGCTGGGGGCTTGACAGCCCCTTTCTTAGTCCTTAATATCTCAGTTGTAAGATATAGACTAGTTCAAATAAAGACAGAGAGATAAATAGACAGCGGTAGGACCTGCCCAGAACCCGCCGAACAAGCAGAAGCCACCCCCGAGCGACCCGAGCGGGCGCTCCAGCACCGACACCCCCTGCCAGAGGAACCACACCATGCAATGGAACATCGATACCACCCACGCGAACGTCGACTTCTCGGTGAAGCACATGGCCATCTCCACCGTGCGCGGCGCGTTCAACGTCTTCAACGGCACCGGCGAGACCGATGCGGCCGGCATGCCGACGAGCATCCAGATGGAGATCGACGCCGCGAGCATCTCGACGAACAACGAGCAGCGCGACGGCCACCTCAAGTCGCCGGACTTCTTCGACGTCGCGGCGCACCCGACGCTCACGTTCAAGTCCACGAAGATCACCGGCACGCGTGATGACCTCACCATCGTGGGCGACCTGACGATCCGCGGCACGACGAAGTCGATCACGCTCAAGGGCGAGCTCGCGGGCGAAGTGAAGGACCCGTGGGGGAACCGGCGCACGTCGCTCGTCGCGACCGGCAAGATCTCGCGCTCGGAGTTCGGGCTCACCTGGAACATGGCGCTCGAGTTCGGCGGCGTGATGGTCTCGGACGAGGTGAAGCTCCACATCGAGGCCGAAGCGGTGGCCGTCGTCCCCGTCGCGGCGTAAGCACGCGGGAGGCAGGACACCTCCGGGGGGAGGTGAGGTGCGGGGGTGAGGCGATACGCCTCGCTCCCGCATCTGCCGTTGGTGGCCGCTTCGTCGTATCCTTGCGCGAGACACTCCACCGGATGACCGTCTCGATGCACTCCCGTCTCGCCGTCGGCCTGCTGTCCCTTTCACTCATCGGCACGTTCGCCCACGGCGCACAGGCGCAGGCGCCCGCGGGCGCTCCGGCGCTCCCACTCCGTCAATCCGCGCTCGACGCCTCGGCGCGAGACCTGTCGTTCCAGATCCCGCTCGACTCGACGATCGCCGGCCGTTGGCTCGGTGGCGGCGTGACCGCGCCGCGCTGGAGTCCTGATGGGCAGTGGGCCTACTTCCAGTACGCGCTCGACCCCAAGCCGATCACGGTCGGCAACCAGGCGGACGACCCCTGGTGGCGCGTCTCGCGCGACGGGCGCCGCGTGGAGCCGGTCGAGCGGCTGGCGGCACTCGCGATCCCGAACGCGATGCAGCACACGCGCGACGGCAAGCGGGCCGTGTGGTTCCACCGCGGCGAACTGCGCTACTGGAAGCAGGGCGCCGTGCCCCGGCTGCTCCTGTCCCGTGCCGATGCGCTTCGCCCCTTCTGGACCGCCGATGAGAAAGCGGTGCGCTGGATCGAGGCCAACAACCTCTGGACGCTGGACCCCGAGACCGGGGCGACCCGGCAGCTCACGCGCGCCTACCAGCAGCGCGACTCGGCACGCACGGACCGGCTGCGGGCCGAACTGGTGCGCGAGCAGCTGGAGATCTTCGAGTTCGCGCGCAAGAACAAGTTCGACCGCGACAGTGCGTATCGGCGGTCGGTGACCGAGCGCGCCCCGCAGCCCATCACGATCCCCTACAAGGAAGGCGAGACGATCTCGTCGCTGGACGTGCCGGCCAACGGGCGATGGGCGACGTACGTGATCACGCCGAAGGTGACGGAGACGCAGGTCACCTACAGCGACTACGTGAACGACAGCGGCTTCGTCGTCACTCGCACCACGCGCCCGAAGGTCGGCTCGCCGGTGGCGGTGCGACGTGCGATGATCGTCGCGGCGGACCCGTTGGCGACGCCGGACTCGGTGAAGGCGATCGCGGTGGAGATGGACACCGCGCGGTTCGGCGGCAAGCGGGTCACCGCGGTCCGGTCGCTCTGGAACGAGCAAGGCACCCGCTACGTGGTGGAGTTCCAGTCGCTCGACCACAAGGACCGTTGGATCGTCCTCGTCGATGCATCGACCGGCAAGCATGAGCGCGTCCTGCATCACATCCATGACGACGCGTGGTTCGGCGGCGCGGGACAGGCGCAAGGATGGCTCGGCGACTCGTGGTTCGAGTTCCTCCCGGACGGCGAGACGCTCGCCCTCACGAGCGAGGAGACCGGCTGGGCGCACCTCTATCTGGTGGCGATGGATGGCACCAGGCGGGCGCTGACGAGCGGCGACTGGGAGGTCCGGTCCATCGCGCAGTCGAGCGACGGCACCAAGTGGTGGATCGGCGCCGGCGTCGAGCACCCGAACGAGCAGCACCTCTATGAGCTCCCGCTCCGGGGTGGCACGCTCACGCGCATCGATGCGCTGGGCGAGGGCGAGATCGTCCCGACGCCGTCACCCGACGGGCAAGTGCTCGCGTTCCGCTGGTCGAACCCGAAGGAGCTCACCGACCTCTACGTGCAGCCGCTGCGTGCGGGGGCGCCGGCGACGCGGGTGACGCGCTCGGGGACCGACGCCTTCCACCGGATCGCCTGGCCGGAGAGCGAGTTCATCTCGTTCCCCGACGACCGCGGCAAGCCGGTGTTCGCCCGGGTCTACAAGCCGCTCATGCAGGTCGCGACGCGGCCGGCGGTGATGGAGATCCATGGCGCCGGCTACGCGCAGGGCGTGCACAAGACCTTCGCGGGTTCCGGCGCGCATGGCGGCGCGCAGACGGCGCAGTACCTCGCGGCCCGCGGTGTCACCTACATGGTCCTCGACTATCGCGGGAGTTCCGGATACGGGCGCGACATGCGCACCGACATCTACCGCTCGATGGGGGACCGCGACGTCAACTCCGCGATCGCCGCGATCCCGGTGCTCCAGCAGCGGTACGACGTGGACCCCGGGAAGATCGGGCTCTTCGGCTGCTCATACGGCGGGTTCTTCACGCTGATGGCGCTGTTCAAGCATCCGGGCGTCTTCCAGGGGGGCGTCGCGCAGTGCTCGGTGACCGACTGGGCGCACTACAATCACGGCTACACGGCGCGCATCCTCAACGGTGCGCCGGCCGATGACACCACGGCGTACCGGTTGAGTTCGCCGATCTACCACGCCGAAGGGTTGCGCGACCGGCTGCAGCTCCAGCACGGGCTCGTCGACAACAACGTGCAATACCAGGACGCAGTCCGGCTGGTGCAGCGGATGATGGAACTCGGCAAGGAGTTCGACTTCGTGACGTACCCCATCGACGCGCACGGCTGGCAGACGCGCTGGGCGCGCATCGACTCGCAGCGGCGGATGATGAAGCTGTGGAGCGAGGTGCTGCTCCGATGAGCTTCACGCCCGACCTCCTGAAGGACCGGGTCATCCTCATCACCGGGGGTGGCACGGGGCTCGGCCGTGCGATGGGCGAGCGGTTCCTCCAGCTCGGCGCCAAGGTCGTCATCGCGTCGCGGCGCGAGGCGGTGCTGCGCACCGCGGCCGATGAGATGATGGCGGCGCACGGCGGGACCGTGCTGCCACTCGCCTGCGACGTGCGCGATGCGGACGCGGTGGACGCGATGATCGGCGCCGCGTGGGATCACTTCGGCGGGCTCGACGGGCTGGTGAACAACGCCGCCGGCAACATCGCCTCGCCGACGGAGCGGCTGTCGCATCGCGCGGTCGATTCGGTGCTCGGGATCGTGCTGCATGGCTCGTTCTACTGCACCCTCGCGCTCGGGAAGCGCTGGCTCGCGGCGGGCCGGAAGGGTCGCGTGCTGTCCATCGTGACCTCGTACGCGGAGGGCGGGTCGGCGTACGTCGTCCCCTCGGCCGCGGCGAAGGCCGGAGTGCTCGCGATGACGCGTTCGCTCGCCGTCGAGTGGGGACCGCGCGGCATCACCTGCAACGCGATCGCGCCGGGACCGTTCCCCACCAAGGGCGCGTGGGACCGGCTCCTCCCCGACGCGACGATGCTCGACGCGGCGATCGACCGGATCCCGGTACGGCGTCCCGGCGCCCTCATCGAGCTCGCCGACCTCGCGGCCTTCCTGATGTCCGACCTCTCGTTGTACATCAACGGGGATTGCATCACCATCGATGGCGGCGAGAAGCTCAAGGGCGGGGGACAGTTCTCGTGGATGTCGCAGCTGACGCCCGCACAGTGGGGCGCGCTGGAGGCCGCGGCGCGTGGCGCGACCAGGAAGGACCGCACGGGCGACCGGTGACCCGCGCGGCATGTCCGGGGCCGGGCGCGGCGACGCTGCGGTCCCGCGCTCCACGCACCGAGGGAATCGCATGTCCGCGTTGCCGCTGAAGGAGATCCGCACCTTCCTCGAGACCCAGGCGCACCCGATGGAGCGCGCGTTCCTCGCGCGCCCCTTCCGCGACCTGGTGTCGCGGCTCGCGGAGCTGCGCGCCGAGGTGAAGCGCCAAGGCCTCTGGGCGCCGCACCTGCCGCGGGCGATGGGCGGACTCGGGCTGCCGCTGCCGGAGTTCGCCGAGGTGAGCGCGGTGCTCGGGGAGAGTCCCATCGGGCACTATCTCTTCGGCTGCAATGCCCCGGACATCGGCAACGAGGAGCTGCTGCTCGCGCACGGGAGCGACGTGCAGAAGGAGCGGTGGCTCGGACCGCTCGCGCGCGGGGAGATCCGCAGCTGCTTCGCGATGACCGAGCCGGAGTTCGCGGGGTCGAATCCCGTGCACATGGCGACGACCGCGGTGCGCGACGGCGAGACGTACGTCATCAACGGCCACAAGTGGTTCACGTCGTCCGCGGACGGTGCGGCCTTCGCGATCGTGATGGCCGTGACGGCGCCGGAGGCCCCGCCACACCAGCGCGCGAGCCAGCTGATCGTGCCGATGGATGCGCCGGGCGTGGAGTTCGTACGCAACGTGCCGGTGATGGGCGAAGGCGGGAGCGGCTACGCGAGCCACGCCGAGCTGCGGTTCGCGGACGTGCGCGTGCCGGTCTCCAACCGGATCGGCGCGGAGGGCCAGGGGTTCGCGCTCGCGCAGGAGCGACTCGGGCCGGGACGGATCCACCACTGCATGCGCTGGCTCGGCATCGCCGAGCGCGCCTTCCGTCTCATGGTCGCGCGCGCCGCGACGCGCGAGCTCTCGCCCGGCGAGCCGCTCGGGCAGCAGCAGGCGGTGCAGCACTGGATCGCCGAGTGTCGCGCGGAGATGGACGCGGCGCGCCTGCTGGTGCTCGACGTCGCGCATCGCATCGAGCGCGAGGGGTCGCACGCGGCGCGCGACGGCATCTCGCTGATCAAGTTCCACGTGGCAGGGGTGCTCCAGCGTGTGCTCGACCGCGCGATCCAGGTGCACGGCGCGCTCGGGATGACGGATGACACCCCGCTCGCGTACTGGTATCGGCACGAGCGTGGTGCGCGGATCTATGATGGGCCGGACGAGGTGCACAAGTCCGCCGTCGCCCGGCGGATCCTGGAGGCGGCGGGGATGACGACGAAGCGGAAGAAGGCGGGCGGATGACGGAGACGCGCCCGGTTCGCGACGGGGAGGAGCTCCCGCTCGCGCCGCTCGACGAGTGGCTCGCGACGCACGTGCCGCACCTCGGACATGTCACGGAGGTCTCGCAGTTCCCGGGCGGGTTCTCCAACCTCACGTATCTCCTTGCCTGCACGCACGGCGAGGCCGTGCTGCGACGGCCGCCGCGCGGGGTGGGTGAGGGCCGCGCGCACGACATGCCGCGCGAGGCGGGGATCCTCTCGGTGCTCGAGCTGCGAGGCGTGCCCGCGCCCAAGGCGTTCGCGACGTGCACCGATGCCGGGGTGATCGGCGTCCCGTTCTACGTGATGGAGCGCGTGAAGGGCCTGATCCTCCGCGGCGCATCGGCCCCGTCGATGTTCACCCCCGAACGCTTCCGCGCGCTCTCCGAGCGCTTCGTCGACACGCTCGTGTCGATCCACGGCGCGACGCCGAGCGACCCGGTGATCGGCGGGCTCGGCAAGCCGATGGGATATGTCGCGCGTCAGGTCGACGGCTGGACCGAGCGGTGGCAGAGGTCGCTCACGGATGATGTGCCGGCGATGGAACGGCTCGCGGCGTGGCTCGCCGAGCAGCAGCCGAGCGAGTCGGGCGCGTGTCTGGTGCACAACGACTACAAGTACGACAACCTCGTCCTCGATCCGACGCAGCCTGACCGCATCGTCGCGGTGCTCGACTGGGAGATGGCGACGCTCGGCGATCCGCTGCTCGACGTGGGGACGTCGCTCGCGTACTGGGTGGAGGCGGGGGATCATCCGGCGTTCAAGGCGCTCGGGCTCGGCGTGACGGCGTTGCCGGGGAACTTCACGCGCGCGGAGCTCTGGGAGCGCTACCTCACCAAGTCGGGCCGCGCGATGCGACCTGCCGGGTGGTACCACGCCTTCGGGCTGTTCAAGGTCGCGGTGATCGCGCAGCAGATCCATGCGCGGTACAGGAAGGGGCTGACGACCGATGAGCGGTTCGCGCGGTTGGGGGAAGCGGTGCGTCTGCTCGCCGAGATGGGGGCGAAGACCGCGGCCGGCTAGTCGAAGCGGCGGCGCGCCGCCGCACGCTCGCCGGCAGGCGCGCTCGCGAGCGCGCGCACGAGACGCTCCAGCGCGGGGACGGTGCGTTCGAGCGCGCGACGATCGGCGTCGGTGACCGCGCGCAATCCAGCGGAGAGCGCCGCGAGCCGCCGCGCGCGTCCGTCGAGCAGGAGCCTTCGCGCGGCCGCGCTCGCCTCGAGCCGCGTCGCGCGCGCGTCGGCCGGGTCGGGGCGCCGCACGATCCACCCGTCGCGCTCGAGTCCGGTGACGAGCCGCGACATGGTCGGCGCGCTCACGCCCTCGGCCGCCGCCAGCGCCCCGAGCGCGCAGGGTCCGCCGAACACGAGGACCGAGAGGGCGGAGAGCCGCGCCGGCGAGACGCCGGACGCGGCGTCCTCGCGGCGCAGGAGCCGCAGCAGGTGGAGTGCGCCCCGGTGCAGCGGCTCGGCGACGGGGTGCGGGACGGTGGGACTTGCGCGACGGGGCGGCATGTCCGATAATATTTAGCATTGCTAACTAATAGGCAAGCGCCGCGCGCACTCGCGTCACGGTGGATGCCTGATGCCAGGGGGGACCGATGGACGGGATCCGGTTGGGGAAGCTGCAGCAGGTCGCGCTCGTCCAGCACGACGTGGCGAAGGCGGTGCCGTTCTACCGCGACGGGCTCGGCCTGCCGCTGCAGTTCGAGATGAACGGCCTCGCGTTCTTCGACGCGGCTGGCGTGCGGCTCATGCTCTCGCCGCCGAGCGAGGCGGAGTTCGATCACAGGAACTCGATCCTCTACTTCGACGTCCCCGACTGCGTGCAGGCGTTCGCCGACCTGAAGGCGCGCGGCGTCCCGTTCGACGATGAGCCACATCTGGTCGGGAAGACCGCGACCTTCGAGGTGTGGATGTGCTTCTGCCGCGATCCCGAGGGCAACATGATCGGGATCTCGGAACAGCGCGCGATCTGACGCCCGTGATGGGACGGACCGCGTGACGCCGGGGCCGATGGCGGGGTTCTCTCATCAGGACGGCCGCACGCGCGACGTCCCCAGCCATGAGGAGACTGCCATGTCGATCACGTTCCGCGAGCCCTCCCCCCTGCGCCGACTGGCGGTGTGGTCCGCTGCGCTCGCGATGGTCGCGTGCGGCGACAGCGCGTCGCCGCTCCCCCACGAGCAACGGCCGAACGGCGTGTCGATCATCCGGTACGCCGGGACCGACACCGCGGCGACGGGCTTCCCCTCGCGCGTGATCGTCGCGGGGCGCGTCGTGCCGGCGGGCTCCGGCGTCCCGACGGACACCGGGGTGGTGGTCAGCGCCCCCGGCCTCCCGGGGCGCACCGTGCGCGCGCTGCGCAATCAGCTCGTGAACGGTGCCGCGTCGCAGACCGAGATGGGGCGCGTCGTCTCAGGGGCCGATGGTGCGTATCGGTTCGAGGACCTGCCCGGCGGCTACTACGTGATGGAAGTCCTCGGCCCCGGCGACGCCGTGCTCTCGTACGAGCTGCTCGCGACGACGTCGACATCGAACTGGCGGCTGCTCTTCGTGCGCTGAGCCGCGGGGCCGGGTGTCACGTGCGACGCTACCGGATCAACTGGATGCGGTGATTGATCGGCGAGAGCCACTCCACGCCGCGCGCGGTGACCACCGCGTCGTCCTCGAGCGGGATACGGAGCTTCTTCCCGCCCCACTCGGGGATCGGCGTGTACGCGAAGAGTTCGATCGAGAAGAGGTTCGACGGCCGGATCTCGAACGTCAGGCGACCGGGATTGAAGAACGCCATCGACGGCCCGATGCCGTGGCCCCAGTCGCCCACCGAATGGCAGCCGATGATGAACTCGGTCGAGGCATCGTCGCGCACCTGGTTGAAGCCGCGCATCGCGCTGAAGCCCGCAGCGACGATCGCGGCATTCACGCCGTCCATCATCGCTTGTGCGGTCTTTCCCGCCCTCGCCGTGCGGCGGATCACGTCGCGGACCTTCACGGCCTTGTCGAAGGCGCGCTGGATGCTCGCGGGGAGCGCCACCTCGCCCGGCTTGAGCACGTAGGCGATGCGCTTCTGGTCGGTCCACATGTTGAGGTAGCCGACCCCGAAGTCGATCATGATGATGTCACCGCGCTGGATGATGCGGTCGTTCGAGGTCGCCTCGATACCGTCGGGTCCCGTGATGTAGATGCTCGGCACCTCGAACGACGAGCCGAGGCCGCGCACCAGCTGCTGCTCCTGTATCCACCACGCGACGTCGGCGAGCGTCGTGACGCCCGGCGTGATCACCTCATTGGACAGCGCACGTTCGGCGATCTGGCGGCCGATCTCGGTGGCATCGCCGAAGGCGACGAGTTCGCTCGCGACGCGCCGCGAGCTGAAGTCGGAGATGAGCTTCTCGGCCGATACGATGCGCGCGGCGAGCGCCGGTCCCAGCTGGGCGACGATCTGCGTGTGCAGCGTGTGCGACAGGCCGTCGGCCATCCCCATCTCCGTGGAGAGGTTGAGGCCGATGCGCGTGGGGTTCCGCTCGCGCACGAAGGTGGCGAGGTCGGTGAACGCGGGCGTCGGATCGTACGCGCCGCAGGCCGCGCGGTTATGGTCGGTGACGTCGATGGCCATGCGCTCGACGCGGTCGCCGCCGCGGTCGGTGAAGATGAAGTACCCGGTGGTGCCGACGTACCCGCGGCCGAGCAGGTCCCACAGCGGGTCGTGATGGCCCTCGCGCATGGCGACGATCCACATGTCGATGCCGTTCTCGCGCATCGCCTCGGGGAGGATGCGATCGAACTTCTCGCGGCGGATCTCGCAGAGTCGCGCCCAGCGGTTACGGGCCTCGAGGTGCGACTGCGCGTCGAGGGAGGGAGCCGCGGCGAGTGCGGCGCACAGCGCGAGGGCGGTGAGGCTGTGACGCATGAGAGAGGGGGTGAGGGCGTGGCTAACATAGCCCGCCTTCACCCCTCGGTGCATCACGGCGTGTGACCCATCCCGCGATCGACGGCCGCGCTCACCCCTCGTAGAGGTCCCGCGTGAGCAGCAACTGGATGTGCTCGCTCGACTCGCTCTCGATCGCCTGCACGGCGAGCGGCAGCGTGCCATCGGGCCGCACCATGCCCTTCACCTCGTCGTAGAGCGCGGCCGTGAAATCGAGCACGTCGTCGCGGCGGCCGGAGATCCGCATCTGCGTCTGGTAGACGGTGCGGATGGGCGGGTTGGAGAGCGAGATGTGCAGTCGCGCGGCGGCGCGCGGCGTGCGAGAACGGATCTCCGCCTCGATCGCGTCGAGGCGCTCGGCGCGCGACATCGCGCTCGCGCGCTCACTGCTGGAGAACGGCTGTGTCATGGTGGCCATCCAGGGCTCCGGGTTGAGGAGGATGGCCGGATGATCGGGGCTTGCACCAAAAGGTGCAAGGGATTAATCCCTCGCGGGTGGCCTGGCCCACCCGTTCAGGTGGGAATGGCGTAACTGCCTATTGTCAAAGCAGATAGCGCCTGAGTCAGCTCTCGTACAAGTCACGCGTGAGCAGCAACTGGATGTGCTCGCTCGACTCGCTCTCGATCGCTTCCACGGCCAGCGGGAGCGTCCCGTCGGCACGCACCATCCCCTTCACCTCAGCGTACAGCGACGCCGTGAAGTCCAGCACATCCTCGCGCCCGCCGACGATGCGGATGTGCATGCGGAACGCCGACCGGCTCGGCGGATTGGACAGCGAGATGTGCACGCGCGCCGCCGCGCGCGGGGCGCGTGCACGGATCTCATGCTCGAGCGCATCAAGGCGCTCCGCGCGCGCCATCGCGGTCTGTCGGTCCTGCGCGCTGCGGTCCAGGGCGAACGCGGTCATCGGTGATCCTCGGCGGTGGAGTCGCGAGAAGAGGTGATCCCCCGATGACAGCATCGCAAGGATCACGCCCTGATGCGGCGAAGGCACACCCGTCGCGGTAGGCCCTTGCCGTCCATGCACTTAGGCGGAGTGGACGTCGAACAGGCCCGCGGCGCCCATGCCACCCCCGATGCACATCGTCACCATCCCGAGCCCGCCGCCGCGTCGGCCGAGCTCGTGGATGAGCTGGACGCTCAGCTTCGCGCCGCTCGCGCCCAACGGATGTCCGAGGGCGATGGCGCCGCCGTTCACGTTGGTGCGCGCCGGATCCATCCCGAGGTCCTTCATCACCGCGAGGCCCTGCGCCGCGAATGCCTCGTTGAGCTCGATCATCCTCACGTCGTCGAGCGCGACGCCCGCGCGCGCGAGCGCTTTCGGCACGGCCTTCACCGGACCGATGCCCATCACATCGGGATCGACGCCGGCGGTGGCGAAGGTGACGAAGGTCGCGAGCGGCTTGAGGCCGAGGGCATCGGCGCGCGCGCGCGTCATCATGAGCACGCCGGCGGCGCCGTCGCTCAGCGGCGACGCGTTGCCGGCGGTCACCGTGCCACCGGGCTTGAACGCGGGCGGGAGCTTGGCGAGTCCCTCCAGCGTCGTGGCAGCGCGCACCATCTCGTCGGTGGCGAACATGACCGTCTCGCTCGTCTTCTTCGCCCCCGACCAGCTCGCGCGCTCCACGGCGATGGGCACGATCTCCGCGTCGAAGCGCCTCGCGGCCTGCGCGGCGGCCGCCTTCTGCTGCGAGCCGAGCGCGAACTCGTCCTGCATCTGCCGCGTGATGCCCCAGCGCTTCGCGACGCGCTCGGCGGTGA
Organism: uncultured Gemmatimonas sp.; assembly: GCA_964464585.1. Classification (GTDB taxonomy): domain Bacteria; phylum Gemmatimonadota; class Gemmatimonadetes; order Gemmatimonadales; family Gemmatimonadaceae; genus Pseudogemmatithrix. The sequence goes on along the minus strand of CAYXGS010000005.1, from coordinate 137,790 downwards.
ATCCCATCCCGATGTTCGCCTCCACCATCTCCGGCGTGAGGCGCGTGTGGAAGCCCGACATCGGCACGGCGCTCATCATCTCCACGCCGCCGGCGAGGACGATGTCGTTCATCCCGCTGAGGATCGCTTGTGCACCGAGGGCGATGGTCTGCAGACCGCTCGAGCAGAACCGATTCACGGTCATCGCCGAGACCTCCACCGGGAATCCGGCGCGCAGCACGGCGAGACGCGCGGTGTTGAGCCCCTGCCCGGCCTCGGGCATCGCGCATCCCCAGATCACGTCATCGATCAGCCTGGGATCGACCTTCGCGCGCTCGACGACGGACCTCATCACCGCGGCGGAGAGGTCCACCGGGTGCACCGACGCGAGCGCCCCGTCCTTCTTGCCTCGTGCCACGGCACTCCGCGCGGCACTGACGATCACGACTTCGTGCTTCATGGTCAGTTCCTCAGCGGCTTGCCGGTGGTGAGCATGTGCGTGATCCGATCCTGCGTCTCCTTGGTGCCGAGGAGCCGGAGGAACGCATCCCGCTCGAGATCGAGCAGGTCCTGCTCGGTGACCTCGCGCGGAGGCCCATCACCACCGCAGAGGATCACGGCGATCTCGTGCCCGATCCGGACGTCGTGCTCCGTGGCCTGTCCGGCCTCCTTGAACGACCAGAGTGCGTAGTCGAGGTTGGCGATGCCTGCCCTGCCGAGCGCGGTCATGCGCCGCGGGAGCGGCGCGACGTAGTCGCCGGCGAGGTCGAGCACGCGCGCCTTCGCGTCGGCGATGAGGGTATCGCGGTTCATCGAGATGCGGTCGGCGATGGGACGCAGGAATCCCATGCTGCGCGCCTCGTGCGCCGAGGTGCTCGTCTGCGCGAGGGCGATGAGCTTGAAGGCGCGCCTGGCGGCCTCGAACGGATCGACATCGTCGTACGCATCGAGCGCCTTCGTGAACCGGAATGCGAGTTCCTTGGTGCCACATCCGCCGGGGATGAGGCCCACCCCGACTTCGACGAGCCCCATGTAGAGCTCAGCGTGCGCCTGGATGCGGTCGCAGTGCAGCGAGATCTCGGTGCCACCGCCGAGTGTGAGACCGAACGGCGCGGCGACCACGGGGAACGGCGCGAAGCGGAACGACATCACCATCTCCTGGAACCGCTTCGTCATCAGCTCGAGCGTCCTCCAGTCGCCGGCCTGGAGCACGTGCCCCACGCCCGCGAGGTTCGCGCCGGCGGTGAAGGTCCGCGGATCGTCGTTGCCGATCACCAGGCCGTGGTACGGGCCGCGGCCGACGGTCTCGAGCGCGGTCCCGGCCATCGTCACGACGCCTTCGCCGAGCGTGTTCATCTTGCCGCAGAACTCGAGGCAGAGCACGCCGTCGCCGAGGTCGACGAGACGCGCCTCGGGGTTCTCCTGCACCACGCGGCCCTGGGCGCGCAGCAGCGCGAGCGGGAGCTGCCCCGGGATCGCCGGCACGGGCACGCGCTTGGCGGAGTCGAGGGCGGGGATGGTCTCGCCGTTCGCGTCGGCGCCGGTCGCACCGCCGAGCCGATAGAACGTCGCCCCAGCGGTCGCGAGCAACGGCGGTACGGTCTTGCCGCGCTTGGTCATCTCGCCGCGGAGCCAGTCGAGTCCCATCGCGTCCATGGTGCGGAACGGGCCCATCTCCCAGCCGTAACCCCACTCGAGCGCGCGATCGATCGCCGCGAGATCATAGGCGAGTGCCGGCGCGAGCGTGCACGCGTAGTGCGTCTGCTCGACGATCAGGTCGCGGAGGAACTCGCCGTGCTTGTCGCCGACGTCCTTGGCCTTCGCGACGCGTGCGGCGGGCGGCAGCTTGGTGATCCTCTCGAGCTCCGGCGTGGAGAATCGCCCCATGTCCTTGTACTCGAGCGTCTTCCAGTCGAGCGCGAGGATGTCCTTGCCGTCCTTCTTGTAGAAGCCGGCCTTGGTCTTGTCGCCGAGGCGCCCGGACCTCACGAGCTCGTGGATGAAGGGCTCGAGCGCGAGGTCCTCTCCGGTGGTCTGCGAGAGTCCCGCCGTGACATGGACCAGCACGTCGAGCCCGGAGAGGTCGCCGGTGCGGAAGGTCGCGGTCTTCGCTCTGGCGATGAGCGCGCCGGTGAGCGTGTCGACCTCGGGGATGGTGAGGTCGTGTTTCACCATCAGCCGGCCGGCGACGACCATGCCGTGCACGCCGAGCCGATTGGCGACGAAGCCGGGGACGTCCTTCGCGACGACGATGCCCTTGCCGAGGACGCGTTCCTGGAAGTGCCGCATCGAGTCCATGACCTCCGGCGCCGTCTCCGGCGTGGGGATGAGCTCGAGCAGGTGCATGTACCGCGGCGGATTGAAGTAGTGCGTGCCGAGGAACCGCTGCCGGAACCGTGCGGCGCGTCCCTGAAGCAGGATCGCCATCGGGATCCCCGAGGTGTTCGAGGTCACGATGGCGTCGGGGGCGATCCGTTCGAGCTTGGCGAACAGCTCCTGCTTCGGTTCCGGCTTCTCGATGATCGCCTCGCAGATCCACGAGCAGTCGGCGAGGAGTGCGAGATGGTCAGCGGTGTTGCCGGTGACGATGCGCGCTGGCGCGGCGGCATCCATGAACTGCGCCGGCTTGGACTTCCGGACGCGGTCGAGCCCGTCGCGCGCGGGCTTGGACCGGTCGGGGGACTTGGGGTCGTCGCTGCCAGGGATGTCGAGCAGGACGACGGGGAGTCCGGCACTCGCGGCGAGGGCGGCGATGCCGGCCCCCATCGCGCCCGCGCCGATGACCCCGACCTTCGTGATCCGCATGCGTGCTCCGATTGGTGGGAATGCGGGTGTCGCGTGCACGGCGCGCGGCCGCGGCGGCCTCCGCAGGGCTCGGGCCTGACTTGAAACTAGCACACGTCTTACCTTGTGTCTGTGCTCAAGTATCTCGGCTCCAAGCGTCGCCTCGTGCCGCACCTCGTCGCGCTCGTCTCGGCGATCCCCGGCACCCGCACCGTGCTCGATCTGTTCACCGGAACGACGCGCGTGGCCCAGGGCCTGAAGGCGGCCGGTTTCCTCGTCACGGCGAACGACCTGGCGAGCTACAGCGCGGTGCTCGCCGAGGCGTTCATCGCGACCGACGCGTCGACGGTCGATCGGGCGCGGCTCGAGCGTGTGGCGGCCGAACTCGACGCGCTGCCGGGCGTGCGCGGCTATTGCACGGTGACGTTCTGCGAGGAGGCGCGCTACTTCCAGCCGATGAACGGGATGCGGATCGACGCGATCCGCGCGGCGATCGACGAACTCGACGTCACCGCGGCCGAGCGCGCGATCCTCCTCTCGGCGCTGCTGCTCGCGGCGGACCGGGTGGATTCGACCACCGGCCTCCAGATGGCGTACCTCAAGCAGTGGTCGGCGCGCAGCGCGAAGCCCCTCGCGCTCACGCTACCGCCGCTGCTCCCCGGTGCGGGGCGCATGCTGCACGAGGACGCCCGCGCGTGCGTCGCGCGCGGAACGGTGTATGACGTGGCGTACCTCGACCCGCCGTACAACCAGCACTCGTACTTCTCCAACTATCATGTCTGGGAGACGCTGGTCCGTGCGGACGCGCCGCCCGCATACGGGGTCGCACGGAAGCGCGAGGATTGCCGGACGACCAAGAGCGCATTCAACCAGCGGACCGAGGCGTGGAACGCACTCCGTGAGGTGGTGATGGCAGTGAAGGCGCGACATCTGGTGATGTCCTTCTCGGACGAGGGCTTCTTCACGCCGCAAGCGATCCGCGCGCTCCTCGCCGAGCGGTTCGACGCGGTGGCGGAGGTGCCGGTCGACTCGGCGCGCTATGTGGGGGCACGGATCGGCATCCACAACCTGCGGGGCGAGCGGGTCGGGAAGGTCAGCCACGTCCGGAACGTCGAGTGGCTCTTCGTCGCCGGCCCGGACGCCGAGGGGATCGCCTCCGCCGGGATGTCGCGGCTCGCGGCGTCGGGAGCGATCGCGTGAACCCGTTCGACAAGCCGATCGTCCTCGTCGTCGATGACGACGAGACGATCCGCAAGGTGCTTCGCACGGGCCTCGAGCGGGAGGGATTCGAGGTGCTCACCGCCGAGCATGGCGTCGATGCGCTCGACGCGATGCGCCGCGCGCCGCGCCGCGTGGACGTGCTGCTGGCCGACGTCGTCATGCCCGAGATGGGCGGCGTGGAGCTCGCGGAGAAGGTGTTCGCGATGCATCGGCCGCCGCGCGTCATCCTCATGAGCGGGATCATCCACGATCCGTCGAAGGTCCGCGTCGGGCAGCACTCGCCGCCGTTCGTGCAGAAGCCGTTCAACATGAGCGGACTCATGAAGCTCGTCCGTCGCGAGGCCGAGGCCGGGACCTGATGGCGCGGAAGCACGCCAAGGCGATCGCGCATCTGCAGGCCGCGGACCCGATCCTTGGACGGTGGATGGACCAGGTCGGCACCTGCGGCTGGACGAAGACCGACGACGGGACCCATTTCGAGCACATCGCGCGTTCGATCGTGTACCAGCAGCTCTCGACCGCGGCTGCCGGGACGATCCATGGCCGGATGCTCGCGCTGTACGGCGGGAAGGCACCGACGCCCGCGCAGGTCGTGCGGACGCCGGACGCCAAGCTCCGCGCGGTCGGGCTCTCGACCCGGAAGGTGGAGTACCTCAAGGACCTCGCGCGCCACACCCATGCGGGCACCATCCGCGTGAACGAGATCCACGAGATGGAGGACGCCGAGGTGATGGAGACGCTCACGCAGGTGCGCGGCATCGGCGAATGGACGGCGCAGATGGTGCTCATGTTCCGCCTCGGCCGTCCCGACGTGCTGCCGGTCCTCGACCTCGGGGTGCAGAAGGCGATCAAGCTGTTGTACGGACTTCGGTCGCACCCTACGCCCGAGCGGGTCGCGCGGATCGGCGCGCGCTGGGCGCCCTATCGCACGGTGGCCTCGTGGTATCTCTGGAGACGGGTGGACGACCCGCCGCAGTGACGGCGGCCCGCGGCGAGACGACGGTCTCGTTGCGGAGCGCGATGCCGGTGAGCGCGGACGCGCTCTTCGCCTGGCACGAGCGGCCCGGCGCGTTCGAGCGCCTGACGCCCGGCTTCCAGCCGGCGGAGGTCATCGCGCGACGCGGCGGCATCTCGGACGGATCGCGCGTCACGCTCCGCGTGCCGGTGGGCCCGGTGTCCACGACGTGGGAGATGGAGCATGTCGGATACCTCGCGGGCCGTGAGTTCCGCGAGGTGCAGCGCGCCGGGCCGTTCGCGCGCTGGGAGCATCGCCACCGGATGGAGCCGCAGCCGGACGGGTCGAGCGTGCTGGACGACACGATCACCTATCGTCTCCCGCTGCCCCCGTTCGGCGCGCTCGTCGCCGACGCGTTCACGCGCGGCAAGCTCGAGGCCCTGCTGCGCTGGCGGCATGCGCTCACGCGCGCCGACCTCGAACGGCATGCGCGGTTCGCCGCGCGCGGACCGCGCCGCATCGCGGTGACGGGGGCCAGCGGCTTCCTCGGCTCGGCGCTGGTCCCGTTCCTCACGACCGGTGGCCACGAGGTGCGTCGCGTCGGACGCGGGGCCGGCAACGACGTGCGGTGGGACCCGTCGCGCGGCGAACTCGAGGTCGGCGCGCTCGAAGGCGTGGACGCGGTGGTGCATCTCGCCGGCAGTTCGGTGGCGGAGCGATGGACGGCGAGGACGCGCGCCGTGATCCTGCAGAGTCGCGTGCAGGGCACGCGACTCATCGCCGAGACCGTCGCACGGCTCCGGGTGCGGCCCGAGGTGCTGGTCTGTTCGTCGGGGATCGGGATCCACGGCAGTCGCGGCGACGAGTGGCTGGACGAGGGTTCGTCGCCCGGGGACGACTTCCTCGCCGAGGTCGGCGCGGCGTGGGAGGCCGCGGCGGAACCGGCGCGCGACGCGGGGATCCGCGTCGTGCATGCGCGCACGGGGATCGTGCTCAACCCGTCGGGCGGTGCGCTCGCGAAGATGCTTCCCGCGTTCCAGCTCGGCGGTGGCGGCCGGCTCGGCGACGGCCGGCAATGGATGAGCTGGATCTCGCGCGAGGACTGGATCGGCGCCGTGCATCATGTCCTGCAGACACCAGGCATCGCCGGCGCCGTGAACATGGTCGCGCCGGAGCCGGTGACGAACGCGACGTTCACCGAAGCGATGGGGCGGATCCTGCACCGACCGACCCTCGCGACGGTGCCGGCGTTCGCGCTGCGCGCACTGTTCGGCGCGATGGCGGACGGGACGGTGCTCGCCAGCCAGCGTGTGCGGCCCGCGGTGCTCACGGCGACCGGCTTCCCGTTCCTCCATCCGTCGCTGGCCTCGGCGCTGCGGTTCGAGCTCGGGCTGCTCTAGCAGGCGCGCGGATGCGGACGAGGTCCGGGTCGGTGGTCCCCGCCATGTCCCGTCCGTAGATTGCGCCCAATGGAGCTCAAGGGCGCGGTCGTGGTCGTGACGGGCGGCTCGGGATTCCTCGGCCGCCGCGTCGTCGCGGCGCTCGAGCGGCGCGGGTGCGCGGCGATCCACTCACCGCGGTCGGCCCACTACGACCTGCGCGAGAAGTCGCAGGTCATCCGCCTGTTCGACGAGACGCGACCCGATGTGGTGATCCACCTCGCGGCGGTGGTGGGCGGGATCGGTGCCAATCGTGCGCACCCCGGGCGGTTCTTCTACGAGAACCTCGTCATGGGTGTCGAGACGCTCGAACAGGCGCGGGTGCATGGCGTGCGGAAGTTCGTCGGCATCGGGACGATCTGCAGCTATCCCAAGTTCACGCCGGTGCCGTTCCGCGAGGACGACCTCTGGAACGGGTATCCCGAGGAGACGAACGCGCCGTACGGGCTCGCGAAGAAGATGCTGCTCGTGCAGTCGCAGGCGTACCGGCAGGAGTACGGCATGGAGGCGATCCACCTGCTGCCGGTGAACCTCTACGGACCGGGCGACAACTTCGATCCCGCGACGTCGCACGTGATCCCGGCGATGGTGCGCAAGATGGAGGACGCCCGTCGCGCCGGGCGTGGCGAGGTCGTGCTGTGGGGCGATGGCTCGCCGACGCGCGAGTTCCTCTACGTGGACGACGCGGCCGAGGGCGTGGTGCTCGCGACCGAGCGCTACGACGGGATCGACCCGGTCAACCTCGGCAGCGGCCACGAGATGCCGATCCGCGAACTGGCGACGGCGGTCGCGCAGGCGACGGGATTCACGGGCCGCGTCACGTGGGATGCGTCCAAGCCGAACGGGCAGCCGCGCCGCGGGCTCGACACGTCCCGCGCGGCGCACGCGTTCGGGTTCCGCGCGCAGACGGACTTCGCGACCGGGCTCGCGGCCACGGTCGCGTGGTGGCGCGCGCAGGGCGGCGCGTGAGCGACGGCGTGGTGCAGGGCTTCACCGACTTCCATAGTCACATGATCCCCGCCGTGGACGATGGGTCGGCGGATGTGGCGCAGTCACTGACCGCACTGCGGCACTTCAGCGCGCAGGGGGCGGCGTCGTGCATCACCACCCCGCATTTCGACGGGTCGCTGACCAAGGCGCCGGCGATGCTCGACGCGCGGCTCGCGGAACTCGACGCAGGGTGGGCGCAGCTCACGGCCGCGCACGCCGTGACGCCGGGACTCCCGCGCATCGAGCGCGGCGTGGAGCTGATGCTCGATGACCCGGACCCTGACCTGCACGACGCGCGGCTCCGGCTCGCCGGCGGGCCGTTCGTGCTCGTCGAGTTCCCGGCGATGCAGGTTCCCCCGAATGCGGAGTGGGCGCTGCACAACATCCGGCGGCAGGGGTGGCGGCCGATCCTCGCGCACCCGGAGCGCTACCGGAACCATGACTCGCGGCTCACGGTGCTCGCGCGCTGTCGCGCGGCCGGAGCGCATCTGCAGGTGAACGCCGGGTCGTTCCTCGGGCAGCATGGCGACCGGGCGCGCGCGGTCGCGAACGTGCTGCTCACGCTCGGGTGGATCGACTATCTCGCGAGCGACTACCATGCACGCGGCGAGCCGGCGACGGCGCGCGCGGCCGCGCTCCTCGTGAAGCGGGGCGCCGCGGCGCAGGTGCAGCGCTTGCTGGTGGAGAACCCGGCGCGGATCCTCGCGGGCGAGGGGCCGCTGCCGGTCGCGCCCCTCGATGGCGGAGGCGCGCGGCCGTGGTGGGCGCGCCTCCTCGGGCGGATCGCCGGCGATTAACGCCGCAGGCCGCGCAGCTGCAGCTCGAAGTCCAGCGAGTTGGTCGCGAGCGACACCGCGACCTCGAACGACACCTGTCCCCCGATGACGCGATCCGCGAGGTGCTGGTCGAACGTCTGGGTCCCGTACTGCGCGCGGCCCTCGGACAGCGCGTTGCGCAGCTCGGAGAGCCGGCCCGGGTCGGAGAGCACGTCGCGCACGGTGGGCGTCATGAGCATCACCTCCGCGACGGCGATGCGCCCGCGGCTGTCGGCCCGCGGGAGGAGCCGCTGCGCGACGACGCCGCGCAGCAGTTCGCTGAGCTGGAGCCGGGCGGAGTCGCGGCGGTCGGGGCTGAAGCGCTCGAGGATCGAGCGGATCGCGGTGGTCGTGTCGGTCGCGCGGACCTGGCCGATGACGAGCCGGCCCTGCTCGGCGGCGCGCATGGCGAGCTCGACGAGTTCCGGATCATCGAGGTCGCCGATGACGATGACATCGGCATCCTGCTCCATCGCGGCGCGCACACCGACGGCGTACGACGCCGTGTCGATCCCGGTCTCGCGCTGCGTGACGGCGCAGGCGTGGTTCTTGTGGAGGAACCGCAGTGCCCGTTCGACCGTGACGATGTGGCGGCGTCGCTGGCTGTGCGTGTTGAGGTGATTGACGAACGCCGCGGTGGTGCTCGAGCGTCCGCCGCCCTGCGCGCCGGCCACGAGGATGATGCCGAAGTCGGAGAGCGCGATCGAGGCGAGCGAAGCGGGCAGGCTGAGCGAATCGAAGGTCGGCAGCACGTCGGGGATGACGCGGAGCACGATCATGAAGCTCGAGCGCTGCTTGAGGAGGCTGAGGCGGAAACGCCCGATGCCGGGCGCCGACCACGGGCCCGAGTGGTCGTGGACCGTGTGGATGTCCGGCGTGTTCGGCGACGTCGCGAGGATGTGCCGCGTCATCTCGAACGTCTGCTTGGCGTTCAGGGAACCGGTGTCGAGCGCGACGAGCTCCCCGTCGACCCGCACGTAGGCGGCGTCGCCCGCGCGGATGTGGATGTCGGTCGCGTTGCGGGCGACCGCAGCGGTGAGGATCGTGCGGAGCCGCTCGACCTCTTCGGGCGCGGCGGTCGTCATCGGGTGTCCCGGATCGGACATGGGGGCGTGGGCGAGGATACGGAGCGTGCGACGATCACCTAGTGACGATGGCGGCGTCCGGAAAGTAAGCGCTGGACCATAATTAGCCACTGACGCATATTTCACCAGCCATGCATCCGGGATGACCGTCTCCGCCATCGTCGAGCCGACTGCGCACCGCGCCCGACTCGGCGCCCGCCAACGCGCGGTGCGCCTCCAGCGGCGTCGCTTCTGGCGCGAAGTCGTGTATGGCGGGATGATCGTGGCGTCCGATGCGGTGACGCTCGCCGCGGTGTTCATCATCCTCGCGATGGTCCCGCTGGCCGAGGTCGGCGCGCTCCTCGGCCCTGATGGCACCGACTTCCTGCGATTCCTGCTGCCGAGCGAGCCGGTACCGTTGGCGCGACGATTGGGCGCGATGGTCTTCTGCCTCGTCGCGACCCGGAGCTACACGTACACCGAGCGCGCGCAGCACAGCGGCCGGATCATGGCGGCGCTGCTCGTGGGGCTCGCGCTGCCACGCTGGACGGAGATCTGGACCTCGTTCGTGCTCGTGCGCACGCTCGCACTGTCGGGTGTGCTCGTCACGCTCTGGGGGGCGCTGGTGCTCCAGCGACGCGTGATCACGGGCGCCCTCAAGTCCATCGACCCGCGCGGACTGGAGCCGGCCCGCACGCTGATCGCCGGTGTGCCCGAGGTGCTCGATGGCGTGCGGCAGGACTGGACGCGCCGGCTCGCGGAGACGGGCGATCCCGTGGCCCCGGGGTTCTTCGAGATCACCGATGCATGGCCGAGTGATGCGCCGGGCGGACCCGGCGACCTGTACGATGCGCTCGCCGCATCCAACGCGGACGCGATCGTGCTCGTAGGTCCGCTCGGCGACGCGGCGCTGCAGAGCCTCATGATCGCGGCGTCGAGCGCCGGCTGCCGGGTGTTCGCGACGCGGCGGCGGGCGTTCCAGCGGCTGAACGAGCCGAGCTTCCTGCTCCGTCGCGCGGAGCCGCTGGCCCTCCTGAGCCGTCCGGCGCTGGTCGGCGTACAGCTCGTGCTCAAGCGGCTCGTGGACGTGACCGGCGCGGTGATCGGACTCGCCGTGGGCGTGCCGCTGGGTCTGCTCATCGCGCTGGCGATCCGGGTCACGTCGCGCGGACCCGTGCTCTTCAAGCAGACCCGCGTCGGCCTCGGCGGCGACGTGTTCACGCTGCTCAAGTTCCGCACGATGGTGGTCGACGCCGAAGCCCAGCAGGCGTCGCTCGCCCGCGCGAACCAGTACGCATCCGACCCGCTGTTCAAGCTCAAGGGCGACCCGAGGCTGACGACGGTGGGGCGGTTCCTCCGGCGCTCGAGCCTGGACGAACTGCCGCAGCTCATCAACGTGCTGCGGGGCGAGATGTCGCTCGTGGGACCGCGGCCCGCGCTGCCGAGCGAGGTCGCGCGGTACAAGCCGCACCACTACGTGCGGTTCGAGGTGCTCCCCGGCATCACCGGCCCGTGGCAGGTGGGCGGGCGGAACGCGATCACCGACTTCGAGGATGTCGTCCGGCTCGAGTCGTCGTACATCCGCGACTGGACCGTCTGGCGCGACCTCGTGATCCTCGCGCGGACGGTTCCTGCGGTGGTGAGCATGCGCGGAGCGTACTGATGTCGCGTTCCATATCCAGGTGTTTCGTCCTGCCCGCTCGGTCGTATTACCCCAGAAATCCTTCGCATGCACAGCACCGCACTCCCTCTCCGCACATGAACACGAACGTGCCATGCCGTGCCCTCCTGGCCGTCGCGGTCCTCCTCGGCGCGTGCCGGCCGTCCTCGCCGCCGCCGGTGGCGCCGTTGCCGCAGGGCATGCTGCAGCCGTGGACGGCGCAGCCGGGCGACATCGTGCGCATCGCCGTGTGGCGCGAACCGGAGCTCTCGGGCGATCTCATGGTCCAGAACGACAGCACGGCGATCGTGCCCTCGCTCGGCCGCATGAAGCTGGGCGGCCTGACCGCGGACTCGGTGAACGCGCTGCTCATCGCGCGGTTCCGCGACCGGATCGTGAACACGCCGGTGGATGTGCGGTTGGTCCGCCCGGTGCCGATCTTCGGCTCGGTGCGCGCGCCGGGCGTCTACCCGGTCGACCCGACCTCGACCGCGATCCAGGTGATCGCGCGGGCGGGCGGCACCGTGGGCGCCGAGGGGCTGCCGCGCGTGCAGCTGCTGCGGTTCGACGGGACGCGGCTCGACCTCTCGGTGGAGCAGTCGCTCGGCGCGTTCAACCTGCGTTCGGGCGATGCGATCTTCGTGCAGGACCAGTCGTTCTGGATCCGGAACCAGCGGCAGATCAACACGGTCGCGGCGGTGACGACGATCGTCGCCTCGATCATCTCGATCGTCGTCCTCCTCGGGAAGTAGCGCGATGAGCAATCTCCCGATGGTGGTGCCGGTGGAGCCCAACCAGCCGCTGGACCTGCGGCGGGGCTGGGCGACGATCTCGCGCAGCGCGTGGATCATCGTCGTGTGCGTGGGGCTCGCGGTGACCGCGGGCGTCGTCGCGGCGCGGCGCGTGGAACCGTTGTACCAGGCCGAGACGACGGTGCGGATCGACGAGCCGCGGCCGTCGGGGATGACGAACGCCTACTTCGGTCCCGACTACCAGCAGCTGCTCGCGACCTCGACGGAGATCATCACGAGCCGCAACCTGGCGCTCGAGGTGGTCGATTCGCTCGGCCTCCGGCTCGCGGTGCTGCAGCCGCTGCGCACGCCGCGGAGCGCGCTCGTGCAGTGGGCGGTGGTCGCGTCGGACGCGCCGGAGGCGGAGTACCGCTTCACGCGCGCGCCGGGCGGCTACGAGGTGCGACGCCTGCCGGGCGACGCGATCCTCGGGACCTTCAGCGACACGATGCCGATCGAGCTCCCGGGGATCCGGCTCCAGCTCTCGCCGGAGGGCCGGCTCGCCGAGCGGCTGCACTTCGTGCTCGTCCCGCGGCTGGTCGTGGCCAACGGGCTGCGCGGGGCGCTCGAGGTGGTGCAGCCCAACCGCGACGCCAACGTCCTGCGGATCATCTTCCGCGGGACCGACCCGACGCTGACGCGCGAGATCCCCAACGCGGTCGCCCGCCGGTTCGTGCAGCGGAAGATGGATCTCGAGCGGGTGAGCGCCCGCGGCACGGTCACCTACCTCCAGGCGCAGCTCGGGTCGCTCGACGGCCAGCTCGCGGGCGCCGAGTCGGAGATCCGCGACTACCTGCTGCGCGAGGGGATCACGACCCCCGAGGACCAGGCGCAGTACTTCTTCTCCGAGATCAACGAGCTCAAGAGTGCCGCGGCGACCCTGCGCGGGATCCGCGAGCAGCTCGCGCCGGCGATCGCCGGACCGCGGTCGACCGACTCGCTCACGCGCCGCCGGGAGATGCTCGAGCGGATCCTGTCGACCGATGCGTTCAGCGATGCGCGGATCGCCGAGTCGGAGGTGGAGCGGCTCGGCCTCCTGGTGGACGAGCGGACGCAGCTGCTCAACCGGCGCATGCCGAGCGATCCGGACGTGCGGGCGCTCGACCGGCGGATCGACGCGATCCAGGACGTGATCGAGGACCGTGCGCGCCGGTTCCTCGGCAGCGTGAACTCGCAGATCGTCGTGCTCGAGGGCCGGGTGGCCTCGCTCGAGGACGCGCGCAAGCGGATCCCCGAGCAGCAGCTGACGTTCCAGCGCCTCGAGCGGAACCGCCGCGTGCTCGAGGACCTCTCGATGATGGTGCAGTCGCGCCTGAAGGAGGCGGAGATCACCGCCGCGGTGCAGGACTCCACGGCGCAGGTGCTCGACGAGGCCGCCGGCGCGCCGCTGGTCATCTCGCAGTCGAAGACGATCATCTTTACCGTCGCGCTCCTCGCCGGCCTGATCGTCGGCCTCTGCATCGCGTTCCTCCGCGACTGGCTCGACACGACGATCCGCAACGAGTCCGACCTCGCCGCGGTGACGGGCGTCGCGGTGGTGGGGATCATCCCCAACCTCCAGCAGCAGGCGCGGACCGGCGCGTATCGACTGGGACCGCCGGTCGCGGTCGGCGCGGCGGGAGCCGAGAGCGCGAAGGACCTCCCGGCGACCGGGCGCGACTACCACACGCCGGCCGCGGAGGCGTACCGCTCGCTCCGCACGAACCTGAACTACCTCACGCCGCCGAAGGCGCCGCGCGTGATCGTGGTGACGAGCGCGCTCCCGGGCGACGGCAAGACGACGACGGCCGTGAACCTCGCGGTGACGCTCGCGCACCAGGGCCAGCGCGTGATCCTGATCGACGCCGAGACGCGCCGCGGCACGGTGCACGACGTGTTCGGCATCGCGCCGTCCCCGGGGTTCTTCGACCTGATGTACGGCCAGGCGTCGCCGGGCGAGTGCATCCGGCGCGTGGCGATGGAGTCCGGCGGCACGATCGACGTGCTCCCGCTCGGGAGCGCGCCGAGCGTCAACCCCGCCGACCTGCTGGTGGCGCAGCGGCTGCAGCCGCTCTTCGAGCGGCTCCGCCAGCAGTACGACTACGTGCTGCTCGACACGCCGCCGCTCAACCTGTTCACCGACAGCGCGCTCATCGGGGCGCAGGCCGACGCGCTGCTGCTCGTGGCGCGCGCCGACAAGACCGATCGCGACGAGCTGCGGTTCGCCGTCGCGCAGCTGCGCAACGTGCAGGTGAACCTCGCCGGGGCGATCCTCAACGACGTGGAGTTCCGTCGCGGGGCGCGCTACCGTTCGGGGTACGGCTACTACTACGAGTACGGCAAGTGACCCGCCGCCGAGGGACGCGATGAGAAGCTCGCGGGAGGGGATGCGCGCGCCGACGGGCGACGAGACGGGGCCCGAGCTGGTGCCGGACGTGTTCGATTCTGGCGCCGAGAGCCCGGCGACCTCGGGCCAGTTCGGCGCGTCGATGCTCGTGGGGCTGGTGCTGCTCGCGGTGGAGCTCGTCACCGCGCCGCTCGTGCTCGTCCTCACGCTCCTGGTCTCGCTGCTCACGTGGTGGATGCTCGACCAGCCGTGGACCGGACGACGGCGCGGGCGGCACCGGCGCGGGCTCACGTCGCGGCTGCTGTACCTGAGCACGATCATGCTCGTCGGGCTCTGGCTTGGCGTGATGTTCATCTTCCGCGCGAGCGACCCGGCGCTGAGCTCCGGGTTCACGCTCACGCTGCCGGGGATGATCTGGGGTCTGGACGCGGGCATCATCCAGCAGCTGAACGGGATGCAGGTCGTGGCGCAGCCGGCGAGCGGGTTGGCGATGCCGCTCGAGGGGGAGTCGTTCGCGCCCTTCTCGCTGTTCGTGCACGGCACGGCGTCGACGGTCTCGGTGAGCCTGCTCGGGTACGCCGTCTCGTCGGCGCGTCGCCGCCTGCGCCGCGCCCTGCGCGGGCACGGTCTGCTCGCGCCGCGCGAGCCGCGCCCGGGTCCGCCCGTCCGCTGAGTCCCGCATGACGACGACCGCGGTGCCGATGTCCGAGGCCCGGCCGTCGTCGGTCGTGCCGTCGCTCCAGACGTTCGCGGTCGCGGGGTTCCTCGCGATGACCGTCGCCGGGCTCGCGGGTGCGGGCGGGCGGGGGTTCGGCGCAGCGTGGGCGGTGGCCGCGACGGTGACGGCGATGACGCTCGTGCTGCGCGCGCCGGCGGGTTTCCTGGCCTTCGTCGTCTCGCTCTGGTTCTACACGCCGCTCATGCGCCGGGTGCTCGACCTGCACCACGGCTTCCAGGCGACGAACCTCGCGCTCGCCGCGCCGGTGCTGGCGTCGACCGTCGCCGTCCTCACGGTGCTCCACTTCCTCAAGGAACTGCGGGGCATCCTCTTCGCGCCGGCGCTGCTCGTGATGGGAGCGGTCACGTACGGCTTCCTCGTGGGTGCGCTGCGCAACGGGGTCGTGCCCGCGTTCTACGCGTACCTCACGTGGCTCTCGCCGGCGCTGGTGGGACTGCACACGGCGCTGCACTGGCGCCGCTATCCCGACATGCGGCAGGCTTTCATGGGGACGCTCGCGTGGGGGATCGCGCCGGCGGCGCTCTACGGCATCTATCAGTTCGTCGTGCTCCCGCCGTGGGACCGCCTCTGGATCATCGCGACCGACCTGCAGTCGATCGGCCGGCCCGAGCCGTACTCGGTCCGCGTGTTCGGCACGATGACGATGCCCGGGACGTTCGCGGTCGTGATGGAGGTGGGGCTCCTGCTGCTGCTCGGGGCGGAGGTGCGCGGCCGGCTCCCCGCGCTCGTGCTCGGCTTCATCGGGCTCCTGCTCTCGCGCATCCGCACGGCGTGGCTCGGCTTCGTGCTCGGCCTCGTGCTGCAGTTCGTCACGCAGCCGGTGCGGCGGCTGCCGCGCAACTGGATCACGCTGGCGGTCGTCGCGCTGCTGTCGCTCCCGGTGATCACGATCCCCCGCATCCGCGAGGGGATCACGTCGCGCCTGTCCTCGCTCACCGCCGGCGAGGAGGACTCGAGTTACCGCGCGCGCATCCAGACGGCACGCGCCGGCTACGCGCTGGTGCTCGACTACGCCGAGGGCGCGGGCCTCGGGGCGACGGGCAGCGCGGTGACGGCGCGCACGCGCGGCGGCATCCGCAACTTCGAGAACGGGCTGCTCGAGGTGTTCTACCTGTTCGGCTGGCCCGGTGGCCTGATGTTCTTCCTCGGCGTGATCGGCCTCGTGGTGCAGTCGATCCGCCTCGCCGACGCGCGGTTCGACCCGTTCGCCAACGCGGTGCGTTCGGGGGCGGCCGCGCTCCTCGCGAGCCTGCTCATCTCCGAGATCTTCACCGGCGCGCCGGGAACGCTCTTCTGGGTGCTGATCGGCTTCGGCGTGTCGGCGCACGCGCACAACCTCGCGTCGGGAGCGACCGCGGCCTATCGCGCGGCGCTGCTGCGCGCGCGATGAGGCCGGCCGGCCGCCGGATCGCCGAGAACCGCGCGGCGCACGACCGGCTGCGTGGCGGGTACGATGCGCGGCATCCGGAGATCTTCAACGACATCGAGCAGGCGCGGCTCGTCGCGTCGGTGGCGCGTGCCGTCGGGGCGATCGCGACGGCCACGCCGCCCGCCTCGCGGGTGATGCTCGACATCGGCGCGGGGACGGGGAACCTCACCGACAAGCTCCTCGCGCACGAGGGCACGGTGCAGGCCAGCGACCTCTCGGAGCGGATGGTCCGCGACCTCGCGCGCCGGCACGCCGCCACGGGCCGGGTGTTCCCGGTGGTGCTCAACGGACGGGACCTGCGTCCGGCGCGCGATGACAGCGTCGACCTGGTGGGCGCCTACTCGGTGCTGCACCATGTGCCCGACTACCTCGCGCTCGTCGCCGAGATGGCGCGCGTCGTGCGTCCCGGCGGCGTGATCCTCATCGAGCACGAGAAGGCCCCGCAGTACTGGACGCCGAGCCCGGCGCTGACCGCCTTCCTCGAGCACGCGGTGGTCTGGCCGGCGAAGCGGCTGTCGCGATTCGTCGATCCGCGGCGCTACTGGGCGCGCGTGCGGCCGTGGCTCGTCTGGCAGCGCTGGACGGATCCCCGCTGGATGCCCGAGGGCGACCTGCACATCTGGCCGGACGATCACGTGGAGTGGGACGCCGTGGAGGCGCGGCTGCGGACGGCCGGCTGCGAGATCGTGCTCGTGGAGGACCATCTCGCGTACGAGCCGCGATTCGACCGCGCCGCCTGGGAGGCCGCGCGCCACGTGGTGGCGGACACGCGCATGCTCCTCGCGCGCAAGCGGGCGTGAGGCCGATGGCGCCCACGCTCACCGTGATCACGCCCTCGTACAACCAGGGGCCGTACCTCCAGGAGACGATCGACTCGGTCCTCTCGCAGGGCATCGCCGGGCTCGAGTACATCATCGTCGACGGCGGGAGCACCGACGAGAGCGTCGAGGTGATCCGCCGGCACGAGAAGCATCTCCGCTGGTGGGTGAGCGAGAAGGACCGGGGACAGTCGCACGCGATCAACAAGGGCATCGCGCGCGCGACCGGGGAGTGGCTGGCGTACCTCAACTCGGATGACGTCTATCTGCCCGGTGCGCTGCAGTCCCTGCTCGATGCGTTGCAGGCGGCGCCCGGCGCGCGCTGGATCGCGGGTGGGGTGATCGGGTTCGGTTCGGCCGCGATGCCGGTGCACGAGTGGCACCTGCCGACGGTCCCGCGCGGGATGCTCGACCTGCTGTCGTCCCGGTTCCAGATGGCGCAGCCGGGACACGTGTGGTCCCGCGCGCTGGTGCAGCACGTGGGTGGGTTCGACGAGTCGCTGCGCTACCTGTTCGACATCAACCTCTACGCGGCGCTCCTCGCGCACGGCGAGCGGTGCCTCGCCCTCGACCGTCCGGTGGCGGGCTACCGCTTCCACGCGACGAGCAAGACGGTCGCCGAAGGGTCGTTGTTCGAGAAGGAGTGGGACATCATCCGCGCGCGCTACGTCACGTCGCTCTCACCGCTCGACCGCATGCGCGCGACGCACCGGATCGGGCTGCTCAAGGCGCAGGCGCTCATGACCGAAGCCGCCGCGGCGGCCGCCGCGGGTGACGCCAGATCGGCCCGCGCGGCCTTCGCGCGCGGGGTCCGGCGGCACCCCGGTGTGCTCCTCACGCGCGCCGGTGCCGGGTGCATGCGGCGGCTCATCGGCCCGACCGGCTGAGCGCGCTGCCGATGGCGCCACGGCGGATCCTCCTCGCGTGCACGGGACTCGGGAACGAGCGGCGCGGCTTCGAGACCTTCACACGCGACTGTGCGCGTGCCCTCGCGGATGCGCCGTCGCTCGCGATCGAGGTCCTCGCCGGCGGCGCGGACGGGCACGTCGCCGGCGAGCGGGTCGTCCCCAACCTCCCGCGCCGCTCCGACGCGGCGCGCGTGCTCGGTGCGCTGCTCCGACGCGACCCGTACTTCGTCGAGCAGGGTTCGTTCTTCCTCGGGATGCTCCCGGCGCTCGTCCGCCGGCCGCCGGACCTGCTGTACTTCGCCGATCTCAACCTCGGGAACGCGCTGTGGCACTGGCGGCGCCTCACCGGCGCGCGGTGGCGGATGCTGTTCTACAATGGTGGGAACACCACCATGCCCTATACCCGGTGCGACCACGTGCAACAGCTGACGCCGGCGGCGCTCGCGGCGGCGTTGGCGCGCGGCGAGCGGGCGGACCGGATGACCCTGCTGCCGCATGGGATCGCGCTGCCAGATGCGTTCACTCCCACCGATGCGGCGGCACGCCGCGCCGCACAGGAGGCACTCGGACTCCGCGCGATGCTCGGCGGCACCCGCGAGCGCGAGGTGCTCCTGTCGGTCGGGCAGCTCGACACGGCGACCAAGCGCACGGACCTGCTGATCGAGGCGGTGGCCGCGATGCCGGGCGAGCGGCCGTATCTGCTGCTCGTCGGCGCCGACGGACCCGAGGGTGTCGCATTGCGTGCGCTCGCCGCCGCCCGGCTCGGCGAGGGATGGAGCTGGCGCACCGAGCCCCGCGCGCGCATGCCGCTCGTGTACGCGGCGGCGGACCGGTTCGCCCTGCTGTCGCGCGGCGAGGGATTCGGCCTCGCATACATCGAGGCGCTCGGCGCCGGTCTCCCGGTGCTCGTACACGACGACGCGACCACCGCGTACGTCGTCGGTGAGGCGGGGCTGCGCCGCCCGATCGGCACCCGCGACGAGGCCGTGGCCGCGCTCGAGGCGCTACGGGCGCTCCCGGCGGACGCCACGGCCGCGCGCGCGCGGCACGCGTCGGTGCGCGCGCGGTTCGGATGGGACGCGCTGCGACCGCAGTACATCGCGATGCTCTCGCGAGTCGCGGCGGAGGCGGCGTGAGCGCGGCCGCACCGACGTGGTCGGTCGTGATCCCGACCTACGACCGCCACGAGACGCTCGCGGCGACCCTCACGCGGCTCGCACCCGGCGCGCAGTCGATGGACGCGGCGTCGTACGAGGTGATCGTCAGCGACGACGCGCGGCGGGCCGCGACCCGCGAGTTCATCGCGGCACGCTTCCCGTGGGCCCGCCATGTCGCGGGGCCGGCGCGCGGACCGGCGGCGAACCGCAATCACGGCGCGGCGCACGCGCGCGGGACGTGGCTGGTGTTCACCGACGACGACACGTTGCCCTCGCGCGAGTGGCTCGCCGCCTACGCGGCGGCGGTCGCCGCCGAGCCACGGCTCGAGGCGCTCGAGGGCCGCACGACCTGCGCGGGCGGGTTCCGCACGCCGATGCACTATGCCCCCGTCAACGAGCGTGGCGGGCTCTTCTGGTCGTGCAACATCGCCGTGCGTGCGGACCGGTTCCGCGCGGTCGGCGGCTTCGACGAGGGCTTCACCGTCGCGCACATGGAGGACCAGGACCTGCGCGAGCGGCTCCGGCTGCATGGCGTGACGATGCGATGGGTGCCGGCGGCGGTCGTCGACCATCCGCCGCGGCGATCGCCGCCGGGACGGCGGCTCGGGATGCTGCGCGCCGCGGAGGTGCGATACCTCTACAAGCATGGCGCGCCGCGTCCGGTGCGTTGGGGCCTGCTGCGCGGGGTCATGTCGCTGCGGCTCGGCATCATCCGCTCGCTGCCGTGGAGCAGGGACTCGCTGCGCGCGCTCGGCTCGCTCGCGGAGGAGCTCGACGTCGTGCTCCGCTACGGCGCCGACTGGGAGGCGGCGGCGGCAGCGGAGTTCCCCGTGCCGATCACCGAGGGACGTGGCGACCCCGACGGACGGCGCGACCCGCGCCACGCCTTCACGCGACGGCCACTCGAACGGGCGCACGGCGATGGCCTGACGGTCTCGGTGGTGGTCCCTACCTGGCGGCGACCGGATGACGTCGCCCGTTGCCTGCGTGCCCTCGCGGGACAGACGCGTCCGCCCGACGAGATCATCGTCGTCACCCGCGAGGAGGATGACGCGAGTCGCGACGCGGCGCGCGCCATCGCACTGCCCGAGGGGTGTGAGCGCATCCTGCCGCGGATCCGCGCCCCCGGGGTCATCGCGGCGCTCAACGAAGGGATCACGCAGGCACGCGGATCGGTCATCGTGCTCACCGACGATGACGCCGAGGCGCGGCCGGACTGGATCGCGCGGATGGTCTCCGTGCTCGCGACCGATCGCGGGATCGGCGGCGTGGGCGGCCGCGACTGGCAGCCGCACGAACGCGGTGACGCGGCCGTGGTGGGACGCGTGCAGTGGTGGGGCCGCGTGATCGGGCAGCATCACCTCGGCGCCGGACCGCCGCGCGACGTCGACGTCCTGAAGGGCGTGAACTGCGCTTTCCGCGCGCCGCTCCTCCGCGCGATCGGCATCGACGACGGACTGCGCGGCGACGGGGCGCAGGTGCACTGGGAGCTCGCGCTCTGCCTCCCCATGCGCCGTGCCGGCTGGCGACTGGTGTACGATCCGGCCATCGCGGTGGAGCATCATGTCGCCGCGCGCGACGGGGACGACCAGGTGCACCGCGGCCGGTTCGCGGCGGGGCCGTTCGGTGACGCGGTCCACAACGAGGCGCGCGCCCTCTCGCACTTCCTCGGACCGGTGCGGTGGCTGATGTTCGCGGTGTGGGCCGGGCTCCTGGGCACCACGGCCGCGCCGGGCCTCCTCGCGGCCCTCCGGCTCCGCGCTCAGGGGCACGCGTGGGCGTGGGACGCTTGGCGGGTCGCGCGCGCTGCGCGCGCCGCGGTGCGTCGCGCGCGTCGCGCGGCGGGACGCGCGCCGGTCTGGGTCCCCATGCCGGGCACGCTGCCATGACCGACCTTCGGGTGATCGTGGTCATGCCGCTCGGCGAGCAGTTCGGTGGCGGCGAGATGATGTTCCGGCAGCTGATGGAGCACGGGCAGGGGCAGGGCATCGAGTGGATCGCGGTGTTCACCAAGGACGGGCCGATGGTCGCCGAGACGCGCGCCCGCGGGATCGAGACGCACCTGATCCCGGCGGGCCGCATCCGCGACCTCCCGCGACGCTTCCGCGCCGTGCGCGCGATCGCGGCGCTCGCGCGGGAGCGGCAGGCCTCGCTCGTCTTCGGGTGGATGGTCTCGGCACAGCTGCTCGCGGGGCCGGCGGCGTGGATCGCCGACATCCCCGCGGCGTGGTACCAGGTCGGGCTGCCATCCCCCGACTGGATGGACCGCATCGCGACGTGGATGCGCGCGCGGGGCGTGGTGGTGCTCTCGCGTGACGTGGCGGCGGCACAGGCGCGGATCAGGCCGGTGCGCCCGCAGCGCCTCGTCGCGCCGGGGGCGTCGCTCGAGCGATTCGAGTCCGTGCGGCACGAGCCGCCGGCCGCGTTGCGCGAGCGGTTCGGACTGCCGGTGCACGGGCCGCTGATCGGAATCGTCGGGCGATTGCAGCGATGGAAGGGCATGCACACGGTGATCGCCGCGATGCCGGAGGTCCGCGCGGCGCACCCGGGCGCGCATCTCGCGATCGTCGGTGGCGCACACGACACCGAGCCGCGCTACGGCGACGAGCTGCGCGCGCTCGCGGCCTCGCTCGGCGTCGCGGATGCCGTGACGTTCGCCGGGTTCCAGACGGACGTGCCGCGCTGGATGCAGGCGATGGACGTTTTCGTCCACGCGTCCGACCGCGAGCCGTTCGGCATCGTCGTCGTCGAGGCGATGGCGCTCGGCAAACCGGTGATCGCCGGGAGCGCGGGGGGTCCCGCCGAGATCATCACCGATGGCGTCGATGGCCTGCTCACCCCGTTCGGTGACGCGCCGACCCTGGCGCGCGCGATCGACCGGTACCTCGACGACCCCGCGTTCGCCGCCCGCGCCGGCGCGGCCGCCCGCGTGCGCGCCGCACGGTTCTCGGCGAAGGCCTACGCCGAGCGACTCACCGAGGTCATTCGCGAGCTCGCGCTCGGGCCGGACGAATGAACGGGCGCCCGCTGCGGATCCTGCACGTGCTCAACACGGTGCGCGAGACCGGGAACGGGATCATCAACACGGCGATGGACCTCGCGTGGGGGCAGTCGGCACTGGGGCATGACGTCCATGTCGCGTCGGCGGGGGGCGAGTTCGAGGCACGACTCGCGGCATGGGGCGTGCGGCACCATCGGCTCGACCAACGCCGTCGCCCGCTCACGCTCTGGCGCGCCACGTACCGTCTGCGTGCGCTGCTCGCCGAGCAACGGATCGACGTGGTGCACGCGCACATGATGACCGGCGTGGTGCTCGCCCGCGCGGCGCGCCGCGCTCGCGGGCACGGCGGGCCGCTGCTCGTGGGACACGTGCACAACGTCTACCAGCGCAGTGCACGACTGATGGCCCTCGCGGATGTCACGCTCTGTTGCGGCACCGCCGTGCGCGCCGTGCTCGCGCGCGCCGGTGTGCCGGCGGCCAGACTGCACGTGGTGCTCAACGGCACGGTGGGCAGTCCGCGGCTCCCGGATCCGGTATCGGTCACCCCCGCCGCGCTCGCACATCCGGCGATCGTCACCGTCGCGGGGATGAACGCACGCAAGGGGATCGCGGACCTGATCGCCGCGTTCGAGCGGATCGCGACCGCACACGCGTCGGCGCACCTCTACCTCGTGGGCGACGGACCGCAGCGCGCGGAGTTCGAGGCGCTCGCGGCGCGCGGTCCCGTGCGCGACCGGATCCACTTCGAGGGATTCCAGCGCGATCCCACGCCGTGGCTGCGCGCGGCGGACGCGTTCGTGCTCGCGTCCCATCGCGAGTCGTTCCCCATCGTGATCGGCGAGGCGCGCGCCGCGGGATGCGCGATCGTCGCGACCGCGGTCGACGGGGTGCCCGAGGCGCTCGACGACGGGCGGGCGGGCGTCCTCGTCCCCGCGCACGACCCGTCACGTCTCGCCGAGGCGCTGAACGCGCTGCTCGCGGATCCGGCACGGCGTGCGCAGCGGGCGGCGGCTGCGCGGTCCGGGCTGGACCGGTTCCGCGTGGAGCGGATGGTGGCGGAGACGGTCGCCCTGTACCGTTCGGCGATCCCGTGATCCCGCTCGCCTTCATCGCCCTCGAGGTGCACCGCCGCGGCGGACAGGAGCGCGCCGCAGCGGAGGTGCTCTCAGGCCTCGCGCCCGACGTGGACCTGACCGTCATCGCGTCGGTGTGCGAGCTGCCGGGGGTGAGGGTGCGGCATGTCCCGGTGACGCTCCCGGCGGCGCCGACGATCGTGCGCACCACGCTCTTCGCGCGTGCCGCGACCCGGGCCGCGGCGCGTGCCGGTGCGCGCGTGGTGCAGAGCATCGGCGCGGCGGCACACGAAGCGGACCTCGTCACGGCGCAGTTCTGCCAGGCGGCGTTCACGGCGCGGTTCGGCGGACTGCGCGGCGGTGGCGGGCTGCGCGGCCTGTGGCAGCGCGCGGTGCAGTCCCGCTTCGTCGCCGACGAGCGGCGGGTGTACGGGGCCGGACGCCTGCGCCGGGTGATCGCGGTCTCGTCGGGGGTCGGTCGCGAGCTCGAGGAGTTCTACCACGTGCCGGCGAGCCGGATCACGGTGATCCCCAACGGCGTCGACCTCGCGACCTTCCATCCGGTCGATGCGACCGTGCGCGGCGCGCTGCGGGACCGACTGGGCCTGCCGCGCGACCGATGCATCGCCCTCTTCGTGGGCGGCGACTGGGAGCGGAAGGGCGTCCGCGATGCGATCAGCGCCGTCGCCGGCCAGCGCGACCTGCTGTTCGTCGTGGTCGGCGCGGGCGATGTCGCGGCGATGCGCGCGCACGCCGAGCGCGCCGGTGCGATCGCGCAGGTGCATTTCGCGGGGCCGTCCCGTGAGCCGCACCTCTGGTACCAGGCCGCGGACCTGCTCCTCTTCCCGTCGCGATACGAGGCCTTCTCCCTCGTCACGCTCGAGGCGGCAGGGTGCGGCCTGCCGATCATCGCCCACGCCATCAACGGCACCGAGGACCTCCTGGTGCATGGCGAGAACGGCTTCCTGAGCGCGATGGGTGTGGAGGCCCTGCGCGCGCACGTGCTCCAGCTGCGCGACGACACGGCTCTCCGCGCGCGGATGCGGACCGCGATCGCCGCGACGTCGCAGCGGTACGCATGGGACCGCATCGCGGCGGACCACTTGCGCGTGATCCGCGAGGTCGGCGCATGACGTCGCCGCTGCGGGTGGTGCAGATCGGGATGGGATGGCAGTCGGATGAGGCTGGCGGGCTGAATCGGATGGTCCTCGAACTGCACCAGCGCCTCGGCGCGCTCGGCATCACGATGGACGGGCTGATCGCGGGGACCGATCGCGCCGAACGCGAGACCGGCGGCCGCGTACGGTCGTTCGGCGCGACGGACGTGCCGATGTGGCGGCGCATGCGCTCGGTGGACCCGGCGCTGCGCGCGATGCTCGGCGATGACCGCACCGCGGTGCTCCTCGGCCACTTCGCCCCCTACGCGCTCGGGGCGCTCGACATCGCGAAGGCGCATCCGTTCGTCGTGTACTTCCATGGACCCTGGGCGGAGGAATCGATGGCGGAGGGGCGGAGCGCGATCTCCGGCTTCCTGCGCCGGCAACTCGAGAAGCGCGTCTATGGCCGCGCCGACGCGTGCATCGTGCTCTCCCGCGCGTTCTCCGACCTCCTGCAACGCGACTACGGCGTCGATCCCGCGAGGATCCATGTCATCCCCGGCGGGGTCGACGCGTCACGCTTCGACGCGCTGCCGTCCCGCGACGAGGCGCGCCGGTCGCTCGGGTGGGAGCCGCGCGTCCCGACGGTGCTCGCGGTGCGCCGACTCGTGAAACGCACCGGGGTCGACCGGTTGATCGCGGCGGCCGCCACGCTGCGCGAACGCATGCCCGGTGTGCGCGTGCTGATCGCCGGCGAGGGCGAGGAGCGCGCGGCGCTCGAGGCGCAGGCCCGGACCCTCGGGCTGGGCGAGACCGTGCGATTGCTCGGCTTCCTGCCCGAGGAGCATCTCCCGCTCGCGTATCGCGCCGCCGACCTCACCATCGTGCCGTCCGTCGCGCTCGAGGGCTTCGGTCTGATCGTCCCGGAATCGCTGGCCGCGG
>CAYXGS010000005.1:0-112502 GCA_964464585.1 uncultured Gemmatimonas sp. | reverse complement strand
CCGTCCGTCGCGCTCGAGGGCTTCGGTCTGATCGTCCCGGAATCGCTGGCCGCGGGGACGCCCGTGCTCGTCACCCCGGTGGGTGGATTGCCGGAGACGGTCGAGGGTCTCTCGTATGCGCTCGTGCTCTGGGACGCGAGCGCGGCGTCGATCGCCGACGGGATCGCCGAGGCGCTCACGGGGCGTCGCGCGCTGCCGACGCCGGACGAGTGCGCGACGTTCGCGCGCGAGCGTTTTGACTGGCCGGTGGTCGCACGCCAGGTGGCGGCACTGCTCACCGAGGTGCGCCGGAACTGGACGCCGTGAGCGCGCCGCGCACGCTCTTCGTCACGCACAGCGGTGTGCTCGGCGGCGCGGAACGCTCGCTGCTCGACCTCGCCGGTGGCTGGCCGTCCGCGCGACGGCTCCTCGCGCTCGCCGACGGTCCCACGGTCGTCGCGGCGCGCGCGATCGGCCTCGAGGTGGAGGTCGAGCCGCTGGGGGCGCTCGGGGACGTGAAGCGCGATTCGAACGGCCCGGGGCTCGGCGCGCTCGCCGATGTCGCGCGGCTCTCGGGGCGGCTCGCGGGCGCGGCCAAGGGCTTCGACGTCATCCACGCCAACTCGCAGAAGGCGTTCGTCGTCGCGGCCGCGGCGGGTCTGCTCGCACGGCGACCGGTGGTCTGGCATCTGCGCGACATCCTGACCAGCGCGCATTTCTCGCCGCGCAACATCAAGGCCGCCGTGCTCCTCGCGAACGCGCGCGCGGCCGCCGTGATCTGCAACTCGGCCGCGACTGCCGCCGCGTTCATCGAGGCCGGAGGGAAGCCGGCGCTCGTCCATGTGGTGCACAACGGGCTCGACGCGGCGCGGTTCGACGCGGTCACCGCGGCGCAGGCTGCCGCGCTCCGGGCCGAGCTCGGCGCGGGCGAGGCGCAGGTGCTCGCCGTGTGCGCCCGGCTCGCGCCGTGGAAGGGACAGCACGTCGCGCTCGCGGCGCTCCAGGCGCTGCCGGACGCGCATGCGTGGATCATCGGCGCGGCGCTCTTCGGGGAGGACGCGTACGCGCGCGGCCTCCTGGGGCACGCGGCGGCGCTCGGTGTCGCCGACCGCGTGCGGTTCCTCGGCGAGCGCGAGGATGTCCCGGCGCTGCTGCGCGGTGCCGATGTGGTGGTGCACGCCTCCGTCGACGCCGAGCCGTTCGGCCGCGTGGTGGTGGAGGGGATGCTCGCGCGCCGGCCGGTCATCGCGACCGATGCGGGCGGTGTGCGCGAGATCCTCAGTCACGGCGAGACCGGGTGGCTCGTGCCGCCAGGTGATCCGGCGGCGCTCGCCGACGCCGCCATGCGAGTGCGCGCCCTGCACCCGGCAGCCCGTGATGCGATCGTCGCGCGCGCGCGCGCCGAGGCGGAACGGCGGTTCAGCGTGCCGGCGATGATCGACGGGGTGGTGCGGGTGCTCAGCGCCCTCCGACACCCACGGTGAGCCGCACGATAGGCCCCTTCGCTTGATCCACGGGTCCGCCCGCGACCGCGGTCCCGCGATACTCCCAATCGGGCCGATTGGGCGCGATGCGATACCCGGCGCGCGCGCCGACGGTGATACCGCGCCGCTTCGCGCCGCTCCGGATGACCAGCAGTTCGCCGGCGAGCATCGGCTCGAAGACCCAGTGCCGACCCACGAGGCGGCTCTCGCGCCCAGGGTCGGCGAGCACCTCGGCGAACGTCGGCGGTGGGGAGGCTGGCGCCGTCGCCCCGCCATTGCGGTCGCCGACGGTCAGGACGTAGCTCCCGCGTCCCACCCCGAGCGTCGGAGCGACGCTGAGGCGACCGCGCGGCCGGAAGTCCCAACCGAGCGTGAGCGTGGTGTACGAGGCCTCGATGCGCGCGTTCAGTCCGCCGGACGTGCTCTCGGCGCCGCCGTCGAGGCGGACGTGCTCCGCGCCGATGCGCAGAGGCCCGAACGAGCCGAACCCGCCGCCACCGAAGCCGATGGCATCGTTGGAGACCGCCGCGAACCCGGCGGCACCGAGCAGGACGTTGATCTGGTCGGTCGTGACGGTCGCGCCGCCGGTGCTGACGAACACCGACCAGCGCGCGGGGAAGTACGGGGCGGCACAGTCGCAGGTCGGCTGTGCGGCGCTCGTGACCGGCATGACGGCGAAGGCGACGGTCGCGATCACGCGGGCGGACCGGTGCATCACAGCTCCGGGTGCTTGAGGTGGTGCGACGTCGCCTGCTGGTAGGCGTGCGCGACGCGCAGGAGCGATTCCTCGCCGAAGAGGCGCCCGAGGAAGGTCAGCGAGACCGGCGTGCCGTCGTCGCGGAACCCGTTCGGCAGGATCACCGCCGGATGCCCGGTGAGGTTGGTCGCCGTGAGCTGCGCGCCGCTCGTGGGCGTGACGATGACGTCGACCGTCCGCATCAGGGCATCCCACCGCTGGATCGCGAGCGTGCGCACGCGATTGGCGTTCACGTAGTCGACCGCGGGGATGAGCCGCGCGGTGCGGAACGAGTTGGGCCACGCGCCGGCGTTCTGCTGCGCGAGTTCGCGCACGCGGCCGCTGCGCGTGAGCTCGTCGAACGCCGCGCCCGCTTCAGCGGTGAGGATGATGCGCATCGCGTTGTAGTCGAGGTCGGGGATCTCGACCGGCAGGAGCTCAAGGCCGAGGCCGCGGAGCACGGTGAGCGCGGCATCGTCGAACGGCTTGGTCGGATGCCGTTCGAGCGGGGCGTCGAAGGCGCTCCTGATATAGCCCACCCGCAGCCCGCGGAGCGGTGCATTGCCATCCCAGTTGAACGGCGCCGCGTGGACCGACTGGTCCTGCCCGTCGGGACCGTGGAGCGCCGCGAAGACGAGCGCGCAATCCTCCACCGACCTCGCCATCGGACCGAGCTTGTCCATCGACCAGCTGAGCGCCATCGCGCCCGTGCGCGGGACGCGGCCGAACGTGGGCCGCAGGCCCGTCACGCCATTCCGCGTGGACGGTGAGGAGATCGAGCCGAGCGTCTCCGACCCGATCGCGAATCCGACGGCGCCCGCGGCGGTCGCCGAGCCCGGTCCGGCGGAGGAGCCACTCGAGCCCTGGTCGAGCTTCCACGGGTTCCGCGTCATCCCGCCGTACCAACGGTCGCCCTGCGCGAGCTCGCCGAGCGTGAGCTTGGCGATGAGCACCGCGCCCGCGGCATCGAGGCGCTGCACCGCGGTCGCGTCGTAGTCGAACGTCTGGTCGCGATATGGCGCCGTCCCCCACGTGGTGGGATATCCCTTCACCGCGAGCAGGTCCTTCGCACCCCACGGGATCCCGTGGAGCGGACCCCTGTAGCGTCCAGCGGCGATCTCGGCGTCGGCGGCGCGCGCCTTCGCCATCGCCCGGTCGCGCGTGAGCGTCGTCACGCAGAGCAACTTCTCGTCGAGGCGGGCGAGGCGGTCGAGATACATCGTCGTCAGCTCGACGCTGGAGACCTGCTTGCGGCGCACGAGGTCGGCGAGCGTGGTGAGCGGCTCGAAGGCGAGCGATTCGAGCGCCGCGGGTCTCGCGGACGCGGCCTGCCGGGACATCACGATGGGACGCTGCGCTCCGGAGGGCAGTGCGTCGGGGCGCGGCAGCGGGTTGAAGACGATCGCCGGCGCGGTCGCGTTCTCGAGGGGGACGCCGTGCAGCGCGACGAGGTTCCGCGTCTGGCCCTTGAGGCCGTCGAGCATCAGCGCGCGCTCCTCGTCGGTGAAGCTCACGCCGGCGATCTCGGCCGCCGCGACGATCGATGCATCGGTGATCTCGGCACCGGTGCTCACATGCGACCAGAGCACACCCGGGAAGAGGGTCGCGCCGACGCCGAGCGCGCCACAGCGGGTGAGGAAGTCGCGGCGGGCCGCGGCGAGGGTCTCCGACATCCAAGCTCCGGTGAAGGACCCGTCGAATCTGCATGCCGCGCCCCCGGTTCGGCCACCGCGCCGACTATCTTCCGTGTCGTTCCACCCGCGCCCGCTCCCGGAGATCCCGTGCCCTTGATCGCATTCGACGAACTGCCGGACGAGGCCCGTTGCTGGGTCTTCGCGGCGCGCGCGCCGCTCGACGAGGTCGACGAGCCGCGGCTGCTCGCCGCGGTCGACGGCTTCCTGCTCACATGGAAGGCCCACGGGAACGCGCTGACCTGCGCACGGAACTTCCGCGACGAGTTCTTCCTCATCGTCGGCGTCGATGAGCGTGCCTCGGATGCGTCGGGCTGCTCCATCGACGGCCTGTTCCGCGTGCTCGAGAAGGTCGAGGACGGCATCGGCACCTCGATGGTCGTCGGCGCGAACGTCTACTTCCGCGCCGCGGGGCTCGTGACGATGTGCTCGCGCGCCGAGTTCGAGGCGATGGCGAAGCTCGGCGAGGTGGACGGGGACACCATGGTGTTCGACACCACGGTCACGACGGTCGGGGACTACCGCGCCCGATTCGAGCGCCGGGCGCG
This sequence comes from uncultured Gemmatimonas sp., assembly GCA_964464585.1. Classification (GTDB taxonomy): domain Bacteria; phylum Gemmatimonadota; class Gemmatimonadetes; order Gemmatimonadales; family Gemmatimonadaceae; genus Pseudogemmatithrix. The sequence goes on along the minus strand of CAYXGS010000005.1, from coordinate 108,064 downwards.
GGAGTCCTGGCACGCGCAGCTGATGCCGCCGCGCTGAGGCTCGCGCCTCAGCAGCGCAGGTGATCGGGCTGCCAGTCCGTGATCGCGCGCTTGATGTCGCGCGGCTTGGCGAACTCGCCCTTGAGGGTGCGCTCGACGAGCGCCGGCAGTTCGGCGTCGCCCGCGAACCGCAGCGCGATGAGCTGCCGCACCGTCAGTTCGCGGATCCTCGCAGCGAGCGCCGGCGGGAGCACCTCCTTCAATCGCAGCCGCATCTCGAGGCGGATCACGCGGTTCTGCACCGTGAGCGCCATCGTGCGCGAGACCCAGATGCCCGCGGCGATGCCGAACATGAGGAGCGCGTCGCCGACGTGGCGCGCCGTCGGCTGGCGGATCGCCACCCACGCCAGATGGAGCGTCGCGATGCCGGCGATGGGCGAGGCGATGAAGTGGAAGAGCGGCTGGTAACGCGCGTGGTTCTCGAAGGACTGCGTCGGCTCGGGCATGCGGCGGGTGAGGAGGAGTGGAGGGTCAGGGTGCGGACAGCGCGGCGCGCGCGTGGCGCTTGAGGCGTGCGATCATCGCATTGAGGCCGGTCTCGCGGGCGCTGAGCCCGAGCCCCTGCATCATGCGCTGGACGAAATCGTCGGGGATGGCGAGCGTCGTGGCCGGCGGCTGGTCGTTGATCGCCGAGAGCACGATCGCGAGGAAGGCGGCGATGGTCGGCGACTGGCGGACGTTCACGTCGACGTAGAAATGGACGAGGCCGTCGTGCACCTCGGGGAAGAGGTCGACGCGCGTCTGGCACTCCGGCACCGTGAACGCCGCGCGGTCGAGGGCGGCGAGGCGCGCCGGGAGCGGTTCGAGCCGCTTCGCGTAGGAGACGAGCGCCTGCATCTTCTCCTCGCGTCCCATGACGGCGAATCGGTCGAGGATCCTCGCGACCGACGGCGGGAGGTCAGCGGTCATCGTGCGCCCGGCCCGCCGCCGGCCGTCGCGTCGCGTCGCATCGCGTCGGCCATCCGCCGGTGCGGCGCCTCGAGGCCCCATCCCTTCGCCACGTGCTCGCGTGCGGCGTGGCCCGCCGTGGGCCACGCCGCGCGCGCGACCCATGCGCGCGAGAGCGCGGCGCGGAGCGCCTCCTCGGTGGCCGCGGTCGCGACCCACCCGGTGCGACCCTCGATCACCAGCTCGTCGTTCCCGCCGACCGGGGTCACCACCGCCGGCCGGCCGTGGGCCATCCCCTCGACGAGCGCGAACGGGGACCCCTCCGACCGCGACGGGAACACGAGGAGGTCCGCCGCGGCGAACGCGGCGCTCACGTCGCGGTCGTGCGGCTTGATCACCACGCGGGCCGCATCGAAGCCGTGCGAACGCGCGAGCCGCTCCACCAGCCGCGGGTGCGTGCCGCCGCCCTGGAGCGTGAGCACCCACTCGCGTGCGCGCCACTCCGGCGCGGCCAGCGCCTCGAGCAGCAGGTCCTGACCCTTGTAGGCCGGGTCGAAGCGGGCGAGGCAGAGCAGCCGCACCGGTCCCTTGGTCTGGATCGGATGCGCCTGCATCACCCGCTCACCCGCGGCGAGCGTCGCGGCGGTCACGCCGTTCACCGCGGGTTCGATGTTCGCGAGCGCCGCGCCCACCGCGCGCTCGAGCGCGCGATGGTTCCGCCGCGAGACGGCGAGGATCCGCCGCGCCGCGCGCGCGAGCCGGAGCGCCGCGTCGGTGCGATCGTCGTCCGCGAAGTGGTAGTCCTCCTGCGCGTGCTGCAGCACGAGCCAGTACGGCGTCCCCCGCGCGGCGCACGCCTCCCCGGCGGGGACGCACCAGTTCATGTCCCCCATGCCGGCGAGGTTGAAGAACACGAGGTCGGGGTCGATCGCGTCTAGTCGCGTGCGCCAGCGTGTCGCCTCGGGGACCTCGGCGCCGACCATGCGGCGCAGCAGGCGCTCCCGGAGCGGCGGTGGCGTGAGCTCGGTCATCGCGTGGAACGTCACCCGGCCATCCGCGAACGGGGCCGGGTCGGCCTCCCGGTATGCGCGCGGCGCGAGGAAGTGGAACTCGAACGCATCGGCGTGCGCCGGGTCCATCACGAAGTGCCGCCAGAGGTTGTGCGCGCCCCCCGTCCCGCCGATGAAACTCACGATGAGCACCCGCGGCCTCTTCGCGCTCACGCGGACACGGTCCCGCGCTGGCCATCGCGCTCGCCGTCGCGGGTCAGCACCCACTCGGCGCCCTCGAGGTATGTGCAGTCGCCCGCCGTCCACGCGTAGTCGTCGCGCGCGAGGCCGTCCATGGTGACCTGGAACGGGCAGATGCCGTGCAGTTCGTCGAACATCGCGTTGGTGCGCCGGTCCGAGAGGTAGGCCCGCAGGGTGTAGTCCCCCTGGAAGAGCCGGGCGCGCGGCACCTCGAAGCGGAGCGTGTAACGACCCGCGTCGCGCCGGAACCGTGTCGTCGCATCGAAGCACCAGAGGTGCACGATGTCGCGCTCCTCCGCGTCCGTGAACTTGCACGAGAAGCACAGCGAACTCGTCGGTTCGGGCACGTCGAGCGTGAACTCCACGCGGAGCGGTTCGCCGCAGCGGTGCACGGCGGCCGGATCGCTCGTGACGACCCGCGCCGCCGTCACGCGGTTCCGTCGGGTGGCGGCCTCCGGCGCGCGATACTCGGCGGACCGCGCATCACCGCCCCCCTGCAGCGCGCGGTACCGCGCGATCCCCTCCGCGGTGGTGCCGTCGAAGAGGCACCGGCCCCGGTCGAGGAGCAGCACACGCTGGGTGAGCGCCGAGACCGCCGGCATCGCGTGGCTCACGAAGATCACCGTGCGCCCGCCGCTCGCGGCCTCGCCCATCTTCCCGAGGCACTTCCGTTGGAACTCCGCATCGCCGACCGCGAGCACCTCGTCGACGATGAGGATCTCCGGCTCCAGGTGCGCCGCGACGGCGAACGCGAGCCGCACGTACATCCCGCTCGAGTACCGCTTCACCGGCGTGTCGAGGAACCGCTCGATCTCCGCGAAGGCGACGATCGCATCGAAGCGCGCGGCGATCTCGTGCTTGCGCATCCCGAGGATCGCCCCGTTGAGGAAGATGTTCTCGCGGCCGGTGAGCTCGGGGTGGAACCCGGTGCCGACCTCCAGCAGCGAGCCGACGCGGCCGCGTAGCCGCACCTCGCCGGCGGTGGGCGGCGTGATGCGCGCGAGGATCTTCAGCAGCGTGCTCTTCCCCGCGCCGTTGCGGCCGATGATGCCGACCGCGCTCCCCGCGGGGATCGAGAAGTCCACCTCACGCAACGCCCAGAGCTCCTCGGCCGCGTCGCCGCCCAGGGGCGACCGCACGAGCTGCGCGAGCCGCTCCGGCAGCGTCGTGGCGCGGGCGCGCGGCGAGAGGAGGTAGCGCTTGCCCAGTCCGCTCGCCCGGACCGCGATGCGATCAGATGACATCGGCGAAGCGGCGTTCGAGCCGGCGGAAGAGGAAGGCGCCGAGCGCGAGCACGAGTCCGATGACCAGCGCGGCGTGCAGGACGAGCGGCGTGCCCGGCGCCGGTGTCCCGAGGAGCGACGCACGGAGCCCCTCGAGCAGCACCGCGACGGGATTGAGCAGGTACAGGTGCGCGTACCGGTGCGGGACGTTGGAGGCGGCGTAGGCCACCGGGCTCGCATAGAGCAGCAGCTGCATCGCCACGGGCAGGACGTGCTGCACGTCGCGGTAACTCACCATGAGCGAAGCGCCGATGAGGCCGAGCCCGAACGCGAGGGCCACGAGGCCGAAGGCCCAGAGCGGGACGGCGAGCACGCCGAGGCCCGGCGTCGCGCCCGCCGCGACGAGCATCCCGAGCAGCACCACGAGCGCGACCGCGAAGTCGAGCAGCGCCGCCGGCACCGTCGACGCCGGGATCACCGCGCGCGGGAACCAGACCTTCGCGATGAGGCCGCTGTTCTGCACGAGCGAGCCGCTCGCGCGCGTGACGATGCCCGAGAACAGGCCCCAGCCCGCGAGTGATGCGAACGTGAACCGGAAATAGGGGACGCCATCACTCGGCAGTCCCGCGACGATGCCGAACACGAAGGTGAAGATGAGCGCGCCGAGGAGCGGCTGGAGGACCACCCAGGCCACGCCGAGGACCGTCTGGCGGTACCGGAGGCGCAGATCGCGGTCGGCGAGCGCCCAGAGCAGGTCGCGGAACGACCACAGGTCGCCCGCCAGCCCCAGGGTCCGGGCGCTGTCCGGCCGGATAACGAGTTCCGGGGGTTCGGCGTACTCTTGTGCAGGGGCTGACACGATGGAGAAATAGGGCCTGGGCCCTTCGGGAACACAATCCCGTCCTCGACGATAGTGCTATCATGGCAAACCACGAACCGAAGTCCAGCGAGATCACGCCCGAGGGCGTGTATGTCGACCGTCGCAGGTTCCTCGCGGCCGCCGGCGTCGTCGGCGCGGGGCTGATCGGCGCGAAGGCGCTGCGCACCTCGCCCCTCTTCGCCGCCGGGCCCGCGCAGCAGCGCCCGCTCGGCACGCCGTACGGCCTCCAGCCGAACGACGTCGCCACGCCCGAGGAGGACGTGACGAGCTACAACAACTTCTACGAGTTCGGCACCGACAAGGGCGATCCGGCGATGAACGCACAGGAGTTCCGCCCGCGGCCGTGGACGGTCAAGGTCGAGGGACTCGTCGCGAAGCCGGGCAACTACCAGCTCGAGGACTTCCTCAAGCCGTCGAAGATGGAGGATCGCATCTACCGGATGCGGTGCGTCGAGCGGTGGAGCATGGTGATCCCGTGGCGCGGCATCCCGCTGGCCGACGTGCTGCGGCGCGCGCAGCCCACGAGCACGGCGAAGTTCGTCGAGTTCACGACGCTCATGGACCCCGCCCGCATGCCCGGGCAGCGCTACCCCGTGCTCGACTGGCCGTACAATGAAGGGCTCCGCCTCGACGAGGCCATGCACCCGCTCACGCTCATGGTGACGGGCGTCTACGGGAAGGACCTGCCCAACCAGAACGGCGCGCCCCTCCGCCTCGTGGTGCCGTGGAAGTACGGGTTCAAGGGCATCAAGAGCATCGTGCGGATCCGGCTCACCGAGACGATGCCGCCGACCTCGTGGAATCTGGCGGCGGCCAACGAGTACGGGTTCTACGCGAACGTGAATCCCGAGGTCGACCACCCGCGTTGGAGCCAGAAGTTCGAGAAGCGGGTCGGCAACTTCCGGAACATCCCGACGCTGATGTTCAACGGCTACGCCGACCAGGTGGCGTCGCTCTACTCCGGCATGGACCTCCGGCGGAACTACTGAGTGCTGAGAGACAAGCTGACCCGGCCGTGGTTCGGCCTCGCCAAGCAACCGCCGTTCTTCTCGCAGCTCCTGTTCGTCACGGCCCTCGCGCCGCTGCTGCTCATCCCGGCGGCGCTGTGGAGCGACTTCGCGCGCGGGACGAGCTTCCTCGGGTCGGAGCCCGTGACCGAGATGGAGCACATGATCGGGGAGTGGGGGTTGCGGTTCCTCTACGGGACGCTGCTCATCACGCCGCTCCGCGACATCACCGGATGGAACTGGCTCGCGAAGCACCGGCGCACGCTCGGCCTCTTCGCGTTCGCGGCCATCTGCCTGCACCTGCTGACGTGGGTCTTCCTCGACCTGCAGGTCGTGATCAGTGACATCGTCGGCTGGGACGAGGTGTGGGCGGATCTCGTGAAGCGGCCGTACCTCACCATCGGGATGCTCGGCTTCCTGCTCATGATCCCGCTGGCCTGGACCAGCACGAAGGCGGCGATCCGGCGCATGGGGAAGCGCTGGAACCGCCTCCATCGCCTCACCTACGTGATCCCCGTGCTGGGCGTGATTCACTACGGGATGGCGCAGAAGAAGGACATCGAGGAGCCGCTCATGTACGGGGCCTTCCTCGGCGGCGTCCTGTTGTGGCGCTATTGGATCGCCCGGAAGCGCGCCGCGTCGCACGAGCCGGCCGTCGCCTGAGGAGGACGGGCCGCCTCGCGCGAGAGCGGCGGGGCGGCCCGGTGTAGATTGCGCGGGTGACTTCCGCCGCACGCGCCGTCCCCTCGTACGACTGCTTCGCCATCGCGGCGCCGGGTCTCGAGACCCTGGTCGCGCACGAACTCGTCTCGCTCGGCGTGACCGACGCGCGCGCCGTGCCCGGCGGGGTGGAGTTCCGCGCCGACGCCGAGAGGTTGGCGGAGGTGCAGCTCCGTACGCGCACGGCGACCCGCGTGATCGTCCGCCTCGCGCGGTTCCGCGCGACGGCATTCCACGAACTCGAGCGCTTGGCGCGCAAGGTCGAGTGGGCGCGCGTGCTGCCCGAGGGCGCGCGCTTCCGCCTGCGCGTCACGTGCAGGAAGTCGAAGCTCTATCACTCCGATGGCGTCGCCGAGCGTGTGGCGGCGGCGGTCGTGCGCGGTGTCCCGGGGGCGCAGTTCGAAGTGGGGAGCGTGGTGGAGGATGATCAGGACAGCGACGAGGCGGTCGAAGAGGCGCACGGGAGCGTACCGGGCGCCGGTGCCTCCACCGCAGCCGAGCAGCAGTCGGAACCCGAGCCACCGGAGCTCCGTCCGGCGCCAGCGGCCGGCAAGGGGTTCAATCCGTGGGCCGTCGCGAGCAAGAAGTACGAGGAGCGGGCGGTCGCGAAGGCGGAATCGGCGGCTCTCGGCGCGACGCAGCGCGTCGAGCGACTGACGGCCGCACCCAAGCCCGTGCCGAAGGCCGTCGCGACCGTGCGCGCCGCCGCGCCCAAGCCGGGCGAGCTGCCCGCACAGCTGTTCGTGGTGCGCTTCGATCACGACGTGTGCACGATCTCGGCCGACGCATCGGGCGAGCTGCTGCATCGGCGTGGCTATCGGCTCGCCGTGGGAAGGGCGCCGCTGCGCGAGACGCTCGCCGCGGCGATGCTCATCGGCGCGGAATGGGACCCGTCCACTCCGCTGGTCGATCCGATGTGCGGCTCGGGGACGATCGCCATCGAAGGCGCGATGATCGCGCGGCGCATCGCGCCGGGGCTCTCGCGACCGTTCGCCGCGGAGCGATGGCCGGAGACACCCGCGGGTGTGTGGGCGGCGGCGCGCGCCGGCGCGAAGCAGGAGATCATCCCCGCGACCGGCGTGCCGATCATCGCCGCTGACCGCGACGAGGGCGCGATCGAGAACGCGAAGGCGAATGCGAGGCGCGTCGGCGTGCATGACATGATCGACTTCCGCGTCGCTGCCGTCTCGGCGCTCGAGGTGCCCGACGCACCGCGGGGATCGCTCGTGGCCAATCCGCCGTACGGCGTGCGCGTGGGAGAGAGCAAGTCGCTGCGTGATCTGTTCGCGCGGCTCGGGCAGGTGGTGCACGAGCGCTGCGTGGGATGGCGCGTGGCGCTCTTGAGTGCCGACCGCACCAGCGATGCGCAGGTGCGGTTGCCGTTCACCGAGGTGTTTGCGACCAGCAACGGTGGCATCGCGGTGCGGCTCGTCGCGGCGGACGTCGGCGCGAGCTGAGGCGCCCTCGCGCCTCCTCGCGCGCGCGGGTGGTCAGAACTCGAAGCCGAACGCCAGATTGAGATGCCGCGCCTTCTCCTCACCTGCTGCGTAGCGGGTGGCGAGCTGACGCCACTCGAGCCCGAGCACGATCGGTCCTGCCGGACGCCAATGCAGGTGGACCTCCCGCGCGCTGTTCTCCAAGCGCTGTGCGGGCATGTCGATCCCGTTGGGCTTGTCGTTGCCGAGCCCGACGCCCATGAGCAGGCGCGGCGTCGCCTGCACGTTGAGCTGCGTCCACCACGCGGTGTTGCGGATCGCGGCGTTCCCCAGGCCGAAGCCCTGTCCGATCGCGCCGCCGCCGAGTCCGCGCGTGAGCGTGCCGGTGTAGGCTTCGCCGCGCCACTCGAGACGTGACCCGATCGGCACTCGCCAGCTCGCTGCGGTCGCCTGGCTGTTGCGCGACACGTCGCTCGCGTCGGCGACGGAACCGTAGTGCAACCCGGCGGTGATCGTTCCCGCGCGCTCCTCCGCGCCCCACGCGAGGCGCACGATGCCCTGGACGTACGGATCGCCCGTGCGTTCGGCGGCGTCGAACTGCGTGTCGAACAGGCCGGCGGCGTCGCCGCTCGTCGGCGCGAGCACCGCGGCTTCGACGCCGAATCGCACCTTGCCGTTGGTGTGCACGCCGCCGCGCACCTGCGGCAGCCAGAGCCAGAGGTTGCCGGCGGTGGTGAATCCCGGCACGCCGACGGACGCGAGGCTCACCGGATCGATGCCGGTGATGAGCGGCTGCTCCTGTCCGGCCATCACGAAGCCGTTGGCCCAATCGACCTGTCCGCGCGCCGTGCGCAGGCGCACGAGCGGGAACGTGCGCCCACCTGAACTCGCTTGCTGCCCGCCGTAGAAGTCGGCGTCGATGTCGCCCTTGAACGTGCCGCCGAGGACGTCGGTCACCGAGAAGGCGAGGCCGAGCGTCGTCTGGCGGATGGTCATCGCGAGGCCGCCCTGCGGACCGGAGCCCGAGTCGGGACGCACGATGAGCGGCACATCGACGTTGTTGGTGCGGCGATCGTTCTGGACGATGTGCATCAACGCGCGGCCGGTGAACTCGAGCGAGACGCGCGAGCGCGTGCGCAGCGCCGTCTGGGACTCCGTGGCGAGCTGCTCGCGCAGCGCCTGGAGCGCCGCCTCGGCGTCCTCCAGGCGCTGCTTGATGGAGTCGAGCTGCGCTTGCGTTTGCGCCGGAGCGCCGGGCGTCGCCTGTGCGGCGAGGGTGACCGGCATCACACCGATGCCGAGCGCGAGGAACGATCCCATGCGCGCGATGCTTGACCATCGCGCGCGGGACGGGGTAGCGTTCACATGCAGATACGAGAGGAATTGATGCGGCATCGTGGCTCCTTCGTCGGTTGGATCGGTCCCCTCGTGGTCGCCGCAGCGCTGGCGATCGCGGCCCCCGGCGTGCTCGTCGCGCAGGGTGCCGTCTCGGGACGCGTCTCCATCACGGAGCGGCCGGGCGAGACGACCACGGACTTCGGCAGCACGGTCGTGTATCTCGTGCCCAAAGATAGTGCGCAGATCCGCACGCGGCCCGGACGCGCCTCGCTCGCGATGAGCGGACGACAGTTCGTGCCGCACGTGCGTGTGGTCACGCCGGGGAGCAAGGTCGAGTTCCCCAATCAGGACCCGTTCAGTCACAACATCTTCTCGTCGACCGTCGGGTCGGCGTTCGATCTCGGGCTGTATCCGGCGGGGAAGAGCAAGGAAGCGACGTTCCGTCGGCCGGGCGCATATCCGGTCTACTGCAACATCCATCCGCGGATGACGGCGTTCGTGGTCGTCGCACCGTCGCAGTGGAATGCGCAGGCGGGGAATGATGGCCGGTGGACGATCGTCGGCGTGCCGGCGGGCGAGTACACGCTCACCGTGTGGCACGAACGCGCGCGCCCGGTGGAGAGCACGATCGTCGTGCCGGCCACCGGAGTCGCCGATCTCGCCACATCGCTCGACGCGCGGGGTTATCGTTTCGTGGAGCACAAGAACAAGTTCGGTCGCGAATACGACCGGAGCGCGGTCCGCTACTAGCACGCCTCCCGAGCCCCACCCTCCGTGAAGCCGAAGGGCCTCAGCCTCACCATCAAGATCTTCCTGTCGACGGCGTTCGTCGTCGTCGCGATCATCGGCGCGACACTCTTCATCGCGCAGCGACAGGCCGCACAGGCGGCCGACGTCTCGGTGAACCGAGTGCTCGGCTCCGCGCGGGAGGCGGTCAACGCGCAGCTCTCCGGCGCGACGGCGGGTCTCCTCGATGCGACCAGGGCGTTCGCCGGCAACGCGTACTTCGGCGCGGTCGTCGAGTCGAAGCAGCCGGGCGACGCGCTCGATCAGGCGCAGGTGGCGGACTCGTCGCTCGGGGCCAAGTGGGTGCAGATCATCGACGCCGACGGGATCCGGCTCGCCAAGAGCGATGAGCCGGGAGCCGAACCGATCGACCTCGGCTCGGCCTCACCCGAGGTCGGCGAGGCGCTCCGCGGGACGTCGACCGAGGGGTTCGGCGTCACGCGCAACAACGAACTGGTGATGCTCGCCTCGGCGCCGGTCTTGCGCGGCGAGGGCCGGATCGTCGGCGCGATCCTCGCGGCGCGCGAGATCGACTCGACGTTCGCCGCGATGGTCAAGCGGTCGAGCGTGGAGAACGAACTGGATGTCGTCTTCTTCACGTCCGACGCGGAGGGCGCGACCGTCGTGGTGGCGTCGACGCTCGGACGCGACGCCGAGGTGGTCCGGGCCATCTCGGCGCTCCCCATGGGCGCGGCCGACTCGGCAGAGACCCGGATCGAGACCGACCTGCGCGGCAAGCACTACGTCGGGCTCGCTGAAGTCCTCCGCGCCGCGGATCAGGGCGTCATCGGCCGCTACCTCATGCTCCGCGACCGCAACGCCGAGTTCGCGGACTTCGAGCGGCTCAAGCAATCGCTGTACATCTCCGGCGCGCTCGGCATCGTGATCGCGGCGCTGCTCTCGCTGCTCATCGCGCGCCAGATCACGCGGCCGGTGGCCAAGCTGGTGGCGGCCACGCGGCGCGCCGCGGACGGCGACTACGATGCCGAGATCCCGTCGACGAGCCAGGACGAGATCGGCGTGCTGGCCGGCGCGTTCCGCGGGCTGCTCGCCGACCTGCGCGAGAAACAGGAGCTCGTGGCGTTCCTCTCGAGCGCCGACTCCGCGAAGACGGTGCAGCTGAAGACGATGTCGATGACGAGCGAACAGCGCGTCGCCGCGATCGGCCTCGTGCCCGGCAGCAAGTTCGCCTCGCGCTACGAGGTGAAGGAGATCCTCGGCGAGGGGGGCATGGGCACCGTCTTCAAGGCGGTGGACGCCGAGCTCGGCGAGGTGATCGCGATCAAGACGCTGCGCAAGGACTTCCTGAGCTCCGAGCCGACCGCGCTCGAGCGCTTCAAGAGCGAGATCCGGCTCGCGCGCCGCATCTCGCACCGGAACGTCGTGCGCACGCACGACCTCGGCGAGAACTCGGGCATCTACTACATCACGATGGAGTACGTCGAGGGCAAGTCGCTCAAGGAGCTGATCAAGGCCAAGGGCCGGCTCCCGCTCGCGATCACGCTCTCGGTGGGCAAGCAGCTCGCGAGAGCGCTCGAGGTCGCGCACGAGCAGGGCGTGATCCACCGCGACATCAAGCCGCAGAACATGGTGGTGGAGCCCGACGGCGTGCTGAAGGTGATGGATTTCGGCATCGCGCGCCTCGCGACGCGGCAGCCGGAGAGCGGCGTGACGCAGGCGGGGACGGCGATCGGCACACCGGAGTACATGTCGCCCGAGCAACTGGCCGGGAAGGACATCGACGCGCGGGCGGACATCTACGCCGCCGGGTGCGTGCTCTACGAGTGTCTCACCGGCCGGCCGCCGTTCCAGGCGGAGACGCCGTATCAGCTCGTCGCGAAGCTGCTCGAGGAGACGGCGCCCAGTCCGCGGAGCATCAATCCCGAGGTGCCGCCGGCGCTCGATGCCCTCATCATGATGGCGCTCGCGAAGGAGGCGTCCGGGCGGCCGCAGACGGCGCTCATCCTGCACGACCGGCTGGCACAGATCGGCTGAGTTCCCTTCAGCGCTTCCCCGGGCCGTTCGGGACGCCGACGACCACCAGATTGCATGCCATCACGGTCGGATCCTTCCGCAGCGCCACGCTCGGGAGTGTCGCGGTCCACGAATCGAGCACTCGCGGCGCGCTCACGTCGGGCAGGTAGCCGATCGCGCGAACACGCACGCGATACGTCCCCGGAGCGACCGGCCGGAACGCGAAGGTCCCGGACTGATCCGTGCCGACCGACTGGACGACGCGCCCATCCGCCGCGATCAGCAAGGCGTTCGCCCCGACGAGCGGCTCGTGCGAATCCGCCGTCGTGACCCGTCCGACCAGGCCACCTCCGGCGGCGAGCCACGGCCGGGGCTCGGCCTCCGGGGGCGCCACGAGACCGTCGGGATAGCACGCGCCGAGGGAGCCCGCGAGCGCGAGGGAGAGTCCGGCCAGGCGTCGCTGTCGAGGTGTCATATTCCAGCTACCCGGGGAGCCGCGCCCCCGGTCACGCGAGGGGCGGCGGGCCACCGATCTCGCCGCGTGCGGACTTCCTTTAGATTGCATGCATATGTCGAGTCAGCAGCCCATCTCCAGCGTCTTCAACGACGCGTACGCCGCCGAACAGTTCGAGCGGTACCAGCAGGACCCGACGTCCGTCGAGGAGTCCTGGCGCCAGTTCTTCCGCTTCGCCGAGCAGGCCATGGGCGGGTACTCCCCCGCCGCTGCCGGCACGGTCCAGGACGAGGAGTACGCCCGCAAGGTCGCCGGCGCCGCGCGTTACACCACGGCCATCCGCACCTACGGCCATTTCGCGGTGCAGCTCGACCCCCTCGGGTCGCCGCCGCCGGGCGCGCCGGAGCTGACGCTGGACTTCTTCGGCATCGTCGAGGCCGACCTCGACATCGTCACCGGTGCCTCCCTCGGGTTCCCGCACCTCCGCACCGCGCGCGATGTCGCCGAACGCCTCAAGAAGCGCTACACCACCAACCTCGCGGTCGAGGTCCAGCACCTCGGCTCCGAGGAGGAGCGCGCCTGGTTCCGGCAGCTCTTCACCGAGGAGAAGCTCACCGCGCCGCTGACCGCGGACGAGAAGAAGGCCGTCCTGCGCCGCCTCACCGAGGTCGACGGATTCGAGCGGTTCCTCGGCAAGGCGTTCGTCGGCTACAAGCGCTTCTCCATCGAAGGCACCGACGCGCTCGTCCTCATGCTCGATACCGCCATCGAGCGCGCGGCCGCCGCCGGCGCGAAGCACGTCGCGCTCGCGATGGCGCACCGCGGCCGGATCAGCGTGCTCACCCACGTGCTCGGCAAGCCCGCGCTCCAGATCTTCAGCGAGTTCCAGGGGAAGCACGGGCACCTGGGCGGCGCATCGTCCACCGGTGACGTGAAGTACCATCTGGGATACGACGGCAGACGGCGGATGGCGGATGGCCGGGGGATCGAGGTCTCGCTGGTGCCGAATCCGTCGCATCTCGAGGTGGTCAATCCCGTCCTTCAGGGACGGGCGCGGGCGCTGCAGCGGAACGCCGACGACAAGCGGCAGCGCAGCGAGGATGACGTCGTCCCGATCGTCATCCACGGCGATGCCGCGTTCCCCGGCGAAGGCATCGTCCCCGAGACGATGAACCTCTCGCGCCTCCGCGCCTATCGCGTGGGCGGCACGCTGCACATCATCGCGAACAACCAGGTCGGCTTCACCACGGATCCCATCGACGCGCGCTCCACGCGGTATGCGAGCGACGTGGCGAAGGGCTTCGAGATGCCGATCATCCACGTGAACGGCGATGACGCCGAGGCGTGCATCATCGCCATGCGCATCGCGGTCGCCTATCGCGCGCGCTTCAAGAAGGACTTCCTCGTGGACCTCGTCGGCTACCGGCGCTGGGGACACAACGAGGGGGACGAGCCGAACTTCACGCAGCCGCTGCTCTATGAGCGCGTGCGCGCGCACCCGACGCCGCGCCAGGTGTGGGGCGCGCGCCTCGTCGGGGAGGGCCTCGTCTCGGCGGCGGAGGTCGACCAGCTCGACGCCGAGGTCGCGGCCGGGTTCCAGGCCACGTTCGAGCAGTCCAAGGCGCTCGAGGACGCACACGACCATCACGAGGGCGCGACGGCGCCGTCGCCCGAGGTGCTCACGGCGGTCCCCGTCGAGGACCTCGTGCGCTGGAACGAGTCGATGCTCAGCTATCCGGCCGACTTCACGCCGCACCCGCGCCTCGCCAAGCAGCTCGAGCGTCGTCGCGAGGCGCTCGGTGACGGCGGCGGCATCGACTGGGGCCACGCCGAGACGCTCGCGTTCGCGAGCATCCTCGCCGACGGGACCCACATCCGTTTCACCGGGCAGGACGTCGAGCGCGGGACCTTCTCGCACCGCCATGCGGTGCTGAACGACTCGACCAACGCGCGGAAGTACGCCCCGCTCGCGAACCTTCCCGGCGTGGACTCGGGCTTCGAGATCTACAACTCGGCGCTGAGCGAGACCGCCGTGATGGCGTTCGAGTACGGCTACAGCGTCGCCGCGCCGGACACGCTCACGCTCTGGGAGGCCCAGTTCGGCGACTTCGCGAACGTGGCGCAGCCCATCATCGACCAGTTCATCGCGGCCGACCGCGCGAAGTGGGGCCAGGACTCGGGCCTCGTGCTGCTCCTGCCGCACGGGTACGAGGGGCAGGGGCCCGAGCACTCGAGCGCGCGCCTCGAACGCTTCCTCCAGCTCTGCGCCGAGGGGAACCTGCGCGTCGCGTATCCGAGCACGCCGGCGCAGTACTTCCATATCCTCCGCCGCCAGGCCTTCGCGCCGGACCGCCGGCCGCTCGTGCTCATGCAGCCCAAGTCGCTGCTGCGGCTCGCGCAGGCGGCGTCGCACGTTCGCGACCTCGCGCATTCGAACTTCCAGCCGGTGATCGACGACCCGGTGGGACACGAGAAGCGGCCGTCGGTCAAGCGGCTCGTCTTCTGCACAGGCAAGGTCTACTACGACCTGCTCGCGAAGGGGATCCCGGACACGGTCGCCGTCGTCCGCGTGGAGGAGCTCTATCCGTGGCCGCACGCGCAGATCGCGCAGCTCGTGGACCAGTATCCCGAGATCGACGAGGTGGCGTGGGTGCAGGAGGAGCCGAAGAACCAGGGCGCGTGGAGCTTCGTCGCGCCGCGGATCCGCGTCTCCACCGGCAACGCGCTCGTGATCCGCTACTTCGGCCGCCCGGAACGCGCGAGCCCCGCCGAGGGTTATCCCTCCGACCACGCCGAGGAGCAGGGCCGCATCGTCGCCGAAGCACTGGAGACGCCGGTCCGCGGCACGGGAGCGCGCCGGCTGAGCGGCGTCTCACGCACGGTCACCTGATCGTCACTTGACCGAGGAGATGCGGTGATCCGTTCGCGCCGTCGCCCCATACTCACCGCCCTCGCCTCGCTCGCCCTCGTCGCCGCGCCGCGTCCCGCCTCCGGGCAGGAACGCGGCGCGGTCGCGTTGGACCAGCTCGTGCGCGGGCTCACCACCACCGGACGCGTGCTGGTCATCGGCGCGCATCCCGATGACGAGGACACGCAGTTCATCGCGTGGCTCGCGCGCGGCCATCAGGTGCACGTGGCCTACCTCTCGCTCACCCGCGGCGACGGCGGGCAGAACATCATCGGCAACGAGCTCGGTGAGGGACTCGGGGCGATCCGCACCGAGGAGCTCCTCGCGGCGCGGCGGCTCGACGGCGGGCAGCAGTTCTTCGCGCGCGCCTACGACTTCGGCTTTTCGAAGGACGCCGAGGAGACGTTCACCAAGTGGGACCATGAGCAGCTGATCGCCGACGCGGTGCGGGTGATCCGCGCGTACCGGCCGCAGGTGATCGTCTCGATCTGGAGTGGGACGCGCGCCGACGGCCACGGGCATCACGAGGCGTCGGGGACCATCGCGCGGGAGGCGTACGAGGCGGCGGGCGACACGGTGCGGTTCCCCGAGCGCGTGCACGGTCGGGCGTGGGAGCCGGCCAAGTTCTACCGCAGCGCGCGGTTCCGCGCCGGCGCGCCGACGCTGACGTTCGACGTCGGGGGGTTCGATGCGGTGCTGGGCCGCAGTCCGGCGGAGATCGCCGCCGAGAGCCGTGCGCGGCACCGGTCGCAGGCCCAGGGCGGGCTCGCGCCGCGCGGCGCGGTGCTTTCTCGCCTCGCGCGCGAGGCGACGCGCGTGAACGCGGGGACGCCGGCGACCGACGAACGCACGCTCTTCGACGGGATCGACACCAGTGCGGCGCACCTCGAAGGACTGCGCGAGGGATCGGCGGCGCTGCTGCAGCAGGCGGTGCGCGTGGCCGACGCGGTGCAGCGCGCGCTCGACCTGCGTCGGCCGGACCTGGTCGTCGACTCGCTCGCGCGGATCGTCGGCCTGCTCGAGGCGACGCGGCTCGATGCGCCGCGCTGCGCGCTCATCCCGCGGCAGCGTCAGCCCTGCTCGCACGACGATCTCGAGCTCGATGCGTCGATCGACCGGATGCTCGACCGCGCGCGCGGCGCGCTGCTCGAGGCGGCGGGGGTGGTCATCGACGTGACCGCGCCGGGCGAACTGCTCGCGTTCGCCGACTCGATGCCCGTCACCGTCACGGTGCACAATCGTGGGCGTGCGCCCGTCGTGCTCTACGCGGTCAGCATGAACGGGGCGCGCGGCATCTCGCCGCAAGTCGAGATCGCGCCGGATTCGTCGATCGCGGTCACGCGCAGCGTGATCGGCCTCGTCGACCACCGGCCCTGGTGGCTCGGGGGCCGGCAGAACGCGATGTTCACCGATACGCGGTCACCCGAGGACGGTGTGGCGCTCGTCTCCTACGGGCCTGCCACGACCCTCGTGCCGAGCGTCTCGCTGGCCGAGGACGTGCGCCGGATCAGCGCGGTGCGGGTGGCGATGCGGATCGCGGGGGCGACGACGTCGTTCGATGCCGGCGAGATCACGCACCGTTTCGCCGACCCGGTGATGGGCGAACAGCGGCATCCCGCAGGCGGCGTGCCGCCCATCACGCTCGAACTCGATCGCGGACTCGAATGGGTGCGCGCGAACACGCCGATCGACCGGCGGATCCGCCTCACCGTGCGGTCGCACACCGATCGCGAGCGGCGCCTGGCGCTGCGGTTCCTGCTGCCGGTGGGCGTGCGGATCTCGGGCGCGCCGGACACGCTCGTGCTCGCCCCGCGCGAGGTGAAGGAGCTGTTCATCCGCGTGCAGGGCACGCTGGCTCCCGGGCGCCATGAGTTCGGGGTCGGCGCGGCGTCCGAGGGCACGGTCTACGCGGAGGGATTCCGCGAGGTGCTCTATCCGCACATCCGGCCCATCCGCCTCTTCCGCAGTTCGGCGCTCTACCTGCAGGCCGTGTCCGTCACCGTGCCGCGCACGCTCGCGGTCGCCTACGTGACCGGGGTGTCGGACGTGATCGCGCCCGCGCTGCGCGGGATCGGCATCCCCCTGACGGTGCTCGCCGCGGACGAGCTGCCGCTGGTCGATCTCGCGCGATACACCACCGTCGTCATCGGGCCGCGCGCGTACGAGGCGAACCCGGAACTCGCCACGCAGAATCCGCGTTTGCTGCAATGGGTCAGGGACGGCGGCACGCTGGTGGTGCAGTACGGGCAACTCGAGATGGCGCGCCCCGGGATGATGCCGTTCCCCGTGGACCACACGCGCCCGGCGGCCCGGGTGACCATCGAGGATGCGCCGGTGCAGGTGCTCGACCCCGCGAGCCGTCTTCTCACGTGGCCCAACCGGATCACGGCCGACGATTGGCGGGAGTGGGTGCAGGAACGCGCGCTCTACATGCCGACGACCATCGACCCGCGGTACCGCACGCCGCTCGCGATGCACGACCCCGGCGAGGCCGACAATCGGGGCGCCATCCTCGAGGCCACGCTGGGCAAGGGCCGCTACGTCTACACGACGCTCGCGCTCTTCCGGCAGGTGCCGGCCGGCGTGCCGGGCGGGATGCGCGTGCTGGTCAATCTTCTCTCCGCGGGGATCGTCCCGCGGTAGCACCGAGTGAGCCGAATGGCACGGACGCGCGTGGTGATCATCGGAGGCGGGTTCGGCGGGCTGAGCGCCGCGCAGGCGTTCCGCCGCGCCGACGTGGAGGTCCTCCTCATCGACCGCACCAATCACCATCTCTTCCAGCCGCTGCTGTACCAGGTGGCGACCACGGCCCTGGCGCCGAGCGACATCACGGCGCCCATCCGCTGGATCCTGCGCAAGCAGCGGAACGTCACCACGCTGCTCGGCACCGTGGAGCGGATCGACCGGCGTGCGCGCGCCGTCATCGTGAAGGGCGAGGTCGACCCCATCCACTACGACTATCTCATCGTCGCGACGGGGACGCGCCACGCCTACTTCGGGCATCCCGAGTGGGAGAAATGGGCGCCGGGACTCAAGAGCGTCGAGGATGCGCGGCGCATCCGCAAGCGGTTCCTCCTCGCGTTCGAGCGCGCCGAGTGGGAGGAGGACGAGGCGGCGCGCCGCGCGCTGCTCACGTTCGTGATCGTCGGCGGCGGTCCCACCGGCGTGGAGCTCGCCGGCGTGCTGCCGGAGATGTGCAAGGTCGCGTTCCGCCCGGACTTCCGGCGGATCGACACCACGCAGGTGCGGGTGATCCTCCTCGAGGGCGGGCCGCGCATCCTGCCCGGCTTCCCCGAATCCCTCTCCGCGCGCGCGACGCGTGACCTCGGGCGCCTCGGCGTGGAGGTGCGCACCAACACGCTCGTGACCAGCATCGACGAGCAGGGCGTGGACGTGGGCTCCGAGCGGATCGCGTCGCAGTCGGTCTTCTGGGCGGCGGGCAACGCGGCGTCGCCGCTGGGCAAGGCGCTCGACGTGCCGCTCGACCGCACGGGACGCGTGTTCGTGGGACCGGACCTCTCCATCCCGGGCGATCCACGCGTCTTCGTGATCGGCGACCTCGCCGCCGCCAAGCGCGACGCCGACCGCTACGTGCCGGGCGTCGCGCCCGCAGCGAACCAGATGGGCCTCGCGGCCGCCGCCAACATCCTCGCGCTCGTGAACGGTCGCACGACCAGGCCGTTCAGGTACGTCAACAAGGGCGAGCTCGCGACGATCGGACGGCACAAGGCCATCGCGTCGTTCGGCGACGGGAAGGTGCGGATCGCCGGCTACGTGGCGTGGTACTTCTGGCTGGGGCTCCACATCGCGTACCTGATCGGGTTCCGCAACCGGATCAGCGTGCTGCTGCAATGGGCGTACAACTACATCTTCTTCGAGCGCGGCGTACGGTTGATCACCGAGACCGAGGATGCGAGCATGAGCCGGCATCCGGCGACGATCGGACGCACCGGGGAGTTCGAGCGGCTCGCGGCGAGCGCCGGCGCGCGGGACCCGGCCTCGCCCTGACCGCGCACCCGGCGCCGGTGGGACGCGCGCGGACGCACGCATGGCGCCACCGGCACTCAGTGCCGGACGCGCTCGGTGCTGCGGCGGGCGTGCAGGTCCTCGCGGACGATCTCGCGGAACGCCGAGAAGATCACCGGGTCCCACCAGCCGCGCTGGACCTCCCCCTCGATGATGCCGAGCGCGCCCTCGGGTGATTCCGCCCATCGGTAGCGCCGCGCGGTGGTGAGCGCGTCGTACACATCGCAGATCTGCAGCACGCGCGCGGCCTTCGGGATGGCGTGCCCCGCGAGTCCATCGGGGTATCCCGTGCCATCCATCTTCTCGTGATGATGGCGGATGATCGGCAGCAGCGGCTGCAGCGACGGGGCATCGCGGCAGATGCGCTCGCCTTCCGATGGATGCATGCGCACCATCCGCCATTCGTCATCGTCCAGCGCCGTCGGCTTCTGCAGGATCGCCTCGGGAACGGCGGCCTTGCCGATGTCGTGCATGATGCCCGAGAGCCGCAGCGCCGAGACCTCGGTCTCGTCCATGCCGATGCGGGCGCCGAGGCGCGCGGAGAGGTCGGCGACGCGCTCGCAGTGCCCGAGGGTGTCAGGGTCCTTCGCCTCGATGGTGCGGGCGAGCACCACGAGCTCGGCATCGGCGCGCGCCAGCTGCGCCGTCGCCTGCTTCGTGCGCGCCGCCGATCGCACGCGGGCGAAGAGCTCGGCGCGGTCGAACGGCTTGGGCACGAACCCGTCGCCGCCGGCCTCGAGGACGCGCTGCCGGTCATCGCGCGTGTCGTGGCCCGTGATGATGATGACCGGCGTCAGTCGCGTGCGGATCTCGGACTTGAGCTGGCGGCAGACCTCGTACCCGGTCATGTCCGGCATGGAGGCATCGAGGAGGATCGCGTCCGGGTCCCATTCGTCCGCCACCCGCAGCGCACCCGCGCCATCCTCGGCGAGACGCACCTCGGCGCCGGCGACCCCCAGCGCGCGCGAGAGCACGGAACGCACGCCCGCGTCATCGTCGGCGACGAGGACGCGGATGCCGGAGAGTTGACGAGAGGGCACGGTGGGCGGGGGACGCAGCGGTTCGTTCGGCCCCCCGCCGAGCACCTGGACGAGCGCATCGCGCAGGCGCGCGGGGCGCAGCGGCTTGGTGACGTACGCGGCGAAACGCGCCCCCGGTGATTCGGCGGGACGGTCCTGGGTGGTCGCGTGGGTGCCGAGGTCGGTCATGAGGATGAGCGGCAAGCCCGTGCGGCCGGGCACGCTGCGCAGCGCGAGGGCGACCGCCTGCTTGGAGAGGCCCGGGAGTTCGCCGTCGACCATCGCCGCGTCGAACGCGCCTGCGCGGAGCGCGCTCACCGCGTCCGGAAGGTCCGAGACGAGCGTGGTTTCGATCTCCCAGCGTTCGAGCATGGCGATGATGAGCATGCCGATGACCGGATTGTCCTCGACCACGAGCAGCCGACGGCCCGCGAGTTCCGGCACGCGCTCCCGCGCGCGCGAGACGGCCGCGGAGTCGATCGGCGCGGGCAGCGTGAAATGGAAGGTCGAGCCCGATCCGACCTCGCTCTCCATCCAGATGCTCCCCCCCATGAGCGACACGAGCCGTTGCGTGATGGGGAGGCCGAGTCCGGTGCCGCCGAAGCGCCGACTGGTCGACGCCTCGGCCTGCGCGTAGGGCTCGAAGATCGTGTCCATCTGCTCGGCCGGGATGCCCGGCCCCGAGTCGGCGATGGAGAACCGCAGTTCGCAGCCGTCGTCGGGGCCTCGCGCGCCGGTGACGGTGAGGACCACCTGTCCAACCTCGGTGAACTTGAGGGCATTGCCGAGGACGTTGATGAGCGTCTGTCGCAGGCGGACGGGATCACCCTGGATGAGCGTGGGGACGCTCTCATCGACGAAGTAGCCGAGGTCGATGTGCTTCTTGGCCGCGGAGGCGGCGAGGAGCGTGACGCACTCCTCGATGCAATCCGCCGGGCTGAAGGTGCGCTGTTCGAGCTGGAGCTTCCCGGCTTCGAGCTTCTCGAGGTCGAGGACGCCGTTGACGATCTCGATGAGGGCGGCGGCGGACCGGCCCATGATCTCGAGCATGTCGCGCTGGTCGTCGGAGAGCTGTGAGTCGCGCAGCAGGTCGGCCATGCCGATGATGGCCGAGAGCGGTGTGCGGAGCTCGTGCGCCATGAACGCGAGTGCGCCACTGTCCCGCTTCTCCGCGATGGGCGTCTCGGGCCGGGCCCTTTCCCGGTCGGGTCCGCCGTGCAGCGCGCTGTTCGCCAAGGTCCCGGCTCCGAGGATCTGCGGGGTGCGAGAGGACGGCGGGATGCGGTGAGGCGCCCGCCATGGTTTGCGCGGGTTACGAATGCATTTCTGGGGCCGATGGACCGATTGTTCTGTAAGGCATTGTCATTCAAAGGGTTGCGCTGATCTTGCATGTCATTTCGTCCGGGTGACGATCGGATAGTGTGGTCATTTCGTCCACGCCAAAGCTCGGACAGGGTTAGAATTGGCTCTGTCTGAACATGCGACAGTCGACCATTCGGGTCGCGAGAGTTCGCTCGCAGAAGCGTCCCATCCGGTCAGTCCCGCCCCTCTCCCCCAGGTGCGCCGATATGCCACAGAGCGGACCGACCTCTCGCGGTCGCGCGGGCTGACCCCCTGAGCACCATCTGTGTACTCAAGTTCTCGGACGCGTTCGAGAGCTTCTGGTCGGACCTCGCGGCCGACCTGCACGCCACGCTCGAGGCGCATTCGTCTCGCGCGGGCACCGCGCTCCCGGCGCAGTGTGCGGCGCTCGTCCTCGCCGCGGGCGGCGCGGAGCGCGACGCGCTGCAATGGATGAACGAGCACGAACTGCCTCGGCGGGCGCCGTGCTTCGTGGTCGCCGCGGACGCATCGCGTCGCGTGGCGATGCAGTTCGTGCAGGCGGGTGCCGCCGACTATTTCGCGCTCCCCGACGACGTGGAGACGCTGCGCAACGCGGTGGCCGCGGCGCTCGCGGCGGCGAGTGCCGCGGTGCCCGCGCCGGATGCGCGCCGCGCGATGTCGGCGCCGAAGTCGGCCTTCGCCGCGATCGTCGGCGAGAGTCCGGTGCTGCGCGAGCAGATCGCGCGCGCCGCGAAGCTCGCGCGCCACCGGAACGCGAGCACGCTGATCATCGGCGAGACGGGCACCGGCAAGGAGCTCTTCGCCCGGGCCATCCACGCGTCGAGCCCGCGCAGCGACGGGCCGTTCGTGCCCGTGAACTGCTCGGCGCTCCCGGACAACCTCGTCGAGTCCGAGCTGTTCGGACACGAGCGCGGCGCGTTCACCGGTGCGCACGCGGCCAAGCCCGGCCTGTTCGAGATCGCCGACGGCGGGACGCTCTTCCTCGACGAGATGAGCAGCCTGCCGCTCGCGTTGCAGGCGAAGCTGCTCCGCGTCCTCGACGACAAGCAGATCCGCCGCGTGGGTGGCAACAAGTCGCGCGGGGTGGACGTGCGGGTCCTGGCCGCGGCCAACGAGGACCTCGAACAGCGCGTGCGCGACGGCACGTTCCGCGAGGACCTCTTCTATCGCATCAGCGGCGTGACGTTCCGGTTGCCGCCGCTGCGCGACCGGGGGGACGACCTGCTGCTCATCGCGCAGGCGCTGCTCACCCGTCTGGCCAACGAGCACGCGCTCCCGGTGCCGGTGCTGACGCCCCAGGTGAAGGAGCTGCTGAGCGCGCACACGTGGCCGGGGAACGTGCGCGAGCTCAAGAACGCGGTGGAGCGCGCGCTGCTCATGTCGCCCGCCGACGAGCTGCTGGGGTCGGAGCTCGTGCCGCGCGCGCGAGCGACGAGCAGCCCGGCGAATCCCATCCCGTTCCCGGCGCCGCTGGCCGAGATCACCACGGCCGCCGCGAGAGCGACGGTGCAGTGGTGCGGCGGGAACCGCGCGGAGTCGGCGCGCCGGCTGGGGATCTCGCCGCGTCGGTTGCGCCGTCTGCTCGCGGGCGAGGACTCGTCGTCGGAGGACGAGGCGCGCGAGGCCTGAGGGGCCTCATGAGCGGGCGTGGACGTATTCGCCCTGCCATGGTCGAAATGACCATGTGCGTGCGATCGCTCCGCGCGATGCGAAGATGAAGCAACGCATTGCGTCGCAGTGAGATAAGCGCCGCGCGCGACGACGGAATGGTTCGTGCCTTCCGTGATGGTGCAAGCGAGGACCGCCGATCGGTCTCGTTCAACACCATCTCTCAAGGAATCCCACCATGTCCGTTCGGCCGATCCTCCGCCGCCCTGTCCGTGTCCTGCTCTCCGCCGCGATGCTGGTGTTCGGCGCGTGCTCCGAACCGACCGTCGCGCCCGCCGCCGTCGAGCAGGCGCAGTTCGCGCCGAATGTGGGACCGCAGGTCACGCACACCGCCGTGTTCGCCGATGCGCCGACGGCGACGCCGCTCGCGCCGGCGGTCATCAAGTTCTCGCGCTGGGCCCCGGCACTCGCGACGTATGACACGAGCTTCGCCGTGGTCGTCGGGACCGCGTCGACGCACACGGTCGCCTTCAAGGGATCGTCGATCAACTTCCTGAAGCTCGAGATCCCGGCGGGCGCGACCTTCTTCGACGCCAACGGCGCCCCGCTCCCGGCCGGCAGCAAGGTCGCGGTGCGGACGCAGATCGATCCGGTGAATGCCGCCGTGCGGTTCGGTCCGCACGGGACGCAGTTCTCGAAGACGCCGGCCACGGTCTCGCTCAACTATCTGGCGCTCGACCTCGGTGGCTACCGCCCGGACCAGCTGGCGATCTGGTACCAGCCGGACGACCTGACGGACTGGGACCGGCAGGCGACGAAGATCGACGTGGCGTTCTGGTGGTTGTCGGTGCCGATCCAGCATTTCTCGAACTACGCGGTCTCGTACTGATCGCGACGGTCCTGTCGCCAGCCGCACCCTTCGCCTCCAGAGGAACATCCGCAGATGGCCGCTTCGTCGCTCTCACCGCAGCAACAGCAGGCCGCGCTCCGCCTTGGCGCGGATGGGCGGCACGCCGAAGTGCTGACACTCCTCGCCGACTGGCCGGCCGACGTGGAGAAGTCTCCCCAGCTCTCGCTCGTGTACGGCACCGCGCATGCGCGACTCGGGCGGAACGTCGAGGGGCTGCGCTGGGTGGAACACGCCCTGAGCGTCGCTCGCACCGCGGGTGATGCCGCGATCGAACGGCGAGCGCTGAATGCGCGGGGCGCGATCGCCCTGGTCCAGGGTCGACCCGAGGAGGGCGCGGACTTCTTCACGCAGGGGCTCATCGCCGCAAGCCGTGACGATGATCTCGCTGCGATCGGCCGGTGCGCGAACAACATCGGCATCGTCGCGAACATCCAGGGCCGGCACGCGGAGGCGCTCTCGTCGTACGCGATGGCACTGGCGGCCTACGAGGCGGCCGGGCTGCCGGTGGGCGTGGCCGAGTGCCAACACAACCTCGGGATCACCAAGCGGGAGCTGGGCGACCTCGATGGCGCGCTCGCCGCCGCGCTGCGGGCGTCGGAGGCGGCCACCGCGGCGGGTGACCAGAATCTCCAGGGGCTCGTCCTGTGCGGACGGGCGGAGATCAGGCTCGAACGCGGCGAGGTCGAGCTCGCGGGAATGGAAGCGCGTGAGGCGCTCGCCGTCCACCGTGGGCTCGGCGATCCGGTCCAGGTCGCGAACGACCTGCGGATCGTCGCCGCCGTCCTCGCGCTCGAAGGCAAGCCGCAGGACGCCGAGCAACAGTTGCGTGAGGTCATCGTGCAGGCCTCGGCACTCGGGCGGCCGCAGCTGGTCGCGGAGGCCTCGCGGGATCTCGCCGTGCTGCTCCACCGGATGGATCGGGGTCCTGAGGCGCGAGTTGCCGCGCGGGAGGCGAAGGCCATCTTTACGAGCATGGGAGCCGAGCACGAACTGCGGCGGCTGGCATCGTTCGAGTGGGACCAGGAGTTCGGCGCCGAGATGCGCCGCTCGCTCCGTCCGCTCCACGAGGCGCAGAAGCACGCGAACGCGGGACGGTACGCGGAGCTCCTCGAGTATCTCGCGGCGCTCAGCCGCGCCGACCTCGAACGCTCCCCGACGCTGCTGCTGCTCAAGGCCATCGGCCATGCGCGGCTCGGACAGATGGATGCTGCCTCGGCGTGGGCGCTCAGCGCCCTCATGCGGTCGCGGACGATCGGCGACCGCACGGTCGAGGTGCGCGCGCTGAACGTGAGCGGCGCGATCGCACTCGAACGCGGAGGCATCAGCGAGGCGATCCACTACTTCGCGCGCGCGCAGGAGGAGGCGATGCTCGAGGGCGACCTCGCGACGGTGGGACGCGCCGCGAACAACCTGGGGATCATCGCGAGCATGCAGGGCGAGTACGGCCGCGCGATCGGATCGCACACGACGGCCGTCGGCGCGTTCCGGCGTGCGCGGCACGATCAGGGCGTCGCGGAGGCGCACCACAATCTCGGGATCGCGTACCGCGACCAGGGCAAGCTCTTCGATGCGCTCCGCTCGGCGGATGATGCGGTCCGCGAGGCGACATCGGCCGACGACGCGAGCCTGCGCGCCCAGGCGCTCGCGGGCCGTGCCGAGATCCGCACGATCGGTGGGGGTGACGCGGAGCTCGCGATCCGCGAGGCGCGACTCGCGATAGAGGTGCATCGCGGCCTCAATGATCACGTGCGGATGACCGAGGACCAACGGATCCTCGCCAATGCGCTCGCCGCCTCGGGGCAGGTCGATGAGGCGTCCGCGCTGTTGAACGAGGTGATCGAGCGGGCCGAGTCATACGAACGGCCCCTGTTGCTCGCCAGCACGCAACGCGACCTCGCGCTGCTCTCGCTCCGGCGCGGTCACCTCGAGTCGGCGCGCGATCTCGCGCAGCGGGCGCGCGGGGTGTTCGTTCGGCTCGGCGCGAGCGCGGAGGTCGACAAGCTCGATCGGCTGCTGACGCGGATTGCCGCAACGCTCGATACCGCCTAGGCGCGCCGACGGATGGCGAGGGGTGGCGCGGCGCGCCATCTTGTGCGCATCGCGGGAGACGGGCCGGGGCAAGGCATCGCGTCTCCC
The DNA here is from genome assembly GCA_964464585.1 of uncultured Gemmatimonas sp. Classification (GTDB taxonomy): domain Bacteria; phylum Gemmatimonadota; class Gemmatimonadetes; order Gemmatimonadales; family Gemmatimonadaceae; genus Pseudogemmatithrix. The sequence continues at coordinate 82,118 of CAYXGS010000005.1, read as the reverse complement.
ATCGACTCCCGTCCCTCGTCCGCCGACCATGCGCCGTCCGCTTGCCGCCCTCGGGTGCCTCCTCGTCCTCTCCTGCGGTGGGGATGGCATCGCCGCGCGCAACGGCGGCACGGTCATCATCGGAACGCCCGCCGACGCCGATGCCCTCCTCATCCCGCTCGTGGAGGGCGTCCAAGGCCGGATCGTCTCCGAGCTGCTCTTCGATCGGCTCGCCGACATCGGTCCGTCGCTGAACACGGTGGGTGACGCGGGATTCGAGCCACGCCTCGCGCGGCGCTGGCGCTGGAGCGCCGACTCGCTCGCCATCACCTTCGAGCTCGATCCGTCGGCCACGTGGCACGACGGCACACCGGTGCGAGCGGAGGATCTCGTCTTCGGCCTCGCGGCGATCCGCGACACCGGCAACGCCTCGTCCCTCACCGCGGCCACGGCCGGCATCGAGTCGATCGTCGCCCTCGACTCCGTGCAAGCAGAGGTGCGCTTCGCCGGCCGATCGCCGGAACAGTTCTACTCGGCCACGCTCGTCGTGCCGCTGCCCGCGCACGTCTATGGTGCGATCCCGAGCGGCGGGCTGCGGGCGAGCGAGGCGGCGAACGCGCCCATCGGGAGCGGACGATTCCGGTTCGTGCGGTGGGAACGCGGGGTTCGGCTCGAGCTCGCGGCCGTCGACGGTCACTATCGCGGCCGCCCCCGTCTCGATCGCGTCCTGTTCAGTATCGCGCCGGATCCGGCGACCGGTCTGGCGCGGATGAAGACCGGCGACACCGATGTCTGGGATCCCGTCCCACCGCCGGAGATCCCGGACCTGGCCACGCAGCCGCACCTGCGTCTGGTGAGCTCGCCGAGCTTCGACTATGCCTTCCTGGCGTTCAACTCGCGGGACCCGGGATCGCCTGCACGTCCCCACGCGCTGTTCGCCGATGTCGGACTCCGGCGCGCGCTCACACTCGCAGTCGACCGCGCGACGATCGTGAAGGCCGTCTTCGACACCCTGGCGCTTCCCAGCCTCGGACCGTTCGTCCGGGCGCAGTCGAGCGCCGATACGACCCTGCGTCAGATCCCGTACGATCGCGGCGCCGCCGAGGCGATGCTCGATTCGCTCGGGTGGCGTGATCGCGGGCCGGACGGCGTGCGCCGGCGTGACGGGCGACCGCTCGCCTTCACGGTGATCGTCCCCACGACGAGCCGGATCCGCGAACGCGTCGCCGTGCTGGTGCAGGAACAGTTGCGGGCCGTCGGCGTCGCCATGCGGATCGAACGACTGGATTTCCCTGTCTTCCTCAGCGCGCAGACGGACGGGCGGTTCGACGCCGTGCTGGGCGCGACTCGCACGACGCCGAGTCCGAGCGGCTTGCGCGGATCGTGGGCCAGCCCGGCGATCACCGGTGGCGGCACGCAGAACCCGTGGCACTACGCCGATGCGACGTTCGATGCTGCGGTCGAGGCGGGGTTGAGCGCGATGGATCCCGTCGCGAGCAAGGCACACCTGCGGCGCGCCTACCAGCAGGTCATCGACGATGCGGCCGCCATCTGGCTCTTCGAGCTGCGCAACGTCTCCGCCGTCCACCGTCGCATCGTGATGCCCGCGTGGCGTCCGGACGCATGGTGGCTGACCCTCGGCGAGTGGTCGATCGATCCCACCCAGCGCCTCCCGCGCGACGCGGCACCGGCTGCGCCCTGACGTGGCCGGGCGGTGATCCGCGTCCTCCTCTCCCGCGCGGGGCAGGGCGCGACGGTCGTCGCGCTCGTCGTGACGTTCTGTTTCGCGCTCATCCGCCTCGCGCCGGGCGACCCGTTCGCCGCGTCGCTGGAGAACGAGAACGTGAGCGTCGAGATGCGCGACCGGATGCGCCGCCTCCACGGCGTCGACCGTCCGATCGCCGAGCAATACCTGCGTTTCGCCGGGAATCTCGCGCGCGGTGAGCTCGGCTGGTCCTTCTCCCGCAGTCAACCGGTCGCGCGCGTACTCGCCGAGGCGGTGCCGCCGACGCTGCTGCTGATGGGCACCGCGCTCGTGATCGGGGGACTCCTCGGCATCGCCATCGGTGCGTGGCAGGGCTGGCGAGGCGACACGTTCGCGACGCGCACCGTGGGCCGGTTCGCGCTCGTCGCCCTGAGTGTCCCCGAGTTCGTGCTCGCGCTCCTGCTCGTCGCCGGCCCGGCGGTCGCGTGGGGCGTCTTCCCGGTCACGGGCATGGAGAGCGACTTCGCGCCGCGCGGACTGGCGGGCCTGCTCGATGTCGTGCACCACCTCGTGCTGCCCGCCGCCACGCTCGCGATCATCGTCACGGCGGTGGTCGCGCGGCACCAACGGCGGGCGATCCTCGGCGTGGTCGAGGCGGACTTCGTGCGCGCCGCGCGCGCGAAGGGCGTCGCGGAGATGCGCATCCTCACGAGGCACGCGCTCCGGAACTCGCTCGTCCCGGTCCTCACGCTCGCTGGCGTCCTCTTTCCCGCGCTGGTCAGCGGGGCGGTCCTCGTCGAGCGGGTCTTCGCCTGGCCGGGGATGGGCCGCGTGGTCGTCGACGCCGTCGTGCGCCGCGACTATCCGCTCGTCGGCGGCGCGGTGCTCGTCACCAGCCTCGCCGTCGTCGCGGGCACGGTGCTCGCCGACCTCGCGGTCGCGTGGGCCGATCCCCGGCGGCGCTCGTGAACGCGACGTGGAAGGGGCCGGTGCTGGCACTCGGGACGCTCGCCACGCTCGCGATCGTCGGGCCGTTGCTCGCACCGTACGATCCGCTCGCGCAACCGGATCCGGTCGGGCTCGCGCTGCTCCCTCCGTCATGGTCGCACCCGTTCGGCACCGACCCGATCTCGCGCGACGTCCTGAGCCGCATGCTCGTCGGGGCGCGACTTTCGCTAGGCATCGCGGCCCTCGCGGTCTCGGTCTCCGTCCTCCTCGGGACGCTCATCGGCCTCACCGCCGCGCTCGGCGGCCGATGGACCGACGACCTGCTCATGCGCGCCACGGACGCGGCGATGGCGGTCCCGCGCCTGCTCCTCCTGCTCACCGCTGTCGCAGCGCTCGGACAGCTCACGCCCGCCATGCTGGCGCTCGTTCTCGGCATGACCGGATGGATGACGACCGCGCGCCTGGTCCGCCACGAGACGCATCGGCTGCTCACGAGCGACGGCATCCGCGGTGCGCGTGCGCTCGGCGTGCCCGCACTGCGTCTCGTTCGCATGCACTTGCTGCCCGCCTTGCTCCCCACCATCGGCGTCGCCGCCACCATCGCGCTCGCCGCCGCCATCCCGCTCGAAGCCGGCCTCTCGTTCCTCGGGCTCGGCGTCGGCCCACCGCATCCGAGCTGGGGCAACATCATCCTCGAGGCCGAGGGGCGCGTGATCGCGCGGTGGTGGCTCGTGTTCTTCCCCACGCTCGCGATCGTCACGACGGTGCTCGTCACGAACGTGATCGCCGAGCGGTTCACCGACCGCGTCGAACGGCGATGACCGCGCCTGTGCTGGAGGTCCGCTCGCTCGGCGTGACGGCCGGCACGCACCGGTTGCTCCATGATGTGCGCTTCGACGTCGCGGCCGGCCGCAGCGTCGGGGTCGTCGGCGCGTCGGGGGCGGGGAAGAGCACGCTCGGCCTCGCGCTCATGCGGTTGCTCCCTGCCGCGACGCGGATCGACGCGGGCGCGAGCGTGAAACTCGACGGCACGGACCTCGCGTCGCTCGACGGCGAGGCGCTGCGCGCCGTCCGGGGCCGGCGGATCGCGATGGTGTTCCAGGAACCGATCACGGCGCTCAACCCGTCGATGACGATCGGCGACCAGCTCGCCGAGGCGGTGCTCGCGCATGGGCTCGCGCCGCGACGCGAGGCGATGGATCGCGCGGTGGCGATGCTCGAGCGCGTGGGGATCGGCGGTGGCGTCGCCGGCGCGCGACGCTACCCGCACGAGCTCTCCGGCGGCATGCGGCAGCGGCTGCTGCTCGCGATGCCGCTGATGCTCGACCCGCTGGTCCTCATCGCCGACGAGCCCACCACCGCGCTCGATCCGGTGCGACAGGCGCAGATGCTCGATCTGCTCGACGAGCTGCGTGCGGCGTCCGGCACGGCGCTCGTGCTGATCTCGCACGATCTCGAGATCGTCGGGGAGCGGTGCGAGCGTGTGCTCGTGCTCGACGGCGGGCGGATCGTGGAGGAGGGCGCGACGGCCGAGGTGCTCGCACGGCCACGATCCGAGGCGGCGCGGTCGCTGGTCGCGGCGCGACTGCCGCTGACGCTGGAATCCGTGCCGGCAGCGCGTAGGTCGCGAGCGGCGCACGAGCCTCGCGGCTCGGACGCATCGGCGCCGCTGCTCGACGTGCGGGATCTCTCGGTGACCTATCCCGAGCGCCGTCGCGGCTTCCGATCCCTCGCAGCGGTGCCGGCCGTCGAGTCCGTCTCGCTCACCCTTCGCGCCGGCGAGACCCTCGGCGTCGTCGGCGCCTCGGGGTCGGGCAAGACGTCGCTCGCACTCGCGATCCTGCGGTTGATCGACTCACGCGCCGAGTCGCTGCGGTTCGACGGCACGGATCTCCAGCGACTCCCCAAGGAGCCACTGCGCCAGTTGCGGCGGCACCTGCAGTTCATGTCGCAGGACGCCGGCGCATCGCTCTCGGCGCATCTGGACTGCGAGACGCTGGTGAGCGAGGGGCTCGTGGTGCACGGCATCTGCGACGAGCGCGAGGCGCGGCGGCGCGCGAGGGCGCTGCTCGACGAGCTCGAGCTCCCGTCGCACGCGGCGACGGCGCGCCCGCGCGAGCTCTCGAGCGGACAGCGGCAGCGCGTGGCGCTCGCGCGCGCGCTCGCGTGCGGGCCACGGCTCCTCGTCTGCGACGAGCCCGTGTCGTCGGTCGATCCGCCGACGCGCGCGCGGCTGCTCGACCTCTTCGCGCGGCTGCGCGAGACGCGGGGCCTCGCGATGCTGCTGATCTCGCACGATGTCGCCGCGGTGGCGCGGATCGCGGACCGCGTGGCCGTGATGGAACAGGGGCGCATCGTGGAGACCGGTACGACCGCGTCGGTGCTCTTCGACGCGACACACCCCGCGACTCGGGCGTTGGTCGGCGCCGTGCCGGTGGGCGTGCGGGTGGGTTGACAGGCGCTGTGCTGGCGCAAGGTTACCGCATGGCATCATGTCGGGTCCTGGCAGTCCTCGCTGCACTCGCACTCGTCGGCCCACCACGGCCCGCCCACGCGCAGACGGCGCGTGGCGTGGTGCTCCTGCCGGACAGCGCGACGCCGGCGACCGGCGTGGTGGTCGAGGCGATGATGCTCGACGCTCCCACCGTGCGCGCTCGCGCGCTCACGGGCCGCGACGGGGCGTACACGCTCCGGCTCCCCCGCGCCGGACGCTTCCAGTTGCGCGGGCTCCGCATCGGGTTCAGGCCCACCGTGTTCGGCACGTTCGTCGTCGCCCTCGGCGGATCGGTCGAGGGCCGTCACGTGCTGGAGGCCGTGAGCCTCACGCTGCCCCGCGTGATCGTGGACGCCAACCGGCAGTGCAACGTCACCGATGACTCGGGCGCGCTCGTGGGTGCGCTGCTCGGTCAGGCCCGGGTCGCGCTCGCCGCCACGCTGCTCGAGTCCCCGGACGGACGCGTCACCTCGGTCGCACGCCGCTTCCGTCAGATCGAGTCGCTCGACGGGCAGGTGCTCGCGGTGATGCTCGACACCCTGATGACCGGCGCCACCGACCGGCCGTTCGCGAGCGTCGACCCGCGCGTCATCGCGCGCGAGGGATTCGTCCGCGACGACGGCACGTTCCTCGAGTTCCGCGCGCCCGACGCCGCGACGCTGCTCTCGGAGCAGTTCGTCGCCGAGTACTGCTTCGCGCTCGCGCCGACTCGGCGCTCGCCGCATCCGGAGTGGATCGGGATCGCGGTGACGCCGGCGCGCCGTCGGCCCGGCATCGTGCCGATCGCCGGGACGCTCTGGCTCGATCGCGCGACGACCGAGCTGCGGCGCTTCGACTTCCAGTATCTCGAATTGCGTCCCGAGCTCGCGACGGCGGGCGGTGGCGGCTCGGTCGACTTCCATCGCCTGCCGACCGGCGTGTGGATCATGCCTCGATGGGTGCTCCGATTGCCTCGAGCGACCGCGGTCCACGAGGACATGGGGGCGCGTTCGCCGGGTACGCAGGTGCAGCGTGTCTCGGTGGGCACGGTGGCACGGACCGGCGGCGAGGTGTCGAGCGTGCGGCTCGGCGAGACCGTGCTCTATGAGTCGGCGACGCCCGTCGTCACCGCGCCGACCGGCGTCCGCGCGCCCCAGAGCCCCGGCCCATCGTGTGCGCACGAACCGCCCGCATCGCGGTTCGAGAACGGCACGGTGTTCGGCATCATCGTCGACAGCACGGGCGCGCTCACGCAGCAAGCGACGGTCCACGTCGACTGGTTCGCGGGCGCGCAGGCGCGGCCGAACCCCGCGGCGAGTCTGCGGCGCTACAAGTCCGCGCCGGTGCTCGATGGTTTCTTCCTGTTCTGCGGGGTCGGCGTCGGGCGCGAGGTGCGCTTGCGTGCGGATGACGGTGACCTCGAGTCGGGCGTCACGAACATCCGGTTGAAGGCTGACCAACCGTCGTCGTCACTCACCGTCAGGCTCCGCACGCCGATGAAGGCAGCGGATCCCGTCACTACCACCGGTCGGCCATGATGCGCGCCTCCCTTCCGTATCGCCGTCTGTCCACGATCGCGCTGGTCGCCGGCGTGGCGACCACACCCGCCGCGCAGGCGCCGACGCCGATGCAACGCGCCCTCGCCAGCTGGCAGCGCGTGGTCGCGCCGGTCGGTCATGAGGAGCGCGCGCTCACGGAACTCGCCGCGGCGCTCCCCGACTGGCAGCGCGACGCCGCGGGGAACCTCATGCGGCGGCGCGGCAGCGGAGTGCCGCGTCGCGTGATCGCCTGCGGCATCGATCGCCCCGGCTTCGCGGTCTCGCAGATCACCGACGACGGCTTCGTGCGGCTGCACCGCGTGGGCGGCGGCGGGCACGCGCTCTTCGATCAGTCGCACGAGGGTCAGCAGGTCAACATCCATACCGCGCGCGGCATGGTTCCCGCCGTTGCGGCGATCGCCAACGGGCACTTCGCGCCGCAGCATCGCGGCGACACGGCGGTCGTCACGGCCGATGACCTCTGGGTCGACCTTGGCGTCTCGTCGCGCGCGGAGGCCGAAGCGCTCGGCATCCGCCTGCTCGATCCGGTGGAGCGCCGGATCGCGCCGTGGGTCTACGCGGGCGGCGTCGCCGGGGCGGGGATGGGCGCACGCGCCGGATGTGCCGCCGTGGTCGCCGCCTCGCGCGGCGAGGTCACGCGAGGCGAGACGGTCTTCCTCATCACGCGGCAGTCGGTGTTCGGATGGCCGGGCCTCGGGGCGTCGCTCGCGCGGCTCGGCGCGGTGGACCAGGTGACGATCGTCGGCGTGGGGCGCCCCAATGCGGTGCTCGCGCGCATCACGGGTGTGGACTCGGTGCGCACCATCGCCCCGGCGGTGCGGTACGCGGGCACGCTCGTGGAGACCATCGGTGAGCGTGATGCGGACGCGTTGCTGGTGCGGGTGGCGCAGGCGGCCGGCGTGGATCGCGCCGCACTCGCCGCGACGCCGTGGGTCGCGGCGCCCGAGCCGACGGTTCGCGAGGTGCCGCGCACCGCGGACGCACTCGCGGCGACCGCCGCGCGACTCAAGCAGCTCGCGGACCTTCCCGGAGTCTCCACCGCGGAGTGGCGCGTGCGGGAGGCCGTGCAGGGGCTGCTCCCGCCGTGGGCCCGCGCACGCGCGGAGGTCGACGCCGCAGGGAATCTCATCGTCGCGGCGGGCCCCGAACGCGACACGCTCGTCATCATGGCGCATCTCGACGAGGTGGGATGGGACGTCACGGCGATCGCGTCCGACGGCGTGGTCACGCTGCGCGCGCGCGGCGGGCCGGTCGCGTCCGCGTGGGAGGGCCAGCCCGCCCTCCTGCATCTGCCGCGCGCGATCGACAGCACCGCCGCGCCCTCGATCAGCGGCATCTTCGTCCCGCGCGCCGAGCCGCACGGCCGCCGCCCAGAGCGCATGACCGCGTGGTTCGGCCTCGACTCGGCCGCGCTCATCGCGCACGGGGTGCGGGTGGGCGCGACGGTGAGTGCGTTCAAGGATGCCGTGCGCCTGGGTGCGACGCGTTTCACGGGCCGCGCGATGGATGATCGTGCCGGGAGTCTTGCCCTGCTGCGCGCCGTGGAGTCCATCGATCCCGCGAAGCTGACGCGCCGGGTGCTCTTCGTCTGGTCGGTCGAGGAGGAGATCGGGCTCAACGGCGCCGCCGCGCTCGCCGCGCGACTGGGCACGAACGTGCGCGGCGTGCACAGCATCGACACCTTCGTGAGTTCGGACACACCGCTCGAGTCACCGCACTTCGCGTACGCGCGGGTCGGCGCGGGGCCGGTGCTGCGCGGGATCGAGTCGCAGAGCATGTGGCCGCCCGCGGCGCGCGCGGCGGTGGAGCGGCTCGCGCGCGCGGCGGGCATCCCGCTACAGGTGGGGATCACGCAGGGCGGCACCGACGGGACTGCATTCGTGTTCTACGGCGCGCCGAACATGCCGCTCGCGTGGCCGGGGCGCTACAGCCACGCGCCGGGTGAGCTGCTCGACCTGCGGGATGTGGAGCGGCTCGGGGCGTTGATCGCGGTGATCGCGCTGGCGCCCGTCACGCGCTGAGAAGGCACGGCTGCACGCGCCCGACGGGCGCCGCGCTAGGTGGCGGGCTTCGGTGCGGGGTGCGGCGGGATGTGGTGCTCGATCCCCACGCCGAGCAGGATCGTCGCCGCCGCGAGCGCCGCGCCGGTGAAGAACGGCACGCCGTGCCCCAAGTAGTCGAACGCGAACCCGGCCCAGATGGGGCCGATCACGCGCGCGAGCCCGCCGAAGGTCTGCTGCACGCCCATGTACAACCCGCGCTCGTGGTTCGGGATCACCTGCGACAGCATCCCGGTCACACAGGGGAACGTGAACGCCGTCCCGAGCGGGATGAGGAACACCGCGAGCGCGAGCGAGACATAGTTGGTCGTGAACGGCAGCGCGAAGAGTCCGAGCGCGAGCAGCGCCTGTCCGTACCGCGAGAGCCGCGGCTCGCGATACTTGTCGACCGCGGGGCCGAGGAACAGCGCGCGCGTCACCACCGAGAGCACCCCGATGTACGCGAACACCCATCCGATCCGCGTCTCGTCGATCCCGTGGCGGTCGAAGAGGAACAGCGCGAGGATCGCGGTCATGCCCTGGAAGGCGCCCATGCCGACGGCGTACATCCAGATCAGCCGCGAGGCCGGGTCACCCGGATGCGAGAGCACGCGCTTGAGGGCGACGCTCGACTTGCGCACCGCGGGATGCTCGCCCGTCTTGGCGCCGACGCGTTCGTTGCTCTCGACGAGGAACCGGAACGCGAAGCCCATGGTCACGACGGTGAGCAGCGCGGCGAGGATGCCGGGCGCGGCGTGCCCGAGGTGCGCGGCCGAGGAGCCGATCACCGGGCCGATGGCGACGCCAGCATTGGTCGCGGCGGAGAGCCAGCCGAGCGTCTTGGCGCGGTCCTTGGGCTCGGTCGCGTCGGCCACGTAGGCCTGGATGACGCCGACCGTGCCGCCGCCCGCGCCCTGCACGAGCCGCGAGAAGAAGAGGAGCTCGAGCGAGTTGGAGAAGGCGAAGATGAGATACGCGAGTCCGCTCGCGGCCATGCCGACGAGGAGCGCGGGGCGGCGCCCGAGCCGGTCCGACACGCGGCCCCACATGGGCGCGCTGATGAGCTGCGCGACGGCGAAGCTCGACACCATCAGCGCGATCACCGTGCCCTCGCCGCCCAGCCCGACGGAGTCGAGGAGCGTCCACAGCGGCCCGTGCCCCACGAAGCGCTTCGCGTAGAACGGGAGCAGGGGGAGCACCATGAGGAGCCCCACCATGTCCATGAACGCGGTGACCATCAACACGACGAGCTTGCCCAGACGGAGCTCCAGCGATCGCGGCAGGAAAATGACCCGAAACATAACCGATATGCGCCACGGGCCGGGGACACCCGACGCCGGCGTGAGGCGAACCCTCTAGGGGAGGCGGGCCGCGGGCCGTAAGTTGGGGTGTGATCGAGACCATCGGGCGGGTCGTCCGCGAGGCGCTGGAGTCGTTCGGCGAGGCCGGGAAGCTCACGGTCGAGGCGGTCCGGTCGTCGCGCGACATCAAGACCTGGGGGCCGAACTTCACGCAGCAGGCGCGGAAGCTCGGCGTCGATTCGCTTCCCATCGGCATCCTCATCGCGCTGTTCACCGGTGTGGTGCTCGCGCTCCTCGCGAGCTACAGCTTCACCGGGGCGGTGCCGCGCTATCTCGTGGGCACGCTGGTGCAGAAGACGGTGATGATGGAGCTCGCGCCCGTGCTCACGGGGCTCGCGCTCGCGGGACGGGTGGGGGCGAACATCGCCGCCGAGCTCGGCACGATGCGCGTGACCGAGCAGGTCGATGCGCTGGAGACGCTCTCGTTCGACCCGATCGCGTATCTCGTGGTGCCGCGCGTGCTCGCGGCGGTCATCATGTTCCCCGTGGTCGTGGGCGTGGCGATGTTCGTGGGGCTCGGCGCGGGGTGGGCCGCGTCGCTCTCGCTGCTCGACCTGTCGTCGATGGAATTCATGAAGGGCGCGCGGCTGTTCTTCGACCACTTCGATGTCCGGTACGGCCTGGTGAAGTCCGCGAGCTTCGGGTTCGCGGTCTCGGTGCTCGGCTGCACCAACGGGTTGCGCGCGCGCGGTGGTGCGCAAGGCGTCGGCGATTCGGCGACGAGCGCGGTGGTGCAGTCGGCGGTGATGATCCTCGTGCTCGACGCCTTCTGGGCGATGGTCTGGCTCCTCGGGAGGGCAAGGTGAAGAAGTCTCATTCCAACGATTGGCTCGTCGGCCTCGCGATCGTGCTCACGGTGATCGGCGTGGTCGCGGCGACGCTGTTCCTCCAGCAGACCGACATCGGCGAGAAGCGCACGGGGATCAGCGCGCGGTTCCGCGATGTGGGGAACATGCAGGTCGGCAATGCGGTGGTGATCCGCGGCGTGCGCGCGGGGACCGTCCGGCGGATCGAGCTGGTGGCCCACGGCTGGGTCGTCGTGGAGATGGACCTCGACGAGGGGATCACGCTCCCCAACGACCCGGTGGTGCTCATCCAGTCGTCGTCGCTGTTCGGGGAATGGCAGGCGCTGGTCACGGCGCGCGTCGGCTCGCCGGACATCCGTGACGTGCGGGCGCAGCTCGCTGACACCGTCGGAGCGCCGGCGCAGGCGCTGCCCGGCGCCGTGCTCCCCGACATCGCGCAGCTCACGACGGTGGCCGGCGGCATCGCCGGCAACGTGGCGAGCGTCGCCGAGCGGGTGCGCACCGCGTTCGACGACAGCGCGGCGCGCGAACTGCGGTCGAGCATCCGCAACTTCTCCACCTTGAGCCGCGACCTCGCGGCCGCGGTGCGCACGCAGTCCCGCAACCTCGACTCGATCGCCGTGCATGTGCGGTCGAGCGTGACCGACCTCGCGCGCACGGCCGAGGCCATCCGCAGCACCACCGGGCGGGTCGACTCCGCGACCAGCACGGGCGAGATCGCGAACATCGTCAAGGCGACCGAGCTCGCGACGGCGAATCTCCGCGCGGCGAGCGCGCGGATCAACGACCTCACCATCGCGCTGCAGCAGAGCGAGTCGAACTTGCGCGGCGTGATCGCCAAGTCGGACTCGGTGATGGGCAAGGTCAACCGCGGCGAAGGGTCGCTCGGCCTGCTCATCAACGACCAGTCGCTGTACCGGAACTCGGATTCGCTGCTGATCGACCTGCGGGCGCTGATCCTGGACTTCCGGAAGGATCCGAAGCGGTACTTCGCGTTGCGGGTGTTCTGATGTGAGGTGGCAGATGGCAGATGGCCGACGACAGACGACAGCTGCTCGAGGCGGGGCGGGCGGGTTGGTGCCATGTTCTCCTGCATCGCCCGCGTTCACCGCCACACCACTCACAACCCAACGCACCGTTCGATGACCACTCGCCGCGACTTCCTCACTGCCTCCGCCACGCTCGGCGCCGCTGTCGCGCTCGGGGCGACGTCAGGCGCCGCGCAGGACGACCACGATGCCCCGCAGCAGGGTGCGTCCGACATGCCGCCTGCCATCCGCGCGCTGCGGCCGATGCGCGATGGGGTCGTTCCGATCTCCGTCGCCGAAAGGCAGGGGCGATTGGAGAAGGCCAGGCGCCTGATGCGCGACCAGGGCATCGATGCCCTGATGCTCACCGGCGGCACCTCCATGGTCTACTTCACCGGCATCGGCTGGGGGCTCAGCGAGCGGTTGCTCGCGGCCTTCATCCCCGTCACCGGCCGGCCGTTCCTCGTCACGCCGAAGTTCGAGGAGGAGCGCGCGATGGAGCAGGTCGCGCTCGGTCCGATGGCGGGCGGCGCGGATGTGTATGCGTGGGAGGAGGATGAGGATCCGTACGCGCTCATCGCCAACGGACTGCGATCGCGCGGGCTCACGACCGCGCGGATCGCCGTCGAGGAGACGGTGCGCTGGCAGTTCAGCAACGGCACCTCGAGGATCGCGGCGGTGACGCTCACCGATGGCACGCCGGTCACCGCAGGCTGCCGCATGGTGAAGGACGCGCACGAGCTCGCGCTCATGCGCCACGCGAGCGCGGTCACGCTCAAGGCGTACGAGGCCGCGTACCGGTCGCTCAAGGAAGGGATGACGCAGGGCGACTTCGCGCGGCTCGTCTCACTCGCCCACACGCAGCTCGGCTACTCGGGATCGGCGGGCGTGCAGGTGGGCAAGTACGCTGCGCTCCCGCACGGCTCGGCCACGCCGCAGGTCGTGCGTGAAGGCAGCATCCTCCTCATCGACGGCGGCTGCAAGGTGGAAGGGTACAGCTCCGACATCTCCCGCACGTTCGTGCTCGGCAAGGCGACGCAGCGGATGAAGGACGTGTTCGAGATCGAGCATCGCGCGCAGAGCGCGGCGCTCGCGGCCGCCAAGCCCGGCGTCGCGTGCGAGATGGTGGATGCCGCGGCGCGGAAGGTGATCGTCGACGCCGGCTTCGGCCCCGACTACAAGTACTTCTCGCACCGTGTGGGCCATGGCATGGGGATGGACGGCCATGAGTGGCCGTATCTCGTGCGGGGCAACAAGCTGCCGCTCGCCCCGGGGATGGTGTTCTCGGACGAGCCCGGCATCTACATCCCGGGCGAATTCGGCATCCGGCTCGAGGACGACATGGTGATCACCGCGGCGGGAGCCGAGCTGTTCACGCCGCAGTCGGAGAGCCTGGAGAAGCCGTTCGGGTGAGATGACGGATGGCGGATGGCGGAGGGGGGCGAGGCCACATGGTCTCGCCCCCCTCCTGCTTGCCCGCCCGGCCGGCGTCTCGGTGCCTATGCCAGCATGCCCGCGATGCACGCCGAGATGAACGCCGCGAGATTGCCCGCGATCATCGCCCGCAGCCCCAGCGCCGCGATGTCCTTCCGCCGCTCCGGCGCCAGACCGCCGATCCCGCCGATCTGGATGGCGATCGACGAGAAGTTGGCGAACCCGAGCAGCGCGTAGGTGAGGATGATCGCGCTCCGCGGGTTGAGCACCTGCGCGCCGTTCAAGTCGCTCGCGAACTGTGCGTACGCGACGAACTCGTTGAGCGAGACCTTCATGCCCACGAGGCTGCCGACGTACGCGGTGTCGGCCCACGGCACGCCCATCACCCAGGCGAGCGGCCGGAGCAGGAACCCGAGGATCATCTGCAGGCTGAGCCCGTCGATCCCGATGAGTCCGCCGAGGCCACCGAGCATGGCGTTGAGCATGGCGACGAGGGCGACGAAGGCCATCAGCATCGCCGCGACGTTGATCGCGAGCTGCACGCCCTGGCCCGCACCGTTCGCCGCGGCCTCGATCACGCTGTTGTCCGACGAGTCCGACGTGAGCAACCGCGCGCGCCAGCCGCCCATGTTGGGCGGACGGTCCACGACCGCGTCCGCGGCCTTCACGCCGGCGGCCGTCTCCGGCACCTCGGTCTCGGGGAGCAGGATCTTGGAGATCGCGAGTCCCGCCGGGGCGTTCATCACGCTCGCGGCGAGCAGGTGCGCGGCGATACCGGGGAAATCACCGGACAGCATCCCCACGTACGCGGCGAGGACGCCGCCGGCGACGGTCGCGAAGCCGCCGATCATGACGGTGTTCAGTTCCGACCGGGTCATCTTGCCGACGAACGGCTTGATGAGCAGCGGCGCCTCGGTCTGCCCGAGGAAGATGTTCCCCGACGCCGACAGCGTCTCGGCGCCCGACGTGCCGAGGGTCCGCTGCATCAGCGTCGCGAGCCCCTTCACGATGAGCTGCATGACGCCGAGGTAGTACATCACCGACATGAGCGCCGAGAAGAAGATGATCGTCGGCAGCACGTTGAAGGCGAAGAACGCGCCGGTCTGGGCGACGGTCCCCGCCGTGACGCCCTCGCCGGTCACCGGCACGGTCGACTGCACGAGGTTGCCGAACACGAACCGCGCGCCCTGCTCCTGGAACCCGAGCAGGCTGGTGATGAGATCGCCGATGCGCTGGAAGATCGTGCGGCCGAGCTCCGTCTTGAGCACCAGCAGGCCGAACACCGCCTGCAGCCCGAAGCCGGAGAGGACCAGCCTCCAGTTGATGCGCTTGCGGTCGTACGACATCAGCCAGGCGATGAGGATCATCACGCCGATGCCGATGAAGCCGATGAGCCGCTCGCCCATGGGGATGTCGAGGCCGTTGCGCGCCTCGGCGAGCCGCTCGGCGGCGGTCTGGGTCTGGAGGAGGAACTGCGTTGAGAGCATCAGGGGGACCGGAACTGGGGGACCCTGCGGCGCCGGGGGGCGCGGGGACGGAGGGAAGCTACGGGTCCCCCGACGGGGTCCGCCACTCGCGGCCGCGTCCGTCGTCCGATTGATTGCAGGCATGCCTGAACGCCTTCGCGTTCGCGTCCTCGTGATCGGCTCGGGGATCGCGGGCCTCCAGACCGCCTGGCGCACGTCCGACCACGGAGACGTGGTGGTGCTCACCAAGCGCACCCTCAAGGACTCGGCCACGGCCTACGCGCAGGGCGGGATCGCCGCCGCGCTGGGCGCCGGGGACTCGCCGGACCTTCACAAGACCGACACGCTCGCGGCCGGGGCCGCGCTGTGCGATGCCGCGGCGGTCGAGGTCCTCGTGGCGGAAGGGCCGGCACGCGTGCGCGAGCTCGCGTCGGCCGGGGCGAGGTTCGACACCGACGAGACCGGCCGCTTCACGCTCGGCCGCGAGGCCGCGCACTCGCGCAAGCGCATCGTGCACGCGAAGGGCGACCAGACCGGGGCCGAAGTGGCGCGGGCGCTCATCGCGCGCGTGCAAGAGCGCGAGAACATCCAGGTGCTCGAGACGGCGCGCGCGCTCGACCTGATCGTCGACCAGGGCCGCTGCTGCGGGGTGCGGGCGAACGTCGCCGGCAAGGCGGTGGAGATCATCGCCGACGCGACGGTGCTGGCGACGGGCGGGTGCGGCCAGCTCTACAAGTACACGACCAATCCGCAGGTCGCGACCGGGGACGGCTATGCGATCGCGCACCGCGCCGGCGCCAGGCTCGCCGACATGGAATTCGTGCAGTTCCATCCCACGGCGCTCGACACGCGCGAGAACCCGCTCGCGCTCATCTCCGAGGCGGTGCGCGGCGAGGGCGCGGTGCTGCTGAACGACCGCGGAACGCGGTTCATGAGCAAGCGACACAAGCTGGCCGAGCTGGCGCCGCGTGACATCGTCGCGCGCGAGATCTTCCGCGAACAGATGACCGGCAGCGGCGTGTGGCTCGACGCGCGCAAGATGGGACGCGCGTTCGGCCGCCGGTTCCCCGGGATCCTCAAGCTCTGCCTCAACCGCGGCATCGATCCGCGGAAGGAGCTGATCCCCGTCACGCCGGCGGCCCACTACATGATGGGCGGCATCGTCACCGACCTCGCGGGACGGTCCTCGCTCGAGCGGCTCTATGCGTGCGGTGAGGTGTCACGCACCGGCGTGCATGGCGCCAACCGGCTCGCCAGCAACTCGCTGCTCGAAGGGCTCGTCTTCGCCGAACGCGTCGCGCGCGATGCGGTCAACCAGCCCCGGCTCCCCCGCGTCCCGCGTCGCTCGGAATGGCGTGTGTCGCCGCTCGGGGACCGCGGCGCGGCGCAGGTGGCCGCCGACGAGATCCGGCGCGTGATGTGGGAACAGGTCGGCATCTCACGCGATGCGAAGGGACTGACGTCGGCGCGGAAGGCGCTCGACGCGCTCCGCGCGCGGCTCACGGGCGACATGACCGAGGAGCTCAACATGGTCGATACGGCGCGGCTGATCGTCGCGTCCGCGCTCAAGCGGAAGGAGTCACGCGGCGGGCATTTCCGCCGGGACTTCCCGAAGCCGCGGAATGCCTGGCGGGGGAGACACATAGAATGGTAGATGGCACATGGCAGAGGACGTCCTTCTGCCATCCGCCATCCACGTTCTCGTCACACGCCCGTGCTGGTCAGCATCCCGGTCGCCAGCAAGACCGACGCCGCGGCCCAGAGTTCGCGCTTCATGCTCTCCCGCAGCGTGCTGCGGTCGCCGGACGCGATGAGCGCTTCGCCGCGCTTCCAGTGGTGATAGCCGAGCCACATCACCGCCCCGAGCGCCGCCAGCTTCATCAGGAGGAATCGCCCCCACCAGGTGGTCCACACCTGTGATGGCGTCTCCACGATCGACCACGCCTGATAGGCTCCGCTGATCGCGAGCGTGGCCGCGCTGCCGAGCGCGACGGCGTGGAACGCCATGAACAGGCGCTTGAGCGTGGCATCCGACGCCTTGCGCGCGATGCGCCAGAGGTGGAACAGCGTGCCGATCCACGCACCGGCGGCGAGCGCGTGCGCGACCGCCGCCACCTGCGCCGGCAGCAGGGGATGCGCCGCCGCGGCGTGCCCGGTGAGCGCCGGTCCGAGCGACAGGATGAACACCGTGATCGCGGCCGCGCTCCAGCCGCGCTGGGGCCCGAGCCTCGCGACGGAGAACGCCGCCATCGCGGCCGCGCCCCAGATCGCCTGCAGCATGAGGGCGCGGCCGAGCGCCGACGTGGTGACGACCGTGCGCATGATCGGCAGCAGCGCGTCGCCGGGGAACGCGAGGCCCTGGGCCTGCACGAGCACGCGCAGTGGCGCCGCGACGAGGACCGCCGCCGCGCCGCCGAGCCCGTACTTGGCGGCATCGCGCAACGCGGGCGCGCGCTCCGAGATCGCGAGGCCGCTGCGCGTCATCACGAGGTACCGCAGCGCGACCGCGCCCCCCGCGATGGTGAGACCGGTGAAGTACAGCGTGTTGACGAGCGTTGCGAGCATGACGCGCGGGGACAGGGGGGAACGCAACGGGCGCGGGTCCGCGTCAGGAATCTACGCGGCCCCGCGCCCGGCACATCACCCGGTCGGCGCTACGGCTTCTTCACGGTGAAGTTGAAGCTCCCCTTCACCGGGTGGCCGTCGCCCGACGCCGCCGACCAGTTCACGGTGTAGACGCCGTCGGCGACGGGGCCGGTGATGCGCGCGACCACCGGCTCGTTCGGCTTGCTGTCGTCGCGCGTGATCGCGGCCGTCGGGACGGGCTTGGCCGCCGCATCGACGAGCTGCACACGGCTCGCGGCGAGATCGATCTTCTCGCTGAACCAGAGCTCGAGCGCGGCCGGCGCGGCCGCGAGCACGGTGTCCTTGGCGGGCGCGCTCTTCACGAGGCGCGTGTGGAAGCGCTCGGCCGGCGCGGACGCGGCGACGGTGGCGAGCACCGCGACGACGAGCGCGGCGAGGGGGAGACGGAGCGAACGGAGGGAACGGGACATCGGGGGATCCTCGGGTGAGTGCGCGGCGACCGCGCTGGTGAGAGATGGCGGGGTGCGGGTCAATCGGGCCGACGCGATCGGCCGCGCGGCGGGAGGGTGTCGAGCCACGGGTTCGCGAACCGCGGATCGGTCACGAACGCCGAATCGGTGAGGCTGTGCAGGAACGCGAGCAGGTCCTGCCGCTCGCCAGCCGTGAGCTCGAACCCGTTGATGAACTCGCTCTTGTTCGGGTTCCGGCTCCCGTCACCGGCATTCGGACCGGTGGTGATGGTGCGACCGCCGGCGGCATAGTGGTCGATCACGCCATCGAGCGTCGCGATGCTGCCGTCGTGCATGTATGGCGCCGTGAGCGCGATGTTCCGCAGGGTCGGCGCCTTGAACTTGCCCTCGTCCTCCTTGCGCCCCGTGAACTCCTTCAGGCCGGGGTTGTCGCGCGGGAAGCCGCCCTTCCCGCCGATGTTGTACAGGCCGGTATTGTGGAACTCGACCTCGGGGAACGCCTTGCCCATGTCGTTCACGGTGCCGGTGAACGCGTATCCGCCATGACAATGGAAGCACTCGAGCCGCTCGCTGAAGAAGAGCTGCTCGCCGCGCAGCGCCGCGGCGGACATCGCCGATCGCTCACCGTGCTGCGCGCGGTCGTACGGAGACCGTCCGGAGATGAGGACGCGCTCGAAGCTCGCGATCGCGCGCGTGAGGTTCACGAGTGACACCGGCGTGGCCTCGCCCGGGAACGCGCTGGCGAACATGCGCCGGTACCGCGCGTCGGCACTGACCCGTGCGAGCACCTCGGCCTCCTTCCCCGCGAGCCCGAGCTCCACGGGGTCCTCGCCGAACATCGGCACGAGGGCCTGCGCCTCGAGCGTCCGCATGTTCGGGTTCCCCCATGTCAGCGCCGCGGCATACGCGATGTTCGCGAGCGACATCGCGCCGCGCGGATGGATCTCGCCCGTCGATCCCACGCCGCGAGGGAGCGGATCGGCGAATGCGCGCGACTGCAGGTGGCAGTTGGCGCAGGCGAACGTGCCGTTCCCCGACAGTCGTGTGTCATAGAACAGATGGCGACCGAGCACCACCTTCGCCTCGCTCATCGGGTTGTCGGCCGGCACGCGCGGCACCGGGAATCCCGGCGGCAGGTCCCAGTGCCACTCGGCGCGCGGCGTCGCCGCCCCGAGCAGCGCGAAGGCGAGGATCCCGCCGATCGCGATGCCGGCACGCACGACGCCGGTGCCTGCCGCCCGTGTCACGGTGAGTGTGCCGTGCGCGCCGCGCCGGCCTTCACCGTCATGAAGCGCTGCGGGGCCGCCGGTGCCTCGCCGAACGGCAGGCCGAGGGCAGCGAAGATCGGGCCGCAGTCGGAGTCGGCGGACCCGGACATGCAGCCGGCCGCGGTGCGCGGCTGGTTGTTCTCGAGGTCGCTCCCCGCATACAGCGCCGCGACGTCAGCGACGATGACGTCCGCGTCGAGGTCGAGCCGCTCGATCGTGACCGTCGGACGGTTCGCGTGCGCGCACGACGTCGGCGCGGCGGTCGCGACACCGCTCGGCGTGCAGTCGGAGCTGCCGAGGTGCAGCACCCAGTTCTTGCCCGACTCGGTCTTCGCGTCGAGCCGGATGAACTTGTGCCCGGAGTTCCACGCCCAGAACATCCGCGTCACCGACAGCGGGGCGGGCTGCATCGCGAGGTCGCCGTGGTTCCGCTCGAACGGCACGCCGATGGTGAAGCGGACGCCGGTGTAGCGCCCCGCGGGGGCATCGCCCGTGATGGTGGTGCGGAGGTCGGCGGTGCCGTTGCTGCAGGGCCCGCTGCCGTCCTCGAAGTCGAGCATCGCGAGTCCCTCGGACTGCCACTTCCCGTCCTGCTCGAGCGCGAGCGGGACCGCACGGCCGTCAGCGGTGAGCAACTCCACGCCATGCACGAAGAGGCGGAACTCGGAGGGCGTGATGGTCGACTTCGAGGCGCCGATGTTCGGATACGACCGGCCGCAGGCGAACGGTTCTCCGCCGACGACGGCGGAGAAATGGAGCGTGACGGCGCGGCGTTCCTCGGCGCGGTTGCCGGCACGGGCAGCCGCGATGAGCGGTAGGAGCGCGCACGCACCGGCGGTGAGCCGGAGCGCGAGTGTACGGCGGTGCATTGCAGGATCCTCGATTCGGGATGGTCGTCGGACCGCCGGACGGCGGCCCGCTCCCGCGGGTGGCAGGAGTGGCTGGACAGGGGCGCGCGGGCGCGCGACTCAGCTGTTCAGCGCGGGCGGACCATTCGCGAAGGGCAGGCGAACCGCATGGGATCGGACGAGCGCCGTGTCCGGGGTCCGCCATGTCGCCCGGCGGTCCGGCATGGTCACGGCGACGGCGACCATCGTCGTCTCGACGCGTGCGGCGACCGGCGAGGGCGTGCAGCAGCAGTCCAGGCACTGACACGGGGGTACCGGCGACTCGGTGTCGCTCGCGGTGCCCGTGTCGACCACGGCATGTGCGCCGTGACCCGCGTGGGGATCCGTCGCCGGCGCGTCGGCCGCCACCGGGGCGTCGTGCGCGGCGTGGCCGGCACCGTGCGCCGGACACGGATGCAGCGCGGCCGGCGCGGCGAGGACCGCGAGGGTCCAAGCCGTGCCGAGCATCCCGAGTCCGCGGACGAGTCGCCGGAGCATCGTCATAGCATACCCCCGACAGGGGCCGGAAGCCAACCGCGGCACACCCCCGGCTCCCGGGCGACCGCTAGATTCCCCCCATGGTCCCATCCCCCGCGATCCCGCGCGAGGTCGAAGAGCTGCAGCGCCGCATCCGCGCCCTCGCGGCCGAGCGCCGCGCCGTCATCCTCGCCCACAACTACGAACGTCCGGAGGTCCAGGATGTCGCCGACTATGTCGGGGACTCGCTCGGCCTCTCCCGCGAGGCCGCGCAGACCGACGCCGAGGTGATCGTCTTCTGCGGTGTCCATTTCATGGCCGAGACCGCGGCGATCCTCTCGCCGCGGAAGACCGTACTCCTGCCCGACCTGGCCGCAGGCTGTTCGCTGGCCTCGACGATCGACGCCGCGCAGCTGCGCGCGTGGAAGGCCGAGCATCCCGGCGCCGTCGTCGTCGCGTACGTGAACACGACCGCCGAGGTGAAGGCGGAGAGCGACTACTGCTGCACGTCGGGCAACGCGGTGGAGGTCGTGAACTCGATCCCCGCCGAGCAGGAGATCCTCTTCCTGCCCGACATGTTCCTCGGCGCCCACGTGCGTCGCGTCACGGGACGCGCGAACATCCATGTGTGGATGGGCGAGTGCCACGTGCACGCCGGGATCGATCCCGAGAACATCCGGCTCCAGCGGCGGCTGCACCCCGAGGCCGAGTTCCTCATCCATCCCGAGTGCGGCTGCGCGACGAGCGTGGTGGAGGCGGTGAGTGCGGGCGATGTCGACCCGTCCGGCGTGCAGATCCTCTCCACCGAGGGGATGATCAAGCGGCCCGGGATCTCCGCGGCGTCGGAGTTCATCATCGCGACCGAGGTCGGGATCCTGCATCGGCTCCGGAAGGCGTATCCGGACAAGCGCTTCCACGCGGCGAACGAGCGCGCCTCGTGCGCCTACATGAAGGTCACGACGCTGCCCAAGGTGCTCGCGGCGCTCGAGAACCTGCAGCATCGCATCACCGTGCCGGATGATGTCGCGCGGCGCGCGAAGCGCTCGATCGAGCGGATGGTGGCGATCGGTGGCGGGGCGCCGCAGGTCGCGTCGCCCGGGGTGGATCCGGGCGAGTGACACCGGAGCGCGAGCCGGTCCCGCCGCGGCGCATCACGCCGCTCGCGACCCCCACCTACGTGGCGGCCGGCTCGGGGTTCCCGTTCAGCGAGGGGCACCTGGTGAACGTCGTGCGGGCGGCGCTCGAGGAGGACCGCGCGTTCGAGGACCTCACGACGATCTCCACCGTGATCGCCACGCGGCGGGCGCGCGCCTCGCTCGTCGCCCGGTCCCCCGGCGTGCTCGCGGGCGTGCCGCTCGCGCTCGCCGCGTTCCGGCTGCTCGAGACGCACGTCGAGATCCGCGTCGACGCCGAGGACGGATCGCGAGTGCAGCGCGGCGACACCGTGCTGCACCTGAGCGGTCCGGCGCGCGGCCTGCTGAGCGCCGAGCGCGTGGCGCTCAACTTCCTGCAGCGACTCTCGGGCGTCGCGACGCTCACCGCGCGCTACGTCGACGCGGTCCGCGGGAGCCGGGTCCACATCGTCGACACGCGGAAGACGACACCAGGGTGGCGCGACCTCGAGAAGTACGCGGTGCGCTGCGGCGGCGGGCGGAACCACCGACGGGACCTCTCGGACGCGGTGCTCATCAAGGACAACCACATCGCGGCGTGCGAAGGCGATGTCGCCGTCGCGGTCGCGCGGGCGCGCGCCCATGTGCCGGCCGGGATCCTCATCCAGGTCGAGTGCGACACCGTGGTCCAGGTCCGCGCCGCGATCGCCGGCGGCGCCGATGCGCTCCTGCTCGACAACATGCCGACCGCGCTCATGCGCGAGAGTGTGGCGCTCGCCAAGGGGCATTGCTGGACCGAGGCCTCAGGCGGCGTGACCCTCGAGACGGTGCACGGCATCGCCGAGACCGGGGTGGACCGCATCTCCGTCGGCGCGCTCACGCACTCGGCGCCGGCCCTGGACCTCGCGCTCGACTTCGAATGAGCGACCTGCTCGCCGCCCGCAGTCAGATGGCGATGTCGCTCGCGTTCCACATCATCTTCGCGGTGCTGGGGATCGGGATGCCCGTGCTCATGGTGCTCGCGGAACGGCGGTGGATCCGCACGCGCGACCCCGTCTGGCTCGACCTCGCCCGGCGCTGGAGCAAGGGCACGGCGATCCTCTTCGCGGTCGGCGCGGTGAGCGGCACGGTGCTCTCCTTCGAGCTCGGCCTCCTCTGGCCGGCGTTCATGGAGTACGCGGGCGCGATCATCGGGATGCCGTTCTCCCTCGAGGGCTTCGCGTTCTTCACCGAGGCGATCTTCCTCGGCGTCTATCTCTACGGGTGGACGCGGCTGACGGCGCGCGCGCATTGGTGGGCGGGCGTGGCGGTCGCGGTGAGCGGCACGGTCTCCGGCATCTTCGTGGTGTTCGCGAACGCGTGGATGAACTCGCCGACCGGCTTCACGCTCGTCGACGGCAAGCCGGTGGACATCGACCCGATCGCGGCGATGCTCGGGCCGGCGTCGTTCTCCCAGGCGCTGCACATGACGCTCGCCGCGTTCGCGAGCACCGGCATCGCCGTCGCGGGGATCCATGCGTGGATGCTGCGCCGCGACCGCGAGTCGCGGTTCCACCGCGCTGCCCTCCGCGTGGCCCTCCGCGTCGCGGTGCCCGCCTGCCTGCTCCAGCTCGTGAGCGGCGACCTCTCGGCGAAGTTCGTCGCCGAGTTCCAGCCGGTGAAGCTCGCGGCGATGGAAGGGCACTTCGAGACGCAGCGGCGCGCGCCGTTGCACATCGGCGGGATCCCCGACGAGACGGCGCGCGAGACGAGGTTCGCGCTCGCCGTGCCTGGCGGTCTCTCGTTCCTCGCCTTCGGTGACCTCGACGCCGAGGTGAAGGGGCTCGAGGAGTATCCCGAGACCGACTGGCCGCCGGTCGCGATCACGCACCTCGCCTTCCAGACGATGGTCGGGCTCGGCACGCTGATGGCCTTCGCCTCGCTGTGGGTGATCGTCTGCTGGATCCGGAGGCGCGAGGTGGCGGACTCCCGCGCGCTGCTCGGCCTGCTCGTGTTGCTCACGCCGGCAGGGTTCGTCGCCGTGGAGGCGGGCTGGGTCGTGACCGAGGTCGGGCGGCAGCCGTGGATCATCCAGGGCGTGATGCGCACGGCCGACGCCGTCACGCCGATGCCGGGGCTCGTCGTGCCGTTCGCGGCCTTCACGCTGCTCTACGTGTTCCTCGGCGTCATCGTCGCCTGGCTGCTGTGGGCGCAGATCCTCAAGACGCAGCCGGATCCCGCGCACCCTGTCCGGCGGGACGTCTGAGATGCCGCCGTTGACCCTCGCCGACGGGATCGCCGGCGTGACGATGCTCGCGCTGAACGCCTACGTCGTGCTGGGCGGCGCCGACTTCGGCGCGGGCGTCTGGGACCTGCTCGCCGCGGGCAGGCGCGCCGAGCGGCAGCGCGCGGTGATCGCCGAGGGGATCGGCCCCATCTGGGAAGCGAATCACGTGTGGCTCATCCTCGTGATCGTGCTCCTGTTCGGGTGCTTCCCGGCGGTCTATGCGAGCCTCTCGGTCACGCTGCACATCCCGCTCGTGCTGATGCTCATCGGCGTGGTGCTGCGCGGCTCGGCCTTCACGTTCCGCGCGTACGACTCCACGGGGTCGACGGTGCAGCGGCATTGGGGCCGCCTCTTCGCCATCGCGAGCACGGTCACGCCGGTGCTGCTCGGCATGTGCGTCGGGGCGCTCGTCTCCGGGGCGCTCGCCGTGCCCGCCGATGCCGGCTTCGTCGCGCGGTTCGTCGCGCCGTGGACCTCGCCGTTCGCGGTGCTCACCGGCCTGTTCGCCCTCGCACTGTTCGCCTTCCTCGCCGCGGTGTACCTCACGGTCGAGGCGCGCGACGAGGACCTGCAGGAGGATTTCCGCCGGCATGCGCTGCTCAGCGCGCTCGTCGTCGGCGCGCTGGCGGGCACACTGCTCTGGCTCGGCCACGGCATCGAGGGCTCGATCACCGACGGCCTGCTCACGCGGCGGTTCTCCATCCCGTTGCAGCTCGTCACCGGCCTCGCGGCGCTCACCGCGATCGCGATGCTCGTGCGCGGCCGGTACCGTGTGGCGCGCGTCGCCGCCGTGGTGCAGGTGAGCGCGATCGTCTGGGGCTGGGCGTATGCGCAGTATCCCGCGATGATCCCCGGCGTGCACAGCATCCGGTCCGCCGCGGCGCCGCCGGTGACATTGCGGCTGGTGGCGTGGGGACTGGTCGCCGGCGCGTGTGTGCTGGTCCCGTCGCTGTGGTACCTCTTCAAGGTGTTCAAGAGCGAGGAGGCGAGTGCGTTCGTGCGCGTCGACACCGCCGAGTACCGGGTGGACGGATGAGCGATGCGCCGCCGCCCCCCGCCGCTGCCGTCGTGCGCGGGTCAGACGACCCGCGGCGCGGCGACGGCCCCGCGACGGACGAGACCTGCGACCACTGCGGCTCCACCGACCTCGGCTGGCGCAAGTGCAAGCTCATCTGCGGCAACTGCTCGCAGATCATGAAATCGTGCGCGGACCTCTGAGCCGCGCCGCGAGCGCGCCAGGCTCTCCGATCGGCGAGTCGCACGCGTAGCGTTCGCAGACGTACGCCAGCGCGCCGTCCCCGTCCGCCTCGCGGCCCGCGAGCAGCGGCAGGCCGCGCACCGCGTCGCCGTGCCCGCCGGCGACGACCAGCGAGGGTGCGTAGACCGCGGCCGCCGCGCGCTCGAGCGCGTCGAACCCGGGCGTGCCCGGTGTCCCCGCGATGGCGACTTCCACCGCACCATGCACGGCGACGTCGGCCACGCCGAGCAGGTGCCCGAACGCGAGTGGCGCGCGACGCAGCGGCGCGCTCAGCGTCGCGAGCACGTACTCCGCGCGGCGCCGGCAGGCCGCGTCGCCCGTGTACTCCGCGACGAGCAGCTGCAGCTCCACCGCGAGCGACGTCCCGGAGGGGATCGCGTTGTCGGTGACGTCGCGAGGCCGGGTGACGAGGCGCTCGGCGTCATGCGCCGTGTCGAAGAACGCGCCGGCGTCGTCGTCCCAGAACCGGTCGACCGTGCTCCGCGCCAGCGTGAGCGCGTGGTCGAGCCATGCGCGGTCGAAGGTGAGCTGGTACAGGGCGAGGAAGCCGAGCGCCACCGCCGCATGGTCCTCCAGGAAGCCGGGGATGCGCGCGCGGCCCTGGCTCCATGAGCGGAG
Organism: uncultured Gemmatimonas sp.; assembly: GCA_964464585.1. GTDB lineage: Bacteria > Gemmatimonadota > Gemmatimonadetes > Gemmatimonadales > Gemmatimonadaceae > Pseudogemmatithrix. The sequence goes on along the minus strand of CAYXGS010000005.1, from coordinate 56,378 downwards.
CACCCGGCCGTCGCGCACGAGCGCGTCGCGCAGGAACGCGCCGGCGCGCAGCGCGCGCGCGCGGAGGTCCTCGTCGCCGAACGCGCGAGCACCCTCCGCCATGGCGCGAAGCATGAGACCGTTCCATCCGGCGAGCACCTTCTCGTCGCGGGCGGGTCGGGCGCGCGGGGACCGTGCGGCGAACAGCGTGACCTTGGACCGGGCGATCGCCGCGGCCGCCTCGACGGTCGGGATGCCGAGCCGGGCGGCCGCATCGTCGAGCGGCACCGCGACGTGGAGGATGTTGGCGCCCTCGAAGTTCCCGCCGGCGGTGATGCCCCAGTGCAGCTCGGCCAGCGGCGCGTCCGCCCCGAGCAGGCGCCGCACGTCCTCGAGCGACCAGACGTAGAACCTCCCCTCGTGCCCCTCGCTGTCCGCGTCGAGCGACGAATACCAGCCTCCGGCGGGGTCGGTCATCTCGCGCCGCACCCACGCGAACGTCTCCTCGGCGATCCGCCGCGCGTCGGGGTCGCCGGTGGCCTGCCAGAGATGCACCGCCAGCCGCGCGAGGAGGGCGTTGTCGTACAGCATCTTCTCGAAGTGGGGCACGAGCCAGGCCGCATCGACGGTGTAGCGGTGGAAACCGCCACCGAGCTGATCGCGAAGGCCGCCGTCGGCCATCCTGGACATCGCGTGGCGGACGAGCCGGAGGAACTCGGCATCACCGGTCCGCGACCAATGGCGGAGCATCGCGTCGAGCACCATCGCCTGCGGGAACTTCGGCGCGCTGCCGAAGCCGCCGGCCTTCTGGTCGTACCAGGCGCGTGTCGCGCGGATCGTCTCGGCGAGGGTCACCGCCGAGAGCGTGTGACCGGCGGAGGTCGGGCCTTCGGCGGCCGCATAGATGCCGCGCAGCGACTCGGCCCCCTTGAGCACGTCGGCGCGTTTGTGCTTCCAGCTCTCCGAGACCGAGACGAGTACGCGGCGGAAGGAAGGCATCCCCATCCGGTCGTCCGGCGGATAGTAGGTGCCGCCGTAGAACGGCACGCCGTCCGGCGTGAGGAACATGGTCATCGGCCAGCCGCCGTGCCCGCTGATCGCCTGCACCGCCTGCATGTAGATCGAGTCGACATCGGGGCGCTCCTCGCGGTCGACCTTCACGTTCACGAAGAGGTCGTTCATGATGCGCGCGGTGGTCTCGTCCTCGAAGGACTCGTGCGCCATCACATGGCACCAGTGGCAGGCCGCGTAGCCGATGCTGAGCAGCACCGGCCGGTCGGTCGCCGCGGCGAGCGCGAAGGCCTCCGGTCCCCACGCATGCCAGTCGACAGGGTTGTCGGCGTGCTGGAGGAGATAGGGGCTCGATTCGGCCGCGAGACGGTTGGGCATGGTACATTCAGTCTACTGAGTTCCCCGCACGCAGCCATCCATCGGACCCGACGCGGTGATCGACCGGACCACTCCGCATCCCGACCCCGTCGCCTGGCGACAGACGCTCGTCATCCTCGCCGCGGCGGCCGCACTCCGACTCCTGCTCGCCGCCATCGTCCCGCTCTTCCCCGACGAGGCGTACTACTGGGACTGGTCCCGCCAGCTCGCGGGCGGGTACTTCGACCACCCGCCGATGATCGCATGGCTCATCGCGGGTGGCACGGCGCTGCTCGGCGACTCGGCGTTCGGGGTGCGCGCGCTGCCGGTGCTCGCCGCGAGTTCCGGCGGGCTCGCCCTCGCGCTGTCGGCGCGCGTGCTCGCGGGAGACCGCGCGGCACGATACACCGCGCTCGCCTTCTCGGTGCTGCCGCTCGCGGCCGCCGGGCTGGTGATCGCGACCCCTGATGCGCCCCTGCTCACGGCGCTCGCGTGGACGCTCCTGGCCATCGTCCGCGCGCTGGGCGAGTCGCCCCGCAGCGCCGCGTCCACGCGCTGGTGGCTCCTCGCCGGCGTGTTCATCGGGCTCGCGATGGCGTCGAAGTTCACCGGCGTGTTCGTGCCGGTGGCGCTGCTCCTCGCGTTCGCGGTCCATCGGCCGCTCCGCCTGCGGTTCGGCGAGCCCGGGCCGTGGCTCGCCGTGATCGTCGCGTCGGTGGTCATGATCCCGGTGCTCCGATGGAATGCCGCGCACGACTGGATCGCCTTCCGCTACCAGCTCGGTCACGGGTTGGGCGGGAACGCGCGCGAGTCACTCCTCCAGCGTGAGCTGAACCTCGTCGGATCGCAGTTCCTCCTCGTCACGCCGATCCTCTTCGTGCTCGTGGTCGCGGCCATCTGGCGCAACGTGCGCACCGCGCGCCACGAGACGCGGTTCGCGCTGGCCATGATCGCGGCCTTCTGCGCCCTGTTCTTCGTGTACAGCGCGACGCGGCGGAACCAGGAAGCGAACTGGCCGGCCATCGCGTGGATCCCCGCCTTGATCCTCGTGGGCGCGGCGCGCGATGGCGCACGGTCGGCGTGGGAGCGGCGCGCGCTCTGGCTCTCGGGCGGGCTGACGGCGGTGCTCCTGCTGCATGTCGTCTTCCGCATCATCCCGCTGCCCGCGCCGCGCGATCAGGTGTCGAAGGCTCACGGTTGGGAGCGACTCGCGCAGTCGGTCGACTCGGCGCGCCGCGCGGTGACGCCGTCGGATGGGGCGCTCACGCCGGTGGCCGCCAATCGGTACCAGGATGCCGCGATGCTCGCGTTCCACATGCCGGGTCACCCCACCGTCACGGCGCTCAACCTCGGCGCCCGCCGGAACCAGTACGACCTCTGGACGCGGTACTCGGATGTCGAGCGCGCAGGTGCCGACCTGCTGCTCGTGCTCGAGGTGCCCCGCGAGGGCCTGCCCGGTCCCATCAAGCGGCTGGTGATGCACTACGCGAGCGTCACTCCCGGTCCGGTCATCCCCCTGCTCCGCGATGGCGAACCCGTGGGCCGACGGCAACTGTGGAGCCTGCGCGGCTGGGACGGCACCTGGCCCGCCGATTCCACCGACCCCCGCGCCTCGCGACGCTGAAGCTCCGGCCTTCAACCTCCTACCTCTCACCTCCCTCCCGTGCCCGTCGCTCCCGCCCTCGAGCAGTGGCTCGCGCAGCACGACCAGCGCCTCCACGACGATCTCTTCGAGTTCCTGCGCATCCCGAGCGTGAGCGCACGCTCCGAGCACAAGGCCGATGTGGCCGACGCGGCCCGCTGGGTGCACGGCCACCTCGCGCGCCTCGGCTTCACCACCGAGACCATCGCCACTGCCGGCCACCCGGTGGTGCTCGGCGAGTGGCGGCAGGCGCCGCCTGGTGCGCCGACGGTCCTCGTGTACGGTCACTACGATGTCCAACCGCCCGAGCCGCTCGAGCTGTGGACCTCGCCGGCCTTCGAGCCGACCATCCGCGACGGCAACATCTACGCGCGCGGTGCCGTGGACGACAAGGGCCAGCTCTGGCTGCACCTCGCGGCGTTCGAAGCGCATCTCGCCGCGCGGGGCACGCTGCCCGTGAACGTGATCGTGCTCGCCGAGGGTGAGGAGGAAGTGGGGTCGGAGAACCTCGCACCGTTCATCGAGCGGCATCGCGAACGCCTCCGGTGCGATGCGGTGGTGATCTCCGACTCGACGATGTTCGCCCCGGGGATCCCGAGCATCCTGAGTTCGCTCCGCGGGCTCGCGTACTTCGAGATCAACGTCACGGGCCCCAACAGCGACCTGCACTCGGGGATGTACGGCGGGGCCGTGGTGAACCCGGCGACCGCACTCGCGCGGATCATCGCGAGCTTCCACGACCAGGACGGCCGCGTCGCCATCGGCGGATTCTACGACGCGGTGAAGCCGTTCCCCGATGCCGTGCGCGCCGGCATGCGCGCGCTGCCGTTCGACGAGGGCGGGTTCATGCAGCATCTCGACGTGCACGCGCTCGGCGGCGAGCCGGGATTCACCACGCTCGAGAAGCTATGGACGCGTCCCACCTGCGAGGTGAACGGCCTGCTCTCGGGCTATACGGGGGAAGGTGCGAAGACCGTGCTGCCCGGGAAGTCGATGGCGAAGGTGAGCTGCCGATTGGTGCCCGACCAGGATCCGGAGACCATCCGCCGGTTGATGGAGGCCCACGTGCAGCGCGTCGCGCCGGCAGGGGTGACGGCGACCGTGACCGCACTGCACGGCGGTGCGCCGTGGCGCGCCGACCTCGCCGGGCCGCTCTATGACGCGGCGGCGCGCGCGCTGGAATCGGCGTTCGGGCGAAGGCCGGTGATCACCGGCGAGGGCGGATCGATCCCCGTGGTCGGGGACTTCGAGCGCCTGCTGCACGCGCCGGTGCTGCTGGTGGGCTTCGGGCTGCCGGGGGAGAATGCGCATGCGCCCGACGAGTGGATCAGCCAGGACAACTTCCGGCGCGGGATGCGCGCCATGGCGGCCCTGTGGGACGAGATCGCGGCAGCGACCCCGTGACCCGACGCGGCGGCCGGTGAGCGCCTACGACCGTTTCGCCGCGCTCGCGCGCGCGATCCCGGGATTCCGCGGCAAGGGGCGGCTCGTGCGCGCCCTGCACGCGCGGCTGCGCGCGGGTGCCATCGTCGCCGACCCCATGCGCGAGGTCACCATGCGCGACGGGAGCCGGGCGCGATGGGACCTCCGCGACGATGCGGAGGCGATGGCCTGCTGGCTGGGCGAGGCGGACGATGACGTGCGCGACGCGCTCCTCGCGCGCGTCCGGCCGGACGCCGTGGCGTTCGATGTCGGGGCGAACGTGGGCTGGTGGACGGTGCCTCTCGCGCGCCGTCTCGCGCGACGCGGCGGCCACGTGATCGCGTTCGAGCCGGTGCCGGCCAATCTCGCGCGGCTCGAGTGGGCGATCGGCGCGAACGCGGTCGCGTCCGGCGTCACCGTCGTGCCGGCGGCCCTCGGCGAGAGACCGGGCGAGCTCGGCATGTGGCTCAAGAGCGAGGAGACCGGGGCGGGCAGCGGCACCGCCGCGCTGGTGACCGGGGACGGCCCGACGCATCTCAAGGTGCCGGTGGTGACGCTCGACGCCTGGACCGAGGCGAACGCGATCTCGCGCTGCGACCTCATGAAGCTCGACATCGAAGGCGCCGAGCTCATGATGCTCCGCGGCGCGGAGCGGTTCATCTCGCGCACGCGGCCGCTGATCTTCGGGGAGTTCGAGGCCTACTGGCTCTCGACGTTCGGCGCGACGTTCCTCGACGTGGCGGCGTGGGCGCGGCGCATGCGCTACGACCTCGAGCGGTGGGACCCGCGGCGCAGGAGGTTCGTGCCGCTGGCGGACGTCGTCGAGGGCGTGCAGGACGTGTTGTTGGTGCCGGTCGGGGATGAGGGCTGATGGTCGAAGGGGAGAGCATCTGACACGACATGAGGGGACCGGGAGCACCTCCACGGTCCCCTCATCGCCGTTCGACCTTCGCCGTTCCGCCTGCCGCTGTCCGTCAGAGCCCAGCCAGCAGCGCGTCGTTGGACGTGGTCCCCGCGATCCGCTTGATGAGCCACTCCATCCCCGCCTGCGGCGGCATCTGCTGGAGGCCGCGCCGCAGGGTGTAGATCGCGTCGATCTGCTCCGCCTTGTAGAGCTTCTCCTCGCGCCGCGTGCCCGACGTCGCGATGTCGAAGGCGGGGAAGATGCGCTTCTCGGCCAGCGAGCGATCGAGCTTGATCTCGCAGTTGCCCGTGCCCTTGAACTCCTCGAAGATCACGTCGTCCATGCGCGAGCCGGTCTCGACGAGCGCCGTCGCGATGATCGTGAGCGACCCGCCGCCGTGCTGCGGGAGGATGTTGCGGGCCGAGCCGAAGAAGGCCTTGGGCTTGGCCATGGCCGAGGTGTCGAGGCCGCCGGACAGGGTGCGGCCTGTCCCGCGCTCGGCGGTGTTGAAGGCGCGCGCCATGCGCGTGAGCGAGTCGAGGACGATGATCACGTCCTTGCCCTGCTCGACCAGCCGGCGCGACCGCTCGATGACCATCTCCACCACTTCGACGTGCCGCTTGGCGGGCTGGTCGAAGCTCGAGGCCACCACCTCGCCCACACCCCACGAGATCGCCTCGCTCACTTCCTCCGGACGCTCGTCCACGAGGAGGATGATCAGCGTGGCGGTCGGATGGTTGATGGCGATACCCTCGGTGATCGCCTGCATGAGCATCGTCTTGCCGGCGCGGGCGGGCGCGACGATGAGGGCGCGCTGGCCGAAGCCGATGGGCGCGATGAGGTCGATCGCGCGGCGTGTGAGCTCGGGTCCGCCCTTCGCCGGGCGACCGGTCTCGAGCGTGAGGCGGCGCTCGGGATAACTCGCCGTGAGCGTCTGGAAGTCGGCGCGACGCGGGTTCTCCACCGGATCCGCGCCGTTGAGCTGCACGATCTCGGCCACGGAGACGCGGCCGCGGTGGTCCCGCCCGGTCCTGGCGATGATCGCGTCGCCGCGGCGCAGTCCGTACTGCCGCACCATGTGCGGTGAGACCCACACGTCGCCGGGTTCGTTCAGGTAGCTGAACTCGGCGCGCCGGATGAAGCCGGCATCCCGAGCCGGGTCGAACCAGCCCTGCGTCTCGCCGTCGACGACGAGGATCTGCGGCGGGCCGCCCGCCGGCTCGCGGTCGAACTGGTTCGCGTCGCCGCGGTCGCTGCGGTCGTTGCGCGGCCCGCGCTGCTGCTGGCCGTTCTCCCGGTCGCCACCGCGCCGCCGGCCGCGCTGCCGGCGACCGCGACGGCCGCGGCCACCACGCTCATTGCCGTCACCGCGGTCGGGGCGGTCGCCGCGATCGTGCCAGTGTCGCTGTCCGTTCTGATGTTGAGGGGCCCCGTTGCCCGACGCATCGGGCATCTGTGCCGCGGGGGCGGCGCTGTCTCCGCTCTCGCTCGGCGCGCTCGGCGCGTCGTTCACGGGCGGGTCGTACGCGGGAGCCGGTGGCGGGGCCTCGGCGACGGGCGCCTCGCGGGGCTCGCTCGCATCGAGGTAGGGATCGGCTTCGGTGTGGCCTTCGAGTGCGGGATCGCCCTTCTTCGGGCGCGCACTGCGCCCACGGCGGGGCGGACGGCGGCGTTCAGTCATGCAATTGGGTGTAGGACCACGAGGGTCGTTGCGGTCGGACCGCAGTTCCAGCGATGGGCAGCGAGCGTCCAGACGTATCCGGCCAGGTCCCGGTCATTCTGCCGGGGAGGCGCCGCGCTCAAGGGCGGGGCGGGGGAGCGTCGGGGAGCGTGATCGTCCGGTGGGCATGGCCTCACCGCGACGAGCGTGATTGAGTATCACCCATCCGTGCGCAGGGCGCAACCCTTCCCGTGCCGCCCGAGGCGTTCTCCCGCGCCGGCCACGGAGCGGGAGAACGGGGTCCGGTCATCACATGAGGTCGGGCGGGACCTGCTCCCGGACGATCCGCACCAGGCGGCGACAGAGTTCGATCGCGCGCTCGATGCCGGCGCGATGTGCGGGGTCGAGCTCCTCCATCTCGAGCAGTTGCAGCTCCGCCAGCAGCGCGGCGAGCGGGTTGTTCAGGGTGTGCTGCAGTCCCTTCGGGCGCTCCGGGGTCGTCAACGGGTCTCCGGTACAAGCGGTGGGTGCGTCCGGATAACTTTCCCCAATGGTCCGCCAAGCGCCAGATGCGCGCGCCGCCGTCGCGGCTGCCGTGCACGACTACAAGTCCGAAGCCGACATCCCGCAGCTGCTCGCCCGCCTCGACGCCATCTGCGCCGACACGGACGACACGGCCTCGCTCATCGCCGCGGTCGAGCCGTTCCGCGAGATGCACGAGGTCGCGGGGCCGGTCTACGAACGGGTCGTCGAACGCGAACCCGAGAACGCGGCCGCGCTCGTCGCCTTGGCCAACGCCTATTGGCTCACGGGGCGCGGCCCGGATGTGGTGGGTGCGATCGCGGGCCGGGCCCTCTCGGCCGATCCGTCGAACCGCGCCGCCTGGCACCTCTGGGCACTCACCGAGCCGTCGCCGCGCGGTCGCATGAACCGCTGGCACCAGGTGACGCAGCGGTTCCCCGACGACAAGCTCGCGCACGCCGCCCTCGCCGACAATGCGGCGAGCGTCGCCAGCGCCGAGAACGATTCCGTGGCGCTCAAGCTCGCGGTGGGGACCTACGACATGCTGCTCGCGAGCGCGACCTCGGCCGACGAGCGCAACGCGCTCTCGAGCGCGCTCACGACGCTCAAGAAGTGGTCGTTCTGACCGGGCAGATCCGCTCGGCGAGACATTCGATCAGTTCGTCCGGGGCCACGCGTTCCCGCACCCGCGCGGTGGTCAGCCCGCACGCCCAGCGCATCGTGTTGGTGAGGTGGCGCGCGCTGGAGAACCGGAGCGCCGCGGCCACGTCTTCGATCGCCCGGTCCGACTCCCTGAGGAGCGCGTAGGCGCGCAGCGCGCGTGCGGCGGCGATGACCTCGCGCGGCGACGCGAGATGCGCCCGCTCGAACTCGCGATAGATCGTGCGGCGCGAGACCGCGACCGCCGCCGCGAGGTCCGGGACGCCGCGGAACGCCGCTGGCGTGTGGATCACGCGTTCGACCACGCGCGCGACCTCCTCCGGCACCAGCCGGAGCGACGGTCCGATCCGGCCGAGCAGGCGCTCGGCCAGCGCGACGCCGGGTTGCGATCCGAGCACGTCGAGCAGGCGCGACGGCGCGTCATCGATGCCCTCGAACAGCATCTCGTCCAGTCCGGCGCGCCCGAGGATCGCGAGCGCGCTCGCCGTGGACGCGTCGAGCGTCGAATAGACCACGAAGGGCAGCGAGCGGAAGCGTGCACGGAGCGCGAGGATCGGGCCAGGGTCGGGGTCCTCGACGGTGATCGCGGGGTCCACGACCGCCACGTCGACCGCACGACCGCGTACGAAGCGCTCCACCTCGGCCCAGTCCGCGGCGGCGTGCAGTGCGTGCGGCGCGGGGAGCGCGGCGCGGAGTCGCTCGAGGCGCGAGGCGGCGATGCACGCGAGGACGATCACGCGTCCGTGCCTCCCACGCGGTGGTCGCGCAGAGCGCGGGCGATCTCGCGCGCGAGCTCGATCGCCAGCGTGCGCTCCGCCTCCAACGAGCGTGGCACCGGACGCGACTGCGCGAGCCGGTGGTGGTCGATCGCGCCGCGCGCGACCTGCGCCGCGTCGGGGGCATCGAGCGCCTCGAGGTAGGCGGCCAGCGCCGTGAGGATCATGTCGCGGTCCTGGCCTTGCGGCGCGATGTCGAACGCGCGGAAGGCGCTGCGCACCGCCAGCTCGTGGTCGTCGCGCAGCCACGCCAGCGTCGCCCGCTCATGCAGCAGCCGCGAGGTCAGGGCAGCCGACTGTTCCTCCTCGGCCTCGGCGATGAGCTCCGCGATCGAACCGTCCGCGGCGGCGTGGTCTCCGCGCGCCCAGAGCACCTTCGCTCTCCCGAGCTTCGCGAGCAGCTGCCGCTGGCGGTCGCGTTGCCGCAGTGCGAGCTGCCCGGCGCGGAGGAACGCCTTGTCCGCCCACTCGCGGTCGCCCGATGTCAGCAGGCACGTCCCCGCGCGCATCTCGCTCTCATATGCGAGGTCGGGTTGCGCGGCCGCGTCGGTGAGCCGCGCGACCGTGAGGAAGACGTCGCCGGCCTGGGCGTGCCGGCCGCGTGCCCCGAGCACGGTGCCCAGCGTGAAGAGCGGCGAGAGCGCCGCCTGCCCCGCGTCGTCCGGCGTCTCCGCGATCGCGTCGACCAGGGTCGACAGCACGGCGCGGAGCTCGGCGTCGATCACGCGCTGCGCGAGCTCGTCACGCACCGACGCGAGCTCGGGTGAGGCCGATGCCGTGACCTGCGGACCGAAGGCGATCCGATGGTCGAGCAGCCGGAGCACGAGGAAGGTGACGTGCGCCGCATCGTGCCCTGCGTCACCGTCGGTGTGCGCTGCCATCGCCTCGACGAACGCGACATGTCGCAGGACGGGGCGCGGGGTGCTGCGGCGGCGGATCGGCATGGGGTGCGCGTGAAGCTACGGCGCCCGCGGCCGGGCGGCGGGCGCGGGCTCGGCCACGTACCGGAGCGCATGCCGGTCGAGGCGGTCGAGCAGCGCCTCGAGCTCCTCGGCGAAGACCTGCACCCGCGGGATCCGCTGCGGGTCGAACGCGGGATCGAACGGACTCCGCGCCGGTCCGCCGGAGACCATCAGGATCGCATCGATGGCGTAGCGCGTGGTCCTCCCGGACCGCGGGTCCGTCCACGCACCACTGCGCAGGAGCGCGCGATCCTTGGGCCAGATGCCGAGCGGGAGCGCCATGGTGCGCATCTGGACGCCGGTGCCGGCCGAGTCGACCGCGAGTTGCGCGCGCGCGATCTGCTCCTGCACCCCGCTGGCGCTCATGCGCGAGAGGTTCGCGTGCCAGAGCGTGTGATTGCAGAGCTCGTAGCCGCCGCGCGCGAGGTACTGGAGCTTGCGCATGCGCCATGGCGTGCGCTGCCCCTGGATCCCCTTGTCGCCGAAGAACGCGTGTCCCTCGGTGGCGGACGGGAGCATGCAGAACACCGCGCGGCCCTTCCATTCAGGATGCCTGGCCGCGAACGCCTCCCAGACGCCGAGGGCCGACGTGGGATCGACGACCAGCGAGTCCCCGCGTTCGATGAAGCGGAACTGACCCGGCGACGCGTCGTCGAAGGTGATCACCACCGGTGTCATCCCCGCGGCGACGTCGATCCGCTTCTCCACCAGCTGCCGCACGGTGATGGGGCGATAGCCGCGTGCGTGGAGCAGCTCGAGGTCCGCGGCGAATCGCTGCCAGCTTCGTCCCCAGCGGCTCTCGCGGTCGCCGATCAGGTGATACTCGAGCACGGGGATCGCGCCGAGCCGATTGGGCTGGCGCGCGGCGGCGGCGACCGGCGCCGTCGCGCGCGGGGACGCCGGAGCTTGCGCGAGGATCGGTGCGACGAGGAGGGCGAGCAGGATGGTCGCGCGTCGGACGGAGAGCATGCGCGCAAGTTATCGGTCCGCCTCCGGGGGACGAAGGTGCCACGTCACCCCGTGGCATCCCGCGCGCCGTCAGCCGATGAGTCCCGTGCGACGCGGTCCGGCGAACCCCGGGAAGAGCGCGTCGACGTGCGCGCCGCCGAGATGCGCGGTCACCACCTCGCTGAAGACCGATCGGAAGTCCGTGGTGAGCGCGAGGTCGCGCCCCTCGTGCAGCTGCTCACGCGCGAGGCCGGGCCACGTCCCGTGCACGCGGCCTCCCTTCACACTGCCGCCGATCGCGAACATCGCCCCCGCGTGCCCGTGGTCGGTGCCCCCGTTCCCGTTCTGCCGTGCCATGCGCCCGAACTCGGACATCGTCAGGATCACGACGTCCTCCATCCGGTCGCCGAGATCCGTGACGAATGCGGCGATGCTCGCGGCGAGATCGCCGAGGCGATTGGCGAGCTGGCCGGTCGCGGCACCCTGGTTCACGTGCGTGTCCCACCCGCCGACGTCGGCGAAGGCGACCTCGAGACCGACGTTCGCCTTGATGAGCTGCGCCACCTGACGCAGGCGCTGGCCGAACTCGCCTCGCGGGTACTCCGCGCCGTGCTGGGGTGAGTAGCGCGCGGGGTCGGCTTCGCGCAGGCGCTTGACCGCGTCGAAGGTCTCCGCGCCGGTGGCGTGCACGAGGTCGGCGGAGCCGGTGCGGTACAGCGCCTCGAGCCGCTCGGCGATGCCGCCCGCGCTTCGGACGGTGAAGGCGTCGATCGACGTCATCGCCACCGCGGGCGCCGGGCCTTGGAGGATCCTCGGCGTCTGCGCGGTCATGGCCACGGCGCGGAAGGGCTCGGCGCGGCCGGCCTCGCAGGTGTCGCAGGTGGCGAGGTAGCGGTTGAGCCAGCCTTCCTTGGTGCCCTTCACGTCGGGCGTGCCGCTCTCCATGTAATCCTGCGCGTCGAAGTGGCTCCGCGTGGCGCTCGGGGAACCGACGGCGTGGATGGGCGCGAGGAGGCCACGCTGGTAGAGCGGCTGGAGCGGTGCCAGTGCGGGGTGGAGACCGAAGAAGCCGTCGAGGTCGAGCGCGCCCGCCGCACCGGCGGACCGGGCGGGGCGCGCGATGCCGATGCCGGGGCGGAGCGCGTAGTAGTCCGCGTCGCCGTGCGGGACGACCATGTTCAGCGCGTCGGCCGCTCCGCGCTGGAAGAGGCACACGAGCACCTTGCCGGACGCGAGCGCCGGCAGGGCGTAGGTGGTGCGCCGCAGGAAGCTCGGCGAGAGCCCCATCGTCATCAATGCGAGCGCGCCCTGCTTCACGAAGATGCGTCGGTGCATGGGAGGCGGAGTGCGGAGTGTGGGACGAGTCGGGGCGACGTAGGGGAAGGCTTCCGTCTAGCGGCGCTGGAACTCGGGTGCGCCAAGCGCCAAGCCGACCAGTTGCGCGAGACCACGGGCCGGCTGGAGTGGACCTCCCTCGTCGGTGGCCGGGTCGCGCTGGAGCGGATTGGTGCCGGTGAGGAGGATCTCGCGCGTCTCGGCGGAGACGCGACCGCCGAGGAACATCTGGATGACGGCATCCACCTGCCGGCTCCGTGGGGCATCGATCAGGTCCTGCGCGCCGGGCCAGGCGAGCGGCCGCGCGCCGGGGAGGCGGCCGCTCGCGGCCGTGAGGCCGAAGTTGATGCGCGCGAGGATCGCGCCGGTGCCCATCCATTCGGCAGCGACGTCCGGCCACCCATCGGGTGTCTGTCGGCCGTAGATCGGCTGGCCGAGTTGCGCGACCAGCTGTGCCGTGCGCGGCGTGGGGTCGGGTCGGGCGCCCAGTGCGCGAAGGGCGCTCACGACCACCTCGAACGGCGTCTTCACCTTCGAGCGCACGGCTGCGCGGGAGAAGAACTCCGGGCTGGTGACGATCGTCCGCACCACTTCGCGGATGTCGCCGTCGGTGCGCGTGAACACCTCCGCCGCGCGGTCGACGAGCTCCTGCGGCGGGTCGTCGCTCACGAAGCGGCGCACGAGCTTGGTCGCGATGTGCCGCGCGGTCGCCGGATGCCGCGCGACGATGTCGAGCACCTCCTCGCCGTCGGCGAGGCCGCGGCCGGCCCGCAGTCGGTGGCCGAGCACGACCTTCTCGCCGGCGTCGTGGACCTGCGGATTGAAGAAGAAGACGCCCGGGTCGGGCAGTCGGGCCCGGACCGCGCGCTGCGCGTTGGGCTGCTGGGGGAGGAACGTCCAACCCGTGAGCGCACGGGCGACGGCGATCACGTCCTGCTGCGTGTAGCCGCCGTCGACCCCGAGCGTGTGCAGTTCGAGCAGCTCGCGGCCGTAGTTCTCGTTGAGTCCGCGGTTGCGCGCCGGTGCGAGTCGCGGCGGCTCGAGCCGCGGGCGCCCCGGCTCCGCGGCGCTCTGCCAGTTGTCGAGGTAGTACAGCATCGCCGCGCTCTTCGCGACCGCACCGAGCAGGTCGCGGAACCGGCCGAGGGCGCGCGGGCGGATAGTGCGCGCCTCGTATTCCGGGATCGCATAGCGGAGGAGCGCGTTCTTGCCGCCGAAGACCGAGAAGTGATTCAACCAGAAATCGGTCATCACCTCGTTCAACTGTCGTTCGGTGAGGAGCGCCCGCCCGATGCGCGCCGTCTGCACCTCGGTGCTCACGCGCCGCAGTCCCTCGACCACCCGTCGCGCCGCTGAGTCCGCTTGGCTCAACGAGTTACGGCCCGCCCCCTGGAGCGACTGGAGGGCCTCGTTGGGACGTGGGTACGCCTCTTGCAACTCGGCATAGGTCAGGTCGAGGGTCTCGAACTGGCCGAGCCAGTCCTCGAGAGGCTTGTCCGGGATGCGATCGGGACGGAGCTGCTGCGCGATGAACGCATCGACTCCGGCCTGGCGGATCCGGTCGACGTCTCCGGGACGCGCCCCGAAGGTGAGGCGGCTCAGCACGTGCTGGACCTGCTCGTCAGCGGTCTGCTCGCGGTCCGCCGACGTGCCGATACTCGACATCAGTCCGGGCACCGTGCCCGTCCCGCGCGTGGCAGCTGGCGCGCAGGCGGCGACGGTGAAGGAGAGGGCGACGAAGGCGCGGAGGGTGGGCATGCTGTCCGTCCGACGTGTCGGGATCGCTGAAGGTTAAGGCTGCCGCGACCTGGGTGTGGGGCTCGGGCCCTCCGGCGGCCGGACATCATGGTGAGAGCAGGGGATCCGTGTCGTGCGCGGCATCATCGGGCCTCCGATGAAACGATCGCGTATCACCTGCTGCTCGCCGCCACCGTGCAGTGCCATGCAGTGACGCTCGCGGGTATCATCGGGTAGAACTCGCACAGGGATCCGCGGATCCATCCCGTGCGAGGCACGGGGATCCACCAACGGCAACGGGGCGACGGCAGATGCTGGATGTGATGGTGCAGTGGGATCAGGAGCCGGGGAAGTCCCCCGCGATCGCCCGCGTGCGGTCGGTCGCGTCGCCCGAGACGGCGGAATCGCCGTCGCGCGACGTGGTCACCCTCTTCGGGCAGCCGACGCCGGAATCGCTGGCGCTCGCGCTCGCCGCCGCCGTCGAGGCCCGCAAGCAGGGTCTCCTCGCGACGCGTGAGTTCGACGTCTCCGAGCTCGAGGGCGCCATCGGTGACAGCACGCTCCGCGACCGCTCCACCGGCGAACTCATCCGCAGCGACCTCAAGATTCCGCTCACGGTGCTGCGCGAGACGGCGCAGGACCTGCTGGCCGAGGGCGGTCAGGCGATCCGGCGCCTCCTCGCGGGCCTGCTGATGTCCGACTGGCCCGAGGGCACGCGCCGCGCGCTCTCGTTCCAGCTCGCCGGTGCCGGAGCGCCGTCCCGGAGTTCGGACATCTTGGCCGCGGTCCGCGAGGCGGACGGCGCGGATTTCGACGACGCCGCCTGAATCCTCGGGAGGCGGTCACATAGACGCGGGACCGCGCCAGGAGCGCGAGAACGCGGAGTGGCGCTGCGTGCGCCGCCCGAGCAGGGGGAAGACCGCACACATGTTGCGGCTTCCCCCTGCTTGCATGTTCCGGCCCCAATCGGCACCGTCTCTGGTACCTAGAACACGCCCGCCAGGAGGCGGGAGGAGGGTATCCCCATGCGGGAGTACAAGAGCGCGGAGATCCGGAACATCGCGGTAGTGGGCCATGGAGCGAGCGGCAAGACGACGTTGGTCGATGCGCTCGCTTTCGTTTCCGGGGCGTCTCGACGCCATGGCTCCATCAAGGACGGGACGACCCTGACCGACACGTCGCCCGAAGAGATCGCCCACGGATACTCCATCTCCCTCGGCTGTGCCCACGCCGAATGGAAGGACAGCAAGATCAACCTGCTCGACACGCCCGGATACGCGGACTTCGCGGGCGATGCCATCGCCGGACTCGTCGCGGCCGATGGCGCGCTGGTCACGGTCGGCTCGACCGGCGGCGTGGAGGTGGGCACCGAGCGGATGTTCCGCGAGGCCGTCAAGCGCGCGGACCCGGTGCTGTTCGTCGTCGCGATGATGGACAAGGAGAACGCCGATTTCGACAAGGCGTACGAGTCCATCAAGGCCAGGCTGACGACCAAGGTCGTCCCGGTGGAGATCCCGATCGGCGCCGGCGCCGGCTTCAAGGGGATCATCAACCTCTTCACCAAGAAGGCGCACCTCTTCAAGCCCGGCACCAAGGCCGGTGAGTACGAGGAGGGCCCGATCCCCGCGAGCGAGCAGGCACGGTTCGAGCGGTACCACGGCGAGATGGTCGAGGCGATCGCCGCGACCGACGACGCCCTGCTCGAGCGCTTCTTCGGCGGCGAGGAGATCCCCGGCGAGGAGGAGATGCGCGCGATGAAGGAGGCGATGAAGCGGGCCGAGCTGTTCCCGCTCCTCTGCTGCTCGTCCCAGCTCACCTGGGGCGTGCGCACGGTGCTCGACTTCCTCGTCCAGCTCATGCCCAACGCGTACGAGATGGAGGAGATCCATGCGCTGAAGGGCGCCGAGGGGTCGAGGACGGTCGAGATCCACCCGCGCGAGTCGGATCCCTTCACCGCACTCGTCTTCAAGACCACCAGCGAGACGCACGTCGGGGAGGTGAGCTACTTCCGCACCTTCAGCGGGACGGTGGCGAACGGCGCCGAGGTGTTCAACGCGACGCGTGCCGCGCCGGAGAAGCTGATGCACCTCGCCGTGCCGCAGGGGAAGGAGCGGGTGGAGGTCACCCGGCTGTATCCCGGCGACATCGGCTGCGTGGCGAAGCTCAAGAGCACGCACACCAACGATTCGCTCAGCACCCGCGAGCATCCGGTGCGGCTCCCCGACATCCCGTTCCCCGACGGGCTCGTGAGCTTCGCGATCGAGGCCACCGCGCGCGCCGACGAGGAGAAGCTCCAGCTCGGGCTGCATCGGCTGCACGACGAGGATCCGACGATCCAGACGCACTTCGAGAACGAGACGCACGAGACCATCGTCGAGGGACTCGGCGAGCGCCATCTCGACATCGCGCTCCAGCGGCTCAAGCGGCAGTTCGGCGTGGAGGCCAAGCTCCGCGCGCCCGCCATCCCGTATCGCGAGACGCTGCTCGGCATGGCCGAGGGACAGGGACGGCACAAGAAGCAGACCGGCGGCAAGGGGCAGTTCGGCGACTGCTGGATCCGCATCAAGCCCAAGCCGCGCGGGGCGGGCTACGAGTTCGTCGACAAGATCTCGGGCGGCGTGATCCCGCGGCAGTACATCCCGGCGGTCGACAAGGGCGTGCAGGAGGCGGCCGAGCGCGGCGTGCTCGCGGGATATCCGGTCGTCGACTTCACGGTCGAGTGCTTCGACGGTTCGTACCACTCGGTCGACTCGAACGAGGCGAGCTTCAAGATGGCGGGGATCCTGGCGTTCAAGACGATCGCGCCGAAGTGCCGGCCGGCGCTGCTCGAACCGCTCATGACCGTCGAGGTGTCGACGCCGGATGCGTACCTGGGCGACGTGATGGGTGACCTCTCGGGCCGTCGAGGACACATCGCGGGAACGGAGCCCGCGGCGGACGGGCAAGGGACGAAGGTGAAGGCGGTGGTGCCGCAGGCGGAACTCCACCTCTATGCGACCAAGCTGCAGAGCATCACGCACGGGCACGGGACCGTGCGATATCGGTTCCATGGGTTCGAGATGATGCCGAGCGAGGCGGCGGCCCGGGTACCGTCGCGGGGGAGGGAGAAGGAACAGGAGTGAGATGAGTCGATTCTTCCGCCGCGCGGTGTCGAGCGCGGTCGTCCTCGTGACGGCCGCGCTCGCCTGTCGTGGCGATGGCCCCACCGGCCCCGCCCTCGCCATCGTCGACACGACCCTCCGCCCCGGCGTCGTCGGCGCGCCGTACGCGGACACCCTCACCGCCACGGGCGGCGGGCGCACCAAGAAGTGGACCGTGCTCACCGGGGCGCTGCCGGCAGGCGTCACGCTCGCCCAGTCGGGAGTGCTGGCCGGCACGCCGACCGCCGCCGGCGGTGCCACCTTCGAGGTCCGCGTCACCAGCGGTGGGCGGAAGAAGTCGCGCAGCTTCACCATCATCGTCGTGCCGCCGCTCGCGATCGCGACGAACGCGCTGCCGCCGGCGAACCAGTCGCAGCCGTACACGACGGTGCTCAGTGCCACGGGCGGAACGGGTGTGTACGCGTGGTCGGTCACCGCCGGCTCGCTCCCCGCCGGCCTCGCCCTCAGTGCGGCCGGCGAACTCGCCGGCACGCCGACCGCATACGGCACCGACACGGTGACCCTCGGCGTCACGAGCGGCACGCAGAACATCACCAAGGTCTTCGCGATCGCGGTCACCCCGTCGCTCGCGATCACCACGGCGACACTCCCCGACGGCACCGTCGGCGAACCGTACGCCGATACGCTCGATGCCCTCGGCGCCGGCCCCACCGCCAACTGGGGTGTCGCCAGCGGTGCGCTCCCCGCCGGGCTCACGCTCCTCTCGAGCGGTGTCCTCTCCGGCACGCCGACGACGGCGGGGACCAGCGACTTCACCGCGCAGGTGAACAGCGGCACGCAATCCGCGACGCGCGCGCTCTCCGTCACGATCGTCGCCGCGCTCGTGCTCAACACCGCATCGCTCCCGAACGGCACGGCCGGCAATCCGTACGCGCAGACGCTCTCGGCCAGCGGCGGCACCGGGACATACACATGGTCCGTCTCGGCCGGCGCGCTGCCGGCCGGACTCTCGCTCTCCGCCGCTGGCGTGCTCGACGGCACGCCCGCCACGCCCTCGACCAGCAGCTTCACGCTGCGCGTGACGAGCGGCGCGCAGTCGCGTGAACGGGCATTCACCGTCCAGATCTCGTCGGCCGATGCGGCGAGCGTCGAGATCACGCCCCCCGCCGATTCCGTCGAGCTCGGTGATTCGCTCACGCTCGCCGCTGCCGCGAAGGATGCCGGCGGCGTCGTGCTGCCCGGACGGCCGATCGCCTGGTCGACGCTGAACGCGGGCATCGCCACGGTCAATGGTTCGGGGCTCGTCCGCGCGCAGACGCTCGGCAGCGTCGGCATCGTCGCCAGCGCGACCGGCGCCGGCGGCGCGACCATCAGCGACACGGCGATCATCACCGTCACGCCGCGTCCGGTCGACAGCGTGGAGGTGCTGCCCGCGCGCGCCAGCCTGCTCATCGGCGAGACGCAGACGCTCGCCGCGACGCTGCGCGACCGCTTCGGGAACGTGCTCACCGGACGCACCGTCACGTGGAGCTCCTCCGACGCGAACGTCGCGGCGATCGACCCCAACACCGGCCTCGTCACGTCCGGCGCGACCGGTGAGGCGACGATCACCGCGCTCAGTGAAGGCATCGCCGGCACCGGCACGGTGGTGGTCTCGCGCGGGCTCATCCTCACCGCGGTCGGCGGTGGCGAGCGGCATTCGTGCGGGCTCACCGAAGCGAACCTGGTGTTCTGCTGGGGGCGCAACACCGAGGGCGAACTGGGCGACAGCAGCACCATCGACCGGTTGAATCCGGTGCGTGTGCGCGGATCGACGCCGTTCACGGCGTTGCGTGTGGGCTCGCGCCACAACTGTGCGCTCACCGCGGCCGGTGCGGCATCCTGCTGGGGCAGCAACAGCGCCGGCCGCCTGGGAACGGGCGACACGCTCTCACGCACCACGCCCGTGCCGGTCTCGGGCGGGCTGACGTTCGCGCAACTCTCGGCGGGCGGCACCCACACCTGCGGCATCACCACCGGCGGCGCGGCCTACTGCTGGGGACTCAACCTGTCCGGCCAGCTCGGCGACAACAGCACCAACAGTCGAACGCAGCCGGTGCTCGTCGCCGGTGGCCTCACGTTCACCGCCATCTCCGCCGGCGGGAACCACACCTGCGCGCTCACCGGGGCGGGCGCCGCCTATTGCTGGGGACTGAATGCGTTCGGCCAGGTGGGCGATTCGACCTCGGGCGCGGTCAACAACCGCATCGTGCCCACTCCGGTGAACGGCGGCCGCACCTTCGTGCGCATCAGTGCCGGCAATGCGCACACCTGCGCCATCGCCGACACCGGCGCGAGCTACTGCTGGGGATCGAACGGCTCGGCCCTGCAGCCCGGCAAGCTCGGCGACGGCACCACCGTCACGCAGCGCATCGCACCCGCGCTCGTGGCCGGCGGGCTCGTGTTCACCGACATCATCGCCGCCGGCGTGCAGAGCTGCGCGCGCACGGCGATCGGTGCGGTGTACTGTTGGGGCCAGAACGACACCGGACAGCTGGGGGATGGTTCGCTCACCTCGCGCACGTCGCCGGTGCCGCTCGCCGGCGGCGTGACGTGGGACGCGTTCGGTGCGGGCAACTTCCATGGCTGCGCCATCCGCGACCTGGGCCGCACCTTCTGCTGGGGCCAGAACAGCCAGGGCGCCGTGGGTGATGGCACCGTCGCGAACCGCAACGCGCCGGTGCCCGTGCGGCCTTGAGCCTGGCCCGGTCTGCGGCCACGCGCGCACGGAGAGGCCCCGCGCTCAGGCCCGCTTCGCCCGCTCCTGCTCGACGAGCACGCGCCGCAGGATCTTCCCCGAGACCGACCGCGGGACCGCGTCGACGAACTCCACCGCGCGCACCCGCTTGAAGCTCGCGACGCGTTCGGCGACGACGGCCATCACCTCGTCGGCGGTCATCGGCGCGCGGAGCACGACGAAGGCCTTCGGGATCTCCCCCGCCTCCTCGTCCGGCGACGGGATCACCGCGGCATCGGCGATACGCGGGTCGCCGAGCAGGACGGCCTCCAGCTCCGCCGGTGCGATGGACTGTCCCTTGTACTTGATCAGCTCCTTCACGCGGTCGACGATGTGGAACCATCCCTCGGCGTCGACGGTCGCGACGTCGCCGGTCTTGAGCCACCCGTCGCTCGTCAGGCACTCGGCGGTCGCCGCGGCATCGTTGCGATAGCCGAGCATCACCTGCGGGCCGCGCACCCAGAGCTCGCCGCGCGCGCCGGCACCCACGTCGCGCCCCGTCCCGGGGTCGACGAGCCGGCACTCGGTGTCGGGCACGGCGAGGCCGATGGAGCCCGGGTCATCGCGCTCGTGTCGGAGCGGATGGAAGTGCGTCGTGGGGCTCGCCTCGGTGAGCCCGTAGCCCTGGCGCACGCGCACGGGGAACCGCTGGCGCACCGCCGCCGCGAGGTCGGCGCCGAGTGGCGCGGCGCCGCTGAAGATCGTGTGCATCGCGCTCAGGTCGTACTTCGCGACCACCGGATGCTTGGCGAGCGCGAGCACGAGCGGCGGCACGAGCATCGCCATCGACACCTTGTGGTCCTGCATGGCCTGCAGCATCGGCTCCAGCTCGAAGCGCGGCAGCGAGACGACCTTCACGCCCTCGCGGAACGACCCGCCGAGGATGACGACGAGGCCGTAGATGTGGAAGAACGGCAGGATGCCGAGCACCACGTCACCCGGCCCCACGAGCGGCTGCGGGTTCGTGAACTGCTCGACGTTGGCGACGAGGTTGCGGTGCGTCAGCATCACGGCCTTCGCCCGTCCGCTCGTGCCGCTGGAGAAGGGCAGCGCCGCGACATCGCGCGCGGGGTCGATCGCCACCGGCGGTGGCGCGGGCGCGTCGGCCATGAGCGCCATGAACGGCGTCGCGCCGGGCGCCTCGCCGAACACGACGGTCTCGCGGATGGTCGCCACGCGCGCCGCGGCCGGCGCCACGCGCTCGAGCAGCTGCGGGATGGTGATGACGAGCGTCGCATCGGCATCGGCGAACTGCTGCGTGAACTCGTCGACGGTGCCGAGCGGGCTGACGGTGGAGCAGATCGCACCGAGCGAGAGGACCGCGTGGAACGCGATGGGGAACTCGGGGAGGTTGGGGCTCACGAGCATCACCACGTCGCCCTTCCGGACGCCGCGCGCGTGGAGGCCGGCGGCGACGCGCCGGATGCCGCCGACCATCTGCGCGAACGTGTACGACCTGCCCGAGGCGGCACACAGGATCGCCGTGCGGTCGGGCCACTGGGCGGCGCGCTCGAACAGGTAGTCCGTGAACGGGACGGACGGGATGTCGATCGGCGGGTAGGTGCTCTTGAGGATCACGGCCCGAGGGATGGGAGTGCGGTGGTCGCGCGCCCGACGTTGCGCCCTGGCGCGCGTCGCGGCAAGTGCCGATTGACACTCGCCAGAGGGCGCGGGACATTGCGCCATCCGGTGTGCGGCAGCCTCGCCGCGTGCCTTCCTCGTCGCCGATGACCGACCTTCCGCCCCTCGATCCCGCCCGCGAGCGCCGCACGCGCCTCACCACGCACGGGCGCAGCGTCGACTGGTTCGGGCTCACGCCGGTCTTCGCGGACCTGGAGCCCGCGTTCCTCGAGTCGCTCTCGCGCGTCACGATGGAGCGCGCCCTCGAGACCGACGAGGTGCTGTTCCGGAGCGGCGTGCCGGCCGAGGCGATCTATGTCGTGGTCTCGGGTGAGCTGAGGGCGACGCGCGCGCCGGTGGCGGGCGCGGGTGGCACGCCCGAGTCCTCGTCACGCCTGCGCACGGGTGATCTCGTCGGGGAGTCGGCGCTGCTCGCGCGCGCCGCACGCACGGCGACCGTCGTCGCGGCCGAACCGTCGCGCGTCCTCCGGCTCGACCTCGACGACCTCGACGCGCTCATCGGCCCGGACGCGGACCTGCGCGCTCGGATCCGTGCACGCGTCTCGGAGCGGCTGCCGAGCACGCGGCTCGCCTCGCTGCCGCTCTTCGCCGGTGTGCCGGCCGACCAGCTCGCGGCCCTCGATACCGACGCGGCGCATCTCCCGCTCCGCGCCGGCGAGGTGCTCGTGCGGCAGGGCGAGCGCGCCGACGCACTGTACCTCGTCATGCAGGGCTCGTTCGAGGCGACGGTCATCGAAGCGGGCCGCAAGCGCCTCGTCGGCATGATGGCCCGCGGCGACATGATCGGCGACGTCGCGTTCCTCACCGGCGAAGTGCGCGCCGCGACCGTGCGCGCGGTGCGCGACAGCGTCGTCGTGCGGCTGTCGCACGAGGCGGTGGCGGGACTCATGGCGCGGCACGCCTCGGTGGGCACGGGTCTCGCGCGCGCGCTCGCGCAACGCCTGCGCGACACGAATCGCGCGCGGCCGGCCGCGCGGCGGCTGCAGACCCTCGCGATCATCGGGCACGCGCACAGCCCGCGCGGGTTCGCCGAGGCGCTGGCGACCGCGCTGCGGCGGGCGAACGAACCGGTGGTGGTCCTCGACGCCGGCGCGATGCGTGACGTGCTCGCCGCGCTGGACGACCACGACTCGGTGGCGACGCGGCAGGTCGAGGCGTGGATCAGCTCGCTCGAGGACGACCATCGGTTCGTCCTCCTCGTCGGTGGCCCGTCAGCCGACGCATGGACGCGGCTCGCGATGCGCCGGGCCGACGCGGTGCTGCTCGTCGCCGAGGGCGACGCGGATCCGGCGCCGTGCGAGGCCGAGCGGGCGCATGACCGGCACGTGGCGCGCGCGTCGACCTCGGCGGACACCGCGCTCGCCGCGACGGTGGACGCACAGCGGTCGGAGCTGGTCCTGCTCCATGCGCCGGGCCGATCGCCCGCCGGGACGGCCGCGTGGTACACCGATCGCCGGCTGCATGCGCATCATCACGTGGAGCGCGCCGCCGCGGGCGTCGCGCCGGCCGACCTCGCGCGACTCGCGCGCTTCCTCCGGGGCGAGGCGATCGGCGTCGCTCTCAGTGGCGGGGGTGCCCGCGGCTTCTCGCACATCGGGATGCTCCGCGCGCTCGACGAGGCGAAGGTCCCGGTCGATGTCGTCGTCGGGACCTCGATGGGGGCGGTGGTGGGCGCGCAGTACGCGATGGGCTTCACGCCCGAGCGGATGGTGCGCGCCAACCTCGCCGCCTTCCCCGAGGCCGATGTGGTGCGCGACTTCACCGTGCCGATCGTCGCGCTCATGAAGGGCAGGAGCACCGTCGACATGTTCCAGGCGATGTACGGCGACGCGCGGCTGGAGGACTGCCGCCTCCGGTGCTGCATGGTGTCGACCAGCCTCACGCGCTCGGCGATCGTAGTGCATGACCGCGGACCCGTCTGGCTCTGGGCGCGCGCGTCGACCTCGGTGCCCGGCATCGGGCCACCGGTGATCGCTGCCGGCGAACTGCTCGTCGATGGCGGCGTGATGGACAACCTGCCCGTCGGCCCGTTGCAGGAGGCCGGCGCGAACGTCCTCATCGCCTGCGACGTGACCTCGGCCGCGCCGATGCTCCCGGCGCTGTCGGATCGGGCGTGGATCTCAGGGTGGCCGCTGCTGTGGCGCCTGCTCGGGCGCCGCGGGGGGCCGTCGCCGGTGCCGAACCTGCTCGCGATCATGACGCGCGCGTCGACGATGGCGAGCGCGTATCGCACGGCAGGCATCGGCGCGATGGTGGACCTGCACCTCCGGCCGCCCACCGACGACGTGCCGACCATGGCGTGGCGCATGGCTCCGGAGGTCGCGGAGATCGGCTACCGCTACGCGCTGCCGGCGGTCACCAAGTGGGTCGCGTCACGCCCCGGACCTCCGCCGCGCTGAGAGGAACCGCTCCACACCGGCGATCGGCGCGTAGACGTGGCGGATCGCCACGTCGCGGTAGTGCTTCTTGAGTTCGTCGAACGTGTAGAGCCCCTCGCCCATCCGACGGTTCATCTCCTTCACGCTCGCGAGGAGGTTGGTCGACCCGTCGAAGAGGAAGCTGCCGCGACGGAAGAGGTACGGCGCATCCGCCTCGGATCGTGCGATTCGCCGCAGCGCGTCCGGCGCGAGATCCTGCTCGACGAACCGCAGCACCCACGCCGCACGGTGGTACCCGTTGAGCGGCCCGAACCCGAACATCGCGTAGCCGGTGAAGATGAGGCGGGGCAACTCCGGGATCACCGAGGCCCGATAGACATCGGCCACCTCCTCGTATCGCACGGGTCGCCCGTCGACGCTCAGCGCGATGGGGTCGGCGATCGGGTCGCAGCCCGTCGCGGCGACGATGAGGTCGGCCCCGATGGTGCGTCCATCCGCGAGCTGAACGGTGCGCCCCTCGAGCCGCGCGATCTCGCCATAGCGCGGCGCGGTGCGCTCGCGCAGCGTGCGCACCTGCTCGCGGTCGAGCCATCCATGATGGAACGCGCTCAGGTCGGCGGACGCCCGCCCCGGGGTGTGCATGAGCCCGATCGCGCGCCAGACCGCGAAGATCAGCCGCGTGCTCACCGGCCCCTTGGCGAGACCGAGCCCCGCGAAGTACAGCAGCCGATGGAACAGCCGCGACGGCGCCTGGCGCGCCGCGTCGAAGTAGCCCTTGTCGAACGACATGAACCAGTACATCCGGCGCAGCACCCACTCGAACGGCACGCCCGCGCGCACGAACGTCAGCGCGAGGTCCGACGCGGCCTTGCTCCCGCCGACGAGCACCACCCGTGGCCGCTCCGCCGCGATCCGCGCGAGCTCGGGCTCGAGCACGGCGCCCGAGTGCACGATCCGGCCCGTGAACGTCTCCCGTCCCGGCCACGTCGGCACGCGCGGCGCATTGAACTGCGTGTTCACCACCACGTCGTACGTCTCGCGCCGCTCGTCGCCGGTCGCCTCGTCGCGGATCGTCACGTGATGGACCCGCGCTGCCGTGTCCCAGTCGATCGCGAGCACGCGCTGGCGCACGGCGATGCTCGGCCGCAGTCCCTTCGCCTCGGCGAAGGCGCGGCAGTTCTCGAAGACGTCGGCGGCGGGCAACCGCGCGAGCCGGTCCTTGTCCTTCCAGCCGTCGAAGTCGTGGAACTGGCACCGGAACGACGGCGTGTGGATGGCGAGGCCCGAGTAGGAGTTTGCCGGATGCCACGTGCCGCCCACGTCATCGAGCCGCTCCAGCACCCGCACCTCGTGCCCGCACTCGCGCAGCACCGCGGCGATCTGCAGGCCGGACCACCCGGCGCCGATGATGGCGAATCGCTTGCCGCTCACGCGAGGCTCCGTGCCATGGGCGGTGCGACGAACGGTCCGGTCGCGGCCTCGATCGCCGCGGCGATCGCGATCGTCGTCGCGTCGCCGTGCAGCGGGCCGAGGACCTGCACACCGCACGGGAGTCCGTCGGCGGTGCGCATCACCGGCGCGGTCGTCGACGGCAGGTGGAGCACGGTCGCCGGCGCGATCCACGCCGTGATCTCGAGGATCGAGCGCTCGACGCCGTCCACCGCGTACGGCCGCGTCTCGAGACCGCGCGGGTCGTGCGTCAGCGCCGTCGTCGCGGTGGGCGGCATCAGCAGCGCGTCATAGCGCTCGAAGAAGGGCACGAGCGTCGCGTGCCACCGCGGGCGCGCGTCGAGCGCCGCGAGCAGCTCGGCGTCGGGCATCGCGGCCGTGCGCGTGATCCACGCGCCGGGCGACGGATCGCCGGGCGAGAACTCATCCGCGCGCGCCGCGAGGAGCCGCCGCTCGCGGCCGGGGCGGCTCGCGTGCTGCATGCGGCACAGCTGGAGCAGGTAGGCGTGCCACACCTCGGTGAACGCGAATGGCGGATCGACGCGGACCACATCGGCGCCGCCGGTGGCGAGGAGCTCCGCCGCGCGCTCCACCGCCGCCGTCGCCGCGCGCGAGGTCCGCACGTCCGGCGCATCGGTGAGCACCCCCACGCGCCAATGCCCACGGGCCGGCCGCACCTCGGGAACGGTCCGGCCGGCGAGCACGCCGAGCACGAGCCGGAGATCCGCCGCCGAACGCGCGAGCGGGCCTGCCACCTGGAGATCGGGCTCGTCGTCGAACCAGGGCGCGGGCGGGATGTGGCCGCGCATGGGCACGAGGCCCTGCGTGGACTTGTGCCCGAACACGCCGGTGGCCTGCGACGGCCAGCGGATGGAACCGGCGATGTCGGAGCCGAGCTCGAAGCTCGACATGCCCGTCGCCACCGCGACGACGGCACCGCCCGACGACCCGCCCGGGCTCCGCGCGACATCCCACGGATTGTTCGTCCGGCCGAACAGCGCGTTGTCGGTCTGCCACTCCGCGGAGAGCGGCGGGACGTTCGTCTTGCCGATGATCACCGCGCCGGCGGCGCGCAGCCGCGCCACGGCGGGGGCGTCCTGTTCCGGCCGGTGGTCCGCGAGCCTCTCGCTCCCGCACGTGGCGAGGAAGCCCTCGACCTCGAACGCATCCTTCACGGTGATCGGCAGCCCTTCGAGCGCTCGTGGCGCGCCACGGCCGTAGCGCGCGTCCGACTCCACGGCGGCGCGCTGCGCCGCCACGCGATCCTGCGCGATCACCGCGTTGAGCAGCGGGTCGAGCGCATCGATGCGCGTCAGCGCGCGCGTGAGCAGGTCCACGCTCGACAGCGACCCGGCGCGCAGCGCCGCGAGCTGACCGACCGCGGGGGCGAGCAACGGGTCCTCCGCGATCAGGCGACCTTCTTCAGCACGGCCGCGTGCAGCAGGTCCACCAGCCCGCCGATGTCCTTGAGGTCGGAGAGCTCCTGCCGCGCGACGCGCACGCCGAGCTCGCGCATGCTGCACGAGACCACCTCGACCATGTCCAGGCTGCTCGCGCCAAGGGCCTTCATCGAGACGTCGCGCGCGACCTTGTCGCCCGGGATGTCGGGACAGATCTCGAGCAGGTGCTTCCGCACCACGCCGTACACGTCGTCGTTCGTCTTGCTCACGTCCCCTCCTTGGGGGTCCAGACGAGCTTCCCCTTCGCGCGGGCGCGCTCGGCGATGCCCATCAAGTTGTCGAAGAACTCGAATCCGCGGTCCACCATGATGACCTGCCCGCCGATCGCGTCGCACAGCCCGCTCCCGAGCGCGAACACCACGCTGCCGATCTCCTCCGGCGTCGTGTAGCAGTCGTCGAACCCGCCGAGCGCCTCCAGGAACTCGTGGAACTCCGGCCCAAAGGTCGCATCGAACGACGCCGTGCGCACGAGGCGCGACCGGACGATGTTCACCCGCGTCCCGGCGTCGAACAGGCGGAAGTTGAGGTACCGGCAGAACGTCTCGAGCACCGCCTTGGAAGCGGCCACGAAATCGTAGTTCATGAAGAAGCCATCGGGCCCGTCGCTCGAGAGTCCGAGGATGTGCCGCGGATACCGCCCGAACCGGTCGTGGACGGCCTTGGTGTACGACGCGAGCGGCCAGGCCGTGTAGTCGATCGAACGGAGCAGGGTGCGTCGCGTCCAGTCGTCGAAGCCCGTGGTGCGCTGCGCGAACGCGACGTTCGAGATGAGCACGTCCACCTGGGCGTGCCGGGCCGCGACGGCCTCGAGCAACGTCGCGGTGTCGTCCGCGTTGCTCACGTCCGCCTCGACGATCATCGGCTCCGGCGCCCCGAGCGCGGCGAAGCGCACCCGGACCTCGTCGAGGTCGGCGGTGCCCCATCGGTAGGTGAGCACCGTCTCCGCACCATGGCGCGCGAAGGCGAGCGCGCAGGCCAGGCCGATCCCCATGGTGCCACCGGTCACCAGCACCACACGCCCGCGCTGGTCGAACGGCGACGCTGGCGCAGCGGTGGCCGTGGGCTGCGCGCCGCTCACATGGCCCCCCACGCGCCGCGGTCGAGGTGGGGCAGCGTCGTCTCGTGCATGCGGGCCTCGAGGACGGCGGCTTCGTCGAACGCGCGCAGACGTGGCAAGGCGAGGGTCCGTTTGAGTTGGATGAGGGTCTCGCGCGGCTTCTCGGCCAACGCGCGAGCCAGGATCAGTCCGCGCGCGCGCACGTCGGCGCGGGGCACGATCGCATTGAAGCTGCCGGTGCCCTCGAACGTCGCGCCGCGACGCAGGTCACCGACGTACAGCATCTCGCGCGCGAGCGCGGGCGGGACCACCTGCTCGAGCAGCCGCGTCATGCCCATGCCCGGCGTGATGCCGAGCGCGGTGAAGTTCGCGCCATAGCGCGATTCGCGGGCGATCACGGCCAGGTCGCTCGAGACGAGGAGTGCGAACCCGCCGCCGATCGCGTGGCCCTCGGCGGCCGCGATCACCGGGACCGGCAGCTCGAGCAATCGTCGGCCGAGCGTGAGTTCGGTGGGGGCGAGCCGGCCGGCCACGAGGTCGTCGAGCGTCTCCCGGCTCGCGCCGGGACAGAACACGTCGGCGAGCCCGGTGAGCAGGACCACCCGCGCGGTCGGGTGCGACGCGACCTGCGCGTAGGCGTCGAGCAGCGCAGCGACCCACGGTGCGCGCATGGCGTTGGCGCCCGCCGCATCGCGCATCGCGAGCTCGACGATCCCGTCCTCGAGGTCGATCAGGCGCACGTCGGGCCGCTCGCCGTGCGGCGATGCGGCGGAGGCCGTCACCCAGTCGCTCATCGCAATGCCTCCGCGATGGCCGCGCGCACCTCGGGGCGGCCGAGGGCGCGTGCGGTCGCATCGACACCGGCGTCGAGCGCGGTCAGGAGCCGCTCGCGATGCGGCGCGTGCGCTCGCAGCGCGGCGACGGCGTCCGGCGCGGCGCGCGCGAGGCGCCGCGACCAGCGCGCGAGGGACGCCTCGAGTGCCGTCGGCTCGACGACCTCGTCCACGAGGCCCCACGCCTGCGCCTCCGCGGCGCCGATGCTCTCGCACTGCAGCGCGAGTCTCCGACTGCGCTGCGGTGTGAGCCGACGGTCGAGGGCGGCGAGGACGATCGCCGGATGGAACCCGTGCCGCGCCTCCGGCAGCCCGAAACGCGCATCAGGCGTGGCGAGCACCAGGTCCGCGATGGAAGCGAGTCCCACGCCGCCACCGAACGCGTCGCCCTCGACCACCGCGATCACCGGCAGCGGGGCGTCGGCGATGGCGAGCAGCAGCGCGGCATAGGCATCGAGCCCCGCACGGAGCGACGCCGCATCGAGGGAGCCGAGGCTCGCAAGGTCCAGTCCCGCGCAGAAGCCCTGCGAGGACGCGCCACGCAACACGAGCGCGCGCACCCCCGCGACGTCCGCGATCGCCGCGCGCAGGCCCGCGACCGACGCGGCATCGAGCCGAGGGGGAACCGGGACGGTGCGGAGCGGGATGCCCATCGGCTCAGCTCCACTCGTAATGCCGCACGTGATCACGCGTCCCGCGGAAGGTCAGCAGGCCCCGCCCCGCATACGCCTTCGCGTAGAGGTCGCGGAAGCCGCTCAGCGAGACGCTGAGCTCCCCGTCGTCGATCGCCGCGAGCCGGGCACCCTCCGCCGCCTCGTACTCGTCGACCGTCGCCATGAGCCGCGCATCGAGCAGCGCCGACGCGTTCGCATCGGCCGCGACGACGCCAGCGCCCGCGCCGAAGACGCCGCTGTAGAACTCGCCCGTCGATCCCGAACCATAGGAGTAGATGCCGACGCGATGACCGCTCGCGGCCTCGCCGAGCGCGGACGCCCAGCCGAGCAATGAGATGAAGACGCTGCCGGCGTAGGTGCCGCCCATCCGCCGGTTGAAGCGGAGCGAGGGCTCCACGCGCGCGGCGAAGTCCTCGTCGAGGCTGGCCGGTGCCCAGTCGGCGAGCGTGCGCAGCACCACGCGGTGCGCCCGCTTGGTGATCCCGCCGAACGGCGCGTGGTACACCTGGCGGGGGAACCACCGGCGCAGCGCGGTGAGCGAATCGATCGTCACACCGGCCCGGCGTGCGGCCGCCGCGGCATAGCGCGCGAACGCGGTGTCGACCGCTTCGATGTACGAGAGCAGACTCGTCTCGCTGTGCCCGGCCTCCACGCGCGAGGTGGGCCGGATGAGGTCGGACACCTCGTGCGTGTACAGACCCGACAGCCCGCGGTCGATCGTGAGGAAGCGCGGGCGGCGCGAGAGGAGCAGCGCGGTGCCGCCGGCGCCCATCACGAACTCGTAGGGCTTCCCGAAATGCGCGCGGCTCTGGTCCGCGCAGATCACGAGCGCGAGGTCATCCTCGTCCCCGTCCGCCGCGAGCCACGCGAGGGCGAGGCGCATCGCGGCAGATCCACCGTAGCACGCGTGCTTCACCTCGAGGTTGCGGCAGTCGTCCGGCAGACCCAGGTAGCGCTGCACCCAGGTCGACATCGCCTTCTCCTGGTCGGGTGCGCTCTCGCTCGCCACCAGCAACAGCCGCACCCGCTCGCGCTCGCCGTCGCGCAGCACGCGACGGCCGGCGTTCACCGCGAGCGTGACCGGGTCCTCCCACGGCGGGTCGACCGACCGCTGGTCGATCATCATCCGGCCCACGACCTCGTCCACGCGCCCGCCGCGCGCCTCGACGAGCGTGCGCATGTCGATCGCCATCGTGCCCGGATGGAGCGCGATGCGGTCGATCCCGAACGCCGGTGCGTCGCTCACGGCGCCCAGTCGAGTCCGCCCGACACCTTGATCACCTCGCCATTGATGTAGCCGGCGGCGTCGGAGAGGAGGAAGCACATGGTCTGCGCGAGCTCATCGAGCCGGCCGAGCCGGCGCACCGGGCAGAACCGGTTCGCGTAGTCCACCAGGGCGTCGGACATCGTCTCGCGCGTCATGTCGGTGTCGAAGTACGCCGGCGCGACGACGTTGGTCGTGATGCCCTTCGGGCCGTACTCCTTCGCGAGCGTCATGCCCAGACCCTGCAGACCTGCCTTGCTCGCGGCGTACGCGGCCTGGCCGCTCGCGCCGCCCGCGACGATGGACGAGACGAGCAGGATCCGCCCGTGCCGGTTGGCGACGAGCTCGGGCAGGAACGCGCGGCAGACGAAGAACGCACCCGTGAGGTTCGTGTCGAGCACGGTGCGCCACGCCTCGTCCCCGAGCGAGTACGCGAGTCCGTTCACGCTCACGCCCGCGTTCGGCACGACCCCCGCCACGCCCTCGAACGCGCCGAGCACCTCGTCGGCGACGCGGTCGACCGCAGCCGAGTCGCGCACGTCGAGCTGCCATGCGCGCACGCGCGCGTCAGGTGCGCCTGCCGTGGCCTCGCGCACGGTGGCCTCCGCGGCGTCGGCGCGCGCGGCGTACGTGAAGGCGACGTCCCACCCCTGATGCGCCGCCTCGAGCACGAGCGCGCGGCCGATCCCGCGCGATCCGCCGCTGATGAACACCGTCCGCCGCGTCATGGTACGTCCCCCACCAGGGCCTCGAAGAGCACCGTGCAGATCACCGTCCCGCCGCGGAGCACCTGCGCGAACGCGACGAACATCATGCCGTCATCCTCCACCTGCTCGGCGAGCACCGTGAGCGTGTCGCCCGGCAGCGCGGGCGCGACGAACGCCGCGTCGAGGATGCGTGTGAGCCGCACGGGCACCGGCCGCGCGCCGTCGCCGGAGAGGAGCGCCGCCAACACGAGCGCGTGCTGGCCCGCCATCTCGACGAGCAGCACGCCCGGGTACAGTGGTGCGCCCGGGAAATGGTCGACGAAGATCGGGTCGTCGGGTCGCAACGTGCGCTGGCCGGCGATCCGGCCCGTGGCGAGATCGAGGCCCGTGATGCGCTCCACGAGCAGGAAGGCGCCGCGGTGCGGGAGCAGCCGTTCGATCGCGACGGCGTCGAGGGGCGCGGCGGCGGCGAGCGGCGCCGCGTCGAACAGCGGTGCCCGTCGCGCCCGGCGCAGCGCGAGGTCGTCAGGCCGCGGCCGCATGGATCTCCTCGAGACGGGCGCTGAACGCCCCCGGACCGGCCTCGTCCATGCGGTCGAGCGCGAACGCACGCGCCGGTCCGATCCACCGACGCGAGAGCATCCGCGTGAGCACCTGCAGCGGCCCCACCTCGACGAAGACCGGCTCGCCGTAGCGCGCGAGGAAGGCGTCGATCGTCTCCCGCCACCGGACCGGCTCCGCGACATGGCGTGCCAGCCGGTCCACGATCGCCGTGGCGGTCGCGGACGGGATCGGCGCGGCATCGACGTTCGGCCAGTAGTCGGCGCGCGGGGTCTGCCACGGTGCGCGGACGAGCGCCGGACGGAACCGCTCGATGACCGGCGCGAACCGCGGCGTGTGCATCGGGATGCGGCGCTCGATCACCTGACCGCCGGCCAGATGCTCCTCGTCCGCGCGCCGGAGCAGTTCCTCGACCGCCGTTGGATCGCCCGCGACCACGCATTGGGTGGGGCTGTTGTAGTTGGAGACGCGCACCGCGTCCGCGTCCCCGGCGGCCGCCGAGATCTCCGCGGCGAGCGCCTCCACGACGGACGCGTCGATCGGGTGCACCGCGGCCATCGTCCCTGTCGGTCCGTCGTCGTAGCAGCGGCCGCGCGCGAGCACCAGCGCGCGGGCGGCGTCGGCGTCGAGCGCGCCGATCGCGACGAGATGCGCGTATTCGCCGAGCGAGAGTCCGGCCGAGGCGGCGGGGACGAGGCCGGCCGCATGCGCCAGCCGCAAGTACTCGAACGTGCACTCGAGCACCGCGCACTGCACCTCGGCATTGGAATCGAACCGCAGGTCGAGCACCGTGCCGAGAGCAGCCTCGGCGCGCTGCCGCGCCGCACTCCCCGCGCCGGGCGCGATCGCGTCCAGCCGCGCGAACATCGTCGCGTCGCGCGAGCTCTGGCCGGGGAAGAGGAAGATGATCGGGCGCGGCATGCGTTCAGTCGTCCCGGAGCTCGAGGACCTGGCCGCGCACATGATCGAGCCGGCCCGAGCAGAGTGCGGCGGCCGCTGCCGCGGCGCGCGCGCGACCGGTCGCGGTCGACTCGTGCCGCACGAGGTTGATGCTCACGGGCTCGAACATCAGGTTCGACGTCAGGTACCGGATGGCGGTGCGGAGCACGGCCCGCCCCGGCGCCGAGACGGCGCCGGAGCCGCGCGCTTCGGTGACCACCACGTGGCGCGGGAGTGTCCCCTGCGCCGATCGGTGCGACCGCATCGCCTCCACGAGCCGCATGACCTCGTCGGTGCCGTCACCGTGCGAGTCGATGGGGTGGTCGAACAGCGCGAGGACGATCGGCTTCGTGTCCGGCGCCGCGCGCCGCGGCGGGACCTCGGTGGCGTCGCGCAGCAGCGGCGCGACGGCCACGAAGCTGTCGAAGAACCCCGCGCCGCGATCCGCGCACAGCACGTCACCGTGCAATCCCTCGAGCTCGCCGAGGGCGAGGGCGAGCGCCGCGTCGCCCATCTCCGCGGCGTCCACCAGGAAGTAGCGCAGCCTGGAGAGCAGCACCGCGCGCACGGCCGGCTCGAACATCGCCTCGAAGCTCGCCGTGTCCACCTGCCGCGTCCGCAATCCATAGATGCGCCCGCCGCTCCCGCCCACGCGGGGCGCCAGCGTCGCCACCAGCGACTCCAGCGCGGCCTTGGCCAGAGCGACGTAGTCGTAGCCCGGATAGAAGTGCTCGGCGCCGTCGGATGACATCGCGATGGTGACGCGCGGGAGCCGGCCGAGTCGCGACTCGATGGCATCGAGGTGGGCCGGCAGCGGCCAGGCGCTGCGCTGCATGGTGGACGCGAGGTCGCGCCGGCGCAGTCCATCGAGTCCGTCGCCGCGTGCCGCGACGCACACGTTGCTCACGAACAGGTCGAGGCGCCCGAACCGGTCGGCGATGTGGTCCACGGTGCGCGTCACATCCTCGGCGACGCCCACGTCCGCGTCGAGCACCACCGGCGGCGCGCTCCCGGCCGAGACGTATGGTGCCGCCACCGCATCGTCGGGCACCGATCCCCAGCGGTGCGTGACCACCACCTGCGCGCCGGCGCGCGCGAACGCGAGGCCCACCGCCGCGCCGAGTCCGCGCGTGCCGCCCGTGACGAGCGCGACCTGCCCGCGCAGGTCAGGCATCGCCGCGCCGCCAGAGCGCGCAACAGTTGATGCCGCCGAACCCGAACGAGTTCTTGAGCATCACCTCGCTCTGATGATCCACCGGACCGTTGGCACACACGTCGAGGTCCACCGCCGGGTCCATCGCGTCGATGTTGATCGAACCATGCAGCCGTCCGTGCCGCATCTGGAGCAGGCCGGCGATCGTCTCCACCACCGGCGCCGACCAGCAGGTGTGCCCGAGCATCGACTTCGGCGCGTTGATCCGCAGCCGCTCCGCGTGCGCACCGAACGCCGCGCGCAGGGCCGCCAGTTCGCTCAGGTCGCCGAGCGGCGTCGACGTCGCGTGGGCCGAGACGAAGTCGACCCGTTCCGGCGCGATCCCCGTCTCCTCGAGCAGGCGGCGGATCGTCGCTGCCTGGCCGTCCGGCGACGGGTTGGGCAGGTGGTTCGCATCGGACATCGCGACGCAGCCGAGGACCTCGCCGTGGATGGTCGCCCCCCGCGCCTTGGCATGCTCGTACTCCTCGAGGATGAGCGTCCCCGCGCCATGCGAGGGCACGAAGCCCTCGCGCGCCTGGTCGTACGGGCGGCTCGCGCGTTCGGGCGCGTCGTTGAACGAGCGCGTGGTGATCGCGCCCAGCAGCGCCATCGCGTGCAGCCCCATCGGCGAGAACTCGAGCGCCGCGCCGGTCATTACGGCGACCGTGTGGCCGTGGTGGCGGATCTCGTCGATCGCCGAGCGCAGCGCGATGTTCGCGCTCGCGCAGGCGCCGCCCATCGTGTACGCGGCGCCGCGGAGACCGAGCACGTCGGTGATCGACGTCGCGTGGTCGGTGTCGAGGTCGAGCAGCGCCGCCTGCGCGTCGATCCAGTCGGGCTCGCTCTCCATGAACACCCGGTGCTGCCGCAGCAGGTAGTGCTCGTTGAGGTTGTGCCCGGCGACGATCGTCGCGACCCGCGTGGGGTCGACCGTCGTGCCCTCGCGCCCGAAGCCCGCCTGGATCCACGCATCGGCGCTGGTGAGCACCGAGAGGCGCGTCGCGAACGGCGCCGGTCGCATCAGCTTGCGCGCGCGCGCGAACGCCGCCTCGGGCAACCGGTGCTCGAAGGTCGCGAGGCGCGCCTTCCAGTCGTAGTCGGAGATGTCGCCGCCGACCTTCGCGTACACGCGCTCGTCGTCGAAGAAGTGCCAGCGACGGATGCCCGACCGGCCGGCCATCAAGGCGCCGTGGAACGCCTCGAGCGAATCGCCCAAGGGCGCGATCACGCTCATGCCAGTCACGACGACGCGACGCATCGGGCTCCTCAGGGGGAGAACGCGGTCCGGTGGGGGGCCGGTACGGCAGGAGCGCTATTGTACCGGCTCGACGGACAGCACCGCAAGTCGCGCACCGGGCATGCCGGAACGAAGCGTGACGACGGTCACACGGCTGTCAGGGAACCCACGATCCCCACGCGACGTGGTGCGCGCCCTCGGGCAGCGCCAAGGCGCCTGCGTGGCCCGCGGGCACCGGCACGTCCATGAGCTGCCAGCGCCCGCGCAGGCGCGGGTCGTCATCGATGCGCAGCAGCTGCGGCGTGTCCGCGGCGATGGAGACCGCGAACCGGCTGAGGCCGAACGCGAGACCGAGACCGGTCGCCTTGATGAACGCCTCCTTCCGCGCCCAGACCCGGTAGAACGCCGCGTGCCGTTCGTCCGGTGGGAGGATGCGCAGCGCCTCGCGCTCCTCCTCGGCGAAGAACGCGTCCGCGAGGGGAAGGCGATCGCGGTGCGGATGCCACTGCTCCACGTCCACGCCGACCGGACCGCAGCGACTCACCGCGACGAGCGCGACGTCACCGGAGTCGGAGAGGTTGAACTCGATGTCGTGCCGCTCGGGCACGGCGACGAAGGGCTTGCCGGCGTCCGCGACGCCGTATCCGATGGTCGAGGGGGCGACGCCGAGGGCGTCCGCGAGGATCGCGCGCAGGGCGACGTGCGCCCCGAGCCACCGGTTGCGCAGTGCCTCGGTGACGAAGAGCCCGGCCCGAGTCCGCTCGGCCTCGGAGAGTCCGGCGACGGCCCGGGCATCCGGCGCGCGCGTCGCGTCGAGCGGGACGCGCCACACGGCGACGTCCGCGCCGCGCATCGCGCCGGTCAGACCTTGTGGTAGGCGATGCGCGCGGCTTCGGCGCGGTCGGCCGCCATGTAGAACTCGAAGTCCGAGAAGAACGCCGGCGCCTCGGCCTGCATCACGCGCAGCACCGCCACCGCCATGCGACGGATCTCGAACTCGGCTCCCTCGCTCGAGCGCAGCTCGAGCATCGTGCGCCAGCCGCGCGCGTTGGCGGTCACGACGATCTTCGTCTCGGTCGAGTTGGGCAGCACGCCGCGCGCGGCCTCGCGGGCCATCTTCCGACGGTGCACCTTGTCATCCACCCACTGGTAGCGCGTCATCAGCTGGTCGACGAGCGCGATGTACGTGGCCTGCGCGCTCTCGATCTGCCCCTTCCACGCC
This sequence comes from uncultured Gemmatimonas sp., assembly GCA_964464585.1. Lineage (GTDB taxonomy): Bacteria > Gemmatimonadota > Gemmatimonadetes > Gemmatimonadales > Gemmatimonadaceae > Pseudogemmatithrix. The sequence goes on along the minus strand of CAYXGS010000005.1, from coordinate 19,969 downwards.
GCGGTGAGCGCCTCGTCGCCGATGATCGCCGGCGGCACCACGAACGCCGCATCCGACTCGTCCACATAGCGCTGCGACAGCTGCGAGTACGCGAACCCCGCGCGGTGCCGCACCAGCTCGTGCGTGAGCGACCGGCTCACGCCCTCGAGCAGCAGCGAGTAGTTCGCGTGCTCGAGCACCGACCCGTGCCCCTGCTTCTTGATATTCTCGAGGTACTCGCGCGTGCTGCGGTTGGCGGGGTTCTTCTGGCTCATGTAGCAGAGCCGTCCCGCGAACTCCGCGAGCCGCTCGCCATCGGTGCTCTCGCCCATCCACTGCACGGGCAGGTGTCCGGGCTCGGCGAACGCCGGACGGGACAGGACGGTGATGCGGGGCGCCGTGAAGAACTGGGGCATTGCGGTCGTTGCAGGCTGGATGGTGAAGGCGGAAAGATAGCAGGAGGTCAATCGCCGAGCAGGGACAGGCGATGCCGCGCCCACGCCTTCTCCCGCACCACGAGGTCGAGCGCCGACCGCGCCTCGACCGGCAGCGGCGCGAGCGCCGGGTCGTACTTGATCGCGCCCAGCGGCATCGCATCCGGCGCGGCGACCTTCACCCCCGGGTTCAGGATCCCCGACGGATCGAACGCCTCCTTCGTGGCCGCGAACAGCGCCAGCGCCTCGATCGGCCAGGTCCGGGCGAGGAGTGGTGTGCGCAGGCGACCATCGCCGTGCTCGCCGGCGAGGGTCCCGCCCAGCCGCGCGACGAGTGCCGTGACCTCGTCGAGCAACTGCGTGCAGCGCTCGCGCCAGTCGGGCTCCTGCGTGTCGACGAGCGCGTTCACGTGCGCATGCGCATCGCCCGCGTGGCCGAAGATCACCCCCTGGAAGCCTGCCCGGGCCAGCGCCGAGCGCACGCCGCGCACGTACTCGGCGAAGTGCAGCGGCGGCACGCAGCCGTCCTCCACCAGCTGCAGGCTCTGCAGACGCGGCGCGAGCTCGTTGAGGATGGGGCTCGCGGCGTGCCGGAGCTGCCAGAGGCGCACCTCATCCTCGGTGGTGAGCGCGGTCTCGACGTGCACCGCACCGCCCGCCGCGCACAGGTCGCGGAGCGAGGTGATCCGCTCGCGCGCCGTCGCCTCGCTGTGCGACTCCGCCTCGACGATGAGCACCGCGTCGAGCCCCGGGGGCAACGGCAACGTCCGGCCTCCGGACGCCGCGATGTCGAGGAAGCTGCGGTCGAGCAGCTCCACCGCACTCACCGCCTCGGCGCTGAGGCGCACCGCCGCGGCGGCCGCCGTCTCGAGGTCGGCGAATCCCGCCAGCAGGCTCGCCGTGGCCGTCGGCGATGGCGCGAGCCGGACCTCGACCGCCGTGATGATCGCGAGCGTGCCCTCGCTGCCGATGAGCAGGTCGAGCGGCTCCCCCGATCGCGCGAAGGCCTCGAGCGCATAGCCGCTCGAATCCTTCCGCACGCCCGTGCGGGCGCGCGCCGTGGCTGGCGCGGCGAGCACCCGAGGTGCGACGGTCGCGACGAACCGCTCCAGCGCGGGCACGGACGGCATCGCCGCGCCGCGGCGCACCCAGGCGCGCGTGCCATCGGCGAAGACGCACTCCACGCCCGCGATCCAGTCACGCAGTGGTCCGTGCTTCACCGTGCGCGACCCCGCCGCGTGCGTGGCCACCATCCCGCCGATCGTCGCGAAGGCGCCGCTCGACGGGTCGACGGGGAAGCCCATGCCGATGGCGTGCGCCGCGGCATCCACGCGGTCGCGGACGACCGCCGCGCCCGCGGTGAGCCGGGCCCTGCCCGGGTGCGGCGTCTCGAGGTCCGCGAGACGGCAGAGGTCGACGATCACCCCGTCGCCCACGGCGCCGTTGGCCATCGAACTGCCGGACCCGCGCGGGATGAGCGGCATGCGCGTCGCGCCCGCCCAGCGCACCAGCGTCACGACATCGTCCGCGTCCTCCGGGACCGCGACCGCCCGCGGCAGCACGCGCGCCACGCCCGCCGCCTCGCTGTACACGGCGCGCGCGACGGGGTCGTCGCGGAACACGCCGCGGAAGCCGGCCGGCCTCACCCCGCGGCCGCGGCGAGCGTGAACGGCCGCGCCTTCACGCGCCTCACGAGCCAGCGCAGCGCCGCGTTGCTGCCGAGCGCCAGCACGCCCACGAGCATCAGCGCCTTCACCTCGCGCCGCGAGATCTTCACCTGCCCGCCCACCTGCAGCATCGCGCGCGACCCGCTCAGGTCGCGCAGCGTCGCGTAGGCGAAGAGCAGCGGGAGGACGCAGAACGCCCGGATGCGGAACGCGCGCCGCGGGATCATGAGCGTGTACTCCAGCGCGTCATCGAGGTCGTGCTTCGCGAGCTCGATGAAGTGCACCACCGCCTTGTGGTTGTGCTCGATGTGCGCCGGCGAGAGCAGCGTGCTGTGGCCGCTCCCGTGCTTCGCGAGATCGCTCTCGGGGATGTAGATCGAGTTCTCGTGCTGCGCGTCCCAGGCGATGTCCTTCAGGATGTTCACCGTCTGGAGCGCCTCGCCGAACGCCTGGCACTTCACCCAGAGCCGCTCGAACTCCCGCTTGCCCACCGCGCTCGCGTGCTCGTGCCACAGCTCGGTGAGCATGCACCCCACCGTGCCGGCGACGTAGTAGCAGTACTCCTTGTACTCGGCGAGCGTCTGGATGCGGATGCCGCCCGGATAGTTGCGCACGAACTTCGCCATGCCGAGTCCCATCTCGCGCACCCAGTGCGCCACACGGTCCCGCGTGCGCGGCGGCAGCGTGCGGAAGAGCACCAGCACGAGGTCGGTGCGGCGCACCAGCTTCAGGTGCGCCGCGTCCCCCTGGAGCCCGGCGGCGCGCGCCGGGAACGCCTCCGCGGCCTCGCGGTCGTCGAGCGTGCGGAGGAACTGCTCGAGCAGTTCCGCGCGCGTCGCGGGCGGCGTGCTGTTGTCGTCCTCGATGGTGTCGGCGATGCGGCAGAGCAGGTACGCCGTGTTGACCGCGACGCCGAGCGTGCCGGGCAGGAAGCGGATGCTGATCGCGAAGGTCCGGGAGACCTCGGGCAGCACCTCGACCGAGAACCGCTTGGCCTCGCGGATCCGCTCGGGCGGATCCGCCGCAGGCACGTAGGATGCGAGGCGGTCGGTCATCGGGCGAAAGCTAGGGCGCACCGGTGCGCCCAACCAGTCGCGCTACCCGATCAGCTTGTCGATCAGCCCGCGCCGCTTGGGCTCGCCGAACTCGAGTCGGTCGAGCGTCTGCTCGATCGCCAGCTGCGCCCCATTGGCCGCGCCGCGGTACAGCGCCCGCGCGATGATCCACGGCAGCGAGCCGGGGACCGCCGCGATCCCGACCGCGAGCAGGAGCGGCACGTTCAGCGCCGCGAGGATCGCTCCCACCGCGGCGCCGCCCGCCACGCCCATCGCGCCGATCCGCAGCACCCACGTGCGCCGTGGCGCGAGCGTCGCCTCGATGCGCACGTGCGCCTTCCCCGGCTCGACCTGCACCACGGATGCGCTCACCTCGTTCGTCTTCGCGAGCGCATGCGGGCGGCCGCTGATCCCGGCGACCATGTCGTTCGCCGCTCCCGCGAGCCCGCCCAGCGGGCCGTAGACGATCCGGTCGGGGAAGCGCCGCTGCTCGGCGAGGTTCTCGTCACCCTGGAACGTGCGATCGATCCGCTCGAGCAGCTCGCGCGCGTTCCCCGGCACCACGCGCGACGCCGTGAAGTACGCGGGCCCGACCAGCGCCGCGGCCGCGCCCTTCTCCTCGGGGAGCGTCACGCGCATCCGCTCCTCGGCGAGCGCCTGCTTCACCGCCACCGGCGAGATGCCCACCTCCTTCGCCAGCGAGAGCAGGTCGGCCTCGCTCATCGTCTCGGGCACGTCCCCGCTCGCCGCATGCAGTTCGGCGGCGCGCAACAGCACGCGCTCGAGCGCGGCGCGGGGCAGGATCGGCTGCGGGGTGTCCGCCATGCTCAGATGCCGGTGAACGCGAGGTCGATCTGCCGCTTCATGGACGCGACCATCTCCTCGGGCATCGGGAAGGCCGCCGCCAGCGCCGCGAGCGCGCCGTCCGCCGGCACCGGCTTCCCCGCCTGCGCCAGATAGAAGCGCGCGTACCGTTCGGCCAGCGCGGGGTCCACCCGCTCGACGATCAGCGCGCCGCCGCGCACGAGGCCCGTCGCCGCGAGTCGGGCCCCCACGCCGTCGCGCTGCTGCGCCGGGGTGAGATGGTCGTTCACCGCGACGCCCGCCACCGGGCTCGCCGCCTCGTGCGCGAAGGTGAACAGCATCGTCTCCGCGGAATCGGGCGTCGCCGGCCACGCGACCGCGTACTGGCTCAGGTTCTTGCCCGCCGGCACCGCGCGCCCCTCGCCCGCGAGCGAGAGCGACACGAGGAGGTCCCCGTTCCCCTGCTGCGTATGGTTGAGGTAGGGCTGCATCGCCGGCCGCCACCTGGATTGCCACAGCGAGTCGGCCAGCGCGAGTGCCGCCGTGCGGGCGCGCTGCTGCTCGAGCCACCAGGCGTGGTAGAAGTCGCCCTGCTCGTCCCCGAGCGCCGTGATCAGCCGCTCCGCGAACTCGCGATCCTCCTTGCGCGGGAACTGCTCGGCGAGGAACGCGATGATGCCCTGCACCTCGCGGTTGCTCGCGTTGCGCGGGTCGCCCTCGGCCTTCAGGAAGTACGTGAAGGCCTGCCGCATCTCCTCCCAGGTGCCGAAATAGAGGGCGACGAACTGCGCGCCCTCCAGCTGCGGCCGCGTGCGCAGCGTCGCCTGCAGCGTCGTCCGCAGCGAATCGAGCTGCGTGTACACCCGGCGCTTGTTCTTCTCGATGGTGATCAGCGTCGCGTAGTCGCGCGCGAAGAGCGGCACCGTCGCCGTGTCGTTCACGAGGAGTGCGAAGCCATGCAGCCAGAGGTCCACGTGCTCCCGGGTCTTCACCGGCCACTGCGGGCCACGCACCACCGGGCGAAGCGGGGCTGCGCTCGATTGCGATCCCGCGCAGGCGGACCCCGCGAGCAGGGCGAGGACGAGGGCGCCCATCGCGCCGCGCGCCATCCGGCGCGCCGCACGGACCGGGTCGATCAGGCCTTCCGGCCGCAGGTCACGCAGAACTTCCATCCTTGTTCGATCTCCGCACTGCATCCGGGGCAGCGTCTGGCGAGGAGGTCCAGCCCGCAGGACGGGCAGAACTTGACCGTGCGCCCCTTGGGGAGCGCCTGCGCGCAGTACGGACAGCCGGCATCCACGGTGACAGCACTCGGTCCGGCGGCCTGCGCCGCCGCGAGCCCTTCCGCCGCGGCCGCCGAGAGGCTGCTCGCATACGCTTCGAAAGCCTGTTGTATCGCGCCGCTCGGCCGAGGTTCCGTCATCGGCTCACCGATGGGCGCGCTCGAGGGTGTGCGGGACGCACCGGTGCGGCCCTGTGGCCCGCGGGGGATGGTCGCCGGTTCGGTCACCGGTTGCCCGGTGGTCTGCCGCGGCCGCGCGCCCGACGGGCGGGGCGTCCCGATCGGGGTCGGCGGGCGCAGGTCGATCGTCGTGTCGCCCGCGAGCACGTCCTGCACGCCGGCCGTCGAGATCCGCAGCTTCGTCTGGGCGTACGTGCGCAGGACGGTGAGGTCCGGGTTCGCCGTCGCGAGCTCCGCCTTCAGGTCGTCCTGCATCAGGTCGTCGCCGAAGAAGCGCGCGCGTTCCCCGGAGATGAGACGCATCAGCGCGTGCAGGTAGTCGTCGTGCGTGTCGAGCGCGCCGTCGCGTCGCGCCGCGCCGTACGGCGCGAGCTGGTCGAGCAGCTCGCCGACGGTGAGGTGACGCTCGAGCGCCCCGGCGGCTTGCGCGGCCAGGACGATCCGGCGGAAGAGGAGGTCGAGGGCGTCCACGGTGGCCTGGTTCGGGTTACCCCACGCGAGGCAAAGATGGGGAGGCCTTGAAGGACTCGCCATCCGGGAACGGCGCGATCGCGCCGTTCCGGGCGCGCCGCGCCGCGAACCAGAGGTCGAACCCCGACTCGATGAAGCCTCCCGAGCGCGACTGCTCGGTCGCGGCCCGCACCGCGAGGTCGTTCGCGTACTCGTTCTGCGGATGGCCCGCGTGGCCCTTCACCCACTGCCACGACACCTCGTGCGCGCCCACCGCGCCGATCGCGTCGTGCCACATCGCGAGATTCTCGATCGGCCCCGTCTTCCGCTTCCAGCCGTTGCGCGCCCAGCCGAACACCCACTGCGTCATCCCATCGACGATGTAGCGCGAGTCGGTGGTGAAGCGCACGCTGAACCGGCCCTGCTTCGCGCCCAGCCCGTCGAACGCCTCGATCACCGAGCGGAGCGCCATCCGGTTGTTGGTCGTGGCCGGTTCGGAGATCCACAGGTCGCGACGCGACACGCGACCATCGTCGTGCCGGTACTCGGCGAGGATGCCGGCGCCGCCCGGGTTGTCGCCCTCCTTGCCGTTGCCGAGACAGCTCTCGTCCGCGTAGACGGACACCAGCGGGAAGCGCGCGCTCACTTCACCACGTCCATGCGGTCGACCTCATCGAGGCGCAGCGTGAGCCGTGCGCCGGTGGTGGGGTGCCGCGCGACGATCACCTCGCCGCCGTCCTGCTGCACGAGCCGCTCCGGGATGACGAGATACTCGGTGCCGCGCCGCAGGATCGCCACGCGTGTCGCGTCCACGATGGCGCGCTCGAGCGCATCGTACTGCTTGACCGTCAGCTGCCCCACGCCACCCCCCGCGGACCCGACCAGTCCGTGATGAGACGCGTGAGCACGTCGCTCGCGCGAGTGATCTCGTCGACCGGCACCCATTCCTCCGCCGCGTGCGCGAGCGCGATGTCGCCCGGCCCGAAGCACAGCGCCGGGATCCCCGCGGCGGAGAACAGCGCCGCGTCGGTCCAGCAGGAGAGGCCCTCCACGGGCGCCGGCTCGCCGGTGCGGTCGCAGGCCTCGCGCAGCGCCCGGACGATGTCATGGTCCACCGGCACGTCGTTCGGCTCCTGGACGAGTCCCGGTGCGACCGTCGCGCGGAAGGACGGGGTCCGCGCCGCGACGCGCGCGATGGCCGCGGTGATCTCGTCACCGAAGTCCGCGCCGCGCTCCCCCGGGAGCGTCCGCCGTTCGAGACTGAACGTGCAACGGTCGGGATACGTCGAGAGCCCGATGCCGCCGCCGATCGTGCCCGCGTGGAGCGAGGCGCGGCCGAGCAGCGGATGCGTGCGCGCGGCGAGCGTCGTGCGCTGGTACGCGTCGAGCTCGGCGAGGAGCAACGCCGCGTGCGTGATCGCGTCGACGCCGACGTCATACCGCGAGCCGTGCGCCGCCCGCCCGTCGACCGTGACCTCCGCCCACGCGAAGCCACGATGCGCCGGGCAGATCGCGAGCCGCGTCGGCTCCGTGACGACGGCCGCGTGCGCCGTGATGCCCATCGCGAGGATCTCGCGCGTGCCCTGGCTCTCGTATTCCTCGTCGGCGACCGCGGCGATGATGACCTCGCCGCCGAGCGTCGTGTCGGCCGCCCGCGCGGCGGCGGCGCACATCGCGGCGATGCCCGCCTTCATGTCGCACGCCCCGCGGCCATAGAGCCGCCCGCCGCGCACGTCGGGCGTGAACGGCGCGTGCGTCATGCCGGTGACGCCCACGGTGTCGAGGTGGCCATTGAGGAGGAGTGACCGTCCGCCGTCGCCGCCGCCGATCCGGGCGAGCACGTTGGGCCGTCCGGCCATCGCCTCGATCAGGTCGACCTTGAAGCCCCAGTCGCGCAACACCTCGGCGAGCAGCGCCGCGACGGCACCCTCTCCCGGTCCATCCGTCGCGAGCGACGGGTTCCGCGAGTCGACCGCGACGAGAGCGCGCGTGAGGGCGAGGGCGTCGCCGCGAGGGACGGAGGGCACGTGGGGAGCGGAGGGGAGAAAAGCGGAGAGCGCACCCGGAAAGGTGCGCTCTCGGGAGCCTCAGCGGGACCGTGTGCTACTTCTTCGGGGCGGGCTTCTTCGCGGCCGGCTTCTTCGCCGGCGCGGCGGACTTCTTGGCGGCGGGCTTGGCTGCGGGCTTCGCGGCCGGTTTCGCAGGCGCCTTCGCCGCGGGCTTGGCCGCAGGCTTCGCGACCGGCTTCGCCGGCGCGGCAGGCGCCGCAGGGCGCGAGACGGGCAGCGCGGTCTTGGAGATCGGCGCGGCGACGGCGACCTTCGGAAGCGTCTTGCCCTTGTTCTTCTTGAGCCACGCTTCCTCAGCCTCGCGCACGAGCTTGTCCGCTTCGTCCTGCGTCATCTGTCCGCGCCGCACCATGTACTGCACGAGGTCGCGAGCCGACTCGATGGAGAACGCGACGAGCCCGGCGGCGGCCCCGACGACATCCTTCATGGCCGCGGCCATCTTGCTGCCGGCCTCGAGCGAGATCTCGTGGGCCTTGGCTGCCATCTCGGCCACGGTATCGCGGACATCCTGGCCGCGGTGGCCGGGATGGCGCTTGGGCGGAACGGCGGGAGCGGCGGTCTCGGCCGGCTTCTCAGAATCAGGCATATTGTCGTCGGGTCTTCCGTTGCGAGGTGCTGCGCGATATGAACGGCCGCAAGTATATGATTTTTCAGCTTGTACGCAAGTAGTACAAGTGCCGAATTTCGCGCATTTTTCTCTGGCCTGATGCCGTGTACTAGCATGATTTATAACGCCATTTCAGCAACACCATGACGACTTTACCACTCCAAGGCGTTCGAATTCTCGATCTTTCACGCGTACTCGCAGGTCCACTCGCGGCGATGATCCTCGGCGATCTCGGCGCCGACGTCATCAAAGTCGAGCGGCCCGTCGCCGGCGACGACACCCGCGGCTGGGGTCCGCCGTTCGACGAGCGGGGCGAGAGTGCCTACTACCTCAGCGCCAATCGCAACAAGCTGAGTCTCGCCGCCGACCTCGGCAGCGGGTCGGATCGGGCGCTCCTCGCCGAGCTCGCGGCCGAGGCGGACGTGGTGCTCGAGAACTTCCGTCCGGGGACGCTCGAACGTCGCGGGCTAGGGCCGGCGGAGCTGCTCGCGCGGCATCCGCGGCTCGTCTGGTGCACCATCACGGGATTCGGCCCCGAGAGCGCGCGGCCCGGCTACGACTTCGTGGTCCAGGCGGAGAGCGGCTGGATGGCGATCACCGGCGAGGCCGAGGGCGGCCCCATGAAGGTCGGCGTGGCGCTCGCGGATGTCCTCGCGGGGAAGGACGCGGCGATCGCGATCCTCGGCGCGCTCGTGGGGCGCGCGCGACCGGACGCGCGCGCCGCCGAGCGGCGGCTCAGCGTCTCGCTCGCCCACAGTGCGACGGCGGCGCTCGTGAACGTCGCGCAGAACGCCCTGGTGTCGGGGCAGGAGGCGCGGCGCTGGGGGAACGCGCACCCGAACCTCGTGCCGTACGAGCTCTTCGCCGCGGCGGACCGCCCGATGGTGATCGCCGTGGGCAACGACGCGCAGTTCGCGGCATGCGTGCACGCGCTGGGCCTCGATACGCTCGCCGCGGACACGACGCTCGCCACGAACGCGGGTCGCCTCGCGGCACGCGCGCGTGTGGTCGGCGCGATCGCCGCGCAGGTGCGCACCGCGCCCGCGGCGCACTGGCTCGCGCGCCTGGAGGACGCCGGCGTCCCCTGCGGCGTGGTGAAGCCGGTCCTCGAGGCGCTGCGCGAGGTCGACGCCTCGCCGCTCACCGGCGTCGCTCCGCAGTCCCCCGGCGCGGTGCGCCGTCCTCCCCCACGGCTCGACGAGCACGGCGCCCTCATCCGAGCCAAGGGCTGGTCCGCGTTCGGCGGGTGAAAGCCGGCGCGCGACGCCGTCCTCCGTCGGCCATCCGCCATCCGCCCTCTGCCATCGCGAACTGTGACCACCGCCACACCCGCTCGTCCATGCTATGCGACGTGCCGGGTTCGATCGGTGCGCCGGGAGTGGCGAGGGCCTGTCCGACGCGCGGTGTTGGGATTACACTAGCACCGTGCCACAGACCAGCACCGAGCCAACCGCTCCCGACGAATCGTTCGACGCCGATCAAGCGGTCATCGACCGCGTGCTCGCCGGTGACCGCAACGCCTTCGGCATCCTGATCGAGCGCTACAGCGACCCGCTGTACCGCCACGCCTACGGGATGACGGGCAGCGCGGACGTGGCGGAGGACATCCTGCAGGTCTCGTTCATCAAGGCGTTCCACCACCTGGGTGAGGTCCGAGGCCGGTTCGATGCGTGGGTGTTCCGGATCGTGGCCAATGGGTGCAAGGACTGGCTCAAGAACATCCGGCGCACGCACCTCAGTTACGAAGAGGACGATCAACCGTCTGGATTGGAGACCCCCGAGGAGGAGCTGGACCGGGGGGAGATGCGCCGGGACCTCGACAGCGCATTGCAGGCCCTTCCGTCCTCGTTGCGGGAGGCGTTCGTGATGAAGCACGTCGAAGGCCGCTCGTACGAGGAGATGGCCGAGTTGCTCGACGCGACGGTCGGTGCCCTGAAGATGCGTGTCCATCGCGCCCGCGAGGCGCTGCAGAAGCTCTTGGAGGATCGATACTCGTGATGCAAGATTCGCTCGACCCCCGTGGTGAAGAGGCTCGCCAGCCGGCGACCGACGCCCGCCCTGCCCAGCAGGCCGAGCCCGTCGCGGCCGACCGCGAGATCACGCCCCCCGGCACGGAACTCCCGTCCGCGGTGCATGCCTATCTCGACGGCGACAAGGTGAGCGAGAACGCGCTCAACGCCGCACAGCGCGAGCTCGAACTCTGGAAGCGCATCAGCGCCGAGACCGGTCGTCGCCGTCGGATGTCGACGCCGGCATACCTCCCGGCCCAGATCCTGGCGAAGCTCGCGGACGACTGACGTCGTCGGTCTTCGTCACCTCGAAAGGCTGCCCGCAAGGGCGGCCTTTCTTGCTTCGGGCCACCGCGCGCGCGGTACTAGATTCCTGCGCACACCGCGAATCCAGGAGCTTCCGTGTCCACGCACCGCGCTGACCGCCCGCGAGCCGACGAGTATCCCCCGTTCTATGCGGGCTACATCGGCAAGGTCCCGGATGGGGACGTGGTGGAGGCCCTCATCGGCGGCGCCGAGATCGCGGCGGCGCTGCTGCACGACGTGGAGGAGGACCGCGGCGGCTTCGCGTACGCCCCGGGCAAGTGGACGCTGAAGGAGGTCCTCCTCCACTGCGCCGACGCCGAACGGATCTTCGCCTATCGGGCCCTCCGCATCGCGCGCGGCGACCAGACCCCGCTGCCGGGCTGGGACGAGAACGCCTACACCCCGCAGAGCGGCGCCGGCGCGCGGTCCATGGATTCGATCCTCGACGAGCTCGAGTCGGTGCGCGAGGCGACGGTGACGCTCTTCCAGGGGCTCCCCGCGGACGCGTGGTCGCGCACCGGCACGGCGAACGGAAAGCCGATCACGGTGCGCGCGCTCGCCTGGATCACGGCGGGGCACCTGCTGCATCATCTGGGGATCGTGCAGGAGAGGTATCTGGGGTGAGATGGCGATGGCCGATGGCGCGCGCTGCCATCGGCCCTCCGCCATCTCCCTCACATGTGCAACGCTCGCCCCAGCGCCGACAGCGCGGCCTCCTTCACCACCTCCGACAGCGTCGGATGCGAGTGGACCGTCGCGCCCACATCGTCCGCCGTCCCGCGATACTCCATCGCCAGGACCACCTCGCTCAGGAGGTCGCTCACGTTCGGGCCGATCATGTGGCAACCGAGGATCTCGTCGGTCTTCGCGTCGGTCACGAACTTCACGAAGCCCTCGGTGCTCCCCATCGTGCGGGCGCGGCCGTTGGCGCTGAAGGGGAACTTGCCCACCCGATAGGCGCGGCCGCTCGCCTTCACCTCGTCCTCGGTGAGGCCGCACGTCGCGATCTCGGGCCACGTGTACACCACGCCCGGCATGTTGTGGTAGTGCATGTGCACCGACTTGCCGGCGATCACCTCCGCGGCGATCACGCCCTCGTCCTCGGCCTTGTGCGCGAGCAGCTTGCCGCCCACCGCATCGCCGATCGCGTACACGTTCGGGAGATTGGTGCGCATCCGATCGTCGACCACGATCTCGCCGCGCTTGCCGAGCGCGAGGCCGAGTGCGGCGGCGTCGATGCCGCTGAGTGACGGCTTGCGGCCGATGGAGACGAGCACGTGGTCGGCCTCGAAGCGCTGGGCGGTGCCGTCCTTCTCGGTGTGCACGACGACCGTGTCCCCCTCGCGCCCGCCGCCCGTCACCTTGGTGCCGACGTGCATCTCCAGCCCCTGCCGGGAGAGGATCCTCGTCGCTTCCTTGATGACGTCGGCGTCGTTGCCGGGGAGGATGGACGGCGCGTACTCGATCACCGTGACCTTCGCGCCGAGCCGACGCCAGACCGACCCCAGCTCGAGGCCGATCACCCCGCCGCCGATCACGATCAGGTGCTTGGGCACCTCGGGGATGGCGAGCGCGCCGACGTTCGAGAGGACGCGCTGTTCATCGAACTCGAGGAAGGGCAGTTGGACCGGCACCGAGCCGGTCGCGATGATCACGTGCTTCGCGGCGTAGGTCGTGACCGTGCCATCGGCGGCCTTCACCTCCACCCGGTTGCCGGCCTTGAGCGTCCCGAAGCCCTTGGCCCACGTCACCTTGTTCTTCTTGAAGAGGAACTCGACGCCCTTGGTGTTCTGCGCGACGACATCGTCCTTGCGCTTCATCATGCGCGCGAGGTCGAAGCTCACGCCGGCGTAGTCGATGCCGTGGTCGGCGGCGTGCAGCCGCGCGAACTCATAGTGCTCGGACGAGCCGAGCAGCGCCTTGGACGGGATGCAGCCGACGTTGACGCAGGTGCCGCCGAGGGTCTTGTCGTACTCGACGCAGACCACCGTGAGGCCCAGCTGCGCGGCGCGGATCGCGGCGACGTAGCCGCCGGGGCCGCCGCCGATGACGACGAGATCGGGAGTGAGGGTCGGGTCAGCCACGGGGGTTGGGTTGATGATGCGAGGAATCTAACGACGGGCGCTCCGGCACCGCGGCACCGTGGCGCGCACCCGTGGACCGCTGTGGTCGCGGCGGTTGCAGTATGTTGGGGCACGGATGCCCGCACTCTCCATCGTCACCTGCACCCGCGATCCCGCGCCGGACTCGCTGCGCCGGGTCCTGGTCGGCATCGAGGCACTGCGCGTGCCGGCCGGCTGGTCGCGCGAGTTCATCCTCGTCGACTCGGCGAGCCGGCACCCGCTCGCGGCGCGCGCGGAGCTGCAGGTGTTCACGCAGCGCGAGCCGTGGGCCCGCATCGTGCGCTGCGACGAACCGGGTCTCGCCACCGCGCGACGGGCCGGGATCGCGGCCTCCACCGGGGATCCCCTCGTCTGGTTGGACGACGACAACGTCCCTGACCCGGCCTACCTCGAGCACGCCGTCGCGACCGCCGCGGCGCACGCGGACGTGAGCGTGTGGGGCGCGGGCACCATCGACGTCGAGTTCACGGGCCCGGTGCCGGCCTGGGTCGAGCGCGAGATGCGCCCCATGTTCCAGCAGCGCGCCCACGGCCGCGACGAGTTCGGTGCGAGCACGCACTGGGCGCCGTACTTCCCCGTCGGCTCGGGGCTCGTGACACGGCGCCACGCCGCCGAGCGCTGGTCGGCGGCGACGACCAGTGGACGCTACTCCCTCACCGGCCGTCGCGGCGACGCGCTCGCGGCGGGTGACGATGCGCAGATCATCTTCGGCGCGGTCGCCGCCGGCGAGCGGGTCGGCGTGGTCGCGCGACAGGCGCTGCGCCATCTCATCCCGCCGAGCCGCTGCACGGGCGAGTACCTCGCGCGCATGGAGTTCGGGATCTCGGCGTCGCTCCGCGTCGCGCGCGCCGAGTGCTTCCCGGCCGAGGCCACGCCACGCGATGACCTGTCGCTCGTGAAGGCGGCGCGTGCCGCTCTGCGCACGCTGCCCGCACACGGACTCGTGGACGGTCCGCGGCACGCGCGCCTCGAGGTCGCACGCCGGCTCGGCGCGATCGCCGGCGCGCGCCAGTGCGAAGGCCGCCCGGAGCCGGAGTGGCTGCGGGCGGCGATCGCCATGCTCGGCCTGCGCTGACGGCCGAGCGACCACTCGGCGACCGCCGAGCGACCGCTCGGTGGAGACTCAGCGACGCGTGGCGACGACCTCGATGTAGTCCGAATCCACCTGCGTTCCCTCCACCCCCGGGATCGCGTGACTCGTCCACAGCTCGCGCAGGGCGTTCGAGAACCGCGCGCGCCCGTCCTCGTCGAGCGCCTCGAACGTGCGCACGGTGGGACCATAGGTGCCGCGGAAGAGTTCGGCGGTGCCGGCCGGCGTGTGCGGATACTCGAAGCGCAGGGTGCGATGGGTGATCTCGACCGTCCAGTCGGCCGGCGCGAAGCGTTCGCGGAGCACCTCCTCCTCGCCCCAGAGCAGCGGGCTGAACGAGCCCGGCGGCGGCGGGACGTAGGCGACGTGCGTCGCGAGCATCGTCCCGACGAACCCGCTGCGCTTCCAGTTGGCGAGCGCGACGGTGCCGCCGGGACGCGTGACGCGCGCGAGCTCGGACACCACATGCTTGGGACGCGCGGCGAACATCACGCCGAACATCGACATCACGTGGTCGAACGACGCATCAGGGTAGGGCAGCGCCTCCACCGAGCCCTCGTCGAGACGGACCGGCAGCGACTCGCGCAGTGCCCACGCCCGCGCGCGGTCGAGCAGGTTGGCGGCGATGTCGAGCCCGACGACGTTCGCCCCGAGCCGCGCGGCCGGGATGGTGAGATTGCCCGAGCCGCAGGCGGCGTCGAGGACGGTCTCGCCGACGGCGAAGTCGCGACGCGCGACGAAGTCGGCGGCCTCGTGGCGGAATCCCGCGGCGATGCGGTCGTAGTCGCCCGCGGTCCAGACACGCCGGGCGCGCACCGTGCCCGGCTCCTCGGCGACCTCGATCGCCGGCACGAACGACGACTCCGCTGGCGGAGCCTTCGGTTCGAAGGTGGTGTTCCCGTTGCCCATCTGTTCGCTCCCGAGTGTGTGCAGGTGTACCGCTACCTGCGCGGGAGGGGCGCGCCACCCGACATCGGTCCGGGGGTGGCGCGCCGGCGCGACTCACTCGTCGATGAGCATCGCGGCGGGGTCCTCCATGAGCTCCTTCACGCGGACGAGGAACAGCACCGCCTGCTGCCCGTCGATGATCCGGTGGTCATAGCTCAAGGCGACGTACATCATGGGGCGCACGACGACCTGCCCGTTCACCACCACGGCGCGGTCCTGCGTCTTGTGCAGGCCGAGGATCGCCACCTGCGGGAAGTTGATGATCGGCGTGGAGATGAGCGACCCGAACACGCCGCCGTTGGTGATCGTGAACGTGCCGCCGGTGAGGTCGTCCATGGTGAGCTTGCCGTCACGGGCGCGCTTGGCGACGGCGTTCATCGCCTTGGAGAAGCCGATCATGCCCATCCGGTCGGCATCCTTCACGTTCGGGACGACCAGCCCGGCTTCGCTGGCGACGGCGATGCCGAGGTTCACGTAGTGCTTGTAGACGATCGCGTCGCCGTCGATCTGCGCGTTGACGACGGGGAAGGCCTTGAGGGCCATGCTCGCCGCCTTCGCGAAGAAGGGCATGAAGCTGAGCTTCACGCCGTGCTCCTTCTCCACCTTCTCCTTCATCCGCTCGCGGAGGGACGACACGGCGGACATGTCGATCTCGTTGAACGTGGTGAGGTGCGCCGTGGAATGCTGCGCGTTGAGCAGATTGTCGGCGATGCGCTTGCGGCGCGTCGTCATCTTCTCGCGGGTCTCGCGCACGCCGGCGGGGATCGCCGCGGCGGGCGCGCTCACCGGGGCGGGCGCGGACGCCCCGGTCGCCGTCGCCGCCTTGGGGCTCTGCATCGCCGCGATGACATCCGGCTTGCTCACCACGCCGCCGCGTCCGGTGCCCTGGACCTTGCTGAGGTCGATGCCCTGCTCCGCGGCGAGACGCTGGGCGCTCGGCGCCGACCGCGGCGCCTCGGACGGAGCGGCGGCCGCAGGTGCGGCGGACGCAGGTGCAGCGGACGCGGCGACCTGCGGTGCTGGCGCCGACGGGGCGGGAACGGCCGGCTTGGCGACCGGCGCGGCGCTCGTCGCACCCCCCGTCGCCGTCTCGTCGAGCTCCGCGAGGACTTCCGCGAGCTGGACCACATCGCCTTCCTTCCTCAGGTGCCGCACGAGGACCCCGACATTGAGTGCCGGCACCTCGACGGTGATCTTATCGGTCTCCAGTTCCACGAGCGTCTCGCCGATCGCGACGGCATCACCCTCCTTCTTGTTCCAGCGGGAGATGGTCGCTTCGGTGATGGATTCGCCGAGCGGCGGGACCTTGATGGGGATCATCGCGCAGATTGTCCTGGGTTGGGCCGGCCGCGCGTCCGCGGGGCTGGCCGTCCCCGAATATAACGGGAGTGCGAGGGCGTGCGGGCACTGACGATCGATGCACACGGCGGGCTCGACCAGCTCCGGTACCGCGATGACCTCGCGCCGCCGGCGCTGCCCGCGACGGGGCACGTCCGGGTGCGTCTTCGTGCGGCGGCGCTCAATCGGCTCGACCTCTGGACCATCGGCGGATTGCCCGGCGTCTCCATCACGCCGCCGTGGATCCTCGGGGCGGACGGGACCGGCGTGGTCGTCGAGCTGAGCCCGGACGTCACGAGCATCGCCGCGGGCGACCGCGTGCTGATCAACGGCGGCATCTCCTGCCGCACGTGCGCCTTCTGCCTGCGCGGCGAGCACTCGCTCTGCACCCGGTTCCGCCTGCTCGGCGAGCACCTCCCCGGCACGCTCGCCGACGAGATCGTGCTCCCGGCCGCGAACGTGCGCCGCGTGCCCGCGGGCGTGAGCGATGACGTCGCCGCCGCGTTCACGCTCGCGACGCTCACCGCGTGGCGCATGTGCGTCACGCGCGCGCAGGTGAGGAAGGGGGACACGGTGCTCATCTGGGGCATCGGCGGCGGCGTCGCGCTGGCGGCGCTGCAGGTGTGCAAGGCGCGCGGCGCGCACTGCATCGTCACGTCGGGGAGCGAGGAGAAGCTCGCGCGCGCGACGGCGCTCGGTGCCGACGAGGGGCTCGATCATCGGGCGAAGGACCTCGGCCTGGAAGTGCGTCGACGCACCGAACGGCGCGGCGTCGACGTCATCATCGACTCGACCGGTCAGCGGACGTGGGACCAGTCGCTCATCGCGCTCGGGCGCGGCGGACGGCTCGTGACCTGCGGCGGCACCACCGGCCCCTCGCTCGCGATGGACGTGCGCCGGCTCTTCTGGCACCAATGGACGATCATGGGATCGACGATGGGGAACGACGCCGAGTTCGATGCGATCCTGGCGGTGCTCGCGGCCGGGCGCTTCCAGCCGCCGATCGATTCGGTGCATGCGCTCGTCGACGGGCGCGCCGCGTTCGAGCGCCTGGAGAGCGGCAGGCAGTTCGGGAAGGTCGTCGTGCGGATCGATGCATGACCGAGCGCGCGCAGTACGACGCCGCGGAGGAGAAGGCGGTGCGCGAGGCGTACGGTCGCGACGGGCACGCCGAGTGTCCGCGGTGCGCGGTGCGCATGCGCGAGCGATCCATCGGCGGCGGGAGCTTCGGGCTCGGCTACGCGCGCCAGCGCGAGTGGCTGCTGTGTCCGCAGTGCCATCGCAGCGTGCTGTTCGACCTCAAGCGGGGTACGCGGAACTGAGCCGCCCTGCGCGGCGATCCACTCGGCCACCACGTTCCCACTACATTACCCCGATGCGATCCCTCCCCCGCGCGCTCGTCGCGCTGGCGCTCCTCCCCTCGATGCTCCGTGCGCAGGAAGGACCGCCGCGCCGGCTCGACCTCTCGTCCGCCGCGCGCGACACGACCGGCCCGCGCTGGGGCTCCTCGCGCGACCTGCGCACGCGATTCGTGCGCGACCAGACGATCCTCGGGCTCACCGTGTACGGTCCCGCCTTCGCGACGATGGTCGGGCGCGATGGCGTCACCGGCACCGCCGGCTATCTCGTGATGGCGGGCGGCACCTTCTTCGCGTCGGCCGAGCTCACGCGGCGCGTGCGGATCACCGAGGCGCGCTCGTTGATGTCGTCGGCGATGGCGATCCGCGGGGCGGGGAGCGCGCTGCTCCTCACGACGCAGAGCGACATGAACGTGCGCTCGGGCGCGGGCGTCGTGCTGCTCGGCGCGCTCGCCGGGACCGCGTCGGGCCTCCATTTCGGTGGCGGCCTCACCGGCGGCGAGGCCGCCGCGACGGTGATGGGGCACGACCTCGCGATGGGCACCGCGGTCGCGCTGACGTTCGCCGGCGACGGCGATCCGTTCGATGGGGACGGGGTCGACCCGATGACGGCCGCCGCCGGATGGACCGCGGCCGGGCTCGGCGGCTACTTCGCCGGGCGCTGGTACGCCGGTGTCGCGAAGCACAACCTCACGGTGGGGGACCTGCAGACGCTCTGGACCGGCGCGTCCATCGGCGCGCTCGCGGCCGGCGCGACCATCGCCAGCAGCGCGCCCGGCACCGAGACCGTCGCGCCGACGCTGCTCGCGGGCGCCTGGCTCGGCGTCATCCTCACCGAGCGGACCCTCGTGCGACGCTACGACCACACGCGCGGTGAGGCGAACCTCGTCGCGCTCGGTGGCGCGGCGGGCGCATTGATGGGGATGGGTGTCGGGATCCTCATCGCCGGCGAGGCCGACCGCGGCGAGTCGCTCACGCTCGGCTTCGCCACGCTCGGTGCGGTCGCCGGCGTCGCGATGAGCGAGCGGTACCTCCAGCCCGACCGCGACGCCGGGCGGCTCGCCTGGCTCGAGCGCGTGCGGGTGACCCCGGGCGCGCTCGCGGCCGCGGTGATGGGCACGCCCGGACGGCATACCTTGCTCAGCTACACCTTCTAGTCCCAACCCGCCTCGCACCGGACAGGTGACCCCGTGACGTTCCTCGACCGCCTCCTCGAGAGCCTCCAGCGGATCTGGCAGTTCATCCCTTCGATGTTCGCGGCGGGCGTGGTGCTCGCGGTGGGGTTCTTCATCGCCAAGCTCGCGCAGCGCGGGGTGGGGAGCATCCTGCGCCGCGTGCACCTGAACGAGGTGCTCAAGCGCGGCGGCATCCCCGCCCGTGACCAGACCGGCGCGCCGGTGAATCCCACGCGCGTGGTGGCGAACCTCGTCTTCTGGTTCGTGCTCTTCACGGCGATGCTCGTCGCGGCCGACGCCCTCGGCGTCGACTACCTCGGGCAGGTCTTCAGCGAGCTGGTGAGCTACATCCCGAGCGTGATCGCGGCGATCGTGATCGTGATCCTCGGCATCGTGCTCGGCGACTTCGTCGGCGCGCTGATCATCGCCAGCACGCCGCGGCTGGACGGCGGGCCGATGCTCGCGCGGGCGGGCAAGTTCGGGGTGATCCTGCTCGCGGTGTTCATGTCGCTGCAGGAGCTCGGCATCGCGACGGACATCGTGACGACGGCGTTCGCGATCATCTTCGGGGCGATCGCGCTCGCGCTGGCGCTCTCGTTCGGGCTGGGGAACCGTGAGCTCGCGGGCGAGGTGACGCGCGCGTGTTACGACCGGTGGCGCGCCGAGCGGGAGGCGATCGCGCAGGAGAATGCGCGCGAGGACTCGGAAGGGCCGTCCGCGCCGCGGCCCTGAGTCGCGCGGCGGATGCACGCGGGGCCGCGCGACGCGTGTCCGTTCGATTGAAATAGCGCGCGCGCGCGGCTAAATTCGGGGGTCGCACGAGAAGGCTCCACGACCCCTCGTCCCCCTCTGAGAATGACCGCCCCGAACAACCGCGAACGGATCCTCCCGCGTCTCATCCAGGACGAGGTTCGCGAATCGTTCATCAACTACTCGATGAGCGTCATCGTGAGCCGCGCGCTGCCGGACGTGCGCGACGGGCTCAAGCCGGTGCACCGGCGCGTGCTGTACGCGATGAACGAGCTCGGGCTGGTGCCGGGGCGCGCCTACAAGAAGTCCGCGACGGTCGTCGGCGACGTGCTCGGCAAGTACCAC
>CAYXGS010000004.1:0-198330 GCA_964464585.1 uncultured Gemmatimonas sp. | reverse complement strand
GCGATGTCCAGCGGTCATTCGATCAGGCGCTACGATTCGGGACGGACCCGCGGCGGGGCGTCGTGCTCTTCCTGCATGGCTGTGACGGACTCGGCGGTAGCACACTCATCGGCTTCGAAACCGCTTGGGTGCGCTATCTGATCGATCGAGGCTTCCTCGTCGTCGCGCCGAACAGCTTTGCCGATCCGCGCCCGGTCCAAGCATGTGCGCCGCCGTTTCCGAAGAAGGAGCGGATCTACGACATCAGATCGGCCCAGACGGCGTTCGCCATCGAGCGGCTCCGCGCGGCCTATCCAGGGAAGAAGCTGCTGGTGTGGGGGCATTCCGAAGGGGCGGGGGTCGCCAACCGTATCACACTGCCGGTCGACGGCATCATCACCACTGGCTATCAGTGTGGCTATCGCGACACCGGGAAGATGCTGCTGGATTCCCTTGCACCGCTGCTGGTGATCGTCGGCGCTGAAGACCCGATGGCCAACGCCGCGACCCGGACCGAAGGCGATTCCCCGGAGTCCGTGTGCCGCCGGATCATCACATCGTCGAGATGGCAGTTCGTGCTTGTCCCCGGAATGGGCCACGGTGCGCCAATCGATGAGCCAGCGGTTCGCAGCGCCGTCGCCCGCTTCCTGACAGGCGCGGCCCCGGGGGACGGCGCGGCCGACGCGCCTTCGGCTGAGCCCCCGGACCCGACCTTCCCCCATCAGCCATCCAGTGAGATCGACGGGGTGTTTCAGAACCCCGACGTTGCGGCTGCTGCGCCCCAGGTCCGGCTGGTCTTCACGCTCAAGGACGGGCAGTATGTGCTCGCTCGCGACGAGCGCACCGAGGAGCGGTACGGCTACATCGTCGATCCGCGCGCGGTTCCCAAGCGCGTCGATTTCACCGATGTCCTCGGCAAGACCACGAAGGCGATCTACGAACTCACGACGGATGGCTTTCGCTTCGCCTTCTTCCGTGCCGACGATCGCCAGACCATCGAGCGCCCGCACACCTTCACCGACAGCGCGTTGACGGTCGTGACGATGCGCCGCGTCCGGTAGAGTGAGTGGCGACGTCGGACGCGCCGCCCGCGGCGCCTGAAGTCGACTTTGAAGTGCGACACTGCGCGTCACGTGGAATAGAGCTCCGCCCGATCGCTATTCCTCGACGAGCCGCAGCCCGGCCATCGACGGGAACCGCGCCATGATGCCCCAGCCTCCGAACACATCACTCACGACGAAGTCGAGCGTGTTCCGCCCGGCGCGCAGCGGCAGGAAGAGCCGCGCCTGACTGAACGCGATCAGCCCGTCGCGGCGGTTCACGTAATCGTACGTATCATCGCCGCGGAACACCGGAGCACGGTTCACGAACGCGGTGACGATGTCGCTGAATCCGAGATCCATCGCGTACACGCCCGCGGTGTCGGCGTGCACCACGAGCCGGGCGACGGCCGCGGGGTTCCGCATGCCCGAGGGCAACGGGATTAGGCGATGCAGCTCGACGAGCCCGCTCGGCAGCGCCTCCACGCGACGCATGCCTGTGGTCTCGCCGGGCAGCAGCGGGATCGACGCCGAATCCGGCGCGGCGAACGGCGGGCCGACGAGCCACGACGTGACCACGCCGCGCGTGACCTGCGCTCGCGGTGCGGGGAACGCGAACGGCACGTGATCGGGGCGCACGACGACGTTCGCAAACCGCGCGATGGGGCCGGAGCCCGGCACACCGGCGGGCAGGAATCCGCGCAACGCGATGTACCCCGCGCGCGGCTCATGACCGAGCCGATCGATGACCATCGCCGGCCGCACGGTGTCATTCACGAAGAACGCCGCCTGCCGCCCGCGCAACACCACGCGCACGTGGTTCCAGCGGCCATCGGGGATGGTGACGGGCGCCGTGCCGGTCGCGCCGTGGTAGAGCTGCCACGCACTCGAGCCCTGATAGACTGGAGCATACTGCAGCGCGTCCGGGGCGTCGGACTTGTGCGGACGCAGGTAGAGATCCTCGTACGTACTGTCGCCCTGCATGCGGAACATGAGGTAGACGAACGAACGGCGCTCGGTGGTCCAGACGTCGAAGTCGATGGTGCCGTCCAGGAGGCGCACGTCGTGCCGGATGGCGAAGCCGCTCTGGGTCGTGAACGTCGCGCGCCCGTCGAACGACTCGAAGCGCGAGGAGTCCCCGCGGAGCTGCCAGCCGGCATCGAACGGGATGGGTCCGGTCGGTCCGTTCGATCCACTCGCGCCTTGGGCTGCGGCGGGACTGCCGGGGACGGCGATGAGGGCGGCGGCGATCCATGCCGCAGGGATCAGGGGGCGCCTCAGGGCAGTGCGTGCGACGTGTCTCATGGCTCCTCGCGAGGGTTGGTGGTGCGCGGAGGGCCGAGAACGAGAGTGGCGGGCGCCCGAACGCACCGGCGTCCAGGGCTCCGCCACTACCGCGCCGCGAATGCACCGCTCGAGTGGATCGAGCGGTCCCAACGCACGGCGAGGGTCTGCTGAATTGTGCTTGAAGCCTATGCTCGCGCACGGGCGCTTGTCAAATGGGCCATGACCCGGCGCAATGCTCGGGCGGTAGATTCCCCGCATGACGACACTCCGGCCCTGGATCCTCGCCGAGCAGCCACTCCCCGCGGTGCAGGCCGCGAAGTATCAGGTCGCCGTGCTCCCGTGGGGAGCGATCGAAGCGCACAACCTCCATCTCCCGTATGGCACCGACGTCATCGAGAGCGAGCGCCTCGCATCCGAATCAGCGCGGCTCGCGTGGGCGCGCGGCGCGCGGGTGGCCGTCCTGCCCTGCGTGCCCTTCGGCGTGAACACGACGCAGCTCGACATCCCGCTCACGCTCAACATGATGCCGAGCACGCAGCTCGCGCTGCTCACCGATCTCGCGAGCGCGCTCGCCGGGCAGGGGATCACCAAGCTCGTGATCCTCAACGGGCACGGCGGGAACGACTTCAAGCCGATCATCCGTGAACTCCACGCGCGCGTGCGGATGCACATCAGCCTCGTGAACTGGTGGACGGCGGTCGACGGCAAGGCGTACTTCGACGATCTCGGCGACCACGCCGGCGAGCTCGAGACGAGCGTCATGATGCACCTCGTGCCCGACCTCGTGCGTCCGCTGGGCGAGGCGGGGAGCGGCGCGGCGCGCGCATCGCGGCTCAAGGGGGTGCGCGATGGCGTCGCGTGGGCACCGCGGCAATGGACCAAGGTCACCGACGACACGGGGATCGGCGATCCGAAGGCGGCGACGGCGGAGAAGGGGGCGCGGTTCATGCAAGCGGTCTGCGCGAAGGTCGCGGACTACTTCGTCGAACTCGCCGCGGCGGACCTCGACGACCTCTATCTGCCGCACGCGCGCTGAGCGGGGCGCCGACCTTCCCTTCGTCCCCCAGCGGTACGCGCGGCTTTAACGTCCGCCCGGCCCGACGAACACCGCGCCACCCTTCATCACGAACGCGGGCTTCTGCAGCCGCGTGACGTCCTCCAGCGGGTTCCCCGCGACGGCGACGAGGTCGGCGAGCTTCCCGACCGCGACGGTGCCAAGGTCCTGTTCCACGCCGAGCAGCCGCGCGCCGTTCCGCGTGCCGATCGTGATCGCCTCCATCGGCGTCGCGCCGAGGATGTCGACCATGTACTTGAACTCCTCACCGTTGCGTCCGTGGATGTCGCTCGTGGCGTCGGTGCCGAGCGCGAAGAGCACGCCGGCCTGATAGGCGGCGCGGAGCCGCACGCGCCGGTCGGCGGCGATGGCGGTGGCCTTGGCGACGGCGTACGGCGGGACGCCCTTCGCCGCGCCGTCGCGCACGATCTCCTCGAGGATGATGAGCGTCGGCACGAGATATGTCCCCCGCCGCTTCATCTCGGCGATCGCCTCGTCGCTGACGAGCGAGCCGTGTTCGATGCTCGCGACGCCAGCGCGCACGGCGGCGAGCAGGCCTTCGCCGGCGTGGGCATGGGCCATCACGCGACGCCCGAGCCGCGCGGCTTCGGTGACGGCGGCGGTGAGTTCCTCCTGCGTCATCTGCGGCGCGCCGATCGCGTCGCCCACCGAGAGCACGCCGCCCGTCGCGACGATCTTGATCTGGTCGGCTCCGTACTTGACGTTGAGGCGCACCTGGCGTCGCACGGCATCGGCGCCGTCGACGATGGCGCCGGTGCCGGGGAGATCGAGGAACGGGCTCCAGCCGTTCACGTCGGCGTGCCCACCGGTGGTGCCGAGGGCCGGACCGGAGGCGTGGATCCGCGGACCGGGGATCAAGCCGCGCGTGATGGCGTCGCGCACCGCGACGTCGACGTAGCCGAGCGAGCCGGCTTCGCGCACCGTGGTGAAGCCGGCGCGCAGCGTCTTCTCGGCGTTGATCGTCGCGTAGATCGCGCCGTGGGCTGGCGTCTCGCGAAGCGCGGCGAGGTCGCCACCGTCGTTGTCGATCGACGCGAGATGCGTGTGTGCGTCGATGAAGCCGGGGAGCAGCGTGTGGCCGCGCAGGTCGATGACCGTCGCATCGCGCGGGATGGTCACCTGCGCGGCGGTGCCGACGGCGGTGATCCGCTCGCCCTGGATCAGTACGACGGGAGAGGCGATCTGGGTCCCGTCGCCGACGACGAGCCGGTCGGCCCGGATGGCGGTGACGCGCGGTGCCTGCGCGGCGAGCGGAAAGGCGAAGGTCGCGAGGAGCGCGACGGCGTGGCGGAGACGGAGCATGGGCATCGCAGGACGATGGAAGGAGAGCGAGAAGATACCGCCCCTCGCCGTCGTCTGCCGCGGCCGCCAAGTTGGAGTCCATGCGCTCACCTCACGTGCTCCTCGTCGCCGCCGTCCTGCTCGTGGCGGCAGCCCCGGTCGGCGGTCGCCGCGCGGCGCAGCCCGCGCCCCCCGACCTGATCCTCCATCACGGTCGCATCATCACCGTGAACGCGACCGACGACGTGGCGGAGGCGATCGCGATCCGTGGTGACCGCATCGTCGCGGTCGGGCGCGACGCCGAGGTGCTGCGGCTCGCCGGGACGAACACGCGGCGCATCGACCTCGGCGGACGCGCGGTGACGCCCGGGCTGCTCGACGCGCACTCGCACTTCGCGAGCGGCGCGACCGAACGGCACTTCCAGCTCGACGTGAGCTATCCCGCGGTGAAGGGCATCATGGACATCGTCGCGGTGGTGAAGCAGCGCGCGGACTCCGTTCCGGCCGGGACCTGGATCGAAGGCGCCGGGTGGGACGAAGGCAAGTTCGTCGAACGCCGCATGATCACCGCGGCGGATCTCGACGCGGTCTCGCCGCGGAATCCCGTCGTGCTCGCCAACACGACCGGGCACTACGTCGTCGCGAACAGCGCGGCGCTGCGGCTCGCGGGGATCACCCGCGCGACGCGCGACCCTGATGCCGGCACGATCGACCGCGACGCGAACGGCGAACCGACCGGCGTCCTCAAGGAAGCCGCGCAGGGTCTCGTGTTCCGTCTCGTCCCGCCCCTCACGGCAGCGCAGGAGCGCGAGGCGATGCGTGCGCTGTCGCGGGAGTTCAGCGCCGAGGGGATGACCGGCTTCAAGGACCCCGGCATCTCGGCGCAGACCTTCGAGAACTACCGGATGCTCGCGGCCGAGGGAGCGCTCCCGCAGCGCGTGTTCGCGCTCTTCTCCGGCGGACGGAGCATGGCCGACGCCGAGCGGCTGATCGCCGCCCGCGCGGCGCAGGCGCGCCCGTATGCCTCGACCGGCGACGACCACGTGATCGCGGGGGGCGTGAAGCTCTTCGCGGACGGCTCGGGCGGCGCGCGAACGGCGTGGATGTACGATGACTGGAACAAGGAGTTCACGGGCACGGATACCGGGAACCGCGGCTATCCTGCCCTCGACCCCGACACGCTGCGCGCGATGATCCGCCGCTACCACGCGGCGGGGATGCACATCAGCACGCACTCCATCGGTGACCGCACGATCGACTGGGTGATGGACAGCTACGAGATC
Source organism: uncultured Gemmatimonas sp. (assembly GCA_964464585.1). Taxonomy (GTDB): domain Bacteria; phylum Gemmatimonadota; class Gemmatimonadetes; order Gemmatimonadales; family Gemmatimonadaceae; genus Pseudogemmatithrix. The sequence goes on along the minus strand of CAYXGS010000004.1, from coordinate 192,385 downwards.
GCGCTGCGCGAGCATCCGACCAAGGGGCTGCGGCACGGGATCATCCACGCGAACATCCCGACGGACCGCGCGATCGCGATGATGGCGCGGATGCAGCGCGAGTTCGACGCGGGCTATCCGGAGCCGAGCGCCAGCTTCCACTGGTGGATCGGCGACAACTACGCGGGGAACTTCGGCGCGCGGTCGCGGCGCTTGAATCCGTTCCGCACGTATCAGCGCAACAGCATCATCTGGGCGAACGGGTCGGACTTCTCGGTCACACCGTTCCCGGCGCGCTACGGCATCTGGGCGTCGGTCGCACGGACCACGGCGCTCGGCCGGTACCCGGGCGACCCGTTCGGCCGCGACGAGGCGGTGGATGTGCGCACGGCGCTCAGGGCGGCGACCATCTGGGCCGCGCACCAGATGTTCCTCGACACGAGGATCGGATCGCTCGAGGTGGGGAAGTACGCCGACCTCGCGGTGTGGGATCGGGACCCGTACACCGTGCCGACGGCGGAGCTCAAGGACATGCGGTGCGTGTTGACGGTGTTCGCCGGGAAGGTCGTGTTCGACTCGCGGTGACGGCCTCCGCCTCGAGCCCGGTCCGCGGTCGTCAGGGAACTGCCTTCACCCCGCAGCTCCCGTCGGCCCCGCGCAGGGTGGGGTAGCTCACCCCGAGCTGCTGCAGATAGGTCGGATACCGGTTCGCGTCGTAATAGAACGGCCGCATCTGGTCCCGGAACCGGCCGAGGATGTTGGCGTTGAGTTCGGTCGGCGCCCGGTCCTGCGGGCGCACGAAGGACTCGTACTTCACGTCCTTGGTCTGCACCTCGCGGTAGTACTTCCACGCGGCTTCGACGAGCGACGGGTTGGTGAGCACGTCGTACATGGTGAGCGCGAGCGCCTTGGCGCCGGCGGTCGCACCCTTGTGCGCGATCGGCGTCGCCATCGCGATCGCGTCCGCCCAGTTGTGCCCCGGCGTGCCCGGTACGTTGCTCGGATAGAACAACTGCACCGTGGGCACGGCCCAGCTCACGTCGCCGATGTCGTCCGAGCCGCCGCCCTGGCGCTCCGCTTCGCTCGGCGGCGCGACGAGGCCGGTGGTCTTCATGCCCAGCCCGTTCTCGGGCTGTCCCATCTCCTTCTGGATCGCCTTGGCGAATCGCTGATCATCGGCGCTCCACGTGGGCATGCCGACGCGCTGGATGTTCGCGCCCATCGCCTCGGCCACGGGCCGATTGAAGTGCGGCGGCCAGGCGGCGCCCATCACGCGGACGTTCGCGAGCCGCGTGCCGGTCATCATCGCCGCGCCCTGCGCGATGGAGTCGGCGATGGCCCAGAGGCCGCGGATCCTCGGCGCGTCGAGCTCGCGGAGGAAGTACCAGACCGAGGCGGTCGCCGGCACGACGTTGGGCTGGTCGCCGCCATCGCGCACCACGTAGTGCGAGCGGTGGTTGAGCGGGAGATGTTCGCGGCGGTAGTTCCAGCCGACGTTCATGAGCTCCACGGCATCGAGCGCACTGCGCCCGCGCCAGGGCGCGCCGGCCGAATGCGCGGTGGTGCCCTCGAACTGGTAGAGCAGCGACACCAGCCCGCTGTAGCCCTGCGGCCCGCCCCACGGCGTCGAGAACTCGTCGGCGACGTGCGTGAAGAAGCTGATGTCGACGTCGCTGAAGAGTCCCGCCGCGGTGAAGAACGCCTTCGCGCCGAGCTGCTCCTCGGCCACGCCGGGCCAGATCCTGATCGTGCCGGGGAGGTTCTGCTCCTGCATGAGCTGCTTGACCGCGAGGGCGGCCGTCACGACCACCGCCTGACCCGAGTTGTGCCCTTCACCATGACCGGGCGCGCCGGGGACCATCGGCAACCGGCAGGCCACGCCAGGCATCTGGGACGCCTGCGGGATGCCGTCGATGTCGGAGCCGAGCGCGATAACCGGCTTGCCTGCGCCCCAGGTGGCCACCCACGCGGTGGGCATGCCGGCGTAGTTCTCGACGACCGTGAAGCCCTCGCGGCGCAGCAGCGCGACGAGGTACCTCGAGGTCTCCACCTCCTGCATGCCGAGCTCACCGAAGGAGAAGATCTGGTCGTTGATCTCCTGCGTGAGTTTGGCGCGCGCGTCCACGTTGGCGATGAGCGACTGGCGTGCGGCCTCGATGCGGGGATCGGGGGCGGGCGCGCGGCGGGCTGCGGGGCGCTGCGCCGCGAGGGTCAACGGACGCCCGAGCGGCATGGCGACCGCGGCGACGAGCAGGGCAGCGAGAGAGCGGTTCACGTTCCGTCCCGAGTGGAGGTCGCTCGGATTTAGCGCTTCCGGGCGGACTCGGCTAGCTTCTCGTCGCATGCGGACCCTTCGGATCGCCGTCGCTTCGCTCGCCCTCGCCGCCGGCTGTGCGCGGCCCACGTTCGCACCGCTCGCACCGTCCGCGTTCCCGTTCGCGGTGGACAGCATCCGCACGGAGGTCCTGCGGCCGGGCGTGGCGCATCGGACGCTCTGGTCGCCCGCCGGGCCGTGGGTGGTGCACGTGCTCGACGTCCGGCTCGACCGGTGCTGGACCGCCGTGGCGGTGAAGGGCGCGCCCGGCGCGGCAGGGCGCAAGACGACCTCGAGACTCATCACCGAGCTGTCCGCGACGCGCGAGGTCGCCGGCGGGGTCAACGCGGACTTCTTCCTGTTCGACCCCGCCGGTGTGCCGACGAACGCGCACGTGTCGGGGGGGCGGATCCTCACGCCGCCGATCGCCAAGCCGCTGTTCGCCATGGACTCCGCGGGGCGGCCGCACATCGGGATCTTCTCGCTCGCGCGGACCGACTCCATGAAGCTGGATGACCCGCGGCTCGCCGCGGCTTCGCTCCGGCCGTTCCATCCCATGGAAGCGGTGGGGGGACGCGGCGTGCTGACGCGCGACAGCGTGATCACCGGCGAAGTGGAGACGGAAGGGGCCGCGACGTTCTCGCAGGCGCGCCACCCGCGCACGGCCGTGGGGATCGCCGACGGGGGCAAGCGGCTGCTGCTCGTGGTCATCGACGGCCGGCAGCCCGGCTACAGTGCGGGGACGACGCTCCGGGAGACGGCGACGATCATGCTCGGGCTCGGTGCCCGCGAGTCACTGAATCTCGATGGCGGCGGGTCGACGGCGCTCGTGCTCGCCGTGCGGGACTCCGTCGGCGTGTTCCGGCCGGCCAACCGGCCGTCCGACGCGACCGGGGAGCGCGCCGTGGGGAACGCGCTGGCGATCGTCCGAGGGTGCGCGCGGCGATGAACGTCGCGCGCGGGGGCGCGCGATCGCTCAGTCCTCCAGCACGAGCTGCGTCGCCGTCGCGTACGCGCAGAGCCGTCCCGCCGCATCCTCCATCCGTGCCTCGGTGACCGCAGTCCGCCGCCCGCGATGCACGATGCGACCCGTCGCGCGCACGACGCCGGTCGCGGGCGTCACCGCGCGCACGATGTTCACCTTGAACTCGATCGTGGTGTAGGTGACGCCGGCGGGCAGCGTGGAGTGCAGGCACACGCCGAGCGCCGCGTCGAGCACGGCCCCGTACCAGCCGCCCTGCACGCTGCCGATGGGATTGAACACGTGCGGCGCGGCCTCCGCCTCGAACACGGCATGGCCCTCGCGCACCTCCACCAGCCAGAAGCCGAGCGTCGCGCCGATGGGGACGCGGGTCCGCTCCGCGACGAGTCGCTGGAGGAACGCGAGACCTCCCATCGTCCGCACGTCCTGCGCGATCCCCATCGGATCGTCGAAGGTGACGGTATGCGTCATCGACATCAGGCGCCCTTCGCCCGCTCGGCGGCGATCAGTTCGCGCCGCAGGATCTTCCCCGACGCCGATCTCGGGACCTTCTCGATGAACTCCACGGCGCGCACCTTCTTGTACGGCGCGACGCGCTCCGCGACCCAGGCCATGATGTCCTCGGCGGAGATCTCGCCGCGCGTCACGATGAACGCCTTGGGGATCTCGCCGCCCTCCTCGTCCGCCTTGGGGATCACCGCGGCGTCGGCGACCGCGGGATGCGTGAGGAGCAGCGCCTCGAGTTCCGCCGGCGCGACCTGGTACGCCTTGTACTTGATGAACTCCTTCAGGCGGTCGACGATGTAGAAGTACCCGTCGGCGTCGGCGTAGCCCACGTCCCCCGTGTGGAGCCATCCGTCGGCATCGATCGCCTGGGCCGTGGCCTCGGGGTTGCCGAGGTACCCGGCCATCACCTGCGGTCCGCGCATGAGCAGCTCGCCGCGCTCGCCCACACCCACCTCGCGCCGCGTCTCGAGGTCGAGGATCCGCACCTCGGTGTTCGACACGAGGAGGCCGCAGGACCCGTGGCGGATCATCGCACGGTCGGCCGGCGTGAAGTGCGTGACGGGACTCGTCTCCGTCATGCCGTAGCCCTGCTTCATCATCGCGCCGGTGCGCTGCTCCACCGCCGCCTCGAGGTCGGCGCCGAGCGGCGCCGCGCCCGACGTGATCGCCTCGAGACTCAGCTTGAACCGGTCGACCATCGGATGCTTGGCGAGCGCGAGTGCGATGGGCGGGACGAGGTACGCGGTCTTGCACTTGTGGTCCTGATTGAGCCGCAGGTACGTCTCGAGGTCGAACTGCGGCATCGTCACCACCGTCGCGCCCTTCCGGAGGACCATGCACAGGATGACCACCATCCCGTAAATGTGAAAGAACGGGAGGATGCCGACCGTGGTGTCGCCCGGGGTGCTCGTATCGATGGCATCGCACTGCGCGAGGTTCGCCACGAGGTTGCGATGCGTGAGCATCACGCCCTTGGGGAGCCCGGTGGTGCCGCTCGAGTAGGGCAGGGTGACGAGGTCGTGTCTCGCGTCGATGGGGACGGCGGGCCGGATGACGTCCATCCCCTGCGGCGCCGCGCCGCCGGTCGTGACGAACTCCGCGAACGGCTGGCAGCCCGGGGCCTCGCCGAGCGTGATGACCGACGCGCCGACCTTCGCCGCCGCGGCCACGGCCCGCTCGGCGAGCGGCGGCACGGTGAAGACGAGCCTGGCGCCCGAGTCGACGAGCTGCTTGGCGAGCTCGTCGGCGGTGTAGAGCGGGTTCGCGGTGGTGTTGGTCGCGCCGATCCGCGAGACGCCGAAGAAGATCGCCGGATACTCCGGCGTGTTGGGGCTGTAGATGCAGACCTTCTGCCCCTTGCCGATGCCGCGCGCGGCGAGCGCGGCACTCACGCGGCCGGTCAGGTCGAGGAGCGCGCGGAACGTGTAGCTCCGGCCGGTCGGCCCGTCGATCAGCGCGACATGGTCGAGGTGGCCGGCGGCATGCTCGAACACGTACTCCGTGAGCGATACGTCGGGGATGGTGACATCGGCGAACCGGCTCCGGAAGATCACGTACGCCTCGGGGCGTGAAGGACGCCCGGATATAGCACCCACGGTGAGCAGTGGCAATCGGCGCCGTTCGGGGCGAAGTTCCCCGCATGACCGCCACCCCCCGTGAGCGACTCCTGGCCCTCGATGTCTTCCGCGGCGCGACCGTCGCCGGGATGCTCCTCGTGAACAATCCCGGCAACTGGGGCGCGATCTATCCGCCGCTCGAGCACGCGGCGTGGAACGGCTGGACCCCCACGGACCTGATCTTCCCGTTCTTCCTCTTCATCGTCGGCATCACGACGCACCTCTCGCTCAGCGCACGGCGCGCACGCGGCGATGCCGAGTCGGCGATCATGCGGCAGGTGCTGCGGCGCGGCGCGCTGATCATCCTCTTCGGCTGGGCGCTCGCGGCGTTCCCGTGGTGGCCGCTGGAGCGGATCGCCAACGTGCGGCTGGTGGGCGTGCTGGTGCGGATCGGCCTCGCGTACATCGGCTGCTATCTCCTCACGCGGCGCGGGTCGCTCAAGACGCAGGTCCTCGCGCTCGTCGCGTTGCTCTACGGCTACTGGTTCGCGATGACCCTGCTCCCGGTGCCGGGGCAGGCGGGGATCGGCGCCAACCTCCTCGACGACCCGAGTCGCTCGCTCGCCGCGTGGCTCGACCGGCTGCTGCTCGACGGACACCTCTGGCGGACCAGCAGGACATGGGATCCCGAGGGGCTGCTCTCGACCGTGCCCGCGATCGGCACCGCGATGCTCGGCGTCTTCACGGGGCGCTGGATCGGCTCGGACCGCCCGCTGGCCGAGCGCCTCAACGGTCTCTTCGCCGTCGGCGCGCTCGCGATGATGCTCGGGCTCATGTGGCACTGGTCGTTCCCGATCAACAAGTCGCTGTGGACCTCGAGCTACGTGCTCTTCACCGGCGGCGTCGCGTGCGTCAGCCTCGCGACGATCATGTGGATCACCGACGTGCAGAAGGTCACGCGCTGGACGCCGTTCTTCGTGACCTACGGCCTCAACCCGATGGTCGCCTTCCTCGGGTCGGGCGCGATGGCCCGCACCATCGGCTCCCTCTGGAAGTTCGAGGTGGAGGGGAAGCTCGTCTCGGCCCAGAGCGCCGCGTACCACGGCCTGTTCCTCAGCTGGCTGGCGCCCAGGAACGCGTCGCTCGCCTTCGCGGTGTGCTTCGTCCTCTTCTGGTACCTCGTGCTCCTGGTGCTGCAACGGCGCGGGATCGTCTTCAAGGTGTGAGCGAGGCCGTCGTCGCCGGCTTGGCCCCGCTGGTCGCCGAGAAGCACCGCGACCTCATCATCGATGTCGGCGCGCATCGCGGCGAGGACGCGGAGTTCTACCTGCGGAAGGGATTCCGCGTGGTCGCCATCGAGGCCGATCCGGACGTCGCCGCGTCGTGCCGTGCGCGGCTGGCCCCGCACATCGCGAGCGGACGCTGCACGCTCCTCGAAGGGGCGATCGTCGACCCGTCGGCGATCGCGGCGGGGCAGACCACCGTCCGCTTCTACAAGAACGTCGCGAACCCGGTGTGGGGCACGCTCGACGCCGCGTGGGCGGAGCGGAACGCGCGCCTCGGCGCCGCGAGCGTGCCGATCGACGTGCCGGTGCTCGACTTCGCGGAGGTGCTGCGCGCGCACGGCATCCCGCGCTACCTGAAGATCGACATCGAGGGCGTAGACATGGTCTGTGTGCGCGCGCTCGCGCGGTTCGTCGCGCGACCGGACTACGTGTCGATCGAGGCGGACAAGACGAGCTTCGCCGCGGTCGCCGCGGCGATCGCCACGCTGCGCGGTCTCGGCTATACCGCCTTCCAGGCCGTCGAGCAGTCCGCGGTCCCCGCGCAGCGCCCGCCGACCCCGGCGCGCGAGGGCGACGCGATCGCGCACCGCTTCGAGGCCGGCGCGTCAGGCCTCTTCGGCGCCGAAGCACCCGGCGACTGGCTGCCGGCGCACGCCGTGCTGCGCCAGTTCCGCGCGATCCGCCTCGGCTACTACCTGCTCGGCGATTCCGGCGTCATGAACCACTGGCGATTCCGCGGCCATGGGCGCCTGCGAAGTCTGGTCGCGCGCGTGCTGGGTCGCATCACCCGCGGCGCGGTCCCCGGCTGGCACGACCTGCACGCCCGCCACGAGTCGGCCGCGGGCTGATCGGCCTCAGCCGAGGACGCGCTTGAACACCTCGCCGGCCCGCTGCATCTCGTCGAGCGTGCCGATCGACACGCGCAGCCAGTTGGTGAGCGGGGGGAACGGCCGCCCCACCGCGACGCCTGCGGCGCGGCACGCCATGCGCACCGGCTGCGGGTCGCGACGCAGGTCGATCATGATGAAGTTCGTGTCGCTCGGTCCCACCGTGTAGCCCGCGCGCTCGAAGACGCCGCGGATGTAGGCCTTCGCCTCGCGATTCTTGCGCTGCTCCTCGGCGACATGCGCCGCGTCGCCGACACTGGCGATCGCCGCGGCCGCGGCGAGGGCGTTGACACCGGAGCCCAGCCGGAACGCCGCGAGACGCCGTGCGGTGTCGCGGTGCGCGACCGCGTAGCCCACACGGAGCCCGGCCATCCCGTGCACCTTGGAGAACGTCCGCGAGACGACCACCCGCGGATCCGCCAGCGCGATGGGGATGGCGGTCCGGTACGACGGGTCATCGACGTACTCGTGGTACGCCTCGTCCACGAGGATCGTCGCGCCGGGCGCGGCGCGATGCACCTGCGCGATGAAGCCGCGCACGGCGGCGTCGCCGTGCACGGTCGCCGTCGGGTTGTTCGGGTTGCAGAAGAAGACGAGCCCGGCGCCGGTGCTCGCGGCGGCCATCGCGTCGAGGTCGAGCCGGAGCCTGCCGTCCACGGGGACGCGCGTGACGCGATGCCCGAGCAGCGTGGCGTAGTCCGGCGGGAGCTCGAAGCTCGGCGACGCCGTGACGAGGCCTGCGGTCGGGGAGGAGAACACCTGCACGCACTGCCGCAGCGTCTCGCTCGACCCGCACCCGAGCACGATGTGCGCGCGCGGGATCCCGTGCGCGTCGGCGATCGCCTGCGCGAGCGCGTCCTCGTGATCGTCCGGGTAGCGGTTGGCCTCCCCGAGCATCGCGTTCAGGGCGTCGAGCGCGCGCCGGCTGGGGCCGTTGGGATTCTCGTTGGAGTCGAGCCGGATGAGGTCGGCGTTGGCGCCGACGGACGCTGCGACCGGGCGCGCGGTCCGTCCGCCCTCGCGTCCGCGCCCGATCAGTCCCGGTGCGGTGAGCAGTCCGGCGCTCCCGAGCCCGAGGGTGGAGACGAAGTGGCGGCGGGAGAGGGACATGGTGCGCTCCGGTTCAGGGGACCACGGGGGACCGCGACTCGTACGGGGCGCGCAGCAGCGCGCTCACCGCCGGGAAATAGAACTGCCAGTAGGCCATCTGACTATTGTAGATCCGCGGGTCGACCTTGAGCGCGCGGTGCACGCGCGCGAGTCCGGCGAACCGGTAGGCGCCCGGGTCGAAGTCGGGATCGGAGAGGTCCGCGGCGAGATACACGCGATGCGCGCCGCCGTCCGTCCGGCGCGTGATGAGCGGGATGCGCGGCGGGACATCGGCGAGCGCACGCACCGAGTCCATGCGCGCGGTCCGCGGGAACTCGAGTTCCGCGAGCACCTCGGTCCCGGGGGCGGCCTCGAGGATGGGGAACCAGTAGTAGTAGTTCGTGCCGCCGTTCGCCTCGGGGAGCACGCGACGGCCCGTGTCCGTCAGCACGAGTTCCGGCGCGATGCGGAGCGAGAACGGGTCGGGCACGAGGAGCAGCCGCCCGTCCCGGTGCGCGAGCGCGAGCACCGGTGTGCGCGGGAGCGGCACGCCCCCGTACTGCTCCTCGAACACGCGCGGCAGCCACCACGGGACGTCGGTCGTGTCGCGCAGGTCGAGGAACACGCGGCCGGTCCATCCGGTCCAGTGGATCCCGAAGAGTCCTTCGATGAGGGCGCGCGCCTCGGGGACGGTCGGATCCTCGATGGAGTTGAACTCGAGCAGGGCGTGCCGTCCGCGGGCCGCATGCCCCGCGATGGCCTCGGCGTCGGCGAGCGACAGGCCGCCGAAGATCTTCGTCGAGAAGTCCATGTGCGACTGCTCGTTGGGCACGTCGCGGAAGTCGTCCGTGTACACGCCGTACGCGTCCGTGAGGAGGATCCAGTCCGTCTGGGTCAGGTCGAGGGACGCGATGGGGCGCGGGTGCTTTCGGTCGGTCGGGTCGTAGCCGGCGTGCGTGCCCGTCGCGGCATATCGCCGTCCCCGGTACGGCTGGTACTTGAGGTGATTGAGCAGCCACGCCGCGCCACGATGCTCGCGGCCCGAGACGAACGGCACCGAGTAGTCGACGAGTTCGACCCGTTGCGCGCGGAAGGGCGCGTTCTGCCAGACGAGGAACGACACCCAGAGCGGCGACGTCGCCACCGCGATGATGAGCACGATCAGGGCGATGAGGCGACGACGCTTCATTGGGGCGGTCGGGGGTCGAGTCGAGCACCGGGCCGCGCAGGACCGCTGCAGGACCGCTGGCGGATGCACCCGGGCGGGAAAGTTGCCACCTTTCCCGCACGGCGGCCAACCGGCACCGTGACCGCTTGCCCAACGAACCCTTGGTGGGCGACGTTCTCGGTCGCAGGTCGTCGACCCGAGATCTCCCTCCCCGCTCCGAGACAGGACATGCTCCGATCCCGCTCGCGCCGTGCCGCCCGCACCCTCGTGGGTGCGCTGTTCCTCCTCCCGCTCGCCGCGCCGATCGAGGCGCCCCTCGCCGCGCAGGCGGCGGGGCCCGTCGCGCTCGACCCGGCGTTCCTCTCGTCGTTCCGCTGGCGCAACATCGGCCCCGACCGCGGCGGCCGCTCCATCGCGTCGAGCGGGGTGAAGGGCCGGCGCGCCGAGGCGTACTTCGGTGCGACCGGTGGCGGCCTGTGGAAGACGATGGACGGCGGCGACACGTGGTTCCCCGTCACCGACGGGCAGCTCACGTCGGCGTCGGTGGGCGCGGTGGCGGTGAGCGAGTCGAGCCCCGACATCGTCTACATCGGCATGGGCGAGTCGGCGATCCGCGGCAACATCATGCCCGGCGACGGCGTCTACAAGTCGAGCGACGCCGGCAAGACCTGGGCGCACGTCGGCTTCCGCGACGTGCACGCGATCTCGAAGATCCGCATCCATCCCACCAATCCCGACATCGTCTTCGTCGCCGCCTTCGGCAAGTACAGCGTGCCGAGCGCCGAGCGCGGCGTGTTCAAGAGCACCGACGGCGGGAAGAGCTGGAGGCGCGTGCTCTTCAAGGACGAGCGTTCGGGCGCGATCGACATCGCGATCGACCGCACCAATCCCAGCGTGATGTACGCCGCGCTGTGGGAGGCGTATCGCAAGGAGTACCAGATGTCGTCGGGCGGCCCGGGATCCGGGCTGTGGAAGAGCACCGACGGCGGCGAGACGTGGAAGGAGATCACCCGGAACCCGGGGCTTCCGGCCGGCCTGATCGGGCGCATCGGCGTGGCGCTCACGGCGGCGAACCCCGACCGCGTGTATGCGCTCGTGGAGAACGAGAAGGGCGGTCTGTTCAAGAGCGATGACGCCGGTGCGACGTGGACGCTGATGAACGACAACCGGTCCATCCGCCAGCGCGCGTTCTACTACACGCACCTCTTCGCCGACCATCAGAACGCGGACGTCGTGTACGCGCAGAACACGTCGCTGTTCCGCTCGGCCGACCAGGGCAAGACGCTCCAGAGCATCGGCAACGACACGCACGGCGACTTCCACGACCTGTGGATCGATCCGGACGATCCGGCGCACATGGTCGTCGCCAACGATGGCGGCGGGGCCGTGTCGACCAACACCGGCCGCAGCTGGACGGATCAGCAGTATCCGACCGAGCAGTTCTACCACGTGATCACGACGGCACACATCCCGTTCCATGTGTGCGGCTCGCAGCAGGACAACAGCACGATTTGCACGCCGTTCAATTGGAACGCGGGCGGCTTCCGGTTCGGCGGCGCGCCGGGCGGCGGTGGCCCGGCGCAGCCCGGTCCGGGCTACAACGACCCGACCGCGGGCGGCATGGTGGTCTCGTACGTCGCGGGCGGCGGTGAACCGGGCTACATCGGCGCCGATCCGCGCGACCCCGACCTGTTCTACTCGGGCACCAACAACGGCGGCTACCTCGACAAGTTCAACCGTCGCACCGGGCTCTCGCGCGAGGTGAACCCGTACCCCTGGTTCTATTCGGGCGAGCCGTCGCGCGACATCAAGGAGCGCTGGCAATGGACCTTCCCGATCGTCTTCTCCAAGGCGGATCCCAAGCGGCTGTACGTCAGCTCGCAGCGCCTGTGGATGACGATGGATGGCGGTGCGACGTGGGCGCAGCTCTCGGGTGACCTCACCCGGCACGCGCCCGAGACGCAGGGACCCTCGGGCGGCCCGATCACCGGCGACATGAACGGGCCCGAGGTGTACGGCACCATCTTCTCGGTGGCGCCGGGCAAGCGGAACGTCGACGTGATCTGGGTCGGGTCCGACGACGGCCTGGTGCACGTCACGCGCGACAACGGGAAGACGTGGATCAACGTCACGCCGCCCGACATGCCCGACTTCGGCCGCGTGAGCCAGATCGACGCGTCGGCGTTCGACGATGGCACGGCCTACGTCTCCGTGCGGAAGCCGCTGCTCGACGACTTCAGGCCGTACCTCTGGCGCACGCGCGACTTCGGCCGGACGTGGACGCGGATCGTCACCGGCGTGCGCGCGGACGACTACATGCACACCATCCGCGAGGACCCCAATCGTCGCGGCCTGCTCTACGCCGGCGGCCAGCACGGCGTGTACATCTCGTACGACGACGGTGACCACTGGCAGTCGCTCCGGCTCAACATGCCCGACGTCCCGGTCTCCGATCTCATCGTCGAGGCGAACGAACTTGTGATCGCCACGCACGGGCGCGGCTTCTGGGTGCTCGACAACGTCGCGCCGCTCCGCCAGATCGACGCGCGCGTCGCCGCGGCGCGCACGCACCTCTATGCGCCGCCGACGGCGATCCGCTCGGGGCTGCCGGTCGCGCTCACCTGGTCGCTCGCGGCCGCGCCGCAGCGCGCGTCGCTCGAGGTCCTCGACTCGGCCGGCACCGTGCTGCGTCGTTGGGAGAACGACACCACGCGCGGCGGGCCCGCCGCGGGCGGACCCGGTGGTGGTCGTCGGCGCGGCGGAGGAGGGAACACCGTGCCGATGAACGTGGGCTTGAATCGCTTCGAGTGGGACCTCCGCACCACGCCCATCACCGGCTTCCCGGGCATGATCCTCTGGGGCGCAGGCACGGCCGGTCCGGCGGTGCCGCCGGGCAAGTACACCGTGCGGCTCGTCGCGGATGGTCAGGTGGTGAGCACCACGCTCACGGTCCAGCGGAATCCGTTCCTGCCCGAGGTGACCGATGCCGACCTGCACGCGCAGTACCAGTTCGGCCGCCAGGTGCGCGAGCGCGCGAACGATGCGAACCTGCGCGTGATCGAGATCCGGCGCGTGAAGGCGCAGCTCGAGGAGCGGCAGAAGCGCGCGAACGATGACCGGCGCCTCAAGGCCGCGGGCGGCACGCTCGTCACCAATGCCTCCGACGTGGAGGACGACATCTACCAGGTGAAGAACCAGAGCGGGCAGGATCCGCTCAACTTCCCCATCCGGGTGAACAATCGCCTCGCGAACCTGCTCTCGATGGCCGAGCGCGGCGACGGCCGGCCGACGACGAACATGCCGGAGATCTTCGGGATCCTCGACGCCGAACTGAAGGGGTATGAGGTGAAGCTGCAGCAGGTATGGGCACGGGACCTCGCGGCAGTGAACCGCGAGCTGGCGCGGCTCAACCTGCCGCCGCTCGATCCCAAGTGCGAGAAGGTCGAGGGGTGCTTGCCCATCCCGTGACGGACGCCACCACGCGGGCACCCGAACGCCAGGCGGTCCAGGTCGTCGTCATCACGACGGCCTGGACCGTCCTGTTCGCCGGGCTCGCGCTGCTGCTCCCGTTCGACATCGCGGCGCGCCCGCTCCTCATGGACTCGGCGTTCCTGCCGGCGCATGCGCTCGCGGCCTGGGCGCTCTGGCTGGTGCGACGATCCATCCCGCGCGGCACGGACCGGTGGTGGGGTTTCCATGCGCTGCTCCTCGCCCAGCTCATCGGCATCCTCAACTCCGTGGTGTGGGTCGCGTCGAGCGCCGGGGCGCTGCCGGTCAACTCGTTCGTCTACCAGGCGATCGGATTCATCACCACCGCGCTGTCGGTCTTCGGCATCGCTCGGCTGGTGCCGCTGCGCCGCTCCGGCGCGGCCGCCGTGCCCTGGCTCGACATCGCGCTGCTGCTCCTCGCGGGCGCGTCCATCGGCTGGTACTTCGTCGGCTGGCCGATCCTGCGATCCGCGGCCGAGTCCACCTCGGCGTTCTCATGGTTCGCGCTCATCACGTCGGCCGACGCGTTCTGCGCGCTGCTCTCGCTCGCGGCGTGGACGTATCCCACCGATCGGCTGGGGCGCGCCGCATCGGCCTGCTTCGCCATCGCCTACGGACTCTCGGCGTGGGGCGACGTGGTGATCGAGACCGGCACCATCGACGGCACCTATGTGAGCGGCCGGCCGTTCGACATCATCTTCGCGCTCACGGCGCTCTTGATGGTGGTCGGTGCGTGGCGGGAGCTGGCGCGGGGGACGGAGGGGGAGGCGTCCGAGATGCAGGTCCTCACCGCGCGGGCGCTCACGCCGCTGCTCGCCTCGGCGGCGGTGCTCCTGCCCGTGATGCTCGGCATCGGCACCGGGCAGGAACCGCGGGCGCTCGTCGTGCCGGTCGTGATCACCGTGCTCTTCGTGCTCACGCTCCAGTTCCGCTATCTCCTGCTCGACCGCGAGATCGAGCGCACGCTCGTGCAGCGACTCGGGCTCGAGCGCGACCTCGCGCTGGCACGACAGTTCGAGTCGCTCGGCCGGTTCGCCGGCGCGATCGCACACGACTTCAACAACATCCTTGCCGGCCTGCTCGGCCATGTGCACCTCCTGCGCGACGACGGGACCCGCGGTGCCGACGCGGCGGCGTCGCTCGACGTGATGGAGGAATCGATCGCCCGCGGCACGACGCTCAACCGTCGGCTCCTCGGCGTGATGCGCGGGCAGTCGGCGCCGCTCGAGCCGATGGACTTCGGCGCGATGGTGCGCTCCGTCACGCGCGCGCTGGCGCCCGTGACGCCGCCTCGCGTGAAGCTCATCCTCGACCTGCCGGCGGAACCGGTCCGTGTCGCGATGCGGCCCGGGGACGGGGACCAGCTGCTGCTCAATCTCGTCCTCAACTCCCGCGACGCGATGCCCGAGGGCGGCCGCCTCACCGTCCGTCTGCGCCCAGAGGGCCCGTCGGCCATCCTCGAGATCGAGGACGAGGGGCATGGCATCCCGGAGTCGATCCGCGAGCGGATCTTCGAGCCGATGTTCACCACCAAGGCCGAACAACGCGGCACCGGGCTCGGCCTGGCCACCGTGCGGTCGGTGGTGGCGGCGAGCGGGGGCACGATCGCGCTCTGGAGCGAGGAGGGGCGCGGCACGCGCATCACCGTCTCGCTCCCGCTCGCGCCCTAGGGTCGGGCGCCGGACGGCGGGAGGGTCGGGCGCCGTCCGGCGCCAGCGTCAGGCGCCCGCGAAGATCCCCTGCGCCTCGGCGAGCTTCGCCAGCGGAGCCGTCGTCGGCATGAACTCGTGCGCGACGAAGCCGGTGAACCCGGTGCCGTCGATCGCGCGCGCGATCCGCGCATAGTTGAGCTCCTGCGTGTCGTCGATCTCGTGACGACCCGGCACGCCCGCCGTGTGGTAGTGCGAGATGAGCGGCGCGTACTTCTCGATCGTCCGCACCACGTCGCCTTCCATGATCTGCATGTGGTAGACGTCGTAGAGCAGCTTGAACCGCTCCGAGCCCAGCCCGCGCGCGACCTGCGCCGCCCACTCGGTGTGGTCGGCGTGGTAGTCGCGATGGTCGACGCGGCTGTTGAGCATCTCCATCACCAGCGTGACCCCATGCCGCTCGGCCGCGGGGATGAGCCGCTTCAGGCCGGCGATGCAGTTGGCGATGCCTTCCCCGTCGGCCATGCCCCGCTTGTTCCCCGAGAACACGATCATCTGCGGGATCCCTGCCTTGGCGACGAGCGGCAGGAGCCGCTCGCCCTCGGCGACGAGCTTGTCGTGCAGGTCGGGGCGGTTCCATCCGTCGGCGATCGGGCCGGGTCCGTTGGCGATCGCGCAGACGAGTCCGTGCGCCTTCGGCACCTCGAACTCGTTCTCGCTCAGCAGGTCCACGGCGTGGAGGCCGATCCGCTTGGACTCCTTGCACAGGTCCGCGAGCGGCATGCTCGCGAAGCACCATCGTGCGACGCTCTGCTTGAAGCCCGGCACGAAGGGTGTGTGCACGGCGACCTCGGCGAGGAGTGGCGCGGCACCGCCCAGGGCGCTCGTCGCGACGAGTGCGCCTGCGCCGGTGAGCCCGGTCCTGATGGCCTCGCGCCGGGACGGGTGGCTGGTGCGTGTCATAGCTCGCCTCGCTTCATGCGATCGACGGTGCGCGACACCGCGCGCGCCGTGATCGCCATGTAGGTGATGCTCGGGTTCTGGCAGGCGGAGCTCGCCATGCACGCGCCGTCGGTCACGTGGACGTTGGGCACTTCCCAGAGCGCGTTGTTCGCGTCGCAGACGCCCTCGCTCGCGGTGCGGCTCATCCGCGCGCCGCCCATCTCGTGGATGCAATGCCCCGGCGGGTTGTTGGACCGCGTGGGGTTGATGTTCACCGCGCCGGCCGCATCGAGCATCTCGGTGGCGGTGCGCACCATGTCGTCCTGCATCTTCCGTTCGTTCTCGCGCCACCGCACGTCGATGCGCAGGGCGGGGATCCCCCACTTGTCCTTCACGGTGGCGTCGAGGGTGAGCCGGTTGTCCGCGTGCGGGAGCGTCTCGCCCCAGCCGTGGATGCCGATGCCCCACTGGTTGTACTCGGTGAGGATCCGGCGCTTCCACTCGGCCCCATGGCCCGGTCCGTTGAAGCGTCCGCGCCCGCCGGCACCGCCCTGCATGCCGTAGCCGCGCAGGAAGTCCGGGTGCTGTGCGCTCGACTTGGTGTTGCGGAAGCGAGCGACGTACATCCCGTTGGGCCGGCTGCCCTCGCTCTTGAAGTCCTCGAAGCCCGGCATCTGCCCCGACGCGCCCCAGTAGTAGTGATGGTCCATGACGTACCGGCCGAGGGTGCCGCTCGCGTTGCCCATGCCGTTCGGGTGCGCGGCGCTCGTCGAGTTCATGAGGATGCGGGTGGACTCGAACGCCGAGGCACAGAGGTAGATCACGCGCGCCTCGTAGACGGTCTCCTGCATGGAGCGCGCATCGATCACGCGGACGCCCTTCGCCTTGCCGGAGCGCGGATCATGCACCACCTCGGCGACGACGCTCCACGGCCGCACGGTGAGGCGTCCCGTGCGCTGCGCGGCCGGCAGCGTGGACCCGATGCTCGAGAAGTACGAGTGCGTGATGCAGCCGCGTTCGCAGGGGCCGCAGTAGTGGCAGGCGGCGCGGCCGTTGTGGCTCTGCGTGAGGATCGCCGCGCGGCCGATCGTCCACACGCGCTCGCCGCCGAACGCCTTCAGCACCTTCTCGCGCGTGTGCCGTTCGACCACCGACATGTTCATCGGCGGGAGGAAGTCGCCGTCGGGGAGCTGGGCGAGCCCCTCCTTGGCGCCACTCACGCCGATGAAGCGCTCGACGTGCGTGTACCAGGGGTCCAGGTCGGCATAGCGGATGGGCCAGTCGTTGCCGTGGCCGTCCTTGGCGTTCGCCTCGAAGTCGAGGTCGCTCCAGCGATAGACCTGCCGTCCCCAGGTGATCGACCGTCCGCCCACCTGCCGGCCGCGGAACCAGCGGAACGGCGCGCCATCGGGCGTGGTGTAGGGGTTCTCGATGTCGTTGACGAAGAACTTGCCGCTGTACTCGTCGCACGCGTAGCACTCGCGCTGGACCGGCTGCTCCCGTGAGAGCCGGGCGCGATCGCCGTAGCCGCGGAACCTCACCTGCGTGGGCTGGAGGTGCTCCACGTAGTCGGTCGCGGGGTCGACGGGACCGCCGGCTTCGAGCACGAGCGTCTGCAGGCCGTGCTCGGTGAGCTCCTTGGCGGCCCATCCACCGCTGATCCCGGATCCCACGACGATGGCGTCGTACCGGCGAGGCTGGAGTTCCGGGAGGCTAGTGCGCATGGCCGCCCCCCCGTGCCGCCGCGAGCGGCACATCGCCACGATAGGCGCCGGGCCAGCTGTTCACCTTGAGGACCTCGCGGCGCACGCGGTCGCTCGTGAGGTAGCCGTGCAGCACGTGGCCGCGCAGGCGGCGATACGCGCGCTTGGCGGGTTGATCGGCGTCGATGGGCGACGCGGCCCAGTCGAGCTCGCCCATGCGCTGCACGGGATCGAGCGCGGGCCAGGCGCGGCCGTATCCGGCGACCGCGTGCGCCTCCAGCGCGGCGAGCCCCGCGCGGAACTCGGTGCGCTCGGCCTCGGTCATCCACTCGGCGGTGATGAACTCGACGAAGGCCGGCACCGCGACGTCGAGCGCCCCGGGCGTGTCGGTCCGCGGGATGATCGCGTCGGCCATCGCGGCCACGAGGGCGCGCTCGTCGCTGCGGAAGAGCGTGGGCGGGCGCTGGGCGGCCTGTTCGTGGAGGGTGTCGTCCCAGCCGTCCGGGGCGGCGTCCGCCCGGGCGAGCGAGGGCAGCGCGGCGAGGCCGGCGAGCTGGATCACCGCACGGCGGGAGAGCGTCGTCATGCCCTACGTTGCACCGGCCCGAGGGTCAGGGCAACCCTTGGGACTGCAACACTATCCAAGGATGTGCGTAGGATTCCCGAGCAGCTCGACCCCATCGAACCCTTGCCCCGCCCCTGATGCTCGCCATCCCGCTCCTGCTCACCGCGCTCGTCGTCGCCGACCCGCCGGTCCACAACGGACGCTCCGGCGAGACCAAGGTGAAGCCACCGCGCGCCGCGGCCGAGCTCGTCATCGACGGCAGACTCGACGAGCCCGTGTGGAAGCAGGCGGCCGTCCTGACCGGGTTCTCGCAGTTCTCGCCGCAGGACGGGATCGCCGCCTCCGACTCCACCCAGGTGCTGGTGTGGTACTCGGCGACCGCGATCCACTTCGGCGTCCGCGCCTACGAGCCGCACGGCAGCGTCCGCGCGACGTTGGCGGAGCGCGACCGGATCGGCACGGATGATCAGGTGCAGTTCCTCATCGGCACGTTCAACGACGGCCGGCAGGCGGTCATGTTCGCGGTGAATCCGCTGGGCATCCAGGCGGACGGTTCGCTCGTGGAGCAGGGCAACCGCAGCGGCGGCTTCATGAGCGGGGGCGCGACCGCGGCGCGCGAGAGCGCGGACCTGTCGCAGGACTACGTGTTCCAGTCGAAGGGCCGCCTCACCGAGTGGGGCTACGAGGTCGAGGTCACGATCCCGTTCAAGAGCCTCCGGTTCCAGTCCGTCGCCGAGCAGACGTGGGGCTTCAACGTGGTGCGGCGTGTGCAGCACTCGAACTACGAGGACAGCTGGACGCCCGCGCAGCGCGCCAACGCGAGCTTCCTCGCGCAGTCGGGGACGTTGGGCGGCCTCACCGACCTGCACCGCGGCATGGTGCTCGACGTGACGCCGGAACTGACCGACCGCGTGGATGGCGCGCCGGGCGCCTCGGCGTGGGACTACACGGCGGGCAAGCCGCAGCTCGGGGTGACGGTGCGCTGGGGCATCACGAACAACCTGACGTTCAACGGCACGTTCAACCCCGACTTCTCGCAAGTCGAGGCGGACGTGAACCAGATCAACTTCGACCCGCGCCGGCGGCTGTTCTATCCGGAGCGGCGTCCGTTCTTCATCGACGGCATCGAGCAGTTCCAGACGCCCAACGGGCTGGTCTACACGCGCAGCCTCACGCGACCCGAGGCGGCCGCGAAGGTCGCGGGGAAGATCGGCGCGACGAACGTCGCCTTCATGAGCGGCGTGGACGATGCGATCGCGTCGGAGGACACGACGCGCTCGAGCCCGATCTACAACATCCTGCGCCTCTCGCGCGACCTCGGAAGCCAGTCGCGCCTCGCGATGACCTACACCGACAAGATCGACGGCGACTTCAGCAACCGCGTGCTCAGCTTCGACGGGCGCGGGGTGACCCGTCGCATCTACTCCGGGTCGTTCCAGCTCGCGGCGGCGCGGAACGACGTGCGCGGCGCCGTGACCACGGCGCCGCTCTTCGAGGCGCGCCTCGCGCGCGACGGCCGCGCGTTCGGGCTCCGCGGGCTGATCAACGGCATCGACCCGGACTTCGTGACCAAGTCGGGGTTCATCTCCCGCGCCGGCGAGGTCCACGCCAGCGTCCAGCCGCGGTACACGTGGTTCTACGCGCGCGGGTCGCGCGTCGAGACGTTCACGTACTCCATGAACCTCGACAACACGTGGAACTACGACAACTTCATGCGTCGCGGCGACGCCCGCGACAAGAAGCTGCATTTCAACACGAGTGCGCAGCTGCGCGGCGGCTGGACGGTCGGCGCCTCGCTGCTCCTCGAGACGTTCGGCTACGACCCGAGCTTCTACGCGACGCGCTATCGGATCGAGGCGCCCGACGGACTGGGCGGCACCGACACCCTGCCGTTCGTCGGGACGCCGCGGCTCCCCAACCGCGACTGGGTCGCGAGCTTCACGTCGCCGCGCTTCAAGTACTTCCAGGCGAGCGTGTCGTACGTATGGGGCCAGGACGAGAACTTCTTCGAGTGGGCCTCGGCCGACATCAAGTTCGTGTCGGCGACCCTGAACATCCGCCCCTCGGAGCGCGTGCGCGTCGACGCGACGTACCAGTACCAGGACTACACGCGGCTCACCGACGGGTCGCTCGTCGGCATCACGCGCAACCCGCGCATCAAGCTCGAGTACCAGGTCTCGCGGCCGTTCTTCGTCCGCCTCATCGGCGAGTACGTCGCCAATGCGAGCGACGCGCTGCGCGACGATTCCCGCACGGGATATCCGCTGCTGCAGCGGAACGGGCAGGGCGCATACGTGCGGACGACGGCGGGGCAGAGCAACAGCCTGCGCAGCGACGTGCTCCTCGCGTACACGCCGCAGCCGGGCACCGTCCTCTACCTCGGGTACGGCGCGCGGATGCTCGAACCGCAGCCGTTCCGGTACGAGCACCTCGGGCGGCAGAGCGACGCGGTGTTCCTCAAGCTGTCGTACCTGTTCCGGCGGTAGGTCCCGCCTCCCCATGAACACCGCGAGGCACCGCGACGCGCGTCGCGGTGCCTCGCGGCGTTCATGGGAGCGGCTCGGGCCTACCGCTTCCGGGACGGGTGCTCAGGCTCGGTCGGCGCCGCGGCGACGACCGGCGCGGACGCCGTCGATGCCGCGGGAGCGGGCTCCGCATCGGCCAGCTTCGCCACGTAGCCCGGCAGCTCCACGCCCGCGATGTCGCGCAGCACGTTCATCATCGGCGGCAGCGTGCCCGCCATGCTCTGCAGGAACCCGCTGGCGCCGCCCTTGCCGCCCTGGCCGGAGTCCCACACCACGACCTTGTCGAACTTGATGTTCGAGATGGCCTTGGCCGAGGTCTCGGCAAGCGTGTCGAGGTGCTCGACCATCATGAGCTGGAACGCCTCCTTCGCGCCGCCGGCGGCCTGGACGAGTTCCCGCATCGCCTCGGCCTTCTTGGACATGATCTCGTACTGGCCGCGCGCCTCGGCCTCGAGCTTCACGAAGATCGCGCGCGCCTCGGCCTCGGCGCTGATCCGCACCCGCTCGGCGTTCGCCTCGGCCTCGACGATTGTCGTCGCCTTGGCCGCCTTGGCGGTCGCCTCGAACCGCGCGCGGTTCTCGGCCTCGACGCGCTCGGCGTCGGCGAGCGCCGCGCGCGCCATCGCGCGGAAGCCCGCCTCCTGCACCGCCGCCTCGGCCTCGCGCTTCTTGGTCTCCGACAGCTGGTACGCTTCCGCCTCGCGCACCTGCAGCGTGGCGCGCGTGGTCGCGACGAGCGCCTGCGACGCCGACTCGCCCTCGAAGGCCTTCGCTTCCGCCTCCGCCACCGCCACGCGGCGCGCGCGCTCCGCGTCCTTGATGAGCGCGTCGCGCTCGAAGGCCGCGCGCTGCTCACCGATCTTCTGCTCCTTGTCCAGTTCCGCGAGGCGCACGAGCTTCTCGCGGTCGGCCTCGCGCATGCCGATCTCGCGGAACTTGACCGCGCTCGCGACCGACACCGAACGCTCACGCTCGGCCTCGGCCACGCGCACCTCGCCGAGCTTCTCCTGGTCGGCCACGTCGCCGCGCGCCTGCTGGACGGCCATCGCCGCGGCCTTCTTGCCGATCGCCTCGATGTAGCCCGAGTCGTCCTTGAGGTCGGTGATGTTCACGTTGATCAGCACGAGGCCGATCTTCTTCAGCTCGGGCTCGAGCGACGTGAGGATGCGGTGCAGGAAGCTCTCGCGGTCGCGGTTGATCTGCTCGATGTTCATCGACGCGATCACCTGCCGCAGCTGGCCGAAGATGATGTCCTGGGCCTGCCGCTTGATCTGGTCATGGCCGAGCCCGAGGAGGCGCACCGCCGCGTTCTGCCGCACCTCGGCCTCGGTGCCGATCGCGACGGTGAACACCGACGGCACCGCCACGCGGATGTTCTCGAGCGAGAGCGCATCCTTGAGCGGGATGTCGATCTGGATGGGCTCGAGCGAGAGGTACGCGTACTCCTGGATCACCGGCCACACGAACGCGCCGCCGCCGGAGATGCACTTGGCCGCGCCGTCGCCGCCCACCCGCCCCGAGATGACGAGCACCTTGTTGGCCGGGCAGCGGCGGTAGCGCGAGACGAACAGCACCGTGATGCCGGCGATCGCGAGCGCGCCGACGATCGGCCCGACCACTCCGAGCACGCTCACGTTGTCCAGGATGCTGGCGTCGAGCTGGAAGAATGCGCTACCGGCGTTCATTGGTCTCCTCGATGAGTGAGAGGCTGCGGGCGACGACGAGCGTATCAGGCGAGAGCACATCCACCACGAAGACGGCGGTCCCGCTCGGGATCGCGTCCTCCGTGGTCACGGCGTTGAACTCCTGGAAGCGCTCATGGGCGATGAGGTGGACCTTCCCCTCACCGCTCTTCGCCCCGGGGATGCCCAGGGCGACGGTGGCGGGCAGGCCGATCGCGGCCTCCACCTGGAAACTCTTGTCCTGCTCGAGCCGCTTGAGGGAGCGCATGGTCTGCGCGACGCCCGCCGCCGCGGCGACGGACGCGACGATCGCGACCGGCGCGGCGAGCCAGCCGTTGAGGCCGACCTGCATGAGGCCGAGGCCCACGACGCCGAACGCGGCCGAGGCGGCGGAGAGCGCGCGGATGGTGAAGAGGTCGAGCCCGTCGGACCCGTCGCCGTGCTCGAAATGGCCGTGGCCATCCATGCCGACGAGCCCGAGCACCAGCTGGATCGCCAGCACACCCGCGCCGAGGACGAGGAACGTCAGGAAGAGGCTGGACATCGTTCCGGGGGAGAGGACACCCGGAATGTGAATCGCGGTGCGGGCGCGCACAATCGGTCGCGCGCCCGCGGCACCACTTGCGCCGGGCCGCGCGCGGCGTCCCGGCCGGCGGGTCAGATCGCGAGTCGGAGCGTGGACGAGAGCGAGTCGAGCGTCCCGCGGACCGCCGCCGTCAGCGCCGGCACGCCCTCGTGTGCCGCGATCACCGTCGCGCACCCGCAGTCGATCGCCCAGGCGCGCGCGGCGGCGTCGGTCTGGATGGTGAACGCGATCACCGGCGGTCCGACCTCCGCGAGCAGCGCCTGGGCGAGCGCGTGACCATCGAGGCGCGGCAGCACGAGTTCCGTCACCACGAGATCGGGTCGCAGGCGCCGGGCGTACGACAGCGCGGCCTCGCCGTCGGCGGCCTCGATCACCGCGCAGCCGGCGCCCTCGAGTGATTCACGGATCTCCCGCCGCTCCGCGCGGGAGTCGATCGCCACGAGCACGCGCGGCGCGTCGCTCGGGAGGAAGCGTCGCGCGACCGGGACGGCCGGCGCGACTGCCGGGACGGTCGCGGTGACGGCCGGTGCGACGGCCGCCGTGACGGCCGACGCCGTGGCCGCCGGGCGCCCGAGCATCCGCGCCACCACCGCGTCCACGTCGGTCTGCTCGGCCGGCGTGTCGGTCATCGGCGTGGGCACGTTGTCGAGCAACTCGGCGAGCGACGTCAGGCCCTCGATCACCCGCCGCAGGCCCGCCTCGAACATCGGGATCATCCCGGCGCGCTTCGACAGCTCGACGAGCTCCACGCGGTCCGCCCGCCGCGCGATCGCCGACCGCAGCTCGTCGTTCACGAGCAGGACCTCGGTCACCACCATGCGCCCGCGATAGCCGGTGCCGCGGCACGCATCGCAGCCGACCGCTCGCCGCAGCTTCTCCGTCTTCCGTCCCATGAGCAGCATCTGCTGGTTCACCGGCAGGTCCGCGAGCGCGACCGGCTGGCAGCAGGCCTCGCAGAGCCGGCGCACCAGCCGCTGCGCGATCACGCCCTTGAGCGCGCCGGAGAGCGCGCCCATCTCCACACCGATGTCGGCGAGACGGCCGATGGCCGACGGCGCATCGATGGTGTGCAGCGTGGAGAGCACGAGGTGCCCGGTGAGGCCCGCCTTCACCGCGATCGCCGCCGTCTCCGCGTCGCGGATCTCGCCGACGAGGATGATGTCGGGGTCCTGTCGCACGATCGACCGCAACGCGGCCGCGAACCCGAGTCCGGCCTTCTCGTTCACCTGGACCTGGTTGATGCCCTCGAGGTGATACTCGATGGGGTCCTCGACGGTGACGATGTTGGTCTCGGCCGAGCGGTTGTGCTCGATCGCCGCATAGAGCGTGGTCGTCTTGCCCGAGCCGGTGGGGCCGGTGACGAGCACCATGCCTTCGTTCTGGCGGAGGAGCTGGTCGACGCGGTGCGCCTCGCCGGGGAGGAACCCGAGTTCGCCGAGCCCGTGCGTGGCGTTGTGCGCGTCGAGGAGACGCACCACCGCCTTCTCGGCGCGGTCCCCGAGCGGCAAGGTCGAGATGCGGAGGTCGACGACGCGGCCGTCGAACCTGGTGGTCGCGCGGCCGTCCTGCGGGCGCCGCCGGTCGGCGATGTCGAGCCCCCCGAGGATCTTGAGCCGGCTCATGAGGAGCGGCGTCAGGTCCGTGCCGATCCGCGTGACGTCGTGCAGGACGCCATCGACGCGGAAGCGGACGAGGAGGTCGTCCTCCTTGGGCTCGAAGTGGATGTCGCTCGCGCGCTGGTCGAGCGCGTCGGCGATGAGCCGGTCGAGCGACTCGACGACCGTCCCGCGCGAGGGCAGGGAACGGGGGCCCGACGGCCCCTCCTTCACGACCCACTGCAGGCGCGGCCCCGCCGCCGCCGTGGTGGTCCGCGACCCATAGATGCGGTCGAACGCAGCGCGCATCGCGCCGGGCGGCGCGACGGTGATCCGCACCTGCCGGGCCGCGGCGAACGCAAGGTCGCGCTCGAGGTGCGGCGCGAGCGGGTTGGCGGTCGCGACCTCGAGCACCGGGCCTTCTTCGCGCACGGGGACCACGCCGTAGCGGACGGCGAGGGTCGCGCTGAGCTGCCCGGCATTGGCCTTGGAGACCCTCGAGAGCTCGGCGCGTGCGCAGCCGCTCAGCGCGTGCGCGACGTCGAGCAGTTCATCCGTGGTCGCGCCGGCGGTCTCGAGCGACTCCCAGGCCGTGGAGGCCGCGCGCAGCCGCTCGACCGCGGGATGTCCCTGCTGCCGCATCGCGTCGAGCAGCCAGCGGTCCGGCCAAGGCGTGCGGGCTTCGCGGGTCGGGGCGCTCGACGACTCGGACATCACGTGCTCCGGATGGGGTCAGACCGCGGCTTTCGCGGCCGCCTTCATGGCGAACCCGACCACCGTCGAGATCGCTTGCAGATAATCGAGGTCCTGCTGGGTCCAGGGCTTCTGTTCGCCGCAGTGCTCGCAGCAGAGCACCGCCACCGGCCGTCCCTTGTCGAGGATCACGAAGTCGAGCAGCGACCGGATGTCGAGCGGCGTGAAGTACACCTCGTCGAAGCACGCGGTCGCCGGGTGCGTGATGGCATCGGGCGCGACGATCCGGAGGTCGCGCGCGATGGCGTCGAAGTACTCGGGGAAGTCGCCCTCGTGGAGCGTCACGCCGGACGTGAACGACCCGTCGCGGGTATCGTGCAGGCAGAGGCTCGTGATGGAGGACCTGAGCGCCACGGTCTCGAGCGACCACACGCTCGCGCGCGTGGCGCCGACGTGGGCGGTGATGTCCTGGCAGACGGCCTGGTAGACCGTGGCGATGTCGCCCTGACCGGCCTTGAAGGCGGCGAGGGCGGCGCGGGCGCGTTGCATGCGGGGTCGATCGGTACGGGGAAGGGTCGAAGCGGTGCCCGTGAGGGCTCCTCCCTAGCTTCGACCCGTTCGCCCGCGACTTCAGTCCGCCGCGGCCCGCCCGCGCGCGCGCCTACTCAGCGGATGGCGGCGACCGCGGTCGTGTGCGCCGCGCGGACCATCGCCTTCGCCTCATCGATGGCGCGGACCGTGCGCGCCGAGGCGCCGCCGACCTCCACCTCGGCGAAGGCGGCGATCGCCTCCTCGTACCACCCGGACCACGTGGCGAGGATGTCGAGCTCGGTCGCGCGTGCGGCGCCGCCACGCACCGCCGCCGCGCTCAGCCGCCCCTCGGTCTCGAGACGTGTCACCGCAGCGCGGGCCACCTCGCCGATCAAGCCGCGCGTCAGGTCGCCGTCGGCGCTGGTGAGCGCGAGCGCCGAGACGAGCGCGGTGATGCCGACGTTCCGGAGTTCGTCGGCCGAGACCTTGTCGATCCGGTCACCGTCGGTGTGATAGAACTCGTCCGTGAAGTGCCACAGCAGGAGCCCCGGCTTCTTCGCCTTGAGGAACGGCGTGTGGTCGCTGCCGCCCTCGAACGGATTGGTGCGCACGACCCAGCCGTTGGTCGCCGCCTGCTCGAGCGCGCGGCCGAGGACGAGGTCATTGAAATAGTGCGGCGTGAGCTGGGCCTTGGTGATCGGGCTGCCACCCCACTCGGTGTGCTTGTCCTCGCCGCGCGTCCAGATCGCCGACGGGTCCGGCATCTTCTCGATGAGGAACGTGCCACCGGTCTTCTTGGTGTCCTCGCCGACCATGTCGAGCGAGAGGCCCCACCGGATGCCCTGCGCGCGCACCGAGTCCTGCGTGATGTAGCGGTCGGTGCTGCGGATCTCGAGGCCCCAGAGGAAGGTGATGGTGCGGGCCGGGTCGACGCTCCTTGCGCGCACCAGGCGTGCCGCGACGCGGGCCATCTCCACCTGGGCCCCCACCCCCGACGCGTTGTCATTCGCGCCCGGCTCCTGCACGTGGGCGCTGAAGACGAACCGCTCGGCGGGCATGCGCGAGCCGCGGATCTCCGCGACCACGGCCTGCTCGACGGCATTCGGCGTCCACCGGACGTCACTGGTCACGTGCACGCGCACCGGTGCGCCGCTCCGCGCGGCCGCGTCCACCGCCGCGCGCATCCGCTGGTGCGCGGCGTACGAGAGGCTGATCCCCCACCCGGTGCCCGTCGTGTCGCGCGCCACGCCGCCGAACTGGATGGAGTTCACGTGCTTGGAGGGTTGCAGGTAGTCCGGCAGGGCATGCCCGATCACGCCGAGCGCCCCGCGCTTCATCACCGCCTCGCCGAAGGCGCGGCCCACGCCACCTTCCACGAGCACGACCTTGCCGCGCACCTGCAGCTTCTCCAGTTCCGCTGCGGTGCCGCGGCCGGCGTCGACCAGCTCGGCCGTGACACCGCCCGGCGGCGTGGCGTTGGAGTTCGTCGCGAGCATGTTGCGGTTGGTCGCGAACCGGAGCAGCGGCGTGGGGTCGCCGACGATCGAGAGCGAGGCCTCGAGCGGCTCCCACGCGGGCGCCGCCATGGGGTAGCGCTCGATGCGGTAGGTCATCCGGTCGGTCGCGCTCGCGCGTTCCTCGCGGACGTAGCCGGCGGCCTCCAGCCGTTCGACGATATGCGCGATGGACGCGTCGAAGCCGCGGTTGCCTGGCCAACGCACGAACTGGTCGAGGAACGCGACGGTCCGGAAGGCGCTGTCGCCGGAGAATGGCGCGGCGACGAGGCGATGGATGCCGGCGGTGGGCGAGGGCGCCTGCGCCGCGAGTGGGCGGGCCAGCGGCGAGGAGAGAAGCGTTGCGACCGCGAGGAGCGCACCGAGGACCGTGGCGAACGGCGAGTGCGGTCGGAGCCGCGCGGCGCGCGGGCGGGCCTGACGGGCGAGGAGGGCGAGGTGGGCCATGGGATGAAGCTACCCCGTCGGCCCGCGCACTGGCAAAGCGCTCCGCGGTCGCTTAACTATGGGGCACAGCCGCCAGGGGTACTCCGCGTCCGCGGGGTTGAGAAAGTCTCTTGGAACCTGACCCGGTCAACACCGGCGTAGGGAGTGCGGCGAGTGACGTGTCCGCTTCCCATGGGCCATGCCACCCGCTCGTCGGGTGCGCATGGCCTCGTTCGTCGAGGCAGGCGCCTCCGCCGAGGCCCGACACTCCGGAATCCTTCTGCTCGAGGCATCCGGTCATGCAACGCAGGTACGTCGTTCTCTTCGCCTCCTCCCTCCTTCTCCCTCCGTCCGCGATGGCGGCGCAGGATCCCGTGCGTCGGGACTCGACCGTGCGCCGCGACACGCTCGAGCGGGTGACCATCAAGGCCACGCGGCTCGGCACCGCCGCGCCGACCTCGCGCACGACGCTCGACCGCGAGACCATCGAGCGCGGGTACGCGGGTCAGGATGCGCCGCTCGCGCTGCAGGGGCTCACCGG
The DNA here is from genome assembly GCA_964464585.1 of uncultured Gemmatimonas sp. GTDB lineage: Bacteria > Gemmatimonadota > Gemmatimonadetes > Gemmatimonadales > Gemmatimonadaceae > Pseudogemmatithrix. The sequence continues at coordinate 164,176 of CAYXGS010000004.1, read as the reverse complement.
CGTCACCGCCGCGTCCGACGCCGGCACCTTCTCCGGCTACAGCTCCCTCCGCCTGCGCGGGGTCGACCAGACGCGCCTCGCGATCTCCGTCGATGGCGTGCCGCTCAATGACCCCGAGGACCAGGTCCTCTACTTCTCGAACGTCCCCGACTTCATGAACTCGATGCACTCGGTCACGTTGCAGCGCGGGGTGGGATCGAGCGCGTTCGGGACCGCCGCGTTCGCGGGTTCGCTCAACTTCGAGTCGATCCCGCTCGCGACCCTGCGGAACACCACCGAGTTCCAGCTCACGGCGGGCTCGTGGGGCACGCGACGGCTGAGCGCCGAGAAGTCCACCGGCATGCATCGGGGCTTCGCGGCCTACGGCCGTCTCTCGGCGCAGGAGACCGACGGGTACCGCGCCCACTCCGGCAATCGCGCCCACTCGGGCTTCGTGAGCGCGGGGTGGTTCGGCACGCGCGATCAGCTGAAGTTCGTCGGGTTCGCCGGTCGCTCGCGCATGCAGCTCGCCTATTACGCGCCGAGCGAGGCCGAGCTCGCCCTCGACCCGCGGGCGAACGTGATGTCCCCGGACGAGCGGGACGACTTCCACCAGGAGACGGCGAGCCTGCAGTGGTCGCGGGCGCTGACGGACCGGGCGAGCCTGACGACCACGCTGTACCGCAACGGCGCCGGTGGCGCGTACGACGTCGTGGTCGGGCCCGAGCTGTGGAACTTCAACCTCGACCATCGTTGGGTGGGACTGCTCTCCACGCTGTCGTACGCGCGCCCGGGGCTGCTGGTCGCGACCGGCGCGCACGCCAGCCGCTACAGTCGGGACCATTACCTCAAGATCCGGCCGGACCTCGAGACGCGCGTCTACGACAACACGGGATTCAAGCAGGAACAGAGCGCGTTCGCCAAGGCGACCGTCTCGCGGGGCGCCGTGGATCTCACCACGGACGTGCAAGTGCGCCGCGCGGCCTTCCGCTACCGGCCGACGGCCGGCACCGGCATCGGCGAACCGGGGATCGACTGGGTCTTCCTGAACCCGAAGATCGGCCTCGCCTGGCGCGCTCGGCCGGGCCTGCAGCTCTTCGCGTCGCTGGGGCGCAGTGGGCGCGAACCGACGCGGAGCGATCTCTTCGCCGGTGCGGATGACGTCGACGCCGCCACCGCGCCCGACGTCCTCCCGCTGACCCGGGTCCGGCCCGAATACCTGACCGACCTCGAGGCCGGCCTGCGGCTGGATCGTCGCCGCGGGTTCGCGAGCCTGAACCTGTTCGCCATGCGGTTCACCGACGAGATCGCGCCCATCGGTCGGATCGCGATCACCGGGAGCCCGCTCCGACGCAACGTCGATCGGTCGAATCGGGTCGGCGTCGAGTTCGAAGGCGCCGTCAGGTTCCCGCGCGCGATCACGCTCTCCGGCAATGCGATGCTCATGCGGGCGCGGATCGCCGAGTACACGGACGAGGCGTCGTCCACGACCTATCGCGACGTCACGCCGCTCCTCTCGCCGGAGGTCCTCGTCAACGGACAGGTCACGCGCCAGCAGGGCGACGGGGAACTGACGCTGGGCGTGCGGCACGTGGGCCGCTCGTTCCTCGCGAACGACGGCAACGCGGCGCTCACCACGCCCGCGTTCACCCTCGTCGACTTCAGCACGGGGATCCCGCTGCTCGGGAACCTCGTGCGCGCGCAGGTCCTGAACCTCCTCGACGCGAAGGCCTACGCGAGCGGATACACCGACGGCACGACGCGCTATTTCTTCCCGGTCGCCGGACGTACCTTCCTCGTGACGCTCATCATCGCCTTCTGACTCCACGCACCATGGCCAGCGCCCCTCGCTCACTCGCGGAAGAGATCCACCAGACGCGTCCCTGGTCGGGCCCCGCCGAGGAGGCGCTGGTCTCGGTGATGCGCACGGCGGCGCTGATCCGCCGCGGCGTCGCGCAGGCCGTGGAGCCGCTGGGCATCTCGCCGGCGCAGTACAACGTGCTGCGGATCCTGCGGGGGGCGGGCATCGAAGGACTGCCGACGCTCGCGGTGCGCGACCGCCTCGTCGAGGAGGCGCCGGGCATCACGCGCCTCATCGACAAGCTCGAGCGCGCGCGCGCCGTCCGGCGGGACCGCACCAGCCGCGACCGCCGCATGGTGCGCGTCGTCATCACGCCCACCGGACTCGAACTGCTCGCGACGGCAGAGGGGCGGGTGCGGCTGTTGCTCGATCGCTTCAGCGCGAGCCTGCCGGAGGCAGGGCAGCACGAGCAGCTCTCGGCGCTGCTCGCGCAGGCGCGGGCCGGCCTCGGCTGAGCGCCCGAGGCCGGACCGCGCGGCCGCCGGCGTTCAGGGAGCCGTGCCGGCGCGCGTCGGCAGGTTCCGCTGCGACCAGTCCTGATACGAGCCGTCGTAGAGCCGCGCGTCGTAGCCGAGCCAGCGCGCGACGAACCACGTCGCGCTCGCGCGATACCCCACCCAACAGTAGGTCGCGACGGTGTCGCCGGGACGGACGCGTTCGGCGAAGAGCCGGGCGAGCTCGGCGCGCGGCTTGAGCGTCACGGAGCGGTCGGCGAAGAGGTCCTCCCACTCGAGCTGCCGTGCGCCTTCCACGTGGCCCACACTTGGCATGCCGCTGCGATTGCCGGACCCGTTGTACTCCCCGTCAGTGCGCGTGTCGATGAATGACACTCCGGGCTTGCCGACGTTCGCCTGCATCCACGTCGCATCGACCACGACGGCTGACGCGGGACGCGCGGTGATCGCTCCCGGCGCCCCCGCCGTCGTGGCATCCGCGACCGGCCGGCCCTCTGCGGTCCAGCGCTCGAGCCCGCCGTCGAGGTAGGAGAGCCGCGCATGCCCCAGCCACGCGAGCGAGAAGAGGGCGCGCGTGGCCATCGGGGCCTGATGCGCGTACACCACCACGTGGCTCTCGTCGGTGATGCCGAGCGCGGCGAAGGCCGCGCGCAGGGAATCGGCGTCGGGGAGCTCGGTCTGCAGCGTGCCGCGGCGCGTCGTGAACCGGTTGTAGGTGATGGCGCGCGTGCCGGGGATCCGGCCCGCGCGATTGCTGTCCATCGCGATCTCCACCAGCACGAGCTGCGGGTCGCGCAGGTGCCCGGCGAGCCATTCGGTGGTGACGACGAGCGGGACCTCCGCCGCCGCGGACGCCCGGGGCTGCGCGGCGAGGGATGGCGCGGTCGGGACCGCCAGCAGCGCGGTCACGGTGTGCGTGAGGAGGAGCGGACGCAGGACGGGGGAGCGCATGGGCACCTCGTGAGGGGTCGGCGGGGGCTGCCCGAATGATCGGCTCCGGTCGTGAAGGCGGCGAGTGGCCGGAATGCCACGAACCGATAGATTCCGGCCATGCCCCAGAGACCCGCCCGACCGCATCGCGTGGCCGTCCTCGCCCTGCCGTCGGTGGTGCCGTTCGACTTCAGCGTGCCGCTCCAGGTGTTCGGGTACGCGCACCTCGGGCACGGCGCCTACCGTCCCATGGTGTGCGCGGAACGCGCGGGTCGCGTCCCCACCGCGTACGGGTTCGCGCTCGTCGCGCCGCACGGGCTCGAGGCGCTCTCGCGCGCGCACACGATCATCATCCCCGGCATCGAGGAGACCGGCCGGCCCGTGTCGGCCGCGGTCACGCGCGCGCTGCGGCGCGCACACCGGCGCGGCGCGCGGATCGCGTCCATCTGCACCGGCGCGTTCGTGCTCGCCGCGACGGGCCTGTTGCGCGGCAAGCGCGCGACCACGCATTGGGACCACGTCGCGGCGTTCCGGCGCGCCTTCCCCGACGTCACGGTCGACCCGGACGTGCTGTACATCGACGAAGGGCGATTGCTCACCTCCGCCGGGATCGCTGCCGGCATCGACCTCTGCCTGCATCTCGTCCAGCGCGATCACGGCGCGACGGTCGCCAATGCCATCGCGCGCCGGCTCGTCGTTCCGCCCCACCGCAGCGGCGGTCAGGCGCAGTTCATCCCCGATCCGGTGGCGCCCGCCACGAGCTCGGCGCTCGAGGCCACACGCGAGTGGGCGTTGCGCCGGCTCGGCGAACCGCTCACGGTCGCGGCCCTCGCGGCGCACGCGGGACTGCCGGCGCGCACCTTCGCCCGACGGTTCGCCGCCGAGACGGGCACGTCACCGCTCCAATGGCTGCTCCGCCATCGCCTGCTCGCGGCGCAGCGCGCGCTCGAGACCAGCGACGCGCGCGTGGAGCGCATCGCGACGCACTGCGGGTTCGGGTCCGCGGTCTCGCTCCGCGCCCACTTCCGGCGTGCGCTCGGCACGAGTCCCGTCGCCTACCGCCGCACGTTCCGGAGGGCGGGCGCCGCCGCGAGATGACGCCACGCGGTCGGTCGCGACCTCAGCGCCGCCGCCGCCCTCCGCCGAGCAACGAGCCGAGCACCCCGCGCACGAGCTCGCGCGCGATGCCGCTGCCGACGGTCCGTGCCGCGCTCTTCGCCACGAGGTCGACCATGCCGTCACGGCGGCCGCCGCGCGGACCGGTGGTGCCGAAGATGAGCCCGCCCAACCCGCCGAGCACACCACCGGCTGCCGCGGCCGCACCGGCGCGCAGGCCGCCGCCGCTCGACGCTGCGCCGCCGGAGGGCATCCCGACCGATGGCGCGCTCCCGGCGGTCGGTTCTGCCGCGGCCGCGCGCGCCTTGAGCATCTCGAACGCCGATTCGCGATCGACCTCCTTCTCGTAGACGCCCGCCACGAGCGATCCGGCGCGCACCGCGGCGCGCTCCGCGGGCGTCACCGGGCCGATCTGCGTGCCGGGCGCGAACATCCACGCGCGCGCCGTGATGCCCGGCGTGCCCTTGGCGTCGAGGAACGACACGAGCGCCTCACCCACACCGAGCTCGAGGATCGACCTCTCGATGTCCAGCGCCGGGTTCGCGCGCATCGTCTCGGCGATGACCCGGACCGCCTTCTGGTCCCGCGGCGTGAACGCGCGCATCGCGTGCTGCACGCGATTGCCCAGCTGGCCGAGGATCGTGTCGGGGACGTCGATGGGGTTCTGCGTGATGAAGTACACGCCGACCCCCTTCGACCGGATGAGACGCACCACCAGCTCCACCTTCTCGACGAGCGCGGCCGGCGCGTCATTGAACAGCAGGTGCGCCTCGTCGAAGAAGAAGACGAGCTTGGGCTTCTCGAGGTCGCCCACCTCGGGCAGGTTCTCGAACAGCTCTGACAGCATCCAGAGGAGGAAGCAGGCGTAGAGCCGCGGATTCGCCATCAGCTGGTCGGCGGCGAGGATGTTGATGACGCCCTTGCCGTCGCTCGTCTGCATGAGGTCGGCGATGTCGAGCATGGGCTCGCCGAAGAACATCCCGCCGCCCTGGTCCTCGAGCTGGAGCAGGCCGCGCTGGATCGCGCCGATGCTCGCCGCCGAGACGTTGCCGTACTGCGTCTTCACCTCCGCCGCATGATCGCCGACGAACTGCAGCATGGCGCGCAGGTCCGCGAGGTTCAGCAGGAGCAGGCCGTTGTCGTCGGCCACGCGGAAGCAGATGCTCAGCACGCCCTCCTGCGTCTCGTTGAGCGAGAGCAGGCGCGCGATGAGGAGCGGGCCCATGTCGGAGATCGTCGCGCGGACCGGATGCCCTTGCGCGCCGAAGACGTCCCAGAAGGCCACCGGACAGGCGCCGAACTCGGGCGACGGGAGCCCGTGCGCCTCGAGGCGCGCCGTGAGCTTCTCGCTCGGCGCGCCCGCCTTGGCGAGGCCGCTCAGATCGCCCTTCACATCGGCGGCGAACACCGGCACGCCGATGCGCGAGAACCGCTCGGCGAGCACCTGGAGCGAGATGGTCTTGCCCGTGCCGGTCGCGCCGGTGATGAGGCCGTGCCGGTTGGCGAGGGCGGGGAGGAGCCCGAGGTCGGTCGCGCCGGACCTGGCGATGATGAGCGGATCGGTCATGGTGTGATGGGGCGGATCTTCTTGATGACGTCGCCTTCGAGGATGCCGTCCACCGTCTCGATGCCGGCGATGACCTCGGCCCAGACGGTGTAATCGCGGTCGAGGCGCGCGTTGTCACGGAGGTTCACGAACCACTGCGCGTCGCCCGTGTCGTGGCCGCGTGTGCTCATGCCGAGCGTGCCGCGGGCGTGCGTGACCGTGCCGAGCTCGTCGCGCAGGAACTGCGCGAGCCCGACGTACTCGTTGGCGCCCGGGCTCCCGCCCTGGATCACGAAGTCGTGCTCCACCCGGTGCCAGGTGAGTCCATCGTAGTAGCCATCCTTGGCCAGCTGGTAGAGGCGCGCGGCCATCATCGGCGCGACATCCCCGCGGAGCCGCACCGTGAAGCTGCCGCCGCCACTCGCCCGGTCCATCGTCACGCGCAACCGGAGCTCCTTCCCGAGCGCGAGGGCGACGGCGTCGCGCGGCAGGGTGATGCGCACGGGCGGCGGACGATCCTCGCTCTCGGGGCGACCTGCGGCGGCGAGCAGCGCCACGCGCGCGTCGCGCGACGACGCGTTCGCCCGCGCGACCCACCGTTCGAAGGCGCGCATCGCGGCGGGTGCGACGCGCGCGTCCGCCGACCCCTTCAGTGCCTCCGCCGCTGCGCGCACGACCTGCGCGCCGCGGCGTTCGATCGCCACGAGATAGATCCCGTCGCTGCCGTGTCCCGTCACGCGCGACAGTCCCTCGATGGCCGCCTCGGCGACGTTGTCGTCCGGATCCGCGGCGAGGGTCCGCAGCAGCATCGTGTCGCGCAACGTCGTCGCGGCACGGGCCGCGTATTGGCGGAGATGCCAGTTCCGGTCGCGCGCGACGTCGGCGATCCGGTAGCGCGCTTCCTCCGGGGCCACGCGCGCGATCGCGAGCAGCCCCTGCGCGGCACCCTGCCACGCGACGGCTCCGCGGCGACGCTTCGAGGGATCGACTGGCCGATCGCGGACCCACGCGACGAACGTCTGGACGAGCGCGGTGTCGGCGGCGCAGCTCTCCCGGACCAGCGCGGCGGCGCGGAAACGGACCGGCCAGGCGGAGTCCATCACGGCCAAGCGCATCGCGGAGCAGTCGTCTCGCAGGGCGGTCAGTGCGCGGAGGCGGATCCGCCACGCCGGTTCGACCCAGATGGGCGGCGCCGCGAGCCGCGGAAGCGAATCGCGCGCCGCGAACCGCGCGTCCCGCGTGCGACCGATGGCCCGCCTCGCGAGCACCTGGATGCGCGGATCGGCGTGGCGGAGGGCCTCGCCGAGCGCGGCGTCGGTGGAGTCGCGCCGGTCCTCCGCGAGGAGGATGCGCCCGACGAGCGCCGAGTCGGTGCGGGAGAGTGACTGCGCCACGGCCGGCCGGACGAGCGGGCCGCACCATGGCGCGACGATGACGAGCCCGACGAGGGCGGAGCGGAGCACGGACATGCGGAGAACGTAGGGCGCGGCACCCTCAACCGACAAGCGCGGTCCGAGCATCCGCTTCCCGCCGCGGAGCCGACCGACCAGCTTTCAGTCGATGCTCATCCTCAAGTTCATCCAGTCGCTGTTCAAGGCGCTCAACTCCGACGGCACGCCGGGACAGGTCGGCATGGGCATGGCCCTCGGCCTCTGCCTCGGCCTCACGCCCATCGCGAGCCTGCACAACCTGGTCGTCGTCGCGATCGCGATGCTGACGACGGTGTCGTTCCCCGGCTTCATGCTGGGGTGGGCCGCGGCGGTGCCTGCGGGATTCCTGCTCGACCCGCTCTTCGACAAGGTCGGGATGTCGCTCCTGCTGAATGACGCACTCGCGCCGTTCTTCACGTGGGTCGTCAACACGCCGGTCGTGTCGCTCTCCCGGCTCAACAACTCGATCGTCGTCGGCAGTCTCGTCTGCTGGCTGGTGGTGCTCCTCCCGTGCGCCGTCGCGTTCCGCTACCTCGTGGCGAAGTACCGCGCGCACATCTTCGCGCGACTGGAGCAGATGCGGTTCTTCCAGGCGATCAAGGCGTCCAAGCTGTATCAGGCCTACGAGATGTTCCGCCCATGAGCTGGATCCGCTGGAAGGCCCTCATCCCGCTCACGGTCCTGCTCGTCCTGCTCGTCGGCGGGACGATCCTCTTCCTCGACCCCGCGGTGCGCCGCGGGGTGGAGGCCGGCGGCACCGCCGCGGTGGGTGCGCGCGTGGATCTCGCCGAGGCGCACGTCGGCATCCTCGACGGCAACGTCACGTTCACGGGGCTCGCCGTGACCGACCCGGCGAAGCCGATGACGAACCTGTTCGAGGCCGAGCGGATCATCTTCGACGTGGGCATCCTCCCCGCGTTCGAAGGGAAGATCGTGATCGACACCATCGCGGCGCGCGGCATCCGCTTCGGCACCGCGCGCCGCACGTCGGGCGCCATCCCGCGCGACCCGACGCCCGCGGACGGCGAGCCGAGCGCGGTGCGCCGGATCGTCGACGACTGGATGGCGCAGGTGAAGGTGCCGCCCCTCTCGCTCTCGACGCTGACGCAGACCGTCAACGTCGACGCGATCTCGGCCGAGAGCCTCGCCACGCTGCGGGCGGCGCGCTCGGCGCGTGCGTTCGCCGACACCGCGCGCGACCGGTTCACCACCGGGATCAAGGCGCTCGACCCGCGGCCGACGCTCGACTCCGCCGAGGCGCTGGCGACCCGGCTGAGGAGCGCGAACCTCCGGACGCTCGGGATCGCGGGGGCGCGCACCGCCGTCACCGACGTGCGCCGCACCTTGCGCGACCTCGAGGCCCTCAACACGAAGCTCAAGACGTTCGAGGCGGGCACCAAGGCCGACGTGGATTCGCTCACCGGTCGCGTGGAGGCGATCGGCCGTGCGCGGGCGGCCGACTACGCCTATGCGCGCGGGCTGCTGCGCCTGCCGACGTTCGAGATCCCCGCCATCGGTCCGCAGCTGTTCTCGGGGCTCATCGCCGAGAAGGTCGGCGACGTGATGTACTGGGTCAACATGGCCGAGCGGTACATCCCGCCCGGCATGCAGCGGCAGATGCAGAAGGGGCCCGAGCGGGTGCGGGCTTCCGGCACGACGGTGCTGTTCCCGAAGGAGAAGGTGTATCCGACCTTCCTCGCGCGGCTCGCCGAGCTCTCGCTCGCGATCGGCGGCGAGGGGGCGGCGGCGGGCGAGTACGAGATGCGCGTGGTCGGCGCGACGACGCAGCCGGCGGTGTACGGCGCGCCGACGCGCTTCCTCGTGAGCCGTGCGGCGGGGAAGGTCGGTCCGCGCGACGCGCGCATCACCGGTTCGCTCGACCATCGCGGCACGCCGGTGCGCGACTCGCTCTCGGCGACCCTCAGCGGGTTCCCGCTGCCCACCATGCCGCTCGCCGGGCTCGGTGCCGCGGTCGACCTCGGCGACGGCACCTCGGAGCTCGTGCTCGCGCGTGACGGCGACCGTCTCGACGGTCGCTGGCTGTGGCGGTCGACCGCGGTGCGGTGGGCGCGTGACACCACGTCGCAGCCGCGGGCGACCACGCCCGCCATGCGACTCGTGGAGGACGCGCTCTGGAAGGCGGTCGCGCGGATCGAGGCGGTGGAGATCGAGGCGCGGTTCAGCGGCTCCGTCACCCGGCCCGAACTCAGCGTGCGCACCAACATCGCCGACGCGGTGGCCGGCGCGCTCAAGGCGCAACTCGGCGAGGAGGTCCGGCGCGCCGAGGCGCAGGTGCGGGCGAAGGTCGATGCGCTCGTCGACGAGAAGGCGCGCGAGGCGCGCGCGTTCGCCGACGGCGTGCGGACCCAGGCCGAGACGCGGATCGCCGAGGAACGCGCGAAGCTCGAGGCGCAGAAGGCCGCGCTGGAGGCCAGGCTGCGTGAGCTCGTGCGGATCCCCGGCATCGGCTGAGGCGCACGCGCGGTGCCGCGGCACCGCGCGTGCGCCTCAGCGGCGCGGCGTCACCGCACGATCCGCCAGAACGCGATCCCGCTCGCCTGCTGCCCGATGTCGACCGTGCCGACCTTCTGTCCCGCGGCGACGTCGATCACGTCGACCTTCCCCGGCATGGCCCCCACGCCTTCGCTGGTCACGAACGCATAGCGCGAGTCACTCGACATCGCGACGCCATGCGCGAGCGTGTTGCTCGTCGGGATCTGCGCGGTGCTGCGGCCGCTCGCGAGATCGAACACCTCGACCTTGCTGCCCTGCTTGAGCGAGGCCACGAGGTACTTGCCGTCTGGCGTGACGCCGAGGTTGTAGGGACCGCGCCCGGTCTTGAGGTGCCGCGTCACCGTCCAGCTGTCGCGCGAGATCTCGAGGATCTCGTCGGACTTGTTGCACGCGACGTAGATGTGCGCGCCGGTCGCCGACGGCTGTGCCCACGTGGGGGAGCAGGTCTGCGGGACCATCTGGTGCTTGTGGCCGTCCATCGCGAGGTAGCCGACCTGTGCCGGGTCGCTCGTCGCGCCGTTCGAGACGCGCTTCGCGCCGTCGATCCACATCTGCAGCATCGGGTCCCCCTCCGGCGGCAGGGGGCCTTCCTTGCCGACGGCGACGCTGAATCGGCGGCTGACCTTGAACGTGCGCGTGTCGACCTCGACGAGCTGGTCATCCATCATGCACCCCGAGTACTGACGGGTGCCGTCAGGGGAGAACCGGCTGCCGTGCGGCATGGTGCAGGTCACGATCCGCGCCACCTCGGTGAGCGTGGGCGTGAAGACCACCGACTGCGACGACGGCACCATGTCGCCGTGCAGGTTGAAGTTCGCCGACATCACGTACCGGCCGTCCGGGCTCACGTCGAGCGACGCCGGGAACGCGCCGAGCAGCAGTCCGGGCCCGGCGAGCGTGTCGGGGCCGAGCACGTACATCCAGTACTTGCCGTCCGGGAAGCCGTGCCCCGTCGTCATGTGGAGGAACTTCCCGTCCGCGGAGATCGCGAGGCCGTGCGGGCCCTCCATCTCGGCATCCATCTCGCCGATGACGATCTCCTTCTCCACGGCGGTGCCGGCCGGGCCGAAGCGGATGCGGTAGATCTTGTCGGCGCTCTCGGCGCCGGCGTAGACGTAGTAGGTCGCGGTGGGCGGGGCCGGGCGCGCCGCAGGCGCGGCCTGCGGTCCCTGCGCGGCGAGCGGAGCGAGGGGGGCCAGCGGCGCGGCCGCCGCGAGCACGAGACCCGGAACGAGCGCCAGCCAACCTTTCGTCAGGTTGCGGCGTAGCGGATTGCGATGCATCGTCTCATCCTGAGCTGAGTCGGACCACCATCAGAGGACATCTGCCATGAAGATGTTAACACCGCGCCGTCGTATCGTCACGCACTGCCTGCTCGCGGCGTTGAGTCTCGCGGCGCTCACCCCGATCGGTGCGCAGCAGCCGGCCGCCGCCCAGCCCGTGCCCGCCGCCAAGCTCGTTGCCGAGCCGGCGGCGCTCAGCATCAAGGCCGGACAGAGCGCGAACATCCGCATCCGCGCCTACGATGCCGCCGGGAAGGAGATCGCGAACCCCTTCGTGCAGGTGCGTTCGAGCAATCGGGCGGTGCGGTTCACCGATACCCAGGTGACGGCCACCGCGGCCGGGCGCTACGAGGCGACGGCGATGGCGCTCGGTGCCAACGGCGCGCCCATCTCGATCACCATCCCGATCACCGTCACGTGGCCGGCGCTCGCGCGGCTCGAGATCGCGGCCGGCGCCGGCCCGCTGTACGCGGGGCTCACGCAGCCGCAGAAGCTCAAGGGCTTCCACGCCGACGACAGCGAGCGGACCGGCATCACCGCCACGTGGACCAGCTCCGACGCGAAGGTCGCGACGGTGAACCGGTTCGGCGACCTCACGGCGCTCGCGCCGGGCTCGGTCACCGTGACCGCGTCGGCGGAGGGCATCCGCGCGACCCGGACCTACACCGTCACCGCGAACCCGGTCGCCAAGCTCGAGATCGCCATCCCCGAATCGCAGATGCGGACCGGTGACGTGATCCACCTCAAGGCGACCGCGCGGCGCGCGAACGGCCAGGTGGTCGCGGACGCGCCGATCACGTGGAGCTACACGTACGTGCCGGACGACTCGATCGCCCCGGCCGGGCTCCCGGGCGGCGCGGGGATCGTGCAGTTCGACCGCTTCGCCGCGAACTATCCCGGCCGCTACACGCTGCTCGCGCAGTCGGGCGGCGCCTACGCGCAGTGGGCGGTGCAGGTGAACCCGCGCGACGTGCGGCAGCGCATCGAGGTGACGAGCCGCGGCAACATCAACTCCACCCACACGTCCGACCTCTGGCCCTGGACCGGCAAGAACGGACGTGACTACGTGCTCGTGGGCACGTGGGGCGGCGACGGCTACGGGCTCGTGTTCGACATCACGGACATGGACAACATCGTGAAGACGGACTCGATCAAGATCGATGCCCGCACGATCAACGACGTGACCGTCTCGCCCGACGGCCGCTACGGCGTGCTCGCGCGCGAGGGCGCGTCCAACCGCGTGAACGGCGTCGTGATCCTCGACCTCGCCGACCCGGCCCATCCGAAGATCGCGGCGAGCTTCGACCAGGAGCTCACCGGCGGCGTCCACAACATGTTCGCGACCAACGACTACCTCTTCGCGATCTCCGGTGGCTCCAAGTACGTCATCATCGACGTGAAGGACATCTACCACCCGAAGTACGTCAGCGAGTACCGCCACCCCAATGCGCGCATCCACGACCTCTGGGTCCGCGACGGCATCGCCTACTCGGCGCAGGGCGGGGTGGGCGTGGTCGTCGTCGACGTGGGCAACGGGAAGTACGGCGGCACGATCGAGGCGCCCAAGCTCATCACCACCTACAAGGTGAACTCCGGGCACGAGATCTACCCCTACTACCAGCAGAAGACCGGGCGGACGTACCTGTTCATCGGCGACGAGGAGATGAGCCGCCGCGGACGCGTCTGGGAGGGCACGCAGTACTCGCTCTCCGGTCCCGACGGCAAGCCGCCGCGGAACGGCATCGCGCAGACCTCCGGCGGCTACACGCACATCGTCGACTTCACCGACCCGATGAACCCGCTGCCCGTGGGTCGCTACCACCTGGAGGACTACGGGTCGCACGACATCATCGTCGAGGACGACATCCTGTACCAGGCGTACTACGACGGAGGCGTCCGCGTGGTCGATGTCTCGGGCGAACTGATGGGCAATCTCACGGACCAGAACCGCGAGATCGCGGTGTTCAAGCCCTACGACCCGGATGCCTACACGCCCAACGCACCGTTCGTGATGAACGCCATGCCGTGGAAGGGCCGGGTGCTGTTCACTGACTTCAACAGCGGGCTGTGGGCCGCCAAGCTCCTGCCGAAGCCGGTGGTGCAGTAGCCCGACACGGGATGGCACGATGATGGCTCCGCGGGCGTCCGGACACGGTTCGGACGCCCGCGCTGCCGTATGGCGGGGCCGGGATGCGACCGTAGATTGCGCTCATGTCCCGGCTGGCCCGATCCCGTCCCCTGTGGGCAGCCGTCGCGGCGGGCGCGACGGTGGTCGCCTTGGGGTGCGGCCGTGACGCGGCGGCGCCGGCGATCGCCTTCACCTACAACTTCGGCGACTCGCTGTTCGAGGCGTTCCTCGCCGACGAGTTGGAGCGCGCCCGCCCGGCGGGGGCGATGCGGATCCGCGTCGTCGGCGGCACCATCGCGTTCCGCGGTGCCGGCGGCGGTGCGCTCGGGGCGGAGGTCCGCCGGGCGACGCAGCTCGCGGAGGACCCGAACGTGCTCGTCGCGGTCGGACCCGGTGGGAGCCGGGAGGCGCTCCAGGTGGCGCCGATCTATCGCGAAGCCGGGGTCCCACAGATCGTGCCGACGGCGACGAGTCGGCTGCTCGCGGCCGCGCCCCTCCAGCCGTTCCTGCTCGCCGCGAATGACTCGGTCCAGGGACGGTTCATCGGGGGCTTCGCCGATTCGGTCCTGCACGCGCGTTCCACCGTCATCATCCATGTGCCGGACGAATACGGCATCGGGCTCGCGGCGGGCACGGCGGCGGCGCTCGAGAGCCGCCGCGTGGCGATCCTCGATCGCATCCCGATGCGCATCACGCTCGACTGCATCCGTCCCGAGGATCGCGCCGCCCATGATGCGATCGCGGCCGAGGTGGCGCTGCGCGGCGTCCCCGACGTCGCGGTCCTCGCCATGCGGACCATCGAGGCCGGCTGCCTGGCGCGCGCGCTCCGCGACCGGTTTCCGGCCATCCGGCTCATCGCCGGCGACGGGACCTACTTCGAGGACACCTTCCTCGTGCGGGCCGAGCGCGCAGCGGAGGGCGCGTACCTCGTCGCGTTCTGGCACCCGGACGTCGGCCGTCCCGGTGCCAGCGGGTTCCGGGAGCGGTTCGAGGCCCGGGTGAAGCGGCGGGCACGCCACGGCGATGCGATGTTCTTCGACGCCGTGATGCTCGCCGGGGAGGCGATCCGCCGCGCCGGTGCACGACGGGACCGCGTGGAGCGCTACCTCGATGCCCTCGGAGCCACGCGGCCCGCGTACGAGGGGATCACCGGACCCATCGCGTTCGGACCCGACGCGGCGCGCACCCTCCTCATGACCCGCGTCGTCGGTGGCGCGAGCACGCTCGTCCGATGACGCCCGCCCGGCGGTCCCCGTCGTTGCGCACCCGATTGCTCACGCTCGGCGTCGTCGGGCTGGCGTACGTGCTCCTCGTCTCGTTCCAGCTCTCGAGCGTGCTCCGACCGGCGGCGGACGAACTGCGCGGCCGGACCCGTGACCAGCTGGCGGACCACGACCGCATCGCCGCGGGGCTCCGCATGCTGCGCACGGCGCGGCGGGACGTCGCCAAGTACGTGCCACCCATCAATCCCCGCGATTCCGTCCGTCGCCCGCTCGCGGCGATCCGGACCGACCTGCGGACGTTCATCGACTCCGGGGTCGCCATCCGATCGGCCGTGGAGCGCAGCGGGATCCCGGTCGCGATGCGCATCGAACTCGCGGAAGCGCTCGAGCACTCGACCGCCCTCGCCACGCTGCTCATCGAGGCGGTGCGCTCCGTCGAGACCGGCGACGCGGCCGCGGCGGTGCTGCCGCTCCGCGGGTCCGGATTCAAGTCGGACTCGGCCGACTTCCACCTCTCCGCCGCGCAGCGGATCGCGCTGGGCAGCCTCATCGAGAGCGAGGATCGGCTGCAGCAGCAACTGGAGTCCCTCGAGCGATGGGCGCTCGCCTGGCTCCTCCTCGGCACGCTGCTCTTCCTCCTCGCGGCGTGGGTGATCCGCACGCGGGTGCTCCAGCCCGTGCGGATGCTCGAAGGCGCGGTGCAACGCATCGCGGGCGGCGACCTGGCGACGACGCTCCCGGTGGAGCGCGAGGACGAGCTCGGCCGGCTCGCCGGGCACGTGAACACCATGGCGCTCCGGCTCCGCGAGCGGGCCGCCGAGGAGTCGGCCCAGCGCGAGTCGATTCGGGAGCGCTTCGGCCGGCTGCTCGACGAGTCATCCAACGAGATCGGCGTGTTCGACGCCACGACGCTGCGCGCGCTCATGCTCAACCGCGGCGCGCGCGTGAACCTCGGACTGTCGGCGCCCGACGTCGCGCAGGTGACGCTGCCGTCGCTGCTGCACGCCATCGACCCGGCGGCGCTCGAGGCGGACCTCGCGCGGCTGCGCGCGGGAGAGCGTCGGCGTCTCCTGCTCCGCACCCGGCAGACGCGGCGCGATGGGTCGACGTACCCGGTCGAGATGACCATCCAGCACTCGGTCGACCGTGACGGGGCGGTGTTCATCACGGTGGCCGAGGATGCGGGGGTGCGCGAGCGGGCGCGCGAGCTCGATGGTGCGCTCCGCGACTTCGCGATCGAGGGCCGGCACGGCGCGGCCGGCCCGGAGCTCGTCGATGCGCTCGGTGCGATCACGGCGATGGCGGCGGGCGCGCTCCGCGCGGCCCGCGTCAGCGCGTGGCGTGAGACGAGCGGCCTGTGGACCTGCATCGGCGCGTCCGACACCCGCGATCCGAGCGCGCTCGCGACGCGCAGACTCCCGCCCGGTGGTGCCCACTTCGCCATCGCGGTGCCGGCCGGCGCGCGCGGGGCCGCCACGCTCGTCGCCGAGCCGACCGACGAGGCGCGCGGCTGGTCGCCCGAGGAGGAGACCTTCCTGCGCGCGGTGAGCGCGCTGTGCGCGAGGGCGCTCGACGCCGAGGAGCGCCGGCTCCTCGAGCAGGCGCTGGCCCGCGCGCAGCGACTCGACTCCATCGGGCAACTCGCCGGAGGCGTCGCGCACGACTTCAACAACATCCTCACGGCCATCCTCGGCAACATCGAGAGCGCGCGACATGCGCTCGGCCCCGGCACGCCCGTCACGATCGAACTCGACGAGGCCGAGCAGGCGGCGCGCCGGGCGGCCGATCTCACGCGGCAACTGCTCACCTTCGCGCGGCACCAGCGGGTGGACCAGCAGGTGGTCGACCTCAACGCGCTGACGCACGAGGCCGAGCGGATGCTCTCGCGATTGGTCGGCGCGGGGATCCGCATCGAGACCGACCTCCATCCGGCGCCGCTCCGCGTGCGCGTGGGGTCCGGCCAGGTGGAGCAGGTGCTCGTGAACCTCGCGGTGAACGCGCGCGACGCGATGCCCGGTGGCGGCGTGATCCGACTGGCCTCGCGCCCGGTGGTGCTGGACGAGACGGAGGCGGGGACGCTCGGCCTGCGCGCGGGCCGCTACGTGGAGTTTCGCGTGGCCGACACCGGGGTCGGCATGAGCGCGGAGATCGTCGAGCGGGTCTTCGATCCCTTCTTCACCACCAAGGCACCAGGCGAAGGGACCGGACTCGGCCTCGCGGTCTGCTACGGGATCGTGAAGCAGGCCGACGGCGCGATCGGCGTGCAGAGCACCCCGGGCGTCGGCACGACCTTCCGGGTGCTGCTCCCCGCGATGGAGGAGGCGCTTCCGGCGGAGGTCAGCGCGGCGGAGA
Source organism: uncultured Gemmatimonas sp. (assembly GCA_964464585.1). GTDB lineage: Bacteria > Gemmatimonadota > Gemmatimonadetes > Gemmatimonadales > Gemmatimonadaceae > Pseudogemmatithrix. The sequence goes on along the minus strand of CAYXGS010000004.1, from coordinate 147,359 downwards.
CGGTGTCGCACGGCGGCGGCGAGACGGTGCTGGTCGCCGAGGACGAACGGGTGATCCGTGACCTCGTGCAGCGCGCGCTGGCGCGGCGGGGCTACCAGGTGCTGACCGCCGGCGACGGCGCCGAGGCGGTGGAGGTCGCGCGCGCGCACGAGGGGCGCATCGACCTCCTGCTGAGCGACGTCGTGATGCCGCGGCTGGGCGGGCCCGAGCTCGCGCGCACCCTGCGTCGGAGGGACCCGACCCTGCGCGTGATCCTCATGTCGGGTTATTCTGCGGATGCGTTGCGCGAAGGGCAGGACGTCCCGGGCAGCGATTTCGTCGCGAAGCCGTTCACCCCCGACGAACTCGTCCGCCGCGTCCGCTCGATGCTCGATCGCACGCCGCCGTCCACCCCGACCACCCCCGGCTGATTCCGCTCATGCGCGCGATCGTCGACTACTTCTCCACCATCCCGAGTACCCACCGCGCGGCGATCCTCGCCGGCGGCATCGCGTTCTTCTGGGTGTGGGAGAGCGCCGCGCCGCTGTTCGCCTTCCAGTACCGGAAGTGGTCGCACGCGCTGGTGAACCTGTTCTTCACCATCACGACGATCGTCGTGAACTTCGTCCTCGCCTTCCTGCTGCTGCAGGCGTCCGAATGGGCGGTGGGGCAGGGGATCGGCGTGCTGGGGTGGATCGCCATGCCCCTCGCGGCGCAGGCAGTCGTCGGGCTGCTGCTGCTCGACCTCATCGGCGCGTGGCTCGCGCACTTCGTGGAGCACAAGACGCCGCTGCTCTGGCGGCTCCACCTCATCCATCACTCCGACACGCACGTCGACACCACGTCGGCCAACCGGCATCATCCCGGCGAGAGCGTGGTGCGGTTCGTGTTCACGCTCGCGGCGGTCGTCGTGACCGGCGCGCCCATGTGGCTCGTGTTCCTGTATCAGAGCCTGAGCGTGGTGCTCAGCCAGTTCAACCATGCGAACATCGCGCTGCCTGCCGCGCTCGACCGGGCGTTGAGCTGGGTGCTCGTCAGTCCGGACATGCACAAGGTGCACCACCACTACGTGCTGCCGTACACCGACTCGAACTACGGGAACGTGTTCTCGGTGTGGGATCGACTCTTCGGCACGTTCATGGACCTGGATCGGGCGCGCGTGGTCTACGGGATCGACACGCACCTGGACCCGTCCGAGCACACGACCGTCGGGGCGTTGCTGACGATGCCGCTCCGGCGCGGGACGAAGCCAAAGGCGTGAGGTTCGAGTCTGGCGGCGTCCGACGGTCGGACGAACCGGACCCCCTGCGGGAATCACCTTACGTCAATCCCTGACGCGACTTAACGGGCTTCCCCCTACTGCGCCGACATCGAGGCAATGACAGGTTATCGCGACAGATACATCGTCACGATGTCCTGACAATCCCCTCGCGGAGGCGTTCCCATGCGAATCGTGCTAGTGCATCCCAACTATCACTCTGGGGGTGCGGAGATCGCAGGGAACTGGCCGCCGGCGTGGGTCGCGTACATCAGTGGCGCACTCAAGAAGGCGGGGTTCACGAGCGTCCGGTTCATCGACGCCATGACGGACCATATCGATGACGCCGCACTCGAGCGGCTGCTGCGCGCCGAGTCGCCCGACGTGGTGATGTGCACCGCCATCACGCCCGCGATCTACAAGGCGCAGGAGACGATCCGCCTCGTGAAGCGGGTCCATCCGCGCGCGGTCACGGTGCTCGGCGGGATCCACGGCACCTTCATGTATGGCCAGGTGCTCGGCGAGTGCCCCGAGATCGACTACATCGTGCGCGGTGAGGGCGAGGAGGTCGTGGTGAACCTCGTCTCCGCGCTGCGCGACGGCCGGCTCCCGGCCGAGCAGGGATCCATCAAGGGCATCGCGTTCCTCAAGGACGGGAAGCCGTTCGCCACGACGCCGCACCCGCCAATCCAGGACCTCGACGCGCTCACGCCCGATTGGGCGATCCTGAACTGGGACCGCTACATCTACATCCCGCTCAACTGCCGAGTCGCCATCCCCAACTTCGCTCGCGGCTGTCCCTTCACCTGCAGCTTCTGCTCGCAGTGGAAGTTCTGGCGCCAGTACCGCACGCGCGACCCGAAGCGGTTCGTCGACGAGATCGAGCTGCTCGTGAAGGAGCACCAGGTCGGCTTCTTCATCCTCGCCGACGAGGAACCGACGATCAACCGCAAGAAGTTCGTCGAGCTCTGCCACGAACTCATCGAACGGAACCTCGGCATCACGTGGGGCATCAACACGCGCGTCACCGACATCCTGCGCGACGAGGAGCTCCTGCCGCTCTATCGCAAGGCGGGGCTCGTGCACGTCTCGCTGGGCACCGAGGCCGCCGCGCAGCTCAAGCTCGACCGCTTCAACAAGGAGATCAAGGTCGAGCAGTCGAAGAAGGCGATCCAGCTGCTCCGGCAGAACGGCATCGTCACCGAGGCGCAGTTCATCGTGGGGCTCGAGAACGAGACCCCGGAGACGCTCGAGGAGACCTACCGGATGGCGCAGGACTGGAAGCCGGACCTGGTCAACTGGAACTGCTACACGCCGTGGCCGTTCTCCGACCTGTTCGCCGACCTCGGCGACAAGGTCGAGGTGCGGGACTACGCCAAGTACAACTTCGTCACGCCGATCATCCAGCCCGACGTGATGTCGCGCGACGAGGTGCTCGCCGGCGTGCTGAGGAACTACCGGCGCTTCTACTTCCGCAAGGCGACCGGTGGTTACCTCTGGGACCGGGACCCGTACCGTCGGAAGTACCTCCGGGGCTGCCTCAAGGCCTATCTCAAGAGCGCATTGGAGCGGCGCTTCTACGACCTCGGGCGCATCAACTACTGGGGCGCCGGCAAGGCCGACTGGCAGTTCGACGAATCGAAGGTCACGTCGAAGGAGGAACTCGTGCGCCTGCGCACGAAGAAGGAGATCCAGCACGTGCACGGCGAGCCCTTCGTCCTGGCGGCGCCGATGGTCTCGGTCGCCGGGCACGACCTCCCGGCCGATGAGTTCATCGCGCCCAAGCGGTCGACGATGCGACCGAAGCCGGTGGGCGGCACGGCGGTCGTTCCCGACGAGGATGACCGGACGGACGCCGTCACGGCGGCCAGCGCGGGGATCCGCCCATGCTGAGTGTCGACGAGGCGCCGCCGGTCCCGCCCGACCTCCTCGCCAAGTACGACACGGCCGGCCCCCGCTACACCAGCTATCCGACCGTGCCGGCCTGGTCGTCGGAGTTCGGCGAGACGGCGTACGCACGCGCCCTGCGCGCCGCCGGGGCGAGCGGGACGCCGCTCGCCCTCTATGCCCACTTCCCGTACTGCGCCGCGAAGTGCTTCTACTGCGGGTGCAACGCGATCACCACCAGCCGGCCCGAGACGGTCGACCGATACCTCGACGACCTCACCGGCGAACTCGATCTCGTCGTCGGTGAACTCGGCCGGCATCATCGGACGGCGCAGATGCACTGGGGCGGCGGCACGCCGAACCTGCTCGATGATCGGCAACTGTCTCGTGCGTTCGCCCTCTTCGCGGATCGGTTCCGCTTCACCGACGATGTCGAGCTGAGCATCGAGGCCGATCCGCGCCGCGTGAGCCGCGAGCAGTTGCGCACGCTGCGCGGACTCGGCTTCACGCGCATCAGCTTCGGCGTGCAGGACCTCGACCACGGCGTGCAGGAGGCGATCGGCCGGATCCAGTCGCCGGCCCTCATCCGCGACGTGTGCGAGTCGGCCCGCGACGCGGGATTCTCCGGCATCAACCTCGACCTGATCTACGGCTTGCCGAACCAGACGGTCGAGACCTTCATGCGCACCATCCGCCAGGCCATCGCTCTCGCGCCGGACCGGGTGGCTTGCTTCGGGTACGCGCACCTCCCCTCGCAGCGGCCGCACCAGCGGCTGATCGAGGAGGCCGACCTCCCGGACGCCTCGTTGCGCGCCGAGCTCTTCCAGACGGCGGTCCGTGCGTTCAGCGCGGCGGGGTACGCGTGGATCGGCCTCGACCACTTCGCGCGTGCCGCCGATCCGCTGGCCATCGCGCAGGCCGACGGCCGGCTCCACCGGAACTTCATGGGCTATACGACCATGCCCGCCGCGCACCTGGTCGGCACGGGCGTGAGCGCGATCTCGGACGCCGGCGGTTGCTTCGCGCAGAACGACGCCAAGCTCGGCGGCTGGCGTGAACGGATCCAGGCGGGCCGGCTCGCGACCGTGCGCGGCCATGTGCGTTCGGCGGACGACACCGCGCGGCAGGCCGCCATCCTGCGACTGATGTGCAACCTCGAGCTGCCGTTCGACGCGGTGCCGCCCGGTGTGGACGACCTGCGCGAGCGCTTCGCCCCGTTCGAGGAGGACGGGCTCGTCGAGTTCGGCGCCAGGTCGCTGACGGTGACGCCGCTGGGTCGGTTCTTCCTGCGGAACATGGCGATGGAGTTCGATGCGTACCTCCCGGCGCAGACGGGCCAGCACCGCTTCTCGAGGACCGTGTGAGCACGAGAGGCGCGGGCACCATCGGGCCGAACGCCATCATCCAGACGGCTGCGGCGCTGCGGTCGCACGTCGGCGCCTCGCGCGCCGAGTCGCTCCTGCGCGACGCCACGGGTCGCGAGCCCGACCACATGCCCACGGCGATGGTCGACGAGCGCGAGGTGATCCGCCTCGTCCGTGCCCTGCGGCGCCGTCTCGATCCCGGGCTGTTCGAGGTGGTCCTGCGCGATGCCGGCGCGCGCACGGCGGAGTATCTCCTCGCGCACCGGATCCCGCGCGCCGCGCAGTGGCTCATGCGGGTCTCGCCCCCTCCCATCGCCCTGCGGCTGCTGCTGATGGGGATCATGCGGCACACGTGGACGTTTGCCGGGACCGCGAGCGTGACCCTCGTGCACGGCCGGCCCGCGCGGCTCGTCATCGCGCACTGCCCCATGTGCCGCGGGCTCGCGACGACGGCGCCGGCCTGCCACTTCTACGCCGGGACGCTCACGTTCCTGCTGTCACGGCTCGTCGTGCCGCGCGCGGAGGTCGTGGAGGTCGCGTGCGAAGCGAGTGGCGCGGCGGCGTGCGAGTTCTCGCTCCGCATCGACTGACCGGCCTGCCGCGGCGCGGGACGGCTCAGGCGTGGCGCGCGAGCCGGCCCAGCAGGTGGCGACGCACGTCGTCGAACTCGGTGCGGAGGATGCTGTACATCACGCTATCGCGCACCGAGCCGTCGCGTCGCGCCTGGTGGTGACGCAGCACGCCGTCCCGGTGCGCGCCGAGCGCCTCGATGGCACGCTGCGACCGGGTGTTGAACCGGTCCGTGCGGAGCCCGATCACGGCGCAGCCGAGCGTGTCGAACCCGTGAGTGAGGAGTAGCAGCTTGCACGCGGTGTTCACATGGCTCCGCTGCCACCGCGCGCCATACCATGTCCAGCCGATCTCCACGCGGTCGATGTCGGCGACGATGTCGTGATACCGCGTGGTGCCGACCACCTCGCCGGTGGACGCGAGTCGGACGACCCACGGGAGCATGTGGCCGTCGCGCTGGCCCGCCAGCGCGGTCTCGATGTAGGCCGCGGTCTCCTCGGGTCGCGGGACCGAGGTGAACCAGAGCTCCCACAGCGCGCCGTCCGTCGCGGCGACCGCGAGCGCCTCGGCATGCGCTGGCGCGAGCGGCTCGAGGCGCACTCCGTGGCCTTCGAGCGTGACGGGGGCGGGGGTGATCATGCGCGGGAATCTACGGGGGACCGCGCCACGCTCACAATGTGACGGGCGGTGGCGGGACCGGGTGACTCCGCCGAGGTATCCCCCGTCGAATGGCGTGTGCCCGAGGGCCGAACCACGGCCCGTCCCGTTCGACGTCCCCGAGAGGCCTTCGATGCGATCGACCCGCTCCCGCGCGTTCCTGCTTCTGGCGATGCTCTCCCTTGCCGCGTGCGAGGGCGCGACCGGCCCCGGCGCGCTCGATGAGGCCGGCGTGCGCGCCGACCTCACGGCGGCCAGCGCCGCGGTGGGCAATCCCGCCGGCGCGTCACTGGCCGCGCTCGGACCGCGGATCAGTGCCGCCATCGGCGGACTCGGCGTGGTCGCCGATCTCCCGGCGTCGCTGCTGGAGGATCCGAGTGCCGTGGTCGAGCGCGAGGCGCTGCGGCACCGCCTCCTCGACCGCGATGCGTCGGTGCTCGCCGACCTCCCGCAGGTCGCGCTGGGCAGGACGTTCGTCTATGACACGCTCGAGGATCGCTACGTCCTGAGCGAGCGCACGGGCGCGCCGGCCAACGGCGTGCGCTTCATCCTGTATGCCGTGGACACCGTGGCCGACGAGATCCTGCTGCCGCTCGTCGAGACGGGCCACGCGGACCTGACGCGGACGATCACGGATCAGGCGATCATCGCGCGCGTCGAGGCGTATGCCGGCGTCGCGGATCCCGTGAAGGTGCTCGACTACGCCGCCGCGATCTCCGGGACGATCGTCGCGCCGCAGATCGTCGTCTCCGGCTTCGCCAGGAACGCGACGGACTCGCTGGCCTTCAGCCTGACCTCGGCGATCTCGCTCGCCAACTCGACCATCAGCATCGACTGGCGGGCCGCCGTGCCTTCCCGCGGCCTCGTCTCGCGGGTGCAGCAGACGCTCACCGGGGGCGAGTCCCCCTCGGTGACCATCGACGGTCTGCTCGAGAGCCCCTCGGGGAACGTCGGCATCATCGGCACGGTCGTGCGGGAGACCGGCGGGACGCTCATGGTGAGCGTCAACGGCAGCCCGTTCGCCACCATCGCGGTGGATTCGTTCGGCGACGAGACGCCGACCATCCTGAACGCGTCCGGTGCGCCGCTGACTGACGCGCAAGGAGCCATGCTCGAGCAGATCATGCGCTGGTTCGACGCGGCGTTCGATCTCTACGAGGACCTGCTCGATCCGGTCGAGCGACTGCTCGACCGGACCGTGGGCTGAGTCAGCGCGGGACGGGCAGCGGGAACCGCAGCCCGGCGATGACGCCATCCCCCTCGCCGTCGAGCGGGTGGCCGGACGCGCCGGGTGCGACGGCCACGTCGGCGCCCTCCACCAGTGCGCGCTGCACGAGATCCTCGATGGCCTCGGGGTGCTGTCTCCAGGCGTGTTCGCTGAAGATCAGCTCGGCGAGCGCGCCGATGTCCGCGGCCGCACGCGCCGGCGCGAGGCCGACCGCGGCGCGTCCGCGGGCGTGCGCCATCTCGCGCAGCTCGGTCACGCGCCGCGCGCGGACCGTCTCGTCGAAGTCGTGGAGCTTGGTGTGGATGAGCGGCAGCGCCGCGCCGTCGCCGAGGTGCATCGCGAGTTCCGGTGCGATGACGGTCCGCGTCGCCAGGTGATCGGGGAGGAGGTCGAGGAGCCGCGCACTCGCGTGGGCCGCGCCGCCGAGGAGGATCGGGACATGCGGTTCGGCGAGCTGCGCGATGCGACGGCGCGCCTCCGTGAGGATCCGCTCGGCCGCTTCGTCGCGATGCCGCTGCCGCGCGTCGATGTCGCCCTCCCGGCTCGCCTCCTCCTCCACCGCGCCGAGGGGGTGGAGCGCGCCATCCGTCCAGCGTGCGAGCCGGCAGTGCAGGTCATCCACCCAGGCGACGAGCGCGTGCGCCTCGGTCGCGACGCGGAGATACGGGACCACGCGCGCGCCCGGCCCCCAGGTGACGCTCGTCTCGGCGGCGTCGGGCAGGTCGAGGTCGAGGAGCTCGCCGCTCGCCGCGGTGAAGCAGGCCCACCCGTGACCGGAGGCCGGGACGTCACCCACGGGCCGCCGCGCGAGGACCGCGGCAGCGCAGCGCTCGAACGCGTCGCGCTCGTCCCCCGGGGCGTTCGCCAGCGACTCGCGGACGTCATGCAGGCCCTGGCGCAGCCGCACCCACCAGTTGCGCCGTGCGGCGGGGTCGGCGGGCGCCGACTCGACGTACACGCTGAGCGTGAGCTCCTCCCGGTGCGCGCGGATGAAGTCGAGCAGCCGATGCGGGAACGTCATCATCTCCTCCGGTGGAGTGGCGCTGGTCCTCCCCCCGAATCTGTCGCGTGCGCCGCGCCGCACCATAAGTGGAGGCCCTAATCGATGTGGGGGAACATCCGTAGGCCCGCGGGCACGGACGACGACGGGGCGGCGCCATCGGCGCCGCCCCGTCGTCCCTGCGATCAGCCCTGGCGAGTCGCTACGGATACCCGCGCACGTGCGCGTTGGTGAGGTTGCCGGTGTACGTCGAGTACCCGATGATGGGGAAGTTCGCGGGCAGCGCCGACCCGTAGGTCCATGTGATGTACGCGACGGTCGTCGGGCTGCCGGTGTCCTGGTATCGCGTGATCGTGTTCTGGAAGTTGAACATCAGCCAGTACGTCCCCGCCGCGATCTGGATGTTCGACGCGGGGAACTCGACGAGTCCGGTGGACGAGATGGTGCCGGCGATCTGCGTGATGAGGGCGCCCGGGATGGTGCCGCCATTGGTGTAGAGGCCGATGCGCACGCCGCCCGTGCCGCCGGCGACGACGAGGCCGAGGTGCGAGAGCGTGATCGTCTGCGAGATGAAGATCTGCTGGCCGATGAGGTAGTTCGGCGACCAGCCGCTCGTGCCGGCGAACGCCGTCGGGTAGCCGTAGCGCGTGCTGAGCGACGACTTGACCGACACGCCGGAGATCGCCTGGTACGCGTGCGGCATGAAGTACCAGTCGCCCGCCGCCGGGTTGGGGATGATGCACGACTCCTCGTTGCCGATGGGGTACGGACGGCAGTCCCAGACGGATCGCGTCGGGGCCGCGCCGTACCGGACGTGCAGGTCAGCCTCGCCGGTGCCGCCGGTCATCGTGATGCGGAGCTCCGGCGTGCCGGCCGGCACGCTGATGACGTAGTAGCGCTCGGCATTGAGGGTGTCGGTGATGCCCGACGCGACCGAGCCGCTGCCCATCGAGACCGGCGTGTACGCACCCGCCGCCGCGACCGAGGCCGCGACCGTCGCGTTGCTGATGGCGCGGATGCGCCACGAGTAGGTCTGGTTCTGCGCGAGGCCGGTGTGCTGGTACGACGTCACGTTCGGGCCGAGCGTCGCGATCAGCGAGGCAGGCGTGCAGCCCGCGCCGGCGCACGCGAGGACCTGATAGCCGGTCTCGAGGTCCGTGTTGTCCACCCATGTGAGGTCCACGCGGTTGCGCAGCACGGTCTGCGCGCGCACGAACGACGGGGCGTTGAGCACCGTCGACACGTCGCCCGACGTCGTGTAGCCGGACGAGCCGACGTTGGAGCGGAAGGCGCGCACCCGCACGCGGTAGATCGAGTTGGCGACCGCCGAGGTGTACGAGTACGCGGTCGTGTTGCCGGGGATCGCGACGACGGGCGTGAAGTTCGTGCACCCCGCGCCCTGGCAGGTCTCGAGGATGAAGAAGTTCTCGTTGTCCGAGTTGTCGGTCCACGTGAGGTCGATCCGGTTCACCGTGATCGCGGTGACGCTCACGTTCGACGGGTCGGCCGGCAGCAGCGTGTTGGCGGTCGCCTCGTTGCTGTAGGCGGAGGGGCCGACCGCGTTGAAGGGGCGCACGCGGTAGACGTACACCGTGTTGAGCGACAGGCCCGCGTCGGCGTATCCGGTGTTGTCCGGTCCGACGACGCCGATCTCGGTGAAGTCGGAACAGCCGCCACCGATGCACCGCTCGATGCGGTATCCCGCCTCGATGGAGGCGTTGTCGGTCCAGCTGAGGTTGATCTGCGACGGTGCCACGGTGACGGCGCTGAGGTCGCTGGCGGGCGCGGCGAGCGAGGTCGTGGTCGTCGCCTCATCCGACGGCGCGGCCTCGCCGACCGGGTTGAGGGCGACCACGCGGAACGTGTAGGACTGATCGAAGTCGAGGTCGTCCACCTGATAGCCGGTGATGTCGACGCCGACGGTCGCGACCGGGTCGAAGCTCGAGCATCCGGCGCCACGGCAGACCTCGATCCGGAAGCCCGTCTCGTTCGCCGAGTTGTCCTGCCACGAGACGGCGATCTGTGTCGCCGAGAGCGTCGTCGCGTTCGGCTTCGACGCCGCCTCGGGGAGGTCGAGCAACATGACGAGCTCGGCCGACGGCTGCGAGGACCCCGCCGCGTTGGTCGCGCGGACGCGGTACGAGTAGGAGGTCCCGACGTCGAGTCCGGAGTCGACGTACCCCGTCGCCCCGGCCCCCACCGAGTTGAGCGGCGAGAAGTCGGTGCAGCCGAGGCCGCGGCACCGTTCGATCACGAACCCGTCCTCGTTGTCCGCGGCATCGCCCCAGCCGATCGCGATCGCATCGCTGGCGGTGATCGCGATCGACTGCGAGACCGGATCGGCGGGGAGGAGCGTGGAGCCCGCGGCGGTCGCCGTGCCCGAGATCCCGGCGGCGTTCTGCGCGGAGACGCGGTAGTAGTAGAGGTTGCCGACGCCGACCGTCTCGTCGCTGAAGACCGTGACGCCGGCGCCGACGCTCTGCTGCAAGTCGAACCCGCCCGAGCAGGCAGGATCCGAGCAGCGCACCACCAGGAACGACAGCTCGTTGCTCGAGTTGTCGGTCCAGGCGAGGTCGATGCGGTTGGCGGAGATCGTCGTCGCGCTCAAGTCCGACGGGTCCGCCGGGATGCTCGTGGTCGCGGTCTGGGTGGCCGTGTAGGCCGAGGCACCAGCCGCGTTGGCCGCGCGGACGCGGTACGAGTACGACTCGTTCGGGGTGAGCGGTTCGTCGGTGTAGCCGGTGGTGCCTGCGGCGAGCGAGGCGATCTCGGTGAACGTCGAGCACCCGTCACCGACGCACCGCTCGACGCGGAAGCTGAGCTCGTTGTCGGACGCATCGGCCCACGAGAGGTCGATGCGGGTCGCCGAGACCGTCGTCGCGCCGAACGCGGTCGGCGTGGCCGGCCGGAGCGTGTTGGCGCTCGCCGTCGCGCTGTACCCCGACGGCCCGGCGTTGTTGGTCGCCTGCACGCGGTAACTGTAGGACTGATCCACCGCGGTCGTGAGGTCCGAGTACGCGACCGTGCCGATCGGCAGCGTCGCGATGACCGCGAAGCCGCTGCAGGACACGCCGGTGCAGCGCTCGACGCTGTAGGCGCCCTCGTTGTCGGCCTCGTCGGTCCACGTGAGGTCGATGCGCGTGGCACTGACCGTCGTGGCCACGAGGGCGGACGGGATCGCCGGGACGTTGGTGCCGGCCGTGGCGACGTTCGAGGCCCCCGAGACGCCCGACGCGTTGTACGCGCGGATGCGGTAGCGGAAGGTCGTCCCCGCCGCGAGGCCGGTGTTGCTGTACGCCGTCGCGTCGGCCGCCTCCACCGAGTCGATCGGCAGGAAGTTCGAGCACCCGCTCCCGGTGCAGCGCTCGACGACGAAGCCCAGCTCGTCCGCGGCGTTGTCGACCCATGCGAGGTCGATGCGGCTCGCGTCGAACGTGGTCGCGGTCAGCGTCGTCGGGATGCCCGGGACGTTCGTCGTCGCCTCGGCGATGCTCGTGTAGGCCGACGGACCGGCGCCGTTGTAGGCGCGGATCCGGTACCGGTGGACGACGCCACCGGCGAGGCCGAGCTCGCTGAAGGTGGTCGCGTCCGCCGCGGCCGTGTCGACCGCGACGAAGTTCACGCAGGCGGCGCCGTCGCAGCGCTCGATGATGATGCCGTACTCGTTGTCGGCGTTGTCGGTCCAGGCGAGGTCCACACGGTCACCCGCCACGGCGATGGCCGTGAAGGACGAGGGCGCGGCCGGGAGGATCGTCGTCGCGGTCGCCTGGTTGGACGGCGCCGAGCTGCCCTGATTGGTCGCGATCACGCGGTACGTGAACGAGGTCGCGGCCGCGATGGGCGTGTCGCTGTGGCCCGTGCTGTTCGCCGGGAGGGTGGTCAGCAGCGCGAAGTCGGTGCACCCCGGGCCGGTGCAACGTTCCACCCGGTACCCCGTCTCGTTGGTGCCGTTGTCGATCCACGTCAGGTCGATCCGCGTGGTCGACTGCGCGGCGGCCGCGAGGGAGGTCGGGGCGAGCGGGACGTTGGTGTTGCCGTCCACCGTGGCCGTATAGGCCGAGTTGGCCACGCCGTTGTACGACCGGATGCGGTACCGGTACAGCGTGCCGAAGGTGAGCGTCGAGTCGCTGTGCGACGTCGCGTTGGCGGCCACCACCGCCACCTCGGCGAAGTCGGAGCAAGCGCCACCCGTGCAGCGCTCGATCCGGAAGCCGGTCTCGTTGGACGCGGCGTCGGTCCAGCTGAGGTCGATGCGGTTGCCGAGCACCGTCGTCGCCGCGAGGGCGGTCGGCGGGGCCGGGGCGAACGTGTTCGGACTGACGATCGCGGTGTAGGCCGAGGTGCCGGCCGTGTTGAAGGCGCGCAGGCGATAGCGATAGAACGTGTTGCTGTTGAGCCCGGCGTCGACGTACTGCGACGAGTTGGACGGGAGCTGCGCGATCTGCACGAACGCGTTGCAGCCGCTGCCCGAGCAGCGCTCGATGCGATACCCGTTCTCGTTCGCCGCGTTGTCGCTCCAGGCGAGCGTGATCTCGGTCGGCGCGCTCACCACGGAGGTGAGGCCGGTCGGGTCGGCGGGGAGCAGCGTGCTGGCCGAGGCCGGGCCGGCGTATGCCGACTGGCCGGCCGTGTTGTAGGCGCGGACGCGATACTCGTACACGAGCCCGACGACGACGCTGAGGTCGTTGTAGAGGACGCTGTTCGGCGCGACGCTCGCGATCTCGGCGAAGTTCACGCACCCCGCGCCGGTGCAGCGCTCGACCGAGAAGCCGGCCTCGTTGGTCGCGGGGTCGGTCCACGCGACGTCCACCTGCGTCGCCGAGATGGTCGTGGCCGAGAGGCCGGTCGGCGCGAGCGGGCGGATGGTGTTGGCGGTGCCGGTGGCCGAGTACGACGAGTTGCCGACGAAGTTGATCGCGCGCACGCGGTACGAGTACGTCTCGTCGAGCACCGTGGCGGAATCGGTGTAGGCGCTGGTGCCCGGGGGCAACGTCGCCAGCAGGCCGAACGACGAACAGCCCGCCCCGACGCAGCGCTCGAGCTCGAACCCGGTCTCGTTGTTGGACCCGTCGATCCAGGCGAGCGCGATCCGGTTCGCGCTCGTGTTCGTGGCCGTGAAGTTGTCGGCCGGCATCGGGATGGTCACCGACGCGAAGGCGTTGTTCGAGTAGCGCGATGAGCCGTTGAGGTTCACGGCCTTCACGCGATAGGTCGCGATGTCGCCGAGCGTCACCGACCCGTCGACGTAGTTCGTGACGCCGGCGCCCACCACCGAGAGGTCGCTGAAGTCGCCGTCGAGGCAACTCAGGTTGGGGCACCGCTGGATCACGAAGTCGGTCTCGTTGTCCGAGTTATCGGTCCAGCTGATGGTGATGGACGTCGGCGACGATGCGATGGCGGCGAGGTCCGACGGATCGGCCGGCACGTTGGTCGTCGCGTCGATGATCGCGGAGAATGCCGACGCGCCGGCGCCGTTCAGCGCGCGCAGGCGGTAGCGATACGCGAGGTTCGGGGTGAGTCCGACGTCGCTGTAGGCGGCCGTGTTCGCCGGGAGGCTGTCGACGCGGGCGAAGTCCACGCACGCCACGCCGGTGCAGCGCTGCAGGTCGTACGCGGTCTCGTTCGTCGCGTTGTCGTCCCAGGCGAGGTCGATCTGCGACGACGAGAAGGTCGTCGCGCTGAAGTTCGTCGGGGCGGCGGGGAGCACCGTGCTCGCGTCGGCGATGTTCGACGGCGCGGAGGCCCCGAGGGCGTTGACCGCCGTGACCCGGTAGCGGTAGGCGGTCGCCGCGGCGGCGGTGAGGTCGATGAACGTGGCGGTGCCGGCGCCCACCGAGTCGATCGCCGCGAACACCCCGCACGCCGCGCCCGTGCAGCGCTCGATGCGGAAGCGTGCCTCGTTGTCCGACGCGTCGGTCCAGCTCAGCTCGATCGAGGTCGTCGATGTCGGCTCGGCGACGAGGCCGCTCGGGGCGTTGGGCAGGGCGGTGGAGGTCGCCGCGATGTTGGAGTAGTCGGAGTTGCCGGCGGCGTTGAAGGCGCGGATCCGGTAGACGTAGCTCAGGCCGGCGGCCACCGTCAGGTCGCTGTAGGCCACGGCGTTGCTCGCGGTCTGGTCGATCTCCACGAAGCTGGTGCAGCCCGCGCCGGTGCAGCGCTCGATCGAGTAGCCGTCCTCGTCGCCCGCGTTGTCGACCCAGCTGAGGGCGACGCTCGTCGCGGTCTGCGCGACGGCGTCGAGTCCCGTCGGGATCGCCGGGAGGTTGGTCGACGCGACCGCGGTGTTCGTCGGCGCGGACGCGCCGGCCGCGTTGAACGCCCGCACGCGGAATCCGTACGTCAGCCCCGGCGTGAGCCCGAGGTTCACGTACGCCGTCGCATCGGTCGCCAGCGAGTCGACGACCGCGAAGTCGGAACAGCCCGCCCCCACGCAGCGGTCGATGTAGAAGCCCAGCTCATCGGACGAGCCGTCGACCCAGGTGAGGTCGACGCGCGTGTCCGAGCGCGTCTCCGCGACGAGCGACGACGGCGCGACCGGGACGACGGTCGAGGCGGGGACCGCGGTCGACGGCGCCGAACGCCCGGAGACGTTGCGGGCGCGCACGCGATACTCGTACAGCGTGCCGGCCGCCGCGGTCACATCGGTGAAGAGGGTGACGGCGCCGGCGGTGGAGTCGAGCACCGCGAAGCCGACGCAGCCCGCGCCGGTGCAGCGTTCGACGATGAAGCCGTTCGCGTCCGTCGCGTTGTCGGTCCACGTGAGGCGGATCGACGTCGCGGACAGCGTCTGCGCCGTGAGGGCCGACGGCGCGGCCGGCAGCAGCGTGTTCGCCGGGACGATACTCGCGACGCCGCTGTTGCCCACGTTGTTGTACGACGAGATCTGGTACGTGTACTGCTGGTCCACCGAGACCGTGGTGTCCGAGAAGCTGGTGACGTTCGCCCCGAACATGAACGTCGCGAGCCCGCCGCAGCCCGGCGGCGTGCAGCGCTGCACGACGAACCCGACCTCGTTGGTCGTCGGATCGGTCCAGTCGAGGTCGATCCGCGTCCCGCTGATGGTGACGGCCGAGATGGTCGGCGGGGTCCCCGGCGCGCGCGTGTCGGCATCGACGGCGAGCGAGTAGGCCGAGTTGTCGACGACGTTGTACGCCCGGACGCGATAGCGGTAGTCGGTGCTGCCGACGACCGTCGAGTCGATGTACGTCGTCACGTTCGGCCCGACGGAGCCGATCTGCGCGAAGCTCGCGCAGCCGGCCACATCGCACCGTTCCACGCGGAAGCCGAGCTCGTCACCCGAGCCATCGGTCCACGTGAGGTCGATCCGCGTCGCGGAGAGGGTGAGCGTCGTCAGCGCGCTCGGGGCGGTCGGCGCCAGCGTCGTCGCCGTCGCCGTGTTGGACGGGGTCGAGGCCGCGATGGGGTTGATCGCCCGCACGCGGTAGCTGTACGACGCGCCGGCGCCGATGCCGCTGTTCTGGTACGAGACGACGTTCGCCGCGACCGAGTCGATCACCGCGAAGTTCGAGCAGCCGGCACCGGTGCAGCGTTCGATCCGGAAGCCGGTCTCGTTGGAGGCGTTGTCCGCCCACGCGAGGTCGATCCGCGTGGCCGAGACCTGCGAGGCGGTGAGGGACGACGGCGCCGCCGCCGACCGCGTGTTCGCGGCGGCGATCGACGAGTACACCGAGTTGCCCACCGCGTTGCGCGCACGGATCTGATAGCGGTAGTCGTTCTCCGCCGTGACCCCCTGGTCGTTGTACGCGGCCGTGCCGGCCGTGACGAACCCGACCTCGACGAAGTTCGTGCAGGCCGCGCCCGTGCAGCGCTCGATGCGGAACGTCGTCTCGTTGTCCGACGCGTCCACCCAGCTGAGGTTCACCTGCGTGCCCGAGGCGGCGCTGGCCGCGAGGGAGTTGGGCGCCGTGGGGAGCAGGATCGACGCGAGCACGGGGCCTGCCTCGGTCGAGTTGCCCGCGACACCCGTGGCCCGCACGCGGTAGCGGTACGAGGTCCCGACGACGACGGTGTTGTCGGTGTAGCCCGTGCTGCCTGCCGCGACCGTCTGGAGTGCGCCGAAGACGGTGCAGCCGACCCCTTCGCAGCGCTCCACCTGGAAGCCGGTCTCGGCCGCCGTGGTGTCCGCCCAGCTCAGGTCGACGCGCGTGTCGGAGACGACCGTCGCCGCGAAGCTCCCGGGCACGCCGGGGGCCCGCGTATTGGCCAGCGCCGTGTTGGACGGGTTCGACGCGCCGGCGATGTTGGTCGCGCGCACGCGGTAGCTGTAGAAGGTCTCGGCGACGACCGTCAGGTCACTGAACGACTGCGCGTTCGCGACGCCCGTCCCGACCTCGGCGAAGGTCGAGCAGCCCTGCCCGGCGCAGCGCTCGATGCTGTAGCCGGTCTCGGTGGTCGCGAGGTCGCTCCACACCAGGTCGATGCGCGTCGCCGACATCGTCGTCGCGGCGAGCGTCGACGGCGCGGCGGGCCGAAGCGTGTTGGCGGTGGCCGTGCCGCTGAACGACGACGGCGCGACGTTGTTGGTCGCGCGGATGCGGTAGGTGTACGTGCCGTCGACCGCGAGCCCGGTGTTGCTGTACGTCGTCGTGCCCGCGGGCACGGTGGTGCTGAAGGTGAACGCCGCGTCGTTCGGGCAGCTCAGCAGGTCGCAGCGCTGGATCTCGAAGCCCGTCTCGTTGTCGCTGAGGTCGCTCCAGACGAGGTCGATGCGCGAGCCCGACATGGTCGTCGCGGAGACGATCGCGGGCGCGGTCGGGCCGACGAGCGTGACGCTCACCGGGCCTGCGTACGCCGAGTTGCCGATGGCGTTGCGCGCGCGGACGCGGTAGCGGTAGGTGGCGCCCGTGGTGAGTGCCGCGTCGTCGAACGAGACGGCGTTGGCCGCGCCCGGCGTGAGTTCGGCGAAGTCGGTGCACGCGGCGCCGAGGCATCGCTCGATGCGGTAGGACGCCTCGTTGTCGGCGACGTCGGTCCACGTCACGCGCGCGGCGGTGGCCGAGGTCGCGAGCACCGCGAGGCCGGCCGGCGCCGCCGGCAGGCGGCGCAGCTCGATGATCACGTCGTAGTGGCCGACGCTCCCGTTGGCCCCGCGCACCCGCACGAGGTGGTTCTCGGCGAAGGTCGTCTGGATGCTGTCGCGCGAGTCGGTGTTGGCGCCGGAGATGTTGTCGTTCGAGGAGAGCTGCGTGACGCCGTCCGCGCGGAACAGCGCGACGACGGTGTTGAGCGGTGACGCGGGCGTGAGACCCGCCGCGCGCGTGGTGACGAAGAGCGAGTCCCCGACGCGGACGTTGGGGATGACGTACCAACCGTCCGTGAGCGTGCCCGTGATGTTGCGGTCGACGATGGTGTCGGGGACGCCGTTCAGCAGGCCGGGGTCGATCGCGTTCCCCGGGGTGCGGCCGCCGGTGGAGGGTGTGACGACAAAGCTCTGCGGGTCGCTCCAGACGACCTCATTGGCCGTCTTGAACGGGAGCACGGGCCGCGCGCGGATGAACCAGGTGCCGATGTCCGGCACGGTGACGGTGAACGTCGAGCCGGCGACGGGCACGATCGTGGCGCCCGGGAACGTGTTGTTGGTGGCGACCTGATACTCCCACCCCGTCGCGAGGCCGAATCCGGTGCCGAGCGTGACGGTGCGCGAGAAGTTGGTGGTGTCGGAGAGCGTGAAGGTCGGCACGGTCGGGACGACCGGCGTGAGGGCGAGCGGCGCCTGCGTGGCTGGGCCCGCGACGACGTTGATCGGGCTCGCGCTGCGGCCGTAGTGCTGGATGGCGCCGTTCACCGTCCCTTCGACGGTCAGCGTGTACTGACCCGGCGCGACATTGCCGATCGTGCCGGACCACGGGCCACTAGGCGGCGTGGCCTGGCTGAGGTCGGCGAACCCGACGACCGTCGCCGATCCCGGCGCGGTGATCGTCGCGCGCATCCCGTTGAGCTGGACGAGGTTCGCGCTGCTCAACGTATCGCGCACGATCACGAAGCGCGGCTCGATGCGGCCCGTGCTCGGCGCGCGCGTGGGCGCGTCGCAGGAGACGAGGACGGCCGCGCCGGACGCGACCGCGAGGAGTCGGGAGGTCATTCGCATGGGATGCATTTCAAGGATTCGGGACCGTGATCACGACCGAGCCGGTCGACGCACCGCCGCCACCGCCACCACCACCGCCGAGCGCCGCGGCTGCGGCCGCACCGCCGCCGATCACCGCGACCCAGACCCACTTGGGCATGCCCTTCTTCGCGGGCTGCGCCGCGGGGCCGCTCGGCGGCGCCTGCGCCACCCGCAGCGCGACCGGGACGCGGATGGTCTCGCCCGGCCGCAGCACGATCTCCTGCGTGCGGGTGGGGAGTCCTGCCGACGAGGTCTCGACGCGATACCGGCCCATGGGTCCGGCGAAGTTGAACGGCGCCGCACCCGAGGTGCCTGCGGTGATCTCGCTCCAGTGCCACCGCTCGAGCCCGGTGACGCGAACGGTCGCCCCCGGGATGTCCGCGATGATGGAGACGCCGCCGTAGAGATGGTTCTCGCGACGCGCGACATCGGCGAGCGTGATCGTCTGCTGCGTGGCGATCGCCTGCTGCGCCTGCGTGATGAGCGCGGCGGCGTTCGGCGCGGGGATCGCCCCGGAGCCGGCCGTCCACACGCCGGCCAGGCGGCCGAGGTAGTCGATCACCGGCGTCCCCGGCGTACCCTGGGCGAGGGTCGCGCCCAGGCGGAGCGCGCCGAGCGGACGCTGCGACCATTCGTCGATGTTGGTGCGCGTTCCGCTGACCGTCGCACACTGCGCGAGCGCGAGCGCCCACGCGGACTGGCCGTCGATGATCTGCGTGGTGAGCGGGATGGAATCGGTGCGCGGGGCGGGGAGCACGACCACGGCGAGATTGGTCGCCGCGTCGTACGCGGCGACGCGCAGCTCGCCGGTGACCGGCGCGCCGTTGATCCGCGCCGTGAGGCCGTCGGCGCCCCGGATCGCGGTGTAGCTCGTGACCATCAGGCGCGTGTTCGTCACCGCGCCGGCCGCGCACGCGGGTGCCGGCGCGCCGAAGCGCGTCACCGAGAGCGCCGCGACGGCTCGGGTCGCCGTCTGCAGCGCCGCATCGGAGATGGTCGCGGTGATGACCGCCGAGGAGGTGAGCTGGAACGCGAGCGTGACCGTCGCGCCCGGCAGCACCTCGCGCGTCACGCGCGCGGGGAGGAACCCCGTGGCGGTGACCTCGATGTCATAGCTGCCCGGAGGGAGCGCCAAGCCGGGGCCGGCGACGAGCTGGCTGATCGCCGTGCCGCGCGCCCCGCCCGCCGTGGGCGGCGCGTTGAAGACCGTCACGCGGAGGCCCGTCGGGTTGGGCGACGGATTGAGCCGCAGCGTGCCCTGCGTGGCGGTGCTCGTGCGCGCGGGCCACGTGAAGGTCATCCGTGTGAGGTCGTCCGAGTCGGTGCGGTTGGCGGTGTAGGTGCGCGCCTCGCGCATGACCGTGACGACGCCGGCGAGGTAGTTGACCGTGTCGATGCGCATGCCCGGGTTCTGGCGCATGCCCCAGCGGGCCCAGGTGCGTGCGTCGGGCTCGTTGCCGTTCTCGACCAGCACCTGCGCGAGGAGGTGCAGCGCGCGCACCCACACCGTGTCCGGCGCGCCGAAGACGGGGTCGAGCGCCGCGCGCGCCAACTGGAGCGCGCGATCCGGGTCGACGTTCTCATACGCGGCGGTCGCTTGCGTGACGAGGCCCAGACGGCTCGTCGGCTGCTGCGCGGCCTGGGCGGATGCCGCGAGCGGCGCGAGGAAGAGGAGCGCGATGAGCGCGAGCGTGCGACGGATCATGGATTGGGCACCAAGGTGATGCGGAGCACGGGGTTGTCCCCGACCTTCACGTCCACGGGTTGCGTGACGGTCTGATAGCCTTCCTTCCTCACCACGATCAGGTGCTCGCCCGGCTGGAGCTGCGCGCGGAACGAGCGCTTCTCGCCCTGCGAGACGCGATCGATCAGCACCTCGGCCGGGACGGAGATGAAGATTGGCAGCGTGCCCATCTCCACCGCGGCCGGAGCCGGGGTGGTCTGCACAGGAGCCGGCTGCGGGCTGGTCGCGGGCGTCGAGGCGGGCGTCGAGGCGGGCGTGGCCGCCGGCGCCTTGGTCTCCGGGCGCGGTGCGGCGCGCGGCGGAGTCTTCGTGGAGTTCGAGGGCGCACCGTTCGGCGCCGCAACGGCAGCCTTCTTGGTGTCGTTCGCTGGCGGCGCCGCCGCGATGGTCTGCGAGTCGGGGGCCGGGGCGGGCGCCGGCGTCGTGCGCGCCGAAGCGACGCCCGCGTTCGGATCAGGCGCGGCCGGACCGTTGCCCTCGTTCGTCGCAGCGCTGGTCGCCGGCGGGCTCGCGGGCGTCTTCGTCATCTGCCAGTAGACGCCGCTCCCGATCGCGGCGACGCCGAGCACGACGCCCACGACGAGCCCCATCCGTGACTTGGGGGCCGGCGCCGGCGCGGCGACCGACTTGGCCGAGGCGAGCACCGTCTTGTCCTGCGACGCGGCGGTCGGCTTGGCCTTCAGGTTCTTGCCGCTCACCGTGCGGTTCTTCCCGCTGTTGGCCCCTGCCGGGTTGGTGCCGCTCCGCAGCTTCTTCGCATCGTCCGGCGTCATCACGACGGTCACGCCACTCGGGCGCGCCGGCTCCTTGGGCACGAACTCGGGATCCTTGATCGCCTGGATGAAGTCGTGGACGCTCTGGAAGCGCTCGTCGCCGCTCTTGGAGAGCGCGCGGGCCACCGCCTTGGAGACGTGCGGCGGCAGGTCCGGCATGTCGTCGGCGAGGAGTGGCGCGGGGAACATGCAGTGCTTGTGCAGGATGTCGATCGCCGATTCCCCGTCGAACGGCACGTGGCCCGCGAGCATGCGGTACGCCATCACCGCGACCGAGTACTGGTCGCTCGCGCCGCTGACCGTCTTGCCCATCCCCTGCTCGGGGCTCATGAAGTACGGCGTGCCGATCACCGAGTCGGTGGCGGTGAGCTTGCCCTCGGAGAGCGCCTTCGCGATGCCGAAGTCGGTCACGATGACGCGATTCCGGTTGTCGAGCATCACGTTCGCCGGCTTGATGTCCCGGTGGATGACCTTGTGCTCGTGCGCATAGTCGAGCGCGTCGGCCACCTGCTCGAGGATGTCGACCGACTCCTCGAGGGAGAGCGCGCCACGCTCCTTCAGCAGGTCCTCGAGCGACTTGCCCTCGAGGAACTTCATCGCGTACCAGAAGAGCTTGCCGCCGTCGCCGATGCGGTAGATGGGGATGATGTTCGGATGGTCCAGCGCGGCCGCGGTGCGCGCCTCGCGCTTGAACCGCTCGACGCCGTGGCCGAACGTCAGCTCCGGCGGCAGCACCTTCAGCGCGACCTTGCGCGCGAGCCCCGTCTCCTCGGCGAGGTAGACGACGGCCATGCCGCCGCGGCCGAGCATGTGCTTGACGTTGTAGACGCCCTTCGTGTCCTCACGGAGCAGGCGCTCCATGTGCATGAACGAGCTCTGGTCCATCGCCGCCGTCGCGGCCGCCTGGCCCTCGGCGTCGGAGACGAGCGAGCCGCAACTGTGGCAGAATCGGGCTTCGTCAGCGACGGGCGTGCTGCAGTGCGCGCAGATCATTCCGCTCAGGTCTCTCTAAGGTTGTGGACCGACAAGCAGCGAATATTCGCCAACCGTCCACGGTTGGCAATACTCGCCTCGTCGGCCCTACTCCCCGCCTCCTCCCGAGGATCAGGTGAGAGAATCATGCCACCCCGGGTCCCTGAGTACGGACCGAACGCAAATCGCTCACCGACAACGGATTCCCCTCTCCCGGCCGGGTACCTGATCCTGGCGGGCAGGAAGGGGACGCAGGTCACCTCGGGGTGGGGAGAGGCGGCACAGTCTCGGGGCCGAGACCTCGCGGGAGCGACCTGATCACCGGACCGGCGCGCACCCACGTTGCAGGTTGGTGATGCGCCGCCGCATCACCCCGGCGAGAGCAGTCTCCAGAACTGCGTCACGAGGAACGTCAGGACGACACCCATGCCCAGCGGGAGAAGCGTCGCCAGCGTGGTCCACTTCACGCTCCGCGTCTCCTTCCAGATCGTGTAGATCGTGGTCGAGCACGGATTGTGGAGCAACGAGAAGAGCATGAGGTTCACGGCGGTCAGCGCGGTCCACCCGCTGGCACGGAGGAGGGTGCCGATCGCGGCGGGGTCGGCGTCGAACATCACGCCCGCGCCGGCGCCTGCCTCGGGCGTGCCGCCGACCAGCACCGTGAGCATGAGCACGGTCGGGATGACGATCTCGTTCGCAGGGATCGCGACCACGTAGGCGAGCAGGATCACGCCGTTCAGCCCGAGCAGGATCCCCACCGGGTCGAGCGCGCGCACCAGATGCGCCGCCGCGCTCTCGCCGCCCCAGCCGACGTTGCCCACCAGCCAGATCACCGCGCCGGCCGGCGCGGCGAACACGATCGCGCGCCACAGCACGATCAGCGTGCGGTCGATGATGCTCGTGTAGAGCGTCTGGAGGATCCGCGGCGGGCGATACGGCGGGAGTTCGAGCGAGAAGCTCGTGGCCTCGCCGCGGAGCACGGTCCGTGTGAGGAACCAGCTCGAGGCGAACATCGCGAGGACGCCGATCAGCGTGACGGCCACGACCGACATCGCCGAGACGAGGCCCCCGATCGCCGCCGGCACGAGCGCGCCGATGAAGAGCGACGCCATGAGGATCTGCGTCGGCCAGCGCCCGTTGCAGAGGGAGAAGTTGTTGGTGATGATCGCCACGAGCCGCTCGCGCGGGCTGTCGATCACGCGCGTGGCGACGACCCCCGCCGCGTTGCATCCGAAGCCCATGCACATGGTGAGTGCCTGCTTCCCGTGCGCGCCGACGCGCCGGAAGAGCGCGTCCAGGTTGAACGCGACGCGCGGCAGGTAGCCGAAGTCCTCGAGGAGCGTGAAGAGCGGGAAGAAGATCGCCATCGGCGGGAGCATCACCGCCACCACCCACGCCGAGGCCAGGTAGACGCCATCGACGAGCAACCCCGAGAGCCACCACGGCGCGCCGATCGAGCCCATCACGCCGCGCAGGAACGGGTGGCCGCGGTCCACGAGCAGGTCGGCGATCATGCCGGAGGGCACGTTCGCCCCGGCGATGGTGAGCCAGAAGACCACGCCGAGCATGAGCACCATGAGCGGGAAGCCGGTCGCCGGGCTCGTGAGCCAGCGATCGAGCGTGCGGTCGAAGTCGAACCGCGCCCGCCGCACGCCGCTCAACGCCGCGCGCGCCGCGATGCGCTCGGCCGTCGCATACAGGCCCTGGGCGATGCGGTCGTGGAAGTCCGGGCTCAGCCGCCAGCGCGCGGCGCTCGCCTTGGCGGCGACGTCGGCGGGCATCATCGCCGCGACCCGTTCATCGGCATTGAGCAGACGGAGCGCGACCCACCGCGAGTTGGCGCGCTGCGGCTCGGCCGCCCAGACCATCTGCTCCACCTCGCGGATCAGCGCCTCCACGTCCGGCGCGAAGTCGCGCGACTGCGTCGGGGCGGGCGCGATCTCGCCGCGCGCGACCTGCCCGATCGCCGTGCGGAGCGCGTCGATCCCCTCTCCGCTGCGCATCGCCGCGGGCACGACCGGCACGCCGAGCTCCCGCGACAGCGCCGCCGGATCGATGCCGATGCCGAGACGCTTCGCCTCGTCCATGAGGTTGAGGCAGACCACGACCTTGGGCGTGATCTCGAGGACCTGGAGCGCGAGGTTGAGGTTGCGCTCGAGGCGCGTCGCATCGATGACGATGACGGTCACGTCGGGCGCGCCGAAGAGCAGCGCATCGCGCGCGACCTCCTCGTCGGTGCTCGCGGCCTGCAGGGAATACGTGCCGGGGAGGTCGATGATCTTGAAGCGGTCGCCGCCGACGGTGAAGTAGCCTTCGGCGCGCGTCACGGTCTTGCCCGGCCAGTTGCCGGTGTGCTGCCGCAGACCCGTGAGCGCGTTGAACACCGTGCTCTTGCCGGTGTTGGGATTGCCGGCGAGCGCGACGAGGTAATCCCATTTGTCGGAGCGGACGCCGAGCTGGACGAGCGACTCGTCGCGCGCCGGGAGCCGGGTGCGCATCGAAGTGGACGGCGTCACGCGACCACCGGCGTGCTCGTCGGCGTCGCGCCCAGCACGCCGACCGGCTCGAGCTCGATCCACTCGGCCTGATGCCGGCGGAGCGCGATCACCGCGCCGCGGATGCGATAGGCGCGAGGATCGCCCGATACGCTGCGCATCTCCACGCCGATCTCGGTGCCGGGCACGACGCCGAGGTCGAGGAGCCGGCGTCGCTGCGCGCCGCGGCAGTCGCTCGACAGACGGCGGACGCGCGCCACCTGGTCCTCCTCGAGGTCGGCGAGGGTGCGCACCGGACCGTGCGCCTCGCTCGCGCGCTCCACGCTGATCGCCAGCTCGAGCGCGCGCGGCAGCATGTGCGCGCGGCCATCGAGCTCCACCCGCGCCATCGACGCCGTGCGGGAGCGCACGACGACCGACTTGCCGAGTGCGAAGCCCATGGCGACGAGGCGTTCGTACGCTTCGGCCGGTTCATCCTCGAGGTGCACGATGATGCCGGCCTCGCCCGGTGCGAGGGCGGGGAGGAGCGCGTCCACCGTCGCGGGGAGCTCGCCCTCGGCGGTGGGGATGGGGTCGCCGTGCGGGTCGAAGCGCGGCTGGCCGAGCCGCGACGCGAGCGTCTCGATCTCGGCCGTGGTGAGGAGGTGCTCCTCGTCCTCGGCCAGTTCGTGCCACTCCTCGGGCCCGATCCCGGTGCGGTCGGCGAGATAGTGTTCGAGGATCCGGTGTGAGCGGACGATGCGCAGGGCCTCGATGCGGCCGCGCTCGGAGAGATGATGGCTGCCGTCGGCGCCGGCCTCCGCGAGACCGCGCTCCGTGAGACGCTCGAGGAGGTCGCGGGCGAGCTGCTGCCGCACCTGCAGGGCGCCCGCCAGCGCATCCGCGTGGATCTCGCGGCCTTCGGCGCCGCGGTGGAAGAGGTACTTCAGGGCGTCCTCGACCCGGACCCGCTCCGAGGCGCGTCGGATCCGGCGGACCCGCGCGTAGAGCCCCCGCCGCGGCCACAGGACGAGCAGGGCGACGGCGGCGATGAGGCCGAAGATGACGAGCGCGAGGCGCGGATCAGGATACATAGAAGTTAGTACGTACTAAAATCATCGATGTCGCGTCCTGCCGCAAGGGGGGTGGCCGTGATGCCGGCGCGGTGGCGTCACGGTAGCTTGTCCGCGTGCCGGAGCTCCCCGACATCGTCGCCTACGCAGAGGCACTCGAGCGCCATGTGGTCGGCCGCGCGCCGACCGCGATCCGGATCGCGAGCCCGTTCCTGCTGCGGTCGGTCGATCCCCCGATCGCGGCGTTCGTCGGCGGGGTCGTCCGGGGAGTCGAACGGCTCGGCAAGCGGCTGGTGCTCGTCTTCGCGGACGAGCGGTTCCTCGTGCTGCACCTGATGATCGCGGGCCGGTTGCGGTGGCGGGCGCCGGGGAAGAAGGTCGCCGGACGCGGCGCGTTGGCGGAGTGGGTGTTCGAGCACGGCACGCTCGTGCTGACGGAGGCGGGGACCAAGCGTCGCGCGTCGCTGACGGCGCTCGAGGGGCGCGCGGCCCTCGCCGCACTCGATCGCGGCGGGATCGAGCCGCTCACGTCGGGCGTCGCGGCGTTCGTCGCGCGGCTGCGGAGCGAGAACCACACGCTCAAGCGCGCCCTCACCGACCCGCGGCTGTTCAGCGGGATCGGCAACGCCTACTCGGACGAGATCCTCCACGCGGCGCGGCTCTCACCGCTGCTGCTGACCTCCCGGCTCGGCGACGACGAAGCCGCGCGGCTCCACGCGGCGACCGTGTCGACGCTCACGTGGTGGGTCGAACATCTCCGCACCGAGGTCGGCGCGGGCTTCCCGGAGACCGTGACGGCGTTCCGTCCGGAGATGCGCGTGCACGGGCGGTTCGGGCTCCCGTGTCCCGTGTGCGCGGCGCCGGTCCAGCGGATCCGGTATGCGGACAACGAGACCAACTACTGCGCGCGGTGCCAGACCGACGGGCGACGGCTCGCGGATCGCGCCCTCTCGCGGCTGCTCAAGGACGACTGGCCGCGCTCGATCGACGACGTGGAGTGAGCGCGCGTCGCGCGCGCGCCGGGCGCGCCGGGCGCGCCTGCCGCGGGGCTCGGCGAACTCAGTGCCGGAGCGCCTGATAGACCAGCGTCGCGAACTTGGCCCGCAGGTCGGCGCTGCTCGGAACCTGATTGATCATGAGCACCATGACGAGTCGCTCCGACGGATCGACATGGTAGATGCTCGCGTAGGCGCCGCCCCAGTTGTAGCTGCCGACCGACGCGAAGCCGTTGGCGCCCAGCCGGTCGACCGTCGCGAACGCGAGGCCCCAGCCGTTGCCGTCCGCGCTGTACCGCGTGCCGACCTGGTTGGTCGACATGAGATCGACGCTGCGGGGCGAGAGGATGCGCGCGCCGTCGAGCGTGCCGCCGCGGCGGATCGCCTCGAGGAACCGCGCATAGTCGCGCGCCGTGGACGTGAGGCCCGCGCCGCCGGCGAAGCTGAGACGAGGGCCCTCGAGATAGTGCCCTTGGCCGCGCGCGCCCGTGTCCGCGCGCACCGCGCGGCCGTTCTCGCTGCGATAGACCACGGCGAGGCGCGCGGCCTTCTCGCGCGGCACGAAGAAATCGGTGTCGCGCATGCCGAGCGGGCCGGTGATGCGTTCCTTGAAGTACCGGTCGAGCGGCCGGCCGCTCGCGCGCTCCACGACGCAGCCGAGGATGTCGGTGTTGTAGCCGTAGACCCAGCGCTCACCGGGCTGTTCGAGGAAGGGAAGCGTGCCGAGCCGGTCCATCGTGGCGCAGATCGGCTCGTCCTTGTCGGCGGTGTACCAGCCGAAACCCGCGGCCGGGCCGAGACCCGCGGCGCGGTATCGCTCGCCGAGGATGCCTTCGACGCCGTACGAGATGCCCGCCGTGTGGGTGAGGAGGTCGAAGATGGTGATCTGCCGTCGCGCGGGCACGACGGTGCGGCCGGAGTCCGCGCGGTTGATGACGCTCGTGCGCGCGAAGCTCGGGATCCACTTCGACACCGGATCGAGCAGCGCGATGCGGCCCTCTTCCACGAGCTGCATGATCGCCGTGCTCGTGATGGCCTTGGTCTGTGACGCGATCCGGAAGATCGCATCGGTGGTCATCGGCGTCCGGGCCTCGCGGTCGGACCAGCCGACCGCGCGCGAATAGACGACCCTTCCGTCGCGGAGGACGAGCGCGACGGCGCCGGCGATCCACTGCGAGTCGACGCTCATCTGCATGTACGCGCCGAGGCGATCGAGGCGGGCGGGATCGAAGGCGGTGGCGGCCGCGGACGGGGCGGGCGATGCGGTCGGCGCCTGCGCGAGGACCGGGGCGGCGGCGAGGGCGATGAGCACGAGTGGTCGCATGCGCTTGAACATCCGTGCTCGCGCGCCCGCCGTCCACCCTGCGCCGCGGTCGCGCTCTTACCGCCCACCGGCGCGCGCGATACAATCGGGGCGCACCCCCACCGAGGAGCACCCCCGCATGCGCCCGACGACCTGCTGGCTCACCGCCGTCGCGCTCGTCGCGACGGCACTCCCGCTCGCCGCGCAGCTCCCCGCCACAGCGGCCGCGCCGACCGCCGACGCGTGGCGTGCGCTCCATTGGCGCAACATCGGCCCCGAGGGCAACCGGTTCAGCGCCGCCGCCGGGATCGTCGGCGATCCGCTGACGTACTTCGTCGGCAGCGCGAGCGGCGGCGTGTGGAAGACGACCGACGGTGGCGTGAACTGGCGCCCCACCTTCGACGCGCATCCGGTGCAGTCGATCGGGTCGCTCGCGGTGGCGCGCAGCGATCGCAACGTCGTCTGGGCCGGCACGGGCGAGGCGCACATCCGTTCGCACATCAGCGTGGGGCAGGGGATCTACAAGTCCACCGACGGCGGCGAGACGTGGGCGCTGATGGGCCTCGAGCGCACCGCGCGCATCGCACGCATCGTCATCCACCCGACGAACCCCGACATCGTGCTGGCGTGCGCCCTCGGCCACGCGTACGGCCCGCAGCCCGACCGCGGCGTCTTCCGTACGACGGACGGCGGCGCGACGTGGACCAAGGTCCTCTTCGTCGACGAGAACACCGGGTGCTCCGACCTCGCGATGGATGCGGCCAATCCGCGCGTGCTCTTCGCGGGGATGTGGCAGATCGAGATCCACACCTGGGGGCGCACGAGCGGCGGGCCGGGCAGCGGTCTCTTCAAGTCCACCGACGGCGGCGTCACGTGGACGCGGCTCCGCGGCAATGGCCTCCCGGTGAAGCCGCACGGCAAGGTCGCGCTCGGACTGTCGGTGTCGAATCCCAATCGCGTGTTCGTGATGATCGAGACCGGAGACGGCATCCCGTGGAACGGACAGGAGACGGAGAGCGGCCAGCTCTGGCGCTCCGACGACGGCGGACGGCAGTGGCAGCTGGTCAGCCGCGACCGCAATGCGATGGGGCGCGCGCACTACTACTCGCGGCTGGCGGTCGCCCCCGACGACGAGGACGAGACGTACTTCCTCACCGCGTCCTTCGCCAAGTCGATCGACGGCGGACGGACGATCGTCGTGCAGCAGGGGCGCTCGGCGCCCGGCGGCGATCACCACGACATCTGGATCGATCCCACCGACGCCGACCGGCAGATCGTCGCGCATGACCAAGGGCTCTCGATCACGCAGAACCGCGGACGCAGCTGGTACCGCCAGCGGCTGAGCAACGCGCAGATCTACCACGTGACGGTCGACAACAACGTCCCGTACAATGTGCTCGGCAACAAGCAGGACGAGCCGACGTATCGGGGTCCGAGCAACTCGCGGCTCGCGGGCGGGCGCATCCTGCGCGGCATGTGGCACGCGGTCGGCGGAGGCGAGTCGGGATGGGCGACGCCGGATCCCGTCGATCCGAACATCATCTGGTCGACCGCGTCGGGGTCGGGCATGGTCGGCGGCATCGTCGTGCGGTTCGAGGAGGACCGCCGGATGTTCCGCACTGTCGAGGTCTGGCCGCAGCAAAGCAACGGCCCGGCCGAGGGCGTGAAGTACCGGTTCGTGTGGGATGCGCCGCTCACGATCTCGCCGCACGATCACAACACGGTGTACACGGGCAGCCAGCACGTGCACCGCACCCGGGACGGCGGGCAGAGCTGGCAGGTGATCTCGCCCGATCTCACGCTGAACGACCGCTCGCGCATGGGGAGCTCCGGCGGACTCACGGGCGACAACATCGGCGTCGAGTACGCGGGCGTGGTCTACGCCATCACGGAGAGTCCGCGCGAGAAGGGCACGATCTGGGTCGGCACGAACGACGGCCTCGTCCAGCTCACGCGCGACGACGGCCGGACGTGGACGAACCTCACGCCCAACATCCCGAACCTCCCCGTGTGGGGCTCGGTGCGGAGCATCGTCTCATCGCGGTACGACGCGGCCACGGCGTACCTCACGGTGGACTTCCATCAGGTGAACGGGCGCGACCCGTTCGTGTACCGCACCACCGACTACGGCCGGACGTGGAAGGCGATCACCACCGGACTCCCGCGCAACAACCTCAGCTACGCGAAGGTGATCCACGAGGACCCGAAGCGGCGCGGGCTGCTGTATCTCGGCCTCGAGAACGGCATCTACGTCTCGTTCGACGCGGGCGACCATTGGGTGCCGCTGCAGAACGACCTGCCGGCCGCGCCGGTGTCGGGCATCCAGGTGCAGGAGCACTTCAACGACCTCGTGATCTCGACGTACGGTCGCGGGTTCTACATCCTGGACGACATCGGTCCGCTGCAGCAGCTGACGCCCGAGGTGATGAACAGCGCGGCGCATCTCTTCGACCTGCGCGCCGCGTATCGCTTCCGCTTCATCACCGCGCCGTCGAGCAGCTACGACGATCCGACGACAGGCGAGGATCCGCGCTACGGGGCCTCGATCAACTATTGGCTCAAGGCCCCCGCTGCGCAGGCGCCACGTCTCACCATCACCGACGCCGCGGGGAAGGTGGTGCGCACGCTCACGGGGCCGAACGCGGCGGGCATCAACCGCGTGAGCTGGGACCTGCGGGACGAGCCGAGCACGGCCGTGCGGCTCCGCACGAGTCCGATGTACGCGGCGTACATCACCGTGGGGCCGGACGGGCGCGACGCGCCGGGCACCGCGCAGGTGTCGCTGCTCATGCCGCCGGGCACCTACACGGTGACGCTGAACGTCGGCGGACAGGAGTTCACCCGGCCGCTCGAGGTGCGGAAGGACCCGAACAGCGGCGGCACCGAGGGCGACATCGCGGCGCAGACGCGGCTCGCGAACAGCATCCGCGACGACATGAACCGCGCGGCCGCCGCGGTGCACCGGCTCGAGTCCGTGCGCGTGCAGCTCGCGGCGCTCCGCAGCGCCGTCGCCGATGCCGAGGTGACGCGGGCCGTGGCGGCGCTGGAGGAGAAGCTGCTGGGCGTGGAGATGGAGCTCGTGGACCTGCGGCAGACGGGCACCGGGCAGGACGGGGTCCGGTTCGGGAGCAAGCTGATCGCGAAGCTGGGCTACCTCGCGAACGGGCTCACCAACAACGACTTCCGGCCGACGGACCAGCAGGTGGAGGTGCAGGCGATCCTGAACGCGCAGCTCAAGCAGCACCTGACCACGCTCGAGTCGCTCATGGGGGGGGACCTCAACGCGTTGAACGCACTGCTTCGCCAGCGAAACGTCCCGAACGTCGTTGGCGGACCGTCGATCGTGCCGTAGAGTATCAACCATATCCACTCAACCGGGAGCCCCATCCATGCGGATCATCCGTCCTCTGTCGCTTGCTGCGGTCGTGCTGGTCGTCGCTGCGGTCTCTCCTGACCCGGTGCAGGCCCAGGCGGCGCGCACCTTCGGCGCGCCATCCACCATGCAGTCGCCGGATGCGGTGCCGGCCGTGGCGGCCGTGCCGGCCGGCGCGAGGGCGGTGAGCGCCGGGCCGCGTCTCGACGCGACGCGCGCCGGCGCACCCGCCGTGGTCGCGTCGGCGGCGCGTACGCCCGCGCCCATGCGGAAGGCGGACACGCCGCGCTCGCGCATGCTCATGATCGTGGGCGGCGCGGCGTTGGTCGGTGGGGCGATCATCGGGGACGACGTGGGGACGATCGTGATGCTGGGGGGCCTGGGAGTGGGGTTGTATGGCCTGTACCTGTACTTGCAATAAGTGACAGGTGGCGGATGGCAGAGGGGTGGTCAATGACCTTTGTGACACAAAGTACTTGACAGTCGTCTCCCCGCCGTGCATCCTTCGCCCATGGCCGCCCCGCTCCGCGAACCGCCTGCGCTGCACGACAAGGCGATCCAGGACCTCTCCTTCATCCGCCGCACGATGGAGGGGGCGTCCTCGTTCACCGACGTGCCGGGGTGGGGGCTCGTCGCCATCGGCGTGACGGCGCTTGGGGCGGCAGCGGTCGCGAATGCGCAGCCGACGCGCGAGCGGTGGTTCTGGACGTGGTTCGCCGAAGCGGTGCTCGCGGTCGCGATCGGCATGGGGACGATGTCGCTCAAGATGCGGCGGCGCGCCGGCGCGGGCTCCGGGGTGGCACTCAGCGTGCCGGCGCGGAAGTTCCTGCTCGGGCTCCTCCCGGCGATCGTCGCCGGCGCCGTACTCACCTTCGCGTTGCTCGAGCCCAAGCTGTCGCCCCTCGAACCGACGGTGCCGCCGCAGCTGCCCGGGCTCTGGTTGCTGCTCTACGGCGTGGGGATCGTCACGGCCGGCGCGTTCTCGGTGCGCGCCGTGCCGCTCATGGGGCTCGTCCTCATGGCGCTCGGCTCGGTCGCGCTCTACACGCGCTCCGTGTCGGGCGACCTCGCACTGGCCCTCGGATTCGGCGCGGTGCAGGTCGCGTTCGGCACATGGATCGCCCGGAGGCATGGTGGCTAAGCGAGAGTCGGCGGCCGCGGCGAAGGCCGCGGGGAGAGCGGTGACACCGGCGCGCGCAGCGCTCAAGGCGGTCGACGGGGATGCCGGCGGTCCGCTCGCGCTCGACCGCGTCATCCACGAGCGAGTGCGCCTCGCGATCGTGAGCGCGCTCGCGGTGCACGAGATGCTCACGTTCAACGAGCTGAAGGGCCTGCTCGAGACCACCGACGGCAACCTCTCGGTCCACGCGCGCAAGCTCGAGGAGGCCGGGTACGTGGCGTGCAAGAAGGGCTACGACGGGCGGGTGCCGCGCACCGAGTACCGCATCTCGGCGGCGGGGCGTCGGGCGCTCGAGGGCTACCTCGCGCACATGGAGGCGTTGATCAAGCGCGTCGGGGGATAGGTCCCGGCGTCAGCAGGCGATGGCAGTGAGTGGTACGACCTCAACGGCGCCTGCGGGCGCCCTCTTTCGGAGTCTCGGCTTTATGAAGCAAAGCACTCTTCCGGTTCCCGGCCACGTCGCGATCATCATGGACGGCAACGGACGCTGGGCCGAGCGCCGCGGGCGGCCGCGCTGGATGGGACACGTCGCCGGCGCCCGCGTCGTGAAGGACGTCGTCGCGCACTGCGCACGCGCCGGCGTGGAGCAGCTCACCCTCTACGCCTTCTCGGCCGACAACTGGAGCCGGCCGGTGCAGGAGGTCGGCGCGCTGCTCGAGCTGTTCGAATCGCACTTCAAGACCCAGATGGACGAACTCGCGGCCCACGGCATCCGCCTCTCCGTGATCGGGCGGCGGACCAAGCTGCCGCTCGCGCTGCGGCGCGCGATCACCGAGGCGGAGAAGCGCACGGCCGCCGGACGGCGCATGCATCTGCGGGTCGCGCTCGACTATTCGAGCCGCGCCGCGATCCAGGACGCGCTCCCGGTCCGTGCGGCGATGCGGGGCGGGGTCCGCGGGACGACGATCCTCCCGCCCGTCGACCTGCTCATCCGGACCGGCGGAGAGCGCCGGCTCTCCGACTTCCTGCTCTGGGAGTGCGCCTACGCCGAGCTGCTGTTCCTCGACGTGCTCTGGCCCGACGTGAGCGGCCGTGTGCTCGACGACGCGTTCGCCGACTTCGCACGGCGCGATCGCCGCTTCGGATCGGTGCCGGCCGAGGCCGCGCGGCAGGTGAGCGCATGAGCGCGCCGCAGGCAGGACCCGCGGCCGCGGACGGCGCGAGCGGTCTCCGGGCGATACGGCTCCTCGGTGCCGCGCTGGTCGCCGGCATCGCCGGCGACGTGCTGCTCCGCGGCGGACCGTTCCGGCTGGGATTCGCCGGGTTCATCCTCCTCGCGGCGGCGCTCCTCGCCGCGCTGCTCGACCGCGGCGAGCGCGAACGGCGAGCGCTGCTGCTGGGCCTGGCGGCCGCCGCGCTCGGCCTCGCGCTGCGCGACCTCGACTTCGCCTACACGATCGACTTCCTCTCGGTGCTCTGCATGGGGGCGCTCGTCGCGTGGCACGGGACGGGGAAGCGGGTCCGCGACATCTCGCCGGTGGAGGCCGTGCGCGCCGCACTCCTCGGCCCGCTCGCGCTGGCCTTCGGTGCGCCGGGCGCGATCCAGACGGCCCTCGCCCGCGTCGGCGGTCGCCCCGACGGGGGGCGCCGGTCGCGGGCGCTGCTGATCGGCGCGCTGCTCGCCGTGCCACCGCTCTTCGTCGTGATGACGCTCCTCAGCGAATCGGACGCGATCTTCGACCGCTTCGTGCGGCAGGTCGTCGACTTCCTCTCGGTCGATGCGCTGCAGCACGCCGCGGTCATCGCCCTCATCACGTGGATCTCCGCCGGGTGGATGCGGGTCTCGCGCGGCGAACGCACGATCGTCCGCCTCCCCGAGACGCCTACGCCGGCGGTGCCGTTCCTCACGGTGAGCGTCGGGCTCTACGGCCTCGTGGTGCTGCTCGCGCTCTTCCTCGCGACACAGGCGCGGGTGCTCTTCGGCGGGGCCGAGTACCTGCGTGCGGCCGCGGGTCTCACATTGGCCGAGTACGCGCGCAACGGGTTCTTCGAGATGGTCGCGGCGTCGGGCATCGTCCTCGGCACGCTCGTCATCGCCGAGTGGCTGCTGGGGCGAGACGACGCGACGGGGCAGGGACAGCTCCGTCTCGTGGGGTCCGTGCTCGTCGCGGAGGTCGTCGCGCTGCTCGGCTCGGCGCTGGCGCGCATGGGGATGTACGTCCGGGAGTTCGGCCTCACGGTCGATCGCGGGTTCGCGCTCTCGGTGATGGTGCTCGTCGCCGCGGTGCTGGTGATCGTCGCGCTCACCACGTTGCGCGGCCGCGGCGAGCGCTTCGGACCGCTGGCGCTCGCGGTGGTCATCGCGTGGGTGATGACCTTCAACCTGATCAACCTCGAGGGGATCGTGGTGCGGGTGAACGTGGCGCGCGCGGCAGCCGGCGCGCCGTTCGACGCCCGGTACCACGGCACGCTGTCCGCCGATGCCCTGCCGGCGTTGCGCGCGCAGGCACCGCGACTGCCCGCGCCGGCGTGCGAGGCGCTGCGGGCCGCGCTCGACGAGTCGTGGGCGCTGCGGCTGTCGCGGATGGGCGATCAGGACGCGCGCGGGCGCAGCCTCTCGCTGGTGTTCGCGCTGCGCTGGATCGACGAGGGGGCTCCGCTCGGCTGCGCGACGCCGGTCGCCGCGACCTCCGCCGCGCGTTGACCCTTCGCCGACGCCCGGGATAACCTTCCCGGGTGACCGGCATCCGTGAATTCCTCCCGCTGGACTCGCTCGGTCGGCGGCGGCTGAAGGTCGCGTTCGTCGGCACGCACGGGGTGGGGAAGACGACCCTGTGCTTCGACCTCGCGAGCCAGCTCAAGCGGCTCGACCTCGGCGTGGACCTCGTGAAAGAGGTGGCGCGCCGCTGTCCGCTGCCGATCAACGAGGAGACGACGCTTGACGCGCAGGAGTGGATCCTGCACACGCAGGTGGCCGAGGAGATCGCGGCGCAGGCGATGTACGAGGTGGTCATCTGCGACCGGTCGGTGCTCGACAACTACGCGTACCTCGTGGCGCGGGTGGGACGACGCCCCTCGCTCGACGCGCTGGTGGGCTCGTGGATCGAGGGCTACGACGCGCTGTTCAAGGTGCCGGTGACCCAGGCGCCGTCGTTCGACGGGAAGCGTGCGGTGAGCCGGAGCTTCCAGATGGAGATCGACGCGACGCTGGAGCGGTTGATCGGGGCGTTCTCGGTGGATGTCGTGCGCCTCGATCCGGCCGACCGGGACGGGTGGATCGCCGAGGTGGTGCGGACGCTGGTGCTGCCCGAGCGCGCGCCGCAGGTGGAGCTCTTCGGCGACGGCTGAGCCGCGTGGCTGGCGGAGCGACGCGGAAGGGGCTAGAATCCGATACCGAACAGGAACCGAAGCTCCTGTTCGCGACACCAAACCATCCGAGGCATCCATGTCCGCCGCACCAGTCATCACATCAGCCGGCCTGCTCGCCCACTGGCAGGGCCATCGTCGCGTCACCCGCCGCGTGATCGACGCCTTCCCTGCCGACAAGTTCGGTCATTCGGTCGCCGGGATGCGCCCGTTCGCCGAGCTCATGAACGAGCTGCTCTCGATGGCGATCCCGACGATGGTCGGCATCACCACCGGGAAGTGGGAGATCTCGTTCGAGCCGAAGGCGACGACCAAGGCCGAGATGCTCGCGGCGTGGGATGCGCAGTCGAAGCAGATCGACGCGATGTGGCCGAAGGTGCGGCCCGAGGCGTGGCAGGAGACGATGGACGCGTTCGGCTACTTCCAGGGACCGGCGATCGACATCCTGCTCTACATCATCGATAACGAGATCCATCATCGCGCGCAGGCGTACGTCTACCTGCGTTCGCTGGGGATCGAGCCGCCGCAGTTCCCGGACCGGAGCTGAGGTCCGCGACCGGGGCCGTCGCACGGGGTGCGCCGGCCCCGGCGGCGCCTCACAGGCGCCGCTCCATGTAGACGTCCGAGTCGACGTACGGCTGCGGGAACGGGAACGGCGCGTGCACGAACCCGAGCCGCACGTAGAGCCGGATGGCCGCGGTGAGTCCCGAGTTGCTGACCAGGTGCACCTTGGTCGCGCCGCGTCGCTCGGCGAACTCGAGCACCGCTTCGCAGAGCCGCCGGCCGACGCCGCGGCCGTGAACGGCGGGGTCGACACCGAGCTTGGCGAGCTCGAACTCCCGGTCGCCGTGCGGCACGGCGGCGACGCAGCCGATCGCGTGTCCTCCCGCGTCGAGCGCGAAGAAGATCTCGCCGCCCTCGGCGATCACCTTGCCGTGCGGATCGCGGAGGTACGCCTCGTCACGCGGCTCGACGGTGAACCACTTGTCGAGCCACCAGCGATTGAGACGATCGAAGTCACTGGCGTAGCGCGGGTCCCATGGGACGATCGTCAGCACCGGCCGCGCCGCACTAGAACCACGCGTCCTGCATGTCGAGCGCCGCGGACTCGTTCCGCGCCAGCAGGTCGAAGTCCGGCTGCGCGCGCGGGAGTTCGAATCCGAAGTAGAAGCGCGCCGCATGCAGCTTGCCTGCGTAGAAGTCCACATCGGCGCCGCTCGCGCCCGCCGCGAGCGCTCGCGTGGCGACGGTCGCCTGCTTGAGCCAGAGCATCGCGAAGACCACGCGCGAGGTGGCCTCGAGGTACGCGGTCGCGTTCGCGAGACCGCGCTCGGGGTCGGCCGCCATCGTGGCGACGAGGGTGCGTGTGACCGTCGCGAGGCGTGCAGTGGCGGCGTCGAGGGCATCGGCCATCGGCGCGAGCGCCGGATCGGCGGCCCGCGAGTCCGCGCCGACGTTCCCGATCTCGGCGAGCAGCGCGGTGAGGCAGGCGCCCTGCTGCTGGGTCACCTTGCGGCCGAGCAGGTCGAGTGCCTGGATGCCGTTGGTCCCTTCGTGGATCTGGTTGAGTCGGTTGTCGCGATACAGTTGCTCGACGTCGTACTCGCGCGCGTAGCCATAGCCGCCGAGGACCTGCACCGCGGCGGAGATCCCCTCCTGCCCGTAGATGCTCGGCCACGTCTTGGCGATGGGGGTGAGCACTTCGAGCAACGCGGTCGCGCGGGCGCGCGCGGCGTCGTCGGCACCCGTCTCCTGTTCATCGACGAGGCGCGAACAGGTGAGGATGAGCGCGAGCGAGCCCTCCGCGGCGCACTTGGCGGTGAGGAGCATCCGACGCACGTCGGCGTGCTCGATGATGGCGACCGGCGGGCGCGCGGGGTCCTTCTCGCCGGGGATGCGCCCCTGCCGGCGCGTGCGCGCGTAGTCGACCGCGTAGCGGAAGGCGGCGTAGCTCATCGCGGTGGCCGCGCGCCCGACGCCGATGCGCGCCTCGTTCATCATGTGGAACATGTACGCGAGCCCATGATGCGGCTGCCCGATGAGGTGGCCCACGCACGTGCCAAGCTCGCCGAAGTTGAGCAGCGTGCTCGTGGTGCCGCGCCAGCCCATCTTGTGGATGAGGCCGGCGAGCGTGACGTGGTTGCTCCCGCCCACCGATCCGTCGGCCTGCACGGCGCGCTTGGGGACGATGAAGAGCGAGATGCCCTTGGTGCCCCCGGGCGCGCCCTTGATGCGCGCGAGCACGAGGTGGACGATGTTCTCGGTCAGCTCATGATCGCCACCGGAGATCCAGATCTTGGTCCCCTCGATGGCGTACGTGCCGTCGGGCAACGGCGTGGCGTGCGTGCGCAGGTCGGCGAGGGATGAACCCGCGTCGGGCTCGGTGAGGGCCATCGTCCCCGACCAGCGGCCGGTGAGCATGTTCGGGAGCCACGCCGCCTTCTGCGCCTCGCTGCCGAACGCGGCGATGAGGTTCGCCGCGCCGGCGGTGAGCATCGGATAGCTCGCCGACCCGATGTTCGCGGCTTCCAGGTGCGCGATCGCCGCGCTCGCGATCACATGCGGCAACTGCATCCCGCCGCGCGACTCGTCATGCGTGCTCGCGATGATGCCCGCTTCGGCGACCGCATCCCATCCCTGCTTGAGGCCGGGGTTGGTCACCACGCGCCCGTCGACGACCTCGGGCTCGCGCTGGTCGTTGTCCTTCCGGAACGGGGCGTAGTGCTCGTCGGCGACGCGGCGTGCGGTCTCGAGCACGGCGTCGTAGACCTCGCGCCCCTGGCCGGCGAAGCGCGGCCGGTCGGAGAGGCGGTCGGCGTCGAGCAGTTCGTAGAGCAGGAACGCGAGATCGCGTCGGTCGAGCTGGAGGGTCATGGGAGCGGCTTCGCCACTTCGATGGCGCGCCGGACCGCCGCATACGCGTCGATCACGCCACCGGTGCGCGAGAGCGTGCCGAACTTCACCGTCTCCTGCCCGCCGGGCCGGGTGACGTCCAGGTCGCGCAGCGGCCGAGCGGTCTCGGTGATGATCCGCATCACCTCCGCCGGCGTCAGCGACGGGAAGTACGAGAGGAGCAACGCGGCGACTCCACTGACCACCGGTGCCGCCATCGACGTCCCGCTGTTCTCGTCCACGCGGCCGCCCGGCACGGTGGAGTTGATGTCGACGCCCGGCGCGAAGAGGTCCACCGACTTGGCCCCGTAGTTGGAGAACTCCGCCGGGAGCGCCTCACCCACGTGCCAGGACGACGCGCCGATCTCGAGCCACATCGGCGCGTCGCTGCCGTCGGCGTAGCGGCGCGACGGGAAGCTCGGCACCTCGTCGTTGTTCGCGCCGTCGTTGCCGGCGGCGTGGACCATGAGCACGCCCTTGGACGCCGCGTAGCGCACGGCGGAGTCGACCGCGGGCTTCCCCGGCGAATAGCCCTTGCCGAAGCTCATGTTGATGACCTGCGCGCCGTTGTCGACCGCGTAGCGGATGGCGCGCGCGACCTCCGTGTCGCGCTCGTCCCCGTCCGGGACGGCGCGGATGGCCATGATGCTCACGAGCGGTGCGATGCCGCGCACGTCGCTCTGCGCCGTCGCGACGGCACCGATGATGCCGGCGACGTGCGTGCCGTGCGTCGCGTCCGGACCTTTCACGTCGGGGGAGCCTTTGGGGTCGTGCGCGACGCCGCGCGGATCGAACAGCGTGTCGAGCTGCCAGCGCTGGGCGGCGAGCTGGTCCTTGGCCTCGGCGATCGCCGCCGAGTCGATGCCGGCGCTCGCGAGGCGCAGGTACATCGTCTTCGCGTTGGAGTCCGCCCGCGTGGCGGGGGTGAAGGCGCGCACGTTCGCCGCGGAGAGCGTGTCGAAGCCCATCGCCTTGCGCAGCACGAGCGTGGTGTTCGCGACCATGCCGCCCACCGCCGTGATCTGCATGGCCATCTGGGCGCCTTCGCCGGCCTTGCCCTGATAGGCCGCGCCGAGCTCGGAGCACTCCCGGTCGCCCGGACGCGCGATGCCACGGCCAGCGGGGAGGCCGCGGCATGCGGCGTAGAGCCGGGTGAGTTCCATCGTGTCGTAGCGCCCGGTGTCGCCGGGCAGCGTCGGGATCATGCTCCAGCCGCGCACGTCGTCCACGAAGCCGTTCCTGTCATCGTCCACGCCATTGCCCGCGATCTCGCGCTCGTTGCGCCAGAGCACCGGCGCGATCTGCGGGTGCAGCGTGTCCACGCCGCCGTCGATCACGGCGACGACCACGCGCCGTGTGGGCCGCCGATCCGCGAGCAGTTCGGCGAGCGCGCGGTCCACCCCGGTGCCGTACACGCCGCCGCGCTCGATGTCGAGGCGCTGCCACGCAGTCGGCGCCTCGTCGAGCTCCGCGGGTCTGGCTGACGTGGTCTTGGCGGGTGCGGTGCCCGTGGCGTTGCTGCCGCCGCTCGCCGCCACGTCGACGGCCTCGGGGCGCGTGACAGCGGCGGGCGCGGTGGCGCAGGCGGCGAGCAGGACGGCGAGCAGCAGGGGCGCAGGACGGCGGAGAGTCATCGCGATTGACCTGGAGGTGTGGCGCGGCGGCATACGCCGCCGCGCCGGATACCTGCAAGTTCGCCCGCCGCCGAAGCGGGCGCCACGGGTCAGCGCCCGGTGGTCATCATCATCCGGCGCCCCTCGATCGCACGCGCCGCGTCGTCGAGCGCATGGCGGAGCACCCACGCGCGGTCGTCCTCCTGACGGGTGCGGTCCGCCTCACGGAGCCCGTTCTCGAGGCGCGAGCGGGCCGCCGCCGGAAGTCCGTTCTGCAGCGCCAGCAGCGCCGAGGTGCCGTCGCGGCCCCTGCGCCTCGCGGCCGGAGCGTCGCCGTCGGCCGCCGGTGCATCGCTCGGCATGATGACTTCGTCGATGACGTGGATGCCCCCGTTCGACGTGCCGATGTCGGCCCGCACGACCGTCGCGCCATCGATGCGGAGGGAATTCGCCATCGCGCGGATGATCACACCCGACCGGGGACGATGTGCTACAGGAGCACCGCCTTCAGGCGCTCCCGGTTCCCAGGCTTGAGCAGGTCCTCCACGGCGCCGTCGGGGAGCTTCCGGAACGCCGCATCCGTCGGCGCGAAGACGGTGAAGGGCCCGTCCGCGCCGATGGCGGCGACCTGCAGGAGCAGTGCGCTGGCGACGGCGAGACGCATCGGAACCTCGAAGGTGGGTGTGACGTTGACCAGCCATGACCCGACCTCATTCGCTGGATCAGGGTGGACGGATGCACTGCATCCGCCCCACGCGTCCGAGCGGATACCGCGGGTGATGACGTCGCATCGGACCGATCCGCTCGCGTTGCTACCCCGCATCGCCGCAGGAGACGAACGGGCGGTCGCCGATCCCGCGGCAGTTCATCGTGCGGCATCTGCTCGACGGCAAGACACGTGACGAGATCGCGCGCGAATCGCAGGTGCCGCTCGGCACCGTGCAGTCGCATATCCGGCGCGGACTCCTGAAGGCGCGCGCGCTCCTGACGGGGCGTGCGGCGGGGGATGACGAATGAGCGCCCACGAGGCGAAGGACCCGACCGACGGGACGGACGCGCCGATGGACCAGGTGGCCGGCGAGCTGGCGGCGGAGCTCGCCCGCTCGGCCGAGAACGCCCTCCCACCGGCGCTCGCGCGTCGCCTCGTCGAACTCGGCGAGTCGGAGGTCGCGCGCCGTCGGTTGACGCCCCGCGCGCTGCGCGCGGAGCGGACGTGGGTCGCGCGCGCGGGATGGGTGGTGGCGGCCGCCGCGGTGGCGGCGTGGATGGTGGTGCCGAGTCCGCTCGCGCGGCGCCCCGGGTCCGCCGGCGACGCGTCGGCGGCGGACGCCGCGGCGCTCGCCGCGGATGCATCGATGCTGCACGCGCCCTGGGCCGCATCGGCCGACCCGGCCGCGCGCTCGGCGACCGGAGAGGTGGTCTGGGATGCGGCGACGCAGCGCGGCGTCCTGCGCATCCGCGGCGTCGTCCCGAACGACCCGCGGCTGGCGCAATATCAGCTGTGGATCATCGACGGCGACCGCGACGCGCGCTATCCGGTGGATGGCGGGGTGTTCGACGTGTCGTCGGACGGCGAGGTGCTCATCCCGGTGCGCGCGCGGTTGCACGTCGGGCGGCCCACGCTGTTCGCCGTCACGCTCGAGGTGCCGGGCGGCGTGGTGGTGAGCTCGCGCGAGCGACTCGTGCTCGCGGCGCCCGTGCCGGGCTGACCGCTCGGGGCGGACACGGGGACCGGGCGCCGGGTGCGGATCAGGCCATCACGGGATGTACGCGATGCAGTCGATCTCGACGCGCATGCCGTCGCCGGGAAGCCCGGCGGCCTGGATCGTGGTGCGCGCGGGGCGGTGATCGCCGAACATCCGCTGATACACGCCGTTCATCTCCTTGAACTCGGCCATGTCCATGAGGAAGACGCCGCAGCGGAGCACATACTGGAGGTCTGAGCCGCCGGCGCGCAGGATGGTCTGCACGTTCTTCAGGCACTGCTCCGTCTGACTGGCGGCGTCCGGGCCGGAGAGTCGGCCGGTCGCCGGGTCGTGCGCCCCCTGTCCGGAGACGAAGATCAGGCGCTCGAAGCCCATGCCGGGGGAGTAGGGACCGACGGGCTTGGGAAGGTTCGCGGCGAGGATGGGCTTGTGCATGATGGGCGCGGAGGATGGTGAGCGATGGGTCGGTCGCCTGAAGCTACCGATCCGGGCCGCGCCTGCGAGGAGGGGGTGGCCATCACGCGACCGTTCGCCTACGCTACTCCGATGCTCCTCCCTGACGGGTATCACGACCTCGCGCCGGGCAAGCTCGCGGTGCTGGTGACCTATCTCGAGATGCGCGAGCGCGTCGCGTCTCGGCCGGAGCGCGACGATGGCCCCTGGACGCTGCGGCATGCGCGGTCGCCCGAGGTCGGCTGGTATCGGGACCTCTATCGGCGCATCGGGGCCGATTGGCTCTGGAGTTCGCGTCTCGAACTGGGCGATGCGGCGTTGCGCGCCGCGATCTCCGCGCATGGCGTGGAGGTGCATGCGCTCACGCACGAGAGCCGGGACGAGGGAATCCTGGAACTCGACTTCCGGGTCCCCGGCGCGTGCGAGATCGCGTTCTTCGGGCTGGCGCCGTCCGTCGTGGGCGAAGGAGCAGGGCGGTGGCTGATGAATCGCGCGATCGCGCTCGCGTGGTCGCGCGACATCGCGCGGCTCTGGCTGCACACGTGCTCGCTCGACTCGCCGGCGGCGCTGCCCTTCTACCTGCGATCGGGGTTCGTGCCGTATGCGCGGAAGGTCGAGGTGTTCGATGACCCGCGGGTGACCGGCGTGCTGCCGCGGACGGTGGCGCCGCAGGTCCCGATCGTCCGATAGATTCCCGCCGGTCACCTCACCCCTTCCGCTCCGCCCATGGCCGGCTCCAGCCTCCTCGCCCTGATCGACGACATCACCTCGCTCCTCGACGATGTCGCGGTGCTGAGCAAGGTCGCGGTGAAGAAGACGAGCGGCGTGGTGGGGGATGACCTCGCGCTGAACGCCGAGCAGGTGACGGGCTTCGCCGCGGAGCGCGAACTGCCGGTGGTCTGGGCGGTGGCGAAGGGCTCCTTCATCAACAAGCTGATCCTCGTGCCCGCGGCGCTGCTCATCAGCGCCTTCGCGCCGTGGGCGGTGATCCCGCTCCTGATGATCGGCGGCGTCTTCCTGTGCTACGAGGGGTTCGAGAAGGTCGTGCACAAGGTCCTGCACGGGAAGGAGGACGCGGCGCACCAGGCCGAGCTCGCGGCGGCGCTGCGCGACGTGAAGGTCGATCTCGTCGCGCTCGAGAAGGAGCGGATCAAGGGCGCCATCCGCACCGACTTCATCCTCTCCGCCGAGATCGTGGTCATCGCGCTCGGGACGATGGCGACCCGGCCGATGGCGCAGCAGATCCTCGCCCTCAGCATCATCGGCATCGCGATCACCGTGCTCGTCTACGGGCTCGTCGCGGCGATCGTGAAGCTCGACGACCTCGGTGTCGCGCTCTACAACGGGCCGAAGGCGGGGAAGGCGTTCGGCGCGCTGATCCTGCGGATGGCCCCGTGGCTCATGAAGTCGCTGAGCGTGGTGGGCACCGCGGCGATGTTCATGGTCGGCGGGAGCATCATCGCACACGGTGTGCCGGCGATCGAACACGTCGTCGAGGCCGCCGCGCACGGTGCGGGGGGCGGGTTCCTCGGGGGGACGGTGTCGACGGTGCTCGATGCGCTCGTCGGCATCATCGCGGGG
The DNA here is from genome assembly GCA_964464585.1 of uncultured Gemmatimonas sp. Taxonomy (GTDB): domain Bacteria; phylum Gemmatimonadota; class Gemmatimonadetes; order Gemmatimonadales; family Gemmatimonadaceae; genus Pseudogemmatithrix. Next base: position 103,849 of record CAYXGS010000004.1, on the reverse strand, counting down.
GCGATCGTCGTCGGGGTGGTGGCGATCCCGCGGCTCTTCAAGCGGGCGCCGGCCGCGAAGGGATGATCGGCGTGCGGGCGCTCAGCCCGCGAGCCATGCCCCATACTGCGCGAGGTCGACGTTCCCGCCGCTGAGCAGGATCCCCACGCGCTTCCCCTTGAGATCGACGACCTGCTCGAGCACCGCGGCCGCGCCGAGGCATCCGGTGGGCTCCACGACCTGCTTCATGCGCTCGGCCATGAATCGCATGGTGGTGATGAGCTGGTCGTCGGTCACGGTGAGCATGGCGCGCACGTGCCGCTGGATCACCGGGAAGGTGAGCGCGCCGACTTGCTGCGTCTGCGCGCCGTCGGCGATCGTCGCCGGCACGGCGATCCTCACGCGCTCGCCGCGGGCGAAGCTCTGCTGCACGTCATTGCCCGCCGCCGGTTCCACGCCATAGACGTCGCAGGCGGGCGCCAGCGCCTTCGCCGCGATCGCGCTGCTGGAGAGCAGCCCGCCGCCACCGACGCAGGCGAACAAGGCATCGAGGGGACCGACCTCCTCGATCAGTTCGAGCGCGGCCGTCCCCTGGCCCGCCATCACATCCGCATGATCGTACGGCGGGATGACGGTCATCCCGCGCTCCGCCGCGATCCGCGCGCCGATCGCCTCGCGGTCCTCGGTCTTCCGGTCGTAGAGCACCACCTCGCTCCCGGCCTGTCCCGCCTGATAGCCGCGCGTCGCGGCGAGCTTGGCGCGCGGCGAATCGCTCGGCATGACGATCACGGAGGTCATGCCGAGGAGCTTCGCCGAGAGCGCGACCGCCTGCGCGTGGTTCCCGGACGAGAACGCGAGGACGCCGCCGCGGCGCTGCTCCGGGGTGAAGCGGGCGAGGGCATTGTAGGCGCCGCGGAACTTGAAGGCGCCCATCCGCTGCTGGTTCTCCGCCTTGAAGAACAGCGTCGCGCCCGTGCGCGCGTCGGCCGTGCGCGAGGTGAGCACGGGCGTGCGGTGCGCGACGCCGGCGAGGCGGCCGGCGGCGGCGCGGATGTCGTCGATGGTGATGGCGAGGTCGCTCATATCCTCGAAGTTGCGGAGTGGGCGCGAGTGCCGCAACTTCGCGCACCGACATGGACCAGCCCGATCCGCAGTTCGCCGCCGCGCTCGCCGACCGCTACCGCCTGACACGCGCGCTCGGCGCCGGCGGGATGGCGACCGTCCATCTCGCCGAGGACCTCAAGCATCAGCGGCGGGTCGCGGTGAAGGTGCTCAAGCCGGAGCTCGCCGCGGCGCTCGGGGCCGAGCGCTTCCTGCGCGAGATCACGACGACCGCGAACCTGCGGCATCCGCACATCCTGCCGCTGTTCGACTCGGGCGAGGCGGCGGGGCTGCTCTTCTATGTGATGCCGTACATCGAAGGCGAATCGCTGCGCGAACGGCTCACCCGGGACGGCGCACTCCCGGTGGCCGACGCGATCCGGATCGCCGATGAGGTCGCCGATGCCTTGCAGTACGCGCACGTGCGCGGCGTGATCCATCGGGACATCAAGCCCGAGAACATCATGCTCGAGGACGAGCACGCGATCGTCGCCGACTTCGGGATCGCGCATGCGGTGACCGCGGCGGGGGACGAGAAGCTCACCCAAGTGGGGATGTCGCTCGGGACGCCGCACTACATGAGCCCGGAGCAGGCGAGCGGGGACGCGATCGACGCGCGAAGCGATCTGTACGCGCTGGGCTGCGTGACCTATGAGATGCTCGCTGGCGTCCCCCCGTTCAGCGCGCCGACGGCGATGGCGGTGATGGTGAAGCACGCGATCGAGCCGGTGCCCTCACTCGCGCTGGCACGACCCGAGGCCACGAGCGCGCTCGTGAGCGCGGTGGAGCGTGCACTCGCCAAGGTGCCCGGCGACCGGTTCACGTCGCTGAGCGAGTGGCGTGCCGCGCTGCGTGAGGCGCTGGGCAGGAGCGGATCGCACAGCGGCGCGGTGCCGCGCCTGGCGCCGATCGACAAACCGCCGCCGCGCTTCGCCACGCCGCTGCTCGGGCGTCACGCCACGCTCACCTCCGCGGCCGCGTCGCTCGAGGCGGGGGCCCGCGTGCTCTCGATCACCGGCTATGGCGGCACGGGCAAGACGCGCTTCGCCTCCGCGCTGCAGCGCCGGGTCGCGAGCGAGTTCGGTGGCGGGACGGCGTTCGTCTCGCTCGCCTCGGTGACCGACCCGAAGGAAGTGATGCCGAGCATCAGCATCGCGCTCGACATCGCCGAGGCACCCGGTCGCGGCCCGGTGGAGGCGATCGCGACGCTCGTCGGCGACCGGCGCGTGCTGCTCGTGCTCGACAACCTCGAGCAGGTGGTCGAGGCGGCCGAGGAGATCGCGTCGCTCGTCGCGAGGTGTCCCGGTCTGCAGGTCGTCGCGACGAGCCGCCGCCCGCTGCGGATCAGTGCCGAAGTGGAGCTGGCACTCCCACCGCTCGACCTCCCGGCACAGGGCGCGGACGTGACGGCGATGCTCGAGTGTCCGTCCGTGGCGCTCTTCGTGCAACGGGCGGAGAAGGTGAAGCCCGGGTTCACGGTGACCGCGGCGAACGCGGCCGCGATCGCGGGGATCTGCCGGAGTCTCGACGGACTGCCGCTCGCGCTCGAGCTCGCCGCGGCGCGGGTGCGCATCCTCGAGCCGGCGGTGCTCCTGCAACGGCTCGACCACGCGCTCGACCTGCTGACGTCGGGTGACCGGGACCTGCCGCTCCGTCAGCGCACGCTGCGTGCGACGATCAGCTGGAGCTACTCGCTGCTCACGCCGGACGAGCGGCGCCTGCTGCGCCGCCTCTCCGTCTTCCACGAGGGCTGGACGCTCGAGGCGCTGGAGCAGGTCTGCTTCGGCGATGACGACCGGTGGCGTGCGCTCGACGATCTCGCGTCGCTCGTGGAGAAGGGGCTCGTGCGGGTGAGCGGTTCCGGGGACCGCTACTCGCTGCTCGAGACGATCCGCGCGTTCGCGGCCGAACAGCTGCATGCGGGGGGCGAGACCGAGGCGATCCGCGATGCGCACGCCGCCTTCTTCCTCGTGTTCTCGCAGGCGGTCGATGCGGGGATCCAAGGCACGACGCAGCTCGACGCGATGCAGCGCGCGCGCGACGAGAACGCCAACTGCTTCGCGGCGATCGCCTGGCTGCTCTCGCGCGCGCGACTCGGCCACGAGGACGCGATCGAGCACGGGATGCTGCTCTGCGGATCGCTCGGCTGGTACTGGCACATCGTCGGATTCCACGTCGCGGTGCATGACACCGTCAGCGCGTTCCTCGCCCTGGGGAAGGGACGGGCGCCCAGCCGTGGTCGCGCGCTCGCCTACTGGACGAGCGGCATGATCGGTTCGAGCACCGGGGAGATGGCGCGCGCGTACGACGACTTCATGGCGACGTCGAGCGATGGCCGGTCGATCGGCGATACGGCCATCGCCAGCCTCGGCCGCGGCTGTGCAGCGTATGCCCTGCTCGGCATGGGGCAGCTCGCCGAGGCCGGTCCGCTCCTGGACGACGCGATCCGCGGCGGGGAGCTGGCGCAGCACGACTTCCTCATCGCGATCATGCGGACGGTCAAGGGGATGCAGCAGTTCGTGACCGGGGACCTCGCGGGCGGCATCGCGCAGGTCGAAGCGGCGCGTCGCGTCCAGGTGAGGCTCGGCGACCACGAGGGTGGCGGGATGGCGCTGAGCTTCCTCGCGCAGATGGCGTTCGCCAGCGGCGATGTGCCGCGCGCGCTGGAGCTGTATCGGGAATGTGTGCTGAGCTTCGAGACCGTGGGCGACAAGCCGGAACTCGCCCGCGTGCAGGGCGAACTCGGCTACGTCGCACTCGCCGCCGGCGATCTCGCGGAGGCCCGGCGCTGCTTCCTGCGTTCGCTGCGGACCAGTGACGAGATCGGGAGCCCGCGTGCCATCGGGCAAGCCCTCTACGGACTGTCGGCGACGGCCGCGGCGGCAGGGCAGAACGATCGCGCCGTCGCGCTCTCTGCGGCCGCGCAAGTGATGAGCGAACGCGTGGGCGTGCTCATCGAACATCCGATGGCGCCCGGCCTGTCCGAGCGGATCGATGCGCTCAAGGCGAGCATCCCGCGCGAAGCGCTGGAAGGACTCGTGGAGCAGGGACGTGCGATGACGCCGGCCGCGGTGTTGGCGATGGCCGCGGCCTGACGCGGCCTCAGCGCGCGATCACCGAGCTATCAGGGCGCGATCGCCGCGCGCTGCAACCGCTCCTCCATCCGACGCAGCGGTACGCCGCCGCGTCCCGGCAGGATGTTCCAGCCGTTGAACACCACCACCATGTCCTGATCGGGGAAGGCCAGCGGCGACTGCCCGCCGAATCCGGAGCCGGCCCAGATGAACTTGCCCGGCGCGATCGGATCGGGATGGAGCCACCATTTGTAGCCGTACTGTCCCGCGTTCGGCCCGGTGCCGGTGGCGATGTGTGGCGTCACCGACGCGCGCACCCAGTCGGCGGAGACGACACGGGTGCCGTTCCAGCTCCCGCCCAGCAGGAAGAGATACCAGATCCGTGCGAGGTCGCGCGCTTCGAGGTAGAGCCCGCCCTCCGTGTCGGCCGTGCCGGACGGGGTGCGCTTCCAGAACCAGCGCGTGATGCCGAGCGGCGCGAAGAGATGCTTGGCGCCGTACTCCTCGATGTCCGTCCCGGTCGCTTCGCGGAAGATGTGCGCCAGCAGCGCGCTCTCGCCGCTGCTGTAGTTGAACTGCGTTCCCGGCTCGCGCATCATCGGCCGGTCGATCGTGTACGCGATCCAGTCAGCGCTCTCCTCAAGGCCGACCGCCGTGTTCCGCGGGTCGATGTACGGGAGGTTCTCGTTCCAGTCGAAGCCGCCGGTCATCGTGAGCAGGTGCTTCACGGTCATCCGGCGCTTGCGGTCGTCGATGTTGCGGACCTTCGTCGTGTCGAAGAACCGGAGCACGGGTGTGTCGATCGACGGGAAGTCCCCTCGCGTGACGGCGACGCCGATGATCACCGACGCGACGGTCTTGCTGACCGACTGGAGCGTGTGGAGGTCGCCGCGCTGGTAGTACGGATGCCACCACGGATTGAAGTAGTTGTACGGCCCGCCGAAGTGGTGCGCGTTGAGCGGGTTGGTGGTCTTCGCGGAATCGGCGTAGGCGCGGTCGTAGTCCTGCACGTAGGCCTTGTCGTACGCGACCTGCCCGTGCCGGATGACGAGGAAGCGGTCGATGAGGCCGTACCGACCGGCGCGGATCTCGCCGTCGATGGAGTCGAGGACGGCGGCGTTGAGGCCCACGGCCGCCGGCACCACGGTGGGCCAGGCGCGCCCGGGCGCCGCGGCGCGGGTGGCCTGCGCCGCGAGGCCCACCGGCAGCGCGAGCGCGAGGGGCAGCAACAGCGAGCGGGTGAGCGAGGAATCGACGCGCATGGTCCCTTACCGGTCCGTGTGGATGCGGCGGCGTGGCCGCGCGTGCTCAGGCCTTCGCCGGCGCCGGATCGACGCCGTGCCAGAGGTTGGACGTCGTGAGTTCCTCGCGCCCGCAGGACTTGAGGTAGAGGAAGAGCTGCATACGATACCCCACGAGGTTGCCGAGCACGTTGCTCACGAGGAACACGCCGCGCGACCGCCTGCGGCCGAAGATCTCGACCTCCTCGCGGAACGCGGCATCCGGCACGCCCGCCAGCAGCTCGGCGTAGCGCTCCTTGTGGCCCGCGATGATGCCCAGCAGCTGGTCGAGGCCGAACGCCTCGTACTCCTTCTGCTTCGCGGTCCACGCCTCGCGGTCAAAGGTGCCGCTCACGCCGGCGGCCGTGAGCGCGGGGCCCATCACGGAGAGATAGCGGATGAGTTCGAACGTGCTGCGCTGCTTGGGCGTGGGCCGGTAGTCGAGCTGGTCGCGGTCGAGCTTGGTGGCGAGGTGGAGGACGACATGCACTTCGTGCTGCAGCGCGGCGATCAGTTCGGCTTTCGAGAGGACCATGGGGTCGGGCGGGCAGTGGAGTGGCGGTCGAGCGGACGCCTCAAGATGCGCCCCGAACCCGGGGGACGCCACGGAGCGGGCCGAACCGCCGGCGCGCCGGGTCAGGCCGTCATCGACGGATCCCGATAGTACCAGTCGATGGCCCCCGCGATGTCGGCCGGCGTCGCGATCGCGCGCTTGAGCGCGTGCCTGGTGACGAAGCCGAGCTGCTGCTCGATGTCGAGCGACTCCGGGTCGCTGACCGCGACGACGAGCGTTCGTCCGTCGATGAGCACCGGGAGGACCCCGAGGCGGCGCGCGACCTTCTCCGGCACGCACTTGATCGCGGCCGGCGTGACCTGGTCGAAGTCCGCCAGCTCCAGCTTGTACGCCGTCGCGATCATGACCGAGATCTCGGCGTCGGCCATGTCGTTCCGCGTGGCGATGCTGCGCCAGATCTCGTCGAGCGAGACCGCACCGGTGAGGTCTCGGGCGTCGGCCGGCTGCAGCCGTGCCTCGGACGCGAGCTGTGAGAGCCAGTGCCGCTCGGCGACGGCCGCGCGCTTCGCCTGCTCCGGCGTGAGGCGGTCTGCCTCCGAGCCGACGACGCTCGGGCGCCGCCGGTCCTCGGGATGCGCGGGAGTCACGACCTCGATGGCGCCCGAGACGCGGGGCACGCGCTCTCGCTGCACCGGCGTGACACTCGCCCCGCGCCGGATGCCGCCCCAATCCTCCGACGCCGCCTGCGCCACGGCGGGCTCGGCAGAGAAGATCTTCGAGTCGCGCACCGCCTTGACGCAGGCGCTGTTCACCGCGACGTCGCCGATGGCCGTGCCGTCCTGCACGCGCGACGCCTCGAGCAACGCGATGAAGGTGCCCGTGCCTGCCAGGTAGTCGCTCAATCGCTGCTTGGAGCCGAGGAGGAGATTGCCCTGGAGCCGGGTGCCGTCCTCGAGGAGGATGTCGACCGCCCGGGGCACGCCGTTCTGGGTGCTTGCGACGACGGGATAGTCGCCGCGGCTCGCCGACGCCATGACGATGTGTTCGGTCTGCAGCACGGCGTGCTTGTGGAGCTCGCCCTCGAGCCCCCAGGTGGCGTCAACGATGTTGACCCATCCGTTCTTGCGCGACCCGAGATACGGCGCAAGCGCCTGTCCGTCGGTCAGGTAGATGCCGCCGTCCACCGTGTCGCCGTCGCGGAGCACGAGGTGAACGGCGCGTGGCCGGGACTGTACGGGCCTGCTGTACGCGGGCTGCGCCACGAACGGACTCCACGGTGATGCGTCTCAAGGGTCGGCGGGGCATCACCCCAGCCGCCCGAGAACGATACACTGCGTACAATCTGGTCGGGAGTTCGGCTGTCACATTGGGAGTCTCCGGGCTCCCTGGCCGCATCTGCTCCGCTTCCGCCCCGCTCCCGCCCCTCGTCCGTTCGACGCCGACCCTGACGACCTGTCTCAGTTCGACCGGAACGCTGTCGACGGGTCGATCCGGCTCGCGCGGGCGGCGGGGACCCAGCACGAGGCGATGCCGATCGCCGCCATGATCAGCGTGACCGCGCCGAGCGTCACCGGGTCCCGCGGCGCCACACCGAACAGGAAGCCCTGGATGGTGCGCGCGAGGGCGAACGAGCCGATCACCCCGAGCGCCAGTCCGAGCGCGAGCAGGACGCCCCCTTCGCCGAGGATCATCCGCTGCACGCGGCCCGGGTCGGCGCCGAGGCTCATGCGGATGCCGATCTCGTTGGTGCGCGCGCTCACCGAGAACGCGAGCACCGCCGCGATGCCGATCGCCGCGATCACGAGTGCGAGGATGCCGAACGACCCGACGAGCAGCGCGTTGATCCGTTTCGGCCCCACGCTCTCGTCCGCGACGGCCTGGAGCGGCAGGACGTTCTCCACCGGCTGCTCGGGCGCGACCGAGTGCACGATCTCGCGCGCCGCGTTCGTGAGGCTCGACGGATCGACATCGGCGCGGATGACGAGCCCGCCCGGCGGGAAGTCGGCCTGGAGCATGGGGAGGAACACGGCGGGCGTCGGCGCGGCGTCGAGGCCGCCGTCCTTCGTATCGGCGACGATCCCGACCACGGTGCGCCACTCGTTCTCCTGCATGCCGATGAACCGCAGGACGTCGCCCGTCCACGCCACACGACGACCGAGGGGGTCGATGCCGGGGAAGAGGCGGCTCGCCGCGGTCTTGTTGAGGATCACGACCTTGCCTGCACCGCGGGTGTCCGTCGCGGCGAAGTCGCGCCCCTGGATGAGCTGGAATCCGGCGGCCCTGAAGTACCCGAGGTCCGCCGTCCGGTACTCGGCCACTGGCTGCGGTTCGCCGGGCGCCGGCACATGGCCCTCGGCCTTGATGTCGAGCTGGAAGCCTGCCTTGCGCAGCGGGATGGTGGAGCCGACCCCGACCACCTGCACGCCGGGCAGGGTCGAGAGCTCACGCTGCATGTCGACGTATCGCTGTCCGGCGGCGGCCATGTCGGTCACCGCCGTGAAGTCGAACGGCACTTCCATCGTGAGCACCTTCTCGGGGGCGATGACACCCGGGTCCACCGCAGCGAGCTTCTGCATGGACCGCACGAGCAGCCCCGCGCCGGAGAGCAGGATCACCGAGACCGCCACCTGCGTGACCACGAGCGCCTGCTGGAGCCGACGGCGGCGCACGCCGCCCGTGGTCTTGGTGCTGCCCGCCGCGAGCCCCGCACCGAGCGCGCCCTCGTCGCCCACGCGCGGCGCGAACGAGAGCAGCACGGCCACGAGCACCGCGAGCAGGAGCGTGAAGCCGAGCACCATGCCGTCGAGGTGGATCTCGTCGGCCCGCGGCGAGTAGCGCGCGATGAACGCGGAGAGCGTGCCGACCCCCGCGAACGCGACGACGAGGCCCAGCGCGGCACCCGACCCGGCGAGCACGAGGTTCTCGACGAGCAGCAGCTTGCGCAGCCGCGCGCTCCCGGCGCCGAGCGCGGCCCGCACGACCATCTCGTGTTCGCGACGCACCCCGCGCATGAGCGTGAGGTTCGCGACGTTCGCGCACGCGATCACGAGCACCAGCGCGGCGACGCCCATCAGGAGCCAGAGCGTCAGCTTCGCATCGGCGCCGAGGATCTCCTTGAACGGCGTCAGCGTGGTCGAGTACCCGGAGGCCTTGTCGTAGAACTCGGGGTACTGCGCGTGCACCCGGGCGGTGATGCCCTCCACCTCGGCGCGCGCCTGCTCGACCGATGCGCCCGGCGCGAGCCGGGCGATCATCTCCGTCATGCGGTGGCTCCGGCCCTGGACCATCGTCGCGCTCACGTGATGGGCACTGACCGACATGTTCATGAGGGCGTCGATGCGGCCCGGGAAGAACGGCGCCGGCTGCAGGATGCCGATGATCGGCACCTGGCGGTTGGCGATGCGCATGGTCCGGCCCACCACGGTGGAGTCGCCGCCGAAGTGCGAGCGCCAGTAGGCGTGCCCCAGCAGGATCACCGGGGCGGCACCGGCCCCGTCGTCGTCCTTGCTGAACTCGCGGCCGAGGACGGGCTTGAGGCCCATAACCTCGAGATAGTTCCCCGTGACGAGGCCGACGTCGATCTGCGATGCGCCGTTCTCCTCGACGAGCGAGAGCGTGAGCGGCGAGTACTCGGCGATCGCGCCGAGCGTCCTGGCCGACTCGCGGAAGTCGTTGATCTCGGGAACGGAGAACGCGATGTTCTGGTCGCCCTGCGCCGCGACCGACTGCCTGAGGTACATCAAGCGGTCGCCATCATGATGCGGCAGGGGGCGGAGGATGACGCCGCGGACCGCGGAGAAGATCGCGGTGTTGGCCCCGATGCCGAGGCCGAGCGTGAGGATGACCGCGATGGCGAAGCCCGGGGCGCGGGCGAGGGAGCGCAGGACGTAGCGCAGGTCGAGGGACATCGGGGGCTCGGGGGGACGGGGTCCACGTAAGGTCGGAAGTGAGGGATACCCGCGCAAGCGCTGCAGGTGTCACGAGCGAGCAGTCCCCTCGCCAAGACCGGCCCAGAGGCCCCACCTTTCAGGGATGAAGTCGTTCTCGCTCTTCGAGCTCGAGGCGCTCGCCCCGCGGGACTTCCGGCGCTGGGCCACGTGGGGGGTGTTCCTCGGCGCGGTCGCGTACACCGGGGTCGCGACCATGCTCGTCCTGCTCCAGACCGCCGCGACCCTCATCTCGCCGTGGACGTCGGCCGTCGCCGCGGTCGTGTGCTGGATCGCCTTGGCGATCGTGCTCTCGGGGCGCGCGCGGCTCGGCGCCGCCCTCGCGGCCATCGCGTGCGTGCTCGAGGTCCACATCGCCTTCGCGACGACGCCGGTGTTCCCGTCGGTCGGGCTCGTCGCGGTGCCGGTCCTCGTGATCGCCGTGAGCCTGACGTTCGGCGCGACGGCGGGCCTGGGATTCACGCTCGCGTCGATCGTCTCCACGCCGCTGCTGCTGCGGCAGTCGCCGGCGTTCGCCTCCGGGGCGTTCGGGGTGGGATCCGCGTACTGGCTCGCGGTCCAGGCGCTCGTGACGTTCGCGACGTGGGGGCTGGTCGCGATCAGCCTCTCCACGCTGCGGCGCGTGGTGGAGCTCGCGCGCGCGCGCGAGCAGGAGGTCGAGGCGCTCATGCGCCGCGAGGTCGAGGAGCGTGAGCGGGCCGCGGCCGCGCAGCGGGACACCCAGGAGCAGCAGGCGCACTCGCAGCGCCTCGAGGCGATCGGGCAGCTGGCCGGCGGCATCGCGCATGACTTCAACAACCTCCTGATGGCCATCAGCGGCTCGGCCGAGCTCGCGCGCGACGAGGCGGATGCCGAGATGCGGGCGACGCTCCTCGACGAGGTCCTCGCGGCACAGGAGCGCGGGGCGAGCCTCACGCGGCAGCTGCTCGCGTTCGCCCGGCGCGACGTCGCGCACCCCACGGTGCTCGACCTCTCGGCGCTGGTCGCGCAGCGCCAGCGGCTGCTCCAGCCGATCGTCGGCGACCGGGTGCAGCTGGTGCTCGACCTCGAGCCCGACTGCCGGGTGCGGATCGACGCGGCGCAGATCGAGCAGGCGCTGGTGAACCTCGTCGCCAACGCGCGCGACGCGATGCCCGGTGGCGGCCGGTGCGTCATCACCGTGCGTCGCGAGGCGACCTCCGGCGGTCCCGGCCAGGTGCGGCTGCGCATCGAGGACGAGGGGATGGGCATGGACGCCGAGACGGCCGCGCGCGCGTTCGAGCCCTTCTTCACCACCAAGTCGCGCGGGCATGGCACCGGGCTCGGCCTCGCCGCCGTGCAGGGGATCATCCTGCAGAGCGGCGGCACGGTGACGATCGAGTCGGCCGTCGGGAAGGGGACCGCCATCCTCATCGTCCTGCCGTTGGTCGACGCGCCGCTCGACGAGCATCCGTTCTCGCCGCTGCCGCGCGAGCCGCGCGCGCGCGGTGGGTCGACGATCCTCGTGGTGGACGACGATGACAGCACGCGCACCGTGGTCGCGCGCATCCTGCAGCGCGCGGGGCATCGCGTGCTCCTCGCGCCCGACGGCCTGCAGGCGATCCGGACGATCATGGCCGACGGGGAGTCGATCGACATGCTGGTGAGCGACGTGACGATGCCGGGCCTCACGGGCCCCGAGCTCGCCGAGGCGGTGCAGTCGCGGATCCCCGGCCTGCCGATGCTGTTCATCTCCGGCTACCCGAAGGACGTGGTGACCGCGGAAGGCGGACTGCGCCCCGAGGACGACCTGCTGACCAAGCCGTTCACCGCGCGCGAGCTCACCGACCGCGTGGCGGACCGGCTCGCCGCGGCGCGCGCGGCCCGGGTGTGATGGCTTCGGGCGCGAGCGGCGCCGTGACCGGTGCCGCGACCGGTGCGCGCGACCGCGCGCTGGCGCGGACGCTCACGGCGCGCGACGTCGCGGTGATCACGGTGGGTGCGGTGATCGGGTCGGGCATCTTCCTCACGCCGGGCGGCGTGCTGCGGAGCTCGGGCTCCGTCGGTGTCGCGATGCTCGTCTGGCTGGGCGGTGGCCTCCTCACGCTGCTCGGCGCGCTGACCTATGCCGAGCTCGGTTGCTCGCGCCCGGGCGCCGGCGGGCTCTATGCCTATCTGCGTGATGCGTTCGGCGGGACCACGGCGTTCGTGTTCGGCTGGACGCTCTTCGTGGTGATCGCGAGCGGGAGCATGGCGACGCTCGCCGTGGGCGCGGGCGACAACCTCGCCGCGGTCCTGCCGCTCGGTGCGGTGGGGAAGAAGGCCGTCGCGGTGACGATCATCGCCGCGCTCGCCGTGCTCAACGTGCGGGGCACGCGCGCGAGCACCAACGCGCTCGGCATCGCGGTGCTGCTCAAGGTCGGGGTGCTGGCCTTGCTCATCGTCGCGTTGCCGTCGCTGGGGACGGGGTGGTCGAGTGCGACCCCCGTCTGGCCGGCGCCGGCGGACGGACCGGTGGTCTCCGGCGCGCTGCTCGCGATGGTCTCCGTGCTCTGGGCGTACGAGGGCTGGCAGTACGCGACCTTCGTGGGCGGCGAGGTGATGGAGCCACAGCGGGACTTCCCGCGCGGGCTGGTGCTCGGCACGCTCGCGCTGGTGGCGATCTACGTGCTCGTGAACGTCGGCTACCTCGCGGCGCTCGGTCCCGAGCGCCTCGCGACGTCGACGGCCGTCGCGTCCGAGTCGGTGGGCGCCGTGTTCGGGCCGCTCGCCGCGAAGCTCGTCGCGATCCCGGTGCTCGTGTCGATCATCAGCGCGACGCACGCGCTGCTGCTCACGGCGGCGCGCGTGTTCCACGCGATGGCCGCGGATGGCGTGTTCTTCCGACGGCTCGGCGAGGTGCACCCGCGGTTCGGCACGCCGGCGACCTCGATCATCGCGCTGTCGGCGTGGGCGACGGTGCTCGCGCTCACCGGGAGCTTCAACGCGCTGCTCACCTACGTGGTGTTCATCGCGTGGGTCTTCTACGGGCTCGGTGGTGCGGCGCTCATCGTGTTCCGTGTGCGCGAACCGGACGCGCCGCGCCCGATGCGGGTGCCGGGCTATCCGTTCACGCCCATCGTGTTCGTGCTCTCGGCACTGGTCATCGTGGTGAACACGATGGTCGACAATCCGCAGCGTGCCGCGATCGGGATCGCCGCGACGCTGAGCGCGGTGCCGATCCACTGGCTGTGGGCGCGAGGACGCGCGCGATGAGACCGGCCACGTACCCGTCGCTGCGGGCCGAGGATCTCGCGCACACGCCCATCGCGCGCGCGTGGACCATCCCGTCCGCGTGGTACACGGACCCCGCGTTCCACGACCTCGACCGCGACGCCATCTTCGCGCGGACCTGGCAGGGCGTCGGGCACCTCGGACAGGTGCGCGGCCCGGGCGAGTACTTCACATGCACGGTCGCCGACAGTCCGGTGCTCGTGCTGCGGGACAAGGAGGGCGCGCTCCGCGCGTTCTACAACGTCTGTCGGCACCGCGGCGGCCCGCTCGCGACCGAGACGACGGGCTGCGTGAAGGCGCTCACCTGCCAGTACCACGGCTGGACGTACCTCCTCGACGGCTCGCTGCGCGGCGTGCCGCGCTGGGACCGCGTCGACCTGTTCGACAAGAAGGACTACGGCCTCGTGCCCGTCCGCGTGGAGACGTGGCAGGACCAGGTGTTCGTCAACCTCGATGCCGATGCCACACCGCTCGCGCAGGTCATGGCGGGGGTCGCCGAACGCTTCGCGCCGGTGCGGCTCGACGCGATGACCTTCGTGAAGCGCGTCGACTACGAGGTGGCGTGCAACTGGAAGGTCTACGTCGACAACTTCCTCGAGGGCTACCACGTCCCCTACGTGCATCCCGAACTGATGAAGCTCTATGACTTCCGGCAGTACCGCACGGAGGTCTTCGAGGAGTACTCGCTGCAGTGGAGCCCGCTCGCCGCGGGCGACGCGCCGTACGACATCCGGCCGGGGGACAACGCCTACTACTTCAGCGTGTTCCCCAACTACATGCTCAACATCCTTCCCGGGCGGGTGCAGACGAATCTCGTGGTGCCGCTCGCGCACGACCGCTGCCGCGTGGAGTTCGGGTTCTTCTATCGCGACGCCTCGGGCCCCGCCGCAGCGGCGGCCATCGCGGACGACCTCGAGTACAGCGACCGCATCCAGCGCGAGGACATGGACATCTGCGTGCACGTGCAGCGCGGACTGGGCTCGCGCGCGTACGACCGCGGGCGGTTCTCCGTCGACGCGGAACTGGGCGTGCACCACTTCCAGGACCGGCTCAAGCGCGCGTATCGCGACTGGGTGGCGCGGCCGGGGGCCTGACCACGCGCCCCGGACCACGTCAGCGGACGCTCAAGGCCGCGTCGCGTTCGCCTCGACCTGCCGCATCATCATCCGGAGCAGTTCCTGGTTGCTCCACGGCTGCCAGCCATGCGGCTTGAGCGGACGCCCGTACTCGAACGTGCCCGCGTAGTACGGCCCCTTGCCCGGCTCCTTCGTGCTCTCGAGGAACGTCTCGAAGCGATAGACGCCGAGGTTGAGGAAGTAGTTGTCCATGTCACCGACCGCCACGTGGATCTTCCCGACGAGCTGCGGTCCGATGCGACTCCAGTGGCGCTCGACGTAGGCGCGGAGGTCGTAGCCCTGCTCGCGCATCTGCTCGGCGACCGCGCGGTCGATGCGCCCGGTGCGCTTGTCCCAGAGCGGGGCGGGGTAGCCGTCGGGACCGACAGGCGCCCACGCCGCCTGCCATCCGTCCCACTGGCCGCCCGATCGCCCATGCGACGCGATCACCGCCTCCGCCTGGTTCTCCTCGCGCACGGTGAGGTCGGTGAGGCCCTCCGGGGAGCGCGACGACGGGATCTCGCGCGGCAGCCACGAGCCGTCGGCGCGCACGAAGGCGTTGCTGTCGGCGTAGATGTCGCCGAACTGGTAGTTCCGGAAGTCGAGCTGGTCCGGGTAGAGCGACCACGCACCGCCGAACACGTCGGGATAGTGCACCTGGAGGCCGAGCACGTCCCATCCGCCGGTCGAGCCACCGGTGAGGGTGCGCGCGTAGGGCGCGCCGATGGTACGATAGCGGCGATCGATCTCGGGGATGAGTTCCCGGGTGATCGCGTCACCGTACGGACCGTTGTTCGCCGAGTTGAGCGCGTAGCTGTCGTCGTAGTAGGGCGTGGTGTGCTGGATGAACACCGCGATGAACTCGGGGGTCCGTCCCGAGGTCCACGCCTGCTGGAAGTCGCAGCCCGGCTCGCGCGCCGAGCGGGCGAGCCGCGCCGCGCGCGCCTCGGCCGTCTCCGGACGGTCGCAGCCTTCGAACGTGAAGCCGAACGGCGCGCGGTCGCTGTAGTGCCCGATCGTGTAGACGACCGGATACCGCTTGGCGGTGTTCTCTGCGTAGCCCTTGGGGAGCAGCACGACGGCGCCGAGTTCCATGTCGTGCCCCCAGAAGCGGCTCGCGAGCTCGGAGCGGATCCGGAAGCGCTGGACCCACTCGGTGTCGGCGAGGCGCGCGACCGGCGGCAGCACCTTGGTGAGCGAGAGCGAGACGTTGGTGCGGCGGGCCGGGTCGATGCGGACCTTGATGACCTCGCTCACGAGCGAGTTGGGTGCGTTGTTCCATCGCTGCCCCTCGCCGGCGTCCATGTGCGCCCAGATGGTGTGCCCGTCGCTGCGCCTGAACTGCGTATAGGGGAGGATCAGGCCCTGCACGAAGTACTCGCCGGCCGGCAGCTGGGAGATCGACGTGAGCGGGAAGCCGAGGACGTCCTTGTCGAAGACGACCTCCTGACCCGGCTTGAGCGCCTCGATGTCGACGCCGAAGAACGGCTCGCTGGTGCGCTGGGCGCCGGACTGGCGCCGCGGCTCGGTGCGGTCGGTGCGCGAGATGAAGACGAAGGCGCGACCGGTGATGGGGCCGGATGCGGCGGACGGCGGATACGAGAGGCGGACGGTCTGCGCGCGGGCGGCCGGCGCGAGCGTGAGGATCCCGAGGGCCGCGAGGGCGGCGCGTGCACGGAGTGTCGTCATGTGCGGAAGATATCGATTTCCGGCGCGGCGATCGCCGATGCCCCCGCGTGCGCGGTCGTCACGTACGATGCGGGCTCGAGTCCCGCCGCGGCGTGGTACTCCTCGCGGACGGCGGCGACGAACGCCGCGGCGGCCTCGCGCCGCACGAGCGCGACCCCGCAGCCGCCGAACCCCGCGCCGGTCATGCGCGCCCCGAGGCATCCCGGCTGCTGCCGGGCGATGTCCACGATCGTGTCGAGCGCCGGGCTCGAGACCGCGAAATCGTCGCGCAGGCTCTCGTGGCTCAGGTCCATCAGCCGGCCGACCGTCGCGGCATCGCCCGCACGGAGCGCGTCGGCCGCGCGGACGGTACGGGCGTTCTCGCTGATCACGTGACGCGCGCGCCGGCGCGTGACCGCGTCGAGGGCGTCCGCCTCCGCCGCGAAGCGCGCGAGTGACACGTCGCGCAGCGCCGCGACCTTGAAGTGGCGCGCCGCCGCTTCGCACTGGACACGGCGCTCGTTGTATGCCGAATCCATGAGCCCGCGTCGGGTCGCGGTATCCATCACCACCACCACCACGTCCGTCGGCAGCGGCACGGGCTTGAGCGCGAGCGTGCGGCAGTCGATCAGCACCGCGTGCCCCGCCTGGCCGGTGGCCGAGATCATCTGGTCCATGATGCCGCAGTGCACGCCGACCCACTCGTTCTCGGCGCGCTGGCCGAGCCGGGCCATATCGGGCGCGGACCAATCGAGCGCGCCCGCCGCAGCGCACGCGCGCAACGTCGCGAGCTCCACCGCCGCACTCGACGAGAGCCCCGCGCCGAGCGGGACATCCCCGGCCATGACGCCGTGCCAGCCGGTGAGCGGCGCGCCGGACCGGGCGAGCGCCCACGCGGCGCCGCGGAGGTACTCCAGCCAGCTCGGCCCGCCCCGGTCGAACTGCGTCAGATCGATCCGGCCGCTCTCCCGCTTGTCGAGCGCCGTGATGTCGATCGTCGGCGACTCGTGCGCGGTGAGGGCGATCCACACCGCGCGCTCGATGGCGAGCGGGAGCACGAAACCGTCGTTGTAGTCGGTATGCTCGCCGATGAGGTTCACGCGGCCGGGCGCGCGGACGAGGTGCTCTGGGGTGGTGCCGAAGCGCGCCCGGAAGTCGCGCAGCACGGCGAGGGCCGGGGCGGGGAGGGCCGCGTGGTCGGTCATGGATGCGGTTGCGTGGGCGCGGTGCTGCCCGCGACGCGAAACTTGGGCGCGCTCGCATCGAGGGACGCGATCACGCGGTCCCCGACGCAGAGCGCGGCGCGGAGCGCGCGGCTGGCGACGAGCGGCTCCCGGACCCGCGGCGCACGTGCGGTGGGCGCGGAGCCGTCGGTGGTCGCATGGAGACTGAACGCGCCGGCGTCGCGTCCGCCGGCCGGCACCGGCACGATGCCGCCGACGTCGAGCGATGCGCCGAGGACGCGCGCGCGTCCCGCCTCGGGCACGAGCGCGAGCGCGTAGAGGGTGCCGCGCGCACCCGCCCGCTCGGTGCTCACCACGGTACTCGCGATCCCCGCCTCGGTGGAGTACGGGTTCGCTCCGATGAGGCTGACGGCGCCGGTCGCGCCGAATGCGACGTTCTCCCAGGCCTCCACCGCGAGTGTGCCCTGCGGGTCGAGCAGCGAGGCGTGGGCGAACGCGACGTCCTTCCCGCGCGCGCCGAACGGTCGTCCCGCGTGGTCGATCGTCAGGCGCAGGGCGTTCGGTGCGCCGGGCGTCCGCACCACATGGCGCGCCTGCACCCGGTCCCGCGTCCCAGGGCCGCCGCGCAGGAACCCGACCGCCTCCAGCACGCCGGCGCGGAAGGCCGGCACGTGGAACGTGAAGGGCGGATGCGCGAGGTGCGTCGACAGTCGGTCGCGGTCCGGGCGCTGACGGGCGATGGGACGCCCGTCGAGCCGGAGCTCGACCTCATCGCAATTGCTGAACACCCGCACGGCGAGCGACGACGCCGGCGTCCAGTGGCTCGCGATGAACACCATCGGCCCCGCGGCGGCATCGCGGAACCGCTCGCCCGGGTCGCGCTGCGAGCGGAAGAAGTGGTACGAGAACTTCGGCACACGGAACAGGTCGGCGCATCCGGACGACTCGATGTCCGGTGCGTAGCCGCGGTTGTAGTCGAACATCACCCAGAGCCCGTCGGCGAAGGCGATCGTCTTCCGGTCGTCGTTGTGCGCCTCCTGGAAGTTGGTCGCCTGCTGGAGCAGGCGTTTCTCGCCGTGCCAGCGGAGCTGGCGGCTGTTGGCGTCGTCGGCGGCGAGGTTCTTCCAGTCGGTCTGATCCAGGCCCGCGTTCTGCGCGTAGTACTCCCAGTCACCGTACTCGCTCACGACGCACGCCCTGTCCCTCACCTCCACGCAGCCGCCGTGCTGCCGCGCCTGGATGAACACGTCGTACCCGGGCGACCAGCCGCAGGTGATCATCTGGTCCCCCGGGAGCTCCTCGTGCCCGATCGCCTGCGTGCGTGCGATGAACTCGGGCGGCATCATCGTCTCGTTGAGCGATGTCTCCCAGAGGAGCACGCAGGCATGGTTGCGGTCACGTCGGATCATCCGGCGCACGTTCTCGTACTGTCGCGCGGTGAAGGCCGGGTCGGTGCGGTTGAAGTACTGCCACCCGGGGATCGCGTTCATCACGCAGAGGCCGAGTTCGTCGCACGCGTCCATGAAGGCGGGCGCATGCAGGTAGTGCGAGAGCCGGATGTAGTCGAACCCGGCCTCCTTGATGAGACGTGCGTCGCGATACTGCGCATCGTCGGAGAGCGCGTAGCCGACGTACGGGTAGTCCTGGTGCCGGTTGGTGCCACGGAGGAAGAGGCGTTCGCCATTGATCCGCAGTCCGCCGGCCCCGACCTCGAAGTGCCGCAACCCGATGCGCGTGCGCTCGGCGTCGATCACGCGGCCGTTGGCGACGAGTTCGATGTGCAGCGTGTGGAGGGCAGGGGAGCGCGGGTGCCAGAGCGCGGGGCGCTCGACCGTGAGCTCGGCGGTGATGTCACGGTCACCGCCGGCGTCGAGGGTCAGCGCGAGAAGGGTCTCGGCCGCCACGGTGCGTCCGTCGCCATCGTCGAGCCGGAACCGGACGTGGAAGGCGCGCGCCCCTGGCGACGCGTTGCGCACGTGGACCTGTGCGTGCACCGTCGCGCGTGCCGGGCTCGCCGCGGTCGTGCGCGCCAGCACCCCGCCGCTCGCCACACGGTCGGCGAGGATCGGGTCGGTGATGTGCAGCTGGTCCTTGGTGACGAGCTCCACCATGCGGTAGAGCCCGCCGTACATGTTGAAGTCGAGGTCGGCGAGCGGCTTGGGACCGGTGGCCGGGTCGTCGCGATTGTCGAGCCGCACGGCGAGCACCGCCGGCACGCCCGGCACGAGTCGCGCGCTGAGATCGAACACGAACGGCGTCCACCCGCCGAGGTTGCGGCCGAGCGGTTCCCCGTCGAGCCAGACGTCGGCGACGTTCATCGCCGCGCCGAAGCGCAGCCAGGTGCACGCGGCCGACGCGGCCGGGTCGAGCGTGATCGTCCGGCGGTACCAGCAGATGCCCTGCCACTGGAACGTGGGCGTGCCCGGCGCGCCCGTGACGAGCGGCTCGACGTGCGCCGTGTGCGGCAGCGAGACGCGGTCCCATGCCGCATCGTCGAACGCGGCGCTGGCTGGCGCCAGTGAGTCATCCGGCGTGTCGAGTCGCTTGAATCGCCAGTCGCGCTCGAGGCGCTCCGTGCCGCGGGCCGGCGCGGCGACGGCCCGGAGGAGCGCGTCGCTTCCGGCAGCGAGCGCGCCGCTGCCGGCCGCGAGGCTGGCGACGAAGTCACGGCGTTCCATGTGTGCGGTCCGGTTACGGGGTGAAGACGAGTTGGACCCACTCGACCTCGATCCGGGTGGCGGCGCCCGGCCCGGCGACGGGCGGCCGCGGCAGACCCCACTGGATCCCTTCGAGGAGCACGGTCGCAGGTCCTGTCGCGGTGGACGCGACCATGAGGTCGTACGGCAGGAACGTGGGATAGGGTCGCGGCAGCAGCACGAGCGGCACACGCGCGAGCGAACTGAACGGCACCTCGATCTCCGTCCACTGGCCGGTCACGGTGATCGCCGTGCCCCATGCGGAGCCGTCCTTCAGGATCACGCCCATCTCGACACGGGTCGAGGCACCCGGTGCTGCCCCCAGAGGCGCACGGGCCCGCACGCGGATCGCCGCGCCGGACGCGCTGCGGTTGGCGGCAGCGCCGAGCAGGTCCATGGTGGCCTCCCGCAGCATGGTGCGGGCCGCGACATGCGACGCGGTGGGACCGAAGGAGTCGACGCTGAAGGCCCAGGCGTTGCGCTCAGGCAGCGATGCCGCGACCACTTCGGAGCGCCAGCGCACGCCGGGGATGTACCCCGGGTCGACGACGCGCGAGCGGTCGCGGTCGCCATCGAAGAGCACGATCGGGGCGGTGGGCGACACCACGTGGGTGGTCCATGACTGCGTGCCCGTGAAGTCCCAGCGCCCCGGTCGTCCCTCCGCCTCGCCGGGGTACGTGGTCGCGCGTGACGAATCGTAGAGCGTGATGGCGTACTCGAGCGCGCCGGTCTGCGGCGTGGCCTGGAGCCGGCCGGTGTACGAGTATGGATCGACGTTGGCGCGCGGGGCGAGCGTGCCCGCGCGGGCGAAGGCGGACCAGCCGACCTGCCGGTGGAAGAGCACGACCGAATCGGGGCGCGTGGGGCGCACGATGCGGAAGGTGACCGTCGCGGCCTCGTTCGCCGCGATGCCCGGTGGTGCGGTGTGCCGCACCACCGTTCCGCCGGCGCTTGACGGCGGCGCGTAGAACTCCCCGAGCGACCGGTTGCCGTAGCGCGTCGCGGGCGTGAACGCCGAGGCGTTGACGTCGCTCCGCACGAGCAGGTACGCGCCGGGCATCAGGCCGTCGATCATGTCGCCGCGCGCGGTGCCGATGCGCGTGTTCCCCTCGTTGAGGCCCCGGATGCCGAACCCGAGCTTGAGCCCCGGCAGGGTGACGCGCATGCGCTGCGGGGTGTGATACACGCGGGTGACCGTGCGGCGCAGGCTCCCGCGCGAGTGCGGATCCTCGACCGGCACCGCGTCAGGGTACACCTCGAGGCGCCATACGCCGTCGGCGAGCCGGTCGAGGAAGTACGCGCCCGTCCCCGTGTACGAGACCACCGGGCTCGACCCCACGCCGGCGATGTGCTGGAGTGTCGCGGGCTGCGGTGGCGCGAGCTCCGTCGTGCCGGTGTAGGCGATCATCGTGTCCGACGCGTACTCGGACGACTGCCGCGCGTAGGAGATGTCGAACCGCCCGAAGCGTTCGCTGGCGGGGTAGACCCCCGCATCGAACCCGCGTGCCGTCTGCCGGAACACCTCTCCGGCGATGAGGAAGCTGATCGCCTTCGCCGGCGCATAGATGAGGTTGAGGAAGTGCGTCTGGTACTCCGTGTTGGAGTACGCCACCGCCATCGGGTCGTACGCGAACTGCGTCGCCCACTGGAACCCTGCGCCGCGGAACGCGCGCGCCATCGCCGGATACATCACCGGGATGTTCACGTCCGCGCCGTCGAACTCGTAGACCATCAGGGCCTTGTTCGCGCAGGCGGGCGTGTCCTTCCACGGGAGCGGGTAGCGGTCGACGTTGGGGAGCGGATTCCCGGGGAGCATCTCGCCGCGGACGAGGCCGGTCGGGTACCACTGTGCGCTCACGCCCTGGATGTCCGCGGCACAGACCGCCGCGCCGTGCGCCGGCGTGTAGTGCTCGCTGATGTTGTAGAAGATCGGCTTCGCCAGCCCGGCGCGCCGCAGCGCGCCGGCCATCTCGTCGATGTACCGCGTGGTCTCGGTCGGCGGGGCGAGATCGTGCCACGGCTCGTTGAAGATCTCCATCGCGAGGATGTTCGGATCGTCGCCGTAGCTCCTGGCCGTGTAGGGATTCACGTGCCGCACGAACTGCCCGAGGTACCGCGCCGAGGCGCGGCGGGCGACCGGATCGACCAGCATCTGCGGCTTGCTGTAGCGATTGGCGAAGCCGGGCGACGGATGGTCGGGCGCCGGATACCCCGGCCCCCACCACGCGATGGGCGTGAGGATCACCTTGATGCCACGCGCCTCGAGCCGGGACAGCAGGTAGTCGAAGAGGTCGAGATGGTCGTTCGCGAGCAGGTTCCCGAGCGAATCGGTGACCTCCTTGTCCCACACGTGGATCCGGTAGGCGTCCACACCGAGCCGCGCGAGGTGCGAGACGTCGGCGTCGATCGCGGCCTTCGGGTCGAGGCCCAGCGCCTTGATGGACTGGTAGTCGTAGGCGAACGGCGCGGCGTAGTTCACGCCGAAGAGCGCGACCTCCGTCCCGGTGGCGCTCCACCGCAGCACGCCCTGCGCGTCCACCCGGACCGGTGTGCTGGAGGCGTCCTGCGCCAGGAGCGCCGGAGCGGCCAGCCACGCGAGCCCGGCGCGCCCGATCCGCCGGATCGCCGTCCTCATGGCACGGCCACCGTCAGCCACCGCCGCGCGCCGCCCCACGCCGTGCGAGGAGCAGGAACAACGCGCCCGTCACGAGCATGGCGGCGCCCCACCAGAGGTTGATGTTCAGTCCACCGGACTTCGCATACATCGCCGCGTCGCCCGCCGTGAAGAGTCCGTACCCCGCGAGGATCACGCCGTTGGCCACGAAGAGCCCGCCGATCGGCACACGCAGGTCGAGTCCGGGGATCGCATCGCTCATGTCGGTCGGGCCTCAGGCGAAGAGGAGGTTGAGCGCGAGCGTCATCGCGAGCACCGCGACGGCGAACACCGCGGGCCGCTGGTGCCACGCGAGCGCGCCGTCGGACGGCCTGGGGGTCAGCGCATACACCAGTCCCGTCAGCTCGTCATCGGCGCGCGGCCGCGTCATGAGGCTCACCGCGATCGTCACCACGGTGCAGCCCGTGAACGCGATGATCGCGGTCCAGAAGGTCTGGGCCATCTCGCTCGGATAGGTGTGCACGAGCCCGAAGAAGCCGCCCTTCACGCCCGGCACGGCGCCCACCGCGAGCGTGAGCCCATGATGCAGCGCCGCGCCGCCCATCCCCGCGACGAGCCCCCAGAACGCGCCGTGCCCGGTGGAGCGCTTCCAGAACATCCCGAGCGCGAACGTCGCGAAGAGCGGCGCGTTCACGAACGCGAACACGAGTTGGAGCAGCTCCATGATGTTGTTGAACGCGCCCGCCACGTACGCCGCGGCCACCGACAGCAGCACGCCGCCCACCGTCGCCGCGCGGCCCATCCACAGGTAGTGGTCGTCCGACGCATGCGTCCGGATGTGGCTCTGGTAGATGTCGTAGGTCCACACCGTGTTGAAGGCGGTCACGTTGCCGGCCATGCCGCTCATGAAGCTCGCGAGCAGCGCGGTGAGGCCCAGGCCGAGCATCCCCTCGGGGAAGAGCTTGATCAGCAGCATCGGCGTCGCGAGGTCGTAGTCGAGCACGGCGCGCCCCGCCGCGTCGATCATCGGCGCGCCGGCCTCGGTCAGCTTGGCCGGGATGATCCCCGCGCTCGCGTCGCCGCCCGCGACGCTCGTGAGCGCGAGCGCGATCATGCCCGGCAGGATCACGAGGAAGGGGAAGAGCATCTTGGGCACGGCGGCGATCAGCGGTGTGCGACGTGCCGCGGTCATCGAGTCCGCCGCCATCGCCCGCTGGACCACGAGGAAGTCGGTGCACCAGTAGCCGAAACTGAGCACGAAGCCCAGGCCCATCACGAGCCCGAACCACTCGACGCCGATGGCGTTCGTCCCGGCGTTGCCCATGCCCTGCCAGGCGTGCGTGTACGACCCGGCCGGCAAGCCGCGCGTCGCGGCCGCTTCCGTGAGGCGCGCGGTGAGTCCGCTCCAGCCGCCTACCTCGCGCAACCCCAGGAACACGAGCGGCGCGAAGCCGAAGACGATCATGAAGAACTGCAGCACCTCGTTGTAGATGGCGCTCGTCAGTCCGCCGGCGAACACGTACGCCAGCACGATGACCGCCGAGACGAGCACGCTCGTGTTGAAGCTCCACCCGAGCAGCAGGTTGAACAGCTTGCCCATGGCGTACATCGAGATGCCCGACGAGAAGATCGTCATCGCCGCGAAACTCACGGCGTTGAGCGTGCGGGTCTTCTCGTCGAACCGGAGCTTGAGGTACTCGGGGACGGAGCGGGCCCGCGAGCCGTAGTAGAACGGCATCATGAAGAGCGCGACGAACACCATCGCGGGGATCGCGCCCACCCAATAGAAGTGGGCGGTCGCGATGCCGTACTTCGCCCCCGACGCGCCCATCCCGATCACTTCCTGCGCGCCGAGGTTGGCGGACAGGAACGCGAGACCGGTCACCCACGGGGGGAGTGACCGGCCGGATTGGAGGAAGTCGTTCGCCGTGCGTGTGCGGCGGCGGAGCGCGAAGCCGATCCCGAGGACGACGGCGAAGTACAGCGCCATCAGGACATAGTCGATCGCCGTCAACTGCGTCGCGGGCACGTGCGGCACGAGGGCTCCGGGGGTGGACCGACCGTCCGCGCGGGGGGCACGGAGCGAGTCGGTCGCAGAGCTTATCCTCTCCGGCGGGCGGAATCAATGGAGATTCCATCGCCGAACGCCCGTCACTCCTCTCGTTTCGGCCGTGCGACGAAGATCAGGTGCTTCGCCCCACGGGTGCCGTGCGCGTGCTCGCGCAGCGTCTCCACCCGGAGCTTGGCGCGCTGCAGGGTGTCGACGAACCGGTTGTCCTCGCCCACCGACCAGTAGGCGATCACGCCGGGTGGCCGCAGCGCGGCGATGGTCAGCTGCACACCGCGCATCGCGTACAGCCGGTCGTTCTCCGACATGATCATCCCTTCGGGACCGTTGTCGGTGTCGAGCATGATCGCGTCGAAGCCCTGCGGGTTGTCCGCCAGCACCTGGTACACGTCGGCGTGCACGATCCGCACGCGCGGATCGGCGATGGCCTTCACCGAGATGTCATACGCGGGGTCCGTGTTCCACGCGATCACCTCCGCCATCAGTTCGGCGACGACGATCTCCGCGTCGGGGCCGAGGTGCGCCATCGCGGCGCGGAGCGTGAAGCCGAGCCCGAGTCCGCCGATGAGGACACGCGCCTTCGGATGGTCGCGCAGCCCGGCGCACGCGACCTCGGCGAGCCGGTCCTCCGACAGGTGCCGCCGCGTGGACATCAGCTCCACGCCGCCGGCCCGGATGAGGTACGAGCCGTCATGGCGGAAGAACTCGAGGCGCGTGCCGTCGGGCGTGTGGGCGTCGCCGAGGCGTTCGAAGGGTTTCATCTCAGCACTTCGGCGAGCGTTCGACGAACGTGTACCGTCGCCCGGTGACCGGCGTGAACGTCGTATCCCACGCCTGGCAGTTCTGCTTGCGCACCGAGATCGACACCGGACCGGGCGCCACGGTCACGCCCACGAGGCCCTGGCCGCCGAGGATGCCGATCTGGTTCTGGTTCACGAAGAGCACGGTCTGCATGGTCTGGCTGCCGATGCGGACGACGACCGACTCGGCCGGAGCGTTCGCATCCATGACAGGCGCCGAGGCGAGGCGCGCGGCGAGCTCGGCGATCTCGGCGTTGATCTGCTCGGGGGTCTTCGTCGTGGAGTCCCGCGCGGCCGTGCCGGTGTCGGCGCCCGCCACAGCGGAGTCCGCGACCGGTGCCGCTGGGGGAGCGACCACGCTGTCGGCCACCGGCGCGATCGCGGCGACCGGTGCCGGCTTCATCGCGTCGCGCACCTCGTCGCCGAAGAGGTACCAGCCACCGCCGCCCGCCGCGGCGAGCAGGAGGAACACGAGGAGCGCGGGGCCGGAACGCTTCTCCGGTTCGGGTGCCCGCGGGACCGACGCGGTGCCCGTGCGCCGCACGCCGCTCGTCTGGATGGACGGATTGGAACGCGGGATCGGCGTGGTCGGACTCATCGCCGCCCGCGCCGCCTCGGCGGCGGCCGTGGCAGTGGCGATGGGGATCCCGTGCGGCGTCGGTTGCGGGACTCCCGCGCTCGCCGTGGGCACGGTGCGGCGCGCCGGCGCACCCTTCAGGCCGGCGCCGGCGGCTTCGAGCGCCGTCGCCGCGTCGGCGAGGGAGGGGAAGCGCTTGCCCGGCTCCTTCTCGAGCATGCGGTGCACCACGTCGACGATGCCGGTCGGCACGTCGACGCGGAGGGTGCGGAGCGGCGGCGGCGGCTCGAGCAGGTGGCCGCGCATGATCTCGCCGAGCGAGGGGCCGTTGAACGGCGCGCGGCCGGCGAGCATCTCGTACGCGACGATCCCGAGCGAGTATTGGTCCGCGGCGCCGGTGATCGCCACGCCGTTGAACTGCTCGGGCGACATGTACGCCGGCGTACCGATGACCGTCCCCGCCTGCGTGAGCCCCTGGGCGTCGTCGCGCTTGGCGATGCCGAAGTCGGTGACGTAGATCCAGCCGTCGTTGCCGATCATCACGTTCGCCGGCTTCACGTCGCGATGGACGACGCCCTTCTCGTGCGCGGCCGCGAGCGCGCGGCCGACGGTCGCGATGGTCCGCACCACCGACTCGACGGGCTGCACCGGTTCCTTCTTGAGGATCGAGTCGAGGCCGCGTCCCTCGATGAACTTCATCGCGAAGTAGGCGAGCTTGGGGTCCTCGCCGATCGCGTAGATCGGGACGATATGCGGGTGGCTCAGCGCCGCCGCCACCCGGGCTTCGCGGCGGAAGCGCTCGAACGCGCCGGGCGTGGACGCCATCTCGGCCGACATGACCTTGATCGCCACCTCGCGCTCGAGGGCGATCTCCGTGGCGCGGAAGACGGTCGCCATGCCGCCGACCCCGAGCTCGGAATGGATGGTGTAGCGGCCCGCGGTCGACGCCCGGAGGCGGTCGATGAGCGGGATCTCGGAGGGCGACGAGGGCGGGGTGGGAGTGCGCATGGAGGGGTGGGGGCCCAACCAAATGGACGACCGGCGGGGCTGTCGCGCCACTCCGGATCCAAACCCTCGCGACGGCCGTAGTGTCGCACCGGAGTCGGACCGCAGGCCCATGCGCGGTCCCATCCCTGCGGCGCCGCCCCTTCGACCCACCCGACCGATGCGCGACATCCGCTTCGCCTTCCGCACGCTGCTCAAGACGCCCTTCGTCACGGCGGTGGCGATCCTCTCCCTGGCGCTCGGCATCGGTGCCAACGCGGCCATCTACTCGCTCTTCGACCAGATCCTGCTCCGGGCGCTGCCGGTGCAGGCGCCGGAGGAGCTGGTGACGCTCAAGCTGCCGGGGCCGATCCAGGGCAACGACTCGTGCAACCAGTCGGGCTGCGGCGACGGGTTCATCCTCAGCTACCCGATGTTCCGCGATCTGGAGCGCGCGCAGACGGTGCTCGCCGGGATCGCGGCGCATCGCATCTATGGCGTGAGCCTCGCGCTCGGCGACGAGCCGACCACCGGCGACGGCGTGATGGTCAGCGGCGGGTTCTTCTCGACGCTCGGCCTGCAGCCTGCGCTCGGGCGCTTGCTCACGATGGCGGACAACGAGCCGGGCGCCGACAACATGGTCGCGGTGATCAGCCACCGGTTCTGGGCCGACCGGTTCGGCAGCGCACCGTCCGCGCTCGGACAGGTGCTGCGCGTGAACGGCCGTTCGTTCACCATCGTCGGGGTCGCCCCGAAGGGGTTCGATGGCACGACGCTCGGCTCGCGGCCGCTGCTCTACGTGCCGATGCAGTCGCGCGTGTGGGTGGGGAACTACAAGGGACTCGAGAACCGGCTCGATCACTGGGTCTACGTCTTCGGCCGGCTCAAGCCGGGCGTGAGCATCGCCTCGGCCAAGGCGGGCCTCGACCAGCTCGTGCGGCCGATCCTCGCCGACGTCGAGGCCCCGCTCCAGCAGGGCATGAGCGACCAGACCATGGCCCGGTTCAAGGCGAAGGAGTTCCTCGTCGAACCCGGGGACCGCGGGCAGAGCAACATGCAAGGCGAAGCGCGCACACCGCTGCTCATGCTGTTCGCGATCACCGCGCTGGTGCTCATCATCGCGTGTGCGAACATCGCCAACCTGCTGCTCGCGCGGGGCGCGGGCCGCGCGACCGAGATGGGCGTCCGGCTCGCACTCGGCGCGACGCGCGTCCGTCTGGTCACGCAGCTGCTGGTCGAGTCCGTCGTGCTGGCGCTCCTCGGCGGGGTCGCGAGCATCTTCGTCGCCTCGTGGACGTTGAGCGGCATCGCGGCCCTGCTGCCGCCGGAGGCCTCGACGTCCCTCGCGTTCACCGTCCAGCCGTCGGTGATGATCTTCGCCGCGCTGCTGGCGGTGGCCACCGGATTCCTCTTCGGACTGTTCCCGGCGCTCCACTCCACGCGCTCCGACCTCATCTCGTCCATCCGCGCCGGCGCCGGCCAGATCGCGGGCGGCCGGACCGCGGCGCGCTTCCGCGCCGGCCTCGCGATGGCGCAGATCGCGCTCTCCACCGCCCTGCTCGTGTCGGCGGGCCTCTTCCTCAAGAGCCTCGTCAACGTGAGCCGCGTGGACCTCGGCATCCGGATCGACAGCATGGTGACCTTCTCGGTCACGCCGCTCCGCGTCGGCTACGACACGCTGCGGGCGAAGCTCCTGTACGCGCGCATCGAGGACGAGATGCGCGCACAGCCCGGCGTCACGGCCGTCACGAGCTCCATGGTGCCGCTCCTCTCGGGCGACAGCTGGGGGAACAACGTGCTGGTGCAGGGCTTCGAGTGCCTCCCCGACACCGACTGCAACTCCCGCTACACCGCCATCGGCGCCGGTTACTTCACGACGCTCGGCGTGCCACTCCTCTCCGGCCGCGACTTCCTCCCGTCCGACCTGTACGGCGGCGCGCCGGTCGCGATCGTGAACCAGGCGTTCGCCGACAAGTTCAACCTCGGGAAGGAGGCCGTGGGGAAGTTCATCGCGCGGTCCAGCCGGCAGGGCGATTCGCTCAACATCCAGATCGTCGGGCTCGCGCCGGACGTCAAGTACAACAACGTGAAGAGCCAGCCGCAGCCGGTGTTCTATCTCCCGTGGCAGCAGCAGGGCGTGGTCGGGCAGATGTACTTCTACGTCAAGACGTCGCTCCCGAGCGACCAACTGCTCGCGGCGGTCCCGGCGGTGATGAAGGCGATCGATCCGGCGCTGCCGGTCCAGGAGCTGAAGACCATGCCCCAGCAGCTCGCCGAGAACGTGTTCCTCGACCGCATGATCTCCATCCTCTCGGCGGCGTTCGCGGTGCTCGCGACGTTGCTCGCGGCGGTCGGCCTCTACGGCGTGCTCGCGTACTCGGTCACGCAGCGCACGCGCGAGATCGGCGTGCGCATGGCCCTCGGCGCCGACGGTCGGCAGGTGCAGGGGATGGTGCTGAAGCAGGTGGGCGGGATGATCGCGATCGGCGCGTCGGTAGGCGTGCTGGGCGCGTACGCGCTCGGGCGCGCGGCGCAGTCGATGCTCTTCGGCCTCGAGGGGCACGACCCCGTGGTGTTCACGCTCGCGGTGGTGCTGCTCGCGGCGGTGGCGTTCGGCGCGGGGTGGGTGCCGGCGCTGCGCGCGAGTCGGACGCCGCCCATGCGCGCGCTGCGGTACGACTGAGGCGACCGCGCCGGCCGTGGGGGACCGCGTCGGGGATCAGGCGTCCGGCGGCTGCGCCCGGTCGAACTCCTCGGTGAACCGCACGAACTGGCTCGAGCGCCGCTGCAGGAAGGACAGGTAGTCCTCGACGATCGCCGCCTGCTGGATGTGCAGGAAGTGCCCCACGCTCGGGATCACCCGGAAGTCGGCGCGGGGGAGCTCGCGCCGGATACGCGCGTTGTCCGCTTCGGAGATGAGCGGGTCGTCCGCGCCGTTGACGATCATGATCCGCGCCGTGATCGCCTCGAAGGGGATGATCGCCTTGAGGTCCACGCCCGCTTCCACCTCGGCGCACTGCCGCGCGATCTGCGCCATCTCGCCGGCGTTCAGGTGCTCGAACTGCCGGCGGATGGCGTTGCAGTACGCCTCGGTGAGCCCATCACCGAAGGCCTGGATGAACAACTCGGCGATGCCGCGCTTGTCCTGCGCCGCGACGAGGCGCCGCGCCTCGGGCGCGAACTCCTTGAGCCGCGCGCTGGCGCCGAGCTGGAAGCTGCCGAGCATCACGCGGCGCACGCGGGCGGGGTGCCGCGCCGCATAGCTCGCCGCGACGACCGAGCCCCACGAGCAGCCGATGATGTCGACCTTCTCCGCGGGGGAGACGTGCGAGACGACCGCGTCGACGATCGCGGTCTGCTGCGCGAGGTCGAGGGCGTCGTCGAACGTCGCCTCACGTCCCTGATTGGGGAAGTTGAACAGCACGAGGCGATAGCCCGTGTCGTCGGTGAAGCTCCCGATGACGCCCTTCCACGCCGCCATCGTCATCTGGGCCGCGTTGATGCAGACGAGGCACCGCTCGCCTTCGCCGCCCACGCTCGCGGGGATGGTGTGGCCATTGAACGGGATCTCGAGGCGTTCCATCGGTCGGCTCCGGTAGGTGGGTCAGGGTCGGGACCACGATCCCGCGAGCGCGGCGATCCGCGCGGCGGTGGGCTCGGCGGCCTCGATCTGCGGGTAGTGGCCGATGCCGTCGAGCGCGAGCACGTCGGCGCGCGGCACGTTGGCGCGGATCCACTCGAGGATGTGCGCTCCCGAGACGGGATCCTCCACGCCCCAGATGAAGCCGAGCGGCACCGGACTCTCGACCAGCGCCTTGATGAGGCGCTGGCGCGAGCGGCGCCGCTCGTCGAGGTAGTGGAGCAGCAGGGGCAGGGTGCTGCGCCCCTCGTTCGCCGAGAGCGCCTCCCACATCGCGGTCATCGCGACGCGGGACGGCCGGCCGAGCACCTGCCGCATCTGCTTCTTGAACATCCATTCGGGGAAGAGCCACGGACCGAGGATGCGTCCGAGACGCGTGTCAAGCAGGTCCTGCGCCATCCGCGAGCGGTGCAGCGACGGTTCCACGCCGCCGTTGAGCAACACCGCACCGCGGATCGGCACGCCGCCGACGCGGGCCCCGCGGGCGAGCAGCTCCTGCGCGATCGTGGTCGAATAGTCGTGCGCGACGAGGATCCACTCCCGCGCCCCGGACGTCGCGGCGATCGCATCGACCACCGCGACCTGCCGGGCGTAGCTGTAGGAGAGTCGCGGCTTGTCCGACTGACCGAACCCGAGCAGGTCGACCGTGACGCAGCGGAACCGCGAGGACAGGCGCTGGACGGCGGGTGCCCAATCGTGGCTGCTCGAGGGGAAACCGTGCAGGAACAGCAGGCTGGGCCCATCGCCATCGCTCCGCCACCAGATCCGGTGTCCGTTGACCGCGGTGCGCGTCCCCCCGGCGGTCCAGGTCCGCAGATCCACGATCGGCTACTTGGGCAGGGCGGTGCCGACCACCCATTTCACCACGGTGCCCGGGGCGAGTGGTTCGCCCGTGCGCACCTGGTTGATGAGGGCGAGCCGCTCGATGGGCACGGGTGAGGGCCGTCGCGTGAGCAGTTCGGCGAGGCTGGTGCGCCGGTCCAGCGTGATGATGTCGAGGCGCTGCGGTTGCACGTTCAGGGCCGCCCGGTCGGTGAGCACCGAGAAGCTGCGGAGCGCGCGGTCCACGACAGCCTGTCGGGCGCCCCACTGCGCGCTGCCCGCGTAGCCGACGAGCTCGAACACCATGCTGGCATGCTCCACGA
Organism: uncultured Gemmatimonas sp.; assembly: GCA_964464585.1. Classification (GTDB taxonomy): domain Bacteria; phylum Gemmatimonadota; class Gemmatimonadetes; order Gemmatimonadales; family Gemmatimonadaceae; genus Pseudogemmatithrix. Next base: position 72,232 of record CAYXGS010000004.1, on the reverse strand, counting down.
ACAGCACCGAGCCGCGGAGCGTGTCGCCTTGGGCGACCGCGGCGAACGGCGTGCCCGCGGTCGCGAGCCCGTTGAGTGACGCCCGTTGCGCGCTGCCGGCGGTCACGCCCTGGGTCGCGGCGAACCCGCGCATCGCCGCGTCGGCGCTCGAGGAATCCGCCACCTTGAGCTGGATCGCGGCATCCTTCTCCGCGCTCATCGCCCTCACCGCCGCGGCCTCGTTGGCCGTGAGCCAGCCATCCGGGAACGTCAGCTGGAAGCGCATCGCCGGGTGGATGAACTTCGACCCGCTGAAGTAGCCCTGCCGCGGGTCGGCGTCGAAGACGACGTTCCTCAATCGCTGGAGGTACGGCCCGCGCGCGACGATCACGCCGACGGTGTCCTGCGGCGCCTTCGCGATGTCATTGGAGATGTGGGTGAAGCGATCGGCGGGATCGGGATGCGTCGAGAGCCAGGCGGGGACCTTGCCGGCGGCACCCGCCGCTTCGCTGACCGCGGCGAGCATGGTGAACACGCCCGGCATCTCGCGCACGTCGTGCTTGGTGCGTCGCATGTAGCGCAGCCCGAGCGCATCGGCCTGGTTCTCGTCGTCGCGGCCGTACTTGAGGAACAGCACGCCGAGGCCCTGGCTGGCGAGGTCGGCGACGGCAGCCACACGCTCATCGAGCGCCACACCCACCGCGAGCCCGAGCTGCGCGAGCTGCTCACGGCTCATCTGGCTCGCACTGTGCCGCGCGGTCACGTGGCCGATCTCGTGCCCGATCACGGCGGCGAGCTGCGCTTCGGAGCCGAGGTGCGCGAGGATCCCGCGCGTGATGTAGATGAAGCCGCCGGGCACCGCGAACGCGTTGACCTGCGGATCGTCGAGGACGCGGAACGTCCACGGCAGGCCGGGCCGCTCGCTCGTCGCGGCGAGCCGCGCGCCGAGGTCCTGCACGTAGCGCTGGAGTGCGGTGTCGGGGTACAGCCCGATCGACGCGACGATCTGCGGATCGTATGCGCGCCCCATCGCGATCTCCTGGTCCTGGCTCACGAGCATGAACTCGGAGCGGCCGGTCGCGGGATTGGTGGCGCAGCCGGTCAGGAGGAGCGCGGCGGCGAAGGCGACAGCGTGCCGGGCGAGCGAACGGACGGGCATCACGATCTCCGGTGCGACGGTGGGCCGAGCGGCGCGAGGAACGTCAGGGGTCGGGGCGTCCCACCCCGAGCGCGTCCGCCACGCGGTTGATGTAGTTGAACCATGATGCGATCAACGTGATCTGCAGGATCCCCGTGTCGTCGAACCCCACGCGCCGCAGCCGCGCATGATCGTCCGGCGAGATGCGCGTCGCGTCGCGCGTGAGCTGCACGACGTAGTCGAGCATCACGCGATCGCGTTCGCCGAGCGGCGCGGTGGTGTGGTCCTCCTGCAGCGCGCCGACCAGCGCTTCGTCCAGTGTCACCCGACGCAGGAACTCTGCGTGCGAGTCGATTCAGTACCGGCACCGGTTGGTGACCGACACCATCGTGCTGATCATCTCGTGCTGGCTCCGGTCGAGCGGCAGGTCCGGGGCCATGAGCGCGCCGAAGGTGGAGAAGGCGTGCTCGAGCGCCTTGGGGATGAGGCTGTGCGACGCGACGATCCCCGAGATGCCATCGCCGGTCGGGTGCACCGGCATGTCGTACTCCCTGGGATACAGCGCGCGTTGCGCCTCGATGGCGCGGCGCAGCACGTCGTCGGCCTCGGCCAGCGGTATGGTCCTGATCCAAGTCATGCGACGATCACCTCCGGATGAGGGCGGCCCTCGGACGTCGTGCGGCGGGGCCCGCCGGTCCGCACCAAGGGAAGTATCGCGCAGGGCGTGACGAATGTCAGGGGTGCGCGCGAGGGGAGACCACGCTCGGTGGCCGGGCCCTCACGGCCCCCGCACGCGCTGCGGTCTCGTGTGCGGACCCGACTCCCATTCACCGATCCCGAGCGAGCCCGCGACGTTGTTCCCCCAGCACCACGCCTCCCCGGCGGGCGTGAGGCCGCAGGTGTGTCGCGTCCCGAGGTCCACCTGCACGAACTCGTGTCCGCCGACCACGGCCGTGGGCGTGAGTCGCCCGTCGCGATCGCCGGTCCCGAGTTCGCCTTCGGTGTTCGCGCCCCAGCAGTACGCCTTTCCCGCCGGCGTGATGCCGCAGGTCCGGCCCCAGCGCGTGACGATGGTGCGGAACGTGAGCCCCCCCGTGACCGCCACGGGACGCGTGTTGCAGGGGGCGACGCCGAAGCACATGTCGTTGGCCGGCGCACCGACCTCGCCGTCGATGTTGCTGCCCCAGCACCACGCGGCGCCAGCGGTGGTGAGCGCGCACGTGTTCGCGCCGCCCACCGAGAGGCTCGCGAACGCGAGTGCACCGGTGGGCACGGTGGTCGGTTGCGGGAAGTAGCACGAGGGCACGGGATCGCACGTGAGCGCGGTGTCGGCCCGTCCGAGCGCACCCTCGCCGGCATAGCCCCAGCACTGGATGGCGCCGGTGCTCGACAGCAGGCAGCCATGGTACGACGCCTCCAGCTGGCTGATCACGGCACCGGTCTGCACCGGTGACATCGACAGCACGGGGGCGGTGTGTCCGACGCCGGCCTGTCCCCTCTCGTTCTGCCCCATGCAGTATCCGGAGCCCGCGGAGGTGACGCCGCACACGCTCACCTCGTACCCGCCCACGTTGATCGAGCGGAACTTGATGGTCGAGCGCTGCGTCGGCGTCGCAAGGATGGTCGACGTGTAGTCGCGGCCCCAGCAGAACAGCAGGCTGTCCGTGGAGAGCCCGCAGGTGTGCGCGCCGCCCGTGCTGATGTCGATGAATCGCCGATCCGTCGCGACCGCGCGCGGTCGATGGCGCTCGCGCCCATCGCCCGTGCCGAGCACGCCGTCCATGCCCCAGCAGAACGCCTGGCCGTCGATGGTGATCCCGCAGGTCATCTGGTGTCCGACCGAGAGCTTGCGGAACGTGAGCGGCTCGTCCGACGGTCCCACGAGTTCGCAAGCGGAGAGCATCACGAGGAACAGTGACGGCACGGCACGGCGCATGGACATCGGCAGGAGATCGGGGTGGATGACGTGTCGCAGGACTATACCCTGCGGACCGTTCCTTGCGCACTCCTGACGCGGCGTTGACTGGCGCGGCCGCCCGGCCGGACCCAGAATCCGGACATCCCCCGCCGCCGCCCTCTCCCGGAGACCCCATGAAGCCGCTGGTCCGCGCCCTCCTCGTCCTCGCGGTGCCCGCCGCGCTCGCCGCGCAGCAGACCCCGCCCGCCGGTCCGCCCACCGATCCCATCACGACGGCATTCAAGAACCGCACCACGGCGCTGCGCCGCAACCTCGCGCAGGCGTTCGACTCCATCCCCGAGTCGAAGTTCGCCTACAAGCCCACGCCGGCCCAGCTCACGGTGGGCTACATCGCCCAGCACCTCGCGAGCGACAACTATCTCTTCTGCGGCGCGTTCGGCCCGATGAAGCCGACGCTCGACGTGAAGGACACCACCACCGCGGACTCCGTGAAGGCCACGTGGCCGCGCGCCGAGCTGATCGCCAAGCTCAAGGCGTCCATCGCGTTCTGCGATGCGGCGATGGCACAGGTGAACGACGCCAACATCGGGCAGGTGGTGGAGGTGAGGATGGGCGCCAACACGCGCTCGGTCCCGCGCATCAACATGGTCCTCGGCCATGCGCTCGACCTCGCCGACCACTACAGCCAGCTCGCGAACTACATGCGGCTGAACGGCATCCTGCCGCCCACCGCGCTGCCGCGTCCGCGGCCGTGAGCCGTACGGCGGGAGGCGCGCGGCATCTCGCGCGCGCCTCCCGCCGGCGCGGTTCATCGCTCCCTGATGCCGATCGCCTCGACGACGAGGCGCCCCAGCTCACTCCGCATCTGCGATCGTACGCCGGCCATCCCGGGGTCGCCTGCCAGATTGCGGCGCTCCAGCGGATCGATCGTGAGGTCGTAGAGCTCGTCCTGCTCGGGGAACTTCACCCAATGGACGTACTTGTACCGCGCCGTGCGCACGGCCCGGTAGTCCATGTCGAGCAGGTGCGGGAACGGCTGCTCGTTGGTGTAGAACTCGACGAGCACCGACCGCCGCCAGTCCGCAGGCGTGCCGCCGAGGAGCGGGACCAGCGACCGTCCCTGGATGTGTGAGCCGATCGGCACGCCCGCGAAGTCGAGCAGCGTGGGCGCGAGGTCGACGGTGAGCGCGAGTCCATCGGGACGCGCGCCGGCCGCGATGCGCGGCGGATACCGCATCAGCAGCGGATCGCGGATCGACTCCTCGTAGGGCATCCGGCGCTCGGTGGTGAGCCCATGCTCGCCGAAGAAGAACCCGTTGTCGCTGCTCAGCACGATCAGGGTCCGCTCGAGGAGGCCGAGGGAGTCGAGCGTCGCCATGATCCGGCCGAGGCTGCGATCGACGCCGACGATCATCTCGGCGCGGCGCCGGATGGTCTCCTCGCCGGTCCATGGCGGCGCGGGATGTTGGTGACCGCTCGTGTCGACCGGCGTCGCGGCCCCGCCGGCGGTCGCGGCTTCGGTCGGGGCGGCGATCGACTGCGCGAGCCGGTCGAGCGCATGCCGCAGCACGGGCTTCCCCTCGAGATCGGTCGCGATCTCCCCCCGCGCCTGTCGCCGCGGGAACATGCGGTCCCTGTAGCGGCCCTCATCCCGGGCAGCGGGGATGTACCCGCGATCGCTCTCGGGGTCGAGCGAGCCGTCATTGCGCTGCACCACGTCGGGATGCACGGCCTTGTGCGCGAGGTACACGAGGAACGGTCGTGTGTGCTCGCGCTGGATGAACGAGACGGCGCGGTCGGTGAGCAGGTCGGTCGTGTAGCCGCGCACGCGCTGCAGCTTCCCGTCCTCGAACAGCTGCGGATCCTCGGCTGCTCCCTGTCCCGGCATCGCCGACCAGTAGTCCCAGCCGGGCCGCGGCGTGGGGTCGTTCCCCATGTGCCACTTGCCGAGGAACGCCGTGCGATAGCCTGCCGCCTGCAGCGGGATGTTGAACGTCTCGAGATGATGGCTCGTGAGGTCGCGCGCGAGGTTGTCGATGATCCCGTGCCGCGACGGATACTGGCCGGTGAGCAGCGTGGCGCGATTGGGGGAGCAGAGCGGCACGGTGTGGAAGGCGTTCACGAACAGCGCGCCTTCCTTCGCCAGCCGGTCGATGTTGGGCGTCTCGAGGTACGGATGCCCACCGGCGCCGAACTCGTCGAACCGCAGGTCGTCGACGAGCACGACGACGATGTTGGGCCGGTCCCCGGCGGCCGGCGTCTGCGCGGACGATCCCGGCGCCGCGTCGGGGGCACCGCATGCGACGAGCCAGAGCGCGACGACGCACGGGCGCACGCGCATCTCAGTAGCCCACCGCCAAGCCATCCTTCCGCGGATCGCTCCCCGCCGCGTAGCCGCGCCGCAGCCGGATGATCGCCTGCGCCCCGCCGAACGCCACCGGCGGCTGCGGCACGAGCACATGCCCCATGGCCGTCAGCTGCGCGCGCACCGCATCGGTGACGGGCGCCTCGAGCGCGACGCGCAGGCCGTCGAGATGCCGGAACCGCGGCGCATCGATCGACTCCTGCAGGTCCATGCCGAACACGATGTGGTTGATGAGGAACTGCGCGTGCCCCTGCGCCTGCACGCCGCCGCCCATGAGGCCGAAGCTCATGTACGCCTGCTCGCGCCCGTCGACCACCTGCGTGACGAAGCCGGGGATGAGCGTGTGGAACGGCCGCTTGCCCGGCGCCACGGTGTTGGGCAGGCCCGGCTCGAGCGTGAAGCCCGCGCCGCGATTGTGCAGCGCGAAGCCCGTGCCCGGCACGACGACGCCCGAGCCGAAGTAGTCGTAATTGGAGTTGATGAACGAGACCATGTTCCCCTCGGCGTCGGCCGTGGTGAGGTACACGGTCTCGCTCCTGGTACGCAGCGGACCCGGATCCACACGTTCCTGGGCGCGCGTCGCATCCATGTGGCTGCGCCGTTCGGCGATGAACTCGTCGGTGAGCATCTGCGCGGCCGGCATGTCGAGATGGTCGGCATCGCCGACGAAGCGCGCGAGGTCCGCGTACGCGAGCTTCTTGGCCTCGATCAGGTGGTGCAGGTACGTGGCCGAGTTGTGGCCCATCGCCTTGAGGTCGTACGGCTCGAGGATCCGCAGCATCTCGAGCGCGGCGATGCCCTGGTTGTTGGGCGGCAGCTCCCACACGCGATAGCCCTTGAACGTCGCCGAGATCGGCGTGACCCACGATGGTGCGTTCGTCCGCAGGTCGTCGAGCGTGAGGAATCCGCCGAGCGCGGAGAGCCGCGCGACGATCCGCTGCCCGAGCGCGCCGCCGTAGAACGACGCGATGCCGCCGTCGGCGATGGACTGCAGCGTGCGGGCGTAGTCGGGGTTCTGGAACCACTCGCCCGCGCGCGGTGCGCGGCCGCCGGGGAGGAACGTGGCCGCGGCCGCCGAGTCGCGCTTGAGGAAGTCGGTCTCGTTGGCCCACTGCGCGGCGATGATCGGCGTGACGGGGAAGCCGTCGCGCGCGTAGCCGATCGCCGGCGCGAGCACCTGCTTGAGCGTGCGCTTCCCGTGCGTGCGCAGCAGGAGGTCCCACCCGGCGAGCGCGCCGGGCACGGTGACCGACATCGCGCCTTGCTGCGATCCGGCGCGGAACCCGCGCGCGGCGAGCGTCTCGCGCGTCATGAGGGCACCGGCGCGGCCGCTGGCATTCAACGCGACGAGCCTCTGCTCCTTCGCGAGCCAGATGATCGCGAACATGTCGCCGCCGATGCCGGTCATGTGCGGCTCGGTCACGCTCAGCACGGCCGCGGCCGCGACAGCGGCATCGATCGCGTTGCCACCGGTGCGGAGGACCTCGAGCCCGGCCGCGGACGCCAGCGGCTGGCTGGTCGCCACCATCCCGGTCGGCGCGTACACCGTGGAGCGGCCGGCAAGCGTGGTGGGGCGCTGGGCGGCCGCGGTGCGAAGCGCGACGGGGACCAGGAGGACGGCCGCGACGAGGCCGCGCGATGAGGCGCTGGACATGAGGTTCCTGTTCGGATGGAGAGGCCGGACCGCGACAGATGTACCGTCGCGCGGGGCGGTCCGCTACTGCGGCTCGGGCAGCGTCCCGCTCGCGAGGTTGCGCTCGCGCGCCTCGGCGATCATCCCGCGCAGCAGCGCGACCAGTTCGGGGACGCTCAGGTCGTACTCGGCGCTTCCCTCGTGGAAGGCCGTCCCGAGCCCGATGGTGCGCGTGCCTTCGCGCCGCTTGAACGACTGCGTCCGGATGAAGTCGTAGATCACGTACGCGATGGTGCACTTCCAGAGCACCCGCTCGACGATCTCCGACTCGGCGTAGGTGAGCGTCGCGCGCACCGTCTCCAGCGCCTGCGACGGGTGGAGCAGGGTGAGCTCCGGCCCGGGGAAGGTCTGCGCGAGCGAGAGGCGGGCGGACTTGGAGAGCCCCTCGGTCATCGCCACCACGCGCACCAGTTGCAGCGGATGCACGAGCGAGAGGTACGGATCGCTCGCGAGCTCCTCGGTCTCGTCCGAGAAGGCCGCCGGCTCCGAGCCCCGCGCGCTGACCAGCGCGTGCGCGACCGCTTCGAGATACGCGGCACAGAGCGTCAAGGCCTCGTTGTTCCGCCCGGCGCCCAGCAGGACCATCAGGTACAGCGCACGCTCGTCGACGTCGTTCCAGTATGCCTCGATGAGCTCGGCCTGCTCCCGCGCGCGAGCCTCGGCGTCCGTGCGGATGGCCGGAACGCCAGGGGGCGTCTGTTCGTGGAGGCGGAGGGCGGGAGCGTGCACTTCGGGACCGAGCCGGGAGGGACGTGGGCGGACCCACTGAGTATGGCCACGGGCCCCCCGGTTCCGCCATCCGAACGGGTCCCGGCAGGGGGCCTCAGGGCGGGCAGGCCCGGCCACCGGCCTCGCGCGGCGAGTTGCGGCGCGGCGGCAGGGGCGTGCGAGAGAAGATGAGCCACTCCTGGGCCGCGACCGCCGCGAAGGTGCGCCCGTCGGTGGACGCCTCGAACACGGCGCGCAGGCAGCGGGTCGTGACCGGATCGAAGACGAGCCCGACGTGGGCGTTGACCGTGGTCGTGTACTCCGACCGCGCGGCGACCGGGCGCCATCGGGTGCCGTCCCAGTACTCGAAGTGCCACTCGCGGGGCGGCGCGACCCCCACCCCGGACCCCGCCGGACGATCGCCCCAGAAGTACAGATACGACGCATCGATGGTCACGGGCGCGTCCCACTCCGCCAGCACCCACTGCTGCGGCGGGTTGTTCGGCGTCCAGGTGGCCCACATGTCGGGTGGCAGCGGATTGCGACGGACCTTGCCATCGGTGAGCGCGCGGAGCCAGTACTGCACCGGCACGGGTGCGTTCGAAGCCGCGAGGCGGGCATGCGACGCGATGTTCGCGGTGGGCGTGGGATCGAGCGGTGCGCCGCCGGTCGGCACGACCTTCCGGATGCGCGCGGGGCTCGAGCCGTCGTCCCACTCCAGCGCATCGATCGCGACCGAGCGGCGGAAGTGTCCGCCTCCCTTCGCGTCGGCCGTGTGATACGCGAGGTACCACCGGCCGCGATACTCGACGATGCCGGGATGCGACGTGGTCGACGAGACGGGATCGAGCAGCACCCCGCGATAGGTCCAGGGCCCGAGCGGCGAGTCGGCCGTGCCGTAGGCGATGCACGCGTAATAGACCGCTTCCGTGCATTCGGATGTCGGCCCTGCGGTGTTGGCCGCGTACGCGAGATAGTAGGTCCCGCGCCGCTTGAAGAGCCACGGCGCCTCGAAGAACCCGTCGAGCGAACGCACATCCACCACGTCGCCCCTGAAGGTCATCATGTCGCGCTCGAGTTCGACCCCCTTGAGTCGCCCGAACGTGCCCCAGTAGAGGAACACGCGCCCATCATCGTCCACCAGGACGGTCGGGTCGATGTTCTGGATGGTGTTCGCGACCGGGTACGACTGCGACACGATCGGCCCGCTCGGATGCGCGTCGGTCCACGGCCCTGTCGGGGCGTCGGCGACCGCGAGGCCGATGGCGAACTTGTCGCGGTTGCCCGACGCGGCCTCCACCACCGGGGCGTACATATAGAAGCGGCCGTCAGGGCCGCGGACGATCTGCGCCGCGTATGCGCGCCCCGGTGCGGCCCACGTCCAGACGTCCTGCGGCGCGACGAAGTGCGGGCGATGCGTCCAGCGCCCGTCGAGCGGGTCGTCCGAGGTCTCGAGCAACTGCCACTCGGGCATGAGGAAATCGTTCACGCCCGGGGGCGCGGTGTCGCGGCCCGTGAGGATGTAGAGGCGGTCGCCCACCACCAGCGGCGCCGGATCGCTGGTGTAGTGCGAGCCGTCGGCGATGATGGGATTGTGCGCCGCGCGGACCACGAACACGAGCAGATAGGCGAGACGTCGCATGCGGGAACGATAGGCCGCGTTGCGGCGTGGCGCGATGGCGGCCAAGTTCGTGCCGACTCCCACCCGGCCACTCCCATGTCGCTGCGCCGTTCGCTCGCCTTCGCTCCTCTCCTGGCCCTCGTCGCATCGGCCGCTGCGGCCCAGCCGGCGCCCGACGCCCGCATCCGCGCCGTCATGGAGCGCCCGGAGTTCGCGCACGCGACATGGGGGATGGAGTTCTACGACCTCGACGCGAAGCGGGTCGTGGCCAGCGTCAATGGCGAACGCCTGTTCGTTCCGGGCTCCACGACCAAGCTCGTCACGATGGGCACCGCGCTCGAGGTCCTCGGCGCGGACCACCGCTTCCGCACGCGCATCTATCGCACCGGACCCATCCGCGACGGGGCGGTGCAGGGGGACCTGGTGCTCGTCGCGACCGGCGATCCCAACCTCTCGGGCCGCCGCCGCGACGACGGGACCTATGCGTTCATCGACCGCGACCACTCCTACAGCGGTCCGCCGCTCGCGACCGATCCGCTCACCACGCTCCGCGAGCTCGCCGCGCAGATCGTCGCGCGCGGCATCACGGCGGTCACGGGGCAGGTCATCGTCGATGCCTCGCTGTTCGCCGAGGGGGAGCGCGAGCTCGGCACGCGGGTGGTGATGTCGCCGATGGTCGTGAACGACAACGTCATCGACGTCGTCATCACGCCCGGCGCGCGAGCCGGGGATCCGGCCAAGGTCGAGGTCATGCCCGTGACGAGCCATCTCACCGTGCAGGCGATCATCACCACCGTCGACTCGGGGCAAGCGGCGTTCGTGCGCAGCACCGAGGACAGCACCAACACCGATCATCGCGTGCGCGTCCTGCGCGGCAGCGTGGCGCGGGGCACGCCGCTGAACATGCGGTGGGCCGTGCCGTCGCCACGGCGCTTCGGGGAGATCACGCTCGCCGAGGTGCTCATGGATGCGGGCGTGCGCGCCATGCCGCGCCTGGGACAGCGCGAGCTCGACTTCGGCCTGCTCGCGCGGGCGTACGTCGACTCCATGATGGTGGCCGAGCACGTCTCGCTGCCGCTCATCGCCGAGGCGGTCCCGTTGCTCAAGACGAGCCAGAACCTGCACGCGAGCGACTTCCCCATGGTGCTCGGCGCGCTCCCCGCGTCGCGCGCGGCGGGCAAGACCGGCTTCGACCTCGCGCGCGACTGGCTCCAGCGCGAAGGCCTCGATACCGACGGCGCGGTGCAGGCTGATGGCGCCGGCGGGGCCGCGTGGTTCTCGCCGCGTTTCATGACGCGCTACCTGGCGGTGGTCGCCGCCAAGCCGTGGGGCGCGGCGTTCGAGGGCGCGCTCCCCGTGCTCGGGCGCGACGGCACGCTCGCCACCATCCAGGTCGATGCGCCAGGGGCGGGGAGGGTGTTCGCCAAGACGGGCACGTTCTCCACCTACGACCCGCTCAATCGCCGCACGCTCGTCACCGCCAAGGGACTCGCGGGCTATTTCACCTCGCGCAGCGGGAAACGCATCGCCTTCGCGATCTACGTGAACAACCTCGCGGTGAAGGAGGGCGACCCCGCGATCGTCGCAGGCCAGGCCCTCGGGGAGATCGCCTCACTCGCCTGGGAGCACATCCGGTGAGCGCGCGGTCAGCGCTCGCCGCCGAGTTCGACTGAGGTCCCCACGCCGAGCGCGATGGCACGCGCGTGGATGTGCTGTGCGGCGGCGAGGTCCTCGATGGCGAGCCCCAGCGACTTGAACAGCGTGATCTCGCGGTCGGAGCCCCGCCCCGCGGCGGTCCCGGTGAGCACTTCGCCCACCTCGGCCACGATGTGTGTGTCGGTGATGGCACCCTCGGCGCGCGGGATGAGGAAGTCGCCGGCCTCGTTGAGCGTCGACTCGCGGCGGTCGACGTAGAGCCGCGATCGCGTCACGGCGGTCGTGTCGAGTTCGCGCGCCGTGGGCACGCTCGCGCCGGCCGCGTTGATGTGCGTGCCCGGCGCGATCCACTCGCCGCGGAGGACCGGCTCCCGCGCGGCGGTCACGGTGCAGATGATGTGCGCACCGCGCACCGCGGCCTCGGCGCTCGCGGTGGCCTCCACGTGGATCCGGTGCGTGGCCGCCTCGCGCTCGGCGAACTCGCGCACCCGCGACGCGTCGCGGCTCCACACGCGCACATGCGTGATCGGCCGCACCGCCACCATCGCCTGCAGGTGCGTGCGCGCCTGCACGCCGGTGCCGAGGATCGCGAGGGTGTGGGCGTCCGGCCGCGCGAGCAGGCGGGTGGCCACGCCGCTCACCGCGGCCGTGCGGATGGCGGTGATCTCGGTGGCGTCCATCATCGCGAGGAGCTGCCCATGCCTGGTGTCGAACAGCAGCACCGCGCCCTGATGCGAGTCGAACGCCGTGCCGTGATTCCCGGGGAAGACCGTGATCACCTTCACCCCCATGGCACCGGCGGCGGGCAGCGCGCTCGGCATCAACGCGAGCGCCCCCGAGCGATCGGGGAGCCACATGATGGGCCGGAGCGGGAGCGTCGCCTCACCGCGAGCGAGGGCGGCGAGGGCCCCGGCCATCACGTCGATGCACTCCGGCATCGGCAGCAGCCGGCGGACCTCGGACTGGTTGATGATCAGGACTCTCATGGTGCCCGCGGAGCGATGAACGCGGTGTAGGCACGAGCCGGCACGAGCACCGATCGCGCGTCGTCGTACCCGGGCCGACCGCTGAGCAGCGCGTGCATGTAGCCGTTCATCTCCCCGATCATCTCGGTGTGCAGGATCCGGTTCCCGGGATTGGGATGCCGCAGCAGCTCGACCTGGCGCGCCCGGTCGCGCACGAATGCGCCGAGCGTGTCGCGCGTGAACGTGAGGCCGGACGACAGGCTCTGCAGCATCCGCTCCGTCGCGCGCCACGTGCCCCCCGAGTCCGAGACCACCTTCTTGCCGTCGAGCATGATCTCCCGGTCATCGTACGCGAGCACCACGAGGCGGTGCCGCGCGTCGGCGCCGAGCCAGGCGAGCAGCGGTGCGGCGTGCCGCGGCTCATAGCTGTAGTCGCTGTCGAGGAAGGCGATCCGCTCCAGCCACGCGGGGAGCGCGGCCTGCCCGTCGAGGAATCCGAACGCGAAGGACCCGCCGCCGCTGTGCCCGGTGAGCGTCACGCGGACGTTCGCGCGCGCGCCGATGATCGCGCGGAGCGAGTCGACGATGGCGACGATGCGCGGGTTCGCCACCGCGTACGTCTGCTTCGCGCGCCACGCCGGCCAGCTCTTGCCCTCGGCTTCGAGGTAGACGACGACGGCCTGCGCGTAGCCCCGCTCACGCAGCGCGCGTGTCTGCGCGGCGATGTGCTGGATGTCGTAGCGCCAGCCCGCGGAGTCGGCGGGCGCGCGACCCATCGTCTCGGCGGTGGAGTTGCCGTTGGGGAGCGCGTAGAGGATGAGGTCCACGCGCTGTGAGGGATCGAGCGTGGCGGGCGCGACGATGGTGGCGGTCACGCCGGGGTCGAAGGTGACCACGCGGGTCTGCTCGGGGTCGCCTGGCCGCTGGGTGAGCGCGGCGAACACCGCCGCCAGTGCATGCGCACCGGCGGCGATCATTTCGCGTTCGCGTCCGACTGCATCACGCCGAAGATGGTGCCCTCGACATCCTTGCAGTACCCGAGCCAGCCGACGCCGCGGATCGGCATCTTCGGCAGGGCGATCGCGCCTCCCGCTGCCACCGCCTTGGCCATCGTCGCATCCGTCGACTCCACGCCGATGGTGCAGATGAAGGCGTTCACCGCCTGCCCGTCCGTGGGAGGCGCCCCCCGCCGGATCAGCAGGCCGCCATTGATCCCGGGGTCGGGATCGTTCCCCGTGCCGACCAGCCAGTACCGATTCTCGGGCGGCAGCTCCACGCCGGGGACCTTCCACTCCTGGATCGACCAGCCGAAGACGGCGCGATAGAACTCGGCGACCCGCTCGGGGTCGGACGCATGGATCTCGAAATGGACGACGCGATTCACTGACTCCTCCCGAGGGCGAACTGGAACGCGAACAGGGTGAACGCGCACGCCGCGCGGCCGCCCCGCTGGGCGGGCCGGAACCGCGCGCCGAGGACCGCCTGTCGCACCGAGGCGAGGAAGACGTCGTTGGTCGCCTGGAGCGTGATGAGCGACTGCTCGTCCACCCGCCCCCGGTCGTCCACCGCGAAGCCGACCACCGCCGATCCGCGCGCGCCGGCGGCGCGCATCTCGTCCGGGTACTTGGGGGCGATGAAGCCGCGCACCGGGAGCGGCGGGGTGTCCGCGGGATCGCTCGTCGCTTCACTGCCGCCGCCCTCGGCGGGCTCGAGCACCATCAGGAAGTGCCGAACGCCTGTCGCGTCGGCCTGCACCCCGGCGACGGGGAGGTCCGTCGGCTCGAGCAGGTGCGCGGAGACATGCAGCAGCGCGCCGCTGTCCGGCGCAGCGGTGAATCGGAAGCTCCCGTCGGGTCCCGTCCGCGTGCGTTCGCGCACCGTCCCTGACGCGTCGGTGAGGGCGAGCTCCACGCAGGCCAGCGGATGCTTGTCCCGGTCCTCCGCGAGCACGCCCGCCAGCGGTGTCTGCGCGTTCAGCGTCGTGCCGGCGGAGAGGAGGGCGACCATCAGCGACGAGCGAACCAGGGGCGGCACTCCCGGTGTGAGGGTCAGCATCGTGACGATCGCGACGGCGTGGACGACCCCACTCCCGTGCCATCCTGGATCGACACGCGCACGCCGACCGACTCGCGGAAGGTCACCACCTGTCGCACCGGCCGCCCGTTCAGCTGGCCCGGTTGATAGCGCAGGTCCGGGACGAGCGCGAGGAACGCCGCGCCGAACGCCGTGTTGTTCGTCGAGACGATCGTCGCCGTGCCCGGCTCAGGGATCCCGCGGGCGTCGACGATGAATCGCAGCTCCACGCGGAAGCAGGCATTGGGCCGGATCTCGCCCGCGGCAGGTTCCCAATCGAGCTTCGCGTTGCTCCGCCCCTCGCGCGCCTCGCGGGTCACCTGACAGGCCAGATAGACGGGCGGCGATTCCTCCGACTCCTCCGGCAACGGCGGGCACGTACCGCGCCGCGGTGCCGCCGGCATGACGACCGTCGGCGAGAGCACACCGACCTCGGCCAGCACGTACGAGCTGGAGCGCCGCTCGCCGTTGGCCGACAGCTGGAAGATGTACGGTGTGACGAGCAGCGAGCAGCGCGGCTGCCCCGCGATCTCCGCGGGCACGAATCGCATGTCCCCGAACGCGCCGCGTACGGCCGCCGCGAAGGGCTCCCCCGTGGCGAACAGCACCGAGGTCAGTGCCGTGTCGACTCGGCCGTCCGCGGTCACGACGATCGCCGCGACCACGCCACCCTCGCGGCTGCCGTCGCGCTCGGACTCCGGATAGCGCGGCCGCGCGCTGTTGGCGGCGAGGCTCGCGAAGCGCTTGTCGCGTCGCGGCGCGTCGTAGCGTTCCACGAGCGAGTCCACCGCGTTGAGCGGCACGGCGAAGGTGCGGTCGACATCCGAGGCGGGATGCAGCGAATCGAGCGGCGCGGCGGCCTCGGCCATCCCCAGGGAACTGAAGGCGACCACGTAACGACCGGCGGGTGGGGCGGCGAACTCGAACGTCCCGTCCTCGCGCGTGAACGTGCGCGCGACCACCGTGCCGTTGGCGCGCCGCAGCGCGGCGTCCACGCAAGCGAGCGGCCGTGTGGAGTTCGGCAGCACGGCGCGTCCGCTGATCAGTCCTTGCGCGGGGAGGGCGGAGGCCCCGACCCCGTGCAATAGCGCTGCTGCACCCATGGACCTGATGATCACCGCGAAGAAGGCCGCGCTCGAGCGAATAGGGCGAATCGTCATCCAGTCTCCACCTGAGGACGCTCCAATAAGCGGGCAGGCGCGGACCTGCGCCAGCCCGGGTTCGTGCACGATCCCGGGCGGCGGGGCGCCGCTATCGAGCGGGCAACGCGCGCAGGAACGGCAGGACCTCCGACGTGAAATACGGTTCCTCCGTGCCCCAGAAGATGTAGTTGAGCCGCAGACGGGCCGTGGCGAACTCGTAGAGTGCCGCCACCGAGATCCGCTCGCCCGACTGCCGGTCGCGGTCGGCGAGGTTGCCATCCTGCACCGCCATCGCCCCGATGACGCCGGTCGCACGCCGCTCGATCAGCCCGAGACCGTGGCTCCGCTGGAACGGTCGAAACGGCAGGATATCCGGCCCGCCCACCCCTGCGCCGATCGCCGCCGCCTGTGCATGCAGGCCGCTGAGGTAGCCGCGATCACTCGACGGCAGCGTCTCGCCCGGCATGAAGTTGGCGTAGAGCACCACGCACGACCGTTGGAACGCCGCGCGCGCCGCCGTGAGGATGGCACCCATCCCCTCCGCGTATGACTCCGGCGAGAAGCCGGAAGGCACCTGGGCCGGATCGTCGAAGCCCACCGCGGTCTCCGGGATCACCAGACCCTCGATGGCTCCATCGAACTCGCGACCGATCGCGTCGAGCAGGCGAATGAAGCGCGCCCGCACCGCGGGGTCCCAACGACGAGCCACCCAGCCGTCGAACCGCATGCGTCCGTCCGCGCCGCGCTCGTACTTGCGCGCGCTGCCGCCGTGGAACGCCGTGTCGGTGCGCAGGTAGTCCGGCGTCAGCACGGTCTCGCCGAACGAGACGTCCTGCAGCTGCACGAACAGGCGCTTGCCGTGTCGCTGGAGGAACGTCAGGCGCTCGCCGATGCCGCTGAGGTCGTAGCGGTCGCGGGCGGGCTCGAGTTCGCGCCAGGTGAACGCGAGCTGCGCGCCGATGAGGTTGGGATCCGAGAGGAACGCGCTGTCGGCGATCCGCGCGTGGTCGCGGCGGAAGAAGACGTAGTTGTGCGGCGTCACGTCGCGCGCGTGGTCGGCCGTCCCGCAGGTGGCGGGTAACGCGACGTTGATCGCGAGGAGGATCGGGAGCATCGGCCTACGGCCGGACGCGGACGACGCTGCCGTTCAGCTCGAAGAACGCCTCGCGGTCGAACCGCGCGCCGAGCGTGTGTTCCTCGTCCCACGCCACAGCCAGCTGGACCTCGAAGGCGAACCCGGCGCGCGCCGCATCGATGTCGATGCCGACGACCTTGGTGTGTGGCCAGACGTCCGCGGCCGTCCGGATGGAGTCGGCCGCGAACCCCGGGACCTCGTGGTCCCCCGACTCGATCGCCTCGCGATACGGTGCGAGATGCTCGACCAGCGCATGGCCGATCGTCCCGCGCAGGGCCTCGAAGGCAGCGCCCGCCTCGCCGAGGGCGTCGAGGCTCGCGGCGGCCGGCGCGCGCCGGTCGCCCGCGAGGCCGACCGCCACGCGCCCGAACGGCGCCACGTCGCACTCGGCCGTCCACATCCCGCCCTTCCGGACGAAGCGGCCGAAGCGGGGATCATCGAAGGGGTCCGAGCCGAAGAGCGCCATCACGTCACCTCAGGAGGTCCATGCGGCGAATGATCGGCGCCGCGCGGGCCGAGCGAAAGACCCGCGGCGGTTCGGGCGTCGCCGGCGATCGGCCGGCGATCCACGTGAGCTCACTCGAAGTCGAGGTGGACGCGCCCCGCCTCGCCCCGGCGCACGATCGGCGTCACGCCGAACGCCTGTCGCACGAGGGTCGGCTCCAGCACCGCCGCGGGCGAGCCCGCGGCCAGCATCCGACCGTTCGCGAGCACCACGCAGTGCTGCGCGAAGCGCGCGGCGAGGTTGAGGTCGTGCACCACCGCGACCGCCATCAGTCCGCCTTCGGCGAGCAATGCCTGCACCAGGCGGAGGAACTCCAGCTGGTGCCGGATGTCGAGGAAGGTCAGCGGCTCGTCGAGCATGAGCCATCGCGGGGTGCCGGGGCGGTCGTGCCAGAGTTGCGCGAGCACGCGCGCGAACTGCACCCGCTGCCGCTCGCCGCCGCTCAGCGTGAGATAGTCACGGTCCGCCCAGTCGAGCACGTCGAGTCGCCGCATCGCGTCGTCGCAAGCGTGGCGATCGCGGGCGGTGGGCGCTCCCGTGAAGTGCGGGTACCGTCCCATCATGACGACCTCGTCCACGCGCAACGAGAAGGCGACCTCGACATGCTGCGAGAGGACCGCACGCACGCGCGCGAGTTGCTCCATCCGCCACGGCGTCGCCGGCTCTCCCGCGTAGCGGACGCCGCCCTGCTGCGGCGACGTCTGCCGTGCGAGCACGCGCAGCAGCGTCGACTTGCCGGCGCCGTTCGCGCCGAGGATCATGCTCAGCTCGCCGTCCCGGAAGGTCACCGAGACGTCCTCGAGGAGCCGACGCGCGCCGGCCGTCACGGTGATGGACCGCGCCTCGAGCATCGGCAGTCCTGTCATGCGAGCCGCTCGCGCCGTCGCAGCAGGGCGAGGAACACCGGCACGCCCACGACCGACGTCACGACCCCGATCGGCAGCTCGGCCGGCGCGAGCAGCAGCCGCGCGGTCAGGTCCGCGACGCCCACCACGGTCCCGCCCAGCAGGGCGCTGCCGAGGATGAGGAAACGGGCATCCGCGCCGCGCCACAGGCGAAGCAGGTGCGGCACGATCAGGCCCACGAACGCGATCACGCCGGTGAAGGCGGTCGCCACGGCGACGAGCAGCACGTTCACGATGAGCACGCGTCGCTTGAGCGCCGGCACATCGACGCCGAGGTACGCCGCCTCCTCCTCGCCGAGCATCAAGGCGTTGAGGCCCCGTGCGTCGCGGAGCGCGGCGAGCATCCCGAGCACCGTCGCGCCCGCGACGACCAGCGCCGCGCGCCAGCTCGCGCCGGAGAGCGTCCCGAGGTTCCAGAACGTGATGGACCGCGCCTGCGGATCGCGCGCGAGGTAGCTCAGGAACCCGACGCCGCTCAGGAACAGCGCGTTCACGGCGATGCCGGTGAGGAGCAGCGCCACGACCGAGCTGCGCCCCACGACGTGCGCCCCGGAGAGCCGATACACCATCCAGGTGCTCAGGCCGGCTCCGAGACTCGCCGCGACCGGCAGTGTCCATGGGCCGGCGGTGAAGTGCAGTGCCGCCCCGAGGACGAAGTAGAGCGCTGCGCCGAAGGCGGCGCCGGCCGAGGTGCCCACGAGCCCCGGTTCGACGATCGGGTTGCGGAACAGGCCCTGCATGAGGGTGCCACCCATCGCGAGCGCCGCACCGACGCTCGCCGACAGCAGCGCGCGCGGAAGACGGATGGTGAGGAAGATCCGCTCGTCGAGCGACAGCTCCCGCACCCCCTGCCACGCGCCGTGCAGGGCCGTCCCCATCGTCCGGATGGGGATCGGCACGGCGCCCCAGCGGATCGATGCCAGCGTCACGACGGCGAGCGCGAGCATCAGTCCCGGCAGCGCGCCGGCGTAGCGCTCGCCGATGGGCCGTCCGCTCACCGCTGGCCCGGCTGATGCAGCAGCGTCCGCATCGCCTCCACGTTCCGGCCCGTGCGCGGTCCGTAGTAGATCAGGTCGTGCTCCTCGATCCGGAAGATCCGTCCGGTGCGCGCCGCCGAGGTGGCCGCGACGCCCGGGAGGGCGAGGATCTCCTCCCGACCCGCGAGGCGGTCGTACCCGAAGTCGGTCAGCAGGATCACATCGGGATTCGACTTCGCGAGCAGTTCGGGCGACGTCATGCGCGTCATCCCGGCCGTCGAATCCTCGATCGCCATCCGGCCGCCGGCCCATCGCACCATCTGTCCGGCGACGCTGCGGCTCGACAGCAGGAAGTAGAGGTTCATCGCCTGACCGTAGTGGATGATCGCCACCGTCGGCGTGTCGGCGGGCGCACGCGCGGGG
The DNA here is from genome assembly GCA_964464585.1 of uncultured Gemmatimonas sp. Taxonomy (GTDB): domain Bacteria; phylum Gemmatimonadota; class Gemmatimonadetes; order Gemmatimonadales; family Gemmatimonadaceae; genus Pseudogemmatithrix. The sequence goes on along the minus strand of CAYXGS010000004.1, from coordinate 53,029 downwards.
TCGAGCGCCCGCGCGAGATCGGCCTCGAGCGACGCGATCAGCGAGTCGGCACGGGCGACGCGTCCGAACGCGGCGCCCATCTCGCGGATCAGCTGCTTCGCTCCGTCGATGCCGTCCGGCACCGGCCACCATTCCATGGGGATCCGGAGGGCATCGAGCTGACGGACCACGTCCTCCGGACCCATGTTCTGCGGTCCGCCGCTGAGGATCCGCGTCGGTCGCACCGCCAGGATCCCCTCTGCACTGAGCGCCCGATGATACCCGACGGTCGGCAGCCGCTTCGCGGCCGCGGGATACGTGCTCGACACGTCCACGGCCACGAGACGGTCCGCCGCGTCCAGCGCGTACAGGATCTCCGTGTACTGCTTCGAGAGCGAGACGATCCGCGCCCCGTCACCTGCCACGGCATCGCTGCCGAAGCGCCCGCAGCCGGTCGCAGCGACGCTCGCGAGGACGCTCGCCGCGAGGAACAGCAAGGTCGGCGGCCTCACGGCGTCACCCGCACCGCGATGCCGCCGTACGCGCGCGACCGGTACGGGCCCGGGAGGTAGACCTTCGGCGGCGCTCCGGCGTAGTTGCCGTTCAGGAAGACCATCGTGTAGTAGAGCGCACCGGTGAGGTTCTGTGCGCCGACGTGTGCGTCGAACCCGACATGACGCCCGAGCTCGCGGCGCCAGCCGGCCTTGGCATTGACCAGTGTGTAGGCGGGCGCCGAGTGCACGTTGTCGTATGTCAGCGGCACGGTGCCGCGGTGCTCCACCGTGGCATTGCCGTAGAAGCCTCCGGTGAGGAGCGCGTCGACGCCCGCCGTCAGGGCATGCTTGGGCACACCCACCACGTCGTTGCCGTCGTAGCGTCGCGTGCCCGCGTTCGCGTTGTTGTCGCTCGCGAAATGCGTGTAGGTGAACGCGCTGTAGGCATATGAGGCGAACGGCTGCAACTGGACCAGCATTCCCATGGGCGCGCGCAGCGCCTGCCACGTGAGCGCGAGTTCCGCGCCGCGGTTCCGCTGGCTGCCGGCGTTCGTCGTGTAGCTGTAGAGCAGCGCGCCGAGCGTGTCGAACACGCCCTGCGAGGTCAGCTTGTCGTCGACGGCGAGTTCGAAGAGCGCGAGCTGGTACGAGAGACGGACCGCGCCGAAGCGACCCTTCGCGCCGAGTTCGAGCTGGCTGCCGCGCTCGGGGCGGAGGTCGCGGTTGGGCTCACCGGTGAACGCGATCACGGCATCGCTCGCGGTGGACGGCGTGAAGCCGCGGCTCCACGACGCATACAGCGAGTGGGCATCGCCCAGCGACCGCTGCACCGCGAGGCGCGGCGTCACCACCGGATCGTAGACCTGTCGGCCGGAGAGGTCACGGTGCGCGGGATTCGCCGAGTTGGTCAGGCGGTCCACGATCCCGTACTCCACGAAGTTCACGCTCGCGCCGGCGGTGAGCGTCAGCGCCGCCGGCAGCACCGCCTCCCACTGACTGAACACGCTCGCCTGCATCGTCGCGGTCTCGAGATCGGTCGTCACGCCCCCGGGCGTCCCGCCGCTCATCGGATAGCTCTTCGCGAACTGCGTCGTCCGCTCCAGCTCGCCGCCGGTCGTGCCCACCAGCGCCCGGCCGAAGGCCGAGAGTCGCGTGTTGACGAGGGCGCGCATGCCCACGGTCTGGTTGGAGCGCGGATTGAGACCCACCGCGAACACGTCCTCGCGGCGCACGCCGCTGAAGTACGCGGTCACCACCGGCTCCACGCGTTCCGAGAGCCGCAGCGCATGCGTCACGCCCACCCGCACGCTCTCCATCTCGAGGTGCCCGTCGTTCGCGACGTACGGGGCCTCCGCCACGTTCTGCCGGCCGAGGTACTGGATGCTGTCCAGCTGCCCCGCGCGCTCCTCGTAGGATCGTGCCCAGGTGAGGAAGGTGGTGATGGTCCGGCGATCGGACGGCCGGAAGTCGCCGAGCATCGCCACATGGTCCTTCGTCTCGGCGCTCTGCAGCCGATAGCTGTCGTAGGCCTGATGCCCGTAGTTGACGAGCACCGACGCCGTGCTCGTCGCGCTCGTGACCCGCGTGTCGTGGCGGAGCAGTCCGTCCGCGCCGGTGAGCATCGTCTGCTCGACACTCGTGCCCGGCGATTCGGGACGCAGCGTGGACAGCTGCAGGACGCCGGCGATCCCCGCGCCGTAGAGACTCGACGCCGGACCACGGATCACATCCACCTGCCCGAGCGTCGCGAAATCCACGTCGTCGAGCATCGTCACGCCCTCGGCGTCCGTGACCGGGATCCCGTTCAGGTACGCCTTGTAGCCGGATCCGTCGAAGTTGGTGCGGTTGCCGTAGCCGCGGATCGTGAGACGCTGACCGCCGCTCATGGTCCGGCGCTCGAATCGGACACCCGGCACGGTGGCGAGGGCATCGTCGAGGAAGAGCCCGGTTCCGCGCGTCAGCTGCGGCCGCGAGAGCGTGGAGACCGAGAGCGGCTGGCGCATGCCCGGCGCTTCGCGCGTCGCCACGATGTGCACCGCGTTCAGGTCCTGTGACCCGGCGGAGAGCCCGATCGCCATCGGCTCACGACAGTCCGCGACGCGTCGCGACGCGCGGGCGTAGCCGGAGAGCGTCACGTCGATCACGAGGTTCGCGGCGCAGGGCAGCCGGAAGGCACCGAGCGAGTCCGTCAGCGTTCGCGAGGAGCCGGCCGCGACCTCCGCTCCGGCCAGCGGCGCACGACTATAGGAGTCGTAGACTCGGCCAATGAGTTCCGTCTGGGCACCGAGCCGCGAAGCGAGCGCGGTGGTGAGAAATCCTACAGAGATGACGACGCGCGGCAGAGCGAGCACGGTCAGAATCCTCGGCGTTTGGTGATTCACGATTTATTAATGAATACATCGTGAAATCCCTTACGCCACCCACCCCTCACTCGTTGGACCCCGTCTGCATCTCACTCGGCGCGCGGCCACGGCGATCACTTTCGCGTCGGACCACCTCGCACGACTAGGTCGCCATGCGCCACGCGAGGGCGATCAGCGGCGAGACGATCGCGTATTGCACCACCGTGAATGCCGTCTCGAGTTGCAGGAACTCCGCGACCGACGACATGCGGTACTTCGCCGCGACGGGCATCACCGCGAGCGACCACGCGAGGAGTCCGAAGATCGCGCCGAAGCGGAGCGCGCTGGTCGGCCATGCGGCCGAGACGTCGAATAGCCGGGGATAGAGCCAGGCATAGAGGAACGCCTGGATGATCATCGTCGCGAGCCCGAACGGGATGATGACGTCGTCGCGGTACATCTCGAGCCGCTCGTAGCGCGCCTTGAAGACCTTGAGGTGCCAGAAGTACCCGAGCGGGAAGGTCGGGAGCAGATAGGCGGCGACGGCGAGCCAGAAGGGGGCACTCATGGCGGCTTTGGGATGGGGGGATCGGATGAACGTGCCATTCGGTCGGCGCGGTCGCGCTCCTCATCCGTCGGCGGCGCGCGGAGCCGACGGGCCGGGTGCTACTGGCGGCTCCACTCCACTTCGATTCCCTCGCTCGCACCGAGTGCGGCGCGCAGCAGGCTGATGAACTCGGCCGTGCCTCCTTTCGCCTCCAGCAGGTCGATCGTCTCCGCGGTGAGGTAGTAGTCCTGGTCGGTCCGTGACTCTTCTTCGAGCGCATGACGCATGAGCGACACGTCGCCCTCGGTGATGGTGCCGATCGCTGTCCCACGGTCCTTGTCGCGCAGCGTGATCATGATCTTCCCTGAGAGGAGGTCCGGTGCTCCACGAGTCCGAACTCGGGCGCGACGGAGGGTAGGCACCCGTGCCTCACGCGGAGCGGCCGTGAATAGAACTCGCGTGCCGAGCGCCGGCAAGGCCTGCGACGATGCGCTCCGCCGCGCCGCCGCGCGCACGTGCCGCTATCGTGACGGCCACGAACGGCGGCTGAGATACTCGACATCATCCTCGTCTCGACGCACGACGTAGACGAACGTGCGGCCGAAGCCGACCACTCGCTCTCCGTCGCGCAGCTCCAGCGTCGCCACGCGCGCGCCAGTGCGATCCACGATGTCGACGCGAGGAGCGCGTCGGTGGAGTGTGATCGCGCGCTCCACCGCCAATCGGCCATCCGGCAACGGAAGGAGGGCCTCAGGAGTGAACGCGGGCAGGAGTGCAGGCCATCCCGTGAACTCATCCTCGCGCAGCCGTGGAGGAGTGATGTCCCGATACCGCGTATCCAGCGCGAACCGTCGGTCCGCGGCAGTCACGGCGTCGCTCCCCTCGATCGGCGCTCCGCGTCGTACCGTTCCATCCGAGGCGACCCAGTCGACGCGGTACGGTTCCTTCCGGAGGATCGCGACAGCCCCGTCAGGGAACAACCACGCCTGTTCGCCGACCGCCAATGGGTTCGCCACGACGTACGCGAGCCTGCGCCCGCCTGCACCGCGCTCGAACTCACCGCGCCCCCACGGGCGGCCGCGAAGGGCCGCCAGAGTGTCGATGCGGCGTCCCGTGCGGTCGAGCCGGAGTGCCAGCAGCGAATCCGCGAAGTTGGGCATTCGCGTGTAGACCGCGCGTTGCCGATCGCTCGCGTTGGGGATGGCGGCCAGTACCAGCAGGCCTCCCAATGCGTCCGCGCCATTCATGGACGAGAAGAACTGCATGAGATGCAGCGTCTGGTCGGTGGGTACCGATCCCACGAAGCGATCACGATGGAGCGTCAGCAGGCGACGTGCGGTCCCATCAACGACAAGGGTCGTGTCGGCCGACAGCGCGACGAGGGCGCTGAGCGAGCGGTACTCGCCTGGTCCGTCTCCGCTGCGGAGGATCGCACGGAGTGTGCGGCGCTCCCAGTCCAAGACGAGCAGGCGGTGCTCCCGCGAGTCCGCGACGAGGACACGCCCGTCGGAGAGTTCGCGCAAGGCGCGTACGCCTGTGAACTCCGCCGGGAACTCGGTCGCCGCTGACGCAGGGAGTGACGTAACTGCCTGCGCGCGGAGCGGTGCACTTGTCAGCTGGAGTGAAAGCCCTGCGCTCAAGCAGACCTGCGGGAGGTTCACCCATCCGCGTCTCACTCGATGCGGCCTCGATGGTTCTTGCGGTCGGCTGCTTCCGATCGTGAGGTACGCACGCCAGCAGGTGCGCCGGCGCAGCGGCCGCCGCGATACCGTGACGGTCAAACGCCGACCGCCGCTCGCTTGCCGCGCCTCATGCCTTCGGGGGCGTGCGTAGGTTCAGGATCAGGCTCGTTCCGGTTCCCACGAACAGGAACCAGGCGAAACCCGTGCGAGGACCGACCGCGATCAGCACCGCCGCCATGGCGAAGGCGAAGCCACCACTGACGAGAGAGAAGACTCGCACGCGTCGACGAGTTCGTTCGTTCATTGCGCACCTCGAAGTTCGGTCGTCAGGCTAGCGCTCGGTTGTGTCGCGGCCGCTTGCGTGGAGTGCGGGTGGCCGCCCACCTGCTTCGCTCCCGCGGCCGTCTCCGTCGACGTCCGCTAGCCTGGGCCCGCACGGAGCTGCCCAAGGGCCAGCTGAAGCGCATCGAGCCGCGACTGGACCTGCTCATCCGGATGCGCGATCCCGATCGACAGTGTAGGACGAGGCCCGAGCGCGGTCAGGCACGCGTTGACTGCCGATGCAAGCGACGCACGGCCGCTCAGGTACTCGATGATCCGCGCATCCATCGTACGCGTCGACTCACTTGGCGCATGGGCACTGCGCTCGGCCTGCGGCATGCGTCCCTCCGAGGAACCCCGTGGCATCTGACTAACGTCAGCTCGTGCTGCGGTCGTTCAAGCGAACTGCGGCAGTGCGGCCGCGACGGCACCGCTAAACATCGAACCGCGGCCGCACGCCCGCTACCCTAGCGCCCCGCCGGCCCGTCAGTGTGATCCACCGCGTCCATGGCCATCACCCCCGCATCCCGCCCCCCGTACCCGCGCGAGATCAGCTCGTCCATCCGGGCCCGCATCCCGGGCAACACCGCCAGCGGCAGGTCCCCCGCCGCCTGCAGCATCAGGTCGATGTCCTTCCGCGCCATCACCATCTCGAACGACGCCGTGTAGTCGCCGGCCGCCATCTTCCGGCCACGTCCCGTCAGCACGTTCGTCGGGTTGAAGAAGTCGAGCAGCTTGAGCGCGTCCCCCGGCGGCACCCCGTTCGCGGCGCCGACCGAGAACACGTCGCTCAACAGGCCCACGAGCCCGAGGATCAGCCCGTTGCCGATCAGCTTGTACGTCGCCGCGAGGTCGGGCTGCTCGCCGAAGTCGACCACGCGCTCGGCCTGTGCCTCGAGTGCCGGCCGCACGCGCTCGTACAGCGGCCTCGGACCCGACACCATGATGATCCCCTTCGCCTCGCGCGCGGCCGCGGGGCCGATGAAGACGGGGCAGTGCAGGTAGGCCACACCGGCCGCGTTCAGTTCGCGGCTCCGCACCGCGGTCCGGGCCGGCAGCGTCGTCGAATGGTCGACGATCACCGCGCCCGCCGAGAGGCCGGGGCGCAACGCGGCGATCACTTCGGCGACGATCGCGTCGTCCGGCAGCACGAGATGCACGCGCTCGGCGCCGCGCGCGGCATCCGCCGGCGTCGCGCACACCACGGCGCCGAACGGCCGCAACGCCTCCGCCTTCGCCGCGGTGCGATTCCACACGCGCACCGTGTCGCCGCGCGCGCACGCGGCCTCGACGAACGCCGCGCCCAACAGCCCGGTCCCGAGATATGCGATGGTGCCCAAGGTCGCGCGCTCCATGACGTGAGATGCGAGGCGTCAGCCCCGGTTGCATGTTAATGCCTGCTCCCGTTCGACGCCCTCATGCCCGAGCGCCCTGTGCCCAACGTGATGCGCCAACCCGGCCAGTTCTGCTGGATCAACATCATCTCGCCCGACCTCCCGGCCGCGAAGACGTTCTTCGGCAAGCTCCTCGGCTGGACCTTCCCCGAGATGCCGGGCATGGGCTACCTCATCGAGGTCGATGGTCACCGCCAGGGCGGCCTCTTCGACCTCAACGGTCCGAACACGCCGCCGGGGCAACGCCCGGTGATCGGCGTGATGGTGCGCGTCACCGACGCCGAGGCGATGAGCGCGCGCATGAACGCGCTCGGCGGCAAGGCCCTCGCGCCGATGGATATCGGACCCAACGGGCGGATGGTGGTCGGATACGATCCGAGCGGCGCGAACATCGACCTCTGGGAGGTGAAGAGCGCCCCCACGAGCGACGTGGACGACAGCCGCCACGGCGCGATGAGCTGGTTCGAGTGCGTCAGTGACGACACCGCGCGCGACACGCGCTTCTACCGTGATCTGTTCGGCTGGACCGCCGAGGTGATGCAGATGCCCGGCTACGCGTACACCACCTTCAAGCTCGGCGACGGCTTCGTGGCCGGGATGATGCAGCGCTCGCCGCAGTGGGGCGACATGAAGCCGTTCTGGTGTACCTACTTCACGGTCGATGACGTCGACCGCGCCGCGCGCGAGGCGGTCGCGCTGGGCGGGGTGCTCTCGTTCCCCGTGAGCGAGGCTCCGGGGGTCGGACGATTCTGCGGCATCACCTCACCGCAGGGCGTGGGCTTCTGCGTGATGCAGTACGATCGACGGTGACGTGGTAGCGACGCAGTGACCGCACCTCCGCTCCCCCCGATGGAGACGCTCCTCGACGACGACGCGCAGCGCGCGGCGCGTCTGGTCGCCATCGAACTCCAGGGGCGCGTGCGCATCACGCGCGCGCGCCTTGGCGATCCCGGCGACGCCGAGGCGCTGCACGACTTCCGCGTCGCCGTGCGGCGCCTCCGCAGCTGGCTGCTGGTCGACGCGGTCCTGCCGGGGGCGCTCGCGCCCGCGCGCGGGCACAAGCGGCTGCGCCGGCTCGCGCAGGCGACCAACGCGAGCCGCGACGACGAGGTGTTCGCCGAGTGGCTCACGGGCGCGCGCGCGACGCTCGCGACGCAGCACCGCGGCGCAGCGGACTGGATGCTCGCCCGCATCGGGAGACTGAAGCGGCTCGCGGAGAAGGAGCTGCACGCCGAGATCGATCGCGACCTCGAGCGGGCGATGACCCTGCTCGACGAACGGCTGCTCCGGTATGACGTGCCGTTCGACGTCATCCGCGGCGCGCAGCGCGAGACGTTCGCCGCGAGCCTCTCGTCACTCGTGCGGTCGGGGACCGCACGGCTGCAGCGAAGGCTCGCCGCGGTGAACGGCTCGGAGGATCACGAGGCGATCCACCGCGCGCGCATCGCGGGCAAGCGCCTGCGGTATCAACTGGAGCCCGTCGCGGCCGTGGTGCCGGGGGCGCAGGCCTGCCTCGTGCGGCTCAAGGTCCTGCAGGACCTGCTCGGCGACCATCATGATGACTCGGTGTGGCTCGGCATCGTGCGCGCGGCCGCGCCGCGCGCGCCCCGAGTGATGCTGCGGCAAGGGCTGCGCGCCGTGATGGCGCGCATCGAGCAGCGCACGGCCGATCGCTATGGCGTGCTCGCGGACGAATGGCTGGCCGGCGGCGCGACGACCCTGTTCGCGCAGCTGCACGAGGTGGCCGAGTGGCTCGCAGCGCGCGGCACGCTGGGGATGGAGGTGGAACGGAAGTACCTGCTCAAGGCGATGCCCGCGGAGATGCCAGCGGGCCGGCTCGAGCGGCTGGAGCAGGGGTATCTCCCGGGCAAGAAGCTCATCGAGCGGGTGCGGCGCTCGCGCGAAGGGCGCGCGACGAGACACTTCCGCACGGTGAAGGGCGGGAAGGGCCTCGCGCGGATCGAGGTGGAGGAACAGTGCTCGCGGAAGCTGTTCGCGGCGCTCTGGCCGCTCACCGAGGGTCGGCGGGTGCTCAAGCGGCGACACAACATCGCGGACGGTGCGCGCACGTGGGCAATTGACGAGTTCACGGATCGTGCGTTGGTGCTCGCCGAGGTGGAACTGCCGTCGACCGAGACCGAGGTGACGCTCCCGGCGTGGCTCGCCCCGTACGTGGTGCGCGAGGTGACGGACGAGCGCGGGTTCGTCAACGCGGTGCTGGCGCGCTAGAGGTACCGCATCCAGGGCGACGGTCGGGTCCGCTTGCGCTCCGCGTACGCCGCGCACAGCGGATAGAGCAGCGCGATGCACACCGCCCAGACCACGTACAGCAGCCAGAGCGGCCAGCGCGCCTCCTCGGGCACACTGGTGTATGGTGCCGTCGAGAACCATTCGCGGTGCGGCGCACCGGTGCGGATCCACATCACCACGATCGCGGCGACGTGGATGACCAGCAGGTGCTTGAGGTAATACCACATCGGCACCCGGCCGAAGGTCTCGCACATCGTCACCAGCCACCCCTGGGCCCGCTCGGCCCACGGCACGAGCAGGATGAGCGGGCCGAGCGTCATGAGGAGGAAGAGCGGGGAGGCGGGATACTTCCGCTGGTCGAGCACCGCCATCCAGGCGGCGCGCACGACGCGATCATCGAGACCGTCGGCGGCACCCGTGTCGCTGCGCGCGTAGAGCGTGACGATGGAGGCGATGACGAGGAAGGCCGCAGTCAACATCGCGCCTAGCCGCATCGACTGTTTGCGCCGCAACGCGTCGGGCCGATCGAGGATCACCCCGAAGCCGAACCCGGCCATCATCACGCCGATCCACGGCACGATCACGTAGAGGACGTTGATGCCGAGCAGTGCGTCGGAGCCGGACGGATAGAGGAAGGCGAACACCGGCTTGATCGCCGCGGGCAGGGCGTTGCCGAGCGCGCCGAAGAGCGGTTGCAGCACGATGACCGCCACGCCGATCGCGCCGACGCGCGCGGCCGGCATCCCGACGAACGCCGCGAGGAGGACCATGCACCAGCCGAGCATCCAGATGACGCCGGCGAGCATGAAGTCGGGGCTCCAGGAGAAGGCCCAGAGGACCCGGATGAAGGTGAGCTCGAGGAGCACGAGCAGGAGGCCGCGCGTGACGAGGAACCGTCGCACGGCGCCGTGGTCGGCGAGTCGCCGGGCGAGGAAGTAGACGCCCGCGCCGGCGAGGAAGCAGAAGGCGGGCGCGACGAAATGCGTGACCCATCGCGTGAGGAAGATCCCTGCGGTGGGGCCGCCCGCGGGCAGGCCGGAGTAGACCCGCACGTGATCGATCGCCATCAACACGCACGCGATGCCACGGAGGATGTCGAGCGAGCGGAGCCGCGCGGCGGGTCCGTCCGGCGTCGACGCCCCGGTCGCGGCGGGCGCCTTAGGGGGCGGGAGCGGCGGGGCGAGGGTGGCAGTGGCGGGCGCGGTCATCGTTGATATGGTGCGACCAACGGGATAGAATCGCAATGCATCGCACCCGCATCGTCAGAGGAGACGCCGCCAGATGGCCGCGCGGACACGAGTCAGCAGGACCACGAAGGCGGTCACGAAGGCGAGCGCGAAGCGGCGCGTGAAGACGCGACCGACGCCGCGAGCGGATGCGCCGCCGACCGCGGCACGACTGCAGGCCGCGCTCGCGGCCCTCGAGGCGAAGGGCACGCGGCGGAACGTCGACGGCATGGCGCGTTTTGGTCTCGTCGCCGAACGCGTGTTCGGCGTGAGCGTGAAGGACACGCAGGCGCTCGCCAAGTCCCTCGGTCGCGATCATGCCCTGGCGCAGGCGCTGTTCAAGTCGGGCTGGTACGAGGCGCGGCTGCTCGCGGCGTTCGTCGAGGAGCCGGAGGTGATCACCAAGGCCGAGATGGATGCGTGGGCGCGCGGCTTCGAGAACTGGGGCGACTGCGACACCGCGGTGATGCACTGCTTCGACCGGTCACCGCACGCGTGGGCGATGACGCGGAAGTGGGTGAAGGCCAAGGAGGAGCTGGTGAAGCGTGCGGGCTTCGCGATGCTCGCGTCGATGGCGCTGCATCACAAGACGGCGCCGTCGGCGCCGTTCATCGCGGCGCTCGCGTGGATCGAGCAGGCGGCGACGGACGAGCGCCACCTCGTGAAGAAGGCGGTGAACTGGGCCCTGCGGTCGATCGGCTCGCGGGACGAGGCCTGTCACGCCGCCGCCGTTTCATCGGCGCGTCGGCTCGCGGCTCGCGTCGAGCCGCCCGCACGCTGGAACGGCAAGGACGCGTTGCGTCAGCTGTCGAGCGCCGCCACCGCGCGGCGCGTGGCCCGCGGGTCAGTTCGCGATTCGCTCGCTCATCGAACGCGTATCGCTCGCTCTTCGCTCGCGCGCGCAGGGAGCTTCCCTCCCGCCGACCTGCGCGCGAATCCCTGAGCGAAGGTCAGCGCGGCCAGCCGGACTGCGGGATCCCTGGCGTGATCCGCAGCGCGTTCTTGTAGTAGACCTTCTTGAGCACCTCATCCGGCAGGTCGATCCCGTACAGCTTCCAGGTCGCGTGGTAGTCGCGGTAGTACTCGAAGTAGTCGTCCCGCGTCTCGAACACCCGCCAGTAGTACGGATACTCCTCCGGCTGGAACGAGTCCTTGCCGAACAGGATCCGGTCCTGGTACTTCAGGAAGAAATCATGCGCCGCGCGCGGCTGCCGGCCGATGTCGTACAGCACCGCGCCCACCTCCACCAGCGTGTTCGGCATCGCGTCCATCATCCGGCTGAGCCGCGGGAGGTCGTTGGCGTACCAGCTCATGTGCGCGATCACGAAGGTGGTCTTCGGATTGCGCTTGATCATGTTGTCGCGCTCGGTGTTGAGCTGCTCGAACGTCGGCGAGACCGCGGGGTCATAGCGGCGCCCCGGGAAGAGCGCGAGCTCGAGCCAGCGTTCGTTGTGCATGTCGATCGGCTGCCAGAACTCGGACGGATCGGCCGTGTGGATGAACACCGGGAGCTTGAGCCGCGCCGCCGCGGCCCACACGGGGTCCAGTTCGGGGTCGTCGATCCGGAGACGCGAGCCATCGGCCTTCCGTTCGCTGAGCCCGAAGTTCTTGCCGATCTCGCCGATGCCCACCGCGCCCACCTTGGCGTCGGCCTCGAGCGCGGCGACGGTGCGGTCCACCCACCCGGGCGAGCCGACACCGGTGAAGTCGATGCCGGTGAGGAACCGGATCCGGTCCTTCATGCGCTCGCTCGCGGCGGCCGTCGCGACCTGCTGGGCGAGCGCCGCCCCGCGGACGTTGTTGGCGGCCACGATCACTCGCACGCCGATCCGGTCGAGGTCGTCGGCCAGCTGTGCCAGACCCTCGGCCGATCGCGGCTGCGTGGTGGGGTGACCGTGGTAGTCGATGGCCGGGTACTTGGCCTTGGGGACCGGGTGTTCGGCGGTCACCAGCGTGCTCCGCGGCCGATAGTCCAGGATGGACGGCGTCGGCAGGGTGGGGGCCTGACAGGTGCGCGGCCGGATCTCGGTCATGTTGGGCGGGCATTCCTGGCCGGGACCGATCGGAGTGGTCCCGGGACCGCGTCCGGGCTGGGCGCAGAGCAGGGACGGGAGGCCCAGGAGCAGGGCGGTGACCGGCCCCGCGAGGGGGTGCGCGAGGCGGAGTGAGCGACTCTTCTTCACGATGGGAACCATGGCTCCGTAAGGGAATCGAGCATCGTTTGTGCCGGAATACCGTACCCAGCCCGATCAAAAGGACCGCGTTACCTGCTTGACACGAAATAAGAGGTGTCCGATAATCATGTCGCTACCTACGCCCTTTCATCCCGGTCCACAACTATAACGAATGCGATATCGTCGTACGTTGAGCCCGGTGTGTGAGGGAATGCACTAGACCCCCCTCATTCCACCAGGAGTAGTTCCATGTGGCGGTTCGGCGTTCTGACGCTGGTCGCAGCCCTCTGTGTGAGCGAGCCGGCGCTCGCACAGTCAGCCCGGATCTCGGGCATCGTCCGGTCGGCAGACGGCGGCGCCCCAATCGTCGCGGCCGACGTCGAGGTGACGAGCACCGGATTCCGTCGCGTGGCGCAGACGCGCGATGACGGTCGGTACACGCTGCAGGTCGAGCCAGGGACCTATCGGGTACGCGCCAAGCGCATCGGCTTCGCCTCCGACTCCGTGACCATCACCGTCGCGGCCGGCGAGTCCAAGACCGCCGACTTCACCCTTCGCGCGACGGCCATGCAGGTGACCGGCGTGACGGTCGTCGGCTACGGCACGCAGGACGTGCGAGACAACACCGGCTCGGTGAAGGCCGTGAGTCCGCGCGACTTCAACGTGGGCCGCGTGGTGAGCACCGAGCAGCTTATCACCGGCAAGGTGCCGGGCGTGCAGATCATCGACTCCAACGAACCGGGCGGCGGCATCTCCATCCGCATCCGCGGCGGGACCTCGGTGAACGCCTCCAACGAGCCGCTCTTCGTCGTCGACGGCGTGCCGCTCAACGTCGGTGGCGGCCTCTCCTCGGGCCGCAACCCGCTCAACTTCCTCAATCCGGCCGACGTCAAGGAAGTCACGGTCCTCAAGGATGCCTCGGCCACGGCCATCTACGGGTCGCGCGGCGCGAACGGCGTGGTGATGATCACCACCCGGACCGGCTCGTCGGGCGAGCCGGCCTTCTCGTATTCGAGTTCGTTCTCCACCTCGCAGGTCACCGACACGCCCGACCTGATGAACGCCGCGCAGTTCCGCACCGCGGTGCAGACCTACGCACCGGCCAACGTCGCGCTCCTCGGTACGGCGAACACCAACTGGATGGACCGCATCCTCCGCACCGCCGGTGGCGCCGAGCACAACTTCGCCATCTCCGGCGTGCGCGAGGACATGCGCTACCGGCTCTCGATGGGGCTCCTCGACCAGGCGGGCATCCTCCAGCAGACCAACTCGCGGCGCATGTCGGTGGCCGCGACGTACAGCGACCTCATCCTGAACGACCGACTCGAGATGCGCGCGAACATCAAGGCGACGCGCAACAACGACGACTACACGCCGGGTGGCGGCATCGGCGCGGCCGCGGCGATGGACCCGACGCAGGCGCCGATCACCGCGGGGACCTACTTCCAGTGGGCGAACCCGCTCGGCACCAACAACCCGCTCGCCGACCTGGCGATGCTGTACGACAAGGGCACGACCTTCCGCAGCCTGGGCAACCTGGAGGCGAAGTACTTCTTCACGGACTGGATCGACGGGCTCTCGGGCACCGCGCGCTTCGGCTATGACTACGCGACCTCGTCGCGCACGTTCTTCTCGCCGAGCACCGCGCAGCAGGACCTCGAGAGCGGCCGCGCGGGCCGCATCAGCCAGAACAACCCGCGACAGGTGAACTCGGTGTTCGAGGCGTTCGGCAACTACAACCGCAAGCTCGCCACGCTCGACAGCCGGATCGACCTCACCGCCGGGTACGCGTACGAGCACCAGACGGGCAACTACTCGGATTTCTGGGCGGAATCGCTCTCGACCAACCTGCTCGGACCCAACGGCGTGCCGTCGGCGGGCCGCGGCCAGAGCAACATCTTCGTCGAGGGGTCCAAGCTGATCTCGTTGTTCGCCCGCGCGAACTACGCGATCATGGAGAAGTACCTGTTCACGGTGAGCTTCCGCCGCGACGGGTCGTCCAAGTTCGCCGAGGAGAACCAGTGGGGCACCTTCCCGTCGTTCGCGGCGGCCTGGCGCATCCGCGACGAGGACTGGTTCCCGCAGTGGGGGCCGCTGTCCGACCTCAAGCTCCGCTTCTCATGGGGCAAGAACGGCAACCAGACCATCGCCAACGGGCTCTACATCCCGACCTACACGCCGGGTGCGACGACGGCGAGCTACCTGTTCGGCAATTCGTTCATCCCCACGCTGCGGCCGAGCGCTGTCGATCCGAACATCAAGTGGGAGGAGTTGACGTCGACCAACTTCGGCGTGGACTTCGGCTTCCTGAATGACCGGATCACCGGCACGCTCGACTACTACGACAAGGACACCAAGGACCTGCTCTTCTCGGTCCCCGTACCGGCAGGCACGCAGCCCGGCAACTTCGTGACGACGAACATCGGGTCGATGAACAACAAGGGCATCGAGCTCGGCATCTCGGCGGTCCTCGCCGACGGCCGCAACGGGGCGTTCCGCTATGAGGCGGGCTTCGCGATCTCGTCCAACAAGAACGAGATCACGGCCATCTCGGCCAACGCGACCGACCGCCTGAACGTGGGCGGCATCGCCGGCGGCGTGGGCAGCCGCATCCAAGTGCTCCAGCCGGGCTTGCCGATCAACTCGTTCTACGTGTACGAGCACCGCAAGCAGGCCAACGGCAAGCCGGTGGGCGGCACCGCGCCGGACACCGCGATGTACGTCGACCGCAACGGCGACAACGTGATCAACCAGGACGACCTCCGCGCCTACAAGAACCCGGCGCCGAAGTGGATCATCGGGCACACCTCCAATGCCAGCTACAAGGCGTGGACGTTCTCGGCGACCGCCCGCATGTACCTGGGCAACTACGTGTACAACAACGTCGCGTCGCAGATCGGCTTCTATCAGGGCCTGGCCGGCGCGTTCCCGAGCAACCGGCACCGCTCGGTGCTCGAGACGAACTTCCAGAGCCCGCAGTACTTCTCGGACTACTATGTCGAGAACGCGTCGTTCCTCCGCCTCGACAACCTCTCCGCGGCGTACACGTTCCGGAACCTCTACGGGGCCCGGTCCGTTCGTGTCTTCGGCACCATCCAGAACGTCTTCACGACGAGCAAGTACTCGGGCGTCGACCCGCTCGCCGGCGTGAACGGCATCGACAACAACCTGTTCCCGCTCTCCCGCACGTTCACGCTCGGCGCGAACTTCGCCTTCTAACCCCCACCACCATGAACACGACACTTCGCACGTTCCTGGTCGCCGGCACGGCGCTCGTCCTGAGCGCAGGATGCATGGACCCGACGGTGGCGCCCGTCAGCACGATCAACTCGGAGACGGTCTTCACCGAGCCATCCGCCTACAAGTCGCTCCTCGCCAAGGTGTACGCGGGACTCGCGGTGACCGGCCAGGCCGGTTGCTGCGGCCAGCCGGATCTGGGTGGCGGCTTCGATGAGGGCTTCTCGCAGTACTGGCGTCTCTACTGGCAGATGCAGACCCTGCCGACCGATGACGCGATGATCGCCTGGAACGACCAGGCGCTGAGCGAGCTCAACACGCAGATGTGGTCGTCGTCGAACGGGTTCCTCACGGCGATGTACTACCGCATCTACTTCCAGGTGGCGATGGCCAACGTGCTCCTCCGCGAGACGACCAACGCGAAGCTCGACTCGCGCAACGTCCCGGCCGGGCTCCGTACGGAGATCGCGCAGTACCGCGCCGAGGCGCGGTTCCTGCGCGCGCTGAGCTATTACCACGCGGTCGACCTCTTCGGGGCCGTGCCGCTCGTCGACGAGAACACGCCGGTCTCCGAGGCGCCGGCGCAGGCCACGCGCGCCGCGGTCTACCAGTTCGCGGTGGACGAGTTGATCGCGATCCGCAACCAGCTCCCGGCGATGGGTGCGGCGGAGTACGGCCGCGTGGACCAGGGCGCGGTGGCGATGCTGCTCGCCAAGCTCTACATGAACGCCGGCGTGTACACCGGCACGCCGCGCTACAGCGACGCGATGACCGAGGTGCAGGCGATCATCGCGAGCAACGCGTACCAGCTCGACCCGAATTACCTCCGGATGTTCGCGCCGGACAACAACGCGTCGCCGGAGATCATCTTCGCGATCCCGCAGGACGGCGCGCGGATGAAGAACTACGGCGGCACCACGTTCCTCGTGCATGCCAACGTCGGCGGGCCGCTGAACAACGCCAACTTCGGCATCAACGGCGGCTGGTGGGGCCTGCGCATGCGTCGCGAGACGCGGACGAAGTTCCCGGCGATCGGCGCGGGGGCGGCTGATGGCCGCGCGGCCTTCTGGGCGGACATGGACTCGTCGTACATCGGGGACATGTTCACCTTCACGCAGGGCACCGCCGCGCCGAAGTACACGAATCGCACGACCGGTGGCGTGAACGGCAGCGACCAGGAGTTCGCCGACACCGACGTGCCGATGTGGCGCCTCGCGGACGTGTACCTGATGTACAACGAACTCCAGCTCCGTGGCGCCGGCGGCGTGGCGGCGACGGGCCTCGGCTACATCAATGCGCTCCGTGGCCGTGCGTACGGCAACACCTCGGGCGACATCGTCGAAGGCACGCGCACCCTCGCGTTCGTCCTCGACGAGCGCGCCCGCGAGCTGTACATGGAAGGCCACCGCCGTCAGGACCTGATCCGGTACGGCATCTTCACCGGTCCGACCGTCTGGGCGTTCAAGGGCGGCACGGCGGCCGGCGGCACCACGCAGTCGTTCCGTGACCTGTATCCGCTCCCGGCCAGCGAGCTCATCGCCAACCGGAACCTGACGCAGAACACCGGCTACTGATCCACGCAGCACAGGCACGCCCGGCCCGAGGATCGTCTCGGGTCGGGCGTGTCGTGTATCCTTCCATAGGTTCTCGCGGCCCGATGCGGTCCGCTGACGTTCACCTCGCGATCCCCGCGACGAGGGCTCTCATGCGCCGTTCGCTCCTGCTCCTGACGCTCCTCGCTGCCGCCTGTGATGGCGGCCCTACCGGCGGAGGGCCGGGTCCGGTCAATCCCGGGCCGCCGGTGCGGCCGACGCTGCCTCAGAACTACACGCCTACTGGCCTCGCCAGCGCCGGCGAGGTCTCGGTGCAGCTCTTCGAGTGGGCCTGGGCCGACGTCGCGCGCGAGTGCGAGCTGCACCTTGGCCCGGCGGGCTTCAAGGCCGCCCTCGTCTCGCCGCCGCAGGAACACATCACCGGTCAGCAGTGGTGGACGCGCTACCAGCCGGTGAGCTATTCCATCGCGCAGAGCCGGTCGGGGACGCGGGCGCAGTTCATCGACATGGTCTCGCGCTGCGCGACGGCGGGCGTGGACATCTATGTCGATGCCGTGATCAACCACATGACCGCCGGCAGCGGCACCGGGACCAACGGCACGGTCTACACCAAGTACGCATATCCGGGGCTCTACACGGTGGCGGACTTCCACACGCCGTGCGGGATCAGCGACTGGACGTCGCCGGCGCAGGTGCAGGACTGCGAGCTGCTGTCGCTCTCCGACCTGTCCACGGGCACGGCGGGCGTGCAGGACCGCATCGTCGCATACATGGCCGATCTCGTCGACATCGGCGTGCGCGGGTTCCGCATCGACGCGGCCAAGCACATCCAGCCGGTCGAGCTCGACAGCATCATCACCAAGCTTGACCGCGCGGTCACGCTCGCCGGCGATGCCAAGCCGTACGTGTTCCTCGAGGTGATCGACAATGGCGACGCCGGAGTGCGGGCGAGCGACTACTATGGCGTCGGATTCCGTGGCGGCAGCGGCGCGGACATCTCGGAGTTCAAGTACCGCGGCATCCGCAACAAGTTCAACGGCGTGGACGCCAACAACTGGCTCACCCAGCTCTCGGGGAACTGGACGCAGTTCTGGGGCATGATGCCGTCGGACAAGGCGCTGGTGTTCCTCGAGAACCACGACACGCAACGCAGCGGCGGCATGACGTGGGACAACTGGCGGATGCAGCGCCTCATGTACGTGTTCATGCTCGCCGAGCCGTTCGGGTACCCGATGGTGATGTCGTCGTATGCATTCGATCCCGCGTCCGGGCCGAGCCGCGACGCGGGCCCGCCGGCCGGCAATGGCACCGCCGCCGGCCAGACGTGCTTCACGCCCATCAAGGACACGCCGGACGGCCAGTGGGTGTGCGAGCACCGCGACCCGCTCTTCCGGCAGATGATCCGCTTCCGCAAGGCCACGCTCGGCCTCCCCAAGCTCTCGAGCTTCTCCGAGGGATCGTTCATCCTGGCGTTCTCGCGCGGCAACACGGGCTGGGTCGCGTTGAACGGGGGTGGTCTGTTCCGGTTGATCAACATCACCACCTCGCTCGCGCCCGGCCGGTACTGCGACCTGCTGACGGGCGGGAAGGTGGGTGGCGCCTGCGCGGGGCTCGAGATCGCGGTGGATGCCAACGGCGTCGCCTCGGCGTGGCTCGAGGGCTACGACGCGTTGGTGCTGCTCGCGACGGACAAGCTCTGATATGCGGTCCGTCAGTGCGATGCTCCGCACGGTGGTGCTGCCCTCCGTCGCATTCTTCCTCGTGGCGTTCCATCGGCAACAGCAGGCGCCGGCACAGGCGCCGCTCACGGTCGATTCGCCCAACGGCCGCATCCAGGTGATGCTCGCCGTCACCGACGGGCGGCTCACGTGGTCGGCGACGCGCGACCGCAAGCCCGTCGTGATGCCCTCGCGACTCGGCTTCACCTTCCGCGACGCGGCGCCCATGGGCGAGGGCATGCGCATCGTGGAGAGCATGCGCCGCCAGCACGACGAGACGTTCTCGCTCCCGTGGGGCGAGGTGCGTTCGGTGCGCGACCAGCATCACGAGCTGCGGGTGAAGGTCGCGGAGACCGCGGGGCAGCAGCGCGAGCTCTGGGTGGTGGTGCGCGTGTTCGACGACGGGCTCGGCTTCCGCTACGAACTGCCGGCGCAGCCCTACCTCGGCGCGTTCGAGATCATGGACGAACTCACCGAGTTCGCCATGGCCGAGGACATGAAGGCGTGGTGGATCCCGGCGGACGTGCCGTCGCCGGACCGCGCCGAGATGCTGTTCAGCTCAGGGCCGGTGAGCAAGCTGCGCCTGGTGCACACGCCGCTCACGCTGCAGGGGTCGAGCGGGCTGCAGGCGGTGATCCATGAGGCGGACCTCGTGGACTACGCCGGGATGTATCTGCAGGGCCGCAGCGAGTCCCGCACGCTCACGGCCTCGCTGGCCAAGTGGAAGGACGGCGCAGCGGTGAAGGGCCGGACGCCCTTCCAGTCGCCGTGGCGCACGCTGCAGCTCGCCGACCGTCCGGAGGACCTCGCGCCGAGTACGCTGTCGCTTCGGCTGAATCCGCCGAGCCGGATCGCGGATACGCGCTGGATCACGCCGATGAAGTACGACGGGATCTGGTGGGGCATGCACGTGAACACCATGACGTGGGGCCAGGGGCCGATCCACGGCGCGACGACGGCGAACACCCGAGCGTACATCGACTTCGCGGCGGCCAACGGGCTGGGCGGCACGCTCGTGGAGGGATGGAACCGCGGGTGGGATGTGGACTGGATGAAGTACGGCGACGGGTTCTCGTTCACGCAGCCGTACCCGGACTATGACCTCGCGGGGCTCGCGGCGTACGCCAGGCAGCGCGGTGTGGCGCTCATCGTGCACAACGAGACCGGGTCATTCGTGGAGAACTACGAACGCCAGCTCGACTCGGCGTTCGCGCTGTATGAGCGATTGGGCGTGACCGCGATCAAGACCGGGTACGTGGGCGACACGGTGAATCCCGGCGGGCACGCGCATCAATCGCAGTACATGGTGCGGCACCACCGGCGGGTGATCGAGACGGCGGCGCGGCACCATATCGCGGTGGTGATGCACGAGCCCATCAAGGACACCGGCGAACGGCGGACGTGGCCCAACATGCTCTCGCGCGAGGGCGCGCGAGGGATGGAGTTCAACGCCTGGGGCGGTGAGGGCGGCAACCCGCCGGAGCATGAGACCATCCTGTTCTTCACGCGATTCCTCGCGGGGCCGATGGACTACACGCCGGGGATCTTCAACCTCACCGTGTCGCGGAGCGGGACCAACGTCGCGCGCACCCCACAGGAGTCGCGTCCGCGCTCGACGCTGGCGCGCCAACTCGCGCTCTACGTGGTGATCCCGAGTCCGGTGCAGATGGCGGCCGACCTCATCGAGAACTACGCGGGGCAGCCGGCGTTCCAGTTCATCAAGGACGTGCCGGTGGACTGGGACACGACGGTGGTGCTGCACGGCCGGATCGGTGACGATGTCGTGGTCGCGCGGAAGGCGAAGGGGCGCGACGAGTGGTTCGTGGGCGCGATCACGGACGAGGAGGAGCGGACCGTGATGGTGAAGCTCGACGGCGTGCTGCCGCCGGGGCGCAGGTTCACCGCGCAGATATACGAGGACGGTGTGGACGCGGACTGGGCGACCAATCCGACGGCGATCGCGGTGCGCGAGATGCCGGTGGACTCGCGCACGCAGCTGGTGATCCACATGGCGCGCGGGGGCGGGCAGGCGATCCGGATCCGGGCGGCGCGGTGAGGCGCGCGGCGGCGGTCGGTCTCACGCTGCTGGTCGTGGCGCCGCTGATCACCGCGCCGCTCGTCGCGCAGTATCCGTTCACGGTCACCGGCGACGCGGTGCGGCAGGGGCGGTTCGAGGCGCGCGCGCTCGGACGCGACACGATCGTCTCCACGTACCCGCGCGCGGCGAAGGAAGTCCATTTCAAATTCGCGCTCAACGGGCGCGACAACGAGTTCCCGCCGGGGATCGAGCACACGATCAATCTCCGGCCGCGAGACGGCCGGGTGAGCACGCCGGTGTACGCGTTCGCGGTGGAGCCCAAGCCGATGCTGCCGCGGCCCGAAGACGCCACCGAGGGTGAGAGCGGCGAGGCTCGCGTGACCCTCCGGCTCGACTTGCGTGCCGTGCGCGCGGCCATCGCCTCACGAGGCTGGTACAAGCCGCCACTCGGCGACAGCATCCGTTCGCTCACGCGGGTCACCGTGATCGGCGACACGGACCCGCTGGTGTGGGACATCAACAGCGTGCGCGCGGGCGCGCCGCAGGACCTCACCGACCCCGACGGCGACGGGGTGTATGAGACCACGCTGACGTTCAGGACCGAGTACCTGAGACCGCTCGACGCGCAGGGGCGCGCCATCTGGGCACGGTCGGCCGACCTCTCGCGGTTCCCGCAGCTCACGTCGCCCGAGCCCATCGTCGACGCGCTCTATCGCATGTCGCTCGAGGAGCTCACGCAGCTCGTGCGCGAGGATGGCGCGCTCGCGGCCGGCGCCAAGTGGCCCGGCGTCTGGACCCGCGATGTCTCGCTGAGCGCGCTGCTCTCGCTCGCGATCGTCGTGCCCGACGCGGTGAAGACGTCGCTGCGCCGGAAGGTGGACGCGAGCGGCCGCATCATCCAGGACACCGGCACCGGCGGGTCGTGGCCGGTGAGCACCGACCGCATGACGTGGGCGCTCGCGGCGTGGGAGGTCTACGCGGTGACCGGTGACAGCGCGTGGCTGCGCGAGAGCTACGACGTCATCGCGCGGTCGGCGGAGGCCGACACGCACGCGGCACTGGATCCCGCATCGGGACTGTTCCGCGGGGAGTCGAGCTTCGAGGATTGGCGTGAGCAGAGCTATCCCCGCTGGATGCAGCCGGCGGATATCTACCGGTCGTTCGCGCTCGGGACCAATGCGGTGCACCACGGTGCGTACAAGGTCCTTGGCGAGATGGCGCGCGAGCTCGGACGTCCGGCCGACGAGGCGGCGCGATGGGACTCCACGGCTGCGCACCTCCGCGACGGGATCGCCGCCGCGTTCTGGATGCCGGAGCTCCAGCGGCACGCGCAGTTCCTCTATGGCCGCGTGTCGCTCACACCCTCGCCGCGGTATGAGGCCCTCGGGGAGGCACTGCTCGCGCTCACCGACGGTGCGGTCGCCGACTCGGCGGGCGCCGCCTCGATGTTCGCGCCGCGCGGGGCGTTCGGCACGCCGACGTTCTGGCCATTCCTCGCCGGCGTGCCGTACTATCACAACGCGACCGTGTGGCCGTTCGTCTCGGCCTACGCCACGTGGGCCGCGGCGCGCGTGGGCAACGGCCTCGGTGTGGAGTACGGGATCGCGACGCTGCTGCGCGCGCCCGCGCTCTTCCTCACCAACAAGGAGAACTTCGTCGCGGCCACCGGGCACTTCGAGGGCACGGCGCTCAACAGCGATCGGCAGCTCTGGAGCGTGGCCGGGTCGCTGGCCGTGCAGTACCGGGTGCTGTTCGGGATACGGTTCGAGCGCGATCGCGTGGTGTTCGCGCCCGTGCTGCCCGAGTACTTCCGCGCCGTGTCAGGAGATCCGGAGGTGCGCGAGCTCCGCGGCCTGCGCTATCGCGGTGCGACGCTCACCGTGCGCGTGCGCGGGTGGAGTCCCTGCGGGCGCGACTACCGCGCCACGCTCGACGGCGCGACGATCACGCCGCTCACGGGCGCGCCGGTGCGCGAGGTCGAGCTGCCGGCGACGCTCACCGGCGAGCATGTGCTCGAGATCCGGGTGATGCCGTGCATCGCGGACTACGTGTATGGCGCACCGGTGGCGCCCGATGCCGCGCCGGCCACGCCGCAGGCGCGCCTGGAAGGGACGGCTGGCGCGCGCGCGATCACGTGGGACGCGATACCCGGCGCCGAGCGCTACGTGGTGTATCGCGACGGACGCCCGATCGACACCACGACCGTGCGACGGCACAACGTGGTCCCCACGCGGGATCTCGCGGAGTACCAGGTCTTGGCGCTCGATACGGTGCCGCACGCCTCGTTCCTGAGCGAGCCGGTGCGGGTGGTCATGCCGTCGGGAGAAGGCGTGCTCGCGGCGCCGGGTTGGCCGGTCCGTCTGGAGCGTGAGTCGCCCGCGGTGGAGGTCACGCTACAGCTCGACGAGCGCACCCGTATCGCGATCGACGCGCTGTACTCCAACGGCAGCGGCCCGATCAACACCGAGGACAAGGCGGCGGTCCGCACGCTCGCGATCGACGGGAACGATGCGGGCGTCCTCGTCATGCCGCAGCGCGGGGCGGGGAACTGGGACGAATCCGGATACAGCAATCCCCTCGTCGTCACGCTCGAGCCGGGCGCCCACGTGCTGCGCGTGCGCTGGGACGCGCGCGACGAGAACATGAACGGTACCGTGAGCTCGGTGCTCCTGCGCGGCCTGCGCGTGACGCGGCTCGGCACGGAACGGCGCGGCCCGACCGTGACGAAGGTCGATCCGCCGGATTGGTGGGTGGGCCATACCATCAACCCCGTGCGACTGCTCGTGCGCGGCCAAGACCTCGCGGGGGCGCGTTCGGAGTGCGGTGTGCTCGCGTGCAGCAACCTGCGCGTGAGCGCGCGCGGGACCAACCTGTTCGTCGACGTCACCGTGCCGCCCACCACGGCACCGGGCAGCTATCCGATCATGCTCCGCACGCCGATCGGCGAGACGCGGTTCACGTTCACGGTGCATTCGCCGGTGAGCCGAGCGGGGCGCTTCCAGGGCATCGGTCCGGAGGACGTGCTGTATCTCATCATGCCGGACCGGTTCGCCAACGGTGACCCCTCGAACGACGATCCGCCGGGCGCGCCGCGGATCACCCATCGCGACGACCCGCGGCACTACCACGGCGGCGATCTCGAAGGCGTGCGCCAGAAGCTCCCGTACCTCAAGTCGCTCGGCATCACCGCGGTATGGCTCACGCCGGTCACCGACAACGTCGACAGCATCGCACATCGCGCGCCGGTGACGTGGGCGCGGAACGGGTACACGGACTATCACGGCTACGGCACGGTGGACTTCTACGGGGTGGAAGAGCACTTCGGTGACCTCGCGGCGTACCGGCGGCTCGCCGAGGAGGCGCACGCGCTGGGGATGAAGCTCGTGATGGACCACGTGGCGAACCACGCAGGCCCCGAGCATCCGTGGGTGCTCGATCCGCCCACGCCGACGTGGTTCTCGCCCAAGGCGCCGAACAACTGGCGGATGGCTTCGCTCGCCGACCCGTATGCGGCGAAGGCGGTGCAGGACTCGACGCTGCGCGGATGGTTCGCCGGGATCCTGCCGGACTTCGACCAGTCCGACCCCGACGTGGAGCGCTACCTCATCCAGAACACCCTCTGGTGGGCGGGCACCATCGGGATCGACGCGATCCGGCAGGACACGTGGCCGTACGTGCCGCGGACCTTCTGGCGCACGTGGATGGCGGCGATCAAGCGGGAGTATCCGCAGCTGACCGTCGTGGGCGAGGTGCTCGACCAGGACGCGCTGACGGTGAGCTTCTTCGAGGGGACGAAGGCGAACTTCGACGGGGTGCGCACCGGGCTCGACCAGGTGTTCGACTTCCCGCTCCAGGCCGCCACGCGGCGCGTGTTCATGCGCGGCGCGTCCGTGCGCGAGCTCGCCCAGGCGCTCGCGCGCGACCGACTGTACGATCACCCGGCGCGTTTGATCACCGTGTCCGAGAACCACGACATGGCGCGGCTGATCAACGGTCCCGGCGCGACCGATGAGGGACTGCTCATGGCGTACACGTTCCAGTTCACCGTGCGCGGCTCACCGCAGCTCTACTACGGGAACGAGATCGGGCTCGACGGAGGCGAGGATCCCGACAACCGGCGCGACTTCCCGGGTGGGTTCGCGGGGGATGCGCGGAACGCGTTCACGGCGGAGGGGCGGACGCCGCGTGAGGAGCGGATCTTCACGCACCTGCAGTCCCTGATGCGCCTGCGGCGCGAGCGGCCGGAGCTGCGCGATGCGCGCACCGAGCACTTGCTGGTCGAGGGGCAGCAGTTCGTCTACCGCCGCGGCGGCACCGTCGTGGCGATCAACAACTCGGCGGAGCCGGTCCGTGTCCGGGTGCCGGGCCTCGCGCTGGCCCGCGCCGCGGTGATCGGCGGGTGCGGTGTGCCGATCGCGGTCGGGACGGGTGTGGAGCTGGCGCTTCCGGGGCGGACCGCGTGCGTGTGGTGACGCGGGTCAGGACGGCGGGGTAGCGGCGGACATTCGCATCTCGCTTGGACCGGTCATCGCTCAGGTGCGACGAGGCGCGAGCGGCGAGTGGCAAGCGTGACACGCAGGGATCGAGGACTTCACGTGGGAGCAGGGCTACGTCCACGACATCATCGTGGATGTCCTCCGGCTCAGGGGCGAGATACCCGCTGACGGATCGGATCGCATCCGCCGACTGGGGCGCGTGGTCTCGAAGGTCCCGGCAGGCCGTGTCCTCGTCTGGCGACGCTGAGCGCGGGCCTGCCCATCATCGGTCGGGGTCAGCGTCGCAGCAGGAAGGTCAGGATCTCCTCGACCCGGAGCCGCCACGACCGCTCGTCGTGCGCCGCACCCTCGAACACCTTGGTCGCGAAGTTCGCCCCGTCGCGATACCCCGCGGCCCGGAAGAGCGAGTCGGCGCGCGGCTGGAGCTCCCCGTAGCTCGCGTCAAGCGTCGCGGTGCCGCGGTCCATCCACAGACGGTGCGTCGCCGGATCGGGCAGGTGGCGCGAGAACCAGTCGAGTGACACGCCGTTCCCGGCCGGCCAGTGCGTGCTCACCGCACCGATCCCGCCGAACACCTGGGGATACTCCGCCGCCGCATACAGCGAGATCAAGCCACCCATGCTCGAGCCCATCACGTAGGTGTCGGCGCGGCCGCGGCGCGTGCGATACGTGCGGTCGATGTACGGCTTGAGCTCCTCCACCATGAACCGCAGGTAGTCATCGGCGATCCACGGGCCAGGCACCTTGGGTCCGCCGGCACCCGTCCACATCGAATCGGTGAGGTTGGGCAGCGCCTTGGCGGGCATGTACTCCTGTCCGCGCCTGGGCGAGTTCCAGGTCGCGACGACGATCGCCGGACGGATGCGTCCGGCAGCGATGAGCTTGGTCATGGCCTCGTCCACGCCCCAGTCCACGCCCCCGTAGCTGGTGGACGGATCGAACACGTTCTGCCCGTCGTGCATGTACAGCACGGGGTAACGCACCGTGTCGGCGGCGTAGCCGGGCGGGAGCCAGACCTCCACCTGTCGAGACGCGACGAACTGCGACTCGAAGCGCTTGATGACCACGCGATCGCCCGTGACCCGGAGCGGTGCGCCGGGGACCGCGTCCGAGGTCACGGGAAGGACGCATCCCGTGCGTGCCGGGATGCGCACCTCGACGGCGAGTCCCGATCCCGCAGGCGGACCGCAGAGGCCGAGCAGGTCCGCACCGAGCATGCCGATGGGGATCCGCGCCAGCACCGCGGCGGTGTCGTTGTTGAGGGCGACCACCGTGTTGCCGCGACGGTAGACGTACAGCTGGTCACCCACCACGAGGTTCCGTGTGGGCGCGCGGCGCAGGTCGGGCCGCTCGGCGCGGAGCGTGAGGAGCCGCTGGATGTGCGTGAAGAGCGCCTGTTGTTCTGCGGTGCGACCGGTCGCTTCGAACGCGCTGCGCGCGTCGCCGGCGAAGCCGCCGGGGAAGTCGCGACGATTGTCGGGGTCGCCGCCTCCGGCGAGTCCGATCTCGTCGCCATAATAGAGCAGGGGCGTGCCGCGCGCGGTGAGCATGAAGGTATGCGCGAGCTTGAGGCCCGCGAGGGTCGCACCGCGCTCGCCCATGAAGCGGTTCACGTCGTGCAGGCCGAGGAACGTGACCATCGACTGCGGGTCCTTGTACAGCCGGTCGCGCGCGAGCGTCTCGGGCAACCCGCGGATGGATCGTCCCTCGGCGAACGCCCCGCGGATGGGATAGAAGAGCGGGAAATCGAAGAGCGCGTCGACGCCCGCATCGATGCCATCCCACTGCGTCACGCCGCCCTGATGGAACGCGACCACCGCGGCGTCGCCGTCGAAGACCTCGCCCACCACGCGGAGCGAGGGGAACTCCTTCTTGATCGCCGCCATCCACGGCTTCCAGAAGCTGCGCGGCACGTACGGCCACGTGTCCTGTCGGATGCCATCCATCCCGCTCATCGCCACCCACCAGAGCGTGTTCTGCGTGATGTAGCGCGCGACCTCGGCGTCGTCCTGGTTGAGGTCCGGCAGGATGTTGATGAACCAGCCGTCCATGGTCGCCTGCTTCACGGCGGGCGCCGAGTAGGGGTCGGCGATGGACCAGGTCTGCCAGGTGTTGTTGGGATGGTTCGCCGCGGTGCCGTGGAACCAGGTGGGCGTGGGCGGATCCTCGACCCACGGGTGGTACGGGCCCGTGTGATTCGCCACCATGTCGGCGATCACCTTGATGCCCATCGCGTGCGCTTCGTCGACCAGTCGCCGGAAGTCGGCAAGGTCGCCGAAGTGCTCTTCGACCTTGTAGAAGTCGATGGCGCCGTATCCGTGGTAATCCGCCATCGGCTGCCCGTCGTAGGTCTCCTTGTGGTTGAGCCCGTTGTTGTTGTCGTAGACCGGGTTCATCCAGATGGCAGTGACGCCGAGTTCCTTGAGATACGGTAGCCGCTGCCGGATGCCGGCGAGGTCGCCGCCGTGGTAGAAGCGTGGCTTGCTCCGGTCGGTGAGTCCGCGCGAGATGGCCGGATCGTCGTTGGTGGGGTCCCCGTTGGCGAACCGATCGGGCATGATCAGGTAGATCACGTCGTTCGGTCCGAATCCCTGGAAGCGGCCGGTGCGGGGGAGCGGCGCGGTGATCTCGAGACTCGCGTCGGCGGTGCCGGCCGCGGTGCGGAGCGTGAGCGGGTACTTGCCCGGCGCGGCCGTGCCGGGGATGCGCACGTCGGCGAACACGTACGTGCCAGCCGCGTTCACCTTGAGGTTCGAGCACGTGAGCCGTCCGCACGCGAGCGTCGCGCCGGCGAGGTGCCTGCCGCGGATCATCACGCGGACCGGATTCACCGTGGAGGGCGTCCACCACGAGGGCGGATCGA
Organism: uncultured Gemmatimonas sp.; assembly: GCA_964464585.1. GTDB lineage: Bacteria > Gemmatimonadota > Gemmatimonadetes > Gemmatimonadales > Gemmatimonadaceae > Pseudogemmatithrix. The sequence goes on along the minus strand of CAYXGS010000004.1, from coordinate 24,715 downwards.
CCTTCTCGACGATGGGCGCCTGGGCGGCGAGCGGACGCGCGGCGGCGCCCGTCGTGAGGCCGACGGCCAGCAGGGTGACGACGCCGAACGCGACCCCGCGCCGCGGCGCGCGCGCCGCTGGCATGATCGGGGGGGGCCTCACGCGGCCGCCTCCCCCTTGTCGGTCACCCGCGTCACGAGCAGCGCGGCGACCACCATGCACAGCCCGCCCGCGGTGACCGCCGCCATGCGGTCGTTGCCGAGCACGTTGTTCATCACCCAGCCGAAGCCGAGCGAGGCGACGATCTCCGGGATCACGATGAAGAAGTTGAAGATGCCCATGTAGATGCCGGTCTTGCCCTCGGGGATGGCGCCGGCGAGGATCGAGTACGGCATGGAGAGCGTGCTCGCCCACGCGATGCCGACGCCGAGCATGGAGAGCATGAGCATGTTCGGGTCGTGGATGAAGCGGACGGAGATGAGGCCGGCCGCGCCCGCGAGGAGGCACAGCGCGTGGGTCCCCTTGCGGCCGGTGCGCTTGGCGATGGGTGGCAGGAAGTGCGCGAAGAGGAACGTCACGAGCGAGTACGCGCCGAAGCACAGCCCGGCCCATTCGATGCCCTGCTGGTAGCGCGGGTCGGTCGCGTCGGCGGCGCCGAACACGCCGGTCGCGACCGCGGTGCCGAAATAGAGCCACATGCAGAACAGGCCGAGCCACGTGAAGATCTGGACGAGGGCGAGCTGGCGCATCGTCTGCGGCATGTGCGTGATGGCCTCGATGATCTCCCTGGCGACGTTGCCGACGCCCGCGCCGGCCTTCCGCTTGGCCTCGAAGGCCGCCATGTCGGCGGGCGGCCGCTCCGGCGTGGTGAGGATCGTGTACAGCACTGCACCGAAGAAGGCCGCGGCCCCGACGTAGAACGAGATCTTCACCGTCACGGGGATGCCGCCGGCCCCGGTCCCGGTGACGTGGAACCAGTTGGTGAGGATCCAGGGCAGCGCCGAGGCGATCACGGCACCCGCACCGATGAAGAACGACTGCATGGCGAAGCCGCGTGTCCGCTCCCGCTGCGGCAACAGGTCCGCCACGAAGGCACGGAACGGCTCCATCGAGATGTTGATGCTCGCGTCGAGGATCCAGAGCAGGCCGGCCGCCATCCAGAGCGAGCTCGAGTTGGGCATCGCGAGGAGCGCCAGTGAACTGAGGATGGCGCCGATGAGGAAGAACGGCCGACGCCGGCCGAGGCGCGGCGACCACGTGTTGTCGCTCACGTGCCCGATGATCGGCTGCACCACCAGGCCGGTGAGCGGTGCCGCGAGCCACAGCAACGGGATCTGGTCGGGCTTGGCGCCCAGGTACTCGTAGATCGCGCTCATGTTCGCCATCTGGAGGCCCCAGCCGAACTGGATCCCCAGGAAACCGAAGCTCATGTTCCAGATGGTCGAGAACTTCGCGGGCGTGACGGTGGATGTGGTGCCCTGATTCGCAGCCATGCGGCCTCGCTGTCGCTAGCGTTGATAGAGATCCACCAGCTCGCGCAACCGCCGGGGGATGTCCGGGGTGAGCTGGTCCCACGTGAAGCGGAAGCCCCAGTTGCCGCCCTGCCGACCGGGGAGGTTCATGCGCGCCTCGGAGCCGAGGCCGAGCAGGTCCTGCATGGGGATGAGCGCGGTGTCCGCGACCGACGCGAGCACGGCGCGGATGAGCACCCAGTGGATCTCCTTCCCGTCGGTGCCGAGATAGCGGCAGGCGAACGCGCGCTCGGCATCGATCATCTCCTGCGTGCGCGTCGAGTCACCGCCGGGCTCGCTGTTCCACCACCCGACGGTCGTGTCGTTGTCGTGCGTCCCCGTGTACACCACCCGGTCGTGGGGATACGTGTGCGGTTGGAAATCGTTCGCGCTCCCGTCGTCGCCGAACGCGAACTGGAGGATGCTCATGCCGGGATACCCGAACTTCGCGCGGAGCTGCTCCACCTCGGGCGTGATGAGCCCGAGGTTCTCGGCCACGATCGGCAGCGGCCCGAGGGCCCGGGTGATGGCGGTGAAGAGCGCATCGCCCGGCGCCTTCACCCAGCGGCCGTGCACGGCGGTCGTGTCCGCGCCCGGCACCTCCCAGAACGCCTCGAACCCGCGGAAGTGGTCGATGCGCACGACGTCGAAGTGCGCGAACATCGCGCGCAGGCGGCGGATCCACCACGCGAAGCCGTCGGCCTGCATGGCCTCCCAATCGTAGATCGGGTTTCCCCAGAGCTGGCCGGTGGCGCTGAAGTAGTCCGGTGGCACACCCGCCTGCACCTTGGGCCGGCCGCGCTCGTCGAGCTTGAAGTACCTCGGCTCGGCCCACACGTCGGCCGAGTCGTGCGCGACGTAGATGGGGAGGTCGCCCATGATGCGGATGCCGTGCGTCGCGCAGCGGTCCCGCAGCGCGCCCCACTGCTGGAAGAACAGGTGCTGCACGCGGCGATGGTGCTCGATCTCGGGCGCGAGCTTGGCGCGCCAGCCGTCGAGGGCGGCCGGGTCCCGCCGGCGCGCGCCCTCCTCCCACTGGGTCCACTGCACGCCGCCGTGATGCTCCTTGAGCGCCATGAAGAGCGCGTAGTCCTCGAGCCACCATGCCTGCTCGCTCGCGAACAGGCGGTACGCGTCGTCGGGCTTGAAGGCGTCGGTCGCCCGGCGGAGTGCCGCGCGTTTGGCGGGGATCACCGCACCCCAGTCCACCTGCGTCGCGTGGTAGCGGCCTTCGCAGCCGGGCACATGCACGAGCAGCGGGTTGCCGGCGAACGCCGAGAAGCACTGGTACGGCGAGTCGCCGTAGCCGGTAGGGCCGATGGGGAGCACCTGCCAGAGCTTGATGCCGCTCGACGCGAGGACGTCGACGAAGCGGTGCGCGTCAGGCCCGAGGTCGCCGATGCCGCAGGGACCGGGGAGCGACGTCGGATGGAGCAGGACGCCGGCGGCGCGGGGGAACTTCATGGGGACGGTGGACTCCTCGACCGGCTCCTCGGTGATGACGACGACGGAGCGGGCGCGAAGGGTGAAGGGAGTGTCGGCGGGGAGCGGCAGGTCGGGCTGCTGGGCGGGAGCGGAGGCCGAGTCGAGGACGCCGCGCCAGCGATGGCCGGCGCGCGGGACGGGAAGGGTGAGCGGCACGTCGTGCGAGGCGCCATGCAGCGCGACGAGCACCCGCGCGCCATCACTCCCCGCGAGCAGTCCGACGAGCGTGCGCACGCGGCCGGAGGACCAATCCTCATAGGACATCTCGTGCCCGTCCGTGTGCCGCCACTGCACGTCGACGGCGCCGTCGGCGCGCCGCGGCTCGCCGGTGAGCCAGCGATCCTCGTGCAGCACGGGATGCTCGCGGCGGAGCCGGATGAGGCGCGCGGTGAAGTCGGCGAGCGCGTGGTCGGCGCGGGTCCAGTCGATCCACGTGGTCGCGTTGTCCTGCGCATACGCGTTGTTGTTGCCGTGCTGCGTATGCCCGAGTTCGTCGCCCATGGAGAGCATGGGCGTGCCGCGCGAGAGGAGGAGCGTGGCGAGCAGCGCCCGCGCGTCCCGTGCGCGGGCGTCCACCACCGCGGCGTCGTCGGTCTCGCCCTCCACGCCGTGGTTCCACGAGTGGTTGGCGTTGGTCCCGTCGCGGTTGCCTTCGCCGTTGGCCTCGTTGTGCTTGCGCTCGTAGCTCACGAGGTCGCGCAGCGTGAAGCCGTCGTGCGCGGTGACGAAGTTCACCGAGCGCGACGGCGGACGCCGGCGCCCGGCGAACAGGTCCGGCGAGCCGGAGAGCCGCGTCGCGAGATCACCGACGTACTCGCCGTCCCCGCGCCAGAAGTGCCGCACGCGGTCGCGATAGCGGTCGTTCCACTCACCCCACGCCGCGGGGAACGCGCCAAGTTGGTACCCGCCCGGCCCGATGTCCCACGGCTCGGCGATGTGCTTGAGCCCGCGCAGCAGCGGGTCGTCGTCGATCGCCGCCAGCAGCGGCGCCGCGGGGTCGAAGCCGGACTCGCGGCGTCCGAGCGTGGCCGCGAGGTCGTAGCGGAACCCGTCCACCCCGGCCCACTCGGCCCAGTGCCGGAGCGTGTCGACCATCAGGCGCACGACCGGCGCGCGGTCCAGCGCGAGCGTGTTGCCCGTGCCGGTGTCGTTCACGTACCGCGACGCGTCGCCGTCGACGAGCCGATAGTAGCTCGCGTTGTCGAGCCCCCGGAGCGAGAGCGTGGGGCCGAACGCGTCGCCCTCGCCGCTGTGGTTGAGCACCACGTCGAGCAGCACCTCGATCCCCGCCTCGTGCAGCGCGGCGACGCAGTCGCGCAGCTCGCCGATGCCGTCGGGCGCGAGCCGCGGGTCGGGGACCATCCAGCCGATGGTGTTATAGCCCCAATAGTTCGTGAGGCCCTGTCGCGCGAGATGGCCCTCGTCGATCGCCGCGGCGATGGGGAGCAGCTCCACCGCGGTGACGCCGAGCTTGACGAGATGCGCGACCGCCGCGGGATGCGCGAGGCCGGCCGCCGTGCCGCGGAGCGCGGCCGGCACCTCCGGATGCGACCGGGTGAAGCCCCGGAGGTGCATCTCGTAGATCACCGAATCGCCCCACGCCACCTGCGGCCGGCGCGCCGCCTTCGCCCGGCGCGACCGGGCCAGCTCGTAGCCGCGCACCCACGCATCACGCGCAGGGAGCACGATCGCGCGCGGCACGTATGGCGCGCTGTCGGTCTCGTCGCGCGAGCCGTCGGGGAGCTGGCCGCGAAGCGACGCGTGCTGTACGAATGGCCGGTCGAGGGCGCGCGCGTACGGATCGACGAGCAGCTTGGCCGGGTTGAACCGCTGACCCTCGCCCGGCGCCCACGGGCCGTGCGCGCGCAGCCCGTACCGCGTGCCCGACGTCACGCCGTCGATGCAGCCGTGGAAGACCGAGCCCGTGCGGTCGCGGAGCGCGATGCGCGCGACCTCGCGCTCACCGGCGTCGTCGAACAGGCAGACCTCGATCGCCGTCGCGTACTGCGAGAACACCGCACACTCGGCGCCGCGCTCCGTCAGCGTCATCCCCAGCGTCGCGGGGTTCGCGGGGACGGCGCGGGCCATGATCAGTCGGCCTGCGGGGCGAGGACGGCGCGCGACGCGAGGACCGCGCGGTAGAGCCGGGCGTACGCGGCGGCCGGGCGGGTCCAGCTCACGTCGGTCTGCATGGCACGCTTGCGCAGCGCTTGCCACGCGATCGGGTCGGCGTGGAGTGCGGCGGTGCGCTCGAGCGCGTGGATGAGCGCGTCGGTGGTCACCGGCGAGAACATCACGCCGGTGCCCATCTTCGCGGCGAGCGCCATCTCGTTGGCATCCACCACGGTGTCGGCGAGTCCGCCGGTGCGTGCCACCACCGGGATGGCCCCGTAGCGCAGGGCGCAGAGCTGCGTCAGGCCGCAGGGTTCGAACCGCGAAGGCACGAGCAACGCATCGGCACCGGCCTGGATCGCATGGGCCAGCGACTCATCGTAGCCGATGGTGACCGCGACGCGGCCCGGATGCCGCTCCGCCGCCGCGAGGAGCGCCGTCTCCAGCGCCGGTTCGCCGGAACCGAGGACCGCGAGCTGCGCCCCCTGCGCGAGCAGGGCGGGGAGCGCCTCGATGAGCAGGTCGATGCCCTTCTGTCCGGTGAGGCGGCTCACGACGCCGCAGAGGAGCGCATCCGGCAGGACGTCGAGACCCGCGCGCACCTGAAGCGCCGACTTGTTCAGCTCACGCGGCTTGAGATGCTTCACGTCGTACGGTGCGGCGATCCGGCTGTCATGGGCCGGATCCCAGACCGCCGTGTCGATGCCGTTGAGGATCCCGGTGACCGCATCCCCGCGCTTCCTGAGGAGCCCGCCGAGTCCCATGCCGCCCACCGTCGTCCTGATCTCGGCGGCGTACGTCGGCGAGACCGTCGTGATCCGGTCGGCCAGCGCGAGTCCCGCCTTGAGGTAGCCGATGCCGCCGTAGTACTCGACGCCATCCACATGGAACGCGCGCGGCGGCAAGCCGAGCGGGGCGAGGAGGTCCGCCGGGAACTGTCCCTGGAACGCGAGATTGTGCACCGTGAGCACCGTCGCGGGCCTCGGTCCCGGCTCGTACTCGAGGAACGCCGGCACGAGTCCCGCCTGCCAATCATGCGCGTGCACGATGTCGGGGCGGTAACCGTCGAGCCGCCCGCGTCCGACTTCCGCTGCCACGCGCGCGAGGGCACCGAAGCGCAGCGCGTTGTCGGGCCAGTCGCGACCCTGCGCGTCGACGTACGGATTGCCGGGGCGCTGGAAGAGATGCGGCGCGTCGATGGCGATGAGGTCGAGGCCCGCCGCCTCGCCGGCGAGGAGACGCGCCGCGCCACCCATGAGCTCGCGATACTCGTGCACGACGCGCGCGTCGCGCATCGCCGCGACCACCGCCGGATAGCCCGGCAGCAGCGTGCGCACGCGGATGCCCTCCGGTGCGAGCGCGGCAGGCAGCGCCCCCACGACATCGGCGAGTCCGCCCGTCTTCACGAGCGGATACGCCTCCGACGCGACCGAGAGCACCTCGAGGTCGCGCGCGGACGTGCGCGCCGCGGCGCGCGCCGGGGCGCGCCGCGGCCGCGGCAGGGCGCCGTCCGCCGCCATCAGGCCTTCAGCCGGTCGATCATCGGCTGCGTGATGAGGCACACGCCGTGCGCCGTGCGGCGGAAGCGTGACGCGTCGAGCACCGGGTCCTCGCCGACGACCAGTCCCTCGGGGATCCGCACCCCGTGGTCGACGACCACGTTCCTGAGCCGCGCGCCGCGCGCGATGTCGACGTACGGCAGGATGACGCCGTTCTCCACCGCGGCGTACGAATGCACCTGCACGCCCGTGAACAGCAGCGAGCGGCGCACGACGGCGCCCGACACGATGCATCCGCCGGAGACGAGCGCCGAGATCGCCTCGCCGCGCCGGCCCTCGAGGTCGTGCACGAACTTGGCCGGTGGCGTGATCTCGCCGTACGTCCAGATCGGCCACTCCTTGTCGAAGATGTCGAGGTGCGGCACCACGTCGGTGAGGTCGATGTTCGCCTCCCAGTACGCGTCGATCGTCCCCACGTCGCGCCAGTACGCGTCGTTCTCGGCGCGGCCACGCACGCAGCTCTCGGTGAAGCGGTGCGCGACGGCCTTCCCGTGCTTCACGAGGTACGGGATGATGTCCTTGCCGAAGTCGCGTGACGAGTCAGGGTCGGCGGCATCGCGCTGCAGTTGCTCGTTGAGGAAGGTGCGCTTGAACACGTAGATGCCCATGCTCGCGAGCGCCCAGCCCGGCTTGTCGGGCATCTCGGGCGGCTGGGCGGGCTTCTCGAAGAACTCGATGATCCGGCTGTCCGCCCCGACGTGCATCACGCCGAACCCCGACGCGTCGGCGAGCGGCACCTCGACGCACCCGACCGTGACGTCGGCGCCCGAGTTCACGTGCTGCACGAGCATCCGCTCGTAGTCCATCTTGTAGACGTGGTCGCCGGCGAGGATCAGCAGGTACTCCGGGCCGTATCCGTCGATGATGTCGATGTTCTGGAAGACGGCGTCGGCGGTGCCCATGTACCAGCGGTCCTCGCTCACGCGCTGCGACGCGGGGAGGATGTCGAAGCTCTCGTTGCGCTCGGTCCGGAGGAAGTTCCAGCCGCGCTGCATGTGCCGGATGAGCGAGTGCGCCTTGTACTGCGTGGCCACGGCGAGGCGGCGGATGCCCGAGTTGAGCGCGTTGGAGAGCGAGAAGTCGATGATGCGCGACTTGCCGCCGAAGTAGACCGCGGGCTTGGCCCGTCGGTCGGTGAGTTCCATCAGGCGTGACCCGCGTCCTCCCGCGAGGACGTAGGCCATGGTGGAGCGCGAGATCGGCGTCGAGTAGGTGACCTTGTCTGCCACAGGGCTCTCCGGTGCGGGACTCAGCCTTCGTGGACCAGCCAGACCGTGGCGAGCGGCGGGAGCGAGACCGTCGCGGAGCAGGGCAGGCCGTGGCTCGCGCCCTGCCCGGCATGGATGCTCCCGCCGTTGCCCACGTTCGACCCGCCGTACAGCGCCGAATCGGTGTTGAGCGCTTCGCGCCAGCGCCCGGCGCACGGCAGGCCGATCGCGTACGCCGGCCGCGGCACCGGTGTCATGTTCACCACCACGGCCGCGGGTCGCGCGTCCGGGCCGCCATAGCGCACCCAGGCGAAGACCGAGTCGTCGCGATCGTCCACCGCGATCCACTGGAAGCCCTCGCCTTCGCAGTCGCGCGCATGCAGCGCGGGCTCGGCCCGCATCACGCGATTGCAGTCCTTCACCAGCGCCTGCACACCGCGGTGCCATGGCACGTCGAGCAGGTGCCAGTCGAGCGAGTGCTCATGGTCCCACTCGCGTCCCTGGCCGAACTCGCCGCCCATGAACAGCAGCTTCTTGCCCGGATGCGCCCACATGAAGGCGAGGTACGCCCGCAGCTGCGCGAACTTCTGCCAGCCGTCGCCGGGCATGCGGTCGAGCAGCGACCGCTTGCCGTGCACCACCTCGTCGTGCGAGAGCGGGAGCGTGAAGTTCTCGGTGAAGGCGTACACAAGGCCGAAGGTCATCTGGTCGTGATGGTACCGCCGGTGCACCGGATCCTCGCCCATGTACTTCAGGGTGTCGTGCATCCACCCCATGTTCCACTTGAAGCCGAAGCCGAGCCCGCCGGCGTACGTCGGCTGCGAGACGCCCGGCCAGGCCGTGCTCTCCTCGGCCACCGTGAACGCGCCCGGGGAGCGCGCGTACACCGCCTCATTGACGCGCTTGAGGAAGTCGACGGCCTCGAGGTTCTCCCGCCCGCCGAAGCGGTTGGGGATCCACTCGCCGTCCTTCCGCGAGTAGTCGAGGTACAGCATCGACGCGACCGCATCCACCCGCAGCCCGTCGATGTGATACACGTCGAGCCAGAAGAGCGCGTTCGCCACGAGGAAGTTCACCACCTCGCGGCGTCCGAAGTTGTAGATCAGCGTGTTCCAGTCGGGGTGGAAGCCGAGCTTGGGATCCTCGTGCTCGTAGAGCGCGGTGCCGTCGAAGCGTGCGAGGCCGTGCTCGTCGGTCGGGAAGTGCGCCGGCACCCAGTCGATGATCACGCCGATGCCCGCGCCGTGGCAGCGGTCGACGAACCGCGCGAAGTCCGCCGGGTCGCCGAACCGGGACGTCGGGGCGAAGAGGCCGATCGGCTGGTATCCCCACGAGCCATCGAACGGGTGCTCGTTGATCGGCATCAGCTCGATGTGCGTGAAGCCCATCTCCTGCACGTACGGCACGAGTTGGTCCCCGAGCTCGTCGTACGTGAGCCAGCGGTTCCCGTCGCCGCGCCGCCACGACCCGAGGTGCACCTCGTAGATGCTCATCGGCGCGCGGCGCCGGTCGCCGTCCCCGCGCCGCGCCATCCAGTCCTCGTCGGTCCAGCGGATGCGGCTCGTGTCGAACACGCGCGAGGCGGTGGACGGGCGCAACTCGGCCGCGAATCCCACCGGGTCGCTCTTCAGCGGCAGCAGCGTCCCATCGCGTGACGTGAGCTCGTACTTGTAGAGCGAGCCCTCGGCGAGGCCGGGCACGAAGATCTCCCATACGCCGGTGCCGTGCCGCAGTCGCATAACGTGGCGGCGGCCGTCCCAGGCGTTGAACTCGCCCACCACGCTCACCCGGCGCGCGTTCGGGGCCCACACCGCGAAGTGGACGCCCACCGCGCCCTCGTGCGTCACGAGATGCGCGCCGAGCCGGTCGTAGAGCCGCGCGTGGGTGCCCTCGCCGAGGAGCCAGTCGTCGGTCGCGCCGAGCACCGGGCCGAAGGCGTACGGGTCGTCGACGATCCAGTGATCGTCGCCGCGATGGGCGCGGAGCCAGTAGCGCACGCGTCCCTTGATGCGTCCCTCGAAGAAGCCGGCATCGTGCCGGCGCGTCATGGCCGAGATCACGTGCTCGGCGGCGTCGACCGCGTCGACGGTGTCGGCGCCAGGGACGAACGCGCGCACGACATGGCCGCGTCCCGCGGTGTGGATCCCGAGCACCCCGAACGGGTCCGCGTGCGTCCCGTTGACGATCGCGTCGATGGCCGCGGCCTCGAGTGCCCCGGCCTTGCTGGCCGGGGCACGCTTCGTCCGGGCGGCGACCGGCCTACCGCCGCGGCTCGACATCCCAGATCCCGGTCGCGTACTCGCGGATGGTGCGGTCCGACGAGAACCACGCCATGCGGGCGGTGTTGAGCACCGCCTTCCTCCACCACAGGTCAGGCTGGCGCCACTGCTTCACGACCTCGTACTGCATGCCGTGGAACGCGTCGAAGTCCGCGCACACCATGAAGTGGTCATGATGGCGCAGCGTATCGACGAGCTGTCGGTACCGGCCGCGGTCGTCCGGGGAGAAGACCCCCTGGGCCAGTTCGTCGAGCACCTGCCGCAGCGCCGGCGAGTTCGCGATCACCGACGTCATGTCGAGCCCTTCCGCCCGTCGCGCCGCCACCTCGTCCGCCAGCAGGCCGAAGATGAACACGTTCTCGCGGCCGACGTGTTCACTGATCTCGATGTTCGCGCCGTCGAGCGTGCCGATGGTGAGCGCGCCATTGAGCGCGAGCTTCATGTTGCCCGTGCCCGACGCCTCCATCCCGGCGGTGGAGATCTGCTCCGAGAGGTCCGCCGCCGGGATGATCGACTCGGCGAGGCTCACGTTGTAGTTGGGCAGGAACACGACCTTGAGCCGGTCGCGGATCACCGGGTCGCGGTTCACCACCTTGGCGACGTCGTTCGCGAGCTTGATGATGAGCTTGGCGGTGTGATAGCCCGCGGCCGCCTTCCCGGCGAGGATCCGCACGCGTGGCGCCCAGTCATCCTGCGGCCGCGCACGCATCGCGTTGTAGGTCGCGATGGTCTCGAGGATGTTGAGCAGCTGCCGCTTGTACTCGTGGATGCGCTTGATGTGCACGTCGAACAGCGCGTCGGGATCGAGCCGCGTGCCGAGCTGGTCCGTGACGAGCCGGCCCAGGGCGACCTTGTTGGCGCGGCGGGCCGCGGCGTACGCCTGGCGGAACGCCGCGTCGTCCGCGAACGGCTCGAGGTCGCGCAGCCGCTCGAGGTCGTCCTGGAACGCCGGGCCGATGGTGTCGGTGATGAGCCGCGTGAGGCCGGGGTTCGCCTCGAACAGCCAGCGCCGGAACGTGATGCCGTTGGTCCGATTGACGATCCGGTCGGGATAGAGCGTGTGGAAGTCCCGGAACACCGTCTGCCGCATGAGCTCCGTGTGCAGCGCCGACACGCCGTTCACCTTGTGCGCGGCGAGGAACGCGAGGTTGCCCATCCGCACCGCGCGCGCGCCGTTCTCCTCGATGAGCGAGACCGTCGCGAGCTGGCGCGCGTCGGCGCCGCCTCGCGCGCGCAGCGCGTCGAGGTGCTGCGCATTGATGAGGTAGATGATCTGCATGTGGCGGGGCAGGAGCCCCTCCAGCAGCGACACCGACCAGCGTTCGAGCGCCTCCGGGAGCAGCGTGTGGTTGGTGTAGTTGAACACCGACCGCGTGATCTCCCACGCGGCGTCCCACGCCATGCCGTGGATGTCCACGAGGAGCCGCATCAGCTCCGGGATCGCGATCACCGGATGCGTGTCGTTGAGCTGGATCGCCGCGTGGTCGGGGAGCGAGGTGAGCTCGCCGTACTGCCGCATGTGGCGCCGCAGCAGGTCCTGCAGCGACGCGCTCGCGAAGAAGATCTCCTGCCGCAGGCGCAGCTCGTGGCCCGCCGGCGTGTCGTCGCTCGGGTAGAGCACGCGCGAGATCGCCTCGAGGCGCACGCGGTCGGCGAGCGCCCCGACGTGATCGCCACGATTGAAGTCCGCGAGGTCGATGGGGTCCATCGCCCGCGCCGACCACAGGCGCAGGGTGTTCACGTGCACCCCGCGCCAGCCGGTGATCGGCGTGTCGTAGGCCACCGCCTTCACCGACTCCGCCGGGTGCCAGACCGACTTCGGCTTGCCGTCCGGTCCCTCGACGACGTCGATGTGGCCGCCGAAGCCGATGGGGTACGCCACTTCGGGCCGCTCGAATTCCCACGGGAAGCCCGCCGACAGCCATTCCTCAGGAAGCTCGATCTGCCATCCGTCGCGCAGCTGCTGCCGGAAGATGCCGTGGTCGTAGCGGATGCCGTAGCCATAGGCGGGCACCTGCAGCGTCGCCATGCTCTCCATGAAGCATGCCGCGAGGCGCCCGAGCCCGCCGTTGCCGAGTCCCGGATCGGGCTCGAGCGTGCGGAGCTTGTCGAGGTCGACGCCGAGCTCCTTGAGCGCCGCGCGCGCGACCTCGGTGAGCCCGAGGTTGCCCAGCGCATCCATCAGTTGCCGGCCGATGAGGAACTCGAGCGAGAAGTAGTAGACGCGCTTGGGGCCCTCGCGGTACGTGCGTCGCGTGGCGTCCATCCAGTGCCCCGTGACCTGGTCGCGGGTGGCCAGCGCCGTGGCCACGTACCAGTCGCGATCGCGCGCATGCGCGGTGTCCTTGCCGACGGAATACAGGAGCTTGTTCACGACGGTCGCGCGGAAGGCGGCGACGGCGTCAGGTCCCGCGGCGGCGGCGGGGAGATCCGGGGTCGTGGTGATGCTCAAGGACATGGTCGAGCGTAGGGTGGGACGGACTGCGGAAATCGTTGGTGATAATATGGCCACGGATTCGCCTGTCCGCGCCCCGTTCGAGGCCAATTTTCCGCTGTCGGGAACCCTTGCGGATGGCTAATGTACCCGAGTCCATGACTCGCCTTTTCGCCGCGCTCTGGTCGCTCGCCGCATCCGTCGGTCCGCTGGCCGCACAGGGACGCCAGCCGCCCCCGTGGGTGCGCGGCGCCACCTGCTACGAGATCTTCGTGCGCTCCTTCGCGGACAGCGACGGCGACGGGATCGGCGACCTGCGCGGTCTCACGGCGCGGCTCGACTACCTGAATGATGGCGACCCCGCCACGGCCACGGACCTCGGCGTGCGGTGCCTCTGGCTGATGCCGGTCGCCGAGGCGCCGAGCTATCACGGCTACGACCCCTCGGACCACTACCGGGTCGAGCGGGACTACGGGACCAACGACGACTTCAAGCGGCTCGTCGCCGCAGCGCACGCGCGCGGCATGGTCGTCCTCGTGGACATGGTGCTCAACCACATCTCGAGCGACCACGTCACGTTCCAGCGCGCGCTCGCCGATCCCAAGGCACCCGAACGGCGACTCTATCGCTTCCAGCCGCAGAAGGGGCCGCTCAACCGCTGGGGCGGCGACAACTGGCACCGGTCGCCGCTCCGCGACGAGTTCTACTACGGGTTCTTCTATCGCGGGATGCCCGACCTGGATTACACGCATCCGGGCGCGCTCGCGATGATGGACTCGGTCGCGACGTTCTGGCTCACCGAGATGGGCGTCGACGGATTCCGGCTCGACGCCGTGAAGTACCTCGTGGAGGAGGGCCTGCAGGCCGAGGACACGCCGGGGACGCATCGCGTGCTGCGCGACTATCAGGCGCATCTCATGCGGACCAAGCCGGGCGTGTACACCGTCGGCGAGGTGTTCGATTCCACCGCGACGCTGCTGTCGTACTACCCCGACCAACTCGACGGGTACTTCGCGTTCGAGATCGGCGACTCGATCGTCGTCGGCCTGCGCGAGGGGCGGGGATCGGGGATCCTCGCCCCCGCGCTTCGGCTGCAGGCGGCCGTCCCCGCGTGGCGCTGGTCCCCGTTCCTCCGGAACCACGACCAGCCGCGCACCCTCACCGAGCTCGGCGGCGCGGTCGAGACGGCGAAGCTCGCGGCAGCGCTGCAGCTGACCTTGCCCGGCCTGCCGTTCGTCTATTACGGCGAGGAACTCGGGATGCTCGGAGGCAAACCGGACGAACTCATCCGCCGGCCGATGGCGTGGACGCCGGACGCGCCGCGGATGGGCTTCACGTCGGGCGCGCCTTGGCAGGCGTTCGGACCCGAGGCGCCGCGGGCCAATGTGGCCGCGCAGCGCGACGATCCGGAGTCGCTCCATCGGATGTATGCGACGCTCATCCACGCGCGGAGCGAGGTGCGCGCGCTCGCCGAAGGCTCGCTGATCCCGGTGCGCGCCAACACCTCGGACATCGTCGCCTATGTGCGCCGCGTCGATGACGAGGCGGTGCTGGTCATCGCGAACGTCGGCCGAGAGCACCTGAGTGGCGTGAAGCTCTCGGCCGGCCCCGCCGCGCTCCCCACCGGGGCGAACGCGCCGCTCGACCTCCTCACCGGGCCGGGCAAGGCGCGTTGGGTCGCGAACGCCGCCCAGGGTGGCCCCATCCGCGCGGCCTCGATCCCGGTCGCGGACGACGGGTCGTTCCGCGACTACACGCCGATGACGGTGATCCCGGCGCAGACGGCGTTCGTCTTCCGGATCCGGTGAGCACCGCTATCGCGGCTTCGCGGTGACGGTGATGACGAAGGAACGGAGGTCCGAGGGGATCGCCGGCAGGGGCGACGGTGTCGCCCCGTCGGTCTCGAATCGGTAGATGAGCTGGATCAGCTGCCTCACCCGCCGCGCGCCGACCGTCGCCGGGCGGAAGCGCAGCTGCGGCAGCACCGAGCGGACGCTCACCTCGAACAGTTCGTGCGGCGAGCGCACGACCTTCAGCGTCGCGGGCAACGGCAGCCCGCTCGTGTCGACGACGAGCTGCACGATGAGATCGCCCCCGACGCCCGCCGCGCGCAGGATGTCAGGGTAGCTCGGCGACGGTGCTCCGCCCGGTGCGAAGACCACCTGCGAATCGACCTTGAAGTCGAAGTACCCCTGCCGCCGCGCGGCCGAGTCCGCGGCGACCTTCCGCGGTTCTCGCGGGCTGCGCGGGGCGATCGAATCGACGACGAGCTTGAGCGGGGTGGCCTGCGCACGCGTCCCGCTCGAATCTCCGGTGAGGGATGCGCTGTCGCGCGGCACGGCAGGACGCCGGATGGTGTCCGTCGGAGCGCCGCGGCTCGGCCGCTGGAACGGCACCTCGACGGACCGGTCGGGGCTGACGACCACGAGCGGCAGCTCGCGGACCTTGTTCGGCTCGCGTAGGCGGGTCGTCTGCACGACGCGCGCGGGACGAGTGGTGGGGTCCTGCGCGGGGCGCGGCAGCTGCCGTCCGACCGACGCGAACTCGCCCGCGAGCACGGGGGAGACCATGACGGTCGCCGCGCCGAGCGCGACGGTCACGAGCGCGGCGACGCGCAGCAGTGGTCGAGCAGGACGCGTGGCGTGCATGGCGGTGATCCTGTGGTGGAGTGTGGTGGGCGAGCCGGCCATGGGCGCGGCGAAGGCCGCCGGGGCAGGACGCTGGGACATCAGGAGCAGGAGTCGCGCATAGCGTGGGGCGTCCGCGCCGCGACGGAGCACGCGCTCGTCGCAGTCGACCTCCGTCGCGAGTCGTAGCCGGCGGGCGATGTACCAGAGCGCCGGGTTCCACGGCATGAGCGCGGCGCCGACCGTCGCGACGGCGAGCACGGCGGGGTCGCGTGCCGCGACGTGTTCCTGCTCGTGGTGGAGCACCATCGCGCGGGTGGTCGCGTCGAGGTCGAGCGCCCAGCGCGGCAGGACGATCTGCGGCTCGATGATCCCGAACGCCGCAGGCCCGACGGCCGCGGACACGAGCACCCGCTGTCCATCGATGATGCGGCGCTCCGCGCGCCCGGCGAGGCGATGCAGTGCGCGCAGGGCCCGCGTCGCCCGCACGAGGAGCAGCAGCGTGACCGCGCCCCAGAGGAGCGCGAGCGGGACGTCGAGCCGTGCGAGCGAGTCGCGGACGAGGATCGCGTACGACCGCCCGCCGGTCTGGGGGGCGGCATCGGGCGCATGCGCCGTCGGACCCGAGGCGAGGACCTGCACGGCGGCGGCGGCGCGGGACGGACGGAGCAGCACCGGCGCGAGCACGGGCCAGGCGGCGGTCGCCAGCAGCGCGGCCAACCATACGGCGCGCGCCTGCCGACCGAGCAGCCGGAGCGCGCGCTCGAGCGCCAGCGCCGCGACCCCGGTGGCGGCGCCGAGCAAGGTGGCGGCGATCATCCAGGTGGCGATCATGGGGTCTTCCTTCCCGCGGCCGACCGGCTGATCCGCGCCGCGAGTGCGCGCAGTTCGGCGGGGTCGAGGTCGTGGTCGTCGACGAGGTGCGCGACGAGTGCCTCGGGCGATCCGCCGAAGAAGCCGGCGAGGATCCGGTGCAGCGCGGACCTGCGCGCCGCGCGCTGCTTGACCTTGGGGAAGTAGCGGTGCGCGCGGCCCTCGGGCTCGCGGCGAAGCAGGCCCTTCGTCTCCAGCTTGCGGAGGATGGTGAGGACGGTGGTGTAGGCGAGGTCGGCGTCGAGGCGTGCCTGGATCTCGCCGACCGTGCCGCTGCCGTGCTCCCAGAGGAGGGCCATCACGTCGAGTTCGCGGCTGCCGAGCAGGACTTCATCCATCGGGACCTCCGGTGCGGCACGTCTAGTACTACGCGGATAGTACAAGCATGTGGCCCGCGGGCCGGTTTGTCAACTATCGCCGTAGTAGTCAGCGCCCCTGCAGTGCCCGCTCGACCGCCTCGAGGCACGGCTCCAGCGTGTCGACCGAATGGTCCCCCATGTGCCCGATGCGGATGGTCCGCTCCTTGAGCGCACCGTACCCGCTCCCGATCACGAAGCCGAGCTCGGCCACGCGCTTCACCACCGCGCCGGACTTCATCCCGTCGGGCAGGGTGAGGGTGCTCACCGTGGGAGACCGCTCGCCGCTCCGGCACAGGTAGCCGATGCCGAGTCCCGCGCCGCGGAGCCGCTCGACCCAGCGCTCGGTGTGCGCCAGCATCTCCGCGTGCCGCGCCCAGCGCGCCTCGATGCCTTCGGCGCGGATGGTCTCCAGCTGCCGGTCGGCTGCGTACAGCAGCGACAGCGCCGGGGTATTGGGCGTCTGCGAGCGGCGGGCGAACTCCTCATACTCCACCACGTCGAGATACCGTCCGCGCGAGGGTGCGATGCCCGCCTGCAGCACGTACGGCTCGCTCGCGACCGCGAAGGCGAGGCCCGGCGGCAGCGCGAGCGCCTTCTGCGATCCGGTGAGCGTGAAGTCGAGCCCCCACGCGTCCGTCTCCACGCGCGTCCCCGCGATGCCGGTCACGCTGTCCACGAGGCACATCGCTCCGTGACGGTGGGCGAGTTCGGTGATGGCGCGGATGTCGCAGAGCGCGCCGGTGCTCGTCTCCGAATGCACCACCGTGATCGCCGCGAACGCCGCGCCCTCGGTGCCACCTTCGACCAGCGTCTCCTCCACCTGCTCGAGGTGCGGCGTGTCGCCCAGCGGCACCGAGAGCACGCGCGTCGACCGGTCGCACGACTGCGCGATGCGCGCGAAGCGTTCGGAGAACGCGCCATTCACGAGCGAGAGGATGGGGCCTTCCGGCGCGCCGCGGATCGCCATCTCCATCGCCCCGGTGGCCGAGCAGCTCATGAGATACACCGGGCGCTGTGTCCGGAAGACCTGCTGCAGTCCGCCCACCACGCGCGCGTGGAGGGCCTCGTAGGCCGCGCCGCGGTGCGGGAGCATGGGGCGGAGCATCGCCTCGAGCACCTCGAGCCGGACCTCGGTGGGGCCCGGGAGGAAGAACGTGCCGAACTCGGCTTGCTGGGTCATGGCCGTGGGAGAAGGAGGGCCTGGAGGCCCTCGAATGAATCGACGCGGAAGTCGGCGCCGCGGAGCACGGTGTCGCGCGAGACGAAGCCGGTGAAGGCGACGAAGCCATCCGCCGCACCGGCCGAGCGGATCGCGAGGTCGGTGCTGCCATCGCCCACCGCGACGAGCGGCCGCGCGAGGCCGAGCGAAGACACGAGCGACGCGACGAGCGTCGCCTTGCCGGACTGCTGTGCGAGCGGGCTCGCCTCGTCGAAGCCGGCATAGGCGCCATCGGGCGTGAACCGCACGCCTACACCATGCACATCCGCGGCCGGGATGCCAAGACGCGCCGCCAGTGGCAGCAGGGCGCCATGGATGCCGCCGCTCACGATGATGGGGCGGACACCAGCGGTCCGGAGCGCGCCCACGCACGCGACCGCGCCCGGCGCGATGGATGCGACGTAGGCCGCGGCGAGTGCCTCCACCTCATCGCGCGTGGGGGCGACGGTGGCGAGCCGGTCGCCGTACACCTGCTCCAGCGGCCGTGTCCCCGCCATCGCTTCGGTGGTCAGCGCCGCGATGCGCGCGGCGACGGCTCCCGGCCGGCGCGCGGCGAGCCAGTCGATCCCTTCGATGCCGGCGAGCGTCGAGTCGGCGTCGAGGACGACGGTCCGCGGCGGGAAGGGCGCCGGCGCGTCAGCCAAGGATGTTGCCCGGCGCCATGCGCCCGTCCGGATCGAACTCGTGCTTGGCCGCGCGCATGAGTGCGACCTGTTCCTTGCCGGCCTGCAGTCCGAGCCAGCGCGCCTTGAGCTTCCCGATCCCGTGCTCGGCGGCCACCGTCCCGCCCATCGCGATCACCGCGCGCAGCGTGCGCTCCACCACGGCCTCGAGCGCCCGCACCTCGTCAGGGTCCTTCGCCACCCAGTTCTGGTGCGGATGCCCGTTGCCGATGTGTCCATAGGTCACCGGCGGTGCATGCCCGGCCTCGACGGCGAATCCGTTGGCGAGGAGGACCGCGCGCTCGACCATCTCGAGCGGCACCGCCCAATCGGTCGAGATGCGACGCCCGCCCTGCGCGAGGAACGGCGCGGTGCGCTCGTGCATCGCCGCCGGGACGGCGTGCCGCAGTCGCCGCGCCTCGCGGATGGCGGCCTCGCCCTCGAAGACGCGCAGCTCGGCGTCGTTCGCCCCGTGTCGCTCGGCGAGCGCGAGCCACTCGTCGATCGCGAGGTCACCCTCGGTGCAGTCCTCGGTGTAGATCATCACCTGGCCGTCCTGCCCCCAGCCGCTCGCCGTCGCCGCGCCGTGGCCGCCGCCGCGCGCGATGCGGAACGCCTCGGCGTCGAAGTACTCCAGGCAGCGCGGGACGATGGTCCGCGACCGGCGCGCCTCGCGCGCGAAGGCGATCGCCTCGGCCGGGCCGGGGAAGGGGATGCCGAGCCCGGTCTCGCGAGCGGGGCGTGCGAGGAGCGCGAGCTCGGCCTCGACGATCACGCCGAGCGTGCCTTCGCTGCCCACGAACCAGTCGACGAGGTCGTGCGTGGGCATGTAGCCCACGGTGTTCTTCTCCACGCGCGGGCGCGTGAACTCGCGCACGCTGCCGTCGGCGAGCACGACCGTGAGGCCGCGCACATGCGCGCGCGTCGCCCCGTACATGAGCGTGCGCGGGCCCGACGCGTTGCACGCGATCGCACCGCCGAGCGAGCAGGTCTCGTCGCTGGTCGGGTCGGGCGCGAAGAACAGCGCCTCGCCCGCGAGCTGCCGGTTGAGCCCGTCGAGGAGCACCCCCGGTTCCACCCGGGCGGTGCGCGCTTCGCGGTCGATGTCGAGCACGCGGTCCATCGCGCGGAGCGAGAGCAGCAGGCCGGCGCGGGCGATCGACGCGCCGGTGGTGCTGGTCTGCGCGCCGGCCGCCGTGACCGGCGTGCCGGACCGGGCCGTCTCGCGCATCAGTTCCACGACGTCGTCCCGCGACACCGGGCGCGCGAGCCCCTCGGGCACGTGCTTCAGGCCGGATGCGTCGCGCGCATAGCCCTCGAGCACCGCGGGGTCGCGGACGATCGTCGTCACGTGTCGCGGAACTGCACGAGGGTGGCGGTCAGGACGTCCGGGAGGTTGAGCAGGACGCCGCGCACCTCCTGCCCCACGCCGCCGTCCACCGCGATGACGGCGAGGGCCTCGCCACCCTGCGCGAGCCGCGCCTGATGGTATTCGGCGATGTTGACCTGCGCGTTGCCGAGCGCGGTGCCCACGCGGCCGATCACACCCGGCACGTCGAGGTTGGTGAGGACGATGAGCTGGCCGCGCAGCGCGACATCGACATGGTACGGCCCGATGCGGGTGAGCCGGGGCGGCCCATCGCCGGAGGCGACGCCGCCGACGCGTAGCTCCTCACCGCCGGCCGTGAGGCGCACCTCCACCGCGCGGGGATGCGGCGCGTCGCCGCCTTCCGCCACCGAGAGCTCGATGCCGCGAGTGGCGGCGATCGCGCGCGCGTTGATGAGGTTCAGGCGGTCGTGCTCCACCGCGCCTTCGAGGGCGCCCGCCGCCGCCGCCGCGAGCAGGACCCGGCGCGAGGCCACCAGCTCGGGACCGGTCTTGAGCGTGATGCCGTCCACCGCGCGCGCGCCGCGGTCGGCGAGGCGCGCCCGCGCGACGCTCGCGATGCGACGGGCCACCAGCAGCGCCGGCTGCAGCGCGCGCCAGTCGTCGGGTCCGCCGGTCACGTTGATCGACCGCGAGAGTTCGCCGTCCAGCAGCGCGTCGCGCACGGCTTCGCACACGTCCACCGCGACGTTCCGCTGCGCCTCCACCGTCGAGGCGCCGAGGTGCGGCGTGAGCACCAGGTGTTCGACCCCGCGGAACCGGTGCTCCCCGGTGAGCGGCTCCTTGGAGTACGCATCGAGGGCCGCGCCCCCCAGATGCCCGGACCGGAGGGCCGCGGCGAGGGCGTCCTCGTCGATGATGCCGCCGCGCGCGAGGTTCGCGATGACCGCGCCGCGTCGCAGGCGGGCCAGCTCGGCCTCGCCGATCATCCCCGTGGTCTCGTCGGTGAGCGGCACATGCAGCGAACAGAACTGCGACTCGGTGAGCAGCGCGTCGAGCGTCGCGACGCGCCGCACCTGCTGGGCCATGAACCGGTCGTCGGGGATGTACGGGTCGAACGCGATGACCTCCATGCCGAACGCACGCGCGCGCGACGCGACCGCCGACCCGATGCGTCCGAGCCCGACGATGCCGAGCACCTTGCCGCGCAGCTCCGACCCCATGAGCGCCGAGCGCTCCCATCGCCCCTCGTGCATGGAGGCCTGGGCGCGCGGGATGTGCCGCAGCAGCGCGAGCACGACGCCGAAGAAGAGCTCGGCCACCGCGACCGTGTTGCCGGCGGGCGCGTTGATCACCGCGATGCCGAGCTCCGTCGCCGCGTCGAGCGCGATGTTGTCCACTCCGACGCCCGCGCGCCCGACCACGCGGAGCCTCGTCGCCGCGCGCAGCAGCGGCTCGGAGATCCGCGTGGCGCTGCGGCCGATGATGGCGTCGTAGTCGCCGATCCGGCGGAGGAGGTCGTCCGGCGGGAGGGTGGGGACCTCGTCGACGTGGAACGAGGGGACGGCGCGCAGCAGCGCGACGCCGTCGGGGTCGATCTCGTCAGTGACCAGCAGTCGGTGCGACACGCGCGGGAGTGGGCGATGGGGGCGCGAGGGGAACGGGCTCCGTAAGCTAGCACGCACGCTCGGGCGGCGGCACGATGGCCTGCCGTTGCGTCGCGCGTCGCGCGAGGCGAAGCTCCCGCATGACCGAACGCTACGACGTCATCGTCGCCGGACTCGGCGCCATGGGAAGCCAGACCCTGGCCGAGTGCGCCAGACGCGGGATCCGCGCGGCGGGTTTCGACCGCTTCTCGCCGCCGCACGAGCAGGGCTCGAGCCACGGGAAGTCACGGATCATCCGCGAGGCCTACTTCGAGGATCCCATCTACGTGCCACTCGTGCAGCGCGCCTACGAACGGTGGGCCGCGCTCGAGGCCGAGACGGGGACCTCGCTCTATCGCCGGACCGGAGGGCTCTGCTACGGCCCGTCGGATGGCGAGCTGGTGCGCGGTGCCCGCCGGAGCGCCGAGCTCCACGGCCTGGCGCATGAGACGCTCACGGCCGACCAGGTGCGGGAGCGCTTCCCTGCGTTCGTCATGCGCGACGACTGGGTGGGCGTGCTCGAACCCCGCGCGGGGATGCTCGATCCCGAAGCGGCGATCGCCGCGGCGCTCACGGTCGCCGAGCGTCGCGGGGCGAGGGTCCGTCGCACCGAGCCCGTGCTGCGCTGGCGGCAGGAAGGCGACGGCGTGCGCGTCGAGACCGCGACCGGCGTCCACGTCGCGTCGCACCTCGTGATCGCGGCCGGGATGTGGGTGCGGTCGCTGGTGGAGGACCTCGCACTCCCCGTCCGGGTCATGCGGAACGTCATCCATTGGTTCACGCCCGCGCGCGACGCGGTCCTGTTCACCCCCGAACGGTTCCCCGTCTTCATCGGGGAGATCGGTGCGGGGCCCATGTGGTACGGGTTCCCCGATGCTGGCGACGGCGTGAAGATCGCGTTCCATCACTTCGGCCCCGAGTGCGAGCCCGAGACGGTCGACCGCGTGGTCCGCCCGGACGACGTGGCGCTGGTGCGCGATGCCATCGCCCGCTTCATGCCGGCGGCGAACGGGGTGCTGCGCGCGAGTGCCGTCTGCACGTACACCAATACGCCCGACGAACACTTCATCATCGATCGCCATCCGACCGCCGATCGGGTGTGGGTGGCGTCACCCTGCTCGGGTCACGGCTTCAAGTTCTCGGCCGCCATCGGCGAGGCCCTCGTCGACCTCGTGCAGACGGGACGGAGCCGGTTCGACCTGGCGCCGTTCGCCATCGGGCGGAGCGCCCTGCGGCCGCCGGGCTGACCCGCCGGCCGCTGCGCGCCGTCAGGGCGTCCGCGCCATCCACGCCGCAAGCGACCGCGCGGCCGTCGCGCGCACCTTGGCCCGCAGCCGCCCACGCAGGATGGGTACGGCGCCGAGGAGGCCCAGCGGGCCGAGCGCCTGCCGCGCCCACCGTGCGAAGTCGAATCGGTCGACGTGCCGCACGATCAGCCCATCGCGGAACGTGAACTCCGCCTCGATGATGTTGTGCACCATCCGGCCCGTGCCGGAGAAGGTGTACCACGCTTCCCAGTGCGCGCGGCCGTGGTGGTCGTCCGCGGTGAATGCGGACGCCTCCACGCGCAGGTCCTTCCCGCGGGCGCACAGCATCGCCCACATCGCGCCCGCGTCCGGTCCATGGAGGTCGGGGAAGACCTCGTCCGAGAAGTGCACGTCGGCGTGATAGCCGACGGCCATGGCACGGGCATCCCGCTGCTGGAAGGCCGCGTAGAACCGCTCGAGGCACGCGACGTTCGGGTGCATCAGGCGCGTGCCTCCGCACCGAAGCGCCAGACGGTGCGCGAGCGGAGCGTGCGCCCCGGCTCGAGGATGATGCTGGGGAAGGACGGCTGGTTGGGCGCGTCGGGCAGTCCCTGCGTCTCCAGGCAGAACGCGCACCGCCGCGTGTGGAGCCGGCCGCCTTTGCCGGCGCGGCTGCCGTCGAGGAAGTTGCCCGAGTAGAACTGGACGCCGGGCTCGGTGGTGAGCACCTCCAGGGTGCGGCCGCTCGCGGGATCGCGGACCAGGGCGGCGCGGGCGAGGCCGCGCTCGTGCGGCGCGTCGTGCTCGACGAGGAACGTGTGGTCGTAGCCGCGCCCGTGGCGCAGCTGCGTGTCGCGCGCGTCGATGCGCGCCCCGATCGGCCGCATGGTCGTGAAGTCGAACGGAGTGCCGTGCACCGCGCGCCGCTCGCTCGTCGGGATCAGATGCTCGTCGATCGCGAGGAAGCGCGCGGCAGGGATGAGCAGCTCGTGGTCGAGGATGTCGCCGGTGCCCGCGAGATTGAAGTACGTGTGCTGGGTGAGGTTCACGGGCGTGGGTGCGTCGCTCGTCGCCTCGTACCCGATACGGACCTCGTTGTCGTCGGTGAGCGCGTAGGTGACGGCCACCGTGAGCGTGCCGGGATACCCCTCCTCGCCGTCCGGGCTCACGCGCCGGAAGGTGACGCCGGAGGCCGCCGGGGCATCGAAGCGTTCGGCCTCCCAGTCCTGCTTGTCGAAGCCGCGCAGGCCCCCGTGCAGGTGGTTGGATCCGTCGTTGCGGGCCAAGGCATACGCGCGCTCGCCGAGCCGGAAGCGTCCGTTCGCGATGCGCCCGGCGACCCGGCCGATGGCGGCACCGAGGTACGCGGTGTCCGACTCGTAGGCTTCGAGCGCGTCGTGGCCGAGGACCACGTCGCCCAAGGTGCCGTCGCGGTCCGGCACGCGGATCGACGTGATCGTCGCGCCGCGCGGGATCGCGCTGAGCGAGGCGCCCGAGCGGTTGGTGAGAGTGATGTCACGCAATGCGGCGTCCTCGCGGGGGTCAGCGGAATCTAGCCCGCCGTGCGCTTGGGCGAACGCACGAAGCCCCCGGAACGGCGTCGCGCCGCTCCGGGGGCTTCGGACCCTCGTCGACCGGGTTACATCGCGACGGGCGAGGCGAGGTCCCCGATGCTCTTCTTCAGCAGGTCGAGCTTCGGCTTGTCGCACGAGCCCGCGCGGTCAGCGTCGAGCGACGTCGACAGCCGGCGCAGGGCGTCGGCGCGGGCGGCCCCCGACGCGCGCTCGGCGCTCGAGAGCTCGCTCCGCACGGCGCTCACGCGCGACGCCGAGAGGCACCGGCCGCGCTCGAGCTGGTCGAGGTAGGCCTTGGCCAGCGAGAAGCTGGCCGGCCACTCGATCTTGGGCTGGCCCTGCGCGTTGAGGTAGTTCCAACGCACCGTCTTCGCCGCGTCGATCTCGTTCTGGGTCAGGAACGGGCTCGGCACCAGCTCGGCCACGTCCATGCCGCGCGCGATCTCCGAGCTCACGATGGAGCCGTTGTACCAGTACACCGACCACGAACCGCCGCTGACCATGCGGGTGGAATCGATCGGCCCGCGGTCGAAGAACGCGATCTCCTTCGGGTGCGCGGCGTCGGTCCAGTCGAACACCGAGATGCCGCCCTGGTACCACGACTGCACCATCA
>CAYXGS010000003.1:0-216495 GCA_964464585.1 uncultured Gemmatimonas sp. | reverse complement strand
GCGTCGTCGCGACCGACGCCGCGCCGAGCCCGACGACGACGGTGGCGTTATCGGTAATCGCGACCGCGTTCAGCGTACCGGTGATGGTCGCCGTGCCGGTGGCCGCCGCCGTGAGCGTCGCCGTGTACGTCCCGTTGGCGTTGTCGGTCACCGCCGTGAGTGACCCCAGCGTCGTCGCGAGCGCGACCGTGCCGCCCGAGGTCGTCAGGTTGTTGCCCGCCGCATCGCGCAGCTGCACCGTGATCGTCGACGAGCCATCCGTCGTCATCGACGTCGGCGCCGCCGTGATCTGCGACGTCGCCGTCGATGCCGCACCCGGCACCACGGTGACCGTATCGCGCGCCACCAGGCCGAGTGCATTCAGTGTCGCGCTCAGTTCCTTCGACTCGGCCACCGTCGAAGCGAACGTGCCCGTCGCCACGCCCGTCGCGTCCGAGAGCGCCGAGGGCTGCGTGAGCGTGTTCCCGGTGCCGCTCGCCGTGAGCGCCACCGCGACTCCGGCGACCGGATTGCCGAAGGCATCGCGCACCGTGACGGTCACCGTGGCCGCGCCGCCCCCGGCCGTCAGCGTCGTCGGCGAGGCCACGATCGTCGAGACGGTCGTCGAGAGCGCCGCCGCGTCCACCACGACCGTGTCACGCTGCGTCGCCACCACACCGCCGATCGTGGCGATGATCTCCTTCGCGCCCGCGCCGGTCGACGCGAGGCTCCCGGTCGCGACGCCGTTCGCATCGGTGACCGCGGCGGGCTGCGTGAGCGTGTTCCCCGCACCGCTCGCCGTGAAGGTCACGCTGGCGCCCGCGACGGCGTTGCCGTTCGCGTCGCGTGCCGTGAACGTGATGGTGCTGGAGCCGCTGCCGGCCGTCAGCGTCGCCGGTGCGGCCACGACGGTCGACTGCGCGGCGGCGATCGCACCGGCCGCGACGGTCACCGTATCCGTCTGCGTCACGGCGACGCCGTTGATCGTGGCCGACACGATCTTGTCGCCGGCGCCGGTCGACGCCAGGGTCCCGGTCGCCAGACCATTCGCGTCGGTGACCGCGGCCGGCTGCGTCAGCGTGTTCCCGGCACCCGTCGCGGCGAGCACGACCGTCGCGCCCGGGATGGGATTCGCGTTGGCATCGCGCGCGATCACCGTGATGGTGCTGGCGCCGCCGTCCGCGCTCAGCGTGGCTGGCGCGGCCGCGAGCGACGACTGCGCGGCCGAGACCGCACCGGCGACCACGGTCACGGTCGCGGTCGGTGTGATCGCCACGCCGCCCACCGTCGCCGAGACCGTCTTCACGCCGGCAGCGGTCGAGGCGACGGTCGCCGTCGCCACGCCAGCCGCATCCGTCACGGCGGCCGGTTGCGTGAGCGTGTTGCCCGCCCCCGTCGCCGCGATCGACACGGCGAGGCCGGGGATCGCATTGCCATTCTGGTCACGCGCCGTGATGGTGATCGTGCTCCCCGCGCCACCAGCGGTGATCGTCGCGGGCGCGGCGCCGATCGTCGTCACGGTCGCCGACACCGCGCCCGGCGTCACGGTGAGCGCCGCCGTCTGCGTCAGGGTCACGCCGTTCACGGTGGCCGAGATCGTCTTCGCGCCGCTCACGGTCGATGCGATGGTCCCCGTCGCGATGCCGTTGACGCCCGTGGTCCCCACCGGCTGGACGATGGCATTGCCCGCGCCGGTGGCGGCGAGCGCGACGGTGACCCCGGCGACCGCGTTGCCGTTGGCGTCGCGCGCGGTGACGGTGACGGTCGCGGTGGCGCCATCGGCACTGATGCTGCCCGGCGCGACGCTGATGGTCGACTGCGCGGCCGAGACGGCGTCGGGCACCACGGTCACGGACGTCGTGGCGACGACCGCCGTCCCGCCGGCGACGGCCGAGAGGGTCTTCACTTCACTGACGGTCGAGGAGAAGCTGCCGGTGGCGACGCCATTCGCGTCGGTGACCGCCGCCGGTTGCGTGACGGTGTTGCCGGTGCCGGTCGCCGCGAGCACGACGGCGACACCGGGGATCGCATTCCCGTTGGCGTCGCGCACGGTGACCGTGACCGTGGTCGAGCCGACCGCCGCGGAGATCGTGCTCGTCAGGACGCCGATGGTCGACTGCGCGCCGGACACGGCGCCGGGCCGGACGACGACGGTGTCGGTCCCGGTGACGGCAACGCCGTCGATCGTCGCCGAGACGACCTTGGAGCCCGCTCCGGTGGACGCGAGCGATCCGGTCGCCACACCGTTCGCATCGGTGACCGCGGCCGGCTGCGTGAGCGTGTTCCCGGCACCGGTCGCGTTGAGCACGACCGGACGGCCCGCGATGACGTTGCCGTTCGCATCGCGCGCGGTCACGGTGATGGTGCTCGCGCCGCCGTCGGCACTGATCGTGTCCGGCGCGACGGCGACGGTGCTGGTCGTCGCGGAGATCGCGCCCACGCTGACGGCGACGGTGTCGGCCTGGACGATCGCGACACCACCGACGGTGGCCGTGATGACCTTCGCGCCCGCGATCGTCGAGCTGAGCGCGCCCGTCGCGACGCCGGCCGCGTCGGTGACCGCCGCGGGTTGCGTGAGCGTGTTGCCGGCCCCGGTGGCCGCGAGGACCACGCCCACGCCGGCGATCGGATTGCCGCTCGCGTCGCGCGCGGTGACGGTGATGGTGCTCGCGCCCCCGTCGGTGGTGAGCGCGTCGGGGACCGCGACGAGCGTCGACTGCGCCGCCGACACGGCACCGGCGGTGACCGTGAGCGTCGCCGACTGCGTGATCGCGACGCCGCCGATGGTCGCCGTGATGGTCTTCACGCCGGCCGCCGTCGACGCGAGCGCGCCGGTCGCGACGCCGGCAGCGTCGGTGACCGCCGCGGGTTGCGTGAGCGTGTTGCCGCTCCCGGTCGCGGCGAGGACCACCGCGAGTCCGGGGATGACGTTGCCCTGCGCGTCACGCGCCGTCGCGGTGATGGAGACGGCGGGAGCGCCGGCGCTGGTCGTCAGCGCGTCGAGCACGAGCGTCGAGAGCGCGGCGGAGACCGCGCCCGGCCGAACGACGAGCGTGGCGGTCGCCGCGACGGAGGTCCCGTTCACCGTGGCGGAGACCGTGCGCGCGCCGCTCACCGTCGCGGCGATGGTCCCCGTCGCCACGCCATTGGCGTCGGTGACGGCCGCCGGCTGGGTGATGGTGTTGCCGCTGCCCGTGGCGGAGAGCACCACCGTGGCCCCGGCGATCGCGTTGCCGTTCGCATCACGCGCGGTGACGGTCACTGTGGTCGCGGCACCCGCGGCGACGATCGAGTCCGGCGCGATGGTGAGGGTCGAGACCGCCGCCGAGACCGCGCCGGGTGTCACCGTCACGTCGACGGTGGTCGTGACGGCGATCCCGTCCACGGTGGCGGAGACGGTCTTCGTCCCGGCGACGGTCGAGGCGAGCGTGCCGGACGCCTGTCCGTTCGCCGCCGAGACCGCTGGCTGTCCCACGGCGTTGCCGGCACCGGTCGCCGAGATCACGACCGTCGCGCCGGGGATGAGGTTGCCGAAGGCATCGCGCGCCGTCACCGTGATGGTGCTCGTCGGTCCACCCGCGACGATCGTCGCCGGGAGGGCCGCGAGCGTCGACGCGGTGCCCGAGGCGGTCGCGGGGACGACGGTGACCGCCGCCGTCTGCGTCAACGCCACCGCACCGATCGTCGCCGAGATCGTGCGCGCCCCCGCCACGGTCGCGCTCACGCGGCCGGTGGCGACGCCATTCGCGTCCGTGGGGCCGAGCGGCTGCTCGAGCGTGCTCGACGCGCCGGTCGCGGAGAGTGTGACGGTCGCGCCGGCGATCGGGTTGTCATTCGCATCGCGCGCCGTCACGGTGATCGTCGCCGTGTCCCGCCCCGCGACGAGCGACCCGTTCGAGACGGCGACGAGGGAGCGCGCGGCCGAGATGCCGCCGGCAGTGACGGCGAGGGCGGAGCTGGTCGCGCCGGCGAGTCCGGGCGACGTCGCGACGAGCACGTACCCGCTGGCGGCGCGGTCGAGCGACAGGCCCGGGAAGGTCGCGACGCCGGCGATCGCGTTGCGCGTGAGCGTTCCGCCGAGCGTGCCCGCGGCCGGATTCACCGCGAGCCCGAGCGTGACGGCGCCCGTGAACGTGAAGTTCCGGTTGCCGAGCGAGTCGACCACGCCGACCTCGGGTGCCGGCGCAAGCGACGCGCCGGCGATCGCACTCGCTGGCACACCCGTGAAGAGGAGCGTCGCGGCGGGCGCGGCGACGACCGTGAGCGTGGGCTGCTGCGCGATGGTGAGCCCATCGACGGTCGCGACGATGGTGCGCGCGCCGCTCGCCGTCGCGCCGATCGCGCCGGCGGTCACGCCGACGGCGTTGGTGACGGCGGCCGGCTGGGTGATGGTGTTGCCGACGCCCGTGGCGCTGAGCGTGACGGTGCGGCCCGGGATGGGATTGCTGAACCGGTCGCGCGCCGTGACGGTCACGGTCGCGGGCGTGCCGCGCGATGCCGCGACCGAGGCCGGCGCGACGACCACGGTGGTCTGGGTCGCGCTCAGTGCGCCGGGGCGAGATGTCGCGATGAAGTTCGCGGCATTGCCCACGCCGGAGGCGCGCGCGAGCTGGGTGCTGTCGGTGGCCGTCGTCGTCGTGCCGAGCGTCCACGAGGTCGTCGCGATGCCGGCCGCGTCGGTGGTCGACGTCGTGGGGCTCAAGCTCCCGCCGCCGTCGAGCACGGTCCAGGTGATGAGTACGCCGGGGACGGGATTGTTCAGCGCGTCCCGCACGATGACCGCGAGAGGCGTGGGCAGCGTCGCCCCCACGGTGTCCGTCTGCGCGTCGCCGGCGGCGCGCGCCATCTGCGTCGCGCCGCCGACGGTCGCCGTGAGGGAGAACGTCACGGTCGCCGGTCCGCCGAGGAGCGTCGTCGACGCAGTCGTCGTCTGCGCCCCCGCGGTACCGCCGAGGGTCCGGACCGTCGTGGCGCGTCCGTCGGCATCCGTGAGGGTGACCGCGGGCGCGACCGACCCGCCACCGATCGCCGTCCACGCGATGCTGACCCCGGCGACGGGATTGCCGTTCGCATCGGTGACGCGCACCTCGTGCGCGGTCCCGAGGGTGGTGCCGACGGGTCCGGTGAGATTGTCGCCGCCGGTGATGCCGAGCTGCGTCGCGCCACCCGCGGTGGCGGTCGCCGTGAACGTCACGGGACTTCCGACGAGTCCGGCGCCGGATGCTTCGAGGGTGTTCACGCCCGCCGTGGCGCCGAGGGTCCAGGAGGTGACCGTCGCGAGCCCGGCCGCGTCGGTGATCACCGTGCCGGTCGGCACGACGGTGCCGCCCCCGCCCGTGACCGCGAAGCTGACACTCACGCCGGGCACGGGATTGAGGCTCGCGTCGCGCACGCGGACGGAGGGCCGCACTGCGACCGCGGCGCCGGCGACCGCTGACTGCCCGTCACCCGCGACGACCGCGAGGTCGAATGCCGCGCCGGCGGTGACGGTGATCGTCCCGCTGGTCACGCTCGCGAGCGTGGGCGCGTCGAAGCGAAGCGTCCGCACCCCGACCGTGCCCGTGAGCACGAGGTCGGTGAAGGTCGCCTCACCGCTCGCATCGGTGAGCACGGTGGTGGTGCCGCTCAGTGCGGGATCGCCGCTCGCGATCGAGGCCGTGACGGGCACGCCGGCGACCGCCACGGGGTTGGAGGCGGCATCGAGGAGTTGCACCGCAGGCTCCGACGCGAAGACGACACCGCTGGCGACGGTCGCGGAGGGCGCGACCGAGATCGCGAGCCGTGTGGCCGCCCCGGCCGCGAGCGTGATCGCGCTCGAGGTGACGCTCGTCAGACCCGGCGCCCCGAAGGCGAGGGTGTAGGCGCCGGACGGGCCGGTGATGGCGAGTCCGGCGAACGTCGCGACCCCTGCCGTGTCGGTCGTCGCCTGCGCGTTCACGAGGGTCGCGCCGGTGCCGCTCGCGATGGTCGCAGTGAGGATCCGGCCGGCGACGCGCACGGGATTGCCGAAGGCATCGAGCGCGGCGACCGCCGGCTGCTGGGCGAGCGCGACGCCCGACGAGCCGGCGCTCGAGGGTGCGGTGACGAGCACGAGCGAAGCCGCGGCCGCCGGCGTCACCGTGAACGGCGTGCTCGTCGCGTCGGTGAAGCCGCTCGCGCTCGCCAGCAGCGCGAGCCCGGCCGCCGCGCGTTCGACGCGCACGCCGCCGAAGGTCGCGATCCCGTTCACCGCGGCGATCGTCGTGGCGCCGAGCAGGGTGGCGCCCGCCCCGTTGCCCGCGAGTGCGAGTGAGACGGTGCCGGTGAATCCGGTGGCCGTGTTGCCGAAGGCGTCGCGCGCGATGACGGTGATCGCCGGGGCGAGCGTCACGCCGGCGACGGCGTCGGTCGGTGCGGTGCCGAAGGCGAGCGTCGACGCGGTCGCGGCCGTGACGTCGAACGATGTGGAGGTCGTCGCGAGTCCGCCGGGAGCGGAGGCCGCGAGGGTGTAGCCGGACCCCGTGCGGTCGAGGCGAAGGTCGGTGAACGTCGCCACACCGGCGACGGCGTTGACCGTCCGCGTCCCGGAGAGCGTGGCGGTGCCCGGGTTCGCACCGAGGGCGACGGTGATGGCGCCGGAGTAGCTGGCGAGCGTCGCGCCCGCGGCATCGCGCGCCGCGACCTGCACCGGCGGCGCGATCACGCTGCCGGCGGCCACGGCCGTCGGCGCCACGACGAACGCGAGCTGCGTGGGCGGCAGTGCGACGCGGAACGTCTCGCCCGACGGACTGAAGCGGACCCAGGCACTCGCGCGGCCCGTCTGGTCCACGGCGCGTGCTTGCCAGCGGTAGCCGACGTTGTCCGTGAGGCCGGAGACCGACACGACCGCGAGCGTCCCGGATGTCACCGGCACGCTCGACGCGGTGGCCACGTTGCTGAGCGCCGTGCCGATCGGACGGACCTCGACCTCGAGGCGAACCTGGTCGTTCGGGTCGTTGTCCGTCACGGTGGCGGCGAGTCGCACGACGGTCTCGTCGGTGACGCCGCCGAGTGGGATGGCGGTCACCCCGTCGTCCTTGCGCTGCGCGAGTCCGGTCGGCGCACTCGGCGCCTCCGGCACATCGACGGCGAAGTCCGCCGCATTCGCCGCGTTCCCGCCGAACTCGGTCCATGTGCTCGCGCGCCCCGTGACGTCCACCGTGCGCGCGCGCCACTTGTAGCTCGTGCCGTCGGCGAGGCCGGTGACGAGCACGCGCATCGTCCCCTTGCCGCGGGCGAGCGCGTGCGTCGCCGTGCCAGTGTAGGCGGCCGCGATGGGGCGCACCTCGAGCTCGAACCGGAGCGAGTCGTCATCGGCGTCGGTGCCGACGGCCTGCAGGTTGATGGACGTGAGCGCGATCGCGGCACCGACGCCGACGGCGGAGTCGGGCACGGTGTTGGTGGACTGCGCGAGCGCCGTCGGCGCATCGGGCGCGCGCGGGCGCGCGACCGCGAGCGTGTAGGCACCGGTAGCGCGCGCGGCGGTCGTCGTGACCTCGACGACGTACTCGCCGGCGGCGGGCAGCACGATGTAGCGCAGGCAGGCGCTCGAGAGCGGCGCGCTGCATGTGGTGCTGGTGGCGATCGGCGCGGGTGTGCCGGTGCGTTCGAGCGCGAGGGCTTCCCCGAACGCCGAGGAAGTGAGTTCGACCGAGATGGAGTCGTTCGCCTGGCCGGTGAAGCGATAGCGACGCGCGAAGCGGTCGGTGAAGCGCGGCGACGCGCAATCCGCGGTGGTCAGCGCACTCGCGGCGTTCGCCGGGAGCACGCCGAGATCGGTGATGGCGCAGGGCAGGAGCTTGAAGCGCACGGGGACGCGCAGCTGCTTCGCGTCGGGCCCTTCGGCGGTGAACGCGATCGTGTCGACGTATTCGCCGGCGGCGAGGCCGGTGGGATCGACGGAGAGCGAGTAGGTGCCTGGTGCGGTCCCCGTCGCCGGGCCGAGGATGATCCAACTGCTGTTGAGTTCGGCGTCGACACCGAACCGCCGGCGTTCGCCGGTGCCGTCGACGCGGAGCGCGATGTCGTATTGCCGGATCGCGGTGCTGCCGGCGAGCGCGGAGTCGGCGAGTTCGGTCGGGGTGGCCGCGAGCGCCCCGATCTCCCCCGGAGTGAGGAGGTCGTCGAGTCGGCAGGTCGTGACGGAGCTCGCGGCGAGCAGGACCGCGAGACTCATCAAGCGACGCCGCAACTTGCGCGAGACGCCGTTCACCCGGCTGGCCTCCGGACCATCACGGGGCCACCCAGGACAGGCTGTTGCCGAACGATCGGAATCAGGACTCCCGAGCCACTAAGTCTGGTGAAAGTAGCGGGGTAGGTACTCTAAGGAAGAGCGCACGCTCGATTGGTAACGCAATTGGCGTGCTCGGAGCCGTGTGAGAACGCCTCAGGCCGGCCCATGGACTGTCGTGGAAGTCGGCCTGATGACGAGCATTCGCATGATTGAGCGACCTACTGTCGCCATGGTGCTATTCTATTGGCGCGTTGCTCAAGATATGGCGAATCGCCACCGTCGGCGCGACCGAAGCGTCGCGCCAAGACTACGGTGGCGTGAGCACGATCTCGAAGTCCACCGCGCTCGAACCGAATGGGACCCACGGCCCCAGTGCGCCGTTCCCGCTTCGGCCACGCGCCTGCCAGCGGTACCCCGTGCCGAGCGCGAGTCCGGACACCGTGACTTCGACGAATCGGGCGCCCGGATACGAGGGGACGAACGCGCTCGCGTGCGTCATCGTGTTGGTGAACGCGACGCCGACCGGCCGAACTTCGACCTCGAGCCGCATGCCATCGAGACTCGGGTCGGTGAGCGCGAGCGTCGCGCCCAATCGGACCACCGGCTCGTTCGTCACTCCGCCGGTCGAGATCGCAGTGATGCCGTCACTCCTCCGCTGCACCAGTCCCACGGGCGCCACGGGTGGGTTCTGCATCACGACGGTGAAGTCGGCCGCATCCGGCGCGTTGCCACCGAACTCCGTCCACGGGCCGACGCGTCCGGTGAAGTCGAACGCGCGCGCCCGCCACTTGTAACTCACGCCATCCACCAGCCCGCTCGCGGTGAGCGTGCGACGGGTCCCAGGCCCGGGCGGGGTGCTGTGCGTCGGCACGCCGGAGAACGGCGTGCCGACCGGCAGGAGCTCCACTTCGAGTCCCGGTGCGTCCCGATCCGGATCGGAGACGAATCCGGCGAGATGCACGTTCGTGGCCGCGATCACCGCACCAGGCGGATCGGAGATGTCGTCGCGGCTGATCTGCACGAGTCCGGTCGGCGCGTCGGGGGCGCGCGGCGTGGTGATGACGAGCGCGAACGGGCCGGTCTGTCGGTCGTACCACGACGTCAGTTCGAGGACATAGTCGTCCGTCGCGGGCAGCACGACGTACCGCAGGCACGCCACCCAGATGGGATTCGCGCATGTGGCCGTCGACTCGATGGGCGTCGCGACACCCGCGCGCTCGAGCGCGAGCGTCTCCCCATAGTCGGTGGCGTTGAACTCGATGGTCAACGTGTCATGCGCCGTGCCCGCGAAGCGATACCGTGCGGCGTATCGGTTCGGGAAGCGCGCCGAGGTGCAGTCGTCGGTGGTGAGCTCGCCGACGATGCTCCCGGGGATCGGGCCGAACGGCTGCTCGACACACGGCAGGACCCGGAACCGCACGACGACCGGAGCGAGTTCGACGTTCGATCCTTCGACGAGGAAGCTCAGCGTGTCGACATACTCACCGACCGGCAGGCCGGAAGGATCGAAGGAGAAGCCGTAGGCTCCCGGGGCGACGGCGGTCTGCGTCCCCGCGAGGAGCCAGTGACTCGCGCGCGCCGCGCGGACGCCGACGTTGACCCACGGTCCGGTGCCGACGAACCCGAGCAGGATCTCGTGCGGCTTCGGCGCGATGCTGCCGACGACGGCGGAATCGACGATCGCCGCCGGACTCGATGACAGCGTGCCCACGGGGAGTGGCCGGATCCGCAGCAGCACGGGAACGCGGAGCGGTGGTGCGGCTGACCCCGCGACGGTGAATCGCAGCGTGTCGTGGTGGTCGCCGACCGCGAGGCCGCTCGTGTTCACTTCCACGGCGAACGTCCCCGGCGCGACGGCCGGCGTGGCACCGAGCGAGATCCAGCTGCTCGCGCGGACCGCCGTGACCCCGAACGCGAGCGTATCGCCGGCAGCGCCCAGTTCGAGCACGTAGGAGCGGATCAATGTCCGGCCGACGATCGCAGAATCCTCCAGCGCGGCCACGTTCGCGGTGAGCGTGGGCGCCGGGCTCGGATCGACGGGGCCGTCGTGGGCACAACTCGCGAGCGTGGTGGTGGCGATGCCCGCGAGGCCCAAGACGATCCACCGGACGAGGCTCCCGGCGTTCGTGCGCGCGCCGTCACGCGAACTCGCTCGGGCGGCAGCGTCGGGGAGGTCAGGACTCAGGCTCATCAGGAGCATGATACACCAGGCCCCTGACAGGACGGTGCCGCTCGCTTCTCAGCGCATCACGAGTCGGAGTGCCGGAGCGGACTTCGGCGAGAATCCCGCCCACTCCGACTCGAGTCCAAGTAGTGCCGCGATAGTGGCCGCGACCTGTGCCTGTGTTGCCATCGCCCCGCCACGTATCTCGCCGAGCGGAGGCGTGTCCGGTCCGATCACCGCCATCCAGATATCCTCCGCCCCCGCGACATCCTCGCCGTGAGAGATCCAGTCCTCCGTCGTGCCGCCGCGGCCATGATCGGTCGTGATGATGAACGTCGTCCTCCCCCGATACTGCCGCATGCCCTGCATGAACGCCCACAGGTCGGCGATGTCGCGGTCGACCTGCCGCGCCGCCTTCAGCGTGAGATCATACCGGCGCAGGTGCGCCCACTCGTCGGTCTCGCCATAGCCGACGAACAGCACGCGCGGCTTCCGCAACGCGATGTACTCCTTCGTCGCGAGATGCATCGGCGCATCGAGCGCGTTGCCGTCCCACACGCGCACGCTCGTGCGGTAGAGCTCGTTGACGAGCGAGCGCCGCGGGTCCGCGCCCAGCGTGCCGGGAAAGGGCTCGTCCCATCCGTCGAGCACGTCGAGGCCGGCGCGCTGCTCGTTGAAGATGTTGCGGAACACCGCCCACGTCGCGACCGCGCCGACCTTCCCGCGGAAGCGCGGCTGCCGCGCGAGCCACTCGAAGACGGTGACGTTCGGGTTGGGCGGATAGCTGTTGCTGTTGATGCGCGGATCGGCGAAGCCGGTGAAGAGCTCCGAGTACCCCGGGTACGAGAACTTGTACGGGTTGGTGATGCGCGCGACGCTCCCCAGGTCCTGGTTGCCGACGATGACGCCCTGCACGGCGACGTCGCCCCACAGGAACGGGAAGAGGAGCTTCCGCCGCTCGCGCGGGTCGTCGCGCCAGAACTCGCGGAGCAGCGCGGTGGTGTCGGCGACGCCACCGGCCACGCGGCTCATCAGCCGGCGCTCGGGCCCGCGGAAGAGGTCCTGCCACCGGAACCCGTCGGTGACGATGAGCACGACGTTCTCCGTCCGTCGCTGCGCGGCCGCCGTGCCCGCGGCGGGCGCGAGCAGCGCCGCCATCGCGAGCCCGGCCGCGAACGACCGTGCGCGCGTCATCGCTGATACTTCCAGTTCCGCGCCTTGCCCTCGGCCAGCCACTCGAGCGTGGTCGCGAGCCGTCGCTCGCGCGTCGCCGCGGTCTTCGCCTCGGTGATCCATTCGATGTACTCGCGCCGATGACTCGGGGAGAACGCGTCGAACGTCCCCTTCGCCTTCGCGTCACGCGCGAGGGCGTCGGCGAGGTCGCGCGGCATGGGCAGCGCGGCGCGCGGGGTGGGCCGCTTGGTCACCGTGCGCTTCACGCCCTCGGCGTTCAGCTTCATCGCGGCCTTGATGAGCTTGGTGAGCTGCGCCTTCGACGGCAGGTCGTCGAGGGACTCGATGCGGCCGAAGTCGCCCATCGCGCCGCTGTCGCGGCTCGCCGCGCCGAGCAGCTGCGGACCGCGCCAGAAGCCGAAGACGGCGTGCGCCTTGAACGAGGCCATGCTGCACATCATGCTGCCGCGATAGTCGAAGTGGGGATGACTCCACTTGATGGTCTCCTCGGCCTCCGGGCACGCCGCGTGGACGACTGCGCGCAGGTGCCTCAGGATCGGCTTCGCGAACGGCTGCGCCTTCGCGATGTAGGCGTCGACGCGTGGGTCCTTCTTCGGCACGGCGCACTCCGGTCCAGGTCCGGGTGAGAGCTACGGACGCCGCGGGACGGTGTCAACGTCCGCACCCGCGACGACCGGCGCACGCTTGCGCGCCGGCGTGACCGGCCGATACGGTTCGCACATGGCTCTCCCACACCGATCCCTGTGCGCCGCTGCCGCGCTGTGCCTCTCCGCGTCCGCGTCGCCCGCGCAGCAGTTCACCGGGACGGTCGTCCTGCCCGACGGCGCGACGCCGGCGGCCGGTGTGCTCGTCGTCGTCACCGACTCGGCGGGCCGGGAGGTCGCGCACGGCGTGAGCGGCGCGGAGGGCCGCTTCTCGCTCTTCGTCGACTCGGCGCGGACCCTCACGCTGACGCTGCATCGCACGGGATTCGCGCCGACGGTGGCAGCCACGCGCCGGCTCGCGGGTGACGAGGTCGCGGATCTCGTCGCCACGCTCGGCGGGTCGGCGATCCGCATCCCCGCGCTCCGCCGTGGCGCGACGACGTGCGGGCGCGCGAGTGCGGAGGAACGCGCCGCGGTGGGCGTGGCCCTGGAGGAAGCGCGCAAGGCGCTCCTCGCCGCGCAGTCGATGATCGCGCGGAACGACGTGACCTCGCGGTTCATGACGTTCGAGCATCGCACGGCGAAGACCGGCGAGGACACGCTGCGCACGCTCGCGCGACGCGGCACCGGACCCATCCCGTCCCTCTTCCGCGCGACGACGACGGAGGAACTCGAGGCCGGCGGGTTCTTCGCGACGATCGCCGCCGAGCGGGTGTTCCGTGCGCCGGAGCCCGCGATCCTCGCGTCGGGCTGGTTCACGGGCACGCACTGCTTCACGGCGCTGCCGCAGGGCGACAGCGCGCTGCGGCTCACGTTCCGGCCCACCCGCGAGCGCAAGGGACTCGTCGATCTCGAGGGAGCCTATGTGTTCGACCCGCGCTCGCTGTCGCTGCGCCGGGTGGAGTTCCGCTACCAGGGGATGCGCGCCGAGGAGCGCGACGCGAACGCGGGCGGACTGATCGAGTTCGCGCAGCTCGCCAACGGCGACTGGCTCGCCACGCGCTGGCACGACCGCTTCCCGCTGCTCGGCTACCGCACGAGCGACGGCGCCACGACCCTCGTGCGCACGTCGATGACGCTGATCGACATCACGGGCCATCGCGTGGTGGGCGGCCGGGTGCTCGCCGTGGTGAACGACGGGCTCACGCTCATGCGGTCCGACCCGGTGGAGGGCGCGCTCGCCACCAGCGAGTTCGGGCGCCTGTGCCCCGAGCGGATCGTGCGGCAGAACACCGGCGCCGCGCGCGGCGTGCTCGCGCCGGTCGATTCGGAACCGGTGCGCGGCGTGCTCGTGCGGGCGACGTGGAGCGAGCCGGTGGTGGTGGACCGCACGCTGCTCACGCAGCGCGAGCATGTGCGCGAGACCTTCACCGACGAGCAAGGGAACTGGCTGCTCTGCGACATCCCCACGCGACGCGATGTCACGCTGCGATGGGAGGCGCGGGGGCAGGAGCGGACGATCCCGTTCACGCTGCCCGCGGCGGGGACGGTGATCACGGTGGTGAAGCCCGCCGCACCCTGACGCGCGGCCGGTCGGCGCGGGAAGTGGTATGTTCCGCACCCATGGACCGCCGCTCCTTCGTCGCCGCACTCGGCGGCACGCCGTTCGCGCTCGACCCCGGCGCCGTCGCGCACGTGCGCGAGGCGAATCGCCGCGTCGCGGGGAGCACGCCGCGCGCGGTCGCCGACGACGAGGCCTACTGGCTCCGCGTGCGTCAGGCGTTCTCGCTCGACGCCAATCACGTGAACCTCAACTCGGGCAGCGTGAGCCCCGCGCCGCGCGTCGTCTCCGACGCGATGCAACGCTACTGGACGCTCACCAACATGAGTCCGTCGTACTACGTCGACGAGCTCCTGTATCCCGAGGTCGAGCTCGTGCGCCGACGGCTCGCCGCGGTGCTCGGCTGCGGCACCGAGGAACTCGCGATCACGCGCAACACCAGCGAGTCGCTGCAGATCGCGCAGCTGGGGCTCCCGCTCTCGCGCGGCGACGAGATCGTGAGCACCACGCAGGACTACCCGCGGATGATCACCGCGT
Source organism: uncultured Gemmatimonas sp. (assembly GCA_964464585.1). GTDB lineage: Bacteria > Gemmatimonadota > Gemmatimonadetes > Gemmatimonadales > Gemmatimonadaceae > Pseudogemmatithrix. The sequence continues at coordinate 202,225 of CAYXGS010000003.1, read as the reverse complement.
GGCGGCAACGCGAGCGACGCGACGGCGTGGTGCTCAAGCTCGTGCGGCTCCCCACGCCGCCGCCGTCGATGGACGTGCTGTACGACCGCGTGTTCTCGGCCGTCACGGCGCGGACGAAGGTCATCCATGTCTGCCACATGACCTACACCACCGGGCAGATCCTCCCGGTGCAGCGGATCTGCGACGAGGCCCGGCGGCGCGGGATCATCACCATCGTCGACGGCGGGCACACGTTCGCGCACTTCCCGTTCACCGTCGCCGACCTGGGCTGCGACATCTACGGCTCGTCGCTGCACAAGTGGCTCTGCGCGCCGGTGGGCAACGGCCTGCTCTACGTGCGGCAGGCGCTGATCGAGCGGATCTGGCCGCTCATGGCCGCCGACCCGGCGCAGGACAGGGACATCCGGAAGTTCGAGTCGATCGGGACCTATCCGATCGCGCTGCGCGTGGCGCTCTCCGACGCCCTCGCGTTCCACGAGGAGATCGGCGCGGACCGGAAGGCCGCACGCCTGCGCTATCTGCGCGAACGGTGGATGCGCGGTGTCGAGGGCGTGAAGGGCGTGCGGCTCCTCACGAGCCACGATCCGGCGCAGGCCTGCGCGCTCGGCGCGATGTCGCTCGACGGCGTCGGCGCCCAGAAGCTCACCGACGAGCTGCAACGGCGCTGGCGGATCCATGTGCGACCGCGGTTCGTGGCCGATGAGTTCGAGTGCATCCGGGTCACGCCCAACGTGTTCACCAAGCTGGACGAGATCGACCTGTTCATCGACGCGATCAAGGAGCTGGCATGAGCGAGGGTCCCATCACCCGGAAGGACTTCCTCGGACTCGGCGCGATCATGGCCGGCGCGCTCGGCGCCACGAAGTTGCCCGCGCTCTCGGCGCCATGGCGTGCCGACCCGGGGCCGCCGCTGCCATCGCGCGGCGGCGGGATCGACGCCGACCTGATCGTGGTCAACGCGCGGGTGCTCACGCAGGATGCGGCGCTGCCGCGTGCCGAGGCGTTCGCGGTGAAGGAGGGGCGATTCCTCGCCATCGGCTCGAACGCCGACATCCGCAACCTCGCCACGGCGCGCACCAAGGTGATCGACGCGGCACGGGGCTGCGTCCTCCCGGGGTTCATCGACTGCCATAGCCACCCGAGCGGCATCAGCGAGCTGTACGAGGCCGACGCGAACGTCCGGACGCTGGCCGAGTTGCAGGCGAACCTGCGCGCGCGGGCGGCGAGCACGCCCGAGGGCTTCTGGGTGGTGGGCGCGATGTTCGACGACACCAAGCTCGACGTGCCGCTCACGCGGGCGCATCTCGATGCGGTCTCCACGCGGCATCCGATCGCGGTGAACCATCGTGGCGGCCACACGAGCTTCTACAACTCGAGGGCGTTCGAGCTGGCGCGCGTCACGCGCGACACGCCGGACCCCGATCACGGGCGCTTCTTCCGCGACGCGAGCGGCGAGCACAACGGCCGCGTGGCCGAACTGGCCCGCAACGTGTTCAACGGCGTCGGCCAGCGGGAACGCTTCACGCCGGAGCAGCAGCGCGAGCGTGCGCGGAAGGGGATGGCGCACATCTCCAGGCTCATGACCGCCACCGGGCTCACGACGGTCCACTCGGCGGGCTCCAACGGCGCGTCCATCAAGGCCTACGAGGACGCGCGCGCCGACGGGGTACTCCGGCATCGCGCGTACCTCATGATCCGCGGCGCGTACCAGCAGCTGCGCGATGCGGGCGTCCACACCGGCTTCGGCGACGACATGATCCGGATCGGCGGCGTGAAGTACGCGGCCGACGGCTCCGCGTCGGAGCGCACGATGCGCATGAGCACGCCGTACGTGGGCACCACCGATTACGGCATCCTCACGATGACGCAGCAGGAGATCCACGAGGCGGTGGACGACGCGCAGCGGAACAACTGGCAGGTGGGGATCCACGCCAACGGCGACACGGCGATCGAGATGGTGCTCACCGCGTACGAGCGCGCCGCGGCGCAGTGGCCACGCCCCGACCGCCGGCACCGCATCGAGCATTGCTCACTGGTGACGCCCTCGATCATCTCGCGCATCGCCAAGGGCGGCATCATCCCCACGCCGTTCTGGACGTACGTGTACTATCACGGCGAGAAGTGGGAGCAGTACGGCGACGAGAAGATGCGCTCGATGTTCGCGCACCGGTCGTTCCTCGACGCGGGGATCCGCGTGGTGGGTGCGAGCGACTACGGGCCGGGGCCGTTCGAACCGCTGATGGCGCTGCAGTCGATGGTGACTCGCAAGGACTATCGCGGCAGGGAATGGGGCCCCAACCAGAAGGTCACGCTCGACGAGGCACTGCTGATCACCACGCGGAACGGTGCGTATGCGTCGTACGAGGAGCGCACCAAGGGCACGATCACGGCGGGCAAGCTCGCCGACTTCGTGATCCTCGAGAAGGACCCGCACGACGTGGCACCGGATACGATCAAGGACATCCGCGTGGTGCGGACCGTCGTGGGCGGGCGGACGGTGCATCCGGAGCTCGAGCCGGTGTCGTGAACGCCGAGGCGCGCGGCTCCGCCGCGCGCCTCAGCGCCGGATCGGGTCCGCGGCGACGCCCTCGCGGGTGATGCGCACCGGCGCGATCCGCCCCTCTGCGTCGAACCGCAGCTCGTCGATGCTCACCGCGCGGTGGTCGCGGTCGGTCTCCCCTAGCGGGCGGCGGTGGTACACGATGTACCACTTGCCCGACGGGGAGTGGAGCACCGAGTGATGCCCCGCGCCCGTCGCCACGGTGGAGTCCTGCTGCAGGATCCGCCCGATCCGCTCGAACGGTCCGAGCGGTGAGTCGCCGATCGCGTAGGCGACCGCGTAGTTCGGGCCGGTCCATCCGCCCTCGGACCACATGAAGTAGTACCGGCCGTCCTTGACGAGCATGTACGCGCCTTCGACGAACCCGGCGGGCGTGATCTCCTTGAACGTCGAGCCGTCGGCGAACGGGACGATGCCGGTGAAGTCGTCGTTCAGCCGCGCGATGTTGCAGTGCCGCCAGCCGCCGTAGACGATGTACCACTGGCCGTCCTTCGGATCGCGGAACACCATCTGGTCGATCGGCTGCGCGCCGTTGTGGAACCTGTCGATGAGCGGCTTGCCGAGGTGGTCGACGAACGGGCCGCCGGGCGACCGCGATCGGGCCACGCCGATGCCGCCGCGCGCGGTGTCGCTCTGGATGTCGTTCGCACCGAAGAACAGGTAGTACCAGCCGTCCTTCTCGACGATGGACGGCGCCCACATCGCGCGCCACGCCCACTTCACGCTGCTCGTGTCGATGATGCGTTCGTGCTTGGTCCACGTCACAAGATCGCGCGACGAGAAGGCGTCCATGAACACCTGCTGGTTGTACCGCGCCGAGTAGGTGGGGTGGATCCAGTACTCGCCGGCGAAGACGTGGGCTTCCGGGTCGGCGTACCAGCCGGGGAGGATGGGGTTGCCGGAGCGGGGTTGGGCGATGGCGCCGATCCCGACTACGGCGGCGGCGATGAGGAGCGTGGTGGCAAGCGGCCTTGACGTCATCGGGCCAATCTACCGCGTCAGCGCGTGCCCGGCGCCGCCTCCGAGGTGGCCGACGAGTCGCGCAGTCGCGTGATGAGTCCGTCGAGGTCCTCTGCCGGTGGAACGGTCACACTCTCGGCGGATGGCAATACCAGGAGGGCGAAGACGGATTCCGGCGCGCCAGTGATCGCGCGCGCCGCGTCGCCGTACACTGCGGCCTGCACACGATAGCGCTCCACGAGCGCGGCGGCCGGCGCGGTGCTGTTCTTGAGATCGAGGATCCGCACCGCGTCGCCGTCGCGCGCAGCGACGTCGAAGGCGCCGTTGATCGCGGTTCCATCGGGCCGGATGCGCGTGAAAGCGAGCTCGCGGCGCGCGCTCGGCAGCGCCGTGAGTGCGCGCCAGGCCGTTGCCTGCCGCGCGGCGTCGATCCGTACCCGGAGGAAGGCACGATACTGCCGACCGATGTCGCTCACGGCTTCGGCGGCATCCTCGTCCCAGCGCGCGATCGCCTGCTCGATGAGCGTCTCGAGCTCGGCGTCACCGTCGGCGAGCTTCTCGAGGACATCGTGCACGACCTGGCCGGCGACGATCGCGCGACCGCTGCGCCGACCGTCCTTGCCGACCAGCGCGGGGTCGAAGCGCGTGATGTAGGCGCGGCGCCACTCCTCAGGATCGCGGGCGAAGCTCATGAGCTGAGTGGCGGAGAGGCGCGTGGAGCCCATCGCGACGGCCCTCGCCGTCGGCGGCAGCACGAGCACGGGCACCTCGACGCCCACCCTCTCTTCCGGCACCGGGCGCGCGTCGAGCCGCGTCACGGTCGCGTGATACCGCCGCCCGGTCGCGCTGCGATACGCGACCTCCGTCGCGGCCGCGACGTCGCCGAGCGCGGCAAGGATCCGTGACGAAGGCGTGACGACCTTCTCTGGCGTGCCGAGCGCGAGCCCGCTGAGGATGAGGCGGTCCTTGGCGCGTGTGGCGGCGACGTACCAGAGCCGGAGCAGCTCGGCCTCGCCCTCGAGCGTCTCGTCGCGCCGCACCGCAGCATGTACGACGTCCTTGCCGTCGGCATCGTCATCGTCGGCGCCATCGGCGCGCACCGCGAAGCGGTCGCGGCCGGCGAGGAAGGCTTCCGTGGGCAGCGGCCGGCGGCGCGCGAGATCAGCCCAGATCACGACCGGCCACTCGAGCCCCTTGGCGCCGTGGATCGACGTGATGGTCACGACATCGCCGCCCTCGGAGTAGAGCCGCTCCTGCGGGACCTTGTCCTCGCGATCGCGCGTGAGCTCGATCTCGCGCAGGAACTCGCCGAGCGAGAGCTCGGGCGCGTTGGCGGCCACGCGGACGAGCTTGCGCAGGTTGGCGAGCCGCTGTCCGCCATCGGGCGCGAGCGCGGCCGCGGCGGAGAACCCGGTCTCCTCGAGCAGGCGCTGCACGAGCTCGTGCGCGGGGAGCCGGTCGCGCAACGGGACGAACCGGTGGAGCAGCGCTCGTGCGCGGTCGAGCAGCGCGCGCTCCGGTGCGCCGGCGTACTGCGCCACCGCGACGAGCGCGCTCGCGTACGAGTCGTGACCGCGCGCCTGCGCGAGCGCGAGTAGCGTGTCGTCGCGGACGCCGACGAACGGGCTCTTGAGGAACCCGACCATCGCGACGTCGTCGTTGGGGTCGCGGATGACGCGCAGCGCGAGCAGGGCGTCGATGACCTCGCGCGCCTCGTAGAACCCCTCGCCGCGCTGCACGTACACGGGAACGCCGGCCGCGCGCAGCGCGTCGGCGTAGCGATCAACGTCCGACCAACTCGCGAGCAGGATGGCGATATCGCGCCACCGCCGTCCCTCGGCCCGCAGCGCGAGGACGCGTTGCGTGATCCCCGTCGCCTCGAGTTCGCGGATCTCCTTCACGTTGCGGATCTTCCCCTTCGCGTCGGGCGGCGCGACGAGGAGCTCGACGGCATAGTCGCCGTCCTTGCCGGTGGCCTCCGGCGTGAGCGGGGCGTAGTCGACCTCGTAGCGCTGGCGCCCCGCATCGGGATCGACCGGCTCGCGCATCCGCTCGCCCACCACCGCATCGACGAAGCCGAGGATCGCCGCCTTGCTACGGAAGTTCTCGGTGAGCGGGAGCACGGTGCCCGTTCCCGATCCCGCGCCGAACCGTTCGGCCATGCGATTCCAAACGGTCACGTCGGCGCGACGGAACCGGTAGATCGACTGCTTGGGATCGCCGACGAGGATGAGCCGCGTCGGCGCGGGATCGCCCGCCCCCACGAGGTCCCCGAGCCGCTCGGCGATGTCGCGCTGCACCGGGTCGACGTCCTGGAACTCGTCGATCACGAGGAGCCGGACGCGGCGCTGGACGGCGCGGCGCACGTCGTCGCGCCGCAGCAGGTCGCGTGTCGCGACGATCATCCGGTCGAAGTCGAGCTCGCCGCGGCCGTCGAGCCGCTTCACGTGCTCCGCGTTCACGCGCTCGGCGAGCGCGAGAAGCGCCTGCTCGTGCGGCCGCAGCGAGGCGCGACCCTCGGCCCACCGCGCGAGCCGGTCGGTGTCCTCGGCGCTGCGCAGCAGCCACTCGACGATGTGCTGCAGCCGGCGGCCTTCGAGCAGCGCGTCGAGGTGCGGGACGTCCTGCGACTCGAGCGCGGCGTGCAGGACCTCGCGCGCGCAGTCGGCGCGCAGCATCGCCGCCTCGGGTTCGGTGAGCGTGCGCCGACCGGGGCGCGCGCCAGAGCGCAGCGCGAAGTCGCGCAGGAGGTCGCCGCAGAAGCCGTGGATCGTCCCGATGCGCGCCGCGTCGACCTCGTTCGCGAGGTCGCGCGCCCCGCCGGCACGCAGTGCGCCGCGGAGCTTCCGCTTGAGGTCGGCGGCCGACTGGTTGGTGAAGGTGATCGCCGCGACCTGGTCGAGCGTGAACGGCATCGCCGCGCCGGCGATCACGCCATCGCGCGTGTCGACCGCCAGCCCGAGATGATGGCAGAGCGCCTGCACGACCGTCGTCGTCTTGCCGGAGCCGGCGCCCGCGTCGATCAGCAGGTGCCCGTTGGTGACGATGACCCTCCCCTGCATCGCGGTGAGCTTGGTCATCGCTTCCCCTCCACCGGGCCGCCCGGGATGCGGCAGACGTCGCGCGCCGGGCAATACGGCGAGCAGCCCGCACTCGGCGTGGGATCGGCGGGGAGTTCACCGCGCCGCACCTGCAGGATGCGCGTGCCGGCCGCGGCGAGCGCGGTCTCGAGCTTCTGCTCGGCGGCGGCGGCATCCTGCACCTCGCCGCCGCGGACCGGCGCGAGCGTGAGCAGGTGGTACTCCTTCGGCGAGCGGATCGTGCGATACTCGATGCGCGCGAGCAGGTCCTGCGGCCGCAGCTGCCGCAGCGCGGCCGCGTAGAGCGGGACCTGCAACACGATCCCGTCCTCCCAGGCCGCGGGCTTGCCGGCGGCGGGCGTCGAGCCCTTGGTGCTCTTGTAGTCGATCGCCGCGATGTAGCGCTCGGCATCGGCCACGTTCGCGTGTGTGCCCGAGATCCCGCGATCGATGCGATCGATCTTGCCGCGCAGTTGGAACCGCACGCCGCCGCCAGTGAGCGTCACCGGGCCGAACGGGAACTCCCCCTCGACCGCGCCGGTGCGCACGTTCTTCGAGGCGGTGGTGCGGTTGTCGGACGACTTCTCGTTCCACGAGATCTCGAAGTCGAGATAGCCCTGCAGCTCGTGCTCGAGTTCGGCGCGGGCCGCCATGCGCGTCGCCTTCGGGCCGAGCCAGGCGCCGCTCCGCTCCATCGCGCCCCACGCCTCGACGAGCGCCGCGCTGAGGAGCTCGCGGGCGCCCACGGTGTCGGCCTTCGTGAGGTACACTGGCGAGCCGAACCGCGTGCGCGCCGCGGCGAAGAAGCGATCGAGCGCGTCGTGCAGGATCGTGCCGCGCGTCGTCGGCTCCATCAGGTCCTCGGCGTCGGCGCGCGTCTCGAGACGCAGCTGCCGCGAGGCGAACCACTGCCAGCGGCACTTCGCCACCTCCTCGAGCTGAGTCGCCGACCAGACGAACGACTCGTCGTAGCGCGCGCCGAGCGTCGCGACAAGCGCGGGATCCTCGAGGCGGCCGTTCCACGGGTCCGCGGCGCGGCCGCGCCGTGCCTCGCGCGCCGCGACCGCCCGCGCGTGCGAGAGCGCCTCGTCCGACGCCACGACCGGGAATCCCGGAACGAGCTGCTCGTGCGTCGGCACGCTGACGAGCACGCCGCGGTCGCGCAGCTGCTCGTCGAGCTTCTCCGTCTCGGGGATCCCGACGCGCCGCGCGAGCGTGGCGGCGGCCTCGTCCACGTAGGCCGAGCGCGCGACCTCGCGCCCCTCGGTGTCCATCGAGGCCCAGCTGAGGGTGAGCGTCGTCCGCGCCCCGGCGCAGAGCACACGGAACAGCTCCCGCTCGCGACCGCGCCAGGCATCGATCGGGTCGAGCGCGAGCCCGGCCGCGGCGAGCGCGCGCCGTTCGATCGGGTCGAAGAGCGGCCCGGGTGAGGGGCGTCGCGGGAAGGCGCCCGCGGTGAGCCCCAGCACGAAGACGTGCGCGAAGCTGCGCCAGCCCGCCGCGAGCGCCTCCGCCACCACGACGCCGAAGTCGGTCGCAGGCGGCGTGATGAGATCCTGAGAGAGCATGAGCGTGAAGCGGTCCGCGAACGACGCCGCATCGAGCGGCGTCGAGTCGTGCGCGAAGTCCGTCGTCGCGCGCTCCCAGGTGCCGGCGAGATCCGCGATCGCGTCCGCCGCGCGCAGGTCGGTGCGCCAGACCTCTTCGTCGGCGCAAGGCTCCGCGAGGCGCTCGGCGATCGCCCACTCCCCGTCCCGCAGCGTCGCGGCGACCCAGCCGCACCAGGCGCCCAGCGAGCGACGACCCGCGAGCGGTACGAGACGTGGCATGAGGTGCGTCCAGGCGTCGACTGTCGCGCGCACGCGCTCGATCGGCGGCAGCGTGGCGCGACGCTCCTCCGGCTCCTCGTCACCGCGTTCACGCGCCGCGCATCGCGCGAGCAGCTGTGCGAGCGCGTCGCGCCAGCCCTCGAGCGAACCCATCGCGCTCGCATAGCCAACGTGATTCACGATCATCGAGTCGAGCCCGGTGCGCAGCAGCGGATGCTCGGCGAGCTCGGCGATGCTGTGCCGCGACCACCGTTCGGCGGCCGCCCGGAGGATCGCCGCGATCGCGCGGCCCGGCGCCGTGTGCCCGAGCGCGGTGCGACGGCGCGCGGTCACCGGGACGCCGAGCCGCGCGAGGGCGGCGGCCATCGCGTCGACGGTCGGGCGCGCCTCGCGCGCGATCACCGCGATCGCGGTGGGTGCCACACCATCGTCGAGCAGGGCACGCACGCGCACCGCGACATGCTCGAGCTCGCGCGCGCTGTCAGGGGCCTCGAGCAGACTGACCTCGGGCCCCGCGCTCGGCGTGACGCCGTCGAAGAGCGCCGCGGCGAAGGTCACCGCCGTCTCCTTCACGACCTCCTCGCGGGCGTCGTCGATCGCGAGCGGAGCCGACGTGATCACTTCCACGCGATCGAGCGCGGACGAGGCGGCGAGTGCGCGCAGCAGCGGTCGCCATCCACCGCGCAGGTCGGCGAGCCCCACCAGACGGATCTCGCGCCGCCCGCCGAGCCGCGTCGCGAATCCTTCCGGGTCCGCCGCGATCGCGCGCGCGAGCCGCACCTTCGCGTCGCGGCCATCGACGCGGTGGTGCTTCGCGAGCGCGGCCTCCCACGCGGAGAAGACCGCGCCGAGCGCGGCGGCGCGCGCGCGGCCCGGCTCGTCGTCGGCCGCCGCTCTCATCGCGCGCGCGAGCTCCGCCGGTGCGATCCCCTCGGCGACGGCCTCCCCGATGAAGCGGTCCACGGCCGGCACCCAGGCCTCGTAGCCCTGCGCCCCGCCCAGCAATGAGGCCGCATGCTCGCCGACGATCGGAGAGAGGAGCGATTCGCGTTCGGCATCGTCGAGCGGAAGGGCGACCGGCTCGGCACTCCAGCGCGCCTCGATCTCATTGAAGAGACAGACCGGCGCATCGAACCAACCGGGGACGCCGCGCGACGCGGCGAGACGGATGAGATCGTCTCGCAGACCTCCTTGCCGGAGCACGACCCACGCTCCAAGCGTGGGCCAAGGTACCTCCACACTCGCCGGCGCGAGCGGGAAGAGTCCGTCGATCGCATGCTCGAGGAGCACCGCCGGATCGAGGATCCGGATGACATGCAGGGAAGCCATCGTGCGCGTAAGCTATCGCCGGGGTCTGACAGTCAGCGATGTATCGCCGAGTCCGAGGATCGCACCAGCACCGACACCCCGCTGAACGCCGCATTCCCCGTCAGCGCATCGATCCGTCCATCGTCGGTGAGGTCGTTGATGCTCACCCCCGCATGCGCTGCCGCGACGGAAAGCTGCGCGCCACGGCGTCCGTGCCCCCAGCCGTGTGGCAGGCTCACCACGCCGGGCATCATGCCGTCCGTGATCTCCAGCTCGGCGTCGACCGCGCCCACGCGCGACGACACCCGCACCCTCGCACCGTCCGCGAGACCGCGCGCTGCCGCATCGGTCGGATGCATGAGGAGCGTGCAGCGGTTCTTGCCGCGCACCAAACGGTCGTAGTTGTGCATCCACGAGTTGCAGGAGCGCACCGCGCGCCGGCCGATGAGCGAGAGCGGCGCCGTGACACCGTCCGTCGCGGCCAGACCCGTGCTCGCGGGTTCGGCGAGCCACCGCGCCTCGAGCCGTGCCACGTCCTCCAGGAACATCGGTGGCGCGGCGTGGATCCGCCGGTCCGCCGTGCGCAGGCGCCCCGGCAGCGCCGGCTTGAGGGCGCCGAGGTCCACGCCGCTCGGCGCGCGCTTGAGCTTGCCGAGCGTGAGCCCGCTGCCGAGGACGTTCCACCCAGACCCGTAGGGTCCGCGGCGCAGTCCGACGTCGATCAGGAACGACGGCCCGAGTCGTGCGAGGGCCGCCGTGCGCATCGCCGCACCCGCACCGCGGCTCAACCGGCCCGCGAGCTCGTTCAGGATCTCCCAATCGTGCCGTGCATCCGCGGATCGCGGGAAGACGGCCTTCGACCACTTGGCGGTATCGCGCACGGCGAGCGCGTGGAACACGAGATCGTAGTGCTCGCGCTCGAGCGGCGAGCTCGGCGGCAGGATGACGTGCGCGTGCCGCGTCGTCTCATTGATGTAGAAGTCGATCGCGACGAAGAAGTCGAGACCGGCGATCGCCTTGTCCAGCCGCGCGCCGTTCGGCGTGGAGAGCACGGGATTGCCCGCATGCGTGACGAGTGCGCGCACCTGCCCCGGACCCGCGGTCTCGATCTCCTCCGCCAGCGCGGACACCGGCAGCTCGCCTGCGAACTCCGGGAGTCCGCGCACGCGGCTCTTCCAGCGTCCGAAGCGCGGACGTGACACCTTCTGGTCCGCATGCAGCAGGTCCACCGCCGGTCTCGTGAACATCGCGCCACCTTCGGTGTCGATGCGGCCGCAGACGAGATTGAGCGCGGTGATCAACCAGGTGGCGAGCCCGCCGAACTCCTGCATGGAGACGCCCACGCGTCCGTACGCGACGGCGCGCGGCGCGGCGGCGAACTCGCGGGCGATCGTGCGGATCGACTCGGCGGGGATCCCCACGCGCGGCGCGACCCGGTCGGGCGGGAAGCGCATCGCGAGCGTGTGGAGATCGTCGAGGCCGGTGGTGATCCGCTCGAGCGTGCCGGGATCCGCGAGCTTCTCGCCCATGATCACGTGGAGCAGCGCGAGCAGCAGCAGCGCGTCGGTGCCGGGGGTGATGAAATGATGCGCGCTGGCCGCGGCGGCGGTCTCGCTGCGGCGCGGATCGATCACGATCACACGCCCGCCGCGCGCGCGGATCGCCGCGAGCCGCTCCATCACGCCGGGCGCAGTCATCAGGCTGCCGTTCGAGGCGGCCGGGTTCGCACCGAACATCAGGACATGGTCGGTGCGGTCGAGGTCGGGGATGGGGATGAGCAACGCGTGCCCGAACACCATCATCGCCGCGACGTGCGCCGGGAGCTGGTCGACGGAGGTCGCGGTGTAGGTGTTCTTCGACTTCAGCGCGCGCAGGAATCGCGGCACCATGAGCATGGCGCCGAGTGAATGCACGGTGGGGTTGCCGACGTAGGCGGCGACGCTGTCGCGCCCATGGGTGCGCTGCACACGCTGTATCCCGTCCACGGCGAGTCGCATCGCCTCGTCCCACGAGATGCGCTCCCACCTGTCGCCGACGCGCTTCATGGGATGCCGCACGCGATCGGGATCGGTGTGCACGTCCTGCAGCGCGACGGCCTTGGGGCAGATATGCCCTTTGCTCAGCGGGTCATCGGCGTCGCCGCGGATCCCGGTGACGCGGTCGCCATCGGTGTCGATGACGAGGCCGCACATCGCCTCGCAGAGCGTGCAGGTACGGTGGTGGCGGGCGGGAGCCATGCCGAAGCTTGGGGCCCGCGCGGGCGGGGCGCTACCTCAGGCCTTCGCCGTCTCGATCCTGATCTCCCGCCACTTCCCGCTCTTGAACCGCCGCACCGACAGCGTCGCACGCATCATGTGCCCCATGAGGATCGCCGTCCAGATGTGCCACGGTTCCAGCGGCCGCGTCATCTGCAGCACCGTCAGGAACCCGAGCGGCACGAGGATCTGCGAGACAAGCGTGATGTAGAGCGGACCCTTCGTGTCGCCGGTGCCGGTCAGACCGCCGGTGTAGGTCAGCGCGGTCGTGATGAACAACCCGGACACGCTCAGCCAGCGGAGCAGCTGCGTGCCCAGCGCGAGCACCACGGGGTCGGTCATGCCGAACAGGCCGAGCAGGAGATCGGGAATGGTCAGGAAGAGCAGCCCGATCGTCACCGCGATCCCCAGCCCCAGCCGCGACGCGATCTGCACGGTGCGCTCCACGCGCTCGGGCTTGCCGGCGCCGAGGTTCTGCCCGGCCACCGCCGCCGCCGCGCCCATCAATCCCACGCTCGTCCACGTGATGAACGAGAACAGCTCCGAATACCCCACCGCGTACGCCGCCTGTGCCTCGGCGCTGTTCGCGAGCGAGCCGAGGAAGCGCAGCAACAGCACGCCGGCGACGTTCATCGCGATGCCCTGCAGCCCGGCCGGCAGCCCGAAGCGGAACAGCTGCTTGATGATGGTCCAGTCCCATGACCAGTCCATCCCCTTCTCCCAATGGATGGTGAGGTGACCGGAGAGGAGCCGCGTGAAGCCGTAGATGGTGACGATGAGGCCGGCGAGCACGGTGCCGAGGGCGGCACCCATCACGCCCATCGCGGGGATGGGGCCGAGGCCGCGGATGAAGATGATGTTGAAGATGATGTTGAGGACGGTCATGCTGACGCCGAGCTGGAGCCCGGTGCGCGCATCACCGGTCGCGCGAAGCGCGCCGCCCAGCAGGAACATCATCATCATGCCCACCCCGCCGACGAACATCGTCCGCAGGTACGGCAGCGCCTCGGCCTGCACGGCGGGCGCCGCGTTCACCGCGTCGAGCAGCACGGGCGAGAGGAACCAGCCGATCGGTGCCATCACGAGGAAACAGAGCGCCAGCGAGGCGATGAACGCCTGATACACGGTGCGGTTCACCGACGCCGAGTCGCCCGCGCCCGCGAACCGCGAGACGAGCACGCCCATCCCCGTGTAGATCGACATGATGAAGACGATCACCACGAGGAAGATCTGGAACGCGACGCCCACCGCGGCGTTGCCGTTGTAGCCGACGTAGTGCCCGACCATCGCGTGGTCGATCACCCCCTGCATCCCGCCGATGACGTTCTGCAGCACGGTGGGCCACGCGATCTTCCAGACGGCCTGGAGGATGGGGCCTTCGACGATCGTGCGGTCGAACGGTCTGCCTTTCGGGGGGGACGCGGAAGCCATGGGGTGGAACGATGGCCGCGCACACCGCGGTCGCGCTAGCGACCGCGTGCGTCAGCGTTGTGTGAGCGAGGTCTCAGACCCCGGTGCGCTCCTCGGGATGCAGCCGCCCCAGCCGCCGCAGCGTCGGCACGAACCACGCGGTCATCCCCACCACCCCCAGCGTCGCGAGGCCGCCCACCACCACGCTCGGCGCCGCCCCCCACCAGCGCGCGGTGACGCCGCTCTCGAACATCCCGATCTCGTTCGACGACCCCACGAAGATCTGGTTCACCGAGCTCACGCGCCCGAGGAGCGCCTCCGGGGTGCGCGACTGGAGGAGCGTGCTCCGGATCACGACGCTCACCATGTCGAACACCCCGCTCGCGATGAGCAGCGCGATCGACAGGTGGAAGCTCGTCGAGAGCCCGAACAGCACCATGCACGTCCCGAACCCGAACACGGTCCAGAGCAGCACATGGCCCGTGTGTGCCCAGTCCTTCCGCTTGGCGAGGAAGTAGCTCGTGATCACCGCGCCCACCGCGGGCGATGCGCGGAGGATCCCCAATCCCGTCGGGCCCACCTTGAGGATCTCGGCCGCGAAGATCGGCAGCAGGGCCACCGCCCCGCCGAAGAACACCGAGAACAGGTCGAGCGTGAGCGCGCCCAGCAGCACGGGCTCGCGGAAGACGAACCGCAGGCCGCCGGTCACCGAGTCGAGGATCCCTTCGCGCGCCTCGCCGCGCTCCGGCGACCGGTGCGAGATGGAGACGAGCAGCAGCGTCGCGAACACCATCAGCGACGCGTCCACCGCGTACGCCAGGCGCGTGCCACCAGCCGCGTAGAGCAGTCCGCCGAGCGCGGGACCGAGCACCGCGGCCAGCTGCCAGCTGCCGCTGCGCCAGGTGATGGCGTTGGCGAAGAGCGTGCGCGGCACGAGCTCCGCCGAGAGCGCCTGGCGCGCCGGCGTGAGGAACGCGCGCGTGACACCGCTCAGCACGATCACGCCGTAGATCGCGGTCAGCCGCACCCCGGTGAGCATCTCGAGCCCGAGCGGCTGCACGCCCGCCAGCAGCCAGAGCGCGATGCTGCACGCGACCAGCAGCCACAGCGCCATGAGCGAGATGCGCCGTCGGTCGTGCCGGTCCGCGACGTGCCCGCCCCAGAGCGCGAGACCGATCGCCGGCAACGCCTCGGCCAGCCCGATCATGCCGAGCGCGAAGGGATCCTTCGTCAGGTCGTAGACCTGCCAGCCGACGACCGTGCCCTGGATCTGGATGCCCAGCGTCATCGAGAAGAGCACGACGATGTACCGCGCGAAGTTGGGATATCGCAGCGCGGCGTACGGGTCGTGCCCCGCGGACTTCGCCTCGAAGCCGGCCACCGTCAGCGCCCCGCGCGAGGGGCCGCCTCGGCGAGGATCGCGGCGGCTTCCTCGCGCAGATGCTGCACGGCCGTCTCCATGTCCGCGCGCCGCGTGCGGAAGCTCAGCACGCAGATGCGGCCAAGGTAGCGATCCTCGGCGGTCGCGCCGGTCATCATCACGCGGCCGCGCCTCGTCACGCGCTCCATGAGCGCCGCGGTCGCCTCGTCCTGCGCGGCACGCGTCTCGAGCCCCGGTCCTTCCATATGGAAGGCGAAGAGCGAGAGCTGCGGCGGCGCATCGATCACGATGCCCGGGATCGCCGCCACCTGCTCGGCGGCCCACACGGCGAGTGCGCGCTTCTCGGCCACCGCGGCGCGGTACTTCGACGCGCCGAACAGCTTCACCGTGAGCCACACCCGCAGGCCGGGGAATCCGCGCGAGAGCTCGGGGCCGTACTGCGCCGGATCGTAGAACTCATCCTGGTTCGCCGGGAGATAGCCGGCGGTGGATGAATGCAGCGCCCGCAGCGCCTCGCCGTCGCGCACGAGCAGCGCGCCCGTGCCGTAGGGGAGGAACATGCCCTTGTGCGGGTCGAGCGTGAGCGAGTCGGCTCGCGGCAGGCCCCGCAGCAACGGCCGCAGCTCGGGCACCATGTGGAAGAAGGCGCCATACGCGCCATCCACGTGATGCCACAGCCCTTCGCGCGCCGCGAGATCGGCCACCGCGTCGATCGGATCGACGGCGCCGGTGTTCGTCGTGCCGGCCGACGAGAAGACCATGAACGGCGTGAGCCCGGCCGCGCGGTCGGCCGCGATGGCGGCCCCGAGCGCATCGAGCCTGACGCGATACTCGCGGTCGACGGCGATCGTGCGCACCCGGTCGTGCGCGATGCCGGCGAGCTTGGCCGCCTTCACGATGCAGTGGTGCGCCTGCGAACTCACGTAGATGGTCCCGGCGCGGATGTCGGTGCCGAGGTGTTTCTCGCGCGCGCAGGCGATGGCGTTGAACATGGCCATCGAGCCGCCGGTCGTGAACAGGCCGCGCGTCGTCGCGGGGAACTGCATCCAGTCCCGCAGCCACTCGAGCACGTTCGACTCGAGCTGCACGAGCGCCGGCGCGGCCTGCCAGATGCCGGTATAGCGGTTGGTGGTGTCGGCGATGAAGTCGGCGAGCGCCGCAGGATAGATGCCGCCACCCGGGATGTATGCGAGGTATCCCGGGCCCGGTGTGGTGAACGACCGCGGGATCCACTCGTCGAAGAGCTGCGCGAGGAGCGTCTCGAGCGCCATGCCGTGCTCCGGCACCGATTCGCGCATCGAACGGCACAGCGCGGCCACGTCGAGGTCCCCGCGGCTCGGCATCGCGTCGAGCGACGCGAGGTGCGCGACCGCGCGGCGCACGACCGCCTCACCCATCGCCTGCATGGTCGCGGGCGGGAGGTCGAGGTCGGCCAGGTCTGGTGGGAACGACTCGGACATGCGCCACTAACGATAGCGGGTCCGCCCCGTGCGCCCTAGCTTCGCCACGCATGGCCCCTCGCACCCGGATCCTCACCCTCGTTTGCACCGGCGCGCTCGCCCTCGGCTGTGCCGGCGCGACCCGTCGCCCGGCGACCGGCGCCGCCGACGGCACCCCGATCCGGATCGTCAGTTACAACATCCGCCACGGTCGCGGCATGGACGACTCCGTGAACCTCGCCCGGACCGCCGCCGTGCTCCGCACCCTGTCCCCCGACATCGTCGGCCTGCAGGAGGTCGACCGCGGCGTCCGCCGCAGCGGCAGCGCCGACGAACCCGCCGTGCTCGGCGGGATGCTCGGCATGCAGCACGCGTTCGGCGCCTTCATGCCGTACCAGGGCGGCGAGTACGGCCTCGCGATCCTCTCGCGATTCCCCATCACGTGGTCGGCGGCCGTGCGACTTCCCGACGGCAACGAGCCGCGCGTCGCGCTCGTCGCCGAACTGCGCCTGCCCGATGGCCGCTCGATCGCCGTGGTGGATGTGCACTTCGACTGGGTGAGCAACGACAGCTTCCGCATCAAGCAGGCGACCGCGCTCACCAGCGTCCTCGACACGCTGAGCATCCCGTACGTGTTGCTCGGCGACTTCAACGACGAGCCCGGATCGCGGACGCTCGCGCTCTTCCAGGCCCGCGCCGCCGAGGTGCGGAAGCCGGCGACCGACCACTTCACGTTCTCGTCCACCGAGCCGGCGAAGGAGATCGACTTCGTCTTCGTCGCACCGGCCGCGAAGTGGCTCCCGAAAGGCGCCCGGCCGGTGACCGAACGCATCGCGTCCGATCACCGGCCGGTGGTCGCCGAGGTCGAGCTGCGGCGGCCGTGAGGCGCCGCGCGCTACCGCGCGCGACGGCGCTCCATCGTCCTCATTGCACGCAGTTCCCGCGCGGATCGGGCTTGGGCTTGTCGACCACGAGACGATGGTCGAGGTTCGCCACCGCGATCGCCGATTCCATCACCAGCGTCGCGACCGACTTGATGCGGCCGTAGTCGATGTACTGCGGCTCGTCGGTCACCTGATGGTAGTCGGCATGACCGCCGGTCGTCATGAAGACCACCGGGATGCCCCAGCGGGCGTACATGTAGTGGTCGGAGCGGCAATAGATGTTCTGCGGATGACCATTCGCGTCGATGTTGTAGTCGAACGTGAAGCCGAGCTTCTTGTCCTTGTTGACCTTCTCGACGAGATCGCCGAGCTCGGTGGACAGGCGCCGCGAGCCGACGAGCTGGAGATAGCCCGGTCCGCCGTGGAGCAGGCCGCCGACCATGTCGCCGCCGGTCACGTCGCCCGCGCCGCCGCGGCCGACCATGTCCATGTTGATCTGCCCGACGATCGAATCGCGCGGCACCGTGGGATGTTCGGTGAAGTGGTCCGACCCCCAGAGCCCCGCCTCCTCACCGGCATGCCAGACGAAGATGACCGACCGCTTGGGCTTGGTGCGCATCGCGACCATCGCTTCGGCCACCTCGAGCACCGCCATCGACCCCGAGCCGTCGTCATCGGCGCCATTGAAGATCGAGTCCACGCGCGGGCCGCCGTGCGCGGCACGCAGCGAATCGGTCAGCGCGCGCACGCGCTCCACCTGCTCGGGCGTCGCCGGCACCGGATCGTTGTCGGCGCCCTGCGGCCGCACCACCTGCATGAACGCCTTCACCGAATCATGCTCCACCGGGCGGCGGTTGAAGCCCACGTGGTCGTTGTGCGCGCCCACCGCGACGAACTGTCCGCGCAGCTTGGGGTCCGAGCCCTCGAGGATCGCGACGACGTTGCGGCCGAGCGAGCGCTTGGTGTCGGTGAACCGGATGTTGCTCGTGACGCGCTTGCCGAGCATCCCCTTCGTCGCCTGGTCGATCGGCATGCCGAGCATCGCTTCGGCGATGCGGCGCGTGATGGTGAGCGTCGGCACGGCCTCGGTGGACCGGAGGAACGTGATGTTGGTCGGCTGGAAGGCGGTGCGGACCGCGTTGGGCGGGATCGCGTCGCCGCCGATCTGCACGAGCGTCGCGCCGTCGATCGACGCGAGGTACTGCTTGTAGCCCGTCGTCGCGATGAACGCCTGCGCGTTGAACCCCGGCCCGAACACCGGCGCCTGCATCAGCACGATCCTGCCGCGGACGGTGGCGTTGTCGAGGAGGGCCGTCGTGTCGAGCGCGCGGCCGCCGTAGATCACCTGCGCGTCGACGAGCGCCTTGGGCACGCCGCTCGAGCGCGCGAGGAAGTCCACGCCCGCGGCGAAGCTCTGTCCATCGACGACGAGCGTCGACGTGGAGTCGAGCGCGCGCAGCACGAGCGGGAGGTCCTGGAAGAAGGTGCCGTTGTCGCCGCCGGGCTTGAGGCCGAGCCGGCGCACCTCGGCTTCGATGAAGGCGGTGCCCTTGTTGTTCCATTCGGTGCCGACCTGACGGCCCATCATGGAATCGTCGGCGAACGCATAGAGGCGCGACATGAGGTCGCGTTCGGTGATCGCGGCGGTGGTCGGCTGTGCGGCCATCGTGCGCGGGAGCGGCGTCTGCGCCGTGAGCACGACCGGCGCCGACGCGGCGAGCGCGAGCGCGATCCGCAGGAGAGGACGGGACATGAGGTTCGACGGGAAGGGAGGATGGTCAGGACCGGCCGCGGGGATCGCGCCGCGTCCACTACGCCCATGAACGATATCGGATTCACCGAGTCTAGTGGTGCGTCCCGGCGGCCCCTAAGTTCGCCCGATGCGATTCCGACTCCCGCACCCGCTGGTCCTGCTCCTCGGCGGGGTCCTCGCCGCGGCCTTGTTCACCTGGGTCCTGCCCGCCGGCCAGTACCAGCGTCGCACCGACGAGGCCTCCGGGCGCGAGGTCGTCGTCCCGGGCACCTATGCGCGGGTCAGTCCCACGCCGGTGGGCGTGGCGGCCGCCGTCATGGCCGTGCCGCGAGGGATCGTGGCCGGCGCCGACGTCATCCTGACGGTGCTCCTAGTTGGCGGGGTGTTCGCCCTGCTCGACTCGACCGGCGCGCTCGCGCGCCTCGTCGGCTCGCTCGTCGGCAAGACCACGCGGCCCCGCCTCGTCGTGATCGCCGTGAGTCTCGTCTTCGCCACGCTCGGCGCGCTCGAGAACATGCAGGAGGAGCTCGTCGCGCTCATCCCCATCCTGCTCGTGCTCAGCCGCGGCCTCGGCTTCGGCGCGATCACCGCACTCGCGATGAGTGTCGGCGCCTGCGCCGTGGGCGCGGCGTTCGGGCCGACCAATCCGTTCCAGACCGGCATCGCGCTGCGGTTCGCCGAGATGCCGCCGCTCTCGATGCCCGGCCTGCGTTTCGGCATCTTCGGCGCCGCCGTCGCGGTGTGGATCGCCTGGACGCTCGCGATGGTCTCCAAGGACGACCAGCATCCGACGCTCGCGCCCCCGGCGACCGAACCGGCGACGACCCGCGACGTCGTGATGCTCGGCATCACGCTCGTCGCGTTCATCCCGTACGTGATCGGCGTGGTGAAGTTCGATTTCGGCTTCAACGAGCTCTCGGCGCTGTTCCTCGTCGCCGGCTTCGCGCTGGGTCTCGTCTCCGGGCGTGACCTTTCCACCACCGCGACGGACCTGCTCAAGGCGATGGAGACGATGCTCGCCGCATCGATCTTCATCGGGGTGGCGCGCGCGATCAGCGTGGTGCTGACCGACGGCCATGTGATCGACACCATCGTGTACGGTCTCGCATCGCCGCTCGAGTCGCTGCCGGGCACCACGGGCGGGCTGCTGATGATCCCCATCCACGCGCTGCTGCACGTCCCGGTGCCGTCGGTGAGCGGGC
Source organism: uncultured Gemmatimonas sp. (assembly GCA_964464585.1). Taxonomy (GTDB): domain Bacteria; phylum Gemmatimonadota; class Gemmatimonadetes; order Gemmatimonadales; family Gemmatimonadaceae; genus Pseudogemmatithrix. The sequence goes on along the minus strand of CAYXGS010000003.1, from coordinate 182,164 downwards.
ATGCCGTGCTCACCATGCCGATCATGGCGCCGGTCGCCGACCTCATCGGCATCTCGCGCGACGCGGCGGTCTTCGCGTACCAGACCGGCGCGGGGATCAGCGACATGCTCATCCCGACGAGCGGGGCGCTGCTCGCGGTGCTGCTCATCGCGAAGGTCGACTACAGCCGGTGGCTCAAGTTCGCGGTGCCGGGCGGGCTGCTCGTCGCGGCGGTCGGCGCGGCCGGGGTGATCCTCGCGCGGTAGGCACCTCCGTCAGCCGTTGCCCCACACCGCCGTCAGGCGGCTCCCGCTATCACGCGCTCCCCGTCGGGACGGAATTGCGGTATCCCGTCCCGAGGCGCCCATGCATTCGCTCCCGCACGCCGACCGCCTGCGCGGCCTCCGCGTCCTCATCGGCAACACCCCGCTGCTGGCCATCGAATGCACCACGGGCGACGGTGAGCTCCGCCGCATCCACGCGAAGGCCGAACACTCCAACATGACGGGCAGCATCAAGGACCGGATGGCGTATCACATCATCCGGTGCGCCGTGGAGTCGGGCGAGCTCGAACCGGGCGGCCGCATCATCGAGGCGACGAGCGGCAACACCGGCATCTCGTTCTGCGCCATCGGCCGCGCGCTCGGGCATCCGGTCACCATCTTCATGCCCGACTGGATGAGCGCCGAACGCATCGCGATCATCCGCTCGTTCGGCGCGGACATCCGGCTCGTCTCCAAGGACGAAGGCGGATTCCTCGGATCGATCCGGCTCGCCGAGGAACTCGCCGCGGCCACGCCGGGGAGCTTCCTCCCGCGCCAGTTCGCCAACGAGCAGAACTCGCAGGCGCACTATCTCACCACCGGCCGCGAGATCTGGTCGCAGTTGCAGAGCGATCATCTCGAGCCCGAGGCGTTCGTCGCCGGCGTCGGGACCGGCGGCACCATCATGGGGGTGGGCCGCTATCTCCGCGAGAAGGCGCCGCGCATCAGGGTGCATCCGGTGGAGCCGGCCAACTCCCCCACCCTGTCGGCGGGACACAAGGTCGGCAAGCATCGCATCCAGGGGATCAGCGACGAGTTCATCCCGCCCATCGTGCACTTGAGCGAGCTCGACCGCGTGATCGCGGTGGACGACGGCGACGCGATCCTCATGGCGCAGAAGCTCGCGAGCGAACTCGGGCTCGGGGTCGGCATCTCGAGCGGCGCCAACTTCCTCGCCGCACTCGCGGCGCAGGACGAGCTCGGACACGACGCCGTGGTCGTCACGGTGTTCTCCGACTCGAACAAGAAGTACCTGAGCACCGACCTGCTGCGGGACGAACCGGTGAAGCCCGGCTTCCGCTCCCCGCATGTGCAACTGCGCAGCGTGCGCGCGCTCAATCGCGTCTGCGACGTGTGCTACGATCCGGCCGACCCGGCGAGCACGCCGGCGGGAGTCTTCCAGCTGGCCCTGCGGATGGAACGCCGCGCCGGGGCTGACCGGCGCGGCTGATCCGCGGGCTTACGGGCGGCGCGCACCGTCGCGGCGGCGCTCCCGACGGTTCTCGGCGCGGTCGCGCACATCCTCGCGACGGTCCCGCACGTCCTCCTTCCGGTCGCGCACGTCCTCGGCGCGGTCACGACGGTCCTCGAGGCGGTCACGCACGCCGCCATCGTGGCGCGCATCGCGCACGTCCTCGCGCCGGTCACGGCGGTCCTCCGCGCGGTCCCGCACATCCTCGCGGCGGTCGCGCACGTTCTCGCGACGGTCGCGGCGGTCCTCCACGCGATCGCAGACGGTGTTCGCGGCGCAGCGGCGCGCGGCGGGCGCGGTGCCCTGGGCGTTCGCGCTCGCGGGGACCGCGACGAACGCGAGCACGGCGACGGTGGCGTAGAGCAGGTTGGTGCGCATCTGAGTGGCTCCGGTGTCGGGGGCGCGGGATCGCGCCTCGTGTTGCCTGTCCGACGTGCGGGCGGGCGCCGGTGTTAAGCGTGTGATCCGGCGCACACGGAACGCGTGCGCATCATCGCGCGAGCTGCTCCAGTCGCTCCTTCACCGCCGCCCGCAGCTCCTCCGGCCCCACCACCTCCGCATCCGGCCCATACCGCAACGCCTGCCGGATCCCCCACTCGGGATCCAGCAGCGGGTATTCCGCCACCACGCTCCCATCCGCCTCGTGCGTCACCCGCTCGCGCTCGGCGATCCAGCGCGCCACCCGCGGCGAGTACCGCACCTGCATCACGGCGTCGCCACCGCCCACCAACACCTTCCCCTCGCGGAGCACCGACTCGAGCGAGACCCCGCCGCGCGGCGTGAACCGCTCCGGCCCGCAGGTCGCGCGCGCGATGCGGTCCACGCGGAACACCCGCAGCCCGTCGCTCTGCTCGCACCACGCCGCCAGGTACCACGCCCCGCGCGACCATACCACCGCGAGCGGCTCCACCCGGCGCGTCCCCGCCTCGGCGGATCGCGCGCTGCGATACGTGATGGTCGCGATGCTCCGCTCCCGGATGCAGCGCTGCAGGTCGCGCCGGATGGTCCGCTCCTCGTCCGATTCCCTGCCCAGCGCCACGTAGCGGCCCGACCGCGTGTCGGCGACGGAGTCCTTCGGCAACGAGGCGATGGCCTTGCGCAGCCGGTCGCGCGCGCGGAGCATCGCGGCGCGTTCGTCCGGCGGCGATTCGTGCCGCAGCGTCGCCAGCCCCAGCTCGAGGGCATGCAGCTCCACCCGCGAGAGCGCCATCGGACGCCGGAAGTGCCCGGACAGCGTCGCGAGCTGCACCGCGTCCGCCCCGATCAGCAGCTGCACGCCTTCGGTGAAGCCGCCCGGGTCGTCGCTCACCCGCGTCACGAGCGTCATCAGGTCGTCGCGCAGCGTCGGCACGTCGGTGCCCACGCGCGCCGCGACGTCGCGCAGCGAGTGCGCGCGGTCGTCCGCGAGCGCGGGCAGCGCGAGCAGCAGCCGCTTGAGCTGCGCGGCGGCGGTCTGTGCCGTGGGGCTCATGCGCGCCGCTCGTACCGCGCGCGCGCGTCCCTCGCGAGCGCGCGCACCTGCGCGGCCATCTCCGCCGGCGACTCGATCCGCGCTGCTCCCGCGAACCCGAGCACCCAGAGCGCGAACGTGTCGGTCCGGCGCACCCGGAAACGCCGCAGCGTCTCGTCACCCGGCACGGGCTCGCCGAGGCGCATCGCCGGCACGGTCACGCCGTTCAGCTCGGTGAAGCGCACCGTCACCTCGCGCAGCTCGGTGTCGCCCAGCTCCCACGCCTGCTGCGACCGCGCGTGCGCCGCGAGGTCGAAGTCGCGGGGGATCACGTAGTCCTCGCTCTGCGCGCGCGCCGCGTTCGTCGCGACCGACGAGATGCGGCTCACGCGGAACTGCCGGAGTGCATCGGCGGCGTGGTCCCGCGCGATCAGGTACCAGTGCCCGCTCGGGAAGGCGAGTCCCCAAGGATCCGCCGTGCGTTCGGCGCGCTCGTCGCGGTGCATCGAGCGATACGTGAACCGCACCGACTTCCGCCGCTGCAGCGCGTCGCCGAGGGCCGTGAGCAGCTCGGCGTCGGGCGCGCGCTCGATCACCAGATGCGCCGCGCCGGCCGGCTCGTCGAGCAGCGACGGCAGGTCGTGCGCGAGCTTCCGCAGCGCCGTCGCGGCCTCGTGCGCGAGCGCCGCATCGCCCAGCGCCGCCACGCGGTGCGCCGCCCGCCCGATCGCCTCGAGCTCGTCCGGTTCGAACGCGAGCACCTGCAGCGCCTGATAGCCGGGTCCGCGCGGGCGCACCGGCCCGCGCCCCGGCCCGCGCGTGCGCTCGTACGCGAGCTGCAGGAACGGGAGGTAGAAGTCCCGGGATGCCAGACGGTACCGGCTCTTGTTGTTCTCCTCGTCCGCCACGGTCTCGATCGGCACGCCGAGCGCGCGCAGCTCGTCCTTGTCACGCTCGAACATCCGCATCAGCGCGCTGCGCTGGCCCGAGTGCGCGGCATACGCGCCCACTTCCGGACACAGCGTCTCGAAGTCTGCCGCGCCGTGGCGCCGCAGCAATGCCGCGAGGAGGTCGGTCCAGCGCTGGAGCTTCGGTTGCGTCGGCACGGCTTCAAGATGTCCCGCGGTTCTGACAGTCCACCAGAGCCCGTGCTATCGGCCGCCGCCCGCCGCGCAAGCCGTGGAATTCGCACCGCGCTTGCCCTACGTTCACCCTCCCATGACCGCACCGCTCCATCCCGCCCTCCTCGCGCGCGTCGCCGCCGAGCTCTCGCTGAACGTGCCGCAGGTCCAGCGCACCCTCGCCCTCTTCGACGAAGGGGCCACCCTGCCCTTCATCGCCCGGTACCGGAAGGAAGTCACCGGCGGACTCGATGAGGTGCAGCTGCGCGACGTCCGCGAACGCGCCGACTACCTCAAGGAGATGGAGGAGCGCCGCGGCGCGATCCTCAAGAGCATCGAGGAGCAGGGCAAGCTCGACGACGCGCTGAAGGCCAGCATCCTGCGAGCCGACACCAAGCAGGCGCTCGAGGACCTCTATCTCCCGTACAAGCCCAAGCGCCGCACTCGCGCGATGATCGCGCGCGAACGCGGCCTCGGCCCGCTCGCCGATGGGCTCTGGGATGGGTCGCTCACCGACGCGGACGCGGTGGCGAAGGCCGCCGAGTTCGTGCTCCCGAGCGTGGACGGCAAGGACTCCGAGGTCCCCACCGCCGAGGCCGCGCTCCAGGGCGCGCGCGACATCCTCGCCGAACAGGTCGCCGAGGACGCGCTCGTCCGTGGCTGGGTGCGCGAGGTCACGCGCAACAAGGGCATCGTGACCAGCAAGGTCATCGCCGACAAGAAGAGCGACGACTCCAAGTTCCGTGACTACTACGAGTACTCCGAGCCGCTCGGCGGCATCCCGAGTCACCGCATGCTCGCCATCCGGCGCGGCGAGGCCGAGGGCGAGCTCCTCTGGAAGGTCGAAGCCCCGGTCGACGAGATCAACGCCCGCCTCGCGCGCGAGGTGATCGGCGATCGCAAGGCGGTGCAGCAGCTCACGCTCGTCGCCGCCGACGCGTACAAGCGCCTCCTGGCGCTCGCGATCGAAGCCGAGCTGCGCCTGGAGCTCAAGACCCGCGCCGACGACGAGGCCATCACGGTCTTCGGCCGCAACCTCGAGCAGTTGCTCCTCGCCGCACCGGCCGGCGAGAAGCGCGTCATCGGGCTCGACCCCGGCTTCCGCACCGGCGTGAAGGTCGCGGTCGTGAGCGCCACCGGTGCGCTCGTGCACACCGACACGCTCTACCTGCATCAGGAGGACCGCTTCGCCGGGGCACTCAAGCTCATCGTGCAGCGCTTCACGCCCGAGCTCATCGCGATCGGCAACGGCACGGCGAGCCGCGAGACGGAGACGCTCACCAAGGCCGCGCTGCGCGAGATCGAGTTCTCGGCTCCTCTCGCGCGTCCGCAGGTCGTCGTCGTGAACGAGGCCGGCGCCTCCGTGTACTCGGCGAGCGACCTCGCTCGCGCCGAGTTCCCCGAGCTCGACGTGTCGCTCCGCGGCGCGGTGAGCATCGCGCGACGGCTCCAGGACCCGCTCGCTGAGCTCGTGAAGATCGACCCCAAGAGCATCGGCGTCGGCCAGTATCAGCACGACGTGAACCAGTCGCGGCTCAAGCAGCGCCTCGACGACATCGTCATGAGCTGCGTGAACCGCGTGGGCGTGGAGATCAACACCGCCTCGGCTGCGCTCCTCGCGTACGTGGCGGGCATCGGCCCCACCCTCGCGCAGTCGATCGTGATGATGCGCGACAAGCAGGGTGGCCTGCGTTCACGCGCCGACCTGAAGGAGGTGCCGCGGCTCGGGGCCAAGGCGTTCGAACAGGCCGCCGGGTTCCTCCGCGTGCGCGGTGGCAAGCATCCGCTCGATGCGAGCGCCGTGCATCCCGAGCGCTACGCGCTCGTCGAGCGCATGGCCAAGGACCTGGGCGCCGACGTGAGCGCGCTGCTCGGCAGCGAATCCCTCGTCGATTCCATCGACCTCGCGAGGTACGTCAGTGACGACGTCGGCATGCCCACGCTCCGTGACATCGTCGCCGAGCTCAAGAAGCCGGGCCGCGACCCGCGCGCCGCGTTCGAGCCGCCCGCGTTCCGCGACGACATCCAGAAGCCGAGCGATCTCGCCGCGGGGATGGTGCTCGAGGGTGTGGTGACGAACATCGTCGCGTTCGGTGCGTTCGTGGACATCGGTGTGCACCAGGACGGACTGGTGCACGTGAGCCAGCTCGCCGATCGCTATGTGCGCGACGCGAACGAAGTGGTGAAGGTCGGGCAGAAGGTGAAAGTCACCGTGCAGTCGATCGACCTGCCGCGGAATCGCATCGCGCTCAGCATGAGGAGCGACGGCGGCATCGGCGCGCCGAGGCAGCAGGGCGGTGCTGATCGCGCGGCGCGGCCAGCGCAAGGGAACGCGCCGAAGGGCGCCTCCGCGAAGCCCGCGCCCAGGCCTGCCGCCAAGGCCTTCGTGCCGTCCAAGGGCGCCATCGCCCCCAACGGCATCCGCTTCAAGTAGCGCGCGAGTCGGTCAGCGCACGATCCACGCGAGCGCCGCCGGGAACCGGCGGCGCCACGCCATCTCGTTATGCTCGGCGGCAGGATCCGCGACGAACTTGAGATCCACCTCGTCGCGATACCCGCGTTCGCGCAGCAGCGCGAGCATCGCATCCGCGCCGGGCCGCAGCTGGTCGTCGAGCCCGATGCCGCCCATGTCGATGTAGAACCGCACGCCACGCGGTGGCTGCGGCGTGCCGCGCACCGTCGGCAGGTAATCGAAACTGAGTCCGAGCCCCGCCGGCGACTGGAACGCCGGCGAGAACGCCAGCGCGCGCGAGAACACGTCCGGCCGCTCCCACACGAGCATGAACGCCGCGATCCCGCCCGCCGACGAGCCCCCGACCCAAGTGGATGCCGCTTCGGGGCGTGTGCGATACGTGGCGTCGATCAACGGCTTCACCGTGCCGATCACGAACGCCATGTGCTTCGCCGTGAGCGTCCCCGGGAGGTACTCCTGCGTGCGCTGCGCCGAGCTGTTCATGCCGACGATGATCAACTCGGGGACACGCCGCGCGCGGATCAGACTGTCGGCCGCCTCATCCGCCGCCCAGTCGATCCCGAGCGTGCTCGTCGCCGGGTCGAAGACGTTCTGCCCGTCGAACATGTAGAGCACCGGATACCGCTGCGTCGCGTTCGCGTCGTAGCCCGGCGGCAGCCAGACCTCGAGATCGCGCGCAGCGAGGCCTTCGCCGCTCACGCCGCGATGATACTTCAGCGTGCCCGTGACCTGCCCGTTGAGCACGCGCGGGCGCGGGCCGCTCGTCCAGTTCCGCACCGTCGTCCGGAGCACCGTGTCCGTGGAGACGCGCGCCGAACTGTTGCGGAACGGCATGCCGGTCGAGTCGGCCGCTTCGTACTGCCAGCTGCCGAGCGTGAACTTGTACTCGATGCTCGCGGCCCGGTCGAGCGTGAAGGTGCCGCGCCACAGGTGGTCACCGGTCCGCGCGAGCTTCAGTCCCGCAGGGTTCCAGTTGCCGAGCCCCGGGTGCGAGCCGGCGGCGTAGACGGCGAGGGTCTCGGGAAGCGTCGGCGCGTGGATCTCGAGCGTGACGCGCAGTGGCGCCGTCTGTGCGGTCCCCGAGCGCGGCGCGAAGCCGAACGCGAGGACCGCGAGCGACGCCCAGAGCCTGATGGCGGGTTCGTCCTTGAGCATGCGCATCAAACTACAGCGTGCGCCCGGGTCCTGATGGCTCCCATCGGGATCGCCGATCACCTCACTCGTCCAGCACCGACCACTTCGACCGAGTGTCACTCCCCTCTTCTATATAGGAGCACCCCCTCCACTGAGGCGCTCGGTGCCGGACATGACGGGCTGGATGTGCAACGACCACGGATACACGGTGCGCGCGGCTCCGTGCTGCGACCGCGCGGTGTACGTGAGCGGGCCGCGCCCCTCGCGGGAGGCACCGCGCGCGGGTGATCCGCCGCGGAGCCTGCTGATCGTGGTGGTGCTCGTCGTGCTCTTCGGGGCGCTCGTCGTGTTCGGCGCGGAGTCACTGTTCAGCGGCGCGCCGTGATCCCCCCAGCACCACCGGCACCCAGAAGCTCGCCTTCAGCGACAGGAAGTTGTCCCCCGCCGACCGCGTGGTCCGCCACAGCTCGTCGAACCGCGCCGCGTCGCCGAACGCCTCGCTCGTCCGCCGGTTCTGCTGCCAGACCACGAACAGCGTGCTCCCGGGCATCCACTCCCAGCGCATCACGAGGTTGGAGCGGAACGAGAGCACGTGGAAGTCGCGGTTGTCGAGCGTGAAGCTCTCGGCGCCATCGACGACCGACCGGTTCCCCGCCGAATCGATCGTCATCGTGGTCCCATCGGTCCCGTACTCGCGCAGCTGCGTGCTCCGCGGGGCCACCAGCTCGCCCTCGCGCGAGTAGCGTCCGCTCGCGACGAACGGTTCGGCGTACCCTTCGAGCGTGAGATTCGGCGTGAACGTGAGGTTGGCGCGGAGCTTCACCGAGATGGTCGTGCGGTCGATGCGGCCGAAGATGTAGCGCGTACCGAAGGTCCGGGTGCCGCCGGTCACGCTCGTGATGTACTGCCGCGGATCGAGCGCCTTCTGCCAGCTCGGCTCCACCGACATCGAGAGGCGGTCGGTGGTGCGGAAGGTGACCTGCCCGTTCGCGTTGCGCTGATGCCCGTCCAGCGCGTCCTGCATGGAGCTGACGGTCACGCGCCACGGGAGTTTCGCGCCGAACGAGTTGCTCAGGCGGAACTCCTGCCGCGCGCTCGCCACGCGGCCCATCAGCGGTCCGCCGCGCGTGAGCGCGTCATCGGTCGTCGGAGCGTCCCACGAGACGCGCAGGTTCACGCTCCAGAGGTTCTTCAGCATGAGCGACGTGCTCTGGCCCCAGGAGTTCACCTGGTGCACGCCCCCGTAGTTGCGCGAGCCGCGCGTGTCGAACCCCAGCCGCCAGTTCTGCAGGTACTTGCTCGGCGTGGTCTCGCGCACCTGCAGGTCGGCGTTGTACTCGATGTCGTCCGCCGACTGCAGCCGTCCGAGGTCATTGATCTCGAACCCCGGCGATTCGGCGTTCACCTCCATGCCCCACAGGAACGTCTTGCCCGCATCCTTGTCCGCGCGGATCCGCGCCGAGTAGCCGGAGAGGGATGTGCGCGTGGGATCGTAGCGCGCGTGGGTGAGATCGGGGCGCTGGAAGAACCGCACGCTCGAGGTCTGCAGGCGGCGGATCGCCGCGCTGTCACCGGCCACATGCGAGCCCGCGACGAACCCCGTGATGGCGTAGCGGCCCTGCTTGAACCGGATGCGCCAATCGGCGCCGGCGAAGTACGCCTCACGCGCGAGCCGCGCCGCGAGCACCGGCTCGCCGCCCACGTCGCGCTGCGTCGCCGACATCGACAGTCCGAGCGTCGATGCCTGCGTCCCCACTTCCTGCTGCAGCCGCAGCACGCCGTACGCCGTGCGCGGCTCCACGCGGTACGAGCTCGTGCTCGCCGAGTCGATGTCGTACACGCGCGCCCGTTCGGCGGCGGTGAGCGCCGTGAGCGCGCCGATGGTGAGACGGCTCGGGAGCCGGCCGGTGAGCTTGGCCGCGCCGAGGATGGTGCTCGCGTTGGGCGAGTCGACGAAGTCGCCCGAGACCGCGACGTGCGGCGGCGCCCCGATGCGGCGCGGATAGAAGTACTGCGCCCCGCTCCCGCGGAGCATCTCACTCCCTTCAGTGAAGAAGGGACGCCGTTCATCGAAGAAGGTCTCGAACGCGCTGAGGTTCACCTCGGCCGGGTCGGCCTCCACCTGGCCGAAGTCAGGGTTGATGGTGACGTCGAGCGTGAGCCCGCTCGCCACGGCCGCCTTCGCGTCGACGCCGATGCGCGAGGTGTACGGCCGCGCGAGCGGGTTGTCGGTGGTGGTGCTGGCGCGCCGCGTCGCGTCGCCCGCGACGTAGGGCAGGAACTCCACCGGCCGCGCCGCATTCACGCCTTCGATCCCTTCCAGCGTCCCGAAGCGCGAGATGTATCCCGTCTCGCTCGGCGGGACCATCACCCAGAAGAGGTCCTCGTTGCGATCGGGGATCCAGCGGTTGATCTGCAGTCCCCAGCGCTGCGCCTCGCGCGCCGGGAAGCGCAGCTGCGAGAACGGGATTCGCATCTCCGCCGTCCAGCCGGCCGAGTCGACGTGCGCCGCCGCGGCCCAGACGGGATCGAACTGGCTCTCGCGGCCGCTCATCTCCTGGTCCTGCGTGTGCCGATAGTCCGAGCGCACGCCGGCGGAGGTGACGCCGAAGCCCACGCCGGTGCGCCGGTCGAGCTGCGGGTCGAACACGACGGTGATCTTCTCCGCGTTGGCCGATCCGTCACGGCGGCTCATCATGCGCGGGATGCTCGACGGGTCGGCTCGCAGCATCCGCGCGCCGACGTAGATCGCCTCGTCGTCGTACATGATGTGGATGCGCGTGCGCTCACTCGGCGCGGCGCCCGGCGTCGGCCGCAGCTGTTCGAAGTCGTCGATGGCGACGGCCTGCGCCCACATCGCTTCGTCCATGCGCCCGTCGATGGTCGGAGCCTGACTGACCCGCTTGGCGTGGGCTGTCTTGGCGGAGGGCTGCGCGAGGGCGGCGGGCGCGAACGCGAGGAGGGCGAGGAGCGGCAGGGCCGCGCGCGAGGCGCGCCGGCCGGGGAGATGGCGAAGCAACAGCAGGACCTGGGACGGGGATGGGGGGCGCGGAGCCACTCAAGTTACGCGGCGCAGGGCGCGCCTGCTCGGCCTCGGTGTCACACTGTTCCAGGTCCATGCCTTCGGGCGTGGCGCGTGTCTAGCGGAGCCACTCCACCATCAAGGAGAGGTACGTGATCGTCTCGGGGCCGGTGCCGCTGAGCCGCTGGTAGCGGAGTCCGACCTCCCTGCCGCCCAGCCGGCGCCACACCGCTGCTTCGAACAGCCGGCCGGACCCGAATCCCTGTCCGTTCAGCGGCACGCCGATGCGGCCGCGCAGTGCCCCTCGGCGTGCGGACAGCCGCAGCGTCCATTGCTCGACCGCATCCGCCTGAAGGTTGCCATAGTCCTGATCGCTCTCGATGTCGAGGAACGCGTGCGCGCCGATCTCCGTGAGGTCCCCGAGCGACGCACTCACACCCGCGCCGACGCCGAACGCGAGCAGTTCATGCGAGTCACTCTCATTATATGGCAGGGCGCGCGCGAGCTTGCCCCAGCCGAGCTCGACATTGGTGAGAGCCGACACGTGGACGCGGTCGATGCTCCAGATGGTCGGGGTCCACGTCACCCAACCGTTCACGCCGAGCGACGTGACGGTGGTGTCGTAGGCGACGGTCGAGCCGTAGGTCGCGGCCAGCGCGAACTCGGACCAGTTGGGTGGGTCGCTGAAGCGTTGGGCGTGAGCCGTTTCGCCCGTGATCGCCAGTGCGATCGCCGCCGCCGTTGCACACGATGAGAACCTCCGCATGGCATGCCTCCTGACAGTTGACGGTGAAGGAACGCCGGTCAGGGTGGGTCGTGGGGCTTACGGGGCTCTCACTTGGCGCTTATCTCGGGCTTAGGCCAGGCTGCCTAACGGGGTTGCGGGAGTCCGGGGTTGAAGGTGAGGGGCAGCGTGATACGTGGTTGCGTGCCGCCTGGGGTGTGGGGGTGGCTGGAAGTGCGACATGCGCGCGGGGTGTCGACTGAGCTAAGTGCTTGCGACTGATTCACTTGCGCAGACTGGAGCGGCAGGTTCGACCCATCGCAAGGGTCGCGGCGATGCTCGCTTCAGTTGCCTCGATGTTTGCTTCAGTCGCCTCGATGGTCGCTTCACTTGCCTCGATGCTCGCTTCAGTCGGCTCGATGGTCGCTTCAGTTGCCTCGATGCTTGCTTCAGTTGCCTCGATGGTCGCTTCAGTCAGCTCGATGGTCGCTTCAGTTTCCTCGATGCTCGCTTCAGTCGCCTCGATGCTCGCTTCAGTTGCCTCGATGGTCGCTTGAGTTGGCTCGATGCTCGCTTCAGTCGCCTCGATGGTCGCTTCAGTTGCCTCGATGGTCGCTTCAGTTGCCTCGATGTTCGCTTCAGTCGGCTCGATGCTCGCTTCAGTTGCCTCGATGCTCGCTTCACTTGCCTCGATGCTCGCTTGAGTTGGCTCGATGCTCGCTTCAGTCGCCTCGATGGTCGCTTCAGTTGCCTCGATGGTCGCTTCAGTCGGCTCGATGGTCGCTTCAGTCGGCTCGATGCTCGCTTCAGTTACCTCGATGCTCGCTTCAGTCGCCTCGATGGTCGCTTCAGTCCCGGTGATGGTCGCTTCAGTCGCCTCGATGGTCGCTTCAGTCCCGTTGATGTTGCGAGACGCGAGGTACAGGAGCCTCGCCGCGACCTCGTCCGTCGCGACGGGCCGCACGTCCTCACGATCTTCCGGAGCTGCATGTAAAGGCTCTCGATCGCGTTGGTCGTGTAGCGTAGCCGCCACACGTCGGGCGGGTAGGCTGAGACCGGCGTGACATGGGGCCAATGCCGCCGCCAGCGGGCCGCGATTGCCGGGTACTTCGTGCCGGCGGGACTCGCGGCGAACGCGCCCAGCGCGACGACGGCGGCCGCCTCCGTGGGCACGCGGTAGATCAACGTTCAACGCACTCGCCGTCTCCTTGTGCTCCTTCCAGGTGACGAACGCGACCAGGATATCCTCGACGCCAAGGCTCTCGAACTCGGTCATCATGCGGAGCCAGAAGCCCGCGCCCTCGGTTTGCTGGATCCAGAGGCCGCTGCTGCCACGCCTTGGCCTCCTCCATCACCTCGTCCGCCACCGCGCAGATCACGCTCGGCGCGACCTCGACCGGGTAGAGCTTCTCCAAGTGCGCCTGGATCTCGCGCACCGAGACCCCCGTGCGTAGAGCGACAACACATTCGCATCGAACTGCGGCAGACGCCGGATGCCGGTCGGCACGAGCTGCGGTCTGAACGAGCCGTCGCGGTTGCGCGGGATCTCAGGTGGGACCGACCAGATGTCGGTGAGCACCTTATTCGGCGTCGTGCCGTTGCGGTGACTCGCCTGCCCGTCGGGCTTCGCCTCGCCCGGGGCATAGCCGAGATGGGCCGTCAGTTCGCCGGTTAGCATGCGCTCCGCCAGCCGCTTCTGTATCGCGCGCGTGAGACTCACGAAGTCCTCAGCGGTCTTCGCATCGCCGCAATGCGCGTCCAGCATCGCCGGGTCGAACTCGGGGAGCTCCTGCGACTTGGCCATCTCCGCTCCTAAGGAAGAGTATGGCCTCACACACAGAAGACCGGATAGGCCCCGCGGATTGGCTCCACCCGCGCGGCATCAGTGCAATGCTGAGCGCGCGGATCGAGTGGGCCAGGTGTAGCAAGCAGCTGCACGGCAGTGTCCGGTCCTTAGCGCCTGGACCCTTTGCCGCCAAGGTAATAACTTGACATGAGTCAAACCGCTCGTCTCCATTTCCACACGGCCTCAAATCCCCACCAGTGCGCACCACGCCTTCCCTAAGCGTTGTCGATCTGTTCGCTGGCTGTGGGGGACTGTCACTCGGGTTGGAGCTCGTCGGCTTCGAGCCCATTCTGGTCGCGGAGCTCAGCAAGTCCGCGCGGGATACCTACCTCAAAAACAGAGCCGATCTGGACGCGACGAGAGTCGTAACCGACGTACGCAGACTCAGTCGTGGAAGTCGGAGACAGCTCCGTGCCATCGCCAAGCTCGCGCCGGGTGAGTACCCCACCCTCGTGAGCGGCGGCCCACCTTGCCAAGGCTTTTCCGGCATCGGCCATCGCCGCACAAATAGCGACGTTGAGAAGCGAGAGATCGCTTCCAACCATCTGTATCAGGATATGGTTCGAATCATCGACAAGCTTCAACCACACTTCTTTCTGTTCGAGAATGTGCGTGGTCTGTTATCCGCTCGCTGGCATCGTGACAAGCCAGGCAAGGTGTGGGACACCATTCGGAAGCACTTCATGAAGCAGTTGAACGGAGAGTACGCCATAGCGTTCGAGACGGTTCACGGGTATCAGTACGGCGTCCCACAGAATCGGCCGCGAGTCCTGATGTTCGGCATCCATCGCCGCCACTGGTCGCACGTCGGCCTCAATGCCGGGACCGTTACCGAGCTGCATTCTGCGCTGGGACGAGGGGAGGCTCGGGGCTTTTCTTCTGGCCTGTTGCCGAAGCCCTACGATTGGAAGGGCTTCGTACCTCACCCGACCGAGCTCTTGGACGACCTCGTCGATCCGCACTGGGAGCGTCGTCGAAGCCCCGAGGGCAAGCGTGTCTGTCCGACGTACCCAGCAGCAGCTACAACAGCATGGCAAAGGGCGATGCGCCCGGACCCGTCGAGTTGGGGAGCAGGACTACCGCTATCTGACCACGAGTTCAGTAAGCACTCGGAACCGGTGAAGGATCGGTTTCGGGCAGCACAGCAGTCGCCCGACCTTCAGGCTCCCTTAGGAGAACGAACTAAGAAGTTCGCCCAACGAGCACTCCCAAGGAAGTGGGACGCACCTCCGCACATTACGGTGGCTTCCCTTCCTGATGACTTCGTGCACTACAGGAGCGAGCGGTCGTTCACGGTGCGGGAATGGGCACGCCTTCAGGGCTTCCCGGACTCGTACACCTTCTCGGGGCCGCGCACCACTGGCGGACATCGTCGCGCGGGAGACGTACGGAACGGCGATTCCGTCCGAGAGACGCCCAGATATACGCAGATTGGGAACGCCGTGCCGGTGCAGCTCGCCGCCGCGCTTGGCTGGCACATTCGAGGGTTGCTGCGTTTGCCAAACACCGTCTCTCAAGGTCCGCACTGGAGCACACCGCTATCTAAGCACCTAAGGTCTCATTTTGTTGGCCGTGAGGAGACGAGTGGATGAACGAAGCGCCCGCGAACTGCCACAGAGGCCGCTCGCGGGCGCTTCGAACATTCTCGTCTATCCGCAACTACCTGCCTACTCGTTCTCCATCAGTTTGTAGAACGGCAGCCCCGCAAGAACCGCCCCAGCCACATCAGCGGTCTTGTAGAGACAATGGTGCATCGGCAACTGCTTCACGCGCTCTGCCAGCTGAGGGAGATTGGCCGTCATGCCAAGAGCGCTGAGCTCCTGAGGACGCAAGTCAGGCACCTTGTGAAGGAACCAAGTGAGCAGTGGATCGCGATAGTCGGTGGCCCCCACCTTGAAGTGCTTGAGGTACTGACTCGCGAGGAGCACGCCCACGCCGAACTCGCGGCCCTGCAAGAGGACGGACTTTAGCACGTCGAACTCGTACTTCATGATGTTATCTGCCTCATCCACGAGCAGGTACGAGTCGATCGTGCGCAACTGAGGTGCATGGCCGCGGTAGGGACGTTTAGGCAGGCGCAACATGAACTCGTAGAACAGGTTCAAGAAGATCGCCACAACGAGATTCTTCGCGCGATCATCCTGCCCGAGGCTTGATAGTGACACCACTACCACACCTTTAAAGAACGCGTCGAATGAGGCCCCCTCCGCAGGCTCCTTTGTGAAAAGCTCGCTGATCGTAAGGTCATTCAGAATGGACAGGACTGAGTCAGCTTTTCCGCCTACCGCGACTTCGTACTGAGTCTGCACATCATAGATCGTCGCAGCACGTCCATGCGAGCTGGCAGCCTCGTGAGCCGCCTTGATAGCTTTGCTCAGATTGCTATGCTGGACAGGTCCGATGTTGCTGTAGATCTTCCCCAGAACATCCGCAAAGAACTGATAGCGTGGCAGCCACGCCGGCTTCCGCGTGAGTCCGGTCGTATCAAAGAGATTGAGCGGAAGTTGGTACGGCTCAACCACCGACGCGCCGGTTGCCTTGACGAAGTCATCGGACTGATAGTCGCGCTTGTAATCGAATATCAGGAATCGTGGCTGCACGCCGCCGTTCGCTTCGGCACCATTCGTGATTTGATAGACCAGCGACTTGATGAGCTGCGTCTTTCCTGTACCGAGATCGCCCACCACACCGATATTGAGATGATTGATGCTGGTCACCGAGGGGAGGTAGAACAGTGGCTCGCTCTTGAAGCCATCGACGAGCGTGCCAACGTTCACGAGCAACCCCCGCTCGTAGGTAGGTTTCACTTCGGGAACTACGGGCTGGGCTTTCGTCTGTTCCTGTGAGCTGTCCTGTGCAGCATTCGCCACCGACTCACCTGATTGGGGAGTGTTGTCGGGCGTGTGATCCGCTGGGAGCGACGGGACGTCCGGGTCGCTCGGTACTGGTATGTCCTGATCTCCCGGCTGACCGGCCATCGCGTGCACCGGCGCCTGATGACCAGCCTCTTCATCGCCACTGAGAGGCGCGTCCCCGAACGGAACCGCGGGAGTCTCGGTGACGCGCGCCGGCACCGAACTCACCCGGCGGAACGCCCTCGGAAGGATCTGCCAGTCGCCAATCGCGCTCCGCACATTCTGGACGAACTGCCCCGCCCTATCCAACACGAGATCCGACGCGTCGCGAGGCGACACAATGACGGTCTCCTTGAGTCCGTCATTGTCCAGATCCTGATGGGTACTGTGCACGGTAGCATCGAAGACGATGAGTCGTCCGGCCTGATCGAGCTCCATATCGGCTCTCTCGGAGAGGATTGCAGCGACCACTTGCTGATGCAGTCCAGTCCAGACCTCTGGGTCCCGTCGTACTACCTCCCGCTGGCTGTAGACCCGGAATCCGAAGTCAATCATCGACAGCAGAAGGTGCTGCCACGCCAGCCTCCAAAGCGTAGCGCCGGGCTCCTCGCCTTTGCTTTGCAAACGGGCCACAAGCATCGAAAGGGCGCGCGCCTGAGAAAGTGCCTCATTTGCTGCCTGAACGGAGAGGACGCTCTGACGCCACTTGACCTCGACGGGTGTAAGCCGAATCGCGACTCGTGACGGCGAGATGCTGATGCCGAACATCACGATGTCCGGGCGCTGCAAAGAAGCCTCACTCATGGCCTTCTGCAGGTCCGCCAAGTAGCTGCGGAAGGGGTCGACGGGGATCGCCAGTACGACTTCCACATCCTCTCCGTCTGCCTTTATGAGCGGAAGCAGACCATCCTGCCGGTCGTCAAGCCGGAAGGCATCTTGCAGCAAGCGGCCAGCCAGAAACAGCCCCAAATCTCCTGACGCTCCACTGTGCCCGGAGGACAGTCCTCTCACAGTCGGGATTCCCCGACGAGACACCTCAAGAAGTACTTGCTGGATGTCTTCTTCCGACATTTCGCCACAGTACGGCAACTTCTCGAGTACACCACGTATCGCATCAGAGTCCAGCCGACGAACTCTGGATAGCAGGTAGTAGCCGCTGGTGTCACCTGGGCGATTGGAGTACGACGGAAGGTCATAGTCCCAGAGATACGCGCCCTCAAGCCAGCCACCCAAGAAACACGCCGGGTCGACCGCCGACGAAGACACGGCCGCATACTCTGCGCGCTTCTCCACGAGCACGGCCTGAATCGTCTTGACACTCGGAGCGAACTGGTACCCCAGCCGTACATCGGCGAGGTTCTCCATCTTCGCCGTCAACGATGAGATGTGGTCGGCCAGCGCATCTCCTGTTGGAGGCCCGGCGGCTCCCATTCGCGACTCGGAGATGAACGCACCGCCACCCGCCTGTAGTTGCGTTCTGACACGATGCCTGAGAAGTGCCCCCCTTCCGAGAGGGGAGGATGTGGCAGTGGGTTTGGCGGTGGGGTTAGACGTCTCAAGTTGCGCAATGATTCCGAGATCGGGCACAGCATCGGTCGGCCTGCCGTCGAACCATTTCACAGCGCCACCTGTGTCCTCCGCGAGATTCGCGATCTCGGCATCTTCGGGCCGCGCAGCCGCTCTCCTTTCGTCGAAGATCTGGAGGACACGTGCTCCCATCTTCGGCAATCCGGAGCTGGGCTCTGCTGTCTCGGAAAACTGCTGGCCTGCCCACTGCATGATTCCGTCATTGCACGCGGATCCGCTCGCCGTCGCACTGGCCACAAGCACATTCAGATGTGGTTTGGCCGCGAAGAGAAGCGAGACATCGTCCAGCGCGCGCTCCACCTGCGAGATGCTGAATCCGCTCGCGACTCCGCCGATCTGCAGTCCGAACTCACGATCGAATGGCGCACTTGCTGCCTTCGCATTCAGTGTCGGGAGCTGCGTCGCCGACCACAACACTGACCAGTAGTCCGAGCTGGATTCGGTACTCAAGAACAGAAGCCTCTCGACTCCTCCACTCGCGGTTCTGAGCGGCAGAGAAAGCGCATCGGGCACCCCATCAGGATCGAGGATGCTCGCCGCCGGACAAGGAGCTGAAGACCGCCAAGAGTCGAACAGTGCCTTTTGGGCGAGTGCGTGCCATGCCAATCGCAACGGATGCAGCGGCGAGACGAGGACTGCGAACGGCTCCTGCGCAAGAGACCCATCCGCCTCTAGGCCAGTGACCATCAGGGTGTCTACCCAGGATGCGGTATCCGGCTCGGCGTCGAGCCAGCCGCGATACGAGCTGACGTAGCGATCGACGATTTCAGCCACATTCTGACTCGCCATCCACATTCCCAACTCCGCGGCCTCAAGAACACCGTGGCCATCCGCGCCCTGAATCCGTGAGAAGAGCTCCCTCCTCGCAGCAACGAATTCTTCTGGCGGCGAGAAGTCCTGCGGACGAGGACGCGGATCATGAATGAACTGCCCGGCAGAAAGCACTGTTCCGTTTAGGCTCGTCCACTGTGGCTTTCGCCAGGCCACCCGGCAATCCGGGGCAAGGACGAGTGGGAAGAATGAAGAATCCGGATCTTCGAGCGCCCATGACTGCAGATCAGTCGTTCGGACTTGACGATCGACTTGGATCTCGAAGGTGGTCTTCCCGCTGGCGCCGGCACGGTTCAACCGGATCAGCCTCTCGAATTCGGAGCGGCAACCTTCCGCGGCGGACTCCCCGCAACTCAGCAATAGCCGGAGCGTACGTTCACTTCCCCCTACGAACACCGAGATGTCGTACCAGCACTCCGGCGTGACGACGATCTCGAGTCCCCACGGACCCGAAGACTCCTCAGCCGGCGCTGCGACGGTTCCCACGAGAGCGTCCGCACCAGTGGTCGTGGAGTCTGCGCCCTCGATCGCCTCGCCAAGACTGCCGCCTGTCGCCACGTGGGCATCCAGGAAGTGCCGTCCCTCGCCGCTGAGCACGATCTGACACTCGTACAGGTCCGCAACCTTGGACTTTTTCGGAAGGCTGATCTTCGTGGCCGAGCGCGAGCTGATTATGACACCTGGTCCGAACTGATCCAGAGCGACCACCCGTGAGACTGCCTTCTTGTACCCATCGGCAGACACCGAATACCGCATCGCCGTGGAGTGCGACGGCACATTGCTGTCGACAAGCGTATCATCGTTTGGGATCCGACGAGTCCATTGCACGGCGTTGCCTCGTCCCGCCTCGCGCGAGACCGACACGTCGAGAGGACCGACATCTCCTACCGGCAGACTCAGTCGGAACTGCGGCGCGCACCTCACGACCACGGGTAGTCCCGGCATAGAGGGAATGAGCCGATTGATGACTTCAATCCCCAGAGTCTCCGGCCTCGGAGCCTCGCTGCCTAGTAGCTCCCGCAAGCGCTCCGCCGTGAGCGCGCTCCACCACGCGGGCGCAGGCGCCAGTTCCGTGCCGACATCCGGAGCGAAGTGGTACTCTGGCGCGTGCTTCAGAGCGAGCTGACTCGTTGCCGCGCCTCTTAGATGCCCGATCATCTCGTCGATGAAATGCTGCTCGGCCTCGGAGGCAGCCTCCTTCATCCGTGTGGCGCAAGCGCCGAAGCCGCTCGTCTCGATGAGCTCGACGATGTCGTCGAGAATGCCCTGCTGATTCTCGTGCTGCAGACTCCCGTCAGCGCACGGCGGCACACCGCACGCACGGCTCCACTGAGCTTGAATGCTCTCCTCAGCGGCTCCGACGCTGAGCAGGCGCGACAGCAGCGCCCAGGCCTTGGTCCGCTCCGGATCGTGATGGTCCGCTTCGGCTGCCGAGTGGATCGCCCGCTCAGCAAGCGCGCGAGCCGACTTCTTCTCTTGATCCCCAGCGAGAGCCAACCGCTCCACGGCGCGATCGAGCAAACGTGCGATGAAGTTGTCGTGAATCCACTCCCCAATGGTTGCGGTTCCGCCATTGTTGATCGCACTTATTCCGAACTCGTCGGTCGCACCCGTCACCGACTTCGCGTCATGCGAGCCCGGCGCCATGATGGCCACCCAGCGCTTGCCGTTCGGGGTGTTCCTCAGGGACACGAGGTGATCGCGGGAGCACTCACCCGAAGCGCCTACCGAAAGGATTCCGGCACCGTGATCCAGTGGGAGCAATACCGGGCAGATGACGTTCTCGCCGCTTTGAAGCACCACTTCAATGCCCCCACCCTCGCCCAGAACCGCGAGCACCTCTCGCAGGTACCTTACTGGCGGGCCGTGGAAGACGCTGCGCAGCTCCGCCTGACTGTCCTTTAGAGTCAGTGCATACGCCTTGATTCTCTGTTCAACAGCTTGCGCGACCTCCTTGACGAGCCGGTTCATTGCGCCCCCGCAGTCACTTCTGGAACCTCGAATGGAGGCACGAGAAGCATCCCGCTCTCTGCATCCGGGCTGTCGAGCACAAGGCCGAGCATCCGCAGCTTCATTCCTACTTCGCTCTCAGCGATATCATCGCGGTCAATGTCGATTCCATAGCGCCCCAGATGCTCACAGAGTCTCGTGACTGATCGCGGACTTGCGGCTTCGAGAAGACAGCAGTGCGTAAAGGCTAATAGCGCCACAGGACCCAGTGACACGACCCAAGGCGCGGAGGCGTAATCAGCCTTCTTTCGCAGTTGATATCCTTGGTCGTAGCCGCGGAGCGTAGCATCCGCTGTTTGTCGCTGTCCGAGCGCGTGACGACAGAACTCAATCATGTTGTTTCCGACGCCCTTCTTGCAACTCAGCTCTCGTGGATACGCGTCAAACAACCTTGCATACTGGTCCATCATACCGGCCGTGCCGAGACTCGCTCTGTGCTTCGCCACCACACGCAGCAGCTCCACGACCTGCGACCCGGTTTTCAATGACCGGGTCGGACTTCCCGCTGCCTCGAGATGCCAAAGTAGGAGGTTCACTCCGAGCCGCGCCGCGAGGTAGTCGGATGCCATCTCCCGCATCTTTGGGAGCGCAACAGCGCTGTAGACCAAAGGGCGACCGAGCCCGCTGAAC
This sequence comes from uncultured Gemmatimonas sp., assembly GCA_964464585.1. Classification (GTDB taxonomy): domain Bacteria; phylum Gemmatimonadota; class Gemmatimonadetes; order Gemmatimonadales; family Gemmatimonadaceae; genus Pseudogemmatithrix. Next base: position 160,987 of record CAYXGS010000003.1, on the reverse strand, counting down.
ACTTGCACCAGACATTCATCATCATCTGGGACTTCAGCGCCGTTGAGGATCGCTCTAATGAGCCTCCAAAGCCGAGCGTGAGTCTCGCAAACCCACAGAATGTGAGCGACCGCGCCTAAACGGATGACCGACTCGAGGATACTCACCCACTGTCGACGTGTCATCAACCCCTTCGCCCGCAGTACCGCACACAGATCGCGATTGAACTGCTGTGCCGGTATCTCCAGTCTAGCGCTTTCGTCCAGAGTGAAATGGCACGTCGTTTCGATCGTCGTCCGTTTCCACTCGTGCGGGGCGCTGCGTCGCGCCCTAAACTCTGACTGCAGCCAACGAGCCCATACGTCGTCGAGTTCGGAAACGCTTAGTCCGTCGAAGAGCTGACTCCACAGCTCGTCTGCTTCCACATCGCTGGCCGCACCCAGACCGATGATCCCAGCGATGAGCTGACCGGGGTTCCACGGCTGTCCCGCCAAGCGCGCGGATCCGGAATAGAGTGCCGTATCCGGTACGACCGGACTGAGCTGAAGGAAGCGCTTCGCCGACTGCTGTTTCTGTTTCGGACTTTGGAGAGCCCCGTGCAGTACTGTCTTCCACGCTTCGGCCCCGAGGCGTCCGGCGGCCGGCCTCGGTCGCTTTGACGAGGCCCTGTCGAAGGCGCGTCCCGAAGCAGGTACATCGCGCTCCCTCATATCAGCGAAACCCACTGCGCGGTAGGTCGACGCAAGAATGACCTCGGCCGTCGCGAATTCAGGAGAGCGTCCAACCGCGAAGATCGCGCTGTCGTAGGCCCCATGGGACTGCCTCCATGGAGCCTCGAGGAACTCTGCGATCGTCATTCGTCGTCCTCTGTGCGAATTATGAATCGGCCATCGTCTATCATGATTCGCTCTTTGCGTGTGCCGATCGCGATTTCGGCTCCCTCGAGGGCGTCCGCGCTGCGCACGATCCGACCCGCAAGGCGCGCGCGCGCGGCGTCTATTGCCGCCACCACCGGCCTGGGTAACGAGGCGGCGAGCATTCCCGCCTGCATCTCCTGCACGGCACGGAAGAGCTCGTAGGTCAACGGTATGTGCTGAGTTGAGGTCTGCGCGCCGACAGTAAGGAAGCGCAAGTCGGATCGGGGGCGCCCGTTCGTGTCCGGTTTGGCTGGACGTACCTTTTGTTTGTCGGTTTCCAGCACGACTCGCTTGGACATCGGAGGCGGTGGCTCGCCGAAGGTGTTGTTCAGCGTGACAGTAAAGCGGCCGTCGGAGTTGAGCAGCGCCTCGACCTTCTTTGCGGCTTCATACGCAAGCATGTCGTCATCGCTTACGAGCCTCGTGAACCCTTCGACATACACATAGTCCTTCACGACTGCGTTGCGCACACCCAACGTTCTACGGACCATCCTGCAACTGAAGTCTCGAAGAAGTATCTGGAGCGCCGCTGCCGTCGTTGGCTTCCTGTTTCGCACATCAGCGGTGCCGAGCTGATCGTCCGCGTCCGCCAGTCGCTTCAGTAGATCGACCTCGTTTGTTGAGAGACATTGGTACTTTCGGAGCGTCTCGAGTCCATCCCGAACGGAGTGGCTGAATCGCGCATCGATCTCGCGTAGGAGGACCTTTGACTTCCCGCTGACGTCCACTTCGAGATCCGGACTCGCAGATGAAGGGTCGAGTGCGGCGCATACGGATGCGAGTTCGGTCCGAAGGGTCCGCGGAACCGAGACAGCTTGAACGCCCGCCAAGAACGCGCCTAGCCCGCGGAGAGTCCGATCCTCCTCCAGACCAACCTCGCGTAGCTCTCGCCGCAGACCATTCCGTCCCACTCTGGGCCACGCGCCGAAGAGAGCATGCTGATACTGCGAGGCAACCAGCAGAAAGGGGGCGACGAGGCGTGCCGACTCCGATCTCCCACCCTCCGAGGGCTCCCCAGAGGCTAGCTTGGCGGCCCACTCGCAGGGGCCGACTGATGCTGACGCGCCCTCGGCTGGCGATCCAGCCAAGAGAAACGAAAGGAGTGATAGCAAGTCGCGGAAGCTCCAGCGCTTTCCTGTTGCGAGCTCGTACCCCCTGAGGATTCTGAGGAAGGAAGAGCGGTATGGCTCCCGCTCCAGAAGGCTTCGGCTCTGACAGAACGGGCAACGATCACCCGCGGGGCAACTGCCGAACTCGGGCCAGCGCTTCGCATCCGTCGCGAGCGAGAGAGCCTGCTGCGCCGGGCTATCGCGGCCGTCGGATTCGAACAGAAAGAGGGACTCCACATCCATTGGCCAGATCGCCACCTCTGGTGCTCCGACGAGTGGCCAGCAGGACGGTGCTCCAACTCTGGCCGCGAGAGCACTTACGATCGTGGATATCAGCCTCTTTGCCGGGCCATCGATGCCTTGAGCAGCGACGAGCGCATCGTCGAGAATCCCTCGATTCACGCACGCCAGATAGAGCGCGCTGGAGTCTGCGTTCAGGGCTCCCGATAGATCGGTCACCAGACATCGCGCCGCGCTATCACCGCCTGGCTCGCCAACGGAGGCGTCCTGAACCAATGTGAGGGAGAGCGCCCTCGCGACACCAAGTTGTGAGAGGTTCAGTGTGACGCGGCGCGGGACTGTCGCTCCATCCGTTGGATTGAAGAGCGGCCCGAGCTTTCCACTGATCTGGCCGTCAATGGCCAGCGATTCCTCCAGCTCGCGTATCGCGTCCTCGACGGCCTCCGTTTTGCCATTGCCCGGGCCGCCCACAAGGAGCACAATGCGCGGAGTGCCGGGTCGTGAGGCGGCGACATGGCGCGCCCATTCCGTGAGGCGGCGAAGCAGTGGAGTGCTGATGAGCCGACCAGAAGGTCTTCCGTCCGCCGAGGCGAACATGCGTCGGACGCCACCCCGTCGGTGACCCGCCCAATCAAGAAGTCCCACCGGGAACTCCACAATTCCGGCGCTCATCTGATCCGCCAGTTTCGCGTCCGTGCCTTCGTCTGACATCAAGCTCTCCTCATTCAATGGCGAGTGCGAAAGCCTCGCGACTAGCAATCGCCGAAGATGCCTCTGGTACATGATCTCCGCCATTCTCTGGATCGACTTCACACCGTTGCCCCGACACGGCGCCTAAGAGTCGACCTCTGGCAGCACGCCAAGGCGTCCATTGGAATCCCAGTCTCGCGGTGGGCTCTGACAGCGGATCGAGAGACCCGAGATTCGACCGAATTCTTCCCGAAGACGCCGGGCGAGACTAGCCCACTTTGCGTTCCGGGAGTAGCGAGAACGCGATGCGCTTCGCGCACGGCAAGTTCTGAACGGGGATCAGAGGCGCTGTCGCGCCGTCGGCGTGCTGGGACGGTGGTCCCCCGAGCTAGGCGCGGAGAACTACAGGCGGACGCTCGGATGCGGTAACCCGTCGAGCAGAAGTGCACTTTCCCTTCAGGAGGCGCCGTTGAGGGCGTGATCGCGCCGAGGCCGGCGTGGGCAAACGCCGTTCTGTTTGATGCCGCCCGAAAGATCCTCTGGGGATGAAGAGGTAGGATCGGGGTCGCGCCTTGTGAGTGAGCGGCTGTCCACTAGGCGACATAAGCCTCTGCAATGGAGAGCCTAACCCCATCAGGGTCACTCCCTCCATCTGTTCATTCCGATGCGGGGCCGCAGGGACCGCTTCCAAATCCTCGGAACTCTCCCTAAAGGTGAGAGAGCCGCGATGTGGCTTCGAGCTCGCGTGGTTGGCGCCCCGTCCGTATTCTTTCGGCGGCATAGCTGATCCGCTCGATGATCAGGCGCGCGTCCTTGCGCAATTGAGTCGAACCGCAGCTAGGAGTTGAGATGGAGTCCAATCGATACAAGGGCCTGATCGTATCCTACTTCCTCGCGCGGTGTGACGAGCGGGCCTACGCGGCCCTCGGGTACGGCTCGCAGTTGGCGACACACCGGGCCATTGCGTCGATCCTCGACGTGAAGCACAACACAGTTAAGAACTGGCGTGACGAATTCGATTCCGTCGTGTCAAACTCCCGGCGCGGGTGGCATCAGCGCTCTTTGCGACCGAGCCGGGCAGAGGTCCTTGATCGCTTCGGAGATCTCTCTGATCAGGGCCTCGAGTTTCTCGTGAAGGACATCCTGATGCGGACAGACCATCAGGTTGAGGTGGAGATCGCTGCCCCACTTCTGACTCCCTCGGAGAACGACGACGCGGACGAGGAGATTCGCAATGTCGGCAGTCAGCGGGCCGAGACCGGTAAGCGAGCTGAGGAGATTTTTGTCGATCATTTCAACAGACAACGCCTCTTACTTCATGGCGCCCTTCGGGATTGCAGAACACTTGGTGAGGGCTACGACTTCGAGATTGTCGACGGCGAGCAAACAATTGCCGTTGAGGTGAAGGGACTCGCCGATGGCGCGGGCGGAATCTCCATGACTTCCCGCGAGTGGCTAGCGGCGCGCGCTTGGAAGGAGAACTACATCATAGCACTCGTTCTCCGCGTGTACTCAACACCGGAAATCGTTCTCCTGAGGAATCCAGGCTATCGCCTCGCGCCGAGGCTGTCTGTCGTACAGGTCGCGCAGGAACGTTGGCTTACGACAGCTTCCGAGTTGATTCAACTCGCGACCACTAAGGACTAACGTGATCATGGGATCGCTTGCGGACGAGCACCCCTGTTCGCTGCACCCCGCGCCCGCTCTCACCGCACCTTCGGAGCCCGCTCGATGAAGCCCCCGCGCACACTCGCCGCAACCCTCGCTCTCGCGATAGCCGTCACCGGGCCGCTCCCCGCCCAAACTACCGCGCAGAACGACAGCGCCATAAAGGCCGCCGCCCGCACCCGCGCCCTGCCGCTGATCACCCCGCGCAACCTGAGCTTCACAACTGACGAGGCGAGCTGGATCTCCCTCGACATCTCCCCCGACGCCCGAACCATCGCCTTCGACATCCTCGGCGACCTCTACACGATCCCCATCACCGGCGGCCAGGCAACCCGCATCACCTCCGGCACCGGCTGGGACCAACAACCACGATTCTCCCCAGACGGCAAGCACATCGCGTTCGTGAGCGACCGCAACGGCTCCAAGAACATCTGGATCACCAACGCCGACGGCTCCGCCCCGCGCATCATCACCAGAGCCGAGCGGATCAATTTCACGTCGCCGATCTGGTCCGCCGACGGCCAATACATCATCGCTGCCCGCACCGGCCAGCTCTGGATGTACAACATCGACGGCGGCTCCGGCGTCCAGCTCACCGGCCTCCGCCCCGAGGGCGCACCCGCGGGCGGGGTCGCTGCATCGCACTACAGCGCCGCGCCGAGCGGTGACGCGCGCTACCTCTGGGTGAACGTGAGCGGCAACGTTCCGACCACGCTCGCCTCGGTCGCCGAGCTCCACACGGCAACCTCAGCGCGCGAAGAAGCCGAGGACCAGGCTGCGCGCAGCAACCCGCGCCGCATCGGGCAGTATCAAGTCGGTCAGTTCGACCGCGAGACCGGCCGCACGCTCGTCCGCTCGCACGAGACCTTCGGCGCGCTCCGCCCCGTCGCGAGCCCCGACGGCAAGTGGCTCGTCTACGCCACCCGCTACGACGCACGCGAGGCGCTCAAGCTGCGCGACCTCACCACCGGCGAGGAGCGCTGGCTGGTGATGGACGTGCAGCGCGACAACTCGCAGGGCGGCGGCGCCAGCGATCGCGACTTCTATCCCGCGTCGGCGTTCACGCCGGACTCGCGCTCGCTCATCACGAGCTACGGCGGGAAGATCTGGCGCGTGGACGTGCCGTCAGGCACGGTGACGGCCATCCCGTTCACGGCGCAGGTCGACCAGCAGATGGGCGCGCTCGCCAACTTCGAGTATCCCATCAACGACAGCACGCTCGTCGTCACGCAGATCCGCGGCGCGCGCCCGTCGCCCGACGGTCGGCTCATCGCGTTCACGGCGCTCGATGCGCTCTACGTCGGCGAGCTCGGGCCCGCGCCGGCGCCGGGCGACACGGCCAGGCGCCAAGTGCGCAATCCGCGCAAGCTCACGCCGGGCGGGATGGTGGAGCACGCACCGGTCTGGTCGCCCGACGGCCGGTACCTCGCGTACGTGACGTGGACGGACACGGCCGGCGGCAACATCTATCGCGTGCGCTCCGACGGCAGCGCGCAGCCGGAGCGGCTCACGCGACTCGCGGCCTACTACGACAAGATCGCGTTCGACCGGAGCGGCTCGCGCATCGTCGCGGTGCGCGGCTCGCGGTACAGCCGCATGCGGCAGTTCGAGGACTTCGGCAACATCGCCAACGGCGAACTCGAGTACGTCTGGATCCCCGCCGAGGGCGGCGAGGCGACGCGGATCGCGTGGGCGGGCAGCGGGCAGTCGCAGCAGGGACGCAACGTGCCGCACGTGGGGCCGGACAGCTCGCTTCTATATGTATGGGCGGACAACGAAGGGCTCGTGTCCATGCGCTACGACGGCACGGACCGGAAGGTCGTCGTCCGCGTCGCCGGACCGCCGCCGCCAGCCAACCCGCTGCCCCCGGGCGCGACGCCGCCACCGCCGCCCACGCCTGACGAAGTGCTCCTCTCGCCCGACGGAAAGCACGCGCTGGTGCAGGCCAACGAGAACGTCTATCTGATCACGGTGCCGCCGGTGGTCGGACAGGCGCCCGCGGTCGCCGTCTCCGGCGCCGGTGTCCCCACCGCTCGGCTCACGCGCGTCGGCGGTGACTTCATCGGGTGGTCGGCCGATGGCAACACGGCGTTCTACTCGATCGGGCGCAGCTACTTCCAGTACGGTGTGCGCGCGGCAGAAACGGCGATCCGCGACTCGACGGCGCGCGCGGATTCGCTTGCGCTGGCGGGTGGTGCCCGCGACACGACGCAGCGCGCGGGACCGGCATACCAGGCGACGCGCTTCGACGTGACCATCACCGCCGTGAAGGACCGGCCGCGCGGCACGGTCGTCCTCCGCGGCGCGCGCATCGTCACCATGCGCGGTCAGCAGGTGATCGAGAACGGCGACCTCGTCGTCACCGACAACCGCATCGCCGGCGTCGGTGCGCGCGGGTCGGTGCGCGTCCCGGCCGGCGCGCGGGTGATCGACGTGAGCGGCAAGACGATCATCCCGGGTTACGTGGACATCCACGCCCACAACTGGTTCGGCTGGGGCGTGCATCGCGACCAGGTGTCGCAGCTCCTCGCCAACCTCGCCTACGGGGTGACCACGCAGCGCGACCCACAGACCTCGGCCACCGACATCCTCACGTACACGGACCTGGCCGAGACCGGCGCGCTGATCAGCCCGCGTCTCTTCTCCACCGGCCCGGGCATCTTCTCCACCGACAACATCAAGAACCTCGACGAGGCGCGCGATGTGCTGCGGCGCTACTCCGATCACTACAACACCAAGACGATCAAGCAGTACCTCGCCGGCGACCGGAAGGTGCGGCAGTGGGTGATCATGGCGGCGCAGGAGCTGGGGCTCACCACCACCACCGAGGGTGGCTCCAACCTCACCATGAACCTGACGCTCATGCAGGACGGGTATCCGGGGCTCGAACACGCGATGCCGATCTTCCCGCTGTTCAAGGACGTGGTGCAGCTGCTCACGGTGAGTGGCATCACGTACACGCCGACGCTCATCGTCGGCTATGGTGGTCCCATCGGCCGCGACTACTACCTCACGCACTACGACATCGACTCGGACCGGAAGCTCCGGCGCTTCACGCCGCACGACGAGCTCGACTCGTGGCGCACGCTCACGTACAATCGCGATGACCAGTACATCTTCCGGGGTCACGCCGAGCAGCTGGCCAAGTTCGTGCGCGCCGGCGGGCGCGTGGGGCTCGGGTCGCACGGCGAGCTCCAAGGGCTCGGCGTGCATTGGGAGCTGTGGATGATGCAATCGGGCGGGATGACGAACTTCGAGACGTTACGCGCGGCGACCATCCACGGCGCCGACGCGATCGGACTGGCGCGCGACCTCGGGTCGCTCGAGGTCGGGAAGCTCGCCGACCTGCAGGTGCTGGATCGGAATCCGCTCGCCGACATCCGCAACACCAACTCGGTGCGGTATGTGATGAAGAACGGGCGGCTGTACGACGGCAACACGCTCGATGAGGTGTGGCCGCGGGTGAAGCCGCTGCCCCGGCAGTGGTGGTGGGGGGAGGAGCCGGCGGAGCGTCGGCCATGATCTGGATCGTCGACGCCGACGCGAAGCAGGTCGAGGTCTGGACGCCCGACGCGCGCTTCCCGGCGGTTGAGACCGAGGGATCGGTTGGCGACCGGACGTGGGCGCCGAGCCACTGGTGGTGATCGAACCATCCGAGCGCTTGGCGCCACTCCGACCGCGGAGGCGACGACCGATTTGACCGGGTCGTCCCGCGGCGTCACCTTCCGCCGCATGACGATTCGCCTACGGTCGCTCGCGGTCGCCCTCCTGCTTCCCTGCGCCCTCCTCGCGCAGGATCGCCAGCTCACGTGGCCGAGCATCAGCGTCACCGCGCACCTGGACTCCTCCGGCGCGCTCACCATCCGCGAGCGCCAGACCATCCGCTTCTTCGGCGACTGGAACGGCGCCGAGCGGAGCTTCGACCTTCGCCGCGGCCAGTCGCTCCGCGTGCTGGGCATGGCGCGCATCGATTCCGCCTCGGGCGCCGTGGTCCCGATGCGCGAGAACGATGACCTCGAGGCGATAGACGACTTCGCCACGCTCGACGGCGGCACGTTGATCCGGTGGCGCGCACGGCTGCCTTCGGATCCCGCGTTCAACAACGCGCTCCGCACCTACGAACTCGAGGTCGCGTTCCGCGACATCCTCGTCCCGCGGTCCGACGGCACGTTCCAGCTCGACCACAACTTCGTGATGGTCGACCGCGACGGCATCATCGACGACTTCACGCTCACGCTCACCCTCGACTCGGCGTGGGTCGCGCCCGCGGGCTTCACCGGGCACTTCGCACCCGGCGCGGTGCAGCCGCACAACGGCTACGTCGTGAACATCCCGCTGCGGTATCGTGGTGCAGGCCGCCCTGCGCTGGTCCGCTACGGTGCCGACGGATCCACGCGTCAGGCGCTCGCCGCCGTGCTCGCCGCGGCACTGCTCGCGTTCCTCATCCACCTGATCATCCGCGAGCGCGGACTCGGCCGGTTCGCCGCCGTCCCCGACCGCAGCGAGATCACGCGCGCGTGGCTCGAGCACAACGTCCTCTCGCGCCTGCCCGAGGTGGTGGGGGCGATGTGGGACGACCACACGTCGAGCGCCGAGGTGGCGGCGGTGCTCGCACGGATGGTGCAGGAGGGCAAGCTCACCAATCGCGTGGAGACCACGAAGGTCCTCTGGGTCGACAAGCAGGAGCTGCATCTCGAGCTCATGGTCGATCGCAAGACGCTGCCACCGCACGAGCGCGCACTCATCGACGGGCTCTTCAGCTCGGGCTCGCGGACCACGAGCACGTCCGAAGTGCGCGAGCGCTACAAGTCCAGCGGGTTCGATCCCGCGAGCACCATCCGCAGGCCGCTCGAGACGATGGTCGCTGCGGCCGCGCCGGGCGGCAGCAAGCCGAACTGGAAGCCGACCGGCCTGCTCCTGCTCGCGGGGCTCGTCACCATCGGCATCGGCCTCGCGCGCACCCCGGCGGATGTGCCGACCGTCATGGCCACGCTCGGCCTCAGCATCCCGGCGTTCATCGTCGCGGTGATCTTCGCCGGCGTCGTGCAGAAGTCGCTCGGTTCGCTCTACATCGCGCTGGCGTGCTTCGTGGTGGTGGTCGCCGCGATGTTCGGCACGTTCGTGACCATCCATCTGCTCCAGCCCATCGACGCGCTCAGCGCGATCCCGCTCACGGGGCTCGTGCTCTGGATGCTCGGACTCGCCCGGTCACTGTTCAACACCGCGCAGTCCCGCCAGTCGCCGGAGCGCATCGCCATCCGCAAGCGCCTGTTCGCCGCGCGACGGTTCTTCCGCGATGAACTGCGCAACGAGCGGCCCGCGCTCGAGGACGCGTGGTTCCCGTACGCCATCGCGTTCGGGCTCGGTCGCCACGCCGACCGCTGGTTCAAGGCGTTCGGCGCTGTGGGCCAGGCGAGTCACTCCGTCCTCGTCGGGAGCGATGCGCGCGGCGGGTCATCGAGCGGCGGCACGGGGTGGACCGGCTTCGGCGGCGGTGGCGGGTTCTCCGGCGGCGGATCGAGTGCGTCGTTCGCCGCCGCAGTGGGCGGGATGGCGGCAAGTGTGCCGAGTCCGAGCTCGAGCTCGTCCGGTGGCGGGAGCTCGAGCAGTGGAGGGAGTTCAGGCGGCGGGGGCGGCGGCGGCTGGTAGGCAGCTGCACGCTGCACTGCGCCCGATCGGTCCACCTCGCATAGCCCCGATGCGAGTCCGTTGACCCGGTGGCGGGACCTTGGAGCGCGTGAACCCTTGCGCCCCCTTCGCCGCCGAGCGTACGCTGTGGCCATGCCTCTCGTCCCCGAGTACTACACGGCCGACATGGTCCGCGCGATGCCCGCCGACGGCAATCGCTACGAGACCGTGCACGGGGAACTCTCGGTGACGCCGGCGCCGCGCTGGCTGCACCAAGTAGTCGTGATGGGGCTGACGGAGGCGCTCGCGCCGTACTGCAAGCGCCACTCGCTCGGGCGCCTGTTCAGCGTCGCGGCAGACATCTCGTGGGGACCGGACATCCTCGTGCAACCCGATCTCTTCGTGGTCGCCCCCGAGGAGTCCGACGCAGGCGACTGGACGCGCGTTCAGCGACTGCGGCTCGTGACCGAAGTGCTGAGCCCCTCCACCGCGCGCTTCGACCGATTCCAGAAGCGCACGCTGTATCAGCGGCAGGGAATCGAGACCATCTGGCTCATCGATTGCGATGCACGATCGGTCGAGATCTGGGAGCCGCATGCCGTCGCGCCCAGCGTCGCACGGCACGAACTGCGCTGGCATCCACACGGTGCCAGCGAACCGCTCATCATCCCGGTCGTGACGCTCTTCGATTGACGCGTGGTGGCTGCCGTCCGCCATCCGCCCTCTGCCATCTCCCTACGGCACGAACCTCCGCGCCGGCACCGGCCGGATCCCGTCCCCGAACGTCGTCGCCAGCAGCAGCGTCAGCTTCGTCCCCTGCAGCGCGCTCGGCCAGTCGGCCCATTCGGTCACCGTGTGCTGGTTCCCGCCGTACGACCGGCCGATGGAGATGCTCGGGATCCCCATCACCACGCCGATGTTGGCATCGGTGCTCCCTGTCGCGAGCGCCTCCTCCGCGCCGGCCATGCCGAAGCTCACCCCGAGCTGCTTCTGGATGTCGATCGCGGTCTGCACCAGCGGATGCCGACGCGCCGGCTCGAGCATCCGCGCCGTTCCGCCGGCGCCGTTCTTCTGCTCCACCTCCACCTTGAGCTCCACCTTCTCCTTCGCCGCCGCCTCGCGCACCATCTGCGTGATGCGGCGGTCGAGCGAGTCGAGCAGCACCGGGTCGGGCGAACGCAGGTCCACGGTGAAATAGAGGTCCTGCGGGATGCCGTTGAAGATCACGCCGCCATGGACCTGGCCGATGTTGATCACCGCGCCGTTGGGCAGCGCCGGCGGCTGGATGGAATAGATGCGGTCGATCGCGTCGGCCAGCGCCTTCACCGGCGTGGGCCGGCCGCGCGAGTTGAGGGTGTGCGCTCCCGCCGACGTGAAGCGATACCGCGTCCAGTAGATGCCGAGCGCGCCGTAGGCGACGGCGCCCAGCCCGCCGTCCATCGCGATGAGCAGGTCGGGCTTGGGGTTGTGCGCGAGCCAGTACGACATGCCGCGGAGCCCGAGCTCCTCCTGCACCGTGCCGATGAACACCAGGTCGCCCTTGGTGACCACCTTCGCCGCGTTCAGCGCGCGGATGGTGGCGAGCATGTTGATCACCGACGCGGAGTTGTCGAAGATGCCCGGCGCGTGCAGCGTGTCGCCCGCGCGACGCACCGTGAGGTTCGTCTCGAGCGCATGCACGATGTCCATGTGCGCCGCGAACACGATCGTCGGGCCGCCGCCGGTGCCTTTGCGCACACCGGTCACGTTGCCGATCGAGTCCGTGGTCACGGAGAGCCCTTCCTTCTCCATCTCGGCGCGCACGTATGCCGCGCGCTGCTGTTCGTGCTCCGACTTGCCCACGATGCCGGCGAAGCGGATCCACTCGTCCACCTGCGCGGGGAAGCCGCGCTCGAGGTGCGCGAGCGCGGCCTTCACCTCGGGCCGGTCGAGCTGGGCCGGGTCCCACGCGGTGGGATAGCTCGGCTGCTGGGGGGCGAGTGCGGCGGTGGGCGCGAGGAGCGCGGCGGCGAGCAGGAGCGCGAACGGGGTCGCGAGCGGGATCGATCGGCGGGAGATGCGCATCAGGGGAATCTGCGCGCGCGCGGAGTCCGGCAGAACCCCTTCCGCCGAGCGGACGCCGTGCCGGCCGGCATGTGCATGCGCTCGCGCATCGACCGCCTCGCTCCGGAGCGCAGTACGCCGTAGCTTCGGGGCCATGAGCGAGACCCACGACCGCCTCAGCCGCGCCCTCGCCGGCAGGTACACCGTCGAGCGGGAGCTCGGCCACGGCGGCATGGCCACGGTGCATCTCGCCCGCGATGCGCGCCACGGACGCACCGTCGCCATCAAGGTCCTCCGCCCCGAACTCGCCCAGGCGCTCGGCGGCGTGCGCTTCCTCCGCGAGATCAACATCGCGGCCAAGCTCCAGTCGCCACACATCCTCCCCCTCCTCGACTCGGGCGAGGCGGACGGGTTGCTCTACTACGTCATGCCGTACATCGAGGGCGACTCGCTGCGCGGACTCCTCGCGCGGCAGGGCGCGCTCGTGCCGTCGGAGGCGATGCGCCTCCTGCGCGACATCGTCGACGGCCTCGCCCACGCGCATCGGCACGGCGTGGTGCATCGCGACATCAAGCCCGACAACGTGATGCTCGCCGACCGCCACGCGCTGCTCGTCGATTTCGGCGTGGCCAAGGCGGTGAACGACGCGAGCGCGCAGCACGACCTCACGAGCATCGGCATCTCGCTGGGCACGCCGGCCTACATGGCACCCGAGCAGGCCGCCGCCGACCCGGCGATCGACCATCGCGCCGATCTCTATTCCGTGGGCGTGATGGCCTACGAGATGCTCGCCGGCAGACCGCCGTTCAGCGGCACACCGCAGGCGGTGATCGCGGCGCACATCTCGCAGGCGCCCGAGCAGCTGCTCGGCGTGCGCCCCGACGTGCCGCCCGCCATCGCGAACCTCGTCATGCGCCTGCTCGAGAAGGAGCCGGCCAGGCGATTCCAGACCGCGGACGAGCTCCTCGCCGCCATCGAGTCGCTCTCCACACCGTCCGCCGCGTACGCGGCCAGCGCACTGCCTCCGGCCCCGCGCGCGAAGCGATGGCCGATCGTCATCGGCGCCGCGGTGGTGGCCGTGCTCGGGTTCGTCGGCACGCGGACGCTGCGGGCGGACCGCTGGGTGCACGCCACCGCGCTGCCGCAGCTCATCCGGCTGGTGGAGGCCGCGGAGAACGACAGCGCCCTCGCCCTCGCGCTCGAGATCGAGAAGGTCGCGCCCGACGACTCGACGCTCAACGCGCTCTGGCCGCGGTTCTCGCGCAAGGTCGTGATCCAGTCGGACCCTGCGGGCGCCACGGTCTGGCGCGCCTCGCTCGCCGACACCACGCGATGGCGGCGTCTGGGCACCACGCCCACCGATTCCGTGCGCCTGCCCATCCGCGTGGGACTCTTCCGCTACGAGAAGCCGGGCTATCGCCCCGTGCTCTCGCTGTTCGGCACCCCGTGGTTCGTGCTGCTCGACAGCACCGCCGCGGCGCACCCCGAGATGGTCACGATCATCGACGGCGAGCAGCGCGCGTTCCTCGTCGGCACCGACGGCGCTTCACCGCTGCCGCTCGACGTCTTCCAGATGGACCGCTTCGAGATCACCAACGCGCAGTACCTCGAGTTCGTGAGGGCCGGCGGGTACACCGATCGCGCGCATTGGACGCACGAGTTCCGCGACGGCCCGCGCACGCTGTCGTTCGAGCAGGCGATGGCGCGTTTCGTCGACCGCACCGGACGTCCCGGCCCCGCCACATGGGAAGGCGGGACGTTCCCGCAAGGACAGGGCGAACTGCCGGTGGGAGGCCTGAGCTGGTACGAGGCGGCCGCGTACGCGCACTGGGCCGGCAAGTCGCTGCCGACGCTCTATCACTGGGCTCGCGCGGCGAACATCGGGTTCGCGCGCTTCGTCGTGCCGCTCTCCAACCTCGAGGCCACCGCCCCGCTCCCGGTGGGCACGCCGCGCGGCGTCAGCCTGTTCGGCGTCTCCGACCTCGCGGGCAACGTGCGCGAGTGGATCGAGAACGACGCCGGGCGCGAGCAGCGCTACATCCTCGGCGGCGGTTGGAGCGACCCCAAGTACGCCTTCGTCGACGCCTACGCGCAGCCGCCGCTCGACCGTTCGGCGATCAACGGCATCCGCCTCGTGAAGTACGCCGCGAACGACACCACCGTCGCGGCCGCGGCGCGCCCGGTGACGCGCGCCTTCACCGACTGGACACGCGAGCGGCCCGTCTCCGACGCGGTGTTCGCGGGCTACAAGCCGATGTACGACTACGACCCGCTCCCGCTCGACGCGAAGGTCGAGCTGCGGGATTCCACCAACGAGGTCTGGATCGCCGAGAAGGTGAGCTTCACCACGGCGTACGGCGGACGGATGTCGGCGTGGGTGTACATCCCGCGCACCGGGACGCCGCCCTATCAGACCATCGTCGCGTTCCCCGGCTCCGGCGTGCTCGGGGCGGCGCCGTTCACCGGTGCCGTCCCGCCCAACATGAACTTCTTCCCGGCGAGCGGGCGGATCTTCATCTATCCCATCTACCAGGCGACCCACGAACGCTCGGATGGCACGCTCTCCGACCTCGCGGACCTCTCCATCCGCTGGCGCGAACACGTGGTGATGTGGGCCAAGGACTTCCGACGGACGCTCGATTACGCCGAGACGCGGGCCGATGTCGACGCATCGAGGTTCGGCTACTTCGGCTTCAGCTGGGGCGGCTACATGGGCGGACTCATCCCCGCGGTGGAGCCGCGCGTGAAGGCGGTCGCGCTCTACGTGGCCGGCCTCGAGATGGAGCGCGGCCGGCCCGAGGTGGAGCCGTTCAACTTCCTCCCGCGCATCAAGCAGCCGGTGCTCATGCTGAACGGCGAGCACGACTTCTTCTTCCCGGTGCAGACCGCGCAGAAGCCGTTCTTCGAGGCGCTCGGCACGCCGGCCGCGAACAAGAAGTGGACCGTGTACGAGGGCGGCCACGACGTCCCCCGCACCGTGCTGATGCGCGAGTCGATGGCATGGTTCGACAAGTACCTCGGCCCGGTGCGCTGACGCCTCCGGCCCGGCGTTGCGCCGTGCGGAGCCGCGCTAGGGCGTGCCCGTCGCGCTGATCGTCACCGGGTCGAGCGTCCACACCTGGATGCTCGCGGTGTTCGAGCCGGCGGTGGTGCCGATGGTCCAGCGGAGGCTCACCTCGCCGGTCGCGTTGGTCACCGCGGTCTGCGGCGTGAACGAGCCGCCGCCGGCCGTGACCTGCACCGCGACCTGCACGCCGACCATCGGCACGTTGTTGGGGCCGAGCACACGCACCACCACCTGTGTGGCGAGCGCGGTGCCCGCCTTGGCCACCTGGTTGTTCCCCTGCACGATCACGACCTGCGTGGGAACGAGTCCGCTCGCCGAGACGATCACCGGCTCGAGGCCCGCTGCCGTCGCGATGAGCGACTGCGTGGTCGCGCTCGGTCCCAGCGTCCACGCGGCGATCACCTCGCCCGCCGCATCGGTCTCGGACGTGGTGGGCGTCACCGACCCGCCGCCGCTGCCGATGGTGAGCGTGATGTCGCGGCCTTCGATGCCGTTCCCGGTGGAGTCGATCGCGCGGAGGATGACCGGCGTCGGCAGCGCCTTCCCCACCTGCGCCGACTGATCGGCCCCCTGCACGACGATGATCGCCGCGACCGGCGCGGGCGCGGCGGCGTCCTTGGCACAGCCCGCGGCGAGGAGGCCGAGGACCAGCGCAAGCGATGCGCGGGAGAGGAGTGGAGTGGACATGGCTGCTCCGATGAGTATCGGCAGCACGGCCGGCTCCTTCACTCCCTTCCTATTGGTGGCGGCCGACCGGGCGCAGGGCTCAGCGCGCCGGGACGATCCGCAGTGTCTGGACCGCCCGCGCCTCGACCTTCGCCCGGGTGAACGGCATGGGCCACGGCTCGCCCGCGAGGTGAGGCGCGAGGAAGTCGGCGAAGTGCGGGCTCAGCGGATTCCCGGACTGGCCCAGATGCCGGCTGAGCGTGAATCCATCGACATCCGCCCAGTCCATCACGAAGCGCATGCTGGGGCCGGCCTCGTCGCTCAGCGTGCGCGTGGTGGAGTCGAACCGCGAGAACGCCGCGTCGAGCGTCGCGTCGTCACCACCGATGGGGAACGGTCCGCGCGTGAGCCCGAGCCAGCGGTCCAGCACCGCGACGCTCGCGAGCGGATGCCGCACGGTGAGCGTCTGCACGGCGCCGAACGGCCGGTTCCAGTCCTCGGCGAGCGCCAGCCGCATGGCGCGCGTGGCGATCGCGTCGAGCGACTCGCGTTCCGGTGTGCGGATGTCATCGACGAACGCCTGCGCCGAGTCCGACAGCGCAGCGACCGTGAGCGAGGCGGCGCGCGGCCAATCCGCGCCGAGTTCGTCGCCGAAGAGCTCGCGCGGCATCGCGTTCCACCAGTACGCCCAGAGCGTCGCGGGCACATCCTTCGGGCTCAACCGGCCGTCCCAGTCGCGGAGCGACGTCGCGGCGCTGTCGTTCCCCGCGGCGGCGGCGGCGTTCGCGGCGAGGTCGCGCCAGCGCAGCGCGTTGCCCGAGACGAGGTCCCGCTGCGCCGCCGTCATCGCGGCGGCATCGACCTTGCCGTTCGGCGCGCGACCGGTCGTGTCGGTCCCGCGCACCGCCGCGCCCAGGATGGCCGCGATCCGCGTCTTGCGCGTGAGGTGGTAGTAGCCCGGCACCGCGTACGGGTAGCCCGCACCGACCACCTGGTCGTTGGTCGTCGCGAGCCAGCCCTGCGCGGGATCGAGCGCGAAGGGGCGCTGGTCCAGCGGCCGGTACCCGCGCCACTGCGCCTTCGGGTCCGTGCCCCACTGCGGGGTGAACGTGTCGTAGCCGTCGCGGATCGGGATCGGCGCGCCCAGCTGGTAGCCGATGTTCCCCTGCTTGTCGGCGAAGGTCCAGTTGACCGCGAGCGAGCCGAGGTTCGCGACCACGCGGCGGAACGAGTCGAAGTCGTTCGCGCTGTTGAGCGCGCTCACGCCCTGCATCACGCTCCAGGCGGGGAAGTCGAAACCGGCCCAGTGCAGCACGCGCGCGGTGTCGCCGGTCATCGACATCACCGGTCCGCGCGGCGTCCGCAGGATCCGGGCGACGCGCGGGGACTCGCCCTTCACGAGGATCGTCTCGGCTTGCACGATCACCGGCAGCGACCCCTCGAGTGTGCGCACCACGGGGTTCGGCGAGTCGGCACGTTCGATGACCTCCCAGTACTCATCGACGAGATCGACCGGTGCGACGGTGAACGCCCAGCTCACCGTGCCGTTGTGGCCCATCGAGATCGAGGGGAGTCCGGGCGCGCTCACGCCGACGGCGTTCAGTCCTTCCTGGGAATGCAGCCCCACCGCGTACCAGAGGCCCGGGGCGCTCGAGAGTTCGAGGTGCGGGTCCGAGGCGTGCAGCGCCGCACCGCTCACCGAATGCGCCGGCGCGACGAGCCACGAGTTGCTCGCCTTGGTCATCTTGGGCGCCGCCTGCGCGAGCGGCACTGCTGCGGGCGACCACGCATGGACCGCATTCGCCAGCCGGCTCGCATCACCGCCGAGCTTGGCGAACGCTTCGCGGTAGTCGGCCCCCTTGTCCATGAGCGTGAGCGAGAACCAGCTCTGGTAGAAGCCGACGACGCTCACGTCCTCCACCGTCCACGGCCGCGGCTTGAAGCCGAGGATCACGAACTCGGGCGGGAGCGGCTTCGCCTGCGCGATCCAGGCGTTCACCCCGGCGAGGTACTGCTCGATCGGCGCCCGCACCGATGCGTCCAGCGAGGGGAGGTCACGCGCGTTCTGCCACGCGAAGCCCAGGCGGCGCTGCTCCTCGTCGAGGTCGGCCGCGATCGCGCCGAGGATCTCCGAGAGTTCGCCGCGAGCCATCCGGCGCGTGAGCTCCATCTGGAAGAGCCGCTCGCTCGCGTGCAGCCATCCGAGCGCGAAACGCGCGTCGGCATCGGTCCTGGCGTACACCTGCGGCACGCCGCGCGCATCGAAGAGCACCTCGATCTCCGCGCCCGGCCCCGGCACCGCGACCGACCCTTCGTACTGCGCGACCGAGCGGCGCAGGTACGCGCGCCCGCCGAACCAGACGGAGCAGGCGAGGACGACGAGGACCGCGACGAGGATGCCGACGAGTCGGAGAGCGGAACGGAGGGCGGGGCGCATGGGACGGTAAGCTATCGGCTCCCCAGCGAACCCGCCCCGCGGTACGTTCTACCTCGGGCGGACCCTGTCCTCAGGGCCGCTCCGTTCAGCACCCCACCCTCAGTGCGTGGAGATCCACCGTGATCCACCTGCGTCATCGGGCCTTCGCCGCCGCCGCGCTCGTCGCGGCCGCAGTGACACCGGCCCTCGCCCAGATCCCCGTCGCGACCGAGTTCGACGCGCTCCATTTCCGCTCCATCGGTCCCGCGACCATGTCCGGCCGCGTCGCCGACCTCGCGGTGTACGAGCGGAACCCGGCGCTCTACTACGTGGCCACCGCGCACGGCGGCCTGTGGAAGACCACCTCCAACGGCGCCATGTGGACCCCGCTCCTCCAGGACCAGGGGCTCCTCTCCCTCGGCGACGTCACCATGTCGCAGACCAACCCGGATCTCGTGTGGGTGGGCGGCGGCGAGTCCAACAACCGGCAGTCCACCGGCTGGGGCGATGGCGTCTACAAGTCGGTCGACGGCGGCAAGACGTTCACGCACATGGGGCTCCGGGACTCCAAGCACATCAACCGCATCGTCATCGACCCGGCCAACAACGACATCGTGTACGTCGCGGCCACCGGGCCGCTCTGGGGGCCCGGCGGTGAGCGCGGCGTGTACAAGACCACCGACGGCGGCCGCACCTGGCGGAAGGTCCTCGCCGGCGACGAGAACACCGGCGCCAACGACCTCGCCATGTCGTCGAAGGATCCGCGCGTGCTCTACGCGTCGATGTACCAGCGTCGTCGCACCAACTGCTGCATGAACGGCGGCGGCCCCGGCTCCGGCCTGTTCAAGTCCGTCGATGGCGGCGAGACGTGGACCAAGGTCGGCGGCGGCTTCCCCACCGGCGCGCTCGGCCGCATCGGCATCGACGTGTACCGGCAGGACCCCAACATCGTGTACGCGAGCGTCGAGGCGCCGACCGTCACGCCCGTCGACTCCGGCAAGACCGGTCTCTGGCGCTCCGATGACGCCGGTGCCACGTGGCGCCGCGCCAGCACCACCAATCCGCGCCCGATGTACTTCTCGCAGGTGCGCATCGATCCCAACAACGCCGACCGCGTCTACATGGGCGGCGTCGGCGTGCAGATGACGATCGACGGCGGCAAGACCATGGAGGCCGATGCGGCGCGCGTCACGCATGACGACGTCCACGCCATCTGGATCGACCCGGCCAACTCCGACCATGTGCTGATCGGCAACGACGGCGGTCTCGCCGTCTCGTACGACATGTCGAAGACGTGGACGTTCATCCCCAACCTGCCGGTCGGGCTGTTCTACCATGTCGGCTACGACATGGAGTACCCGTACAACATCTGCGGCGGGATGCAGGACAACTACGACTGGTGCGGCCCCAGCGCGTCGCGGCACGGCGCCGGCATCTACAACTACGACTGGTTCCAGATCCTCGGCGGCGACGGCTTCGTCGCCATCCCCGATCCGCGCGATTCGCGCTGGGTCTACACCGAGTCCCAGGACGGCAACACCATCCGGCGCAACGTCGTGACCGGCGAGTCGCGCTCCATCCGTCCCAACGCGACCAACGTGACGCCGGCGCCCGCGCAGGGCGAGGGCGCGTACCGCTTCCATTGGGACACGCCGATGATCCACGGCACCGAGCCGGGCGTGCTGTTCATCGGCGGCAACAAGGTCTTCCGCTCCACCGATCGCGGCGACTCGTGGGCCGTGATCTCGCCGGACCTCACGCGGAACGGCAACCGCAACGACTCCACGATGTTCGGCGTGAAGAACACCGACATCACCATCGCGCGCAACGACGGCATCGCCGTCTGGCCGGCGATCGTCGCGCTCGCCGAATCGCCCAAGCAGCCGGGCGTCATCTGGGCCGGCACCGACGACGGCGTGGTGCAGATGACCCGCGACAACGGGAAGACCTGGACCGATGTGACGAGCCGCCTCACGGGCTTCCCCGCCGGCGCGTTCGTCTCCGAGGTGGTGCCGAGCCGGTTCGATGCGGCGACGGCGTATGTCTCGGTGGATGACCACCGGCAGAACAACTACGGCGCCTACGTCTGGGTGACCAACGACTTCGGCGCGACGTTCCGCCGCATCGACGGCGGCCTCACCGGCGAGGTGGTGCACACCCTCACCGAGGACACGCGCAACGGCAACGTGCTGTATGTGGGCACCGAGTCGGGCATCTTCCTCACGCTCGACAAGGGCGCGACGTGGAAGCGCCTCCGCGCCAACCTCCCGACCGTCCGCGTGGACGAGATCACCATCCATCCGCGCGACAACGCGATGCTGGTCGCGACGCACGGCCGCGCGATCTGGGTGCTCGATCACCTCGAGCCCATCCAGGAGTACACGGCGGCGCAGACCGTCGCGAACGTGCGGCTCTTCAGCGTGCCCGATGCGCTGCAGTGGAAGAGCAAGGACGATCGCAACGACGAGTTCTGGGGCCACCAGACGTTCATCGGCGAGAACCCGCCCACCGAGGCGGTGATCTCGTTCTACGTGAAGACGCCGCCGCAGAACCTGCTCGTGCGCATCATGAGCGGCACGCGTGTGGTGCGTGAGCTCGCGGTGCCGGCGGCGAAGAACCGCGCCGGCATCCAGACGGTGTGCTGGGATCAGCGCGTCGCGCCGATCACGGGCGCGCCCGCCGGTGGTGGTGGATTCGGTGGCGGTGGCGGCGGTGGCGGCGGCGGGGGACAGTTCGGTCAGGGCGGCGGCAATCGTCCGCCGGCCGTCCCGGGTGTGCCGGTGGCGCTGCCGGAGCCGGGGTACAAGCCGCAGAATCCGTGCGTCGCCGCCGGTCCGGGCGCGGGCGGTCCCGGTGGTGGCTTCGGTGGGTTCGGCGGTGGCGGCGGCAACGCCGGTCCCTGGGTCACGCCGGGCACCTACTCCGTCTCGCTGGTCGCCGACGGCACCGTGATCGACACCAAGCCGATCCGCATCATCATGGATCCGAAGGTCGAGGAGCGCTTCTCGGGTGCGCAGCGCGTGGCGTATGACAAGCTGGCGAACGACCTGCATGCGGCGCAGCAGCGCGGACAGAATGTCGCGACGCGGCTCACCGCGCTCGCGGCGCAGATCGCCCTCGTCGACTCCAAGATGGACTCCACCGCGACGGTCACGCCCGAGATGAAGACCGCGTACGACGCGTTCAAGACGGAGTTCACCGCGGTGCGGACCAAGTTCGGCGTGCAGGCCGGTCGCGTGCCGGGCGCCGCAGGGCCCGGTGGCCCCGGTGGTCAGGCCGCCGCGGGCGGCCCCGGTGGCGGAGGCGGAGGCGGTGGTTTCGGTGGCGGCTTCGGCGCGGCGCAGCCCGGGAACGCGCTCGGACGCGTCAGTCAGATCAAGGGATTGCTCGTCGGCATCTGGGAGGTCCCCAGCGCATCCATCACGAAGGGGTCGGCCGATGCGACGAAGGCGCTCGACGAGGCGATCAAGCAGGCCGAGGCGCTCCTCGCGCGCGTCCCGCGCGTGAACGACACGCTCAAGCCGTCGGGGCTCGCGATCACCCTGCCGTAGTTAGTTTCCATCGCATCACAGGGGGCGCGTCCGACCTGGGCGCGCCCCCGTTCTTTCCCCCTGGAGATCCCATGCGTTCCTTCCGTCCCCTCCGCGCCGCGACGCTCGTCGTCGCCGCGCTCGCACTCTCGGCCTCGGTCGCCGCGGCGGCCGTCGCCTTCCATGACCTCACCGGCTCCTGGGCCTTCGAGGTCGTCACCGAGAACGGCACCGGCACGCCGACGGTGAAGCTCAAGCAGGAGGGCCTCGCGCTCACCGGCACCTACGAGTCGCGCATGCTCGGCGTCCGCGCGCTCAAGGGGAGCGTGAAGGGCGATTCGATCAAGTTCGACCTCGCCCCGGGCGGCGATGCCCAGATCACGCTCTCGTTCGCCGGCGTGATCGTCGATGCCGACCACCTCAAGGGCACCGTCGACTTCGGCGGCCAGGGCGGCGCGACGTTCAGCGGGACGCGGCAGAAGTAGCGCCGCGGCATCGCCGATGCGACGAAGCGGGCCGCCCTCCCGGGCGGCCCGCTTCTCGTTCCCTCGGGGCACGAGCGCTCAGCGCTTCCCGAAGTTGTAGACGAAGTTCACCAAGGGCACGCAGCAGCCGGTCCCCGACCCCGCGAGTCCGCCGACGCCGAGGTCGGCGGAGATCCGGTCGCCGATGAACCGCAGCCCGCCGGAGACGAACGCATCGCTCTCCGGGCCCGTGAACCACCAGTTCTCCGTGACGAACTTCACGCGCCGGCTCAAGCGCGTCTCGTAGCCGAGCATGATCACCGGGTTGTTCGCCACATCCGATTCGCCGCTCGCCCAGCGGTAGCCCCACCCCGCGCCGGCAGTGACCGCGCGATCGCGCGTCCCCCAGGTGCCATTGGCGTAGACGATGCCGATCGAGCCTTCGTCGATCACGTCCTCGGGCAGCACGAACGCCAGCGCGCCCACCGCGACCGACGACCGGTCGCGCATGGAGACCGTGTACTTCGGCGCGAAGTACCACAGCCGCCCGATCGCCTCGGGGAGGATCGGCGTGCCGCCCGCGAGCGTGAGCCGGTCGGTCACGCCGTACGCGACGAGCGGCATGAACAGCTCGAAGCTCGCGATGTAGCCCGAGCCCTTCCGCAGCGGACGCGCCGTCGACGTGAAGAAGAGCCGCGTCGAGTTCGGATCCTCCACCCAGAACGCGCCCTGCACGGCGCGCCCGCTCGTGAGGCGCATCGACTCGATCTGCGCGCGCGCGACTTCCACACGCGCGCCGGCGAGCGTCCGCAGCACCACGCGCTCCGGCGTCTCCTCCACCACTCGGCCGTAGAGCACGGACCCGTCGCGCAGCCGCACTTCGGTGATCGTGTCCCCGCGCGCCACCGCGCGCACCGGCGCGGCAGGCGCCTGCGCCTCGACGCGCGACCGGAGCGGTGACGACGCGACGGCCGCGAAGGCGACACCGGGGATGAGCACTGCGCGGAGCACTGCGCGGAGGTCGGCGTGCATGAGGGGCGTGGAGAGAAGGGACCGGGGCGGACTACCGTACACCGTCGAGCCGCATGACGAACACCATCACCGAGTTCGGCGGCACTTTCGCCGTCCCGCGTGGACCGTAGGCGTAGCGCGACGGCACCACGAGTTGGCGCGTGCCGCCCACCCGCATCCCGCGCACGCCGAGATCCCAGCCGCGGATCACGATGCCCTCGCCGAGCTTGAAGGCGAGGGGGCGCGCGTTCGGCTCGGTGCGATCGATCTCCGTCCCGTCGGCCAGATTCGCGACGTACGACACGAGCACCTCGCGCCCCGCGGTCGCGGTGACACCCGTGCCCTCTTCCATGTCGCGGTAATAGATGCCCGTCGGCAGGCGCGTCATCGCGAGCAGGACCACGTTGAGATCCGCCGCGAACGTCGTCCGCTCCACCTCGCCCGCTGGAGTCGCCGCACCATCGCTCGCCGCCGCACCACCGGACGCCGTCGCACACGCAGTGACCGCGACCAGCGCCGCGAGCACACTCGCCTGCATCAGGTGTCGCCACGACCTCATGGATGCCCCCTGTTCCGCCATCGGCCCGCCGCCATCCGTCATCGCCCTCAGTACTTCGCCAGGTACTGCTCCAGCTCCCAAGCCGACACCTGCGAGATGTACTCCCGCCACTCCTCACGCTTGGCCGCGAGGAAGTGCTGCGTGATGTGCGGCCCGAGCGCGTCCTGGATCTCCGCGTCCTTCTCGAGCTCGTCGCACGCCTCGTTGAGGTCGTGCGGCAGGTCGTCGATCCGCAGCCGCCGCCGCTCGCGGAAGCTCATCTCGTAGATGTTCTCGTTCACCGGCTCGCGGCTCGTCGCCTCGGTCGCGATGCCGTCGAGCCCCGCGGCGAGCATCACCGCGAGCGCGAGGTACGGGTTCGCCGCGGGATCGGGCGAGCGCAGCTCGAGGCGCGTCCCCGTGCCGCGACGCGCCGGCACGCGGATCAGCGGCGATCGGTTGCGCATGGACCACGCGACGTTCACCGGCGCTTCGTACCCCGGCACCAGCCGCTTGTACGAGTTCACCAGCGGATTCGTGATCGCGCACATCCCGCGCGCATGCTTGAGCAGCCCGCCCAGGTAATGGTGCGCGACCGTCGAGAGCTGGTACTCGCCCTTGGGATCGAAGAACGCGTTCTCGCCCTTCTTGAAGAGCGACTGGTGCGTGTGCATCCCGCTCCCGTTCTGCCCGAAGATCGGCTTCGGCATGAAGGACGCCATGAGGCCGAACTGCTGCGCGACGTGCTTCACCACGAAGCGGAAGGTGGCGATGTTGTCGGCCGTCGTCAGCGCATCGGCGTAGCGGAAGTCGATCTCGTGCTGCCCGTGCGCCACTTCATGGTGCGCGGCCTCCACCTCGAACCCCATCTGCTCGAGCGTCGCGACGATCGCGCGTCGCGCCTCCTCGCCGCGGTCCATCGGCGCGAGGTCGAAGTAGCCGCCCACGTCGTGCGTGAGCGTCGCGGGACCGCCGTCGGCACCCTGCTTGAAGAGGAAGAACTCCGCCTCCATCCCCGCGTTCATCGCGTACCCGAGCTTCGCCGCGCGCGCGACCTGCCGCTTGAGCACCTGTCGCGGATCGCCCGCGAACGCCTCGCCCTCCGGCGACGTGACGTCGCAGATCACGCGCGCGACCTTGGAGTGCGGGTCGCCCCACGGGAAGATGCGGAACGTCGAGAGGTCGGGCTGCAACAGCATGTCCGACTCCTCCACGCGCACGAACCCCTCGATGGACGAGCCGTCGAAGAGGATGTCGCCCGCGAGCGCCTTCTGGAACTGGGACGCGGGCACCTCGACGTTCTTGTTCACGCCCAGGATGTCGGTGAACTGGAGGCGCAGGAAGCGCACCTGGTGCGCGTGCGCGAGCTCGAGGATCTCCTGCGGGCTCGCACCGCTCAAGTCGGTCGGGATTGCTCTGGGCGCAGTCATCGTGCCCGCAATATCGGGCCGCCTGCGGGGTCTTCGCTACGCTCCGCACGCCGACAGCCGCCGAGGACGGACGCGATTAGCTTACGCCGCGATGACCCATGAGCGATTCTGCACCAACTGCGGCGCGAGCATCCGCGCCAGCGCGAAGTTCTGCCACCGCTGCGGCCAGCCGACCGATGGCTCCGCGCGCGCGCCCGGTCCCGCGCGCGAAGGCCCCGCTGCGAGCCAGGCCCTGCCGTGGGCCGTCGCCGGCATCGCGCTCCTCTGTCTCCTCGCCTTCATCGTCGGCCAGAACATCGGACGCCCGCGCGCGAGCGCCGCGCCAGCGCCCGTCGCCGCCGCGCCCGGTCGCGCGCCCGACATCTCGCAGATGAGCCCCGCCGAACGTGCCGATCGCCTCTTCCAGCGCGTGATGACCTACGTCGCCGAGGGCAAGAGCGACAGTGTCGCCTTCTTCGCGCCGATGGCGATCCAGAGCCAGCTCGCCCTCGCCCCGCTCGACGCGCATCGACGCTACGACCTCGGCCTCCTCGGCATGGTCAGCGGCGACGGAGCCATGGCGCGCGCGCAGGCCGACACCATCCTCGCGCAGAACCCCGATCACCTGCTCGGTCTCATCCTCGCCATGCGCGGAGCGGGCATGGCACAGGACGCGACGGCTCGCGCCGCGCACGCGAAGCACTTGCTCGAGGTCGCCGACCGCGAACGGGCGCGCGGCCTCAGCGAGTACGTCGACCACGAGCCGGACATCTCGGCGGCACTTCGTGAGGCGGCGAATCCGGTGGTTCCGCCCGCTGTGCGCTGATTCTGACCTGGAATTCTGGTGTCTATCACGTCACCAACACGACACTACCGCGCACTGAGTCGACGGCAGATCGCTTCAGGATTCCACTGCACACGCCGGAGCTCAGCCCGGCGAGGAGCGTTGCGACCTCGCCGTCGCCCCGCGCGCGCGGCGCTCACGTAGCGCGACGGCACGCCTCCCCTCGCACGGAAACACCCTTGCCAGCGATGCGGTCGGGGGCGATGATGGCGGCGCGGCGCTCTGCGCGGCACATTCCCTCCGTCGGACCCACACCGGCGACACGAACCGATCCCCAATGACCGACCGTCGGACCTCACAACCTTCGCGTCTCTCCCGCGCCATCAGGGCCATCACCGAGCCCCAGGTGCGCCGGATCCTGCTCGTCGATGACGAGGAGTTGATCCGGTCGGCGCTCGCGAAGTTCCTGCGGTCCAAGGGCTACGAGGTCACCACCTGCGACTCCGGGCCCGCGGCACTCGACGCGCTCGAGCGCGAGAAGCACGTGCTCATGCTCGCCGACGTCCGCATGCCGGGCATGACGGGACTCGCCCTCGTCCCGGCCGCCCTCGCTGTGGATCCGGAGCTGGCGGTGATGATGCTCACCGCGGTGAACGACGCCCCCACCGCCACGGAAGCGCTGGCGCACGGTGCGATGGACTATCTCATGAAGCCCATCGAGCTCACCGACCTCGCCGCCGCGGTGGAGCGCGTGCTCCACAAGCGCGAGCTCGGCATCGAGCAGCGCAAGGTGGAGCGGCTCATCCGCGAGGAGGTCGCCGCGCAGACCGAGGAGCTCAATCGTGAGCGCGCCATCCTCGACAACGTCATCGTCGACGTCGTCCGGGCCCTCGTGACCGCGCAGGAGGCCAAGGACACGTTCCTCCGCGGACACTCCGATCGCGTCGCGGACCTCGCGGCCTCCATCGCCTCGGCGCTCGGCCTCTCCGACGATGAGGTCGAGCACCTGCGCGTCGCCGGACGGCTCATGGATGTCGGCAAGATCGGCATCCGCGAGTCGGTCCTCAACAAGCCCGGCGCGCTGACGCCCGAGGAGTTCGACCACGTGCGCACGCACGTGCAGATCGGGCTCGACATCCTCTCGACCATCAAGCCGATCGCGCACCTGTTGCCCGCCATCCAGGACCACCACGAGCATTGGGACGGCGGCGGCTACCCGCGCCAGCTCAAGGGCGAGGCGATCTCGCTCGGTGGGCGGATCCTGCATGCGGCCGACGCCTTCGACGCCCTGACCTCGCACCGGGCCTGGCGCGATCCGCTCTCGCCGACCGAGGCGATCCGGTTCCTCGAGGAGCGGACGGGCCAGATGCTCGATCCGAGGGTGTTCGCCGCGCTCAAGAGCGTCGTGACCCGGCGGAAGACCCTCGCGTTCCTCGAGCCCGTCCCGGAGTGAGGTCGTAGGCAGGGGGACCGCTGAACGTCAGGCCCGGTCCGCGCGTTATGAGTCTGATGATTTCAGCCCGTCTCCTCCTCGCGCTCGTCTGCTTCGGCGCCGCCACCGCGCGCGCGCAGCGGACCGACACGCTCCGCCTCACCCTCGCCGAGACCGTCGACCGCATGCTGCGGACGTCGGACGAGGCGCGCATCGCGTCGGCCCAGGTCGACCTCGCCGACGCGCAGGTCACCTCCGCCCGCGCCGCGGGCCTTCCCCAGCTCCGGCTGGCGTCGACGTATCAGCAGCAGGTCGAGAACGCGCGCGCGCTCATCGTCGGCAACGTGTTCGGCCAGAGCTACACGTACAACACCAACCTCCTGCTCACGCAGTCGTTCTTCCAGGGCGGCCGCATCGTGGGCGCCAGCCAGGCGGCGGCGCGGACGGAGCGCGCCTCGAGGGCCACGCGCGACGAGACGCGCATCGGCCTCGCGGTCGACGCGCAGCGCATCTACCTCGGCGTCGCCCTCGCCAACCAGCTCGCCGCCATCCAGCGCCGCAACCTCGAGATCGCCGACGCGCGACTCGCGCAGGTGGAGCAGCTGGAGCGCACCGGGCGGGCGTCGCGCTACGACGTCCTGCGCGCGCGGGTCGAACGGACCAACCTCGAGCCCACGGCACTGCAGGCCGAGAACGCGCGGGTCCTCGCCGAGCTCGAGTTCAAGCGCCTGCTGCAGGTCCCCATCGCGCAGCCCATCGCGCTCTCGACGACCCTCGACGCGACGGTGGTCCAGACGCTCGCCACGGCCGCGCTCGCCGACGACGCCGCGCCCGGCGTGCGCCCGGGGGTGCGGGCCGCCGAGCTCACCGCGAGCGCGCGCGACGCGGCCATCAAGGTGGCGCGCGCCGACCTGTTGCCGACGCTCAACTCCAGCCTCACCTTCGGTTACCTCGCGCTGCCGGCGTTCAACGGCCTCCCGACCACGCGCGGCAGCTCGGCCTTCCTCAACTGCAATCCCGTCCCGGCCGACACGACACTGCCGTCGGCGCGTCGGTGCCAGAACAACGGCTGGTTCCCCGACCTCAGCTTCAGCGTCCAGTTCACCTGGCCGCTCTTCGACGGCCTCCGCGCCAAGGGGGCGATCGACGTGGCGCAGGCCCAGGCGCGGGTCGCCGACCTGCAGGTGCGGCAGGCCCGCGAGCAGGCGTCGGTCGACATCGAGCGCGCGCGCGCGGAGCTGGTGCGCGCCCAGGCCACCTTCGCCGCGCGCGCGGGTAACGTACGGGAGGCCGAGGAGGCCTTCGAGCTCGCGACCATGCGCTTCTCCCGCGGCATCGGCACGCAGCTCGAGGTCTCGGACGCCCAGCTCGCCCTGCTCATCGCGCGCTCCACCGAGGCGCGCGCGACCTTCGATCTCTATGTGGCGGTGGCCGACCTCGCGCGCGTTCGCGCGCGGCCGATCCCGCTCCCGGATGGCGGCACCGTCGCCCTCGGGCCCACGCGATGACCCGTCCTCCCATGCCTCCCCTTCGCGCCGCGTCAGGCGCCGTGCTGCTCGCACTCCTCCTCACCGCGTGCGGCGGTGATGCTGCGCAGGCCGCGAACGCGGCCACCACCGGCAAGGCGCCCGCCGAGGGCAAGGCGCCCGGCGGCGCGGGCGGCGGGCCCGGAGGCGGTGCCGGTGGCGGCAACCGCGCCGGCGGTTCGGTGGTGCTCGCGCGCAGCGACGTGCACAAGGTCGAGCCCGGCGTCATCGAGGCCGGGATCGCGATCAGCGGCAACCTGCGCCCCATCGAGACGGTGAGCGTCCGGGCGCGCATCGAGGGCGACCTCGTGGCGCTCAACGTGCGCGAAGGCGACTACGTCCGCGTGGGCGATGTGCTCGCCGAGTTCGAGGCGTCGGAGCAGGAGGCCGCGCTGCGCTCCGCGCAGGCGGACGAGCTCGCCGCGCGCACCGAGGCCACCACCGCCCAGTGGAACCTCGACCAGACGAAGGAACTCTTCACCGCCGGCGCCGTCGCCGAGCGCGACCTCCGCGCGGCGGAGCAGACGGCACTCACCGCGAAGGCGCGCTACGCCGCCGCCGAGTCGCGCGTGAAGGCCGCCTCGTCGCTGCAGCGCGACACCAAGGTCATCGCGCCCGTGAACGGCATGGTCGAGCGCCGCACGGTCGAGAACGGCGAGCGCGTCACGCGCGGCGCGCAGCTCTTCACCGTGGTCCGCAGCGACGTGCTCGAGCTCGCGGCCGCGGTGCCCGCACGGCGAGCGGCGGCGCTCCAGCGTGGCCTCGAGGTCCGCTTCACCGCCGACGGCCGCGCCATCACCGGGCGCGTCGCGCGCGTGAGCCCCACCATCGACCTGCAGTCCCAGTCGGTCACGGTCTTCGTACAGGTCCCCAACGGCGGCAACGCGCTCAAGGGGAACACCTTCGCCACCGGGCAGATCATCGAGCGTTCGCTCGGCGGCCAGCTCGTCATCCCGTCCGGCGCGGTGCGCCAGACCGCCGCGGCGGCGGGCGGACAGACCTTCGTCTGGAAGGTCGAGGGCGGCGCGCTCGCCCGCGCCGACGTCAAGCTCGGCATCGTCGACGAGGCGCGCGGCGTGGTGCAGGTGACCGAGGGACTCAAGGCCGGCGACGAGATCGTCGTCGGCAACGTCGGGCTCCTCGGCGCCGGCATGCAGGTGCAGATCATCGGCGCCGAGAGCCCGCCGCGCGGCCGCCCGTAGTCCACTCCTCCAGGCCTCCTCGATGTTCCTCTCAGACGTCTCGATCAAGCGTCCGGTCTTCGCCACCATGCTCATGGTGGCGCTCGTCGTGCTCGGCAGCGTCTCGTTCTTCCGGCTCGCCGTCGACGAGTATCCCGACGTCACGTACCCCACGATCGTCGCCCAGACGGCCTACCCGGGCGCGTCGCCCGAGGTCGTCGAGCGCGAGGTCTCCAAGCCGATCGAGGAGGCGCTCAACACCACCGAGGGCCTGAAGGAGATCACGTCGACGTCCACGGAGGGATCGTCGTCGGTGCGCCTGCAGTTCAACCTCGGCGTCGACGTGATGAAGATGCAG
Organism: uncultured Gemmatimonas sp.; assembly: GCA_964464585.1. Lineage (GTDB taxonomy): Bacteria > Gemmatimonadota > Gemmatimonadetes > Gemmatimonadales > Gemmatimonadaceae > Pseudogemmatithrix. The sequence goes on along the minus strand of CAYXGS010000003.1, from coordinate 130,331 downwards.
CCCGAGGTGCAGGGCAAGGTCGCCCGCATCCGCCGCGCGCTGCCGCGCGAGATCGAGGAGCCCGTGATCATCCGGTTCGACCCGAACGACCGGCCGATCATGAGCATCGTGATGAAGTCGGCGACGCGCCCCATGCGCGAGCTCACCGACCTCGCCGACGAGGTCATCGGCAAGCGCATCGAGTCCATCCCCGGCGTGGGTGGGGTGAACACCGTCGGTGGCTCGGCGCGCGAGATCCGCGTGGAACTCAATCCCGATGCGCTCCGCGCCTACGGGATCTCGCCGGCGCAGGTGGTCGCCGCGCTGCAGCGCGAGAACCAGGAGGTCCCGGCCGGCCGCATCCAGCGCGGCGAGACCGAGCGCCTCGTGCGCATCACCGGCCGCGTGACCGACCCGCTGGCCTTCGGCGACGTCACGGTGGTCGTGCGCAACGGCACGCCCGTCCGCGTGCGCGACGTGGGCCATGTGGTCGACGGCACCGCCGAGAAGCGCAGCGCCTCGCTCATGGGCGAGGAGCCGGCGCTCTCGCTCGAGGTGCTCAAGATCACCGGCTCCAACACCGTCGAGGTCGCCGACAAGGTCCGCGTCGTCGTCGAGGACCTGCAGGAGCAGCTCCCCTCGGACATCCAGCTCCAGATCATCCGCGACGACTCCAACAAGATCCGGGACGCTCTCGCCGACGTCGAGCTCACGCTCGTCCTCGGTGCGATCCTCACGGTGATGATCATCTACCTGTTCCTCGGCTCGTGGCGGTCGACCGTCATCACCGGCCTCACGCTCCCGGTGGCGATCATCTCGAGCTTCTTCGCGATGTGGATGTTCAACTTCACGTTGAACACCATGACCCTGCTCGCGCTGTCCCTCGCGATCGGCCTGCTGATCGACGACGCGATCGTCGTACGCGAGAACATCGTGCGGCATGTCGGCATGGGGAAGGACCACTACCTCGCCGCGAAGGAGGGCACCGACGAGATCGGCCTCGCCGTCTTCGCGACGACGCTCGCGGTCATCGCGGTGTTCATCCCGGTCGCCTTCATGGGCGGCATGATCGGCAAGATCTTCTACCAGTTCGGCGTCACCGTCGCGTTCGCGGTCGGCGTCTCGCTGTTCGTGTCGTTCACGCTCGACCCGATGCTCTCGTCCATCTGGCACGACCCCGAGGCCGAGGAGCATGGGCCCGAGGCGTGGGCGAAGGCCGGCCCCATCCGCCGGATCGCGCTGACGTTCGACGGCTGGTTCGAGCGCATGGCCGACCGCTACCCGCCGCTGCTCCACAAGGCCATCCAGCACCGCTGGCTCGTGCTGGGAGGCGCCGTGGCGTCGGTCGTCGTCGCCTTCATCATCGCCGGCCGCATCGGCTTCACGTTCATGCCCGACTACGACGCGGGCGAGTTCAACGTCTCGTACCGCGTGACGCCGGGCTCGCGCGTGGAGTTCGTCGTCGGCAAGGGCATGGCGCTCGACACGATCGTCAAGCGGGTGCCCGAGGTCGAGTTCACGTACCTCAACATCGGCGGCGGCGGCGGGCGCGGCAGCACCACCGGCGGCCAGCTCTTCGTGAAGCTCAAGCCGGCCCACGAGCGCACGCGGACCATGGCCGAGATCCAGAACGACCTGCGCCCGCACCTGCGCATGGTCAGCGGCACGCGCGCGAGCATCGACGGCACGCGTTCCATCTTCGGTGGTTTCCGTCAGCCGATCGACGTCAAGGTGCAGGGACCGGAGCCGGCGCGGCTCAAGCTCATCGCGGCGCAGGTCCTCGAGGTGCTCCGGGGCATCGAAGGCATGGGCGAGCCCACCTCGTCCGATGCGGGCGACATCCCGCAGCTCGACGTGCGCGTCGACCGACAGCAGGCGTGGGCCGCGGGGCTCGGCGTGGGCTCCATCGCCGCCACGCTGCAGCCGCTGTTCAGCGGATCGCGCGCGACGCTGTGGCAGGACGAGCAGGGCTACACGCACGACGTGCGCGTCGTCTACCCCGACTCGCTCCGCACCAACGCCGAGGACGTCGCCAACATCCCGGTCACCGGCACCGCCGTCGACACCCGCACCGGACTGCTCTCGGCCATCCCGCTCGCCCAGGTCGCCGACGTGCGCGCCGGCGTCGGTCCGCAGCAGATCGAGCGCCGCATGCTCGAGCGCCAGATCTCCATCTCGTCCGGCGTCATGCCCGGCGCGGCCGTGGGTGATGTCGCCGACCGCGCCCGCGCCGCGCTCGATTCGCTGGTCCTCCCCGCCGGCTACCGCACCGAGTTCGGCGGCGACGTGCAGAACCTCAACGAGACCAAGGGCTACGTCCTCGAGGCGATGGTGCTCGCCGTCGTCTTCATCTATCTCATCCTCGCGTCGCTGTTCGGCTCGTTCCTCCAGCCGCTCGCGATCATGCTCTCGCTCCCGCTGTCGCTGCTCGGCGTCTCGCTCGCACTGCTCGTCACCGGCGGCACGCTCAACGTGATGTCGATGATCGGCATCATCATGCTCATGGGCCTCGTCACCAAGAACGGCATCCTGCTGATCGACTTCGTGAACCACGCGCGCGGCGAGGGGAAGGACCGGCTGAGTGCCATCCTCGAGGCCGGCCGCATCCGCCTGCGCCCCATCATCATGACGACCGCCGCGATGATCTTCGGCATGATCCCGCTCGCGATGGCGATCGGCGAAGGGGCCGAGCAGCGCTCACCGATGGCCCACGCCGTCATCGGCGGGCTCATCACGTCGACGCTGCTCACGCTCTTCGTGGTGCCGGCCGTCTACACGTTGCTCGACGACGCCGCGAGCTGGGTGACGGGCCGCCGCCACCCGAAGACGGGACCGGAGGAGTCGCGGGTGCCCGACGTGCCGGTCCTCGCCGATCAACGCGCCGGGAACCCCGCTTGACTTGGCAGGGTGTCCGATGGTATTCAGCGTCCTGAGCGCACGGCGTATCACTACGAACGGAGGGCCCGATGCCCCTGGATAGCGACATGTTCGACCGCCTCTTCTCGGATCGCGACGACGATTCCGAGGAGGCCGGGTACGGCGGCGGTGGCGGCAGCGCGTCGTACGACGACGATGAGGACGAGGACGGCGGCTGGGCCATGAACAAGGACCAGTCGGATTCGCTCTGGGATTCGACCGACGAGTCCGACGACGATGACGAGGAGGGCGGCGTCGCGCCCGTGGCCGGTGCGGCCGAGGAGGAGGACGAGGAGAGCGATCTCTTCGGCGACTCCATCGCGCCGCGACGCCGCGGGCGGAAGCCGGCCGAGAAGCCGCGCGTGCCCAGCATCTTCGAGACTGGCGAGAGCGAGGTCCCGGCCGCGGCGGCGGCGAAGCCCGCGGCCAAGCCTGCCGCGCCGGCGAAGGCCACGCCTGCCAAGGCGGCTCCGGCCGCGCCGGCTGCGAAGCCCGCGGCCAAGCCCGCCGCCAAGCCCGCGGCCAAGCCCGCCGCCAAGCCCGCGGCGAAGCCGGCCGCCAAGAAGGCGGCGAAGGCTGCGCCCAAGAAGGTGGCGAAGGCTGCGAAGAAGCCTGTCGCGAAGAAGCCCGCCGCCAAGAAGGTGGTGAAGAAGGCCGCCAAGAAGGCCGTGGCGAAGAAGCCCGCCGCCAAGAAGCCGGCGAAGAAGCCGGCGAAGAAGCCCGCCAAGAAACCGGCGGGGAAGAAGTAGCAGGATCCCGAGCGCTCACCGCTGCAATCGGAGCCCGGCGACGCACATGCGTCGCCGGGCTCTTGTGCATGCGCGACTCCGATCGGACGAGCGTCCTATCCGACCCGGCCGAACGGCATTAGTGTTTCCGAATGATGTCGGAATCGGCCCCCGTTGCCCTGCTCAGGGCGCACGCGCGTCACGCGCCCTGGAACGCGCGCGGCCTCGCGGCGCACGCCACCGCGCTCGTGGATGCCGCGGGGATGCGCCCCACCAACTCGTCCGCGCGCGCCACGCCGAGCGCGCGCGCGATCCGGTTCTACGTCGCCAACGGTCTCCTCGATCACCCCGAGGGGAAGGGCACGGCCGCGACGTATCACTATCGTCACCTGCTGCAGCTGCTGGCCATCAAGATCCGCCAGCGCGAGGGCCAGACGCTCGAGACCATCAAGGGCGAGCTCGCCGACCTGCACGGCGACCAGCTCGAGCGGCGCGTGGCGACCTCGCTCGCTCCCGCGCTCGGCACCGGCGCCGACGTGCAGGTGCGACATGACGACGACGCCCCAACGATGTGGCGCCGTCTCACCGTCGCCGACGGCATCGAGCTGCACATCCGCGAGGACTCCGCGGCCTCGCGACACGCGACCATGATCGCCATTCGCGAGGCGGTACGCGCCGCGATCGGTCGCGAGGACGTCCGCTAGCTTCGCTGCGCCGAGCGCTGGATCCGCACCTCGTCCACGCCGAGTGGGTCGCGCGCGTCCGGTAGCGTTATCTGTGCGTGGCCACTTGCCCGGTTTCACGAGTGGCCCGACATTTCGCCGCAATGGCGCCCGCTCCTCGCCGACGACCTCCTTCGCGCGCGGTGCTCCTCGACCGGTCCCTCGAGGCGTTCCCGCTCTTCCGGCTCTCGGACAGCTCGGAGGACACCGTCGTGACCTTCACGGCCGACAACGGTGGCCGCTGGCGCGTCCTCCCGGCGCCCGGTGAGCGGCTGCCCGGCACCTTCGATCAGGACGTGTACGTCGAGTTGATGCGCCGCTTCCAGGAGGCCGAGCAACCGGCCGACGGTGCGCTCACGTTCACGTTGCACGCCTTCCTCCGGTCCATGGGACGCCGCGTCGATGGGCGCACCTACGAGCAGCTCCGCGGCGCCTTGGGGCGACTCGAGCGCACGGTCCTCGAGAGCGAAGGAGCGTGGAGGGAGGCGCGCACGGGCAAGCAGGGGCACGCGCGCTTCACGCTGCTCTCCGCGGTCGCGATCGACCGGCGCCGGCTGACGGACCGCGATCAGCTCGCCCTCTTCCCCGCCCTCGCGTCGAACGAGCCCGGCGACGCGCGCGTCGTCCTCGCCCAGCAGTTGCGCGGGAACGTCACCGCCGGCGAGTGCACCTCGCTCCTCGCCCCGCGGTACTTCGCGCTCAGCTCGCCGGTCGCGCGCCGGCTCTACCGGCTCCTCGAGGCCGTCCGCGGCGGCTCGCCCGAGTCCTGGCGCGTCACGCTCGAGCGGCTCGCCGAACTCCTCCCGCTGAGCCAGCGCTACCCCTCGCACCTCCAGCGGGTGCTCCAGCCGGCCCACGAGATGCTCGTCGCGGCCGGCATCGTCAAGCGGGCGGGCTTCGTCCAGGACGGGCGCGCCTGGTTCGTCGAGTACGAGGGCTGACCCCGGGCGGTCCGTGCCTCCCGAGGTGTTCCGGAGGGCGCGCTTCTTGGCCTCGGGGGTATACCGCCTTACGTTCCCCAGAGCCCCAATCGAGGTCCATCCGCATGTCCCGGTCCCGCACGCTCGCCATCGCCGCCCTCGTCGCCCTCCCGGTCGCCGCAGGTGCCTTCGTCGTCCAGGAACGCGCGACCGCCAACAGCGCGCGGCTGTTCGACCAGGTCATGGCGCTCGTCAACGACCGGTTCGTCGACTCCATCGGCACCGGCGCACTGTACGAGCGCGCCGCCCGCGGCCTCGTCGCCGAGCTCAAGGACCCGTACTCGGAGCTCTACACGCCGAAGGACCTCGAAGCCTTCAACCAGAACACCGGCGGCTTCTACGGCGGCATCGGCATGCTGATCGAGGACCAGAACGGCACGATCATCATCTCCAAGGTCTATCCGAACACGCCGGCCGAGGAGGCGGGCATCCGCGAAGGCGACCGCATCGTCGGCGTGGACACGCAGAGCACGCAGGGCTGGAAGGTCGACCAGGTCTCCGCCGGACTGAAGGGCGTGCCCGGCACGCGCGTGAAGGCGCGCTTCGCGCGCCCGGGCGTGCAGACGCCGTTCGAGGTGGAGTTCACGCGCCGCACCATCCGCATCCCCGCGATCCCCTTCGCGTTGATGCTCGAGAACAAGGTCGCCTACATCCCGCTCCAGCAGTTCAACGAGACGACCACGCGCGAGTTCGCCGAGAACCTGCGGCGCCTGCAGGGCGAGGGCGCGACCGGTCTCGTCATCGACCTGCGGCGCAACACCGGCGGCTTCCTCGACCAGGCGCTCGACCTCACGAACTTCTTCATCCCGCGCGGCAAGGAACTCGCGACCGTCCGCGGCCGCAACGGCCCCGAGGAACGCTACGTCGCCGAGGCCGACCCCATCGCGCCGCGCATCCCGATCGTCGTGCTCACCGACGGCTACACGGCCTCGGCCTCGGAGATCGTCGCCGGTGCGCTGCAGGACCATGACCGCGCGCTGATCGTCGGAACCACCTCGTTCGGCAAGGGTCTCGTGCAGTCCGTGTACCGGCTCGATGGCGGATACGCGATCAAGCTCACCACCGGCAAGTGGTACACGCCGAGCGGCCGCTCCATCCAGAAGGAGCGCGTCCTCGATGCCGCGGGCAACCTCGTCGAGGTCCATCCCGACTCGCTCGAGACCGCGGCCGATCGCGCCAAGCGCCCGGTCTTCCGCTCCGACGCGGGCCGCACCGTCTACGGCGGTGGCGCGATCACGCCCGACGTGATCGTCCCCTACGACACCATCACGTCCGCGGAGCAGAAGCTCGCCCGCGCGCTCGTCCCGCACTCGCAGGACGTGTACATCGTGCTCGACGAGTACGCCTTCTCGCTGAAGGGCGCGGTCCAGCCGGACTTCCGCGTCACGCAGGCCATGCGTGACGAGTTCCAGAAGCGCCTGACCGCCAAGGGCGTGACGGTCGCCGGCACCGACTGGGAGGCCGGCCGTCGGTACGTCGACCGCATCCTCGGCGACCGCATTGCGCGCCGCGCGTTCGGCGACTCCACCGCCAAGCGTCGCGATGTCCCCGAGGACGTGCAGCTCATGAAGGCGCTCGAGCTCCTGCGCCGCGGCCGCACCACGTCCGAGCTCATCGCGCTCGGCGCGACCGCCGGACCGCCTGTCGCGCGTCCCGACTGATCCACGATCCCCCCGTCCCGACCCACCGATGATCAAGCCTCTCCTCGCGGCGGCCGCCCTCCTTGGCGCGGCCGCCTGCGACAAGTCCGCCCCCGCCACCCCCACGGTCGCACCCGAAGCCGGCGAGTCGCGGCTGAGCAACATCCGGCAGCTCACCTTCGGCGGCGAGAACGCCGAGGCCTATTGGAGCGCCGACGGCAAGTGGATCACGTTCCAGTCCACGCGCGACGGGCGCACCTGCGACCAGCAGTACGTCATGCGCGCCGACGGATCGGACCTCACGAAGGTCTCCGACGGCCGCGGCAAGACCACCTGCGGCTGGTTCCTCCCCGGCTCGGACCGCCTCTTCTTCTCCTCGAGCACCGCGCACGCGGAAGCCTGCCCCGTCCGCCCCGATCCGTCCAAGGGCTACGTCTGGATGCTCGACCCGTACGACCTGTACACGGTGAACCGCGACGGCACCGGCCAGACACGGCTGACCAACTACGACGTCTACACGGCCGAGGCGGTGCTCTCGCCCGACGGCAAGAGGATCGTCTTCACGTCGCTCAAGGACGGCGACCTCGACATCTACACCATGAACGTCGATGGCACCGACGTGAAGCGCCTCACCACCACGCCGGGCTACGACGGCGGCCCGTGGTGGTCGCCCGACGGCACGCGGATCGTCTACCGCGCCAACCACCCGCAGGACTCGACCGAGCTCAAGGCCTACCGGGACCTCCTCGACCAGCGCCTCATCCGCCCCAGCAAGGTCGAACTCTTCGTCATGAACGCCGATGGCAGCGACCAGCGCCAGGTGACCGCTCTCGGCGGTGCCAACTTCGGCCCGTCGTGGAGCCCGGACGGCAAGCGCATCATCTTCTCGTCCAACTTCGTTGCGCCGCGCAGCGGCAACTTCGACCTCTACCTCGTCGACGCCGACGAATCCATGGCCACCGCCGACAGGCTCGAGCGGGTGACCACCAGCGAGGTCTTCGATGGCTTCGCGATGTTCCACCCCACCGAGAACAAGCTCATCTGGGCGTCCAACCGGCACGCCAAGTCGGCCGGCGAGACCAACGTCTTCGTGGCCGACTTCAAGTGGGAGTAATGCCCCGCCGGCACGGGCGATGAGGCACGGCAGGGGGGTCCGGTGGACGCGCACCGGACCCCCCTGCTAGTATCACGGCATCCCCCTCGGAGTCTCCATGGAATACGTGGCCTATCTCGTCGGTGCCGGCATCCTCGTCGCGCTCGCGAAGAGCATCCGGATCATCGGGCAGGCGGAGGTGATGGTCGTCGAGCGGCTCGGCGCGTTCAATCGCGTCGCGCGCTCCGGCCTCAACCTGCTCATCCCCTTCGTCGAGCGCCCCAAGTCGATCGACGTCCGGTTCTTCGAGAGCGACGTCACCGGCCTCAAGAAGATCGTCGCGAGCAGCACCGTGCGCATCGACCTGCGCGAGCAGGTGCTCAACTTCCCCTCGCAGCCGGTCATCACCAAGGACAACGTCACCATCGACATCGACGCGGTGATGTACTACCGCGTCGCCGACCCGCAGAAGGCGACGTACTCGGTGCAGAACCTGCCCTACGCGCTCGAGACCCTCACGCGCACCACGCTCCGCAACATCGTCGGCGACATCGAGCTCGACCAGACGCTCGCCTCGCGCGACATGATCAACAAGAAGATGCGCGAGGTGATCGAGGAGGCGTCGATCGGCTGGGGCGTCGATGTCACGCGCGTCGAGCTCCAGAGCATCGAGCCCCCGCGCGACATCCAGCAGTCGATGGAACTGCAGATGCGCGCCGAGCGCGAGCGCCGCGCCGCCGTCACCAATGCCGAAGCCTCGAAGCGCGCCGCGATCCTCGAGTCCGAGGGCCAGAAGGAGGCACAGATCCGCAAGGCCGAGGGCGAGAAGGGCGCCGCCATCCTCCGCGCCGAGGGTCTCGCGCAGGCGCGCCTCGCGATGGCCGACGCCGAGGCCGAAGCGGTGAAGCGGATCGCCGCAGCCCTCCCGCCGGGCGAGGCCGCGACCTACCTGCTCGGCCTCAAGTACATCGAGGCGCTCCCGATGATCGCGCAGGGCAAGGGCACGAGCATCTTCCTGCCGAGCGAGGCGACCGGCGTGCTCGGCGCGATCGGTGGCATCAAGGAGATGCTCCGCGGCAGCGGCGGACTCGCCGGGAGCGAGGACAAGCCCGCGCCGCTCGGCGGCTTCCCCGGCCTCCCGGGAAGTAAGTGACCGCCATCTCGCGAGAGCGGGCCGAGCGGATCGCCAAGGCACACGTCTGCATCGGGTGCAAGGAGTACTCGTTCAAGAAACTCGTCGTGAAGCCCGCGCCGAAGTCCATCGAGGAGGAACTCGGCGTGCTCTGGGTCGTCACGCGCATCTGCGGCGTCTGCGGGCATCATGGCGAGGTCGGCATCGAAGCCGACGGCGACATCGTCTACGAGACCTGAGGACGGCGTGGCGCGCGACGGACTGCGCCGCCTGCTGGAGTCCGGGCTCGGCGCGCCCGGACGCGCGGTGCTCGCCTGGCGGACGCGCGGCCAGGCCGAAGCGCTGCTCGCGCGCCGCGGACTGCGCGAGTCGGCGCGCGCGCTCGCCGTGCGACTCGACGATCGGGTGCAACGCGGACCGTTCGCCGGCCTGCACTACCCGCGCCGTCGGGGCGACATCGTCCACTCGGCCAAGCTGATCGGCGCCTACGAGTGCGAGCTGCATGACGCGATCGAGGCGCTGGTCGCCCGCGCGCCGGAACTCGTCGTGAACATCGGCTCCGGCGACGGCTACTACGTCGTCGGACTGGCGCGCCGCCTCCCCCGCGCGACCATCGTCGCGGTGGATCCCGATCCGCTCGCCCAGCGCGCCTGCGCCGCGACCGCGGAAGCCAACGGCGTCAGCGATCGGCTCTCCCAGCTCGTGCGGCTCGACGCCGTGGGACTCGGCGCCCTGCTCGCCGCCTCCGATGCGCGGGCGCTCGCCGTCGTCGATTGCGAGGGATTCGAGGACGAACTCCTCGACCTCGCGCGGGCGCCGGCGCTCGCGCGCACGGACCTGCTCGTCGAGACGCACGATTTCGCTCGTCCCGGCGTGACGGCGCGCTTGACCGAACGCCTCGCCGCGACGCACGATGTGCGCAGACTCGAAGTCGTGGTGCGCGATCCCGGCGCCTTCCCCGAGCTCGCCTCCATCGCCCCCGAGATCCGCGCGGGACTCGTCGACGAGTTCCGTCATCACCCGCAGTCCTGGCTCGCGTGCACCGCGCGCGCCTCACGCCCCTAGGCCCGCCCATGGCACCACTCGACATCCCCCGCCTCGCCGCCGGTGACCGCGTCCAGCACGAGCTCCTCGTGCGCGAGCGCGACGACAAGACGACCAAGACCGGCGATCCCTTCGTCGTGCTCAAGCTCGGCAATGCCTCGGGCGTGCTCTCGGTGAACGTCTGGAAGGAGCAGGTCCCCGTCATCGAGGGCGTGCGCCCCGGACAGGTCGTGCAGGTGATCGGCACGATCGAGCTCTACAAGGGTGCCAAACAGCTCAAGCTCACCGCGCCGCCGCGCGTCGTCGCGACCGGTGGGGCCGACCCCGACGAGTTCCTCCCGCGTGTGAGCGTGAGCATCGACGAGCTCTGGGCGCGCGTCGACGCCTGGCGCGCTGAGATGAAGGGCCCGCTGCGGAAGGCGCTCGACCTCTTCTTCGCCGACGACGGCTTCCGCGAGCGCTTCGCGAAGGCCCCCGGCGCGACGCGCGGCCATCACGCGATGATCGGCGGCCTGCTCCTCCACAGTTGCGAGGTCGCGAACATCGCCCGCGAATCGGTGCGCACCATGCGCGGCAACGTCGCGCTCGTCACCGCGGGCGCGCTGCTGCACGACATCGGCAAGGTCGAGAGCTACGCCGTCCGCCTCTCGGGATTCGAGAACACGCAGGCCGGGTATCTCCTCGGGCACATCGTGCTCGGCTCCCTGATGCTCGAGGATCGCCTGCGCACGCTCCCCGCCGGCACGCTCGGCGATTCCCAGCGCCTCGAGCTCCATCATTTCATCCAGTCGCATCACGGCATCCTCGAGTACGGCGCCGCGGTGCGGCCGATGACCCTCGAAGCCGAGATCCTCCACTTCGCCGACCAGACCTCGGCGAAGGGCAACGACTTCAGCGAGGCCGTGACCGACAGCGAGCTCTTCCCGACCGACGACCTCGAGTTCTCCAGCAAGCGCAGCTGGCGGCTCGAACGGCGCGTCTGGAAACGCGCGCATTCCTGGGACTGAGCGGACCGGGCAGGCCGGAGGCCGACCGGGCGACCGCGGGGTACATTCGAGCCATGCGCCCAGCCCCGCATCACCTCGTCGCCGGCGGAGTGACCGCCGCGGTCTTCCTGCTGTACTTCGCGACGCTGTCCCCATCCGTCGCCATGTGGGACGCCGGCGAGTACGTCGCCGCGGCGCACACGCTCGGGATCCCGCACCAACCCGGGAATCCGCTGTTCCTCCTCGTCGCGCGCATCGCGACGATGGTCCCGCTGTCGGACACGATCGCGGTGCGCATCAACCTCCTCGCCGCCCTCTGTGGGGCGATCGCGGCGGGCCTCTGGTTCCTCTGCGCGGAACGGTTGCTCCGCGGCTCGTTCGAGAACCGCGTGCATCGCTTCATCGCGGCGGCCGCGGCGGCGGGGCTCGCCGCGACGGCCTTCACGGTGTGGAACCAGAGCGTCGTGATGGAGAAGGTCTACCCGCTCGCGCTCGTGGGGTTGGCGCTCGTCTCCTGGTTGCTGCTCCGCTGGATCGACACCGCCGAGGAGCGCGGCAGCGATCGCCAGCTCGTGCTCATCGCCTACATCACGGGCCTCGTCTACGCGATCCATCCCGCCGGACTGCTCACCGGACCCGCCACCGCGCTCGCGGTCATCCGCCAGCGTCCGCAGGTGCTGCGCCAGTGGAGACTCCTCGCCCTCTTCGTCATCGCGTTCATCGGCGGGGTGACGCCGTTCGCGGTGCTCCCCATCCGCGCGGCGCACCAGCCCTACGTCAACGAGAGCGCGATCAGCGCCTGCGAGAACGGACGCATCGCCGCGTCCTGCACGTTCAGCGCCGAGACCGCCCGCCGGCTGAAGGGCACGATCCAGCGTGAGCAGTACGGCGGCAACGCCGTCCTCGCGCGCCGCGGTCCCCTCTCGGCACAGATCGGGATGTACTGGCAGTACTTCCGTTGGCAGTGGTTCCGCGATCTCGGCGGACGCAATGCGACGACACAGAGCCTGATCGCGATCGCGGCGCTCCTCCTCGGCGTCGCGGGTCTCGTCTCCCTGCGACGCGACGCGCGCGGATGGTACTTCGGCTCACTCGCGCTGACGTTCACCGTCCTGCTCGTCTACTACCTGAACTTCCGCTACGGGTGGACGCAGCGCCTCGATCTCGGTGACCTCGTCGAGCGCGAGCCGCGCGACCGCGACTACTTCTTCATGTGGACCTTCGCCCTCTGGGGGGTGCTCGCCGGGCTCGGCATCGCGGCCCTCAGTCGCGCGTGGAAGCCGCGCGTCGCACAGGCCGTCCTCACGGCAGCGGTGGTGCTGGCCGTGGTCGCGAACTGGCGCGACGCGTCGCGAGCCGGACAGGCGTTCACCACCGAGTGGGGCAAGGACCTCCTCTCGTCCGTCGAACCCGGCGGGCTGCTGATCACCGCTGGCGACAACGATTCCTTCCCGGTGTGGTACGCGCAGTCGGTCGAGCAGGTGCGTCGTGACGTGACCGTCGCGCTCACACCCTACCTCGGCATGGACTGGTACGCGCGACAGCTCAACCGGCGTGCGCCCATCTGGAAGCTCGACGACGATGGACTGGACTCCATCCCCGCGATGTACCCCAATCGCGACACCTCGTACTTCACGCACGGCGCGATCCGCGCGATGATCCCGCCGCGCTACCTCGTGCGTGATCAGTTGCTCGTCTATCGTGCGATCCGCGACTCGTTCCCTGCCCGGCCCATCTACTTCTCCTCGCAAGCATACGCCGAGGACCTCGGGCTCGGCGCGTATGTGAAGCGCGTCGGCCTCGTCTTGGAGCTCGTGCCCGACGCCGTGCGCGAGGATCCCGACACCGCGCGGATCGACGGCACCTGGGTGGACATCCCGCGCTCGCTCGAGCTCTGGAGGTCGTACCGCGGCGCGCGGCAGGTCGTGCACGAGGGCCGATGGACCGACAAGGCATCGGCGAACATCCCGCTCATGTATGCGGTCGCCGGTCAGCAGCTCGCACGCGCGCTCCAGTCGCGCGGACGCGGCACCGAGGCCGCGGAGGTCATGGGGCTCACCGCCGACGTGGTGCGGGCCGTCGATCCCACGATGATGCGATAGGTTTCAGGCATGACCACGATCAAGCAGCAGGACTTCATCCAGTCCGTCGCCGACGCGCTCCAGCACATCTCGTACTTCCATCCGCTCGACTACATCCACGCGCTCGCGGAGGCGTACGAGAAGGAGCAGAGCCCGGCCGCCAAGGACGCGATCGCGCAGATCCTCACCAACTCGCGGATGTGCGCCGAGGGCCACCGCCCGATCTGCCAGGACACCGGCATCGTCGTCGTCTTCCTCAAGGTCGGGATGAACGTCCGCTGGGACGCGACGATGTCCGTGCAGGAGATGGTCAACGAGGGCGTGCGCCGCGCCTACCTCCTCCCCGAGAACGTGCTGCGCGCGTCGATCGTGTCCGATCCCGCGTTCGGCCGCAAGAATACGAAGGACAACACGCCGGCGGTCGTCCACTACGAGATCGTTCCCGGCGACACGGTCGAGGTGAAGCTCGCCGCCAAGGGCGGCGGCTCCGAGAACAAGTCCAAGTTCGCGATGCTCAACCCGAGCGACTCCATCGTCGACTGGGTGCTCAAGACCGTGCCGCTCATGGGCGCGGGCTGGTGCCCGCCCGGCATGCTCGGCATCGGCATCGGCGGATCGGCCGAGAAGGCCATGCTCATGGCGAAGGAGTCGCTCATGGAGCACATCGACATGGCCCAGCTCAAGCAGCGTGGACCCCGGAACCGGATCGAGGAGCTGCGCATCGAGCTCCACGACAAGGTCAATGCGCTCGGTATCGGCGCGCAGGGGCTCGGCGGGCTCTCCACCGTGCTCGACGTGAAGATCTTCGACTATCCGACGCACGCCGCGTCGAAGCCGATCGCGATGATCCCCAACTGCGCGGCCACGCGCCACGCGCATTTCACGCTCGACGGCTCCGGCGTCGCCACGCTGCCCGTGCCGAAGCTCAGTGACTGGCCGGATGTCACCTGGAAGCCCGACGTGAACGCGAAGCGCGTGAACCTCGACACGCTCACCGCCGCCGAAGTCGCGACGTGGAAGGCGGGCGACCGCCTGCTCCTCAACGGCAAGCTGCTCACCGGTCGGGACGCCGCGCACAAGCGGATCGCGGACCTCTACGCGAAGGGTGAAGGGCTCCCCGCGGGCGTCGACTTCACCAATCGCATGATCTACTACGTCGGCCCGGTGGATCCGGTGCGCGACGAGGCGGTCGGCCCCGCCGGCCCCACGACCGCGACCCGCATGGACAAGTTCACGGAGATGATGCTCGAGCGGACCGGCCTCATCGCGATGATCGGGAAGGCCGAGCGCGGTCCGGCCGGCCTCGAGGCCATCCGCAAGCACAAGGCGGCGTACCTCATGGCCGTCGGTGGCGCCGCCTACCTCGTGTCCAAGGCGATCCGCTCCGCGCGCGTCGTCGCCTTCGCCGATCTCGGCATGGAGGCGATCTACGAGTTCGACGTCGCGGAGATGCCCGTGACGGTCGCCGTGGACGCGGCGGGGCACAACGTCCACGAGTCGGGTCCCAAGGAGTGGCAGGAACGAATTCGCGCTTTGCCAGTACTCACGGGGTGAGGTCTCCCACCCCGTCCTGAGGAAGGCGATGCACCGTTCGACCGGTCAAGGGCTTCGGCGCGCCGCGCGCCTCCTCTTCGCGGCCGCGGCGCTGAGCGTGCTCGCGCCGAGTCCGTCCGCCGCCGCACAGTCCCCCGAACACGACGCCGCGTACCGTGTGGTCACGCGCTTGTTCGACGCGATGCGGATGCGAGACACCCTCGCCATGCGCGCCAGCTTCACGTCGAACGCGTCGATGCAGTCGCTCGTCTCTGGCGCGGTGCGCGTCGAACCGGTCGACGCGTGGATCACCAGCGTAGGTCGCGCGCCCACCGGACTCGTGCTCGATGAACGGCTCGCGAATCCCGTGGTCCACGTCGACGGCGATCTGGCGAGTGTGTGGGTCGACTATTGGTTCTTCGCGGGCGATCGATTCTCGCACTGCGGTGTCGACGCGTTGCTGCTCGCGCGGCTGGACGGCGCGTGGCGGGTGTTCTCGATCGTGGATACGCGCCGGACGCAGGGGTGCGCGCCGGCACCTCCGAAACCCTCGCTGTGACACAATCGGGACAATATGAATGCCGGCCGTTTTCCACACCACTTTCGGTTGTAACCGGCTGTCTCTTAGGGAGTTACGCTGTATTCCGTTGTTTTAGTATATAGATAAACAGCCTATAAGTCCTGACAGGACTGCGTTTTAGGCCCTTGCCGATTAATTTGCTTCCATTCTTCGCGGTGTCTCCACACCGGAGACGTCGCCTCACGACCTAGTCGGAGACCGCATGCGGAAGCCACGACCCAACTCGTACAATCCCGCGCAGGCCCTCCACCTCATCGCGAGCGATCGGAACGGCGATCCGCTCAGCTGCCCCTCCTGCTCGGGCTCGATCCACCGTGAGCCGGGGCACGCGCCCCCACCGCCCAAGTCGCACGTGATCCTCAAGTGCGTCGCCTGCGGTCGCACCGCCCGGTACATCGCCGGCGCGGCCTGAACCCACGAACCTTCCACCGTCCGCAAGAGCACAGGAGCAACACTCAGATGGCCCGCATCAACGGCACCGTGAAGTGGTTCAACGACGCGAAGGGGTTCGGCTTCATCCAGCGTGATGGTGGTCCGGACGTGTTCGTGCACTACAGCGCCATCTCCTCGCAGGGATTCAAGTCCCTCGCCGAGGGCGACAAGGTGGAATTCGAGATCGTCGAGGGGCAGAAGGGGCCACAGGCAGCGAACGTCACGAAGGTCTGAGCGCACGACGCTTCGGCCGCACGAACGCTCCCGGCGCATGCGCCGGGAGCGTTCGTCATTCTTGCGTCCGTCCCCTCGCGCGCGTATTCCAGTCGGAAGCGAGTCCTCCGCGCGCGCACCAGGCGCCCGCGGCCACCGTATCCTCGATCGGTCTCCCGTGACCTCCCTCTCCCTCGTCGCCGCGCTGGCCGTCGCGCTCTCGCAGGATTCCATCCCGGCGCAACCTCGCGACGCCGCTCCCGCCGCGGCGATCGAACGGTTCATCACGGCAGAGATGGCGCAACACCGGATCCCCGGTCTGGCGATCGCGCTCGTGGACGGCGAGCGCATCATATGGGCCAAGGGATTCGGGCGCGTCGACCCCGCCGACTCCACACGTCCCGTCGTCGCCACGACGCCGTTCCGCGTCGCGTCGGTCTCCAAGCTCTTCACCGACATCGGCATCATGCAGCGCGTGGAGCGCGGGCGCTTCGCCCTCGACTCGTCGGTCGCGCGCTACGCACCGGGTTTCGCGCCGCGCAACGCCTTCGGGCGCATGCCCACGCTGCGCGAGTTGCTGCAGCACCGGAGCGGCATCGTCCGCGAGCCGCCGGTCGGGCACTACTTCGACCCCACCGCTCCGACGCTCGCGGCGACCGTGGCGTCGCTCAACGGCACGGCGCTGGTGTATGCACCCGGTACGGTCACCAAGTACTCGAACGCGGCGATCGCGCTCGCCGGCCGATTGCTGGAGATCGAGAGTGGACTGCCGTTCGCCGAGGTGATGCGACGCGACGTGCTCGTGCCGTCGGGGATGGTCAGCGCCAGCTTCGCCCCCGACGCTGCGCTCCTGGCCGCGCGGGCACGCGGCACCATGTGGACGCTCGATGGGCGCACGTTCGCCGCGCCGACCTTCCCGCTCGGTCTCGGCCCGGCCTCGGAACTCTCGGCGTCCATGGTCGATCTCGCCAACTTCCTCCGGATGCTGCTCGCCGGCGGCGTGGGTCCCGCGGGCCGCGTCCTGCAGGAGGGCACGCTCCACGCGATGTGGGGCGACGGGTCGGGCGTCGCCTCCGGCCTCTTCGGCCTGGGCTTCGCGCTCGGCACGCTCGACGGCGCGCGGCGCATCGGACACGGCGGATGGCACTACGGCTTCGCGACCGAGCTCGCGGCACTGCCCGACGAGCGCCTCGGGGTCGCCGTCTCGCTGACCCTCGACGGCGCGAATGCCATCTCCACACGCATCGCCGACGAGGCGCTGCGGCTGCTGCGCGCGGCGAAGGCCGGACGGCCGCTCGTCGCACCACGCGTCACGGAGGTCATCGCGCCCGAGGCGCGACGCGCGCTCGAGGGGACGTATCGCGGGCGCACGCGCACCGTCGTGCTCGAGGACCGGCTCGGCGACCTCTGGCTCGACGATCTGCGGGGCGGATTCCCCACGGTCCTGCGCGCGGTGGGCGACAGCGCACTCGTCGCGGACGGACGACTGCGCTTCGGCGACGCGCTGACGGTCCTCCCGGCGCGTGCGGCGCGCGCACGCATCGCCTGGGCGGGCGACACCCTCACCCGCGACGCCGACCACCGGCCGGCAGCACCGCCGGCCGAGTGGCGCGCGCTCATCGGCGAGTACGGCTGGGACCACGACGTCCTCTACCTCTTGGAGCGCGAGGGGAGCCTCTTCGCGCTCATCGAGTGGTTCGGACTGTATCCGCTCGAGGTCGTCGACGGGGAACGGCTGCGCTTCCCACCGCGCGGCCTCTACGCGGGCGAGACGCTGCGCCTCGTGCGGTCCACCGACGGCCGCGTGACGGCGCTCGACCTGGGTGGCGTGCGGTTCGCGCGCCGCGCGATCGCGCCGGAGGACGGCTCCACGTTCCGCATCACACCGCAGCGCCCCATCGCCGAGCTCCGGCGCGAGGCCCTCGCCGCCACGCCGCCGCCGCAACCGGGTCGCGAGACGGGTGCACTGGTCGACCTCACCACCCTCGATGCGCGGATCCGGCTCGATGTGCGCTACGCGACGACGGACAACTTCATGGGCGCCGTGATGTACGATCGCGCGCAGGCGCGCCTGCAGCGCCCTGCCGCGGAGGCACTCGCGCGCGTGCAGCGCACACTCGCGGCCGAGGGCCTCGGGTTGCTCATCCACGATGCCTACCGCCCGTGGTACGTCACGAGGATGTTCTGGGACGCGACGCCGGAGGCGCAGCGGATCTTCGTCGCCGACCCGGCGACCGGCTCACGGCACAATCGCGGCGCGGCGGTGGACCTGTCGCTCTACGACCTGCGCACCGGGCGGGCCGTGCCGATGGTGAGCGGCTACGACGAGTTCTCGCCCCGCGCGTATCCGTTCTATCCCGGCGGCACGTCGGAGCAACGGTGGTACCGCGCGCGCCTGCGGCGCGCGATGCAGGACGAGGGCTTCACGGTGTTCGACGCCGAGTGGTGGCACTTCGACCACGAGAGCTGGCGGCGGTGGGCGGTCGGCAACGCCCCTTGAGCGCCGCGGCCGGTCACGCCGAGAGCGGCAGCTCCATCTGCACCAGCCGCCCGGCGCGCGGCGCGCGGGTCGGCGCGGGGCGACGCGCGTCGCGAGCGGCATCGACCGCCGCGGCAGGCGCCGTCTCGGCGCGATCCGCGACGACGGGCTCCTCACGCAGCAACTCCGCGGTGAGGTGCCGGAGTCGCATCACATGCAGCGGTGCGGCGAGGGCATCCCCATCGCCGCGGCCGAGCCGCAGCGCCTCGTCCCGCGCCGCGTCGGGCAGGATCCGCGCGAGCGGATGCGCGAGCAGGCGTTCGACCGCCGCGACATCGCGCACGGAGAGCGCATCCAACAGGGAGTCGAGATAGGCGAGCACCATCCCCTCCTTTGGCCGTTAGATACACATTGCAACTATTGATACTACCCGGCAAGGGGGGATGCTGTCACGGTCGTGTCGCGCTGGCGGCGCCCGTCAGCCGAGGAGCTCGAAGCGGACCGAGCGGCGGAGGCCGCGGCGGCGGCGCGGCGCGTAGCGGAAGAGCTGCGCCGGACGACCCCGGCCCTCCGACCGCCACGATCCGGTGGGCTCCACCAGGTACGCCGCCTGCAGGGCGCGGCGGAAGCTCGCCTTGTGGAGCCGGCGCCCGAGCAGCAGCTCGTAGATCTGCTGGAGTTCGCTCAGCGTGAACTCCGCGGGGAGCATCCGGAACGCGATCGGGGCCAGGTCCATGCGGTCACGGAGCGCGGCGACGGCCGCCGGGACCATCCCCATCTGCCGCGGCGCGAGGGGGGGCAGCTCGCCCACCGGCACCCACGCCATGCCGTCGGGCGCGACCGTACCACTCGGCGCCACCGCGACGAAGCTCACCGACAGGGGAGCGCCGGAGGGATGCTTCCGCCCGTCACTCGTGGCGCCGACCTGCGCGATCCACGCCGGCGCGCGCCCGAGCTGCTCCCGCGCGAACCGGGCGGCGGACGCCTCGAGGGTCGCGCCGGGATCGACCGTGCTCCACGGGAGTGTCGCGAGCGCGCCGCGCGCCGCCGCGCGCACCAGCACGGCCAGGTGGCGACCCACCGCGCAGCAGCAGACGAGGTCGAGCGAGGCGCCGGCCGGCGGACGGCCGGCACGCGCGACGGGAGCGGCAGGACGGTCGCGCATCGTGCGCGCAATTAGTCGCGCGATGTTACTAAAGTCAAGCGACGGGCGCGCGATCCACGCGCCCTCCCCGCGCTCAGTGCGCGATCGTGCCCTGCTTCGTCGTGTCGACCTCGTCGACCGCGCCCGCCTTGAACAGGAACGCTTCCATGTTGCGCGTGAGGAACTGACGGGCTTGCGGGTCCATTACGTTCAATCCGTAATGATTGATCAGCATCGTCTGCTGCTTGAGCCACAGCTGCCAGCAATCGGGGCAGGTGCCATCGAGGATCCGCGCCCCGATCGCCCCCGGGAACGGGGGGCGCTCGAAGCCCGCCTTCGTCTGCCCGCACTTCTGGCACGTGATATCCGCCATCGACTCCGACCTCGTCCGCTCGCGTGAACCCGGAATCTACCACGGCGCCGTCCGGTGCGCGCCCCGTGCATCATCGCCCCGGCGGCGGCTTCCGCAACCCCTGGCCCGGCACGCGACCGACGGGGCTCGGCGGACTCGTCCGGTGGATCGCCGAACGGATCCGGCGCGGACCGCCGCCATCCGTCGCGGCGCCCGCGCTCGTCGCGTCGGCGCACGCGCATCCCCGCGCGGCGGATGACGCGCTCCGCATCACCGCCGTCGGACACTCGACCTTCCTCGTGCAGCTCGGCGCCGTCAACATCCTGACCGATCCCGTCTTCGGCGACCGTGCCTCGCCCTTCGGCTTCGCCGGGCCGCGACGCCGCCACGCGCCCGGACTCGCGCTCGACGCGCTGCCGCCGATCGACCTCGTGCTGCAGTCCCACGATCACTACGACCACTTCGATGACGCGAGCGTCCGCCATCTCGCTCGTGCGCATCCGGACGCGACATGGTGCGCTCCGCTCGGCGTGGCGGCGCGCCTCCGTGCGCGCGGGGTGTCGCGGCTCGTCGAACGCGACTGGTGGACCTCGGCCCGCATCGGCGATGCCACGGTCACCTGCCTGCCCGCGGCCCACTTCTCCGGCCGCACGCCCTTCGACCGCGACCGCACGCTCTGGTGCGGCTGGTCGGTCGAATCGGCGGGGCAGCGCATCTACTTCGTCGGGGACAGCGGTCTCCATCCGGAGTTCGCCGCGATCGGCGCGCATCTCGGGCCCTGCGACGTGGTGCTGATGCCGGTCGGCGCGTACGAGCCGCGCTGGTTCATGCGCCCCGTGCACATGAACCCGCCGGACGCCCTCGAGGCCTTCGCCGCGCTCACGCGACCGCACGCCGACCACCCCACGATCATGGTCGCGATGCATTGGGGCACCTTCGTGCTCACGGATGAGCCGCCTGACGAGCCGCCGCGCCTGACGCGTGAACTCTGGCACGCGGCCGGGCGCCCGGCCGAGCGGCTGTGGGTCCTCTCGCCCGGCGAGACCCGACGGATCAGTAGCGCGCGGTGAGCCAGGCGACGGTGCGCGCGGCGATGTCCTCCCAGCCGTAGTCGACCGTCAGCACGTGACCCGCGCCGCGCGTCCAGATGACGGTGCGGTCCTTCGCGCCGATGCGCGCGATCGCGCGCACGGACTGCGCATGGGGCAGACGATTGTCGTCCTCGGACTGGAGCACGAGCGTCGGCTCGTGGACGAACCCGAGCCGCACGGTGGTCCCCTTGGCGATCTGCTCGAGCGCCTCGAGGGATCGCCGCGTGGAACAGCCGTACGCGATCATCCGCTGCTGCGCCTCGGGATCGCGGATGGACCGGCGCCCGCCGCCCGAGATGTACTTGGTGAACAGGCCCCAGAGCCGTGCGGTGCTCACCGCGACCTGCATCTGTGCGGGGACGAAGAGCATCGGCGCATAGAGGATCAGCCCGTCGGCGTCGGTCTCGGCGGCGAGCCACGTCGCCGCCGCACCACCCATCGAGATCCCGCCGACCACGACCGTCGCATGGGTCGCGCGAAGCTGTGCGTACTCGTCCCGCGCCTGCACGAGCACCTCGTCGGCGGTCCATGCATCGAAGGCGCGCAAGGCGCGCCCGTGCCCCGGGAGCAACGGCAACCGCACGGTCCAGCCGGCCGCGTGCAGCGCGCGCGCGACGCCGTCGAGCGAGGCCGGCGAGTCGTTGTACCCGTGGAGGAGCAGCACCGCGCGCCCGCTGTGCGATCCGTAGGTCCGCGGCTCCGCTCCGGCGATGATGCCGTCGTCCCGGAAGGTGAACCGCGCCCGGAAGCGACGCTCCCGCCGGCGTGCTCGCCACCAGCGCTGCGCATAGACGGCGCCCGCGACGGCGAGCCCCCACGTGAGCGCGGAGGCCATCAGTATCGCGGCACGCTCGGGTCCACCTCGACGCTCCACCGGTCGATCCCGCCCTCGAGGTTGAGCACCCGCGCGATCCCCGCCGAGCGGAGATAGTCCGCGACCATCGCGCTGCGCGTGCCATGGTGGCACAGCACGACGTAGGTCGCATCGCGCGGCAGCGTGCCCTGGCGCGCGGGGATGGACGACATCACGATCGGCTCGGCCGCCTCGAGTGACGCGGTGCGCAGCTCCCACGCTTCCCGCACGTCGATCACGCGCAGGCGGTCACCGCGCGCGAGCCGCATCGCGAGCTCGCGCGGGGTGATGGTCGTCGCGTCGGCCGGCAGGTCATCCGCGCGCGCGGCCGGATCAGCGACCGTGGTCCTCTCGCCGCAGAACGCCGCGTAGTCCTCCAGCAGTGCGGTCGCGGTCCGCGTCGCGCACCAGGCGCATGACGGGTCGCGCGCGACCCCGACCTCGAGGAATCGCGTGGCGAGCGCATCGACGACCAGCATCCGTCCGGCCATCGACGTGCCGATCCCGAGCAGCAGCTTGAGCGCCTCGGCCGCCTGCATCGTGCCGAGCAGGCCCGGCAGCACGCCGAGCACGCCGCCCTCGGCGCAGCTCGGGACGCTGCCCGCCGGTGGCGGCGCGGGGTGCAGGCAGCGATAGCACGGCCCGTCCTCGGTGCCGAACACGGCGAGCTGCCCCTCGAAGCGGTGCACGCTGGCGTGGACGTACGGCTTGCGCTCGAGGACGCACGCGTCGTTCACGAGATAGCGCGTGGCGAACGTGTCGGTGCCGTCGAGGATCACGTCGTGGTCGGCGATGATGCCGCGCGCGTTCTCGCGCGTGAGCGCCACCTGCCACGTGTCGACACGCACGTGCGGATTGAGCGCCTCGATCCGCGCACGCGCCGAGGCGGTCTTCGGCAGACCGATCGCCGCCGTGTCGTGCAGCACCTGCCGCTGGAGGTTGTGCACCGCGACGGTGTCGTGGTCGACCACGCCGAGCCGGCCGACGCCGGCCGCGGCGAGGTAGAGCGCCGCGGGCGAGCCGAGACCGCCGAGCCCGATGATCAGCGCCGACGAGGCGCGGAGGCGCTCCTGACCGGACTCGCCGACCTGCGGGAGCACGAGATGGCGCGCGTAACGCTGGAGTTCGTCGCTCGAGAGCGGCATCCGCGGAATATACGCGAGGGGGCATCGCCGGCTCGCGCCGCACGATGCCCCCTCGCCCTGCGGGAGTGGTCCCGGAACCACCCCCGCCCCGCTATCGGCGCTGCACCTCGGTGCGCGCGGCCTCGAGCGCCGCGGTGGCCGCGTCGAACCGTCGCACGAGATCGGCGAGCTCGCGCTCGAACAACGCCGCATCGCCGTAGCGGATCGCTTCGTTGACCGACGGGAACACCATGTTGCTGTACCCGTTATCGACATCCGCGACGTATATGAGATTCCTATACCACGGTCGCGAACGCAAGCCCTCCGGTCGCGTCATCGCGCGCTCGACCTTGAGCAGCGCGGCGTTGGTGGCCTGCTGCCGCGCGGGCGGGAGGCCGCTCGCGAGCGCGGCATCGCGCGCGGTCGCGAACGCCAGCGCCGCGCGCTCCATGCGATCGATCGCCGCGGCGAGCGGCGCGCTCGACCCGGGCCATCCCTTCGCTCGGAGGTTGTCGTCGATCGGCTTGAGATAGCTCCGCATGGTGCGGGCGAACTCGGCATAGTCGTACGGCAGCACGTCGGCGTTGGCGAGCCGCATCATCATCGCCGTGCCGATGCGCGCCGCCGCCGCGTGGTAGCGGTAGCCCGGATCGCCGAAGCGCTCCATGAACGAGTACGAGTCGTAGTTGGAGTGATAGATGCCGTTGCCGCCGCCGAAGCCCCAGTCGGAATGCGGGATGCCGAGGTGGTTGTAGAAGCCCGCGAAGTCGGAACCGCCGCCGGGATCCCCCATCGCCGGCTCGCTCCCCGCGCGCACGCCACTGCGCTTGCGCCATACCTCGTAGATGCTCCCCTCCCCGCTCGGGTCGGCGATCCCGCGCGTCACATCGCGGAGCACCTCACGGAGCGTCGGCGTGCCGCCACCGCCGAAGCTCGGGCCGCTCGCGCTCACGTCCTGGTTCAGGTACGCGACCCCGCCCGTCATGAGGCGCAGCGAATCGTCCTCGACGTACTCGGTCGACCCCACGAGTCCCCACTCCTCGGCGTCCCATGTGGCGAACAGCAGCGTGCGCCGTGGACGCCAGCCGCTCCGCATCTGCTCGGCGACGGCGCGCGCGGCCTCGATCACGCTCACCGTCCCCGACACGTTGTCGACCGCCCCCGGACTCCACGCATCGCGATGCCCGCCGATGACGATCACCTCGTCGGGGAAGTCGGTGCCCCGGATGACGCCGAACGTGTCCCAGATGGGCTTCACGGCGGCGGTCGCGGAATCGCTCCACACCTTCACCCGCGCGCGCACCGGGCCTGGTCCGACATGATAGCGGAAGGCGAGTCCGCCCTGCCATCCGCGGGGGATCTGCGACCCGCGCACGTCCTTCAGCAGCTCGACCGCGTTGCCGTACGAGAGCGGCAGCACCGGGATGCGCGGCACCGGCATCTGCGCGAGCGGGATGCGCGGGGCGTTCGCGAGCGACGGGTAGCCCGGTGTGCTGGGATCACCCGCGCCGTTCATCACGCTCCCGCGCTGCACGCCGCGTTCGTTGCGGAACGGCCCCTCCGGATAGACGTCGCCCTGCACATAGCCGTCGTCGGCCGGGTCGCTGTACATGAGCAGCGCGAGCGCGCCATGCTTCTCCGCCTCGCGCGCCTTGATGCCGCGGAAGCTGCGCCCGTAGCGCGCGATCGCGATCTTGCCGCGCACCGAGACGCCCATCGAGTCGAGCACTGCGTAGTCCTCGATGAGGCCGTAGTTCACGTACACGACCTCGCCGGTCACGTCACCGGTCCCGCTGTAACCGTTCACCGTCGGGTATTCGTCATGGGCGAGCGTCGTCGGGTCCTCGGCGATGCGCCCCTCGCGGAGGTCGAGTTCCTTCGCGTTCGGAGTGACGCGCCAGACACCGTATTCGACGGTGTGCGGCAGCCACACCCGGTACTCGCGCACCTCGGTCTGGATGCCCGCGGACTTGAGCGCCTCGATCACGAGGTCGCGCGTCCGGGCCTGCGCGGCGGTGCCGGCGATGTGCGGCCGGTCGGCGAGTGCGCGCGCGAGCATCCCGATGCGCGCCGAATCCGCGCGCGCCGTCGCGGCCTGTTCGGCCGCGCGCTGCGCCGCCGCGCGCGTCGGGGCGTAGCCGGTGAGCTGCTGTGCGCTGAGCGGGGCGCCGCAGGGGGCGGCGAGCGCGAGCAGCGCGAGAAGGGTGTGCCTGAGTCGCGTCACGAGATCCGGGTCCGTGTGGGGTTCATGCGTCCGCTCCTGTCGATCCGCCGTCGGCCTTCCACCTGCTCCTAGTCGAATCCATGCGCCGCCTTCCCCGGGGCGCCGTCGAGATCCTGCGTGGTCTTGTAGCGCTCGTAGCGCCCATCGCCCGCGGTCGGCCGCGCCTTCTGGCGCAGCGCATCCATCTCGCCCGCGTGGAACGCCTTGAAGCCGGCGGCGCTCTTGAGCGTCTTCTTGAGGACCGCCGAGGAGTCGCAGCCCACCAGCACCGAGGCCACCGGGAGCGACCAGGCGTACCGCAGCGCGTCCTCGGCCTTGATGACCCGGTTCGCGGGGATCGCCCCGCCGGCGAGCGGCTTGGTGCCGATCACCGCCCCGCCCCGCTTGATGATCTCGGGGAGCAGCTGTCGCTCGAAGGAACGGAAGGTCGCGTCGAACGGGTTGAGCGGCATGAGCGCGACGTCCCATGGGAAGCCGCGCGCGAGGAGCTTGAGCGCGATATGCGGCGACTTCTCGCTGTGGAAGCCGATCCAGCGGACGCGCTTCTGGTCCTGCGCCTCCTGCGCCGCGTCGAGCCCGCCGTGATCATAGATCCAGTCGGGGTCGTTGTCGTAGATGACCTCATGGAACGACCAGTACTCCATGTGGTCGGTGCGCAGGTGCCCGAGCGTCGCCTCGAACTGCAGCATCGCCGTCTTGTAGTCGCGGAGGTGCGCGCAGCACTGCCAGAGCAGTTGCACCCGTTCGCGGTATCCGTCGCGGAGGGCGAGCCCGATCCAGCGCTCGGTGCGGCCGTCGCCGTACTCGGGGGCCACCTCGAGCAGCGTCACCCCACCGTCGATCGCCTCGCGCACGAGCCGGATCGCGCCCTGCTGGCCGGCGGCCGCGAGCCGCCGGGTGCCGAGGCCGAGGATGCCGACGGCGCCGCCGCGACCGAAGGCGCGGTGCTCGAGGGGCGTCACCAGCTTGGGCATCGCGTCTCCGTGAAGAAGGTCAGGGGCGCAGCGTGAGGACGCGACCGTCGAGCGGCTCGAGCGGCCGCACGCCGAGGAGCGCGGCAAGCGTCGGCGCGAGGTCCACCACCCGCACCTCGCCGGCGCGATGGCCGGCCGGGATGCCGGGCCCCCAGAGGATCACCGGCACCTGCGTGTCATAGTCGTGCGGCTGTCCGTGCGTCGCGTAGTTCACCGATTGCCAGTAGCCGAACGGCTCGAGCGTGACGACGGCCCGCACCGGGCCATCCACCGGGAGCATGTGCAGCCAGCGGCGCGCGACGGGATCGGCCACCGTGTCGGCCGTCGCGAGGTCGCGGAGGAGGTCGGCGCGGAGCACCCCGTTGAGCGGTCGCAGCGCGCGTACCCACACGGCCGCGATCGAGTCGGGATCGACCCCACGCTGCGTGAAGGCGTCGGGGTCGACGATGCGGAACCCGTCGTCATCGACGACCGCGGCGCTGTCGATGCCGCGCGCGCGCATCGCGGCGCGCGCGGCGCGCCAGGCCGGCCGTGCGTCCACGCGCTGCGCGTCGTGATTCGCGTAGTAGGGCGACCGCCACTCGGGGAACGGGGCGATCCCGTGATCGGCGGTGAGCGCGACGAGGTAGCGCCCCCGGCCGACGCGCGCATCGAGCGAATCGAGGAAGGCGCCGAGATAGCGGTCGAGCCGCAGGATCTGGTCGTGGATCTCCTTCGAGTCCGGGCCGTAGCGATGACCCACCGCATCGGTGGTCGAGAGGGAGACGGCGAGCAAGTCCGTCCGTCCCGCGACGGTGCCGAGCGCCATGGTGCGCTGCCCCGCGAGCGCGAAGGCCAGCGTGAGCGAGTCCATCCATGGGAACTCCTTGAGCGCCGCGCCGACCGCGCCCGTGTCGGTCGTCATCACGTGCGGGAACACGAAGTCGCGTCCCTGGCTCTCGATCGCGTTCGTGTCAGGCTCGCCGTAGCGGTCGGCGGGGAGCAACGGCGTCCACGACCGACCCGCATGCGCCTGGGCCGCGCGCATCGCGTTGAAGTCCCGCACCCAGCCCGGCAGCGAATCGCGATAGTAGCGCGACGTCGTGAACCGCCCCTCGTTGACGTACCAGTACACGTCGACCTTGGCGCGCCCGATCGGCAGGATCGCCCCGCGGTCCTTGCGCGACACGGAGAGGACGCGCGTCCGCGGGTCCGCTGCCACCATCCAGTCGTAGAGCGTCGTGCCCTGGAACCGGAAGGGCGATGCGCCGGCATCGGCCGAGCCGATGAGCGGCGCGGTGCTGGTGTTCACGCCCTGCGAGTTGCTCGCGATGCCGGTGTGCACCGGGAATCGTCCCGACATGGTCGACGCGTGCCCCGGTGCGGTCTCGGCGATCGCATGGTCATGCCGACCCCGCATCCAGGTCGCCCCCCCGTCGCGGAGGCGTGCGAGCCCCCCCGTGAGGTTGCCGCCGTAGCGCTCGAGGTAATCACTCGCGAGCTGGTCGACCGTGAGGAAGACGACGAGGGTCGGCGCGATCGCTGCAGGCGCCGACGGCGCCCTCGCCGCCTCGCGCGACTGCGCTCCGGCCGACCCGGCGCTGCAGGCGGTGCTCGCGAGGAGCAGCGAGAGGATGACGAGCCGCGCGCGGGCGCGCGGCAGCGTGCGATGGGTCGGTCGTGCGGTCATGGATGGGGGTACGGTACGCGAACGTCGAACGTTGCCCTCGATCGTCGCTTCCCACCAGAGGCGAGGGCGCGCGATCGCGGCGACACGCGCGGAGCGCCTCGGCTTGACGCACCCGGCCGGACGGGCCAACGTGCGGGTCCCTCCCACACCCCCATCGCATGCGTCGCACGCTCTCCTTCCTCCTGCCGCTCGCCCTCCCGGCACTCCTCCTGGCGCAGGCACGCACGACGGCCCCGTCAGCCTCGGCGACGCGCGCCGATTCCTCGCTGCGCGACCATGCCGGGCTCCCCTGGCGCAACATCGGACCGTCACGAGGCGGCCGGAGCGTGGCCGTCGCTGGCATCCCCGGGCAAAGCCTCACCTGGTTCGCCGGCTACACCGGGGGCGGACTGTGGCGCACCGACGATGCGGGGATCAGCTGGCGCAACATCTCCGACGGCCAGTTCACGTCGAGCTCCATCGGCGCGATCGCCATCGCGCCGTCGGATCCGAACGTGATCTACGTCGGCAGCGGCGAGCACGCGATCCGCGGCCAGTCCTCGCCGTACGGGGACGGCGTCTACAAGAGCACGGACCAGGGGCGCACCTGGACCAACATGGGCCTCGCCGCCACGCGGCAGATCTCCGCGGTCCGCGTGCATCCCACCGACCCGAACGTCGTCTACATCGCGGCGCAGGGCGACCGCTGGAAGGGCACCGCGGACCGCGGCATCTATCGCTCGCGCGATGGCGGCGCCACGTGGACGCTCGTGCTCAAGGGCGAGAACGCGACGAGCGGAGCGAGCGACCTGTCGATGGACGCGACCAATCCCCGCATCCTCTACGCCGCCTTCTGGGACCACCAGCGCCAGCCGTGGTTCGTGCGCAGCGGCGGCCCGGGCAGCGGCATCTGGAAGTCGACCGACGGCGGCGACACGTGGACGCGCCTCGCGCAGGGCCTGCCGGCGCTGATGGGCAAGATCGGTGTGGCCGTCTCGCCGGCCAATCCCGACCGCGTGTTCGCGATCATCGAGGCCGAGAAGGGGGGGCTCTATCGCTCCGACGACGCGGGCCGCTCGTGGCGGCTCCTCTCGAGCGATCGCCTCATCCAGACGCGCTCCTGGTACTACATGAACGTCATCGCCGACCCGGCCAACGCCGATGTCGTGTGGGTGATGAACGCGCCGGTCACCCGGTCGATCGACGGCGGCGCGACGTTCAGCGTCGTCAACGCCCAGCACGGCGACAACCACGGGCTCTGGATCGACCCCACCGACCCGCGCCGGATGATCAACGCGAACGACGGCGGCGCCGCGATCTCGCTGGACGGGGGCCGGAGCTGGAGCACGCAGGACAACCAGCCGACGGCGCAGTTCTACCATGTGACGGTCGACGACGACTTCCCATACAAGCTCTACAGCGGCCAGCAGGACAACTCGTCGGTGATCATCCGGAGCCGCGGCAACGGCGGCTCCATCGGCGAACGCGACTGGTGGGACGGCGCCGGCTGCGAGAGCGCCAACATCGGCGTCAGCGCGAAGGACCCGCGCTTCGTCTACGGCGGCTGCTATCAGGGCCTCATCGACGAGCTCGACCAGCGCACGATGCTCACGCGCGACATCATGCCGTGGCCGGAGATGAACCTCACCGAACCCACGGACCGGACGCGATATCGGTTCAACTGGACCGCACCCATCCTCGTCTCGGAGCACGACGCGAACGTCATCTATCATGGGGGCAACGTCCTCTTCCGCAGCACGGATCGCGGCACGACGTGGCGGCCCATCTCCCCCGACCTCACGCGCGATGATCCGGCGCGGCAGGGCTGGGGCGGCGGACCGATCACGAACGAGGGCGCGGGGGGCGAGGTCTACGGCACGATCTTCGTCATCCACGAGTCCTCGCACGACGCGCGCACGGTCTACGTCGGCACGGATGACGGCCTCGTGCAGCTCACGCGCGATGGGGGCACCACGTGGACCAATGTCACGCCGCCCATGGCCGGTGACGGACTCGTCAACGAGATCGAGGTGTCGCCGTTCGACCCGGCGACGGTCTGGGTGGCGTTCCGGCGGGATCGCGTCGGCGACCCGGAACCGTACCTCTTCCGCTCCACGGACTACGGCCGCACGTGGACCAAGCTCGTCGACGGGCTGAAGGCCGGTGAACCGGTGCGCGTGGTGCGCGAGGATCCCGAGCGGCGCGGTCTCCTCTACGCCGGGGCCGAGAACGGTGCGTATTTCTCCGTCGACAACGGCGCGCGCTGGCAGCGCTTCACCGGCATGCCCGTCACGCCGGTGACCGACCTCGAGGTGCGCCACGGTGACCTCATCGCGTCCACCGAAGGACGCGCGTTCTGGATCCTCGACGACCTGTCGCCGCTGCGCCAGCAGACGGCCGAGGTGGCGCGCGCCGCGGTGCACCTGTACGCGCCGCGTCCGGCGATCCTGCTCGCCGGCGGCGGGGGATTCGGCGGGGGCGGGGGCGCCAATCGCGTCGGCCGCAATCCGCCCACTGGCGCGACCGTCCATTTCCGCCTGGGGACCGCGCCCGACTCGACGACCAAGGTCTCGCTCGAGTTCCTCGACGCGCGCGGAACCGTGCTGCGGACGTACTCCAACCGGAGCGGCACGGGGCCTGCCCGGCTCGCACCGCGCGCCGGGATCAACAGCTTCACATGGGACCTCCGTCGCGAAGCGCCGACCACGCTGCAGGGCGTGCAACTGTTCGGTGCGCCGTCCGGCGGCGGCGCCAAGGTGTTGCCCGGACGGTATCAGGTCCGCCTGACCGTCGGCGCCGCTGCGCAGACGCAGATGTTCGAGGTGCGCTCCGACCCGCGGCTCGAACCGATCCCCGCCGCGGTGATCGCCGAACGCGACTCGATCGCCAACCTCCTCGTCACGCGCATCGGGGAGATCCACGACGCGGTGCTCCGTGTACGCGACCTGCGCGCACAGGTCACCGGCATCGTCACGCGCACGGCGTCCGACCCGATGGCCGATTCCATCTCGGCCGAAGGGAAGAAGCTCACCGGCAAGGCCGAGTCCCTCGACCCGCGCATGACCACGAAGGCCGGCAACGGGCAGGACATCATCAACTACGCCAACGGCATCAACGGGCAGTTCGGCTTCCTGCTCGGACAAGTCGAGGGGAATCCGGGCCTGACCGCGCAGGTCCGCGCGCGCCTCGATGAACTGGAGCGGATGTGGAGTGCCCTCAAGGGCGAGGTCGAGGTGCTCGAGACCACCGACGTCGAGCGGTTCAACAAGCTGCTCGAGCGCGCCAACGTGCCCGGGCTGATCACACCGAAGCCCAAGCCGAAGGTCGTGATGTAGGCCCGATGGCCCCACGAGCGACGAAGCGCCCCGGATGCCGTCGGCATCCGGGGCGCTTCGCGTCAGGGCAGGTGTCGGCTCACCCGATCGCCGCCTCGAGTTTCTCGATGCCGAGCTTGAGGTCGGCGCGGGTCATCACCAACGGCGGCAGCAGGCGCAGCGTGTGGTCTCCCGCCGAGACGATGACCAGCCCCTGGTCGAGCGCGCGGCCCACCACATCCTTCGCCGGATCGGTCACGTCGAGGCCCCACATGAATCCGCGGCCGCGCACCGCGCGCACCTTCGGCGAGCGCTGCTTCACCTTCAGGAGCTGGTCGCCGAACCACTTCCCTTCCTTCGCGACGTGCGCGAGGAACTTGGGCTCGTTGATGCGGTCGATCACGTGATTCGCCACATGCGCCACGAGCGGGCCGCCCCCGAACGTCGTGCCGTGGTCCCCCGGCTGCATCGCATCGCCGACCTTCTGCGTCATCAGCACCGCCCCCATCGGGAGGCCCGCCGCCATCGGCTTCGCCAGCGTGAGCAGGTCCGGCGTGATCCCGAACTGCTCGTAGGCGAAGAAGGTGCCGGTGCGGCCGTAGCCGCACTGGATCTCGTCGAGGATGAGCAGGACGTTGCGCTCCTGCGTCATCGCCCGGAGCTCGCGCACGAAGCCGGTGTCGAGCACCCGTACCCCGCCCTCGCCCTGGATCGGCTCGAGGATCACGGCGCAGGTCGTCTCGTCGGCGATCACCGCGGACAGTTCGGTGATGCTGCGCTCGTGGATGTGGATGCCGCCGGCGAGCGGACGGAACGGGTTGCGATACTGGGGCCGGTCGGTCGCGGCGACGGTGCCGAAGAGGCGGCCGTGGAACGCGCCACGCAGCGCGAGGATCTCGTGCTTGGCGACACCGCCTTCGAGC
The DNA here is from genome assembly GCA_964464585.1 of uncultured Gemmatimonas sp. Lineage (GTDB taxonomy): Bacteria > Gemmatimonadota > Gemmatimonadetes > Gemmatimonadales > Gemmatimonadaceae > Pseudogemmatithrix. The sequence goes on along the minus strand of CAYXGS010000003.1, from coordinate 98,146 downwards.
TTGCCCCACTTCCGCGCGATCTTGAACGCGCCCTCGTTCGCCTCGGCGCCCGAGTTGCAGAAGAACACCCGGTCGGCGAAGGAGGCCGCGACGAGCTTCTCGGCGAGGCGTTCGCCCGGACCGGTGCGGAAGAGGTTCGAGGTGTGGACGAGCCCCGTCTCGACGGCCTCGAGCATCGCCTGCTTCACGCCGGCGTCGTTGTAGCCGAGCGCGTTCACGGCGATGCCCGCCGCGAAGTCGAGCCACGCCTGGCCCTCCGCGTCGTACAGCCGGACGCCGTCCGCGCGCACGAGCTCCATCGGTGCCCGACGGTAGAGTCCGAGGAGGGCGTCGGTCATCGGAGCGGCGACAGTGGTCATGCGTGGCCCTTGCTGATGGTGTGGTGGAGCGAGACCGAGGTGCCGACCGACGAGTCAGTCACGCCGTCGAGATTCGCGACGCGGACGCGGCGCACGCCGTTGCGGAGCGCAGCGGTGGCGGCCTCGAGCTTGGCGCGCATGCCGCCCTGCACGACCCCGCGGGCCACGAGGCCCGCGATGCCGTCGGGATCGACGCCGCGCACGACGACGCCTTCCTCGAGCACCCCGGCGACGTCCGCGAGGAAGAGCAGCTCATCGGCCCCCAGGCTCGCGGCGATCGCGGCGGCGGCGTCATCGCCGTTGACGTTGAGGCCCGCCCCGTCGGCCGACTCGCGGTCGCGCGCGAGCGGCGAGATCACCGGCACCCAGCCGCCGTTCAGGAGGTCGGCGACGAGTGAGGCGTCGGCGAAGACCTCGCCGCCGACCCGGCCGAACGCCGGGTCCGTGACACGAGCCGTGAGGATGCCGCCATCCTCGCCGCTCACGCCGACCGCGCGCAGTCCGATGACGGCGAGCTGCGCGACGAGGCGCTTGTTCACCGTGCCCGAGAGCACCATGCGCACGGCGTCGAGATCGGCGGCACTCGTGACACGTCGGCCGTTCACGAACGTCGGCTCGACGCCCATGCTCCGCTGCAGCGCGCTCACCTCGTCGCCACCCCCGTGCACGATCACCAGACGCGTGCCCGGCGCCGCGGCCGCGGCCTTCAGGCGCGCGGGCAAGGTCGCGTCGCCCTGGGCGCGTCCGCCGATCTTGATCACGCGGATGACGATGTCGGCCCCGACGTGCGAGGCGACGTGCGGCGTCCGGTCGCTGCGCGGATGCAGGATCGGCGACTGGGCGTCCGAGCGACGGCGTTGGCCGGTCACGCGGGCAGTCCCGCGGCTTCGTCGAGACCGAGCATGAGGTTCGCGTTCTGGAGCGCCTGTCCGGCCGCGCCCTTCATGAGGTTGTCGATCGCGCTGAACACCTGGATGGTCGGCGTGCGGACACCGGCCACCGGACGGACCGTGAGCCGCACGACGTTACGATACGCGACGTGCCGTAACTCGGGTAGCTCGGTGACCACCTCGATGAAGCGCTCACCCGCGTAGCGGGCGCGCCAAGGGGCGAGCGGATCGTCGAGCGGCTTCTTGAGCGGCACGGTGATGGTCGAGAGGATGCCGCGCGCGATGGGCAGCAGATGCGGCGTGAACAGCAGGTCGACATCGCTCCGCAACTCATCGACGAACGCGCGCATCTCGCGCAGGTGCCGATGCGTGTTGCCCACCCCGTACGCGCGGTAGTTCTCGGTGACCTCACCGAAGAGCAGGTCGAGCCGCGGCGAGAGTCCCGCGCCGCTCACCCCGCTCGCGGCGGTGATGTCGATGCACGCGCCCGGCGCCACGAGTCCTTGTTCGAGCAACGGGAGGAGGGCCACCAGCGCCGAGGTCGGGTAGCAGCCCGGATTCGCCACGCAGGCGGCGTCCTTCACCTGGGCGCGTCGCAGCTCGGTGAGTCCGTACGGGACACCGTCGCTCGCACCGTTGCCGATCCGCAGGTCGGCGGACAAGTCGACCACGCGCACGCCGGCCTCGCGCGCCCGCGCGACCCATTCCGCGCTCGTGCCGTGCGGCAGCGCGGAGAACACGAGCGCGGCGTCCGCGAGGCGCACGTCCTCCGTTGCCTGGAAGGTCACGGTACCGCCCATGGGCAACTGGGCCGTCTCGCCGCGTTGCGAGTTGGCCGTGGCGAACGCGAGCGACAGCGCCGGATGGCGCTGGATGAGACCGCAGAGCTCGCGTCCGGCGTAGCCTGAGGCGCCGAGCACACCGACTGGAATCTTATGCACCGATAATGCATACTAATGCCACCCGGCCGTGTCAACGGCTTCCTTACCGCGCGCGCCAGCGCGTGGTAGACTGCGGCAACCGGAGAACCGCCCGTGACGGCCAGCAAACGCGACCGCCAGAACGCCATCCTCGAACTCATCGGCACGCGCGAGGTCGGGAGCCAGGAGGAGCTGCGGCAGCTCCTCACCAGGAAGGGATGGGACGTCACGCAGTCCACCCTCTCGCGCGACCTGCGCGACCTGCGCATCGCTCGCGTGCCCACGGGGCACGGCCTTCGGTATGTCGTCAGCGGCGACGGGAATCCCGAGGAGTCCGCACGCGCGCCGCTCGCGGCGATCCTGCCCCAGCTCTTCGTGCGGCTCGACGGCGTGGGGCATCTCATCGTCCTCAAGACCGTGAGCGGTGGCGCCCAGACCGTCGCCCACGCACTCGATCGCGAGCCCAACGCCGACCTGCTCGGCACCATCGCCGGCGACGACACCATCCTCATGATCTGCCGGAGCGAGCAGGCGCGGGAGCGGGTCGCACGCCGCCTCTCCACCCTCGGACGTCGCGCCACCTGACGGGACCGCTACCATTCGCATACTTATGCGACTAGCATTCGTCGCAACAGCGCGGGCGATCGCCCAGGCTCCGCACGCGCGCTTCAGTCTCGACCCCTGAGGGACCGATCGTGAGTGGATCCGAACACAAGCTCTGGGGGGGCCGCTTCGCCGGCGGTCCCGCACCCGAGCTCGAAGCCGTCAATCGCTCGATCACCACCGACCTGCGGCTCTGGCCCTTCGACATCGAGCTCTCGCGGGCGTGGGCGTCCGCGCTCGGCAGCGCGGGCGTCCTCAGCGCGGCCGACGTCGCGGCGATCCGTGGCGGGCTCGACCGCGTGGCCGAGCGCATCAAGGCCGGCGAGGCACCGATCGCGTCCGACGAGGACGTGCACACGTTCGTCGATCGCTTGCTCCATCAGGAGGCTGGCGAACCGGCCGGCCGGCTGCACACCGGCCGCAGCCGGAACGATCAGGTCGCCACGGGCACGCGCCTGTGGACGCGCAGTGCGTGTGACCGCGTCATCGACATGGTCCGCGAACTCCAGCGCGCGATCCTGGCGCAGGCCGACGCGCACGTGGACGCGATCATGCCCGCGTACACGCATCTGCAGCGCGCGCAGCCCGTCTCGGTGGCGCACTGGCTGCTCTCGCACTTCTGGCCGCTCGAACGCGACATCACGCGGCTCGCCGCCGCGCACGCGGCGGCGGGTGTGCTGCCGCTCGGCAGTGGCGCCATCGCGGGGTCCGCCTTCCCCGTTCCTCGCGATGAGATTCGTGCGGCACTCGGCTTCGAGCGCATCTCGCCCAACTCGATCGATGCGGTCGGTGATCGCGACTTCATCGCCGACACGCTGTTCGCCCTCACGGTGCTTGCCACGCACCTCTCGCGGATCGGCGAGGACCTGATCCTCTTCGGGTCGAGCGAGTTCGGATTCGTGCGCTTCGGCGATGCGTTCTCCACCGGCTCGTCGATGATGCCGCAGAAGCGGAACCCCGACGCGCTCGAGCTCGCGCGCGGATCGGGCGCGCGCATGCTCGGCGACCTCACCGCCCTGCTCGCGACGCTGAAGGGCCTGCCGAGCGGGTACAACAAGGACCTGCAGGAAGACAAGCGCTCGCTGTTCGATGCCGTCGACGGCATCACGCTGCTGCTGCCGGCAGTCGCCGGATCGCTGGCCACCCTGCGCTTCGATCGCGCGCGGATGCGGGCGGCAGTGACGAGCTCGATGATGGCGACCGATCTCGCCGACTACCTCGTCCGCAAGCGCGTGACTTTCCGCGAAGCGCACGGCGCGGTCGGTCGACTTGTTCGCGAGGCGGAGGATGCGGGGATCGAGATGACGGCGCTGCCGTTCGAGCGATTCGCCGCCGCACACATCGCGTTCGAACGTGATGTGTTCGAGGAGCTGTTGGCCGAGACGTCGCTCTCGCGGCGTGAAATCCCTGGAGGAACCGGGGTTCGCGCAGTGCGTGCGCAGCTGGAGCAGGCGCACCAGGCACTGATGTAGACCGGGATCAGCCTGTTTGGTAAGACGTTGTACTACATTGCATTACATATTTATCTCGTTCGTAGGTTTAAATAGCAAGCTGATTTAGCACGATCGTTTTGACAGGGAGTCCAGGCGACCTTCGTACGAGCTTGATATCACTGTACGCTCGCGATAACCGGTTTGGCGCTGAAACAGATTCTGTTGACACACAATGACTTACAGCGCAGTATTAAATATTCTCTAGACAGGGGATATTTTCTTGCGAGCAGTCACATCCGCAACCGCTGCGGCGGCGCTCGGAGTCGACAAGAAGTTGTTTGGCAATATGATCGGTCGGCTTGACGCATCGGAGCTTCCTAGGGGCCGCCAGGGCCTCGAGCGGCGGATCCCAGTCTCCATGCTACCGCGACTGCTCCTCGCGGCAGAGATTTCCGATCGACTCGCACTTCCCTTCCGAGCCGCCTACCACCTGACAGCGGCGATCGCGAGAGGAGAGCAGCCTGCGGCACCGTTCCTGTTCCTCAAGGCGGACTTCGACCTGCTCGGGGCCGAAGTGGATCGACGGGTCGAGTCCGCGATCGAAACGGTGGTTCGACGGGCGCGCGGTCGCCCACGGAAGCTTCCGGCTCGCTGACGCCTGCCCATCTCGCTGCACTGACGGACGACAAAAGGCGCCCGGAGCCGAAGCTCCGGGCGCCTTTCGATCGTGCCGGCGTGGCTTACGAAACCTTCGAGACGTTCTCGGCAGCGGGGCCCTTGGCACCCTGCACGATGTCGAACTCGACGGTGTCGCCCTCTGCGAGCGACTTGAAGCCGGAACCCTGGATCGCGCTGTAGTGCACGAAGCAATCCTTGGTGCCGTTGTCCGGGGTGATGAACCCGAAGCCCTTCGCATCGTTGAACCACTTCACCTTGCCGGTCGTACGCATTCCCTACTCCTGATTTTGTTGATTGTCGCCGGGAGCGGAACGCGCCGACCCTGCACAATCGAGATCACGGGACGAAAAAGGCCCCCCGTGCTGGACCGACCCCCAGAGAGTCTGGGGGACCCAAGGAACCTAGGGACTCTAGGGCCACCCCGCAATGGCTTCTTTTGCGGATGTGAGCATTCGGGTGCCGAACCGCAGGTCCACCCCCTCAGGGAAGCGGCGGTCGGCCGTCATCCGCGACCGGGCGATATGCGGTCACGAAATACGGGGTGTCCCCGAAGCAACTGGTCGGCACCCCGCGGTGCTCGTCGTACTCCAAGGCCACCCGACCCTTTCCCATATCCTGTGACAGCGCCGCCGCGAGGGAGTCGCTGCGGATGGTGAACACGAAGATCTCCGGAGAGACTCCGGGCGCGGTCGCCATCGCCAGCTCGCCCTCCCACGTCTTACACACCCACCCCTTCAGGGACAGCTTCTGCACGTACCCCGTCCGCGTGCCCGAGGAATACGTGTAGCGGAGCGCAATCGCCGACCACAGGAACACGCCGGCGAGCGGGAGCCCCACGAGCAGGAGCAGGGTGAGCTTGCCCCAATGTCGACGGGCGAATCCGGGCGTCGCGGGAGTGGAGGGCGCAGCGTCACCGGCAACGGAGGAGGGAGTAGGGTCTGACGCGGCCATCGGGGCTCCAGGGAGGGAGGAAACGCGACGAGGATAGTAAGTTGTTCGTGTGGTGGGGGCGAGGGCGGACACGGCCCTGCCCTGCCAGATCGGTGGTCACCCTCTGCTCACTCGCGCCTGTGCCTCCTTTCAAGACCCGTCGCCAGAGCGTCACGGCCGACATCGGCGGCGTTCTCGTTGGTTCCGGTCACCCGGTGGTCGTACAGTCCATGACGAACACCGACACCGCGGACCCCGCCTCGACCGCGTCCCAGGTCGCGGCGCTCGCGAGGGCCGGGTCGCAGATCGTGCGCATCACGGTCAACAACGACGAGGCGGCCGCCGCCGTCCCGGAGATCGTCACACGGCTGGGGGATATGGGCGTCAGTGTCCCGATCGTCGGCGACTTCCACTACAACGGGCACTTGCTCCTCAAGAAGTTCCCGCGCACCGCGGCACTCCTCGCCAAGTATCGCATCAATCCGGGCAACGTCGGCACCAAGCATCGCGACACGAACTTCCGCACCATCGTGGAGATCGCGGTCGAACACCAGAAACCCGTCCGTATCGGGGTGAACTGGGGCTCACTCGACCAGGACCTCCTGACGCAGATGATGGACGCCAACGCCGCGCGCACCGAGCCGCTCGATGCCAAGGAGGTCTACTTCGAGGCGATGCTCGAATCGGCGCTCCGGTCGGCCGCGCTCGCCGAGGAGGTGGGACTCCGCCACGAGCAGATCCTGATCTCGGCGAAGATCTCCCAGGTGCAGGATCTCGTGACGGTCTACCGCCGGCTCGCCGCGCGCTGCGACTATCCGCTGCATCTCGGGCTCACGGAGGCCGGTCTCGGCACCAAGGGCGTCGTCGCGACGACGGCCGCACTCTCGATCCTGCTCAGCGAGGGCATCGGCGACACGATCCGCGTCTCGCTCACGCCGCGCCCGGGTGGCGATCGGACCGAGGAGGTGCTGGTCGCGCAGCAGATCCTCCAGTCGCTCGAACTGCGCTCCTTCACGCCGCAGGTGACGGCCTGCCCGGGCTGCGGCCGCACGACCTCGACCTACTTCCAGAAGATGGCCGAGGACATCCAGACGTATCTGCGGGAACAGATGCCGGTCTGGCGCGAGTCGCATCCGGGCGTGGAAGAGATGAAGGTGGCCGTCATGGGCTGCGTGGTGAACGGCCCGGGCGAGTCGAAGCACGCGAACCTCGGCATCTCGCTGCCGGGGACATTCGAAGAACCGAAGGCCCCGGTGTACGTGGACGGGCAGCTCAAGGTCACGCTGAAGGGTGACCACATCGTGGCGGAGTTCCTCGAGATCCTCAACGACTACGTCGCACGCACGTACCCAGCCGTCGCGCGAGTCTGAGCGACCGCGGCCGCCGGGGCCCGTGACGTGACGACGCCTCGGCCCCGCGCGGTCAGAGGGCGCCGAGCTGTGCGATGAGCTCGTCGAGCTCGGACACGATCGGCGCGGCGAATCCGACCGCATGGAGCCGCGCGCTCACGTCGCGGTACCATTGCAGCGTGCCGTCGCGGCCGCCGCCGAACCGGCCCCAGACGGTGTCGGCATCGATGGTGCGCCGGAGGTCGGCGAGCGTGGCGCCGGCGTTGTGGACCTTGTCGGCCGCACAGACCCATCGTGCGGATTCGCTCGCGGCGGCGAGGCGGACGAGATAGTCGGCCCGCACCTCCTCGCGCGAGAACTCCACGCCGTCCTCGTCGAGGCGACGCTTGGTGACACTCAGCACGGTCTCGAGCACGGCCGCGCCGAACTTCGCGGCGATGCGCTCCTCCAGCATCTCGCGCGTCCATCCCTCACGCACGCAATCCTCGATCACGTCATGCAGGATGCCCGCGATCACCGTCTCGTCATCACGCCCGTACCGCGTGAGGATGATCGCGACGTTCGCGGGATGCGTGAGGTAGGGCAGGCGAGTGCCCTTCCGCACCTGCCGGTCATGGTGCTTCGCCGCGAAGGCGAGCGCGTGGTTGATGCGGTCCGAATAGCCGGTCATGACGTTGGTGCGGGGAACTTAGCCGAGCGCAGCGTCCCGCGCATCAACGCACGATGCCCGCCGCCAGTTGGAGGTCGAGGACCGCGAGCGCGAGCCCTTGCACGACGACACCGAGTCCGGCACCGACGAGGCCGAGGCGCACCGTCGTGCGCCAGCCGAGGATCGCAAGCGTGGCGCCCACGGCGACGTACCCGAGATCGAGTCCGACGTTGAACCAGACGAACCGGTCGAGCGCCACGGCGGACTCGAGGTCGCGCAGTGCGAGACCGGTGCGCGCCCAGAGCGCGATCGCGACATCCACGGCACCCCAGGCGATCTGTTGTATCGCGAAGTGGGCGAGCAGGGGAGAGTCGATTCGCCGAAAGCGGAGGATCGCCAGCAATGCGGAGCCGGTGAGAATCGAGAACCCGGCCCAGACCATGAGCTTCAGTACGTGGAGCTGTTCAACCTGAAGCAGCGTGTCCGCCCACTGGCCTGTTAGAGCGCCGTTCATGGCCTTTTGTTGCTGCTATTCGCCGGATCTATCGCGCGTCGAACGGCTTCGAAAGAACCACCCGGGGTACGGCCCTTCCGCTTGCTGAGCTCGGCCGCCAGTTCAGCCCTCGTCGGCAGCAGCGGGCGCGGCGCATCCCAGATCACCAGACCCGCGATCCGCCGACCGGCGCCCCGCTGCGCGTTCACGGCGCTCACCAGCGCATCGATGGACGTCTCCCCGGCGACCGCGGTGATCACGACGGGGCTCGCCGGGAGCATCGCGAGCGCCAGTTCGCACGACGCGAGCGGCGTGACGGCGAGCGTCAGCTCGTAGGCACTCCGCAATCGCTCGAACTCTGCGAGCAACGCCGTGCGCGCATCGCCCGTCGCTTCGTCGTCGCGCTCCGTTCCCGCCGGGAGGAGCGTGATCGGCAACCCATCGCTCGACCCGACCGGCCGCGCGACCTCGCGCCACGAGAAGGCGCGCGCGAGCACATCCCGCAACCCGGGCTCCGCCCGCTCGCGGAAGATCCGCGACACGGCGATGCGCGACGCATCGACATCGACGATGAGCGTGTTCCGATGGTCTGCCGCCGCGGCGATCGCGAGGCGCGCGCCGGTGGCGGCGGTGATCTCGCCATCCGGCCCCGTGACGATCGCCGTGCGGGCGCGCGTACCGGTCGCGGTGAGCCCCAGGTAGAGCATGCGGAACGGGTCGACGCCGCTCGGCTTGAATCGCGCGGGGCCGTCGAGCAGCGCGTCGCGCACGGTCGTGAGCACGCGCGCGCCGGTGAGGCGCTCCGCTTCGGCTGCGTTCGCCAGCGTCGGCTCGCGCTGTTCCGCACGCAGGGCGGCGATGAACCGCAGCGCCAGTCCCGCGACGAGGAGCGCCAGCAGGGCAAAGGCGGGAAGGAGTCGCTGGCCGAGCGACCGCGGCACCGGCGACGCAGTGGCATCGGCCGCGCGCGCGGCCGTCGTCGACGAGTCGTGCGTACGCTGCACACGCGCGAGGGTGTCGCGTGCGGCCGAGAGCGCCGCCTGGAGCGAGACCGTATCGACGGGCGCGTTCCGCGCGATGGCGGCGGGCACGGGGTCGGGCGGTGCGGGCACGGGCGTCGCACTGGCGGCGCCGGCACCCGCCTCCGGCACCGCACCCGCTTCGACCGTGAGGGCATCACGGCGGTACTGCGCCATGGCGATGATGGTGACGCCGAGGCGAGCGAGCCGCCGCACGCGATCGTCGTCCTCGGGGCCGGCTGGCGCCGCCGCGATCGCGCGGATCGAGTCGGCGGTGGCTCGCATGCGTGGTCCCGCGCTCACCGCGGGATGCGAGGCGAGCTCGAGATACGCGTTCGCGGTGCGCAGCCGTCGCGCGTCGGCGATCCGCTGTGTGAGGTCGGCGAGGGCAGGGGAGAGCACCGAGGTCGCAGCCGCCTGCGGTGCACGCGCCGCCGAGACCACGGGGGGAGTCACGACCGCACGTGGCGGTGTGACTCTCGCGGCGGCGAGCGCGGACTCCGCCACCGTCACCGCGGCTTCGGCCGTGCGGACCCGCTGCGCGGAGCGCAGCGTGTCGGCCGCCAAGCGCTCGAGGACCGCGCGGTTCGGCTCGCCCGGTTCGCCTGTGATGAACGGCGCGACGAGCGCCGCGACGGTCAGCGCGCCCACACCGAGGCTCCATCGCACGGCGAACGGCCGCGTCCGGCGCTGTGCGAGCTCCGCGCGGGCGCTGAACCACGCGCTGCCCCTGCGGCTCTGCGCCGCGGCGCTGTCGGATGATGGAACGGAGTCGCTCATCGGACGTGAAGTATCGCCAGAGCGCGGGAGAATGCGAAGCGGGCGGCGAGGATCACCTCGCCGCCCGCTCCTGCTCAATATGTGGCGCGGCGGACCGCGCGACGCTTACTGGACCGTGATGACGCCCTTCATGCCCATCGCGAGGTGCGGCGTGCAGTTGAAGTGGTACTCACCGGCCGGGATGCTGCCGAACGAGATCGTGATGCCCTCGCCGACGGCCATGAACATGTTCGAGCTGAGTTCAGCCATCTTGCCGCTGCCGTAGTTGGCATCGAGCTGCGCCTTGACCGGCGCGGCGAGCGTCGAGCCGTCGAACGCGACGTTGTGCGGTCCGCCCGACACGAAGACGAACTTCACGCCGTCGCCGGCCTTGATCGTGAGGTTGGCCGGCTCGAAGCGGAAGCCCTTGTCGTCGCCGATCATCTTCACTTCGTGCGTGGTGCCCGTGATCGGAGCCATGGTGACGGCGCCGCCCGCCGCCGGCGCCGGCGCGGCCGCCGCGGCCGGAGCCGGAGTAGCCTCGGCGGCCGGCGCAGACTCGCTGCTGCCGCCGCACGCGGCGAAGACGAACGCGCTCGCGATGAGCGCCAGACCCTTGAACTGCATTGCGAATGGCCTCCAGGCCGAACCGATGAAGATTGTGATATCTGTGATGCAGGGGTGTCCCCGCAGTTTGTGAAACTATTCACAAAGCATCGGGAACGCAATTCCAACGTGTCGCCGCGCTCGGGGGTTCCCGGCGGGGCACTCGCCCATTAGGCTTCGCGGTCCATGACGCTCCAGCGCCACCACCATGCCCTGCATCACCACGGCCCGACGGGTCGGGGATGCGCGGCGCGCACGGAGCATCGGGCCTAACGGCCCCGCCCGACGCCTGCTGGCCCCTGACCCGTCCGCTTCGCGGACGGGTCTTTCGTTTTCCCCCTCCGTCGTCCACCCACCCCTCGCGCGCCATGCTTCGTCTCGCCATTCCCAACAAGGGTCGCCTCAACGAGGACACCCGATCGCTGCTCGCTGACGCGGGCCTCGAGGTACGCGCCGCATCCGACCGCGCGCTCGTCGCCTCCCTCGGGGACGAGTTCGAGGCGATCTTCGTCCGCGCTCAGGACATCCCGGAGCTCGTCGCCGACGGGGCTGCGGATGCCGGCATCACCGGCTGGGATCTCGTGCAGGAATCGACCCGTTCCCTCGACTCCCTGCTCGACCTCGGATTCGGTCGATGCCGGCTGGTCGTCGCCGCGCGCGAAGACAGCGGGATCCGCTCGATCGACGACGTGGCCGCGGGTGCCCGCGTCGCGACGGTCTTCCCGCGCATCACGGCGCGCTGGTTCGCCGCACGCGGCCGCCCGATCGAGCTGGTCCCGGTCTCCGGTGCCGTCGAGGTCGCTCCGCACCTCGGCATCGCCGATGTGATCCTCGATCTCACCTCGACCGGCTCCACGTTGCGCGTGAACGGCCTGCGCGAGGTGGCCACGGTGCTCGAGTCCACGGCACATCTCGTCGTCGCGGGCGGGGCAGGCGGCCGGGTGCTCGCGGCGGAGCGGCGCAGGATCATCGACGAACTCGTCGCGGCCCTGCGATCCGTGCTGGCCGCGCGCGGACAGCGATACGTGATGGCGAACGTGCCGCGCGACCGCCTCGAGGAGGTGCGCCGCATCCTGCCCGGCATCTCGGGCCCCACGGTGATCGACGTGATGAACGGCGGCAGCAAGGTCGCGGTGCATGCGGTCTGCGCCGCGGCGGGGATCTATCGGACCCTCAACGCACTCAAGGCGATCGGCGGTGAGGGGATCCTCGTCACGCGCATCGAACGGATCCTCGCATGAGCACGCTCACTTTCGCATTCCGCGGACCGCTCGCCGCGATCGACGACGCCGCGCGGCAGACGTTGTTCGCGCGCGCGACCACGAGCGATCCGGCGCTGCGCGCGACGGTGGCGCTGATGCTCGATGAGGTCCGCCGCGACGGCGATCGCGCTCTCCGCGCGTACGCGGCGCGATTCGACGGCGTCACGCTCGAGGCGCTCGAGGTCCCGATGACGGCGTGCCGCGCCGCGCTCGCGGCGCTCGATCCGGCGCTCCGGCGCGTGATGGAGCGGGCGGCGGCGAACATCCGGGAGGTGCACGCGGCCTTCCGTCCCGTCGCGCAGGAGGTGGTGACGGCCGATGGCGTGGTCATCGGCCGGCGGCCCGACCCGCTCGCGCGCGTCGGGGTCTACGCGCCGGGCGGACGCGCCGCGTATCCGAGCTCGGTGCTGATGGGCGCTGTGCCCGCGCGCGTGGCGGGCGTCGACGAGGTGATCTTGTGCTCGCCGCCGGGACCCGACGGGCGACCGAGCGCGGTGGTGCTCGCGGCAGCGGCGCTGGCCGGCGTGGACCGCGTGTTCGCCGTGGGCGGCGCCGGCGCCGTCGCGGCGATGGCGTTCGGCACGGGCACCGTGCCGGCCGTGGATCGCATCGTCGGCCCCGGGAACGCGTATGTCGCCGAAGCGAAGGCGCAGGTGGCGAGCGTGGTCGGGATCGACTCACCGGCAGGACCGAGCGAGTTGCTCGTGCTCGCCGACGCCACGGCCACGCCACGCGTCATCGCCCAGGAGATGCTGGCGCAAGCGGAGCACGATCCGGTCGCGGCGGTCGTGCTCGTCACGGATTCGGCGGCGCTGGAACGCGAGGTGTGCGCGGAGCTCGAGGCGCGCATCGGTGCGCAGCCCCGCCGTGCGACGATCCACGCGGCCTTCGCGTCGCGGGGGGCGCTGGTCCGTGCGCCGTCGCTCGAGGCGGCGGTCGACTTCGCCAACGCGTGGGCACCGGAGCACCTCCTCCTCGCGGTCACATCGGCCGCGGTGCCGCACACGCTCGACCGGCTGCGAAATGCGGGCACGGTCTTCGTGGGAGAGAGCGCGAGCGTGGCGTTCGGCGACTATCTGAGCGGGGCGAACCATGTCCTGCCGACGGGCGGCGCGGCGCGCGCATACTCGGGATTGTCGACGCTCGACTTCGTGCGATGGACGACCTATCAGCGCATCGCACCGGCCATCGCCGCGAAGCTGGCCGACGACGTCGGGACGTTCGCCGAGGCAGAGGGGCTCCCGGCACACGCGGCCGCCGCGCGGCACTGGAGCCGCGCATGACGGGGATCCTCCGCGCGGGACTCGAGGCGGTCACCGCATACGCGCCGCCTCTGGTCGCCGGTCTCTCGCTCGACCTGCGGGACAACGTCAACCTCTGGGGCGCGCCACCGGCGGCGTCAGCGGTGCTCCGCGGTGCATCGCCGGACATGCTCACCATGTATCCGGACGCCGGGGCGGCGACGCTCACCGGCGCCCTCGCGACGCGACTGGGCCTGCATCGCGATGAGGTCGTCGCCGGGTGCGGGAGCGACGACCTGATCGACGCCTGCTTCCGGGCGGTCGCGGCGCCGGGGGATCGCGTCGCACACCCCGATCCGGGATTCTCGATGGTCCCGCGGTTCGCGCGGCTCAATGGCCTCGCGCCGGTCGCCGTGCCTTTGCGCGCGGACGGCGCGGCCGACATCGACGCGATGCTCGCGACGGACGCGCGCATCATCTACCTCTGTTCGCCCAACAATCCGACGGGCACGCTCACCCCGGTGTCCGAGATCCGTCGCTGCATCGCCGCGTCGCGCGGTATCGTCGTCGTCGACGAGGCCTACGCGGAGTTCGCGGCCACCGACGACTGGCGCGCCGCGGCACCGGGACTCGGGCGCGTCCTCGTGCTGCGCACGTTCTCCAAGGCGTGGGGCCTCGCCGGCCTGCGCGTGGGCTACGGTGTCGGCTCACGTGAGCTCGTCGACGCCGTGGTGCGCTCGCGCGGCCCGTACAAGGTGAACGCGCTCGCCGAGCGCGTTGCGACGGCGGCGCTCTTCGAGGACGACGCCTGGATGCGCCGCACCGCCGACGCCGCGCGCGCGGCCCGTGCGCGGCTCGACGCGCTGGTGCGCGGACGTCGCGGGGTCCACGCCTGGCGCTCGGAGGGCAACTTCGTCTTCTGGCAGGTGGCCGGCGACGCCGAGGCGTTCGCCGCGCGCTTCGCGGCGCATGGCATCGGCGTGCGCGCGTTCCGCGGTCTCACGGGGATCGGTGACGCGCTCCGCATCGGCGTGGCGCCATGGGAGCGGCTCGCGCCGCTCGCGGCGGTGGTCGAGGAGCTCTGGCCATGAAGCGCATCACCCTCTTCGACTACGGCGCCGGCAATCTGCACTCGCTGCTGAAGGCGCTCGACGGACCGCGGCGCGACGTGCGCGTCGAGCCGGACCCGACTGCCGCGCTCGCGACCGATGTGCTCGTCCTGCCCGGGGTCGGCGCATTCGGCCCGGCAGCCGAGCGGCTCGCGCCGGGCCGGGACGCGATGCGCGCGGCGATCCTCGGCGGGCTCCCCACCCTCGGCATCTGTCTCGGCATGCAGTTGCTGCTGGACGGGAGCGACGAGGGCGCAGGGCGCGGACTCGGCGTCGTGTCGGGGCGCGTGACGAGGCTCGCCGCGTCGCGACTCCCGCAGATCGGCTGGAACACGCTCGAGGATGCGACCGATCCGCTGTTCGCGGTCAGCGGGCTCGGCACCGCATACTTCGCCAATAGCTTCGCCTGCCGCCCCCTCGACCCCGCGTCCGTGGTGGCGTGGTCGACGCATGACGGCGACCGGTTCGCCGCCGCCGTGCGGTTCGGCCGTTGCCTCGGCGTCCAGTTCCATCCCGAGAAGAGCAGTCGGCCCGGCGTACGCTTCATCGACCATTTCCTCGAGACTCCCTGATGCTCGCGATCCCTGCCATCGACCTCCGTGACCGCCACTGCGTGCAGCTCGTGGGGGGCGACTATTCCGACGAATCCGTGCGGCTCGACGACCCGGTCGCTGTCGCGCGACGCTGGGTCGCGGCGGGCTTCTCGCGGCTGCATGTCGTCGATCTCGACGCGGCGACCGGACGCGGCGATAATCGCGACCTCGTGCGCGACATCCTGCGGCAGATCACCGTGCCCGTCCAGGTGGGCGGCGGCGTGCGGGACGACGACGCGATCGCGGCGCTCCTTGCCGAAGGCGCGGATCAGGTGATCGTCGGCACACGCGGCATCGAGGATCCATCCTGGCTCCTCGAACAGGCGGCACTCGCGCCGGGTCGGATCATCCTCGCCGCCGACGTGCGCGATCGCAGCGTGGTGTCGAAGGGGTGGACCTCGCGCACGGCGCTGTCTCTCCTGGACGTGATCACCGAGGTCGAGGATGCGCCGCTCGCCGGGCTGCTCGTCACGGCGGTCCACAAGGAGGGGAAGATGGAGGGCACGGACCTGCCGCTCATCGAGGAGGCGGTGCGCACGTCCCCGTGGCCGGTGATCGCGTCCGGCGGCGTCGGCGCGTTGCAGGACCTCCGCAACCTCGAGGACCGCGGTGTGGCGGCGGTCGTGCTCGGCATGAGCCTCTACACCGAGGCGCTGGACGCGCGCGTGGTCGCCGAGGAGTTCGCTGCATGAAGGGCCCGCGCGAGATCGATCGCCGCATCGTCCGCGAGCGGCGCACGGCCGAGACGATCGTGCGCGTGGAAGCCGCGCTCGGCACAGGGACATCGGACGTGCGCACGACGGTACCGTTCCTCGACCACATGATGGCGGTCCTCGCCAAGTACTCGGGGATCGATCTGGTCATCCGCGCCGAGGGTGACCTGCGGCACCACATCATCGAGGACGTCGCCCTCACCGTCGGTCCGGCGATCGCCGCGGCGCTCCCGGTGACCGCCGCACGCTACGGCGAGCGGATGGTGCCGATGGACGAGGCCGTGGTGCAGGCGGTGCTCGACGTGGGTGGGCGTCCGTACTACGAGGGCCCGATCCCCTCGTCGCTCTATGACCACTGGATGCGGTCGTTCTGCGACTCGGCGAAGTTCACGCTGCACCTCATGGTGCTGCGCGGGACCGACCGCCATCACATCGTGGAGGCCGCGTTCAAGGCGCTCGGGTTCGCGCTGCGGCAGGCCGCGGTCGATTCCGGTGCCGTCTTCAGCACCAAGGGCGCCGTGGCACTGGAGGCGACTTGACGCTCGCACGGCGGCTCATCGTCTGCCTCGATGTCCAGGACGGGCGCGTGGTGAAGGGTGTGAACTTCGCCGGGCTCCGGGACGTGGGCGACCCGGTGGAGCTCGCGGCGCGGTACGAGGCCGAGGGCGCCGACGAGATCACCTTCCTCGACATCTCCGCGACGGCGGAGGCCCGCACGACCCTGCTCGATCTGGCGCGCCGGACGGCCGAGCGCCTGTTCATCCCGCTCACGATCGGCGGTGGCATCCGTTCGGTGGACGAGATGTCCGCGGCCCTCCGCGCGGGCGCCGACAAGGTGAGCGTGAACTCCGCCGCGGTGCGCACTCCGGAGATCCTCTCGCAGGGTGCGGCGCGATTCGGCGCGCAGTGCATCGTGGCGAGCATCGATGCCAAGTGGGACGGCGCGATGTACCGCGTGCACACCGCGGGCGGCCGCACCCCGACGGCGCTCGAGGCCGTCGCGTGGGCGCGGGAGTGCGCCGCGCGCGGCGCGGGGGAGATCCTGCTCACGAGCATCGACCGCGACGGACGGCGCGGTGGCTATGACCTCGCGCTCACCCGCGCGGTCGCCGATGCGGTCGACATCCCGGTGATCGCGTCCGGCGGCGCCGGCCGCGCCGCGCACGTCTGTGCGGCGATCCTCGAGGGCGGCGCGGATGCCGCGCTGGTCGCGGGCATCCTGCATGACGGGCTGACGACGGTGGGGGCGCTGAAGTCGGCGATGCGCGGCGCGGCGCTGACGGTCCGGGAGGTGGCCGCATGACCGGGTCGCTGCTCGAGGCCGTGCAGGTCGTCGCGCGGGCGGCCGGCGACGTCGCGTTGGCGCACTATCGGACGGCGCTCGCCGTGGAATCGAAGCAGGACGGGTCGCCGGTGACGATCGCCGACCGCGCCGCGGAGCGCGCGGCGCGCGACTGGCTCGCGCAGCGCTTCCCGCACGACGGGATCCTCGGCGAGGAGTTCGGCGCGACCGATGGTCGGAGCGGTCGGCGGTGGTTGCTCGACCCGATCGACGGGACCAAGAGTTTCGTCCGCGGCGTGCCCCTTTGGGGGACGCTCGTCGCCGTCACGGAAGGGGACACGGTGCTGGCGGGCGCGGCGTACTTCCCCGCCGTGGACGAGATCGTCGCCGCCGCCCCCGGCGAAGGATGCTGGTGGAACGGCCGTCGCGCGCATGTGAGTGCTGTGGACACGATCGCCGGTGCGACGGCACTGATCACCGACGAACGGACCTTCTCGTCCGCCGAGCGCACCGCTGCATGGCACGCGCTCGCGGCGGCGACGGGGATCGCCCGTGGCTGGGGCGACTGCTTCGGCTATCTGCTGGTGGCGACCGGCCGCGCCGAGGTCATGGTGGACCCGATCATCAATCCGTGGGACGCGGCCTGCTTCCTCCCGATCATCGAGGAGGCTGGCGGCGTCTTCACCGACCTGGGCGGTGCGCGCACGGCCTTCGGCGGGCATGCGATCGCCACCAACGCTGCGCTCGCTGACACCGCGCGGGAGTACTTCCGATGATGGATCTCGACACGCTCGACTTCACCAAGGGGGGTGGGCTCGTCACCGTCGTCGCGCAGCACCACCTCACGGGCGAAGTGCTGATGGTGGCCCGCGCGGATCGCGAGGCGCTCGAGCGCACGATCGCGAGCGGGGAGATGCACTACCGTTCGCGCACGCGCGGGCCATGGCACAAGGGCGGCACGAGCGGGAACGTGCAACGCGTGGTGTCGCTCACGGCCGACTGCGACGGGGACGCGGTCCTGGCGCGTGTGCGGCCCGCCGGGCCGTCGTGCCACACCGGCTCGCGCACATGCTTCTCGTCCGCCGGAGCCGACGCGGTGGGCGCGGACGCCGTCGCGTCACTCGATGCCACCATCGCCTCCCGCGCGGCGGCAGGGCCGGGGCCGGGCTACACCCGGCGGCTCCTCGACGACCGCAACCTGCGCCTCAAGAAGGTGGGCGAGGAGGCGGCGGAACTCGTGACCGCCTGCGCCGATGGCGATGTCGCGCGTGCGACCGAGGAAGCCGCCGACCTGCTCTATCACGCTCTCGTCGCGCTGCGGGCCGTGGGCGGGTCACTCGACGGCGTTCGCGCGGTCCTCGACGCGCGCGTCCGCTGACGCGGGCGCGCTTCGCCGCGGTGCCGCCCGCCTAGAACCCCATCAGGGCGAAACGATTCACCTGTGACGGGTTCCCGATGTACGTGAAGCGCAGGTCCTTCATGTACTTGTTCACCACGCGGCGGATGTCGTCACCTGTCACCGCGCGTAGCTCGCTGACGAACCGATCGCCCGCGCGGTAGTCGCCGCGATAGAGTTCGGCGCGCGCCAGGAAGTCGGCCTGCGCGCCCGACGTCTCGTTGTCGAGGAAGTACTCCGTGATGAACTGCTGCACCAGCGGCCCGAGCGCGTCGGTCCGCAGCGTCTGGTCCTGCAGGTACCGCAGCTGTGCCTTCATCACCCGCAGTGTCTCGTCGGGGCGTGTGGTGGTGACGTACAACCCGCCCGCCGTCACGCCGCGGTCGCGGAACCTCGCCTCGACCGCGTATGTCAGGTTGAGTCGGGAGCGCACCTCGGAGAACAGCATCCCCTGGAGCACGGCGGTCGCGACGCGCAGCGCCGGCACATCCGCATCGCTGGCCGACGGTCCGCTCCACTGGCCGAGGATGTAGTTCGTGGGCAGGCGGCGCGAGACGATGTGGACGTTCGATCCGCTGCGCGGCCCGAGCGGCGCGGGGACGCTCCATCGGTACGAGCCCTCAGGCAACGTGCCGAGCGTGCCATGCACCAGCCGCTCGATCCGCTCCCGGGAGAGGTCGCCCACGATGACGAGCAGCATCCGCGAGCGGACCATCTGGGTCCGGTGGAACTCCCGCACCTGGTCGAGCGTGAGCGCCGCGACGGACCGGTCGGTGCCATGCGGCGACAGCGCGTACGGGGTCCCCGCGAACGCCACGCTGTCCGCGAGGTACTCGAGCTGCGCGTCCGCGTCGTCGCTGCGCTGGGCGAGCGCGGCCACGCGGCTCTGCTTCACGAACGCGAAGTCCTCGGCGCTGAGCGTCGGGGCGAGCAGGCGATCCGCGTAGATGCTCCAGGTGGAATCGATGCGGTCGCTCGTCGTGCGCAGGCCGAACACGGTGTAGTCATCGGCGGTGGCGATGCCGATGGCGCTGCCGGTGCGCGCCATCGCGCGGCGCAGCGCCTCCCCCAGATACTTGCGAGTGCCGCGCTCGGACACGTCGAGCAGCAGCGGTTCGATACCGGCCGTCGCCGGCGTCACGAGGTGGACCCCACCGAGGAGGTACAAGTTGGCGACGACGAGGCTCGTGTTCGTGCGCCGATGGATGATGTCGATGCCGTCGACGGTGAACTTGACCGTGGCCGAGTCGTGCGCGACAGCCGCGACCGGCGGCGCGACCGGGCGCGCGGGACCGGTGCCGTCCTTGCGGGGTTCGGCTGGGACCTGGGCGGCGGCAGCGCCCGCGAACATGAGCGCGACGGCGAGCGTGGCGGCGGAGGCGCGGATCACGGCGTCACTCCCTTGCCCGCGAGCTCGGCTTCGGTGAGCCGCAGTCGCGCCTGCTCGCCCTCGGGGAGCATCACGCCGACGATCCGCGGCTTCCCGATGATGTACCGCCGCGCGTAGGCCTGGAGCTGCGCGGGCGTCTGTTTCGCCATCTCGTCGATGTAGCGCATGTGGTAGCCGAGCCCGACGACACTCCACCAGAAGCCGATGGTGTGCGCGTTCTCCGAGGCGCGTTCGGCGCCGAAGGCGGTCGTCACCGCGCGATTCGCCTTCACCGCCTCGAGTTCCTCGGGCGTGAAGTACCCCGGTTCGAGCGTCGCCGCGAGCTCGGCGTCGAGCGCCTTCAGCGCCTCGCGCAACCGCTCCGGCGACGTCTGTCCGCTCACCGTGATCGGACCCACATGGTTGAGCGTGTAGTAGTTCACCCCGATGCCCTGCCACAAGCCGCTGTCGACGAGCCGGCGCTGGAAGCGTGAGGCCGGCTGGTTCAGGATGTCGGAGTAGACGTCGGCCGCGAAGGTCGCCGCTTCGTCGCGGCTGGCACTCGGTCCATGCCACTGGATCTGCACCGTGACCGCGTTCACCGGCTCCTCGATGATGACCCCGAGGCTTCCGGTGAGGGGCTTCACCTCCGGGATCGGTGCGCGCGCGAACGGATCGGCTCCGCGCGGCCAGCTGCCGAAGATGCTGTCCGCGAGGGCGAAGATCCGCGACGCCTCCACATCCCCGGCGACGATGAGGGCCGAGTTGTTGGGGACGTAGTAGAGATCGCGGATGGTGCGCATCTGCTCCGGCGTCACGTCATTGATCACGCGCCGGTCGCCGATCGTGTTCTTGCGGCTCCAGGAGTCGCCCCAGAGCCGGTGCCCGATGCGTTCATCGAGCCGGAAGAACGGGGAGGACTCGGCGCGGTCGTACTCGCCGAGCACGACGACCTTCTCGCGGGCCAGCTCCTCGGCGCGGAACTGCGCGCCGCGCAGCGCGGCGTTGAGGAACTCCATGCCGCCGGCCACCGAGTCCGCGACGACGGTGAGGTAGTAGTTGACCAGCTCCTCGCGCGTCGTCGCGTTGAACGCGGCGCCCAGACGCGAGGCGCGGTCCATGAACGCGTCCTCCTCCGGGTACGCATCGTTCGCCTTGAAGAACATGTGCTCGAACAGGTGGGCGAGCCCGGCATACTCGGGCGTCTGCGTGAAGGCGCCGTTCTTCACCACGAGCTCCACCGTCGCGATCGGTACGCCGCCGCTCGGCACGACGATGACCTCGAGGCCGTTGGCGAGCACCCGCTGCTGGATCTGGCGTTCGAGCTCGGCGCGCTGCGCGCGCACCGGCGGCGCGAGCGAGAGCGCGAGCAGCACGACGAACAGCACGACGTGTCCGACGCGGCTGGCGATCCCCGGCTGCCGCTGATTGATTTCGCGCATCCTATGCATCCGTCGCATTCGAGTGGCCCGCGCCGGTCCCCGCAGCAGCTCGCTGCGGCCCTCGCGCCGGCGTTGGGAGCCGATCGGCTCCGGCTGAACGAACCGCTCGCTCCATACACCACGTTCCGCATCGGCGGTCCCGCCGATGTCCTGTACGATGCCACCTCGGCGGGCGAACTCGCCACCGCCATCGCGGCCGCGCGAGCGGCCGCGATCCCCTGCTTCGTGCTCGGACTCGGCGCCAACATCCTCGTCGGCGACCTCGGGGTCCGGGGCCTCGTGATCCGCAACGTCGCGCGACGGGTCACCGACCTCGGCGGCGGACGGATCCACGCGGAGAGTGGCGTGGTCGTCGCGGAGCTCATCAAGCAGGCGGTCGCGGCCGGATGGTCCGGCCTCGAGCACTATGTCGGCATCCCGAGCACGGTGGGCGGTGCCGTCTGGCAGAACCTGCATTTCCTCTCGCCCGCTCCCGAGCGCGAGCGGACGATGTTCATCGCCGAGGTCGTCGAATCGGTCGACCTGCTCGGCGCCGATGGCGTGCGGACGACCGTGGACCGCGAGGCGATGGGATTCGGCTACGACGTCTCGCGGTTGCACGGCGGCACCGAGGTCGCCCTCGCGGTGACCTTCGCGCTCACCGCCGGCGATCCGTCCACGATGCATCGCGTGATGCAGGAGAACCTCGCGTGGCGCGGGTCACGACATCCCTGGTTGGAGCACCACCCGAGCGCCGGTTCGGTCTTCAAGAAGATCGAAGGGGTCGGCGCGGGGCGGCTCATCGACCAGTGCGGACTGAAGGGGTTCCGGATCGGCGGTGCGCAGGTCTCGCACATCCATGCGAACATCATGGTGAATCTGGGGGGCGCCACCGCGGCCGACGTCCGCGCGCTCATCGCGCACGCCCAGCGCGCGGTCGCGGACCGGTTCGGTCAGTCCCTCGAACCGGAGATCGGGTTCATCGGCGAGTTCGTGTCGGACATCGCGCACGGCGCGACCAGGAGCTGACGGCCGAGCCCGCGGACGGCGCGCGGGATCGGCCCACCGCGCGGCACGTCGCCGCGCTCGTCCCGGCGCGACAGCCCGCGCGGGCCCTCGAACCACCAGATCGACGTCGTGCGGTCCCGCACGCCGTCCCAGATGAAGCCGCGCTGGCCGTCTCGCGGCGTGCGCCGCACGAACTCGACGCGCTTGAGCGTGCCGTGCGCACGGTCGGCGATCACGAACAGCACGGCCGCTGAGGAGTCGACGAAGCGCAGCTGCAGGCGACGGCGCAGCTCGTCATCGCGCCGGCCGGGGAGCTGCAGGCACTCATAGAACGGGAGGGACTCCACCGCGGTGGTCGCGAGGGAGCCGTGCACTGCGAACAGGTCGCGCACCGCTCCCGGCAGCGTCGCCCACGCGGCCGAGTCGCCGGCCGCGGAGTCCGCCGCCAGCCGTGCGAAGGATGTGGGCGACGCCTCCGCTTCGCCCACCCCGCGTCCGACCAGCCAGGCCGCCACGAGCGGCGTCGCCACCACCAGCGCCGCGAGCGCGCCGACGCCGAGGCGTCCTCGCGCGTTCACCAACGTTGCCCGAACTCGACGAAGAACCGGAGCGGGGCCGGATGGTCGACGGGCTGCGCGAGCACGAAGCCCAGCGATCCGCCGAAGAACCGCAGCGCGGCGCTGACCGTGGTGCGCGGGTGCCCGGTGGGCGCGGAACCGAGCGCGGTCACCGTCGCGAACGCCTGTGACGTCGAGGCGCGCGTCCAGCCGGACTGCACACCGAAGCCGAGCGCGGGTGCGGCCGGCGGCAGCCAGAGTCGCGGCGTGATCTGCACGGGCGCGCCGAAGAGCGGGAGCCGCCACAGCACACCGCCGCGCACCACGGCCGCCTGGTCACCGGCGAACTCCTTGTACTCGTAGCCGGGCAGGTTCTGGTTGCGGCCGAGCTCGAAGAGCTGCTGCGGCGGCGCCCCGGGGTCGGTGATGCCGATGTCCAGCCGGGCCCCGAACGAGAAGGGGCCACGATTCGCGCGGGAGGTCACGCGCAGTTCCGCCCGCTGGAACGGCAGGCCGCCATCGCCACGCTCGTAGTACAGGCGCATCCCCGTGCCCGCACGGAGGAACTCGAGCGCGACATCCGGGCGATACTCGAACGTGAGCGCGGATCGGGTGTATCGCCCCGGCGTGATCGCGCGGTTCGGCCGGAAGTCCTCGCCGATCCCGAGCGGGCTGCGGTCGACGCGCATCACGGCGTCGCGATCCTCAGCCGCGCCGAGCTCGAGGCGCAATTGCGCCTGGCTGCGATCCCCGAGGAACCGCTGCCATTGGCCGCCGACCATCCACCGGTCGACGTAGTCGTAGTTGTCGCGCCCGAGGACCGCTCCGAGCGTCGACCCGGAGTCGAACGGGTTCCGGAAGTCGTTCGTGAGGTCGAGCGACCGCTGGGCGCGCACGGCGACGGTCGCGCGGCCACGGCGCTGTTCGATCACGACCCGACCCCGGGCCGTCTGCTCGCTCCAGGCCCAACCGGCCGCGGCGCGCATCGTGAGTCCTGGTGCCGCATCGCGGAATCGCATCACTGCGCCGATCCCGGTGAAGATGCCTTGCACCCGGTCGATGCGCACCACGTCACCGAGCCGCTCGGTCTCGACCGAGAAGCGCGGAGGCCCGGTCGGCTTCCACCGCTCCGGCGCGACATCATTGAAATCCTCGGCGCTCACCTGCGCTGTCATCTCGCCGAGCTCCGTGGTCCAGTCGTCGAACGCCCGGAGTGTATCGTTGGGCGCGATCGCGAGCCGGAACGGCTGGATGCGGAGCGTGTCGTCGGGTGCGCCGACGGTGACATCCGGGGGCACCGGGGTCAGGTCGCGGTCGACGAATCGCGTGAGGATCCGGAAGACCGCGCGCCCATCGCCCACGGTGTTCGAGGTCGCATGCGCTTCGAATCGCTGCCGCAGCGGGAGCCAGTACCGACCGTCCACCTCGGCGTTCTCCGCTTCGACGTAGGCCACGCCCTGCAGTCCGGCTTCGCGCAGCAGGTCGAACTTCGGCTTGGGACCACCGACCACGGCGAAGTAGCCGCGGAGGCGGACGACATGGCGGCGCTGCGCATCAAGGTCGATCTCCCCCAGGAACACCACGCTCTTCGCGGGCACATCGGGGCGCAGGGAGACCGAGACACGCACGATCGGGATCTCACGACCGTTCGCGCGGATGATCACCACCGTGTCGCCGCCGGCGAATCGGTAGTACTGCTCGCGATCGGTCGCGAGCGGGTGGACCGCGTACAGGGGGTCGCCGCCGCGGCGACGGTTGCGGCGACGGCCGGCGTCGCTGGTGTCACGGCCGAAGAGCAGCGCGATGCGGTTGCCGTAGAGCGAGGGGATCGCCCAGCCGCTCCGGAAGAGTCCGAGGCTCGCGAAGGTGGTACCGATCGCCTGCGTCCGGTACCCGTTCACCTCCTGCTCGTACGCCCCGGTGCGGTCCCAGGTGAGCGTGCTCGCGACCTGCTCGAGCGAGACGGCCATCTCCATGCCCTCCGAGCGCCGGTTCCCGATCGAGATCTCGCTCTCCAGGCGCGCGCGGTAACCCCCGAGTCCCTCGGGCACCCGCCGATTCAGTTCGGCCGCTTCCGCGACCAGCGTGCGCAGTGCCGGTGTCGTGTACGACAGCGAGTCCGCCTGCTGGCCGGTGTCGGCTGGCAGGGCGAGCGCGAGGAGCAGGACGGGAAGGAGATGCACGCGGGGTCGACGTCGAAGGTCCGGAGGCCGGGTGACCTACGCGATCCCCCGAGCGGGGGATTCTACACCTCGGCTTGCTCCGAGGGCATCGTCTGGTCATCCTTGGCGCGATGGAATCCCCCGCGGCGCCGCGCGCGCCCCGCGCCTTCGCCGGCGCTCGTCTCGCAGCCCTTCTCGCCGGTCCCGTCGTCGGCCTCATCGTGCGCGCACTCGAACCGGGCGGACTGAGTGGTCCGGCCGCTTCCGTGCTCGGCGTCGGGATCTGGATGGCCATCTGGTGGATCAGCGAGTGCCTGCCGCTCGCCGTCACCGCGCTGTTGCCCATCGCGCTCTTCCCGGCACTCGACGTCGCATCCACCAAGGTCGCGGCGGCGAGCTTCGCCAACGAGGTCGTGTTCCTCTACCTCGGTGGGTTCCTGCTCGCGGCCGCGCTCGAGCACTGGCATGCGCATCATCGCATCGCGTTGAGCGTGATCGGTGCGGTCGGGACCGGTTCGCGGCGGCTCGTGCTCGGCGTGATGCTCGCGACCGCATTCGTGTCGATGTGGATCTCCAACACCGCGACCGCCGCGATGATGTATCCGATCGCCATGGCGATCGGCGCGCTCTTCGGCGCGGGCACCGCCGCGCACAGTCAGCGCGTCGCGCTGCTCCTGGGTGTCGCGTTCGCGTCGAGCATCGGCGGGATGGGCACACTCCTCGGGACGCCGCCCAACCTCATCCTCGCCGGTGCCACGAAGGAGCTCATCGGCGTCGACCTCGATTTCTTCTCCTTCCTCAAGTACGGCTTCCCCGTGATGGCGATCATGCTGCCGGTCTGCTGGGGGCTGCTCGTCTTCGTCTTCCACCGCGAGCGGGTGGAGCTCGGCAGCGAGGGGTTGGCGATGCTGCAGCAGCGTCGCACCGACCTCGGTCGGCTCGAGGGCGGCGAGCGCCGCGTGATGTTCGTCTTCGCGGCGATGGCGCTCGCGTGGTTCTTCCGTGAGCCGAAGGCGATCGGCACGGTGACCGTTTTCGGTCTCACCTCGTGGATGCCGAGCCTCACCGACGCGGGCGTGGCGATCATCGGCGGGATCGTCCTCTTCCTGGTCCCCGGCCGCACGAAGGACGGCGGCGAGCGGCCGTTGCTCACGTGGAAGGAGGCGCGCGAGATCCCCTGGGACGTGCTCCTCCTCTTCGGTGGCGGCCTCTCGCTCGCGGCCGCGATGGAGTCGAGCGGTCTCGCCGAGCGCATCGGTGTCTGGATGAGCGGGTTGCAGGGCCTGCCGCTCCCCGTCGTGCTGCTCGGCGTCGCGACCGCCACCGTCATCATCTCCGAGCTCGCGTCGAATGCCGCGACAGCCTCCATGGGCATGCCCATCGCCGTCTCGCTGGCGCATGCGCTCGGGCAGCCGCCGCTCATGGTCATGATGGTGGTCGGCCTCGCGGCGTCGGTCGGCTATGCGCTGCCGATGGCCACGCCGCCCAACGCGATCGTCTTCGGCAGCGGCGAGCTCTCGGTCCGGGACATGGCGCGCGCCGGGCTCGCGCTCGATGTCGTCGGCATCTTCGTGGTCGTCGGGGTCGTGCTCCTCGTCTTCTAGCGTCCACGGGGACGGCATTATCGTTCACCCGTGACCCGGCGCGACTACACCTTCATCGCGGACACCGACTCGCTCGAGGCCCTGCGGCGCCTCCGGCGCGGCTGGTCCGGCTGGGAGCTGGCCGAAGGCGAGTTCCGTGTGCGGCTGCGCGAGGGCGGCACCGTGCGCGCGCACGTCGACCGGACGGAGATCGAGCCCGGATTCGAGGTCTCGTGCGTGGTCGCGGACTTCCTGCCCGAACAGGGAGCGCTCCCCGCCCGTGATTCCGCGTTCACGTCGCACGCGAATGACATCGCGGTGTTCCGCGGCGTGACGTGGGTCGAGCCGCGTCCGGACCTCGGTCCCGACCACACCATCCAGTACAGCGCCATCCCCGGTTTCGCGATCCCGGAGACAGCGACGGCGAAGTGCGATTTCACCGATGCGTTCGCGATCACCACCGAGGGCGCGGCGCTCGTCGTCCGCCTCGCACTTCGTCCCGGCTGGCTGGAGGTGGTCGAGGACGCCGATGAGGCGCGGAAGTTCCTGACGCTCCGGGGATTCGCGTGACGCCGCGCCTCGCCGAGGGGCTCGTGCGACATGAGGACGGGGTGGTGCGCTGCTGGTGGTGCGGCACCGACCCGCTCTACATCCGCTATCACGACACCGAATGGGGCACGCCGGTGACCGACGACGTGCGGCTGTTCGAGAAACTGTCGCTCGAGGGCTTCCAGGCCGGGTTGAGCTGGCTCACCATCCTGCGCAAGCGCGAGAACTTCCGCGCCGCATTCGCGGGCTTCGATCCCCGCACCGTCGCACGCTTCGGCGCGCGCGACATCACGCGGCTGCTCGGCGATGCGGGGATCGTGCGACATCGCGGCAAGATCACTGCGGTGATCGACAACGCCCGCCGCTACGAAGCGCTCTGTGAGGAGTTCGGGTCGCTCGCGGCATTCATCTGGGGCTTCGAACCCACCGCCAGCGACCGCCCCGCGCGCGTGGTGCGGAAGGCGATCCCGAGCATCGTCCCGTCCTCCATCGAGATGTCGAAGGCCCTCAAGCGCCGTGGCTGGCGATTCGTCGGTCCCACCACGATGTACGCCCTGTTCCAGGCGATGGGACTCGTGAACGACCACCTGGACGGCTGCGCGCGCCGCCCGGCCGTCGAACGGGCGCGCGTCACGATGCGCGCACCCCGAGCTCGTCGGCCAGATGGGTCGCCGCCATGAGGCGCACGCGCGGATCGTCCATGCGGAGCGCATCGGCGATTGCGAGCCGACGGTAGGTGGCGGGAGCGCGATCGATGAGCGTGTGCGCGGCGCGGTAGAGCGGGGCGACGCTGAACCCTTGCACGGCGGCCGGATGAAGCGGCGCGGCCCAGATCACCACATCGAGCGCGTCGAACGCCGTGGAGAGCGGAGGGGCGGAGTACGCGGTCGGGACGCCCGTGGCCAACGGGCCCTTCGGCGCTGGGAATGCGAAGCGAAGCCCGTGCGTCGCGAACTCGAGGAGGGCACAGGCGTTGGTCCCGCGGCCACCGAGCCGAAGGAGTCCCGCAGTGCCCAATCGGCGAATCGCCGAGTGCACTTGGCTCGGTACCACGCCGAGTTCGGACGCGAGGTCCGCGAGGGTGCCAGCCTCCGTGACCAGTCGGAGCGCGACGACTACATCCAGGGGGCCGATGCGCTGCAGTTGCATCATTCTAAAATCTAGAAAATCATATCCTTCAGCACAACAACCGTTTGGACAGCACTGAGAAATAGGTTATGCATCTCTCAGCGAACCCGCTGGCGCCGAACCACCGCCCACACCGCGAAATGGTCCGACGCCCATACCTGTCCCCACTGACGCCGGTCGAGCCCCGCGTCGACGGCGATCCAGCCGCTCTCGCCGAGGATCGCGTCGATCTTCTCGCCGCTCGAGTCTCCGCGGAAGCCGTTGAACGTCCCACCCCAGTGTTCGTATGGCCCCAACGCCCGATGCAGGTCGCGAAGCGGGAGCCCTGGGTCCGAGGTCAACCGCACGAACGCCGGGTTCGTGGGCCCGGAGTTGAAGTCGCCCATCAACAGGATCGCATCGTTCCGCGACCCGCCGTCGCGCATCCGCGCGAGCATGAGCACCGCACTGCGCTCGCGCGACGGCTGTGATTCGTGGTCCCAATGGGCGTTGTAGACCCGCAGCGTATCCTTCGTCGCGCGGTCGACCACGCGAACCCAGGTCGTGATGCGCGTGACCCGATTGCCCCAATGCATCGACCCGGGCACATCCGGGGTCTCCGACAGCCAGAAGGTCCCCGACGTGATCACGGTGAACCGGGTCGTGTCGACGAGGATCGCGGCGTATTCGCCGGCGGTGCGCCCATCGTCGCGCCCCACACCGACCTCGCGATACCGGCCGAGGGCAGAGCCCAACTCGTCGAGCTGGAACCGGAGCGCTTCCTGTATGCCGAGCAGGTGTGGCGCGTGATCCCGGATCGTGCCGATGACCGCCTCGCGCCGATGAGGCCACGCATGGGCCCCGTCGTTCGCGGTGCCATAGCGGATGTTGAAGCTCATCAGCCGGAGCGGGGCCTGTGCGGCGCCCCTCCGCGGCAACAGGGCGCTGGCGCTGGTGAGTGCCAGCCACAGCGCGAGCATGACGTTGGCCCGCGAGGGACCGATGCGCCCTGTGGACCCCATCGCTGTCCGCCCGGTCATGTCGCGGGACGGCGCCGATCCGCGATCCAGCTGGCCACGCCGCCACCGATCAGGACCGCGAAGATCACCGCAAGCAGCACGTAGTTCGACGCATCCCCCAACCAGTGCTTGATCCACTCCGCCGTCAGCATCTTCACGCCGACGATGGTCAGCACCAGCGCGAGCGAGACCTTCAGGTAGCGGAACTTCTGGATCAAGCCGGCCAGCCCGAAGTAGAGCGACCGCAGGCAGAGGATCGCGAAGACGTTCGACGTGAACACCAGGAACGGGTCCGCGGTGATCGCGAAGATCGCCGGGATCGAGTCCACGGCGAAGATGAGGTCGGTCGTCTCCACCAGCACCAGCGCCACCGCGAGCGGCGTGAGGAACCTCTTCCCGTTCAGCTCCACGAGGAAATGCGCCTCGTGGAAGCGGTCCGTCACCGGGAAATGACGCCGCAGGAAACGGGTCACCCAGCTCTCGACGTCCTCTTCCTTCTCCTGCGTGCTCTGGAAGAGCATCCGGACGCCGGTGAAGACGAGGAACGCGCCGAACAGGAGCAGGATCCCGTGGTAGCGTGCCACGAACGCCGCCCCCACCCCGATCATCATGCCGCGCATGAGCAGCGCGCCGAGGATGCCCCAGAAGAGCACGCGGTGCTGGTAGATGAGCGGCACCTTGAGATGCTCGAAGATCAACGCGATCACGAACACGTTGTCCATCGAGAGGCTCAGTTCCACCACATAGCCGGTGAGGAACTTGAGCGACGCGAGGCGCCCGCCGTTCACCTGGCCATCGACGGCGTCGATCGCCTTGCCGAGCCCGAGCCAGTGGGCCTCGTACGCGAAGTAGACGAGCACCGAGAAGGCGATGGCCATCACCACCGTGCCCGACGTGAAGAACGCGGCCTCGCGCAGCGAGGGCGCGTGGGCCTTGCGATTGAACACGCCGAGGTCCAGCGCCAGCACGACGCCGATGAACAGCAGGAACCCGCTCCACGCCCAGATCACTTGGCGCGCTCCGCCTCGACCCAAGCCGTCCACTCCGCTTCGGCGACGCCGATCGTGAGCTTGCCGCCGAAGCGGGTGAGCGGGTGCGTGAGCAGGAGCGGTTCCTCGGTGAGCAGCGTGAGCCAGCGTTCATCGGAGAGCCGGGCGACTCCCAATCCGAGATCCGCATAGCGGCGCGACGACTTGTCGATGAGCGGCGTGAGCCCGAACCGCTGGACGAACCGCTGCAGCTCGCCCTTGCTGGCCGCGCGCTCCTTGAGGTCCACGAAGTGCACCTTCACACGGCGCTCACTCCAGAACCGGAGGCTGCGCCGCGTATCCTGGCTCTTCTGCGTGCCGAAGACCTGCACTTCCACCCGGTCGTCCCCCGATATTGCACGGTCGTGTCGTCCGGATCCGGCCGTGACCCGTCCGGATCCGCGAACCACCCAATCTACCGAGTCCCCCCTGCCGAATCACCCGACCTTTCGCCCGGCCTGGTGGCTTCCCGGTCCCCATCTCCCGACCGTGTGGGGCAAGTTCGCCCGGAGGATCCCGGACGCCCACGAGCGGATCGAGCGCTGGCCCACCCCGGACGGCGACCATGTCTCGGTCGCGCGCCTCGACGCGACCGCGCCGGCCGCACCGATCCTCCTCTTGTTGCATGGACTGGAGGGCACGGTCCGCTCCAAGTACGCCCAGGGCATGATGCACCTGGCGCGTGCGCGCGGCTGGGCTGCGGCGATGCTCATCTTCCGCAGCTGCGACGGCCGGATCCCCGACGCGCCGCGCATGTACCACTCCGGCGAGACGACCGATGCCGATCTCTTCATCCGGCGCATCGCGGCCGAACAGCCGGATCGACCGATCCTGCTCATGGGGGTCTCGCTCGGCGCCAATGTCCTGCTGAAGTGGCTTGGCGAGCACGGCCCGGCGGTGCCTCCGGCGCTCCAGCGCGCGGCAGCGATCTCCACCCCCTTCGATCTCGGTGCGGGCAGCCGCTTCCTCGCGCAGGGCCTCTCCCGGATCTACGTCCGGCACTTCGTCCGGTCCCTCCGGGCCAAGGCGCTCGCGGCACTCGCGAAGCACCCCTCGCTTCCGGTCGATCGGGCTCGGCTGATGGCCGCGGAGTCGTTCTGGGACTTCGATGATGTCTTCACCGGACCCGTCCATGGGTTCGCCGGCGCCGAGGAGTACTATCGTCGCTCGAGTTCGATCGGCTTTCTGTCGCGCGTGACCGTGCCGACACTACTGTATTCGGCAGTGAATGACCCGTTCCTCCCGCCGGTCGTCCTCCAGCGGGCGCGCCAACTGGCAGCGGGGAACGACCGCTTGCGCATCGAGTTCACGGAGAAGGGCGGACACGTCGGCTGGATCTCCGGACCGCCGTGGGCGCCGGTGTATCACATGGAAGGCCGTGCCCTGCATTGGTTTGAGAAGGGGACCTGAGTGGTTAGATTGCGATGATAAACGTTCTCAACAATTGGTAAGGATCTCACCTTGAGCGGCACAGTGGCAGAGTACCACGACGACATCATCTACCCGAACACGGCGGCGTTCATCTTCGTGCATCTGGCGCCGCTGGCGGCGATCTGGTCCGGGGTGACGACGACGTCGGTGATCATGGCGATCACGCTGTATGTCGTCCGGATGTTCGGCATCACGGCGGGGTACCACCGGTACTTCTCGCATCGTTCGTTCAAGACCTCACGGGCCATGCAGTTCGTGTTCGCCTTCCTCGCGATGAGCTCCACGCAGAAGTCGGTCCTCTGGTGGGCAGCACTCCATCGCCACCACCACCGGCATTCCGACCAGGAAGACGACGTGCATTCGCCGCTCCACCGCGGCTTCTTCTACTCGCACGTCGGCTGGATCTTCGACAAGAAGCATGACGAGACGCGCCTCGACGAGGTGCCGGATCTCGCCAAGTATCCCGAGCTGATGTTCCTCGATCGGCATCAGCTGATCCCGGGGATCGCGCTCGGCATCCTCTGCTTCCTGATCGACGGCTGGTCGGGGCTCTTCATCGGGTTCTTCCTGAGCACCGCCGTCCTGTACCACGGCACGTTCTTCATCAACTCGCTGGCGCATGTGCATGGCAACCAGCGCTACGTCACGGGCGACACCTCGCGCAACAACTGGTGGCTCGCGGTCATCACGCTGGGCGAGGGGTGGCACAACAACCACCACGCGTACCAGCGCTCCACACGACAGGGCTTCCGGTGGTACGAGTTCGACCCGACGTACTATGCCCTCAAGGCCATGAGCTGGGTCGGCCTGGTGTGGGACCTCGGCGAGCCGCCGGCCGAAGTCGTGCGCAATGAGCGCCGGGTGGGCGCCGCGGTCCTCGAGCGGGTCGCCCGGCAGATCGCGGAGCGTTTCCCGGCCGGGAGCATGACCGCACAGATCCAGCAGGCGCGCGTGAACTTCGATGCACATCCCAAGATGATCGAACTCCGCGCCAAGCTCGCTGCGGGGCACACCCGCGCCGAGGAAGCGTGGCACGAGCTGCAGCTGCACCTGCCGCACCTGCCGCACCTGCCGAGCGTCGCGGAGATCCGGGCGCGGGCCCTGCAGATGTACGCCGAGAGCCCGTCCACCGACGAGATCGTCGCGCGCGCCAGGCAGGTCATCGCCGAGCGCTTCAGCTTCGAGCTCTTCCCGGAGCTGCGGCCCGCGATGGCGTAGGGACCTCCCGGGCTCACGAACAGACCCGACCGCTTGCACGTTTAATGGGGATGGCGCGATGCCATCCCCATTTGCGTTCCGGTCCCCATCTCGGAGATGCACCCATGAAGCGGCTGCTCGTCCTTCCCGTCGCCCTCGGCGTCCTCGGCGCTTGCTCCGTCCAGCGGATCACCCCTGACCAGGCGCGGGTGGCCACAGTCGCTGACGAGCACGCGGACCACGACATGTCAGGTGGTGCCACGCACGGGCCGGTCGTCCTGCCTGGCACCATGCAACCGGGGCCGCGGATCGCACCGGGGGCCGCTGACGCCGCCGCCCGGCTTGCCGCGTCGACCCGACACGGCGAGTGGGCGATGATCCCGACCGCCCCGGGATCGAAGGACTCGATCGCGGCATGGGTGGTCTATCCTGAGCGTCGCGACAACGCGCCGGTCGTCATCGTCGTGCATGAGATCTTCGGTCTGTCCACCTGGGTGCGCAGCGTCGCCGACCAGCTCGCCGCCGATGGCTTCATCGCCATCGCGCCCGATCTCCTCTCGCAGGAGCGGGGCGGGGCGACCACCGACACGATCGCGACCACGCAAGCCACGACCCTGATCCGTAACGTCACGCCGGACAAGATGAACGCCATGGTCGTCGCGGTCGCCCGCTACGGGATGGCGCTGCCGGCGGCCGCGAAGAAGTACGGGATCGTCGGCTACTGCTGGGGAGGCTCCGCCTCCTTCAACCATGCCGTCTTCAACGCCCCGGGCCTCGCGGCATCGGTGGTCTACTACGGCGCTTCACCGGCTGACTCCGCGATCGCCAAGGTCAAGGTCCCGGTGCTCGGGCTGTACGGCGGCAACGACCAGCGCGTGAACGCGACGATCGCGCGCGCGGATTCCACGATGAAGGCGATCGGCGGGACGTTCGTGAGCCGCGTGTACGAAGGCGCGGGACACGGGTTCCTCCGCGCGCAGGACCAGCCGGCCAATGCCGAGGCCGCGAAGCAGGCATGGCCGGAGACGGTGGCCTGGTTCAGGAAGTACTTGCGATAGATGGCTGATGCAGGGCCTACGGACGCGGGGCGCCCACCCACACACCGAGCCACTCGGGCAGGTTGCCGCTCATCTCGAGGAAGTCGTCGAAATACGCGAGGCCGCGCTCCTCGAGCGCATCGACGAGCCTGCCCAGCGCCTCCGCATCGTGCACGGGACCCACACAGATGATCGCCCCTTCGAGCCGGAACTCGTCAGGCGTCAGGTTCAGCCAGGTATCGAACGCTTCGCGCGTGAGTTGAGCAGCCTCGAACGCCTCCCGGCGGATGATCAGGGTCGGGGCGTCGTGCGCGAGGGGCAGGGGCATGGGGTGGGTCCGGTCGAGTGGGCGTTGCGCTGCACGTAGATTATCCGTGTGCGGCATTCGGCGCAGGACTTCGACGTCATCGTGATCGGTGGCGGGCACGCGGGCACCGAGGCCGCCGTGGCCGCCGCGCGGCGCGGCGCGCGTGTCGCATTGCTCACCACCTCCCTCGAGACGGTCGGCCAGCTCTCCTGCAATCCCGCGATGGGTGGGGTGGCCAAGGGCACGGTCGTGCGCGAGATCGATGCCCTGGGCGGTGTCATGGCGCGCGCCACCGACCTGGCGACGATCCAGTTCCGGATGCTCAACCGTGGCAAGGGCCCGGCGGTGTGGGCGCCGCGCGCGCAGGCGGACCGCGGTCTCTACCGCCGCGCCGTGCGGCGGCTGGTCGAGTCGCAGCCGAATCTCGTCCCGGTACAGGGCACTGCGGCGCGACTCCTGCTCGGGGCATCCGGTGCGATCCAGGGCGTGGAGACCGCCGACGGCCAGCGTCTCGGGTCCCGCGCCGTGGTCATCTGCACGGGCACGTTCCTGCGCGGCCGGATCCTCGTCGGCACCACGCACTCGGTGAGCGGCGGCCGGGCCGGTGAGGCCGCCACGGTCACGCTGGCCGAGCAGTTCGCCGACCTCGGGCTCGAGACCGCGCGCTTCAAGACCGGCACGCCACCGCGCATCGATGGCCGGTCGGTCGACTATCGGCACCTTGAACGGCAGGACAGCGAGATCGAGGACTTCGACTTCTCGTGGTCCGCGTTCTGGCCGGAGCCACGGCGCGGCCTCCACGGCACGCGACATCCGGAACAACTCCCGTGCTGGATCACCTACACCGGCGCGGCGCTCAAGGCCCTCGTGCAGGAACGACTGCACGAATCGGCGATGTACGGCGGGGCGATCGGTGCCCGCGGACCGCGCTACTGCCCGAGCATCGAGGACAAGGTCGTGCGCTTCGCCGATGCGGAGCGTCACATGCTCTACCTCGAGCCGGAGGGGCTCGACACCACCGAGCTGTACGTGAACGGGCTCTCGACCTCGCTCCCCGCCGAGGTGCAGCTCGCGATGTTGCACGTGGTGCCGGGGCTCGAGCGCGCCGTCATGACGCGATCCGGTTACGCGATCGAGTACGACTTCGTGCCGCCGACACAGCTGCACCCGACGCTTGCGACCCGCGCGCTCCCGGGACTCTTCCTCGCCGGCCAGATCAACGGCACGACGGGGTACGAGGAGGCGGGTGCCCAAGGCGTGGTGGCGGGCCTGAACGCCGCCGCGCACGCGCTCGACGCGGCCCCGCTGGTGCTGGGCCGCGAGACCTCCTACATCGGCGTGCTCATCGACGACCTCGTGACACGCGGCGTCGACGAGCCGTATCGTCTGTTCACCTCGCGCTCCGAGTTCCGGCTCACGGTCCGCCAGGACAATGCACTGGGACGGCTCCACGCGACGGCGTACGCGCTCGGCCTGCTCACGAGTGCCGAGCGGGCGCTCGCCGACCGGCGGCTGGACGACGAGGCCGAGGCCGCCCGGCTCGCGCGGACGGTCACGATCACGCCGGCCGCGGCGGATCCGGTCCTCGCGCGGGCGGGGGAGAGCCCGCTGGCGCATGGCGTGCCGATCATCGAGGTCGCCAAGCGCCAAAAAGTATCACTGAGAGACTTATTCGAAGCGGCGGGGATCGGCGCGGACCTCGGGGCGGGCGCGGTCATCACCGCGGATCTGGAGCTCAAGTACGCCGGCTATCTCGCGCGGGAGCGCAGCGCGGCCGCGCGCCTCGAGCGCATGGGCGGGTTCACCCTGCCGCCCGAAGCGCCTTATGCCACGATGCAGACCGTGAGCGTGGAGGCGCGGCAGAAGCTCGCGGCGCGTCGACCAGGCACGCTCGCGCAGGCGTCGAGCATCCCCGGCGTCAGTCCGGCCGACCTGCAGAACCTCGTGCTCGAGGTGGAACGTTGGCGACGCGGCTGATCGCACTCGGCATCCTGGCGCTGTCACTCCTGCCGATCGCCGGTTGGTTGCCGGGCGGCGAGACCGACGCCGAGTACGTCGCGCGGCTGGTGGACTGGGCGTACGGGCTCGCCCTGTGCGCGGGGATCGGCGGACTCGTCGTGTATGTCGCACGGGTCCGCTCCCGGATGACGGGCGCATCACTCGACCGGGCGGGCGCTCCGGATCCCGACCCGACGACCGTCGGCGCCGCGGGTCGCGCGTTCACGGGGGCGATCGCCGCGATCGCGTTCGTGCTGTATGCCGTGATCGCACAGCGCGTCTTCTCCGGCAAGCCGCTGCTCATCGACGAGATCGTGCAGGTGCTGCAGGCGCGTTGGTACGCGGCGGGGCACCTCTGGATGCCTACGCCCGCGCTCAAGGAGTTCTATTCGATCCTGCATCTGGTCGACCTCGGGGACAGGACGTACAGCCAGTTCCCGGCCGGCGGTCCGGCGATGCTGGCGCTCGGCTCGCTGGTGGGCGCCGAGTGGCTCGTCGGTCCGGTGACTGGCGCGCTGAGCGTCGTGCTCTTCGCGCGTCTGCTTCGCACCGTCGAGCCCTCGGCATCACGTCGCTGGCACCGCGGTGCCGTCGTGCTCTTCGCCGCCGCACCCTTCGGCGCGTTCATGTTCGGTTCGCACATGAATCACGCGACGGCACTCCTTTGGATCCTCGTCGCCACGGTCGGGCTCGCGGGTGCGACCGCACACGACGATGCCTCACCCGGCTGGGGGCTGATCACCGGACTCGGGCTCGGGGTGGCCGCGACCATCCGTCCCGTCGACGCGGCGGCGTTCGCCGTCCCCGCCGCGCTCTGGCTGCTCTGGAGAGCGCGCCGTGGCGCGCGTCAACGCTTGGCGTTGGTGTGCTCGGGCGTCGGCGTCGCGCTGCCGATGGCGCTGCTCCTCTGGGTGAATGTGCAGACCACGGGCCGACCGTTCCTGTTCGGGTATGACCTGCTGTGGGGTGCTGGGCACGGGATCGGCTTCCATCGTTCGCCCTGGGGGCCGATCCACACGCCGCTCCGCGGACTCGAACTCGTGAGCCTCTACTTCACGCGTCTGTCCGTCTACCTGTTCGAGACGCCGTTCCCTGCGCTGTTGCCGGCCGCAGTGACGCTGTGGGTCCGGCGTTCGCTCACGCCGATCGACCGGTATCTGCTCATCGCATCGGGGTGCGTCGTGGTCGGCTATTGGGCCTATTGGCACGACGGCTTCTATCTCGGTCCGAGGTTCATGGTGCCGCTCCTTCCCGCGCTCGTGCTCTGGAGTGCGCGGTTGCCGCTCGCGCTGCGCGAGCGCTTCCCGGCATCGCGCCGGCTGTGGCTCGGCGCGCGCGCCACCTGCGTGGCGGGGGGAGCGTACGCCCTCCTCTCCCTCGCGATGGTCCGGATCCCGCAGTACCAGAACGGCATGACGTCGATGCGCACCGACATCGATGCCGAGTCGCGGGCGGCCGGTGTCCACGACGCACTGGTGCTCGTGAAGGAGAGCTGGGGGGCGCAGTTGGTGATCCGCATGTGGGCCCTCGGGGTCTCGCGCAGCGATACGGAGGTGCTCTATCGCAACGCGGACGCCTGTCGGCTGGAGACCGTGCTCACGTCCCTGGAACGCGAGGGGGTCACGGGCGCGGCCGCGCTGGAGCGGTTGGCGCCGCTTCAGGCCGACTCCTCGCGCCTGGTGAAGAGCGACCGTTCGCCGGACTTCACCGAACGGATGCTCCCGGGACTCGCGTACTCCCCGACGTGCGAGGCGCACATCGCCGAGGATCGCGGCGGCTTCTCCCACCTCGCGCCGCTACGGCTCGCGAAGGACGGGAACGTGTATGCGCGCTGGCTGCCAGGCCGCGAAGGCGAGATCGTCGCGCAGTACCCGGGCCGCGCGGTGTACTTGCTGGCGCGGAGCGGATCCGGTGTCGGGGCCCCGTTCGTGTGGCGGAAGCTCTCGCCCTGACGCGGGTGAGCGGCACCCTCGGCGGTCGGCGTCACGCGTGGGTACAATAGGGGGAGTCGCTCGCAGGTCCGATTTATTACTCATTTGCTACTAAATAGGAGTTCCGCGATGTCCTCTTGTCGGTCGCCATTCGTGCTTCGCGCCACACTCGTCGCGGCCGCTGCGGCAGTCCTGTCGGCGCTTCCTGCGCGGTCGCTGAGCGCCCAGGGAGCCCCACCCTCCGGGAACGCGACGAATCTCGCGAATGCGCCTCGCATCGTCACCTCGGCGACGGAGGAGGTGGAGATCGCACCCGACCGCGCGGTGATCACCTTCTCGGTCGAGACGCGAGGGCGGACCGCAGCGGCTGCCGGGTCGGAGAACGCGCGGATCCAGGCGGCAGTGCTGGACACGCTTCGGCGCGTCGGGATCGCATCGGCGCAATTGAAGACCCAGGGCGTCAGCATCAACCCCGAGTACGAGTATCCGCGCGAGGGCGGTCGTCCGACCGTCGTAGGATATCAGGCCCAGAACAGCATTCAGGTGGAGGTTCGTCAGATCTCCCTGATCGGCACCGTGATCGATGCGGGGCTCTCGCGAGGGGCGACGAACGTCGGCGGACTGCGCTTCTTCGCCTCGAGCACCGAAGCCGCCACGCGCGAGGCGATGCGAAGGGCCGTCGCTCGCGCACGCGCCGATGCTGATGCGATCGCGGAAGCCGCGGGCGGGCGCATCGGCGGCATCATCGAGATCGTGGCGAACCCCAGCACGGCGAACCCCGTCGGTCCGATGCTCGCGATGTCCATGGCGCGGACCGTCGAACGCGCCGACGTCCAGACGCCAATCGAATCGGGCGTGCTGAAGGTGGTGGTCTCGGTGGAGGCGAGATTCGTCTTCGTTGGCCGCTGATCGCACCGCATCTCAAGAGTTTTTCACGTGAAACGGAGCCAGTTGTGGGATGGTTGTTGTTTCACGTGAAACATTCGCTCTGGTAGGTCTGGGGGTGAGCCGGTAGATTCTCCGGCTCACCCCCCTCTTCTGTCTCCAGGACATCGTGGCCCGGATCATCGCAATCGCGAATCAAAAGGGTGGCGTCGGCAAGACGACGACCGCCGTGAATCTCGCTGCCTCTCTCGCGGCCGCGGAGCAGCGCACCCTCCTCGTCGACGGTGACCCGCAAGGCAACGCGTCGAGCGGGATCGGCCTAGTTCGCGACGAGATAGGCGAGACAGTCTATGATGTCCTCCTCGATCCTTCCAGAATAGACGGCGCCATCGTGCACGGCGTCCAGTTCAAACACCTCGATGTGCTTCCCGCCACTCCGGATCTCGCCGGCGCCGAGGTGGAGCTCGTTTCCGAACCCGAACGCGAACTGGCGATGAGGCGCGGTCTTGCGAGGATTCGAGAGCAGTACGACTTCATCCTGATAGACTGTCCGCCTTCGCTCGGGCTCATCACCCTGAACATGCTCGCCGCGGCGGACGCGCTGCTCATTCCTCTCCAATGCGAGTACTATGCGCTCGAGGGACTCTCGCAGCTCCTCAATACCGTTCATCTGGTTCAGCAAGGGGTGAATCCTTCGCTCGGCATCGACGGGGTCGTCCTGACGATGTACGATGCGCGCCTGAACCTCTCTCGACAGGTCGCGACTGACGCCCGTGAGTACTTCGGAGCGAAGGTCTTCCAGTCCATCGTCCCACGGAACATTCGGTTGGCGGAAGCTCCGTCATTCGGGAAGCCAATCATCCTGTACGACGTCGCTTCCGTTGGGGCCCAGGCCTACATGGGCGTTGCGCGTGAACTTATTGAGTTGGCCAAGACGCGATAATCGTTGTAACTCGTTTTGTAACAATCACTTACGAACATTTCCATTGCGCGAGAATCTATTTCGATGACCGGCGACAAGACCCGAAGGCTCGGACGAGGCCTCGAAGCGCTGCTCGCGCGAACGCCTACAAAGCAGGAACCTGTCGCGGACGCCATGTCCCGGGATGCAGCCTCCTCCGCCCGGACGGCCATTGATTCGACACCGCTTCGTTCGATCCCGCTCAGCCAGATCCGGCCGAACCCGTTGCAACCGCGCAAAGAGTTCAAGCCCGAGGATCTAGCCGATCTTGAAGCCTCGTTGCGCGTGAGCGGACTGCTGCAGCCGGTGACGGTCAGACCCGCACCGCGAGGTGGCGGCTATGAGCTCATCGCCGGCGAGCGGCGCTTCCGTGCCGCGCAGCGGCTCGGCTGGACCGATATCCCCGCCATCGTCAAGGACGTCGACGACCGCCTGCTGCTCTCGCTCGCCATGGTCGAGAACCTGCAGCGTGCGGACCTCAACCCGATCGAGGAAGCCGAGGGGTACGAGCAGCTCATCCGCGATTTCTCGCTCACGCAGCAGGAAGTCGCGGACATCGTCGGGAAGGACCGCTCGACCGTCGCGAACACGCTTCGGCTCCTCGCGCTCCCCGCGACGGTTCGCCGGCTGGTGTGGGACGGTCAGCTGACCGTCGGCCACGCTCGCGCGCTCCTCGGTGTCGGCGATGACACGCGCATCGCCGATCTCGCGAGAGAAGTCGTCGCCCAGGGTCTCTCGGTGCGCGAAGTGGAGCGCCGCGTGCGCGACGCGGCGCGCGCCCCCAAGCGCGCGGACGCCAGCCCGGCGAGCGCGGCGGGTGTGGACCCGCGATCCGCTGAGGTCCGGCATCTGGAGGACCAGCTCAGGAAACACCTCGGCACAGATGTGAAGGTGATCCAGTCCGGGAAGGAACGCGGCGAGATCCGAGTGCCGTTCTACAGCGCGGATGATTTCGAGCGACTGCTCGAGCTGCTGCTTGGCGCTGATCGCACCGCATGAATCGCAACCTGACACCGCGGCCGGTGAAGGCGACCGGAGCGAAGGATGCGCATGGAAGCATCCTCGACCCGGCGTTCGGATCCTTGTATGTGCACATGCATCGAGAGAGCGGGCTGGCGCATCGACACTATGTGCTCAAGCCATGGCAGGTCCGCCTGCTGCGGCTGCTGCTCTCCGCTCCGATGCGTCTCGTCTACGTCGTGGCGCTCGTGACCTGGGGATGGATGGCGACACAAGCGGCGCGCGTCCCGTTGCTGCAGCAACGGGTCGGACTGCTGACCAGAGATGCCGGGCGCCTCGATACCCTCACGATTCGCTTGTCCGAACTGCAGGATCGATACGATCAGGTCCAGCGGATGTTGGGCGCCGCCCAGGCCGCGACGATCAGGGACACCGCCCGCGCGACCACTCCGACCACTCCCGCTGCGAGGCCATCCGTGTCACGTGATACCACCCGAGGCGCCGGGCGAGATACTGTCCCGGGGGCTCTGAGCGCCCCCCGCAAGAGCACGCCAGACAGCGCACCCGCGGACACCTCGCGCCGAGTGCGAACCATCCCGCCCGCGCGATAGAGATTCCGATACCACTTCTTGAGCTGGAGTGATCCATGGCGATGTTCGGCAAGGACGAGAATGCGGTTCGAGGCGGAAGGGGATCCGGCGGCGAGAACACGCTCTCGATCGTTGCGGCCGGCACGACGGTGAGTGGCGACGTCGAGTGTTCGGGCGTGCTCAAGGTCGAAGGGTGCGTCAACGGCAGTGTGCGTCGCGCACGGCAGGTCATGCTCGCCAGAGAGGGAGCGATCCACGGCGACGTGACGGCCAACGAGGTCGTCGTCGGTGGGCTCATCGACGGTGCGGTCACGGCAGCCGAACGCCTGGAGCTCCAGAGCTCTGCGGTCGTGAACGGCGATATCAGTACACGCTCCATAGTTGTGATGGAGGGCGCACGAATCAACGGCGCCGTGAAGATGACGGAGTTGTCCCTCGTGGGGCGCGGCGACGATTCGCGCGAGGGAAACGAGGCCAAGACGGCGAGAAAGGGCTGACACTCACGCGACAGCAACAGTCCAGTCAGCTAATGCTGCATGGCCATTTCCACAGAATTTGTTGGCATTATTCGTTTGTTTATTGATAGGCTCCAAGCCATTACTTTATAAAGATTTACATAATATGCGTCTGCGGAAATACCTGAGAGTATCAACGCTTTTCCACACGCTCGTCCTCGCGAGCGTCGCTTGCGGCGCACCCAAGTCGGAATCCGCTCAGGATGCCGGCTTTCGGGTCGCGCTCCTTACGCCGGGCTCGATCTCCGATCAGGCGTGGAACGCCGCCGCATTCAATGGACTTGAGCGCATCCGCGACTCGCTCGGCGCAGAGATCAGCCATATCCAGACGCGCACCCCCGCGGAGTTCGAAGAGAACTTCAGGCAGTATGGTGCCAAGGGGTTCAACATCGTCATCGGGCACGGTTTCGAGTTCCAGGACGCGGCACAGCGCGTCGGGCCCGAGTATCCCAAGACCATCTATGTCACGACGGGCGGTTCGGGCACCGGCCCGAACATCGCGGCACTCTCATTCGCCTTCGACGAACCGTCCTATCTCGCAGGCATGGCCGCGGCAGCGGTAACGAAGTCGGGGGTGCTGGCGACCATCGGCGGGACCGAGCTCCCGCCGGTGCAGGCGAGCTTCCGCGCATTCGAAGCCGGCGCACGCACCATCCGCCCCGACATCGTCGTCCTCGGCGCCTACATCGGCAACTGGGACGACGCCGCGGCAGGGAAGGAACAGGCCCTCGCCCACATCGCCCGCCGCGCCGATGTGATCTTCCAGAACGCCGACGCGGCCGGGCTCGGCGTCTTCCAAGCGGTGCGCGAGTCCCGTGGAACCTGGATCGTGGGTTCCAATGCCGACCAGAACGGGATCGCCCCGGACGTGACCCTCGGCTCGGTGGTCGTCGACGTCGCGCATGCGTTCCTCCTGCTCGCGCGCGAAGTGAAGAGCGGGACGTTCACCCCCCGCGTGGTCCGCTTCGACACCGCGAGCGAAGCCGTGCGCTGGACCGCCAATCCCGCGGTCACGGCGGTGCCGGCACCGATCCTCGCGAGGATCGACTCCGTGCGCACGGCATTCGTGCGGCACGAGTTCTCGCTCCCGAGGGGCACCGCCCCGTGACCGCCGTCGCGCTCGACACGATCCGCGCCTATCTCGACGAGCTACTCGACGTGGGACGGATCAGCGACTATCCTCCCGCGCTCAATGGCGTGCAGGTCGGTCACCGGGGGCCCGTGCGCCGGCTGGCCGCCGCAGTCGACGCCTCACAGCAGACCATCGCGGCCGCGGCCGTCGCGGGCGCGAATCTCCTCGTCGTCCATCACGGCCTCTTCTGGAACGGTCTGCAGCCGCTCACCGGCACGCATCTCGCGCGCGTGCGCGCGCTGCTCGATGCGGATCTCGCACTGTACTCCGCGCACCTGCCGCTCGATGCGCACGGGATCTACGGCAACTCGCGCTTGCTCGCCGCGGAGCTCGGACTCACGGTGACCGGCGGTTTCGCCCGCCATCAGACGATCGACTGCGGTGTCCGCGGCGAGGCGGATGTCGAGACCGATGCCCTCATCGCGCGCGTGCGCGCGTGGGCCGCGCCACTCGGTCACCACACCGTCGCATCCGCCGTGCCCGCCGGACACCGCACACGGCGATGGGCGATATGCTCGGGGTCCGGTGCACAGGTGGAGACGTTGCGCGAAGCGTACGCGACCGGCATCGACCTGCTGATCGTCGGCGAGGGACCGCACTGGACCGCGGTCGACGCGCCCGAGCGCGGTCTCGTGATCGTGTACGCCGGCCATTACGCGACCGAGACCCTCGGAGTCCGTGCGCTCACCGCGCATCTCGCAGAGCGCTATGGCTTGCCCTGGA
The DNA here is from genome assembly GCA_964464585.1 of uncultured Gemmatimonas sp. GTDB lineage: Bacteria > Gemmatimonadota > Gemmatimonadetes > Gemmatimonadales > Gemmatimonadaceae > Pseudogemmatithrix. Next base: position 54,392 of record CAYXGS010000003.1, on the reverse strand, counting down.
GTTTCGTGCACGCACCGACCGGCCTGTGACAGGACCGGAGGCGCTGGCGCTCACCGCGGTGCGCCGCGCCTTCGGACGCACCCTCGCGCTCGACGGCGCGACCTGCCACGTACGGACCGGCACCGTCCACGCACTGCTCGGGGAGAACGGGGCAGGCAAGTCGACACTCATGAGGATCGCGTTCGGGTTGCTGCGGCCGGACGCCGGCGAGGTGCGGCTCGACGGTGCGCGGGTCGAGCTTCGGACGAGTCACGACGCGATCGCGCGCGGGCTCGGCATGGTGCACCAGCATTTCATGCTCGTCCCGGCCATGACCGTCGCGGAGAACGTCGCCCTCGGTGGCCGTGGCCTGGTCGACCGCGAAGCGCTCGCGGACCGGATCCGCGAGATCGGCCGTTCCGCAGGACTGGTGCTCGCCCCCGACGCGCGCGTCGCGGACCTCGCCGTCGGCGCGCAGCAACGGCTGGAGATCGTGAAGGCCCTCGCCCACGGGGCACGCACGCTCATCCTCGACGAGCCGACGGCCGTGCTGGCGCCGTCCGAGGCGGCGGACCTGATGCGATGGTTGCGCCGCTTCGCGGATGGTGGCGGCACCGCCGTGCTCATCACGCACAAGCTGCCCGACGCATTCGCCGTGGCCGACGACATCACGGTGCTGCGACGCGGACGCACCATGCTCGCGGGGACGCGGGCATCGCTCTCGGAAACGGAAGTGATCGCCGCCCTGACCGGCGACGCGCCGGTCGCGGCGCCACGGATCCCGCGGGTGGGCGCGCCGGCGGACGGTGCGCCGGTGCTCGCGATGCTGGACGTCGACTACTCCGACGCCCGCGGTGTGCCGCGGCTCCGAGGCATCTCACTCGAGGTGCGCGCCGGGGAGGTCCTCGGCGTGCTGGGGGTGGAAGGAGCGGGACAACGTGAGCTCCTCCGGCTGCTGGCCGGACGCCTCGAGCCCACTCGTGGCCGCGTGGTCCGACCCGAGCGGGTCGGGTTCATTCCCGAGGACCGGCTGCACGACGCGCTCATCCCGTCCCTCCCGCTCGCGGAGAACCTGCTGCTAGCCGACGCGGGGCGCCTGCGCGGGCTCGTGGATCGGCGGGCGGCGCTCGGGCGCGTCCGCGACATCATCACCCGCTTCGACGTGCGGGCCGAAGGACCTGATACGATCGCGGCGACGCTCTCGGGCGGCAATCAACAGAAGTTCGTGGTCGGCCGCGAACGGACGCAGGCCACCGAGGCGCTCGTCGCGGAGAACCCCACGCGAGGTCTCGATCTCGTGGCCGCGGCACGCGTGCTGGAGGAGATCGCTGCGCCATCGGGCGCTGGTCGGCCAGCGGTGGTCATCCACTCCGCGGATCTGGACGAAGTGCTCGCCGTCGCGACGCGTGTGGTCGTCTGCTTCAACGGCACGGTGCGCGAGATCCCGTGGCCGGCGGATGCGGCGGACCGCTCGGCCTTCACACGCGCGATGATCGGTGCTTCGTGATACCCCGACGCGAGACGACCCCATGACTGACGCGCTCCTCGCGCTGCTCGACGGCGCGTTCGGCTCCTCCTACGCCCTCTGGTCGGCGACGCTGGTGCGCGCGACCCCGCTGCTCCTCGTGGGCCTCGCGGTGGCCCTCGCCTTCCGCGCGGGCGTGCTCAACATCGGCGCCGAAGGGCAGCTCATCGTGGGCGCGATCGCGGCGAGCGCGGTCGCCCTCTGCTTCGCCTCGTTGCCACGGCCGGTGATGGTGCCGCTCATGGCGCTGGCTGGTGCGGGCGCCGGTGCGGCGTGGGCCGGCATCGCCGCGCTGCTCCGTCGGCGGTTCGGCGTGCTCGAGGTGATCAGCACCATCATGCTCAACTTCGTCGCGCTCGCGCTGGTGGGGTGGGTGGTGCGCGGACCGCTGCAGGAGCCATCGCGCATCTATCCGCAGTCCGCGAGCTTCGCGGTCAACGCGCACTGGCCGTTCCTGATCCCCGGGCAACGCCTGCACCTCGGCTTCGCGCTCGGGGTGGCACTGGCGTTCGCGTCGTGGGTGTGGCTCGCGCGAACGGCGTCAGGCCTCCGCGTCCGGCTCGTGGGTGCGGGGGCGCGTGCGGCCGAGAGCGCCGGAGGCATCGCGGCGGCGCGCACGACGTTCGGCGTGTTCCTCGCGAGCGGTGCGCTCGCGGGCGTCGCCGGTGCCTCGGAGGTGGGCGGCGTGACCTGGGCGCTCTACGAAGGTCTCTCGCCCGGCTACGGATACACCGCGATCGCGGTCGCGCTGCTGGCGCGGCTCGATCCGCGATGGGTGGTGGCGAGCGCGGTCTTCTTCGGCGCGCTCGAGGCCGGCGGGGCGGCCATGCAGCGCGATGCGGGCGTGCCGAGCGTGATCGTCCAGGTGTTCGTCGCACTCACGGTGCTCGCCGTGCTGGCGGCGACGTACCTGCGGGCGGTCGCGAAGGCGCGCACGGCCGACGTGCGCGCCGAGGGGCTTTGATGGACGGCGTACTGGTGCCCTTCCTCGCCGCGACGGTGCGCACCGCGACACCGCTCGCCTTCGCCGCTCTCGGTGAGCAGGTCGCCGAACGCGCCGGTGTGATCTTCCTCGGCCTCGAGGGCGCGATCATCGCCGGCTGTCTCGGGGCGCTCGTGGCGAGCGGCGCCGCGGGACCGCTCGCCGGTTTCGCCGGCGGGATGGTGGCCGGGATGCTCGTCACCGCGATCTTCGCCGTGTTCGTCGTGGGACTGCGCACGGACCAGATCCTCGCCGGCACCGCGGTCACGATGCTCGGCCTTGGACTCACCGGCGCGGTGTACCGCGGACTGTACGGATTGAGCGGAGCGGCCTTGACCACGCCGACCATCGCACCGGTCGCCGTCCCGGGGCTCGCGCGGATCCCGCTCGTCGGTCCGGCGCTGTTCGAGCAGCCGCTCCCGACGTATGCCCTCTACGCGCTGGTCCCTGCGCTCGCCTGGTGGATGCGCCGCACGCACGCGGGGCTCGCGCTCCGCGCCACGGGCGAACACGCCGAAGCCGCCGCCGCCGCCGGCATCTCCCCCGCCCGCGTACGGCTCGCCGCGCTGGCGTTCACGGGCGCGATGGGCGGCCTCTGCGGCGCGACGCTCGTGCTCGCCCAAGTCGGCACCTTCAGCGAGTCGATGAGTGCGGGACGCGGATTCATCGCGATCGCGATCGTCGTGCTGGGGCGGTGGTCGGTGCTCGGCACGGCCGCGGCCGCACTCGTCTTCGGCGGGGCCTTCGCGTTGCAGTACCTCTTCCAGGCGACCGCATGGCAGGTGCCATACCAGCTGTTCAATGCGTTCCCGTACTTGCTCACCCTCGTGCTGCTCGCCGCGCAGCGCGGGCGCACCGCGGCGCCGGCGGAGCTCGGCCGGTCATGACCTGACGCGTCAGGGTGCAGGGCAGTTCTGGAGCTGACCGGTCCACGTCGCGCGCCATGCACCGCCGGCCCGTGTGACCAACACCGCCCGGACCCCCGCATCGGTGTCCTCGGTGAACGCGAGGAGCAGATCCGTCCCGTCGAGGTAGGCCCCGACGAGGTCGCGCGCGACCAGCCGCTCCTCCGACCCGACCTCCCGCACGAACCAGCCTTCGACGAGCGGATCGCGCACGCCGGAACGCTGTCCCGGCGCAGCCACCAGGGCGAAGAGCTCCTCCAGCGGCGCCGACTCGATCGGCATGCGGCGCGCCGCGAGTGCGATGACGACCGTGTCCCCTTCCGCGACGGTCAGGCGCCACGCGGCACGCACGGTGACTGGCAATCCCCGGAAGTCCGCGACCGTGGTGTCACTCGGGATCACATCGACCATCCGCGCGATGCGCGCCGCAAGTCGCGCGGAGTCTCGCGCGGCCATGCTCTCGATCGCCTCCGCCGTGATGGGCACGAGGCCGACCGCGTCGAGGCGCCACGGGATGCCCTCCGCCGGATCGCCGGCGATGCAGGCGCGTGCGAACGCCTCGGGCACCGGGGTACGCGCATCCGTCGTGCGCGCCGGATCCGGCGCGGGCGCCGAGCGCGTTCGAGACGCGACGGCCGGATCCGCGTCCGGCGCGGGCGCGCGTTCGCCGCAAGCAAGTGCCAATCCCGCGCACGTGACCGCATGCCCCAGCAGACGTCGAAGCGCCCGTCGAAGCGACTCTCGCGTCATCGCGCGGCGGGAAGGTAGGGACCGCCCAGGTCCCAGTGCCACGCATCGCGTCGGATGCCGTCGCGCGGATCCTTGAGCGCATGGAACTGCAGCCGTTCGGGCGGCAACCCGACGCGCTGTCCCCACGCGAGCAGTCGGTCCTTGTCGCACGAGACCAGGTGCGCGAGGCGTCGACCGAACCAGAGATGACGATGCAACCAGAGCCCCCCGCTCATCGCGTGGATCATGCCCGCGCGGCGGTCACGGAACTCCTCCCACTCGAGCTGCAGTGCTGCCGGGTCGCGCGGTGGCGGGATGGGCGGGAACGGCGGACCACCCCGGTCGATCACCGACAGGTGATGACGCCCTCGACCGTGGCCGGCGCGACCGCCGAGACATTCCCCTGGAACATCGCGCAGGTGAGCGGATACGAGAGCGGGTGCGTGGCGGTCGCGGACCAGCCACCCTGTGTCGCGCTCACGATCGTCAGCGACGAGCCGGTGGAGCCCTTCCAGTTGAGCTGCGCCGTGTCAGCCGTGTAGGTCTGCCACGTATAGAAGTACGACTCCTCGGCGGTCGAGAGGTTGTGCAGGTCGCCCTTGAGCGCCGCCGCGTGCGCCTTCCCCTTGGTCGAGTTGAACTTCGGCACCGCGATCGCGGCGAGGATGCCGATGATCACGACGACGATGAGCAGTTCGATGAGGGTGAAACCGCGACGAGACAGCATGGGACTCCGCAGCACCGGTGGGGGGTTGCAGCCTACTGTTAGTGACGCGTATCACGCCGGAAGGTGACGCCGTCTCGGTCATGCGCAGCGCACCGGTTGTCAGTAGGGCAAAGCCGGGGCCGAGCGACGCTTCCCGCCGTAAGACATTGTGGCTTCGACGGTTGGAGCGCAAGGCAAGTCGCGCCGCCCGCCTGCGCGACGCGGCAACCCTCCGCGACCATCGCATCCTGCAAGTCCCGCGGCCGGGACCGCTGTGTGACGGGCGCCTCGATCAGGCTTTCGCTTCGAGCCAGTTCACGCCAGTCCCGATGTCCACGACCAACGGCACATCGAGGGCGATCGCGGTGGTCATCTCGCGCTCGACCAGCGCGCGCAGCGGCGCCTCCTCGTGTGGCGGGAACTCGAACACCAGCTCGTCGTGCACCTGCAGCAGCATCTTCGCCTCAAGTGCGGCGGCGCGGAGCGCGTGGTCGATGCGGATCATCGCCACCTTGATGAGGTCCGCTGCCGATCCCTGGATCGGGGAGTTCTGCGAGAGACGCTCCCCGAACGCACGGGTGTTGAAGTTCCGGTCAAGGATCTCGGGGATGTAGCGGCGGCGGCGGAAGATGGTCTCGACGTAGCCGCGCGAGCGCGCCTGCTCGATCGCCGCGTCGAGCCATCGCCGCACGCCGGCGAATCGGGTGAAGTAGGTCTCGATGAACGCCTTCGCCTCTGCGTGCTCCACCTTGAGTTGGCGCGAGAGGGCGTGCGCGCCCTGACCGTAGATGGTGGCGAAGTTGATGGTCTTCGCCCGCGCGCGCATCTCGCCGGTGACCTGGTCGAGCGGCACGCCGAAGATGACGCTCGCCGTCTGGCGGTGGATGTCCCCGCCGGCCCGGAACGCGTCGACGAAGGCCGGGTCGTGCGAGAGGTGCGCGAGGAGACGCAGCTCGATCTGCGAATAGTCGGCGGCCATGAAGCGCCAGCCGGCGCGCGGGATGAATCCGCGGCGGATGTCCTTCCCGAGCTCGCGGCGGATCGGGATGTTCTGGAGGTTCGGGTCGTGCGACGAGAGCCGCCCGGTGGCGGCGACGGTCTGCGCGTACGACGTGTGCAACCGCCCGGTGCGCGGGTTCACGAGCGTGGGGAGCGTATCGAGATAGGTGTTCTCGAGCTTCGCGAGTTCGCGATACTCCATGAGGAGGCCCGGCAGCACATGCCCCTCGTCGGCGAGCTCCTGGAGCACGCTCGCGTCGGTGCTCGCACCCGTCGCCGTCTTCTTCTTCACCGGCAAGCCGAGCTTCTCGAAGAGGATCACGCGCAGCTGCTGATTGCTCGCGACGTTGAACACCTCGCCCGCCTCGGTGTGGATCTGCGTCTCGAGGTCGCGCCGCGCCGCCTCGAAGCGCGTCTTCAGCGAGTGGAACCAGGGCAGGTCGATCGTGACACCGGTCCACTCCATCTCGGCGAGCACCGCGACGAGCGGCAGCTCGACATCCCGGAGGAGGGCACCGACCTCGTGCTGCGCGAGCTTCGGCTCGAGCAGCGTCCGCAGCCGCAGCGCGAGGTCGCTGTCGGCGCAGGAGTAGTCGCGCGCGGCCGCGATCGGCACCTCGTCGTAGGGGATCTCGTTCTTCCCCTTGCCGCACAGCTCGTCATAGCCCGTCATGCCGATGCCGAGGAACTCGACGGCGAGCGCATCGATGGCATGCGACCGGCGACCCGGATCGATCACGTAGCTCGCGAGCATCGAGTCGAAGTCCAGGCCGCGCAGCGTGATGCCCGCACGCCGCAGGACGAGCACGTCATACTTCGCGTTGTGCGCGGTCTTCCGCACCGCGGGATCCTCGAGGAGCGCACGCAACGGGGCCATCTCGTCGGACAGGAGCGCTGGCAGGTTCACGACCGGATGCTCCCCCTCGGCGAGCATCCGCGCCGCGATGGAGCTCTCGGCGGTGGGGGGCTTCTTCGGCTTCGCCGGCGCGTCGCCGAGCGCGAGCCCGCCCTGCGCTTCGCGCGGGAGCCGATGCGCGAACGGCAGGTACCAGGCTCTCCCGGGTGCCGTGCCGATCGAGATGGCGACGAGGTTCGCCCGCATCGGCGTGATGATCCGCGGCGCATCGGCGTCGAGCACGGTCTCGGTGTCCACGGCGATCATCCCCGCCGCACGGCACTCGGCGACCACTTGCGCCACGAGCGACGGCGTGTCGGCGACCCGGTAGTCGAGCGTGACCGCGGGCGGCGTGTCGGGGATCGCCTCCGCTGCGGCCCGCGCGTTCCGTGCGCTGACCATGTGCGCCTCGACGTCGGTCGCGGCGGTGCCGTCCTCACGCCCCGGGCCCGCCGCCCTCCCGGCATCGGCCTGCACGGCAGCGGTGCGGGCCGCCGAGTTGAACTCGAGTTCCACGAACAGGTCACGGAGCGCCGGCCAGTCCGGCTCGCTGAGCGTGAGCGACGCGAGGTCGAGCGTGACCGCGAGGTCGTCGTGCAGCGTCACGAGTCGCTTGCTGAGCCGCGCATTGTCGATGTTCTGCGCGAGCGCGTTCCGCGTCCGCGTAGGCTCGATCTCGTCGAGGTGCGCGATCATCTCCTCGACCGTGCCGAACCGCTCGATCAGCGCGAGCGCGCTCTTGTCGCCGATGCCCTTCACGCCCGGGACGTTGTCGGCGGTGTCACCGACGAGCGCGAGGTAATCGATCACGCGCTCGGGCGGGACGCCCAGACGTTCGTGCGCGTTCTCCATGCCGTACCACTTCTCGGTGGTGCGGCCCGGCGGCCCGTGCCAGGGATTGAGGACCCACACCTTCGGGGCGACGAGCTGGAGCAGGTCCTTGTCGCCGGAGACGACGCAGACCTCGAGGTCCTGCGCGGCGCCTTGGCGCGCCAGGGTCGCGATCACGTCGTCGGCCTCGAATCCCTCGAGCTCGAGCGTCGGGATGCGATACGCGGCGAGGATCTGGCGCACCCGTTCGAGCCCGGTGTCGAAGTCCTCCTGCTCGTCCGGCGGGAGGGCGACGCGATTGGCCTTGTAGCTCTCGAGCAACTCCTCGCGCCCGGAGGACCCGGCATCGCTCACCCAGCCGAGATAGTCCGGCTTGTGCTTCTCGATGAGGCGCTTGAGGAAGTCGCTGACGCCCTTGGCCATCCCGGTGTTCTCGCCGCGCGCGTTGCGCAGCGGTGCGCCGCCGCCGAGGGCGTGGAAGGCGCGGAAGATCAGCGCGTAGCCATCAATCAAGTAGAGTCGCGGGCGTCCGGGGATCGACATGCCCCAAAACTACAGGAGGCCGAGGCCCCACGCCGCCGCCCCTGCGGCGATGGCGACGCGCGCGTTGTCATCGAGCGCGAGCGCCGGCCGCTCGGCGAGCATCGCTGCGAGGCCGATGCCGAGCGCCTGGAGCGGCGCGGCCGCGACGAGCCACAGGGGACCCACCGCGCTCGCGAGCGCACAGGCGATGGAGCCCGCCCAGGTCTTCCCTTCCGCGGCGGCGCGCGACGCGACCGCACGACCGACGAGCGCCGCTGACGCATCACCGACGACGCCGGCCCACAGTGCCGCGATCGCGGCGCGCTCCGGCAACACGAGCGCGCAGAGCAGCATCGCGCCGAGGATCCACGTCGCACCGGTGAGCCGCGTCGCCTCGTGCGCGCGGAGCATCCATCCGAACGCGGCCTCGAACCCGCGCCGGACCGCGCCCGTCGTGCGGCGCAGGAGCTCGAGCACGAGTGCGATGAGCAGTCCCGCTCCGAGGATGACGCACATGCTGCGGCGGTCGACGACCCCGAATGCCCACGCGAGCGGGAACGCCGCGGACGCGAGATGCACGCCCTTCCGCCCGAGCTCGGCGCGCCACGAGAAGGCGCCCGAGGCACTCACCTCAAGCGCCGCCGGAACTCCGCCTCGAAGCGCACCTCGCTCGACTGCGTGAGCCGCCACCGCCCGGTGCCGGTCTGGTCGTAGAACACGAGCTGCATGCTGAGGGCGCGATAGTCCCAGAGCTGCTGGCGGCCGCGGGAGAAATCGGCGACCTGCGGCTCGACCACCTGGTCGGGCTCGCCGAGCGTCACGTACACGCGGCCGCGGTCGGACATCCAACCCGGCGTCGCCTCCTCACGATAGCGGCCGTTCGCGCGGATCAGCCGGGCGAAGTACTCGCGCATGAGCTCGTGCACCGGCGTCTCGGGTCGGTCATCGGTCTCACGGACGAACTCGGCCCATGCGGCCGGACGTGTCTCCTCGCTCGCATCGCGCAGCTTCTGCAGGCGGTACGGCTGCGCGAACCAGCGGAGATAGTTGAGCATGTCGTCGTAGGTCGCCACCGGGAGGTCACCGCCGAATCCGACGAAGACGTACGCCGACGAGGAGTCCGTCCCGCCCTCGCGCAGGAACGTCAGCTGCGCGACCCCGATCCCGAGGCGCGCGACGGGGACCTCGACGACACCTGAACGGAGTCCGCCACGCGGCAGGACGCGCACCGTGTCGTTCCACATGACACGCCCCCCTTGGCTGCGGATGAGCATCCGCACCGGCGGCAGTGTATCGCCGTATGACTCGAGATACACCGGCAGGAGACTGTCGCGCCCGGCGACGGCAACCGCCGCCGGGTTCAGCAGCACGAGCGGGACCGAGTCCCGGGTCATGCGCGGCGTGACCTCGGCGATCGGCATCGGCGTCGAGAGCGTTCCGTCCCCGAAGCGCGGCACGGTGACCGTGATCTGCTCCTGCGCCGTGCGCTGGCTCCCTTCGTCGCGCACGGCGATGGTGAGCGTATAGCGCCCGGGCGGGACGTCGAGGATCTCCTGATGGATGACGCTCTCGTCGGTCCGGGTGGTCTCGCGATAGGTGCCGACGAGCAGCTGCTCGGACGACTGGGTGCTCGCGACCACGACGGCGTCGCGCGACAGTGTGATGCCGACCGTGTAGTTGGCACGGAACCGGTTGTCGGCCTCGCGGGCGAAGGCGAGGGTCGCGTTCGCGAAGGTGAGGCCCACGACGACATGCGTGGAGTCGGGCGTGTGGGTCGCCGCATAGGCCGCGCGTCCCACGAGCGGGAAGGGCAAGCCGCGCGCGATCAGCCCCATCTGCCGGAAGAGGGGCGAGGCATCGAAGCTGATCGCCTGGCCGCCGCGCGCCGGCGGGGCGCCTGGGCCGCCAGCCGCCGTGGTGCCGCCGGGCGGCTGGCCGGCCGGCGGGCGGCCGGGCGGGGCGGAACGCGCACCGCCGCACGCGGCGGCGAGGACGAGGACGAGGCTCAGGGCGGCGCGCGCGGGTGCGAAGCTGGACAAGAACATGGATCCGTTGGTGGGGCGCCCTCGACGGGCGGCACGATGAACAATGTACCCCGTGAAGCACCGTGTGGTCATCACGCACGCCTTCCTAGCCTCGGGACGCGCGTCTGGATAGATTCGCCGCGTGACTCGCGACCCGCTCGTCGGAACCACCATCGCCGGCTTCACCCTCCTCGACCGCGTCGGGGAGGGAGGGACGGCCACCGTCTATCGCGCGCAGCACCCGACGCACGGCACCGTGGCGTTGAAGGTGCTGAAGGAGAAGCTCCGACAGGATCGCACCGCGGTCGCGCGCTTCACGCGCGAAGCGAGTTTCGGCACTCGGGTGACGGGTCCCAACGTCATCCGGACGATCGAGACCGGCGAGGACCGCGGCCTCCCGTATCTCGTCATCGAGTGGGCGTCCGGCGAGCTGATGGAGAGCTACGCCAAGCGGAACGCGCCGTTCCCGCCGGACGAGGTCGCCGCGGTGATACGCCAGATCGCCGGCGCGGTCTACGCCGCGCACTCGGCGGGGATCGTCCATCGCGACCTGAAGCCCGACAACGTGATGTACGACCACGACACGCGCACCGTGAAGCTGCTCGACTTCGGCATCGCCACGTCGACCGACGTGACCCCGGACCAGCGGCTGACGCGTGCCGGGTTCTTCGTCGGCACGCTCATGTACGTCGCGCCCGAAGCGCTGTCGGGCGAGGTCGTCTCGCCCGCCGCCGACCAGTATTCGCTCGCGACGATGGCGTACCAGTTCCTCACCGGCACGCTGCCCTACACCGCGAAGAGCCCGCGCGAGATGTTCACGCAGCTGCTCTCGCAGCCGCCGATCGCGCTCAACAAGGCGAAGCCGGAGATCGTCTACGCCGCACCGGTGGAGGAGGTCGTCATGAAGGGCCTCGCGAAGGCGCCGAAGGATCGGTACGAGAGCGTCATCGCCTTCGCCGAGGCGCTCGATGCCGCGCTGAAGGATCCCTTCCCCGCCGACACGCCGACCGGCGGTTTCCTGTCGCGGATGAAGGGGCTCTTCAGTCGCTAGGCGGTCGCGTCCCCGGCGCCCCTCGGCGCTGGGGACGCCGGCAGCCAGCACGTGAACGTCGCGCCCGCCCCCGGCGCACTCTCGAGCGTGATGTCCCCGTCGAGCAACCGCGCCAGCCGCCGCGTGATCGACAGGCCGAGCCCCGTGCCGCGACGCTCGGAATCGCCGCGCGATCCCGGCTGCACCTGTTCGAACTCCTCGAAGATCCGCTCCTGGTCCTTCTCCGCGATGCCGATCCCGGTGTCGACGACCTGGAGCGCGATCCAGTTGCCTCCCGCCGCGAGCAGCGGGCGTTTCGCGGCCGAGGCCGTCGCTTTGTGGACCGCGCCATCGGGGACGTAGGTCGCGCGAACCGTGATGCTGCCGGCCCCGGTGAACTTCACCGCGTTGCCGAGGAGGTTGACGAGGATCTGCCGCAGGTGCGTCGGGTCCGTGCTCACCCGCGGCAGGGACGCCGGCACCTGGATCGAGAGCGCGAGCCCCTTCTCGATGACGAGCGGCTCCACCTCGCTCGCGACGTCGATCACGAACGCGCGGAGCGAGAGGGGTTCGCGATGGACGTCGAGGCGGCCGGCCGAGAGCTTGGCGAGGTCGAGCACCTGGTCCACGAGAGCCTGCAGATGCTCCGCCGAGGCCTGGATCCGCTCCACCGGGCCGACCATGCGCGGACCGAGCTCGCCATAGGAGCCATCGCGGAGGAGGTCGACGAACCCGACGATCGCCGCCAGCGGCGTGCGCAGCTCGTGCGAGACGTTCGCGAGGAACTCCGACTTGGCGCGGTTGGCGCGCGCGAGTTCGAACGAGAGGTGTTCCAGCTCGGCGCTCCGTTCCTTCAGGCGACGGCGCTGCCCCCGCTCATAGAGCAGGAACGCGACGAGCACCGCTGCCACCGCCACCCCGATCACGCCGACCAGCATCGCCACCTCATTGACCCGCTTCCCGGTGCCGCGTAGAGTGCCCGCATGGATCCACGCACCCGCCTCCTCGACCTCCTCGCCCAGCGCAGCGCGCGCCGCGGCTCATTCACCCTCGCCTCCGGCAGACAGTCGGACCTCTACATCGACTGCCGCCTCACCACCATGCACCCCGAGGGGCTCTCGCTGATCGGGCCGCTCGGCCTGCATGCGATCGGCGAGCGCGGCTGGCATCCCGACGCGATCGGCGGGCTCACGCTCGGCGCCGATCCGGTGAGTTACGCGATCGCGTACGCGAGCCAGCTCGCCGGCATGCCCACCCGCGCGTTCACGGTGCGGAAGGAAGCGAAAACGCACGGCACGGGCAAGCTCATCGAGGGGCCGTACACCGCGGGCGATCGCGTGGTCGTCATCGAGGACGTGATCACCACCGGCGGGTCCGCGCTCAAGGCCGTCGATGCCGTGCGCGCCGCGGGTGGCCGGGTCGTGGGTGTCCTCGCCGTGGTCGACCGCGAGGAGGGCGGGCGCGAGGCGATCGAGGCCGCGGGCCTCGAGGTGGAGACGCTCGCACGCGCCGCGGAGATCGTCGCGCGGATGTGAGCCGCCGCCGGGCGGGCGCGGTGGGACCGCGCCCGCCCGGCGTTCAGTGCGCCCGCCGGTGGAGGGCCGGCACCCTCGACGCCACGGACGGGGGCGCGAGCCGCATGCCCGGCCGCACGGCGAGTGGCTGCAGGGTGCGCAGCGCCGCGCGATGCGATCGCACCAGGTCGTCGAGGAAGCGCTCGATCAACCGCGACGACGTGTACCGCGCGCGGAACTCGCCGGCCGTCATCCCGAGCAAGGACCGCACGTGGCGTCCGAAGCTCTGCGGCGACGAGTAGTCCAGCGCGTTCGACACGTCGGCGATCGAGTGTCCGCCGTCCTCGAAGAGTCGCGCGGCCTGCAGCAGTCGCGCGTAGGCGAGATACCGCTTCGGCGACGGGAGCTTCGCGCGGAAGAAGCGGCTCATCACGGTGCTCGGGAGCACGCCCATGCGGAGCGCCAGTTCGCGGATCGTGCCGACGCGCTCGCTCACCACGAACAGCGCCTCGAAGAAGCGCCAGCAGTCGGGCGCGACGTCGCCGAGTTCGCGCCGGATCGCGTCAAGCGCGAGCCGGTCGACTTCCTGCACGGCTTGCTCCGCGAGCAGCTGGCGCAACCGTCCCCAGCCTTGCGGCTGCCGTACATCGACGAGGCGGGTGATCCCGGCGTTCCCCAGTTGCAGCAGCGCCTCGGCCGATGTGGGCGCGGCGCCGAGGAGCGCGACCGTCGGGACGGACGGGAACTCGCGCACGATCGCCGCCATGCGGCGGTCGCCCTCGCGGCCGCAGCGCACCACCGACACGAGCACCGCACTCACGCGCCGTCGCTTGAGGTCCTCGAGCGCCTCGGAGACGCTGTCCTTGTGGATGGCCCGGTAGAGGCCGGCACCGGCCGCATCGACGCGTGGACGTTCGTCGGGATCGAGCACGGTCAGGACGGGCGCCGAGAGTGTGCGCGGAACGAGTGACGACATCATGGACCTCCGCTGGCGGTGGGGACTCGGTGGCCGCGAGTATGTCCGGGGTCGGTCACGGGCGCGTCACCCTCGGCGCGATGCGGCCGTGGGGTCGTCATCGCCGGCCGTGCCACGGCGCCGCGGGGCGGGGCACTATATTCCGTTGGTCTCGGTTCCGCCGGACGATCGCGTCGCAGGTCCGCCTGCGCCGAGGAAAGTCCGGGCTCCTTGGACACGCTGCCAGGTAACGCCTGGGCACGCCGGGAAGCAACGCCCGGCGTGACGGACAGTGCCACAGAGAACAGACCGCCTTCGCGCGAGCGGAGGTAAGGGTGAAACGGTGGGGTAAGAGCCCACCGCGTCCGTGGCAACACGGGCGGCACGGCAAACCCCAGCGGGAGCAAGGCCAAATAGGCGGCGAGCAGCAGTCCTCTGTGACCAAGACGCCGCGGGTTGGCTGCTAGAGCGTGCGGGCGACCGTACGCCGAGAGAAATGATCGTCCGGGGCCGCGAGGCCCCGACAGAACCCGGCTTACAGGCGGAACCGATGCTGGGTAGCACTCGCGGGGCGGACGAGGGCACGGAATCACGTCCGTGCTCTCGTCCGTCCTCGCGTTCCACCATGAGGGACCACATGTCTCGACGGACCCTGGCGGGCCTCATCACGGTCTTCGTCGTCTGCGCATGCGCGGCGCCGGCCGCCGTCCCCGCCCCCGAGCCCGTCGTCGCTCGCCCAGCACCCGTCGCTCTCGATCCCCTGCGCGCGCCGTGGACACCCGACCTGACGAACGCGTCGGTCCGGCAGGAGCTCCGCCTCGAGGCCTCGCTGCTCTCCCGTATCGACACGGCCGAACGCCGCGATACCCTGCGCTCCGCGCTCGCGGTCGAGTGGTCCCGCGTGAATGGAGAGGGTGCGCCGCGGACCTCCGGCCTCGTCACGGCGTTCGGGATCAGCGCCGACACCAGCGCGCCGGCCGCGCTTCCCGGGCTGCGCATGCCCATCCCGTTCACGGTGCTCAACGCGGTCGGCACCGTCGCGCCGCGCCTGACGCGGCCCGAGCCCGGCAGCTGCGGTCTGGATGCTGCTGCGACCAGCGGTGTGCGCGAACTCCTCATCACCCTGCCGCCGCGTCTCGAGCCCGGGACCGCGTGGACGGACTCGGCGCGCTACACGATCTGCCGTGATTCCGTGTCCCTCACGGTCGAGTCCGTTCGCGAGTTCCGCGTCGCCGGCGCGGAGCGTCGCGCAAGCGGAGTCGTCGTGCTCATCGAGCGCCGCTCGCACACGACGATGCACGGCGAGGGCCGGCAGTTCGGCGAGGCGATCACGATCGACGCCACCGGCGAGGGCTCGGCGCAACTCGCGGTGCGACTCGCCGGCGCATTCGTCGAGCGCGGGGAGGGCGAGAGCCTGCTGCGAATGACGATGCGCGGGCGCCGCCGCTCCCAGGAGCTGACACAGCACACGCGCCTCGAGATCGTCACGCCCTGACCACAGGCTCCTGCGGGCTGCGGTGGCGCTGGGTCAGTCGACCAGGCGCAGGGGCATCAGCAGGCACAGGTACTTCGCGGGATCGCTCCAGCCCTCCGGCTCGATCGTGGAGGCGCGCTCGGGCGCACGGAACGTCATCCGCACCTCGTCGGTCGGCATCTGCCGCAGGATCTCGAGCAGGTACGCCGCGTTGAAGCCGATGTCGAGCTGGTCGCCCTCGTAGCGGATGGGCAGCTCGTCCTGTGCCTCACCGAGGTCGGGCGTGCTGACGGAGAACTTCACCATGCCCGCGTTGAAGGAGAGCCGGATGCGATGCGTCTGGTCCGAGGCGACGACGCTCATGCGCTTCAGCGCGCTGGTGAAAGCCGAGCGGTCGAGGATCGCGTACTTGTCGTTGTCCTTCGGAATGACCTGCTCATAGCCCGGATACGGCCCTTCGATCAGCCGCGTGAACACCGAGGTGAACGGCGACCGGAAGCCCAGGTGATTCTCGCCCTGCGCCACCTCGAGCTCCTCCTCGGCCGCGAAGAGCCGGCGGATCTGGTCGAGGGCCTTGGGCGGGATGATGAGATCGGTCTTCTGTCCCCCGGAGACGGCGACCTCCATCTTGGCCAACCGGTGGCCGTTGGTCGCGACCATGCGCATGAGGTCGCTTCGGAGTTCCCAGAGGACGCCATTGAGGATGGGCCGGCTCTCCTCGGTGCTGGCGGCGAAGGCCGTGTGCTGGATGAGGCGCTGGAGGTCGCCCGAAGGGATCCGCACGGCCTTGTCGAACTGGACCGCCGGGAAACTGGGGAACTCCGACTTCGGGAGGCCGAGCAGCTTGAACTTCGAGCGGCCGCACTCGAGCGTGATTCGCTGGTCGCCGGTGGCCGAGATCCGGACCGGCGCCGGGGGCAGCTCGCGCGCGATCTCACTCAACTTCCGCGCCGGGATCGTGATCGCGCCGACGCCTTCGACGTCCGCGGTCACCTCGGTGCTCACGGCGATGTCGAGGTCCGTCCCCGAGATCCGGATCCCCTTGTCGGTGGTCTGGACGAGGAGATTGGCGAGGACCGGGAGCGTGGTCTTGCCTGGCACGGCCGGCGTGACGGCGGCGAGGCCTTCCTGGAGCTTCTCACGAGAGATGGTGAAGCGCATTCGGGTCCTGACCGAGTGACGGGACGTGTGGAACGCGGGCCGACGCTGTTGTTGCTGGTACTTAGAAATTCAAGCAGTAGCAGTAGTAGAAAGATGTGGAGTGTGGACGAACGCCGGAAGGCGTTGCGGGGCATGCATGTCCACGGCCACGATCATGTGCGACGTCAGGGGAGCGGGTGTTGGGCGGCGTGGAGAACGGCCCTGCCGCAGGGGCCGGTGTGCGGAACGTGTGTATCAGGTGGAATGGCGCACGGTTTCCCGCACCCTCTCCACACGCGCGCGGAACTCCCCGCTCTCCTTCATCATGTCGGCCACGCGCTCGAGCGAGTGGATGACCGTGGAGTGGTCTCGGCCGCCGAACGCCTGCCCGATCTCCACCAGCTGGAGCCCGAGGATCTCGCGGGCGAGGTACATGGCGACCTGCCGCGGGACGGTGAGGTTCTTCGTGCGGGTCTTGGAGCGAAGGCCCTCGACGGTCACTCCCCACTCGCTCGCGACCCGCTGCTGGATGTTGCCCATCCTATCGTGGCGCTCCGGGCGCTGCTGCGCGGCATCGTTCTGACGCAGTTTGTCGCGCAACGCCTCGCGGGCGAGCTCGACGGTGATGACCCGGTGCTTGAGCGAGGCGAAGGCGAGGAGCTTGATGATCGAGCCCTCGAGTTCGCGGACGTTCGACTGGACATGGTCCGCGATGAAATGCAGGACGTCGTCGGGGATGGTGTGCTCGAGATGGTCCATCGCCGCCTTGCGGCGCAGGATCGCGATCCGGTGCTCGAGGTCTGGCTGGCCGACATCGGCGACCATGCCCCAGGCGAAGCGCGACGCGAGACGCGCCTCGAGCTTCGGGATCTCGGACGGCGGCCGATCGGAGGTGAGCACGATCTGGCGGCCGGCCTCGTAGAGCGCGTTGAACGTATGGAAGAACTCCTCCTGCGTGGAGTTCTTGCCGCCGATGAAATGGACATCATCGACGAGGAAGAGATCCGTCTCGCGATAGCGCCGACGGAAGTCATGCATCGCGCCCTTGCCGATGGACGTGATGACGTCGTTGGTGAACTGCTCGGTCGTGATGTAGGTGACGCGAGTCTGCGGCGCGCGCTTGATGATGTCGTGCGCGATCGCCTGCATGAGATGGGTCTTGCCCAGGCCGGTGGGTCCGTAGAAGAAGAGGGGGTTGTAGGTCTTCCCTGGGGCCTGCGAGACAGCCGCGGCAGCAGCAGCGGCCAGATCATTGGACTTGCCGACGACGAAGGTGTCGAAGGTGTAGCGGTCGTTCAGGGCGCTGAGCGTGACGTTATCGCGCGGCCTTTCTGGCTCGATGACGCTCTTTTCCTGTCCCTTTACTGGCACGAACAGATCCATCTGAGAACGCTGCAGGCGCTCGGTGTTCACCCTGAGCTCGATCTTCACCGGATGCCCGACTGCGACCGGCGCGAGCGACTCGAGGATGGCCGAATGGCGACGCTCGTTCCACTCGACCGAGAACTGGTCGGGGGCGTTGAGCGTCAGGGCTTCACCGGAATACTCCGCCGCAGTGAGCGGCGAGAGCCAGGTATCAACTATGTGATCCGAGAGCTGGGTGCGCGCCCGATCAAGCAGGCGGGACCAGACTTCGGAGGCGGTGAGCGACATTCGGGGCCGAGCGCGTGTGGATATCTTGGAGGGGTGGCGAAGCTACCGCGCGCCTGTGGACAAGTCAACGTTCGTGTATGCGAACCAGCGAGCATACCGAACCCACACCGTTGACCTAAGCCCTCATGCCCACTACGTTTAGCGGTCTGTCCGCAAGTGATTTACCAAGCCTTTTGGAGTGCCAATGGGGAAGCCGACTTATCGCCCGCGCAACAAGCGTCGCATCAAGACGCACGGGTTCCGCGCGCGCATGGAGACCAAGTGGGGGCGTGAAGTCCTCAGCCGCCGCCGCAAGAAGGGACGCAAGCGGCTCACCGTGAAGCTGCCGTCCAAGTACGCTGGCGCCTGAGCCGTCGTTCCGCTTCCCGCCGTCCCGGCGGCTGACGCGGACGGCGGATCTCGACGCGGTGCGTCGTGAAGGGAAGCGATTCCGGACTCCGCGCCTGGAGATCCGGCACATCGCTTCCCTTTCGCTTCTCTCGCGAGTGGGGATCATCGTGCCGCGCCACAAGCAGACCGCCGTCGCGCGTAATCGGGTGAAACGCCGCCTGCGCGAGCTCGTGCGGAGCGGCCTGCTGCCGGCGATCGCCGCGCTGCCGCCGCTCGACATCGTCGTGCGCGTGGCACCCGAGGCGTACGCGGCGGATCGCGAGACGCTCGCCGCCGACCTCGATCGTGCGGCAGAGCGACTCGGGGTGGCGACACGATGAAGCATCTGCTCATCCTGTGCGTACGGGGCTACCAGGTGATCCTGTCGCCGTTGCTCCCGGCAGCGTGTCGGTATCATCCGACGTGTTCGCATTACGCCATCGAAGCGCTCGAGAAGCACGGAGCGTTGCGCGGCGGGTGGCTCGCGATGAAGCGCATCGCGCGCTGCCATCCCTTCCACGCCGGGGGCTTTGACCCGGTGCCCGATCCCCCCTCTGCTCCGTCACGAGATGGATAGGCGCTTCTTCCTCGCGTTGTTGCTCACGATGGGCGTCATCGTCCTGACGCCGCGCATCTTCCCGGGCAAGCCGCGCACCGTCGCGGCACCGGTCGCCGGTGACACCACCGCCATGCCGTCGCCAGGCGTCGTCGGCGCAGCGGGTGCGACCACGGAGCAAGCGGCCGTGCGTGCGCAGACCGTTGGCGCCTCGACCACGCCGACGTCGACACCGCCGACGCCGGCACCGGCCGTGGCGCCGCGCACGATCCTCCTCGCGAACGAGCTCGCGACCTTCGCGTTCAGCACGCGCGGCGCGGCGTTCGTGAGCGCCGAGCTCCCCCGGTACAGCCGGCTCGGCGGCGATACCGGCGTCGTGCGCTTGGTCGACAGCGCCCAGCCGCTCATCCGCTACCGCCTGATCGCCGGTGGTGACACGATCGCTCTCGACGCGGCGGACTTCACGGCGTTCGAGGACGAGATCGGGGGCCGCAAGCGCGTCACGTTCACCACGCCGATCGGCGCCGGCAGTGCGCGCATCGTGTACACGCTCGCCCCGGACAACTACGTCGCCGATGTCGCTATCGACGTGACCGGTGTGGCGGCGCCGGCCTTCCTGCTCACCGACCTCCCGGCGAGCTTCGACACCCAGGAGCGCGACTCGACCGACGATCGCCGACACTTGGCGTATGCGGTGCGCACTCCGGTGGGCGGCGCCGAGCGGATCGACTTCCGGAAACCGGATCCGGGCGAGCGGCTCCTGCGCCAGGGACCGTTCACGTGGACGGTCGCGAAGAGCAAGTACTTCCTCGTCGGACTCCTCGCGAAGGACTCGACGGCATCCCCGCTCGCGGAGCTGCAGGTCACCGGGGCGATGCGCGTGAACAAGGTCGCCGTGCGTGCGCAGGCCACGGCGGTCTCGCCGATCGGGCCCGCGGGTGTGCGGCTCGAACTGTTCGCGGGGCCGCAGGAGTGGGAGCGACTCCTCGCGATGGGCCGCGAGTTCGATCACGCGAACCCCTACGGCGGCTGGTTCAGCGGCGTCGTGCAGCCGTTCGCGACGATCGTGATGCGGGTGCTCCTCTGGATGAAGCGCAGCACCGCGCTCGGCTACGGCTGGATCCTCGTCATCTTCGGCGTCTCGATCCGCCTGCTCATGTGGCCGCTGAACAGCCGCATGATGCGCTCGCAGATGGTGATGCAGCGGATCGCGCCGCTCGTGCAGGCGGCGCAGAACAAGCACAAGGCCGACCCCATGAAGCAGCGCGAGGAGGTGATGAAGGTCTATGCCGACCACGGCATCAGTCCCTTCGCCCCGCTCGCCGGCTGCCTGCCGATGCTGATCCCGATGCCGGTGCTGTTCGCGCTCTTCTTCGTGTTCCAGAACACGATCGAGTTCCGAGGCGTGCCGTTCCTCTGGTTCCCCGACATCTCCGTCGCCGATCCGTACTACATCGCGCCGTTCCTCACCGGCGGCTCCATGTTCCTGCTCTCCTGGCTCGGCATGCGCAACGTGCCGCCCAACCCGCAGGCGAAGATGATGGCGTGGATGATGCCCGTGATGATGACGGTGTTCGGCATCAACTTCGCTTCGGGCCTCAACCTGTACTGGTTCGTGCAGAACTTCGCCGCGATGCCGCAGCAATGGCTGATCGCGAACGAGCGCGGCAAGGCCGCCGCGACGACGACGACGGTCGTCGCCGATGGGGGCGAGCGCAAGCGGCGCTGACCTCCGCGGCGACACGATCGCCGCGGTCGCGACGGCAGCCGGGCGTGGCGCGCTCGCCGTCGTCCGGCTGAGCGGGCCTGACGCACACCGCATCGCCGAGCGCATCGGGATGCCGGCGACGGTCACGGCGCGCACGGTCACGCGCGCGCGACTCCATCGCCCCGATGACCGCGCGTGGCCGATCGACGAGGGCACGGTCACCCGCTTCGATGCGCCACGGTCCTACACGGGCGAGGACGCGGTGGAGTTCTTGGTCCATGGCGGTGCCTATGTGAGCGCGACGCTGCTCGCGGCCCTCGTCGCCGCCGGGGCCCGCCCTGCGCTCCCCGGCGAGTTCACCGAGCGCGCACTGCGCCACGGGAAGCTCGGCCTGCTCGAAGCCGAAGCCATCGCGGATCTCATCGATGCGCGCTCGGCGGCGATGCACCGCGCCGCGCTGCGGCAGCTGGACGGGGCCCTCACGCGCCAGCTCGCGGCGCTGCGCGAGGGACTCCTCGACACGGAAGCACTGATCGCCTACGAGATCGACTTCCCCGAGGAGGACGATGGCCCACAGCCGCGCGAGCGCGCAGCTGCCGCGGCCCGGCACGTGCGGGAGCGCATCGAGGCGCTGCTCGCGACGCAGGCCGAGGCCGAACTGGCGCGCGAGGGACTCGTGGTGGTGCTCGCGGGCGCACCGAACGCCGGGAAGTCGTCGTTGTTCAACGCCCTGGCCGGCGGGCCACGGGCGATCGTGAGCGAGATCCCCGGCACGACCCGCGATGCGCTCGAGCTGCTGGTGGACGACGACCCGCTGCCGTTCCGCTTCGTCGACACGGCCGGCCTGCGGGAGCCGGCCGACGCGCTCGAACGGCTCGGCGTGGAGATGAGCCATCGCCGGCTCGCCGGGGCGCACGCCGTGCTCGTGTGCGCGGACGACGATGCGGGTCTCGTGGCGGCGTGTGCGGCGGTGGCTGCGCATGCACACGCCCCGCGCATCGCGGTGCGCACCAAGCGCGACCTCGTGGCGGGCGGCGCGTCGACGGACTGGCAGGCGCCGCTCGCTCTCGACGCGACGGTCGCCGTGGCCGTCAGTGCGCACACCGGCGACGGACTCGAGGCGCTCCGCGCGGCGCTGCGCGCCGTGGCGCGTGGCGTGGCCGCCGACCCGCTCGAGGAGCACCCGCTCGTGACGCGCGCACGTCATGCGCACGCGCTTGGCCTCGCCCGCGACGAGGTTGAGCGGTTCATCGCCGCGTGGACGGCCGCCGCGCTGCCGGCCCCGGTGGCGGCGACGCACCTGCGCGCCGCCGTGCACGCGCTGGACGAGCTGCTCGGCGGGATCGACACCGACGAGATCATCGGCCGGGTGTTCCGGACGTTCTGCGTGGGGAAGTGATCGCGCCCTGAATTGACGACGCGCGGCCGGCCCCGGAGCCGGTCGCGCGTGTCCACCGAGCGGGTCGCCGTGTTGCTTATGCTGTGCGGGCGGCCGCGTCGGCGTGGTGCATCAGTTCATTCGCGTCGGCGCGGAGCGCCCAGGCGATCCCCTTCTCTGCGATCGCATCCTCGACCATCCGCGCACCGAGCCAATAGCCCGATCGCTCGGGCAGGATGTGGCGCTGAACGGTGCGCGCCTCATCACTCATGCCGCCCGAGAGCCAGCGCAGGCGCAGGCCGAGACCGGCGCGGTCGAGGTCGTCCGTGACGACCCGCGTGAGGACCGACTCGAGTTCGCGGATGCGCGCGTACTGGCGACGCTGGAAGCCGTAGTACTCCCAGGGCGCGTGCCCGGGACTGAGCAGCTTGGAGGCCTGGACGGCGAGTCCTTCGTTGAGCAGGTGCTCACGGAGCGAGGCGTGCCGTCCCGTCTCCCAGTAGGAGTAGAAGTTGTTCGCGCCTGCGATGACGCGGCGGAGCTCGGCGCGGCTGGCCGGCGAGGTGTAGCGCACGCAATGTGCGATCTCGTGGGCGAGCCACATCGGGATGAGCTCGGGGTCGAGCCCGAGTCCGCGGGTGGCGGGGTTGGCGATGCTCGTGAAGTGCT
This sequence comes from uncultured Gemmatimonas sp., assembly GCA_964464585.1. Lineage (GTDB taxonomy): Bacteria > Gemmatimonadota > Gemmatimonadetes > Gemmatimonadales > Gemmatimonadaceae > Pseudogemmatithrix. The sequence continues at coordinate 31,849 of CAYXGS010000003.1, read as the reverse complement.
CGAGGCAGACGAACGCGACGCCGCGGCCATTGATGACGAGCTCGCCGGCGTTCGCCGCGCCGACCCCGACCATGAGGACGACATCGATGGTGGAATCGATCTCGAAGAGCTCGGTGCAGGCGGCCTCGGCCTGCTTGGCGAAGGCGACGACGTCCGCGCGAGTGAGCATCGCGCGGAGGTCGCTGCGATCGGCGCGGACGGCTTCGCGCACGACCTCATGGAAGTGCGGACCCGTCGGTTCGATGACGTAGTTGTGCCAGTACGCGCCGAGGAGGGCGCGATGCGTCTCGAAGTACCGGTGATAGGCTGCGACCGGATCGGCGCTCTCGAGGGCGCTGAAGAAGTCAGGCAGCAGGTTGATCAGCATTCGGTGGGGGCAGGGCGGACTGCGATCAACGCACGGGAGCGGGATGTCACGGGGCGAACGATACAGGCGGTCGTGATTCCAGACAAGAGGACGCGATTCCGAGCAAATCCTCCTCGCCCGATCGGATCCGCATGGCGCCCTCGTGGTCAGCGGGTGCCGAAGAGCCGGTCGCCCGCATCGCCGAGTCCGGGGAGGATGTACCCGTTCTCATTGAGTTCGCGGTCGAGGGCGGCGGCGAAGATGGGGACGTCGGGGTGCGCGTCGTGCAGTCGCCGGACGCCTTCCGGCGCGGCGACGAGACAGAGGAACTTGATCCGGACCGCGCCCGCGCGCTTGAGCGACGTGACGGCGCTCGCCGCGCTGCCGCCCGTCGCGAGCATGGGATCGAGCAGGAAGAAGTCCCGTTCCGCACCGTCAGCGGGGATCTTGAAGTAGTAGTCGACGGGCTGGAGCGTATCGTGGTCGCGGTAGAGCCCGATGTGTCCCACCCGCGCGGCCGGGACCAGCTTGAGGATCCCCTCGACCATGCCGAGCCCGGCGCGGAGGATCGGCACGAGCGTGAGCTTCTTGCCGGCGACGCGCTGTCCGGTGGTGGTCTCGAGCGGGGTGTCGACCTCGACCGGTTCGAGCGCGAGGTCGGCCGTGGCCTCATAGGCCATGAGCATCGCGATCTCATCGACCAGTTCCTTGAAGATCTTCGTCGGCGTCGCCTGGTCGCGCAGGATGGCGAGCTTGTGCTTCACGAGCGGATGCGAGACGACGGTGAGTCCCGGGAGCGCAGGGGTGGTCAGCATGCGCGACAAGCTACTATCATTTCCGGCATGAAAGAATATCAGGCGGTGATCCTGCGGCTCGCGCGGCACCAGCGCGAGGACGAGGACGCGCTGACGGACCTGCTCAACGAACGCAGCCGCGGTGGCTGGACGCCGCACCTGATGACGCAGGACGGCGCGCGGATCACCGTGGTCTTCGCCCGCGACGCCAAGCCCGAGCGCTGAGCGCTTCGGACGCGAGACCCTGATGCGACTCCAGTTCGTCGGTGCGGCGCGCGAGGTGACCGGCTCGGCGCACCTCGTGCACGTGAACGGCCGGACGATCCTGCTCGACTGTGGCCTCTTCCAGGGGCGGCGGGCGCAGGTCGCGGTGAAGAACCGCGCGGTGCCGTACGCGGTGGACCGCATCGACGCGGTCGTGCTCTCGCATGCGCACATCGACCATGCGGGCCGCCTGCCGTTCCTCGTGGCGGAGGGCTACCGGGGCCCGATCCACGCCACGCGGGCGACGCGCGACCTGTGCGAGGTGATGCTCGCCGACTCGGCCAACATCCAGGAGAAGGACGCGGACTTCCTGCGACGGCACCGGAAGACGGCGGCGGAGCCGCTCTACACGCTGCGTGACGTCTCGAAGACGCTGACGCAGATGGCGCCGCAGCGGTATCGCCAGCGGTTCGAGGTCGCGCCGGGGGTCCACGCCACGTTCGTCGACGCCGGCCACATCCTCGGGTCGGCCTCGGTGACGCTCGAGTGGGAGGAAGGCGGGACGACGCGTCGCCTGGGATTCAGCGGCGACATCGGGCGTTCCGGGTTGCCGATCATCCGCGACCCCGAGCCGGTGAGTGATGTCGACACGCTGCTCATGGAGTCGACCTACGGCAATCGCGACCACACGAGCGTGGAGGGCGCGCGCGAGCAGCTCGCGCGCGTGATACGGGAGACGGTCGCGCGCGGCGGCCGTGTGCTCATCCCCGCCTTCGCGGTGGGCCGTACGCAGGAGCTCGTGTACGACCTGCACCAGCTGACGGTGGAGGGGCGGATCCCGCGTGTGCCGGTGGTGATCGACAGTCCGCTCGCGCACAAGGCGACGGAGGTCTTCCGCGAGAACACGCGCGACTTCGACGACACCGAGGCGATGGTCCGCGCGAACCGCGACGACCTCGCTGCGATCCTCGACTTCGAGCTCCTCCGTTTCACGCCGGACGTGGAGGAGTCGAAGGCGGTGATGCGGGGTCACGGACCGCTGATCGTCATCGCGGCGTCGGGGATGGCCGAGTCCGGCCGCATCCTGCACCATCTCGCGCACAGCGCGGGCGACCCGCGGACGACGATCCTCATCGTGGGGTTCCAGGCCGAGCACACGCTGGGCCGCCGCATCGTCGAACGACAGCCGCTGCTCAAGGTGTTCGGCGAGGAAGTGCCGCTGCGCGCGCACGTCGAGGTGCTCACGGGCTACAGCGCGCACGCGGACCGGACGGAACTGCGCGCGTGGCTCGCGGCGGTGCGCGCGAGCTCGCCGCGGCTGCGCGACATCTTCCTCGTACACGGGGAGGCCGACGCCCAGGACGCGTTCATCGCCGACCTCGCCGCGCGGGGGATCACCGCCACCGCACCGGACGCGGGATCCGTTGTCACGCGCTGACGCGGGCGCGCGCATCACGCGCGCCGCGATCGCGCTGGGCGCGATCGAGGGGATCGGGGCGCTGAGCCTGCAGGCGATCGCGCGCGGCGCGGGCGTCAGCAAGGCGCTGCTGCTCTACCATTTCGCGGGCAAGTCGGCGCTGTTCACCGAGGTGGCGGTCGCGCTCGGTGCCGCCAGCGAGTCCCGCCTGCGGCGCGCCGCGGAGGCCCCTGACGCGATGGAGGCCTGGCGCACCCTGGTGCGCGCGGAGGTGACCCGCGGCGAACTCGCGCTGCTCGCCGCGCTCGCGATGGAGATGGAGCTGGACGCGGGCGCGCTACCGGCGATCCGGGTCGCGCGCGAGGGCGCCGCCGCGGCGCTGGCGATCGCCGTGCTCGCCGGGGTCCATCTCACGCCGCGCGTGCCGGCGGCGCTGCTCGGCCGGCTGCTGCTGCGGCAGCTGGACGGACTGGCCGTCTCGTCGACGCGCGAGGGGATCGCGCCGGAAGCCCTCGACGCCGAGCTCGACGCGTTCGCGCTCGCGCTGCTCGCGCTCGGCCACTGACCGTACCGCCGTCCCGAGCGGCTCGGTAGCTTCCGCCATGCTCGCTCGTCCCCCCCGCTCCCGGACACGGAGGATCGTCGTCGTCACGCTCCTCGTGGCGGGCGGCGCGTGGCTGGTGTCGGCTTCGCTGGTGCTCTGGTTCGCGTCGCGCGATCGTGCGGCGCGGGCGGACGCGATCATCGTGCTCGGGGCCGCGCAGTATCGCGGCAGGCCGTCGCCGGTGCTGCGCGCGCGCCTCGATCATGCGGTGGGCCTCTTCGCGCGAGGCATCGCGCCGAGGATGGTGCTCACGGGAGGCATCGCCGAGGGGGACACCGCGAGCGAAGCGGCGGTGAGCCGCACCTACGTGATGCGGCAGGGTGTGCCCGACTCGGCGATCCTGCTCGAGAACGAGGGACGCACGACACACCAGTCCATGCGCGCGGTCGCGACGCTGCTCCGCTCGCGCGAGATGGATCGCGCGGTGGTGGTCTCGGACGGCTTCCACCTGTTCCGGGTGTGGACCTCCGCGCGACATCACGGACTCTCGGTGCTCACCTCGCCCGCGCGCCCCGGCGACGGGGTGTTCGGACAGCTCACCCGACAACCGATGTACTTCCTGGCCGAGTCGGTGAAGGCGCCGCTCGCCCTGGTCATGGAATGGTGACGATGCGGATCCCGGTCGAGACGTACACACTCCCCAACGGCCTGCGCGTGATCCTCTCGCGCGACCATGCCACGCCCGTGGTGGCGGTGAACCTCTGGTACCACGTGGGCTCGGCGAACGAGCGCGAGGGCCGCACCGGGTTCGCGCACCTGTTCGAGCACATGCTCTTCCAGGGGAGCGCACAGGTGGCGGCGAACGAGCACTTCGAGCTGGTGCAGCGCGCGGGCGGGACCCTGAACGGGTCCACGTGGCTCGACCGCACGAACTACTACGAGACGCTCCCGTCGCACCATCTCGAACTCGCGCTCTGGCTCGAGGCCGATCGCATGGCGCGGTTGCTCCCGGCGATGACGCAGGAGAAGCTCGACACGCAGCGGGACGTGGTGAAGAACGAACGGCGCTGGTCGGTGGACAACCAGCCGTACGGCACGTGGTGGGAGCGGCTGCCGGCGCTCTGCTTCCCCCCGTCGCATCCGTTCCACCATTCGCTCATCGGATCGATGGAGCACCTCAGCGCGGCGAGCCTCGAGGACGTGGCGGAGTTCTTCCGCACCTTCTACACGCCGGACAATGCCGTGCTGACGATCTGCGGGGACTTCGACGAGGCGGATGCACGGGCGATGGTGGCGCGGCAGTTCGCGGCGATCCCGCGCGGCGCGGGGAAGCCGCCGCTCCCCGATACGGCGCTCCCCGCCACGTTCGGCGAATGGAAGCGCGAGGTCGTGGAGGATGCGGTCGTCGCGCCGCGCCTATTGCTCGCGTTCCGGATCCCGCCGGCGGGCGCGGACGCATGGTACACGGCGAGTCTCCTCGGCGCGGTGCTGGGGACCGGCGAGGGCAGCCGGCTCCCGCATGCACTCGTGCGGGAGCAGCAGCTCGCGTCGGATGCGACGGCGTTCACGTTCGACCTCTCCAAGGGCAGCGACCTGCTCGTGTGCGACGTCACGGCGCGCCCGGGCGTCCAGCCGGCGACGCTCGAGGCCGCGGTCGTCGCGGTGATCGACCGCGTCGTCCGCGACGGCGTCACGCCCGAAGAGCGGGAGCGGGCGCTCGCACTCCTCGAGACGGCGTGGGTCTCGGGGATCCAGTCGGTCGGCGCGCGCGCCGACAAGCTGTCCCAGTTCGCGACCTACCGCGGGGATGCCTCCCTGCTGAACGACGAGCCCGCGCGCCACGCTGCCGTCACGGTGGAGGCGATGACCGAGTTCGCGCGAACGCATCTCGCGCCGACGAATCGCGCGTCGCTCCTCTATGTCCCGCGCGCCGCGGCCGAGGAGGCCGCATGAGCGTGCCGACGCGTCCTGCGCCGGGAGTCGCGCGCCGGTACGAGTTCCCGGACGTGCACCGCGAGGTCCTGGCCAACGGGCTCACGCTGCTCGTCGCGCCCATGCCGCGGCTGCCGATCGTCACCGCGCTCGCGCTCGTGGACGCCGGGGGCGCGACCGAGGCCGCCGGCGCGGAGGGCATCGCCACGCTCACCGCGCGGACGCTCGCGGAGGGAGCCGGCGGGCGCGACGGCGCGACGCTCACGGCGGCCTTCGAGCGCCTCGGCACGGCCTTCGAGGGATCGGCGGACTGGGACTCGAGCATCGCGCGGATCACGGTGACGACGTCGCGTCTGGAGGCGGCGTTCGCGTTGTTCGCCGAGGTGCTGGTGGATGCGAGCTTCCCCGAATCGGACGTCGCGCGCCGGCGCGATGAGCGACTGGCCGAGATCACGCAGCAGCTCGCCGAGCCGCGCGGCCTCGCGGACGAACGGTTCAACGGGTTCCTCTACAGCACCCACTGCCGCTACGCGCGGGACCTCGCCGGCACCGCGCGGAGCGTGCGCGGACTGGCCGCGGGTCCCGTGCGCGCGTTCCACGCCGCGCACTACGGGCCGAGGACGACCACGCTCGTCCTCGTTGGCGACATCACACCGGAGACGGCGCGGCGCCTGGCGGAACGCGCGCTCGGCGCGTGGCGGGGCGGCGCGCGTCCGGCGCCGATGCCCGCCGTCGCGGCGGAGCGCCGCGGGCGACGGCTCGTGATCGTCGAGAAGCCCGAGGCGCCGCAATCGGAACTGCGTGTCGGGCACATCGGCGTGCCCCGTGCGCATCCGGACTATCTCTCGATCGTCGTGATGAACGGCATCCTGGGCGGGCTCTTCTCGTCGCGCATCAACCTCAACCTGCGCGAGAAGCACGCCTTCACGTACGGCGCGTCGTCGGGCTTCGACTGGCGGCGCGGGCCGGGCCCGTTCGTCGTGAGCACGGCGGTGAAGAGCGAGGTCACGGATCGCGCCGTGACCGAGATCCTGCGCGAGATCGACTCGCTCCGGGCCACGGCGCCGGAGGCGAGCGAGGTCGCGCTGGCGACGGAGTACTTCGCCGGCGTATTCCCGATCCGGTACGAGACCACCGCCGCGGTCGCCGGTGCGCTGGCGGCCGCGACGATGTACGGCTTGCCGGCGGACTGGTTCGCGACGTACCGCGATCGGATCCGCGCGGTGACCCCGGCCGAGGTCCATGCCGCGGCGCAGAGCCAGCTCGATCCGTCGCGGCTCCTCGTGCTCGCGGTGGGCGATGCTCCGGTGATCGAGGGCCCGCTCGCTGCGCTCGAGTTCGCCCGCGTGGAGCGGCATGCGAGCGATGACGACCCGGCGGAGGCCTGATGCACGATTCCACGGACGGCAGGGCGATCGGGCGCGTGGATGGCGCGCCGCTCTTCGCGCACAAGTTCCTCGACGGTCAGCTCGACCGCGTGCGCTATCCGGATGGGACGATCGGCGAGCAGGTGCTGATCCACCACCCGGGGGCGTCCGCGGTGGTGCCGTTCCTGAGCGACCCACTCGGCTCGGATCCGCAGGTCCTGCTCATCCATCAGTACCGGTATGCGACGGGCGGGAGATTGTACGAGATCCCGGCTGGCCGGCTCGAACCCCGGGAGGATCCACTCGCGTGCGCGCACCGCGAGCTGCTGGAGGAGACCGGGTGTTCGGCGACGACGATGGAGCCGCTCACGACGTTCTGGACGACGCCGGGCTTCACGAACGAGCGGATCCACATCTTCCTGGCGAGCGGATTGACGCGCGGGGCCACGGCGCACGAGGCGGACGAGTTCATCGAAGTGGTGACGGTCGCGCTCAGCGAGGCGCTGCGCTGGATCGAGCAGGGGCGGATCACCGATGGGAAGACGATCCTCGGCCTGCTCTTCGCCGCAGGATTCCGCGCGGGGCGTTAGGTCCGGCCGGCTACTGGCACCTGTCCTGAAACAAGGACGTTGGGCTCCGAATATCGGGACACATCGTAAGATTACGGTGAGATGAAGTCGTTGATTGACAAAGAGTTACGGCACCCATGTCGATGGCATGTCCCCTGCTTCAATATCAATCGGGGAATGGCCACCGAACTCCACGCAGTTGGAGGAGATCATGGGGACCGCCGCAATGAAGTCAGCCGCGAAGCGCCTTCAGTATCGCCCGCTCAGTGACCTCAAGACGCTTGATGATGGCGCTCTTGTGTCCGAATACTTGCTCGGGCAGCCGCGTGCTTTCGATGCCATCGTCGACCGCTACCAGTCGCGGCTGCTGAACTTCATCTATAGAACCGTCGGTGACCGGGAGCGCTCCGAGGACCTCGTCCAGGAGGTCTTCATCCGCGTGCATCGCCACCTCGCCCGGTTCGATCGGTCGAAGAAGTTCTCGACGTGGATCTACACCATCGCGTCGAACCTCGCGAAGAACGAGCTCCGCAACCGCTCGCGCAACCCGATCGTGCTCTTCCAGACCATGACATCGGGATGGGAGGACGAGGAGCGGCCGCTCGAGTTCGAGGATACGCAGTCCCGGCCGGACGATCTCTTCCGCAAGCGCCATGTGCGCTCGCTGGTGGAGCAGACGGTCGCGCAGCTGCCGCAGCATCATCGCGAGGTCTTCGTGCTCCGCGAGCTCGAAGGCCGCTCCTACGAGGAGATCGCCGAGATCACGCACTGCAACCTCGGGACGGTGAAATCGCGCCTGAACCGCGCGCGCAGTTCCTTCGCCGAGATTATCGAGCCGGCCCTGCGCTAGAAGTCGCCCGGAAGGGGGGTGGGACCTCCGACGGCACGCGGGCCGGAACGTGGAACGTCCCCTCGGGGTATCGAGGGGGCGTTTCGCTTTCCGGCCTCACCCCAGCTCGGTCCCCCACCGATGCGCTGCTCCGAGTTCCGCTCTTCGCATCTTGCCTGGCTCGACGCGGCAGCGTGTCCGTCGCGCGCGGCGGCGATGCGCGCCCACGCCGACGAGTGTGCCGGCTGCGGCGAGTACGACCGCTTGGTGCGCGCAGGGCTCCTGCGGGCGCGTAACGTGCGCCCGATCCGACCGTCCGCCAGCTTCCGCGCAGGGCTCGCAGCGCGTCTCGCCGCGGAGCCCCGCCGACCCTCGGCCGCTATATTCCGGCCGTATGGCACCCGTGACGATGAAGGCGTTCAAGGCGGCGCTCGAGAGCGGGCAACTGGCCCCCGTCTACCTGTTCCACGGCACGGATGACTTCCTGAAGGAGGAGAAGGTGCGAGCGCTCATCGCGCGCGCGACCGATCCCTCCACGCGGGACTTCAACCTCGAACAACTGCGCGGCGCCGAGTGCGATGCGGCCCGGCTGTCCGGGGCGCTCGAGGCGCTGCCGATGCTGGCGGATCGCCGCGTGGTGATCCTGCGCGACCCGGATGCGATGAAGAAACCCGCCGCGGAGCGGCTCGCGCGCTATCTCGCCCATCCCGCGAGCGATACGTGTCTGGTGCTAGTGGTGCCGAGCGGTGTGAAGCCGGACGCCGACGCCGCGAAGGCGGCGAGCGCGCTGGAGTTCCGGTCGCTCACGGACGACGAACTGCTCCAGTGGCTCGCGCTCGAAGCGCCCAAGCTGTGCGGCACGACGATCACGCCGGACGCCGCGGCGCTGCTCGCCGGCTACGGCGGCAACGACCTCGCCCTGCTGAGCGGTGAGTTGCGGAAGCTCGCGGCCTTCACGGATGGCGCGCCCATCGGCGTCGAGGCCGTGGAGGCGGTGACGGGCGTGCGCCCTGGGCACACGCTCGCCGACCTGCTCGATCTCGCGGCCGCGCGCGAGACCACGCGCGCGATCGCGATCGTCGAGGAAGTGCTCCTGACGCCCAAGCTCAACGGTGTGCAGGTCGTCCTCGCGCTCACGGCGCAGACGCTCGCGATCGGGTGGGGTGTGGCGGCGCGCGCCCGCGGCCTCGCGGCCTCGCGGCTCGAAAGCGAGTACTTCACCCTCCTGAAGGAGGGCGGCGGCATCTACACGGGCCGTGCCTGGGGCGATGCGGTGAAAGCGTGGGCGCGGGCGGTGCCCAAGTGGACCGTGGGCGAGATCGATCACGCGCTCCCTCACCTGCTCGCGGCCGACGCCGCGCTCAAGGACACCAAGGTCTCGAGCGAGGCGCAGATCGTGATGTCGCTCCTGCTGGCGATGACGCCGACGGCCACACGCCGGCGGGCCGCATGAGCACGCGCACGTGGCGGCCTTCGCGGCCTTCGCGGCCCGGCGCCGCGGTGCACGCCTCCCTGATGCGGACGATGCTGGCGATGTTCGCGCTGCTCGCGTCGGGCGCGTCGACCGCCGCCGCGCAGGTGGTCGCGCCCATGAGCAAGGCCGACTCGGCGCAGGCGGTCTATCGCAAGGCGCAGCGGCTGGTCACCGACGGGCAAGGCGCGGCGGGCCGTGCCCTCGTGGACTCGATGTTGAATTCGGCGGATCCCGGCGCACCGGAGGAAGCGGAGGCGCTCTTCTGGCGCGCGACCCTCGCCGAGTCGTGGGAGGGGGCGCAGCGCGACTACCTGCGCATCATGCTCGAGCACGAACGCTCCGCGCGCGCTGGCGACGCGATGTTGCGGCTCGCGCAGGGCGAGAGCACCCGGGGAGACCGGGACGCCGCGATCCGGTACCTCGAACGCCTCGTGCGTGAGGCGCCCGAGTCGCCAGCGCGGGCGGAAGCCGCGCTCTGGCACGGCCGCCTGCTGATGGAACGCGGGGACCGCGATGGCGGTTGCGCGATGCTTCGCGGGTCGCGTGCGCGCGTGCCAGCAGGTGCGATCGAACTCGAGAACCAGTTCGACTATCTGCTGCGTGGCTGTGCGGAGGTGACGGCTGCTGCACCGGTCGCTGCGCCAGTCGCTGCACCAGCCACGCCGCCGGCAGCCGCACCGGCCGCACCGGCCGCGTCGCCCGCGGCATCCCCAGCACCCACAGCCGCACCGCGAGGAGCGCCGCTGTGGTCGGTGCAGGCCGCCGCGCTCACCACACGTGCCGAAGCTGATGCGCTGGTCGCCAAGTTGCGCGCGCGCGGCTACGACGCCCGGGTCGATGGCACCGCCGCCCCGTTCCGCGTGCGCTTCGGCCTCTTCCCCACGCGAGCGCTCGCAGCGGATGCCCTCACCCGATTCAAGGCGCGCGAGAAGAGCGACGGTTTCCTCGTCGAGGTCCCGCGCGGGTGAGCGGCGCGACGGCGACGCCGTTGATGGCGCAGTACCGGGAGATCAAGGCGCGGCATCCCAACGCGATCCTCTTCTTCCGGATGGGGGACTTCTACGAGATGTTCTACGAGGATGCGGAGGTCGCGGCGCGCGCGCTCGACCTCACGCTCACCTCGCGGAACAACGGCGGCGCGGGCGACGTGCCGCTCGCCGGCGTGCCGGTGAAGGCCGCGTCGGAGTACCTGCGGCGTCTCGTGCAGCAGGGCCATCGCGTCGCGATCTGCGAGCAGGTGGAGGATCCTCGATTCGCGAAGGGGATCGTGAAGCGCGCGGTGATCGAGACCATCACGCCGGGCGCGGCCTTCAGCGATGACCTGCTCGACGTCGGTCGCAACAACTACCTGTGCGCCCTCCATGCCATCGGCGATGAAGTGGGCATCGCCGCCGCCGATCTCTCGACGGGCGAGCTCCGGATGGTGCGCTGCGCGGCGGCCGATGCGGATGCGGCACTCGCGCGGTTGACCCCGCGCGAGGTGCTCGTCGCGGGCGGCGTCGAAGGGAGCGAGTCCCGCGCCGAGGCGCTCGCCGCGACGAGCGGCGCCCTGATCACGACGCGCGAGCGGTGGGAGTTCGAGGCGGCGCTCGCCGAGGACGCGCTCGCGACGCAGTTCGCGGTGCAATCGCTCGAGGGCTTCGGGATCGGGAAGGCCGACGCGATCGCGGTGGGTGCGGCCGGCGCGCTGTTGCGATACCTGCGGGAGCTGCAGCCGGGCGGACTCCCGCATCTGGCGCGTCCGATCGTCGAGCGGCCCGGCGGCACGATGCCGCTCGACGAGATGACGCGCCGCAACCTCGAACTCACCGAGTCGCTGCGCGCGAGCGACGACACGAGCGGCACGCTGCTCGGCGTGCTCGACCGCACGCAGACGCCGATGGGGGCGCGGCTGCTTCGCCAATGGATCCTCGCGCCGCTGGTCGATGTCCCCGCGATCACGGCGCGGCTCGACGCGGTGACGGCAGTGTTCGCGGACGCGCTCGCGCGCGCGGCGCTGCGTGATGCGCTGGACGGGGTGCGTGACGTCGAACGCCTCGCCGGCCGCACGGCGGCTGGTCGGGCGACCCCGCGCGACGTGCGCGCCCTCGGCGACTCGCTCGCACGGCTCCCTGACGTCATCGCGGCGCTCCGTCGCACGACGATGCAGGGAACGCTCGCTGCGATCGGCGGGAGCTGGGATGACGGGTCGGAGCTCGCGGCCGACATCGGCCGGACCCTGGTGCCGCGACCCCCGCTCGCCTTCGGCGACGGCGAGACGATCGCGGCCGGGGTGGACGCAACGCTCGACGACCTGCGCGCGATCGCGACGGGCGGGAAGGACGCGATCGCCGCGCTGCAGGCGGAGGAGCGGGCGCGCACCGGCATCCCGTCGCTCAAGGTCGGCTACAACCGTGTCTTCGGCTACTACATCGAGATCTCGAACGCCAACAAGGCGCTCGTGCCCGGCGATTACCAGCGGCGTCAGACGCTCACCGGCGCCGAACGCTACATCACGCCGGCGCTGAAGGAGTTCGAGGAGAAGGTGCTGCACGCGACGGAGCGGATGGAGACGCTCGAGCGCGAGCTCTTCGAGGCGCTGCGGGGGCGGATCGGCGCGCAGGTCGCGCGGCTCCAGGCGATCGCGCGGCGCTGCGCCGAGCTCGATGTGCTGGCCGCGCTCGCCGAGGTGGCGGCGCGCGAAGGGTACGTACGCCCGGTGGTCGATGACGGCCCTGCGCTCGAGATCGTGCGCGGACGGCATCCGGTGGTGGAGCGGATGATGCCGCGCGACCAGTTCATCCCCAACGACATCACGCTCACCCCGGACGCGCGGATGATCATCCTCACCGGCCCCAACATGGCCGGCAAGAGCACGATCCTCCGGCAGATCGGCCTGCTGGTGCTGATGGCGCAGCTGGGGAGCTACGTGCCGGCGGCCTCGGCGCGGGTGGGCGTGGCCGACCGCGTGTTCACGCGCGTGGGAGCGAGCGACAACCTGGTGCGCGGCCAGTCGACGTTCATGGTGGAGATGAGCGAGACGAGCGCGATCCTCCACACCGCGACCGCGCAGAGCCTCGTGCTGCTCGACGAGATCGGCCGCGGGACCGCGACGTGGGACGGCCTCTCGATCGCGTGGGCGGTGAGCGAGCACCTGCACGAGCGCGTGGGCTGCAAGACGGTCTTCGCGACGCACTATCATGAACTCACGCAACTGGCGGACGAATTCGTATCCGTTCGCAACTATAACGTGGCGGTGCAGGAGACCGGCGACCGGATCCTCTTCCTGCATCGCCTGAAGCACGGCGGCGCCGACCGCTCGTACGGCATCGAGGTGGGCCGACTCGCCGGACTCCCCGGGCCGGTCATCGCGCGCGCCCGCGCGCTGCTCAAGGTGCTCGAGGGCGAGCAGCTCGTGCCGGCGCTCGGCGGCGCGGGCGGATCGGCGCGGAAGGCGGCGGCGAGCGCGCCCCCGGACCAGCTCGGGCTCTTCGCCGTCACCGACCCGCTCGTCGAGCGTCTCCAGGGCGTGGACGCCAACGCGCTCACGCCGCTGCAGGCGCTCTCGCTGCTGGCGGACCTCGCGGCCGAGGCCCGCAGCCGGCAGTAGATTCGCCTCATCCTCCCCCCTCCCTCGTCCATGACCGACCACACGCGCAACCGCCAGCCCTATGCGAACGTCCTCGAGACGATCGCGTGGACGCCCCTCATCCGCCTCTCGCGGGTCACGAAGGGGATCAAGACGCCGGTGTACGGCAAGGCCGAGTTCTTCAATCCCGGCGGGAGCGTGAAGGACCGCATCGGCCTCCCGATGATCGAGGAGTTCGAGCGCACCGGGCAGCTGAAGCCCGGGGGCACGGTGGTCGAGGCGACGAGCGGCAACACGGGCGTGGGGCTCGCGCTCGCCGCGGCGCTCAAGGGCTACCGGTGCATCTTCACCATGCCGGACAAGATGAGCCAGGAGAAGGTGCGGCTCCTCAAGGCGTTCGGGGCGGAGGTGATCATCACGCCCACGGCGGTGCCGGCCGAGCATCCCGACAGCTACACGTCGATGGCGAAGCGGATCGCCGGCGAGACGGCCAACGCGGTCCTCGCGAACCAGTTCTACAACATGACCAACCCGAAGGCGCACTACGAGTCGACCGGGCCCGAGCTCTGGGAGCAGACGGGGGGGCGGATCACGCACTTCGTGGCGGGCGCCGGGACCGGCGGCACGATCAGCGGGGCGGGCAAGTACCTGAAGGAGAGGAACCCGAAGGTGCAGATCGTCGGCGCGGACCCGGTGGGGTCGGTGCTCGCGGAGGTCTGGCGTTCGAACGGCGCGAACCTGCCCCAGGGCGCCCCGTACAAGGTGGAGGGCATCGGTCAGGACAAGATCCCCGGCGCGCTCGACATGTCGGTGATCGACGAGTACCAGACGGTGAGTGATCGCGATGCGTTCGCGATGGCGCGACGGCTGACGCGCGAGGAGGGGCTGTTCGTCGGTGGGTCGTCGGGGCTGATCGCGCACGCGGCGCTGAGCGTCGCGCGGCGGATCAACGATCCGGAGGCGTGCGTCGTGACCGTGCTCTGCGACACGGGCGAGCGGTACCTCTCGAAGCTGTACAACGACGAGTGGATGCGCGAGAACCAGATGCTCGACGCGGAGAAGATGACGCTGGGGCAGCTGCTCGCGGCGAAGGGCGGGGAGATCCCGGCGCTGGTGAGCACCGGTCCGGGCGCGTCGGTGCGTCAGGCGCTCGGGCTCATGAGCCTGCACAACGTGTCGCAGCTCCCGGTGATGGACGGCGCGGCCTGCGTGGGGTCGGTGAGCGAGAGCGTGCTCAGCGTGCGCGGGCTCGAGGATACCAAGGTGCTCGAGCGCACGGTGAGCGACGTGATGGATGCCCCGTTCCCGGTGGTCGACGTCACGATGCCGGTGGACGCCGCGGTGAAGATGCTCGGCCGGAACAACCCGGCGGTGCTCGTGCGGGACCACGGCACGGTGCAGGGGATCCTCACGCGGTCGGATCTCCTCCAGTTCCTGATGGCTCGCTGACGTGACGCCACTTCGGATCCTCGTCCTCAAGGGCGGCGACTCGTCGGAGCGCGAGGTCTCGCTCTCGAGCGGCGGCCGCGTGGCCGCCGCGTTGCGCGCGCGCGGTCACGACGTGACGGAGGCGGACCCGGCGGGCGACGCGCTCGCGGTGCTGCCGGCCGCGCGCGCCGCAGACGTGGTGTGGCTCGCGCTGCACGGCGGCGCCGGCGAGGACGGCACGATCCAGGCGCTGTTCGACCTCACGGGGGTGCGCTACACCGGCAGCGGACACCTCGCGAGTGCGATCGCGATGGACAAGGACCTGTCCAAGATCCTGTTCCGTGCCGCCGGTGTGCCGACCGCCGACTGGCGGATGGTGCGCGCGGGTGACCCGCGGGACTGGGAGGGTCCCGCGTACGCCGAGCGCGCGGTGAAGGCCCTCGGCCTGCCGATCGTGGTGAAGCCGTCGAAGCAAGGCTCCACCGTGGGACTCAGCATCGTGAAAGCGAGCCAGACGCTCGGCGCCGCCATCGCCGACGCGTTCCGGCACGACGATGAGGTGATGCTCGAGACCTACGTCCCGGGACGGGAGCTGACGGTGGGGATCCTGCGGGACTGGGTCATGCCGGTTGGCGAAATCATCCCCAAGCACGAGATTTACGACTACGAGTGCAAGTACACGGCGGGGATGGCCGAGGAGCTGTTCCCCGCGCCGCTCCCCCCGGCGATCCGTGACGAGGCGCAGCGCCTCACGCGCGTCGCGTATGGTGCCCTCAAGCTGTGTGGGTGTGCGCGGATCGACTTCCGCCTGCATCCGGATGGCGGGTTGTACTGCCTGGAGGCGAACACGCTGCCGGGCATGACGGGAACGAGCCTCGTGCCGCAAGCGGCGGAGGCGGACGGCGTCGGCTTCGGGGAGCTGTGCGAGCGCATCGCCCTCGACGCACTCGGTACTTCGCGGACAACGGGAGAGGACGGATGAACGATGTATCAACGGTGGTGGCAGCAGCGCTCGCGGGCGTGCCGGCGGGCGTGCAGTCACTCGGACCGTGGGCGGGGCGACGGCAGCTGTTCGTGCGGTTCGCCGGCGAGGCAGAGACGGCGACGATGTACGTGGCGCCGGCGCTCGCGCGCGAGCTCGACCGGCAGCAGTCACGGTCGACCTTCCATTCGATCGTGATCGGCGGACGCGACCCGCTCGGGAGCGTGCCGTTCCTGCTCGCGGCCTTCGCCGCGGCCAAGCCGAAGCTGCCGGTGATGCTCGACACCGACGGCCAGCGCCCCGAGGCGCTCGGTGAACTGCTTCCGCACCTCGCGATGGTGCAGGTGACGGTGGAGTTCGGCGGTGGCGAGGCGTCGTTCGATCGTGCGATCCAGACGGTCGGCATCGCCGCCGCGGCCGACTGCGCCCATGCCCTCGTGCTCGCGGCGAAGGAGGACACGCCGGACTCGCAGCTGCTCCGCCTCGTGCAGGAGGTGCATGCGGTGAGCGCAGCGACGCAGGTGGTGATCCATCCGTTCCAGTCGCCGGATGCGTACAACGTGCTCGACCGCCGCTGGGCGACGCTGCTCGAGCAGGCCGTGGTGGCGCACCCCGATACGCGGCTGGGCCTGCGGCTCCCGCCTCCGACCGGACTGCGATAGCCGATGCCCGGCGCGAGCTTGCCGACCCTTCCCGCCACGCGGCCGTCGCGATTCCCGCGACTGCCGCGGGTCGCGGCGTGGACGGTCGCGTTGCTCGTTGCCGTGGAGTTCCTGCAGTGGACGGTGGTGTTGCCCGCCGATGTTCAGGCGCTGCTCGGGTTCCGTCGAGTGGACCTGGAGCTCGGCCGCTGGTGGACGACGCTGACGTTCCCGTTCGTGCACCGCGATGCGTCGCTGCTGCTCCTCAACGCGTACGCCATCGCGCTGTTCGGTTCGCGTCTGGAGGTCGCGTGGGGTGGGCGTCGCTTCTTCGCGTTCCTCGCGCTCGCCGGTCTGGGCGGCTGGATGCTCCAGTTGCTCTCCGGGACCGATGGCCTGTTGCTCGGCGCGTCCGGCGCCGCGTTCGCGAGTCTCGCGGCGTACGCGATGCGCTGGGGCGCGGACAAGCACGGCACGGCCGGCGGGTTCGAAGTGACCGGGCGGTGGCTCACCGCGATCGTCGCGTCGATGATCCTCCTCGTCGGACTCCGCTCGGGCGACGGCGGCGGGGTCGGCTTCCTCGTGCACCTCGGCGGCATCGCGAGCGCATGGCTCTTCGTGCGCGCGACGCCGGTGCTGCTCGTGGAGCGGCTGCGCGAGAGCGTGTCGGCGCTGCCGGATGCACCGCCCGACGACCAGCCGCCGCGCGCGATCCCGAAGTCGATGCCGCGCTCGCGCTCGCGCGACCGCGAGACGATCGACGACGTGGTGTCGCGCACGAACGCGCAGGCGGCGCGCCGCGCGTCGCCGTCACGGCGCGCGAAGCTGGACCCACCGCCGCCGGCGCCGACGATCGATGCGATCCTCGACAAGATCTCGGCGCAGGGCATCGACCGCCTCACGGACGAGGAGCGCCGCGTCCTCGACGACCACTCCAGGCGACTGCGCGACAGCTGAGCGTCCCACGCGCCCGCGGCAGGGCGCAGCGCGCCCGTCCCACCGCGCCTCTCGCCGTTCCTCACCTCACCAGACCATGCCGCAGCCCGAACTGCTCGAGACATTCCCCAATCCGTATCCCGACCGGGACTACGAGATCCTCATGACGACGCCGGAGTTCACGTCGTTGTGCCCGCTCGGCGGGATCGAATCGGACGCGGCCGAACTGGCCCTGCTCAAGGGCGGCGCGCCGGACTTCGCCACGATCAACATCACATACGTGCCGGGCGCGGAGTGCGTGGAGCTCAAGAGCCTCAAGCTCTATCTGTGGAGCTTCCGGAACGACGGCATCTTCTACGAACGCGTGGTGAACCGGATCCTCGACGACATCTCGGCGAAGGTGAAGCCGAAGTACCTGAGGATCGTCGGCGACTTCAACGTGCGGGGCGGGATCAAGTCCGTGATCACGGCGGAGTACCGGGCGACGCGCTAGGCGTGTCGCCAGCCGACGCTCCCGCGCCGCCCGGGGTTCCAGCGCGGGAAGGTGCCGACCAACCGCGCCCCGACGCTGACCGCCGTGATGTCGCGCACCACTGCCCCGGCGCCCGGATCGCCCGCGTCATGGTCGAACTCGATGTAGAAGAGGTAGCTCCACGGCTCGCCGGTCGGGCGGGATTCGAGGCGGCGGATGTTGACGTTGTGCGCGGCGAGCGGCGAGAGCGCGCGCAGGAGGTCACCGGGCCGGTCGTGCGTCCGGAGGATCATCATGGTGCGCGCCGGCGTTCCCGCGGCGACGGGCATCGTGTCACGCGCGATGGCGATGAAGCGCGTCTGGTTGTCCGGTCGATCCTCGATGTCGGCGCGGACGACCTCGAGCCCGTAGTGGCTGGCGGCGCGCCGGCTGGCGACGGCGGCCACCGCCGGATCGGCGACGCGCGAGACGTCCATCGCCGCACCGGCGGTGTCGTAGACCGCGTGCACCTCGATCTGCGGATGGTCGGCGAAGAAGCGTCCGCACTGCGCGAGCGCGACGGGGTGACTCAACACCGAGCGGATCCCCTCGAACGGCGTGCCGGGTGCCGCGAGCACGCAGTGATGCACGGCGACGACCGTCTCGCCGACGGCATGCAGGCCGGGCAACGCGCTGAGCGCGTCGTGGCTGCCGTTGATCGACCCGACGATCGTGTTCTCGACCGGCAGGATGCCGCGATCCGCGATACCGGAGGCGACCGCGGCCGTCACGTCGGCGAAATCGCGATACGGGAGGCGCTCCGCGTCGCCACCCCAGAGCTGCTGGATCGCCTCATCGCTGAAGGACCCGATCTCGCCCTGGAGCGCGACGCGGAGCGGCCGCTCGCCGCTCATTCGCGCGCGATCGCGCTGGCGTCGCGCACGGTGGAGGGGCCGAGGCGCAGGGCGTCGATGCCGGGACGGATCCTCGCGAGGTCGCCCACGACGACGATGTAGCCCTGCGTCGCGGGCAGGACCTGGCGCGCGACGCGCTGGACATCGGCGGCGGTGACCTTGCCGACGAGACCGACATACTCCTGCAGCCAGCTCACGGGCAGGTTCCAGTTGGCGAGGTACGCGAGTTCGCCGGCGATCTGCGAGGTGGTCTCGAGGTCGCCGGGGATGCCGAGCGCGATGTAGGCCTTGGCCCGGGCGAGTTCGTCGGCGCTCACCGGCTGGTCGCGGATGGTATTGATCTCCTTGAAGATCTCGACCAATGCGCTGTCGGTGACGTTGGTGCGGACCGACGAGCTCACGGTGAACGGGCCGGCCAACGGACGGTAGGCGAACCCGGAGCCGATGCCGTAGGTGTAGCCCTTCGTCTCCCGGAGGTTGGAGTTGAGTCGGGACGAGAACGATCCGCCGAGGATGGTGTTCATGACCTCGATGGCGGCGAGGTCGCCGCTGGTGCGTTCGACGCCCGTGGTGCCGATGGTGATGACCGACTGCGCGGCGCCGGGCTTGTCGACGAGGATCACCTGGAGGCCCTGTGGCCTCGCTGCCGCGACGAGCACGGGTGCGGGCCGCCGCTCCGGGCCGGTCGCGCGCCACGCCGCGAACCGCCGGCCGAGCGCCTGCTCCGCCTCGGCGGCGCTGATGTCGCCGACCACGTAGAAGGTGGCGCGCTCGGGACGGATGCTGCCGTCGTAGAACGCCCGGACCGTCGCCGAATCGAGACGTGCGGCGCTCGCGGAGTCGCCGCCGAGCGAGGCGCGATACGGATGTCCCTCGGGATGGATGGCCTGATTGAAGGCGAGGTTGGCGAGCGTGGTCGGCTGATCCTTCGCCTGCAACAGCGCCGCCAGACGGAGGTCGCGCTGCCGACGGACCTCGACTGACGCGAAGGTCGGCCGCAGCACGACGTCGGCCATCAGGTCGAGCGCGGCGTCGAGGTTCCGCTTGGCCACCTTGAGCGAGACGGTGGTGACGTCCCAGCTCGCGCCCGTCGAGAGCGACGCGCCGAGGAACGCGAGTTCGGATTGGAGCGCGTTCGCGTCGCGCCGACCGGCCCCTTCGTCGAGGAGGTTCGCGGTGAAGCTGGCGAGTCCGGGCATGTCGCGATCGAGGCGTCCGCCGCCGGCGACCGTCAGCGTGACCTGCACGAGCGGGAGTTCCCGATGCTCGACGACCTTCACCGCGGGGCCGTTGGCGAGGCGTCCGGCATGCACCGTCGGCACGGTGAGCGCAGGGGTCGCGCCGAGTGCCGGCGGACGCGTGCGGTCGAAGGCGGGCGATTGCGCGTCGGCGCGCGCGACGGGCAGCGCGAACGGCGCGAGCGCGAGCGGGAGGAGGAGCAGGAGGCGCACGGCGCCAGCGGAGTGTGCGATGCGACGGATCACTGGACGATCCTCCGCGTCGCGGCGAGCGCCGGCTTGCCCTGCGGCACGACGCTGAGCGTGACGCGGTCACCGAGCAGGTACTGTCGGACGACGCGCTGCACGTCGGCGGCGGTCACGCGCCGATACCGCTCGAGGTCCTGCTGGAACCAGTCGGGCGTGCCGTGCGCGTAGTAGTACGAGTTGAGCTGGTCGGCCTTGGCCGAGGAGTACTCGAGTCGCGTGAGGAACGACGCTTCGATGGCATTGCGCGCCTGCTCGAGTTCGCGCGCAGTGGGGCCGGTGGCCGCGAGCTTGCGGAGCTCGGCGTCCACGACGGCCTTGAGGGTGTCGAGCGCGAACCCCGGGCGCGCGGTGGCGACGACCTGGAAATCGCCGTCGAGCCGCTTGGACGAGTTGAAGGCACTCGCGTTGGTGGCGATCTCGCGGTCATAGACGAGGGCCTGCGTGAGGCGCGAGTTGCGCGCGCCGCTCAGCACGTAGGCGGCGACGTCGAGCGCCGCGTCGTCCGGGGCGTACTCCTTCACCGAATGCCATGCGAGATAGAGGCGCGGCAGCTGCACGCGATCCTCGAGGATGATCACCGTGTCGCGCACGCTGAAGGGCGCGGGCACCGGGCGCCTGATGGCGGGACCGCGCGGGATGTCGGCGAACATGGTGCGCACGGCCTGACGCACCGAGTCGGCGTTGACGGCGCCGGCCACGACGATGGTGGCGTTGTTGGGCGCGTAGTAGGTGCGGAAGAAGTCCTTCACATCCTCGAGCGAGGCTGCCGAGAGGTCCGTCATGGAGCCGATGGTGCTCCACGAATACGGATGCCCCTTGGGATAGATCGCCGGAAGGAGGTTCTCGGTGACGAGGCCGTAGGGCTGGTTCTCGTAGCTCTGGCGTCGTTCGTTCTTCACGACATCGCGCTGGAGGTCGACCTTGGGGGCGTCCATGGTCTCGAGCATCCAGCCGAGGCGATCGGCCTCGAGCCAGAGCATGAGGGGGAGGGCGCTGCTGGGTCCGGATTCGTAGTAGTTGGTGCGATCGCCGTTGGTGGAGCCGTTGTTGTCGGCGCCGGCGGCCTCGAGCAGACGATCGAACTGCGGATATGGGGCGTTCTTCGACCCCATGAACATCAGGTGCTCGAAGAGGTGGGCGAACCCGGTGCGACCGGGCAGCTCGTCACCGGAGCCGACGTGGTACCAGACGTTGGTGGTGACGATCGGGACGCTCTTGTCCTCGTGGACGATGAGCGTGAGTCCGTTGGGGAGGGTGTCCACGACGGCAGGGACACGGAGCGGGGCGCCCTGCGCCGCGCCGAGGGACGGCACGAGGAGGGCGGCAAGGGCGAGCGCGCGTCGGAGCATCGGATCCGGGCTGAGGTGACTGAACATAGCCGAACTCCGGTTCGACAGTCGGCGGTCCGGGCGGGTTGCCGGTACCGGTGTGCGCGTCCGGCGCGTGTTCCGTGCGATGCAGGAGGGGGCGTGCGAGGAGGCAAGTCGCGCCCGGGCAAGGGGTTGGCGAACGAGAGGGGAGTCCTTAGTTTTCGTGACTTCGGCCAGGTAGCTCAGTTGGTAGAGCAGCGGACTGAAAATCCGCGTGTCGCCGGTTCGATTCCGGCCCTGGCCATGAGGTGGCGAGGCGCCCGGCCCACCGGACCGGGCGCCTCGTTGCATCATGGCCAGGGCAGAAGGGAGATGGCGGATGGCAGAGCGAGGTGCGGGGGAGATGCGGGGTGCGGGAAGGGGCTTCTCGCGACATCTTCCGCATCGGACTCCTACCCCCTTCGCCCAGATGACCACTGCCGTGCGTACCGATCCCGCGCTCGATGCGCTGTGGATGCCGTTCACCGCCAACAAGGCGTTCAAGGCGCGGCCGCGGATGCTCGTCGCGGCGAAGGACATGCACTACACGTCGGACGACGGCCGACGGATCCTCGATGGCACGGCCGGACTGTGGTGCGTGAACGCGGGACATTGCCGCGCACCGATCGTCGACGCGATCACGAGAGCAGCGGGCACGCTCGACTTCGCGCCGGGGTTCCAGATGGGCCACCCCGCGAGCTTCGAGCTCGCGAACGCGCTCAAGGCGATCCTGCCCACGGGCATCGACCATGTGTTCTTCTCGAACTCGGGGTCCGAAGCGGTCGACAGCGCGCTCAAGATCGCGCTGGCGTACCACATCGCCCGCGGTGAGCCGGGACGCACGCGCTTCATCGGGCGCGAACGCGGCTACCACGGCGTCGGGTTCGGCGGGATCTCGGTGGGCGGCATCGCGACCAACAAGACCACCTTCGCCGCGCAGCTGCTGCCCGGCGTGGACCATCTCCCGCACACGCACGACCTCGCCAGGAACGCGTACTCGCGCGGGATGCCGGCGCATGGGGCGACGCTCGCCGACGCGCTCGAGGGGATGATCGCGAAGCACGGCGCCGGGTCCATCGCGGCGGTGATCGTGGAGCCGGTCGCGGGATCGACGGGCGTGCTGATCCCGCCGGTGGGCTACCTGCAGAAGCTCCGCGCGATCTGCGATGCGCACGGCATCCTGCTGATCTTCGACGAGGTCATCACCGGATTCGGACGGCTCGGTTCGCCGTTCGCGGCGCAGCACTTCGGCGTGACGCCGGACATGCTGACGGTCGCGAAGGGGCTGACCAACGCCGCCGTGCCGATGGGTGCGACGGCCGTGCGCGGATCGATCTACGACACCGTGGTGAACGCGACCGAGAAGGGGATCGAGTTCTTCCACGGCTACACGTACAGCGGACACCCGCTCGCGGCGGCGGCGGGGCTCGCGACGCTCCAGCTCTACGCGGACGAGGGTCTGCTCGAGCGCGCCGCGTCGGTCGGCCGGGTGTGGGAGGACGCGCTGCACTCGCTGCGTGGCACGCCGCACGTGATCGACGTCCGGAATCTCGGGCTCGTCGGCGGGATCGAGCTCGAACCACGCGCCGGCGCCCCGGCGATGCGCGCGTTCGACGTGTTCGTGAACGCGTTCTTCGAGCAGGACGTGCTGATCCGCACGACCGGGGACATCATCGCGCTCTCGCCGCCGCTGATCATCTCGGAGTCGCAGATCGGGGAGCTCATCGACCGGGTGCGGCGCGCGATCGCCGCGGTCGCATGATGCGCGCCGTCCTCGCGCTGGTCGTGGCGATGGCCACCACGGTGCAGGCGCAATCGACGCCCGCGACGAAGCCGCGCGCGCGCGACCTCGGGATCACGCCACTCATCGGCGGTGTCGCCGGGCCGCTCGATGCGATCACCGACGTCGCCGGCGTGGAGGTGGGCCACTCGACGATCATCCGCGGCGCGGCGGGACCGCTCGTGGTGGGCGTGGGGCCGGTGCGCACCGGCGTCACCATCGTGCACCCGCGCGGGCGCGCGTCGAACGACCCGGTGTTCGGCGCGTGGTTCACGCTGAACGGCAACGGCGAGATGACCGGCACGACCTGGCTGCAGGAAGGCGGCATCCTCGAGGGTCCGATCGGCATCACGAACACGAACAGCGTGGGCGTGGTGCGCGATGGCATCCTGCAATGGCAGGTGGGCACTCCCGGCCTCCAGCCGTGGGGCCTGCCGGTCGCGGCCGAGACATACGACGGCTCGCTGAACGACATCAACGGATTCCACGTGAAGCCCGAACACGTGCGCGAGGCGATCACGACGGCCCGCGGCGGCGCCGTGCTCGAGGGCGCGGTGGGCGGCGGCACCGGCATGATCTGCCTCGGCTTCAAGGGCGGCATCGGCACCGCCTCGCGGAAGCTGCCGCCGGAACAGGGCGGCTACACCGTCGGCGTGCTCGTGCAATGCAACTTCGGCAACCAGCGCAACCTCATGATCGCGGGCGTGCCCGTGGGGCAGGAGATCACCGATCTCGCCTCGTGCACCGCGGGCGACCTCCCGCGATCGGCCGACGATGAAGCGCGCGGCCGCCGGCGGTGTGCTCCCGGCGCGACGCGCGACGACAGCGTGGAGCCGACCGAGCTCGGGTCGATCATCGCGGTGGTCGCGACCGACGCGCCGCTGCTGCCGCACCAGCTCAAGCGCATCGCGACGCGCGTCTCGCTCGGGATCGGCCGGGTGGGCGGCTTCGCGTCGAACGGCTCGGGCGACATCTTCATCGCCTTCTCGACGGCGAACCCCAACACGGCGATGGCGACCGACAGCACGACGCTCACGATGCTGTCGAACGCGATCATCTCCCCGCTGTTCAATGCGACCGTGCAGGCCACCGAGGAGGCGATCGTCAACGCGCTGCTGGCGGCGGAGACGATGGAAGGGGTGAACCACACGCGCGTGTACGGGCTGCCCGCTCCGCGCGTGCTGGACGCGCTGCGGAAGTACGGGCGACTGCGCTAGCGCAGGACCGGCATCGAGAACTCGGCGCTGCCGGTCCCCTCGGGCCAGCGCGTCGTCACCGTCTTCACCCGCGTGTAGAAACGCACGCCGTCCATCCCGTACTGGTTGTGATCGGCGAAGGCGGACTCCTTCCAGCCGCCGAACGAATAGAAGGCGAGCGGCACCGGGATGGCGACGTTGATGCCGACCATGCCGCACCGCACGCGATGCGCGAAGTCCTGCGCGGCGCCGCCGGAGCGGGTGAAGATCGCGACGCCGTTGCCGTAGCGGTGCGCATCGCAGAGCGCGAGCGCCTCGTCCGCGCTCGCCGCGCGGACCACGCAGAGCACGGGGCCGAAGATCTCGTCCTGGTAGATGCGCATGGCGCTCGTGACGCGATCGAAGAGCGAGCCGCCGAGGAAGAAGCCCGGACCGGTCGCCGCAGGCACGGCGCGCCCGTCGACGACGAGGCTCGCCCCCTCGCTCACGCCGTCGGCGATGTATCCCGTCACGCGCGCCTTGTGCGCGGCCGTGACGAGCGGCCCCATGTCGGGATCGCCTTCGGCGGGCGGACCGATGCGCAGTGCGGCGACACGCGGCGCCAGCTCGGCGACGAGCGCATCGGCCGTCGCATCGCCCACGACGACGGCGACGGAGATCGCCATGCAGCGCTCGCCCGCGGAACCGTAGGCAGCACCCATCAGTGCGGTGGCGACCTGCTGCAGATCCGCGTCGGGCAGGACGACGCAGTGGTTCTTCGCGCCACCCATCGCCTGGACGCGCTTGCCGTGCGCGGCCGCGGTCGCGTGCACATGCTGCGCGACCGGCGTCGAGCCGACGAAACTGACCGCCTGGATCACCGGGTCCGTGAGCAGGGCGTCGACGGCTTCCTTATCCCCGTTGAGCACGTTGAAGGTGCCCGGCGGTCCGCCGGCCTCGATCCACAGCTCGGCGAGCCGGAGCGGACAACCCGGATCCCGTTCACTCGGCTTGAGCACCACGGCATTCCCGGTCGCGAGCGCAGGGGCGAGCATCCAGAGCGGCACCATCGCCGGGAAGTTGAAGGGCGTGATGCCGGCGACGACGCCAAGAGGCTGGCGGAGCGAGTGCATGTCGATGCCGCGCGAGACGCCATCGGAGAACTCGCCCTTCATGAGGTGCGGGATGCCGCAGGCGAACTCGATGACATCGATGCCGCGCCGCAGCTCGCCGCGCGCATCGGAGAGGACCTTCCCGTGCTCGCTCGAGATGAGGCGCGCGAGGTCATCCTGATTGGCGAGACAGAGCTCTCGGAACCGGAAGAGCACCTGCGCGCGGTCGTTCGCGGAGCGCTGTCCCCACGCCGGGGCCGCACCGGCGGCATCATCGACGACCCGGCGGATGTCGGTCGCGTCGGCGAGGGGCAGGTGCGCCGCGAGGGCGCCGGTGGCCGGATCGAAGACCGGCGCGGTGCGGGAGGAGTGCGCCGCCAGGCGCTGCCCACCCGCGAAGTGCGAGAGCGTATGAACGGCCATGCGGGCGAAGTTAGGCCCCTCTCGCCGACGGCGCCACGCGAGCGCTACGCGTGCGCGGCGACGAGGCGCGTGCGACGGAGCTCGAGCGCCACGAGGATGCCGAGCAGCGTGATGGAGACGGCCGAGATCGCGCACCAGGGACAGAAGGTGCGCAGGATGAAGAACTCGGCGTACTTGAGACGCAGGGTGAAGAGGATCGCCGGGTACACGAGGGCCGCGAGCGCGAGCGCGGGGCCGCGCGCGTCCTCGCGCGCGCCCATCGTGCCGACGATCGCCGTGATGAGGACCAGCGTGTAGCCGACCGCACCGATGAGGGCGACGTCGACGCCGAGGAACCAGCTCCACTGCGAGTACTGCACGACGTGACAGCCACCGCCGCCGCCGCACGCGAGCACGCCGGCCTTGCCGATCTTCCACAGGTGGAGATAGGTCGCGACGAAGGCGTTGATCAGCGCGATGACCGCGATGATCTGGCGATACGACAGGCCGATCAGGCCCGCACGGGGAGCGGTGGCGTCGGTCATCGCCGAGTAAGTTAATGACTTCCCCAGCCCCGAGTCCCGCGATGCCGCACAGCGCCAAGAAGCTGACGCCGGTCCTGATGGTCGACGCGATCGAACCCTGCCTGCCGTTCTGGGAACGGCTCGGCTGGATCAAGGTCGCCGAGGTGCCGCATGGCGACGCGATGGGGTTCGCGATCCTGGTGAAGGACGGCGTCGAGCTGATGTACCAGTCGCGCGCGAGCGTGGCGGCCGACCTGCCCGCGCTCGGCGCGCTGCCGATGGGCGGGACCTTCCTGTTCCTCGAGATCGACGACCTCGACGGGGTGATCGCCGTGCTCGGGGACGCGCCGGTCGCGAACCCGCGCCGGCAGACCTTCTACGGGATGGACGAGATCGCCGTGCACGAGCCCGGCGGGAACGTCGTCATCTTCGCGATGAAGGTGGAGTGAGTCGACTCCACGTCAGTCCTGCTGCCGCAACCCCAGCCGCACGATCCGCTCGAGCAGTCGCGGATACGGGATCCCGTCGAATGCCGCGGCCTGGGCGAACTCCTCCTCGCGCGCGATATCGGGGTTCGGGTTCGCCTCGAGGAACCAGGTGCGCCCCTCGTCATCGAGGCGGAAGTCGATGCGCGCGTAGCCGGAGAGCTCGAGGATCCGGTAGATGCGCTTGCTGTCGTGCAGCAGCCGCGCCTCGGCGTCCGGATGGATCTCCTGGGCCGCCTGGATGGTGATCCCCTTCTTGGCCTGGTAGCCCGGGTCGTGCTTCATGCGCGCCGTCGCGACGAGCGGCGCATCGGGATCCTGCTTCTCGACGACGAGTTCCCACGGCGTGAAGGCCGCGAGCCGGTCGTTGCCGAGGACGCTCACGTAGATCTCGCGTCCCGAGATGAACTGCTCGGCGATGGCATCCGTGCCGATGCGCTCATGGATGAAGCGCACGCGCTCGGCGAGCTTCTCGTCGCTGTCCACGACCGACGCCTGCGAGATGCCGAGCGACGAATGCTCGATGAGCGACTTCACGATGAGCGGGAACGCGAGATGCCGCGGCCGCTTCACCTTGCGTCCCATCGGGAAGACGGCGAAGTCGGGGACGCGGATGCGGTGGTACGCGAGCAGCTTCTTGGAGAGCGCCTTGCCCCGCGAGAGCATGAGCCCCCGCGGATTGCATCCGGTGTACTGGACCTTCATGAGCTCGAGATAGCTCACGACGTTGTGGTCGTACATCGTCTCGCCGTGGAACTCCTCGAGCAGGTTGAAGACGATGTCGGGCCTGATCTGGTCGACCGCCTCGCGGATGGGGCGGAGCTCCCACTGCACGCCGAGCACGTGGACGTCGTGCCCGATCTCGCGCAGCGTGGAGATGACGTCGTACTCGGTCTTGACCTCGAACGCCTCGCGTGGCGTGAGCACGCCCTCCACCTCCGGCGGGACGAGGTCGGGGTGCATGAGGACGAGGATCGTGAGCTTCTTCACGCGGTCCTCATACGGCGATCCAGTCGCGGCGCCCCTGGCCGACGAGGAAGCCCATCGTGCGCGCGGTGAGCAGCACGAGGAAATCGGTGAGGAGCTGGCGCTCGTTGCCGGGCACGCGGAGCCGCAGCTCCTTGCAGCGGCCGATCATGTCCTCGAGCACCTGGTCGAGCGAGAACTGGTACTCGCCCGTCCAGCGGGAGACGATGCGCCGGATGTCGGCGCGATGCTGGCGGAGGAAGGTCGCCGCGGTGGGACGGACCCGGTGGCGTGGGTCGTCGGAGAAGAGGCGCTGCAGGTCGTCATCGTACGTCTTGGGGTACTCCACCGAGTAGATCGCCTTGCGGTAGGTATAATGCTCGAAGAGCGTGCGCTTGAGCGAGCGCAACGGATCGACCACCTCGCGGTTGCGGTGCGATGGCACCACGCCGGCGAGTTCCTCCATGAGGCGATCGACGTACTCGAGCTTCTGGATCGCCGGCCATCCCGCGTAGCGACGGCGCCAGTCGGCCCGCGGACGCAGCCACACGGCGAAGGTCTCGGCGAAGTCCTCGTCGGGATGGCTCTGCGCGTACCAGCGACGCAGATGCTGCACGTAGCGCTTGCTCGCCGGATTCGGACGATACGCGTCAGGGTACTTCACGCTCGAACGGCCGAAGAGCCGCTGCCATTCCTTGCGCCGGTGGAGCTGGTAGCCGTGCTGGATGGCGTGGCCGCATTCGTGGCGCATGATCTTCATGCACTCGTGATGCTGGCCGCCCTCCACCTCGATGAGCTGGGTGCGCTCGAGCTTCATGAGCCGCGGGTGCAGCAGGTAGAACGGCACGGCGAATCCGGACACCCCGCCGGGCGAGAACCATTCGTCGCTCACCCAGACGTGTGGCTTGAGTCGCAGGCCGCGCTCCTCGAGCTCGGCATGCAACTCGTCGACGCAATCTTGCACCCAGGTGCCCTCGAGCCTGAGGCCGAGGTCCTTGAAGCGCAGCAGCAACAGGCGCTCGTCGGTCCACGCGGCCCAAGGGTACCTGGAGTTCGGCATCGATCAGACGGCGTCGGACAGGCTCGTGAAGCTGAAGTCGCGTGCCTTGAGCGCCGGCACCACGCTGCCTCCCTCGGCGACGCGCACCGTCGGGCCGATCGCCTCGACGTTGTTGAGGAGGAAGAGCGGCGAGTCGTTGAAGCGGAAGTTCTTGATGCTCCGCGCGATCCGGCCGTTCTCGACGAGGAAGGTCCCGTCGCGCGTGAGGCCGGTGTACACGAGCGTGCGACCGTCCACCACGCGGAGGTACCAGAGACGCGTGACGAGCACGGCGCGCTCGGTCGACTTGATCATCGCGTCCATCGACGCGTCGCCGCCGAGCATCTTGAGTCCGCCGCCACCACCGCCGCCGAACCCACCGCCACCACCGCTGTTGGCCGTGACGCCCTTCCTCGCCGCCCAGAACCGCGAGTAGGCGAGCTGCTTGAGCACCCCGTTCTCCACCCAGACCTGTCGGCCGGTGGGCATGCCCTCCCCGTCGAACGGTGCACCGAGGATCTGCGGATCCGCGGGGTCGGTGACGAGCGTGACCCGCGCGTCCATGATGCGCTCGCCGAGCTTGGTTCCGTTGCCGTTCGGGCCGCGCACGCTGAATGGCGAGCGGCCTTCCTCCGCCGAGCGCGCGTTCATCGCGCCGCGCACCGAGCCGATGAGGTCGCTCACCGCCTGCGGCTCGAAGATGACCGTGTAGCGCCCGGGTTCGATGGCCTGCGGGTTGCGTGAGGCGCGCGCCTTCTCGATCGCGCGCGTCGCGATGCCGGCGAAATCGATCCGCGCGAAGTCGTTCTCGTCACCGCCCACCCAGCCGGAGCCGGTGCCGTCGTTGGTGCGCACGGTGAGCGTGTAGTTGGCGCCCGTGCTGCGGTGATAGGCGAACAGTCCGGCACTCGTGCCGATCGCCGTGGCGCTGGCCGAACAGTCGATGAAGCCCGCGACCGTGAGATCCTTCGCCTTGCGCGCGGGCTGGAGCGCCGTGAGTGCGGCGCGCGCCCGGTCCTCGGCACTCAGGTTCGCCGTGGAGTCGAACCAGGCCGGGATGGTCGCGTTCGTCTGGGCACCGAGCTCGGGCATGAGCTCCGGATCGTCGGGCGAGAGCTTCGCGAGCGCTTCGCTCTGCGCGACGGCGCGGGCGAGACCTTCGGGCGAGACATCGTTGGTGGAGACGCTCGCGCGCTTCTTGCCGAACACCGAGCTGATGGTGATCGACGCGTCGTCCGAGATGCCCGACGTGGACATCTGGTTGTCGGCGAAGCGGAGATTCGTCTGATACGACGACCCGACGTTCACGCGGCACGCGTCGGCCTTGCTCAGCTTGAGCGCGCGCTGGACGATGTCCTCGCACTCGGCGCGCGAGAGGACCAGCGCCTCATCGATCACGCCGTGGCGTGCGGCGGCCGCGTGCGCGATGAGCCGCTTCGGCGAATCGGGGATATGCGAAAGGGTGCTCACAGCTGACGCCCCGTGTTGATCACGTTGATGTTCTTGAAGCGCACCGGCGGGCAGCCGTGGCTCACCGCGTTCGACTGGCCGGGCTGACCCTTGCCGTCGTTGAACGTGCCGCCGAGCTCGTAGCTGGACTTGCCACCGAGCATGTCGACCGAGTTCCAGAAGTCCGGCGTGCGCATGACGTAGGCGACATCGCGCAGCTGGCCGACGATCCTGCCGCTCTTCACCTCGTAGCAGACCTGCGCGCCGAACTGCGCGTTGTAGCGCTGCTGGTCGATCGAGTACGACGAACGGCCGATCATCACGATCCCCTTGTCCGTCGCCGCCACGATGTCGTCGAGCGAGCGATCGACCTTCTGGTCGGGGACGATCGAGACGTTGGGCATGCGCTGGAACGCGACATCGCTCCAACTCTGCGCGTAGGCACAGCCGTGCGAGCGCACGGGCATCCTGTTCTTCTCGTACCACGGCCGCAGCCACTCGGCCTGCTCGCGCGTGGTCTGGTAGTCCCAGAAGATGCCGTTCCTGATGATGTCGAACTCGTCGGGCTTCACGCCGTCGTCGTCGTAGCCGATGGTCGCGAGGCCGTCCTTCTCCGAGCGGTTGCCGCGGATGGTGAGCATGTCGGGGCCGAGCCGCAGCTTGCCGAGCACGTTGTCGGGCGGGGCGATGAACGAGGTGCCGGCGTAGTTGGCCTCGTAGCCCATCGCGCGGTCGAGTTCGGTCGGGTGCGCGATCGACTCGTGGATGGTGAGGAAGAGCTGCGACGGGTGGAGGATGAGATCCCAGCGTCCCACATCGACCGGGCGCGCGGTGAGCTTCTCCCGCGCCTGCTCGGCCCAGACCGTCGCGTTCTTCACGATGTCGTTCTCGAGCACGTACTCCCACCCGCGGCCCATCGGCTGGACGACCTCGGGCCCGCGCGTCGCGGTCTCGGTGCGGTCGTCGCTCACCGCGGTGCAGCTCATCGTCACCCAGCTGCGGACGACGTCCTGCGTGATCATCGAGCCCTCGCTGTTGGCGTAGGAGCGTTCCTCCTTCACGAACGAGAGGTTCGAGTTCACGAACCGGATGTTCTTGACCTTCATCGCCTCGGCGTTGGCGGCGAAGAGCAGGGCGACCTTGTCCTCGACCGGCACCGACCACGGATCGATCGTGTAGCCGGACTTCCAGGTCGCGTTGGCGTGGACCTCGGTGGGTGCGAGACGCACGATACGCTCCCGCGCGACGCGATTGGCCTTGGCGAGCGAGACCGCGCGCTGGGCCGCGCGCGCGACGCCGTCCTTGGTGAGCGATCGCGTGGCCGAGAAACCCCATGTGCCGTCGACGATCACGCGGACACCGCACCCGATGGTGTCGGTGTCGGAGACGTTGGTGACCTGCTGCTCCCGCGTGCCGATGTTCTGGCGGCGCTGGCGCTGGATGCGGGCGTCGGCCCAGGAGGCGCCGGCCAGCTTGGCGGCGGTGAGGGCCTCGAGGAGGAGGACCTTCACCTGCGGGTCGGGCTCGGTATTCGCGGTGAGGATGGGCGAACGCGTGCCGGCGGCATCGGCGCGTCGCGCGGCGAGCGTGAGGGCGCTCGCGGCGAGGCCGGTGGTGGCGAGGAAGTCGCGGCGGGTGGTCATCGGGGTGATGCGAGAGGGAAGGGCGCGGAGCGGGGAGAATGT
>CAYXGS010000002.1:0-231686 GCA_964464585.1 uncultured Gemmatimonas sp. | reverse complement strand
GCGACGCGAGCAACGACGCGATCGGATCGCCGAGCGCGGCCTGACGGCCGTGGCCCACATGCAGCGGACCGGTCGGATTGGCCGAGACGAACTCGACGTTCGCGGACCTCCCCGCGCCGGCGGTGCCCGTGCCGTACGCATCACCGGCCGCGAGGATCCGCGCGAGTCCCGCGGCGAGATCGGCCGTCGACAGGCGGAAGTTGATGAACCCCGGTCCCGCGACCGTCGCCTCTGCGACGCCGGCCGCCGTGGTGTCCATCGCCGCGATGAGGGCGTCGGCGATCTCGCGCGGCTTCTTGCCGAGCGGCTTCGCGAGCGTCATCGCCAGGTTGGTCGCCCAGTCGCCATGTGCGGGGTCGCGCGGGCGCTCGAGGTTGGGCTGCACATCCGCGGGCGCACCGATGGAGACGGCCGCGCGCTGGAGCGCGCCGCGCAAGGCGTCGAGGCCGTTCACTTCTCTGGTCCGGACTTCGGCGCGGGGCTCGCGGGCGCGGCGGGTGCGGGAGCACTCGCGGTCGATCCGCCGGCCGGCGTGGGCGCACTCGCGCTCCCGGGCGCAGCGCTCGCCGAGCCGCTCGCGGTGCTCGACGAGGCATCGGACTTCGCCGCGGCGCGCTGGTCCTTCTTGCCGTCCTTGCCGTAGTCGGTGATGTAGAAACCGGATCCCTTGAACAGGAGGCCACCGCCGGCGGACATGCGGCGCGGCGCGACCTTCCCGCAGGTCGGACACGGCAGCTCCGCCCGCGCATCGCTCATCTTCTGCGTGAACTTCTCGAAATCGTGCCCGTCCGGGCAACGGTACTCGTAGGTCGGCATCTGGCTGGAAAGGCGTAACGTGTGAAGCCAGATAAAGTTAGACGACGACCGGCGGTATTCAAGCGCACGCGGGGTGCTCAGCGTCCTCCGAGGCGCGCGATCCGGTCCATGATGCGCTGCGGCACGGTCAGCGAGTCGGCGATCGCGGCGACCGCCTCGGCCTCCGCCCACCGTCGCTCCAGGTCGGCGAGCTCCCCTTCCATGGCGCGACGCTCGGTCTCCTCATGCGCAGCCATCTCGAGGGCGATCCGCACCGCAACGGGCATCAGCCGGAACTCGATCTGCTGCCGCACGTTCCCGCGGGCGAACCGAAGGGCGTGCTTGAAGCTCGCGTCCAGCGATCCCGTGTCCTCGAGGAGATCGACCGCGCGGCGGACCTGGTGGGGCATCCCGCCACTCGCATTCACGAGCGGCAGCAGGGAGCGCGCCGCGAACACCGCCGCATCGCCGGAGATGGTCACCGCCTCGTCGGTCTCCTTCGGCTCTGCGCGCATCGGCCAGCCGAGCTTCGTGTCGCCACGCAGGTGCGGCACCATGAGGCGCCAGCCTCGCGGGTCCCAGTCGACGGCCGCGAGCCGGATCCCGCGGATGTGCGCACCGCCGAGGAGGATGGGGCCGCGCGAATCCTCGAGCCGCGCGACCACCCGGAACCTCGCGAACAGCTCATAGAGTAGGTGGGCCGCCTGGAACGGGAGCAGGCCGGCACCTCCCGCCGCCAGGCCGAGCGCCGGGCCCCAGACTATCGAACCGCCGACGAGCGCCGCGCCGCCGATCGTGAGCCCCAAGTTCCGGCGCAGCCGCACACCGAAGCGCGGACCGTAGCGCCATGAGGCGAACTCGGGCAGCAGGGGCCGGCCGATGCGGACGAGGTCGGTGCCGTCGCGCATGCGGGCGAGCCCGACCTGATCGGTGGACGCGCGCAGCCGGGTGTCGCGGAACAGCCGCTCGGCATCCTCGATGGCCTCCCAGCGCTCCTCGAGGGGCGAGAGGTTCCACTGCAGGCACCGCGCGCACACGACCCACAGTCGCCCCTTCTCCGGATCGAACGCGAGCCGACGACCGACCGGGAAGCGTTCGAGCGCTTCGTTGGCGCCCAGCGAGGCGTGGCAGAAGGTGCAGGTGGAGTACATGCGCTCAGCGCCCCCCGAGGCGTTCGATGCGATCGAGCATCCACTGCGGCAACGTGAGCGAGTCCGCGATGGCCGCCACCTCCTCGGCCTCCTTCCACGAGGCCTCCAGCGCGGCGAGCTCTCCTTCGAGCGCGCGACGCTCGATGTCCTCGTGCGAGGCCATCTCGAGCGCCAGTCGCACCTCCGCAGGCAGGAACGCGAGGCCGCGCGACGCATCGCCGAGGTTGTCGCGGCCGATCGTCTGCGACGCGCGCCGGAAGGTGGCCTCCAGATCACCGGTCGACTCGAGGACCTCGACCGCACGATCGACCACGGAGCGCCTCGCGCCCTCGCGATTCACCTGAGGCAGCAGCCGTCTGGCGACCTCCACGGCATCAGCGCCGCGGAAGACCGCCTTCCGTTCGAAGCCGTCCGTCGCCGCCCCGATCCGGCCGACGGCGAGGTCAGCGCGGAGATGTGGCACCACGAGCTGCCACCCCCCGCGCGCCTCCTCGTCCTCGACGATCCTCGCCGACGCGGCCTGCCAGGAGGTGAAGGTCATCGGCCCGTCGGCGTCGGCGAAGCGCGCGATGACACGACGCTTCTGCACGTACATCGCGCCCCATGTGTAGGCGCTCCATGGCAGCCCGATCACGCCGGCGCCTGCCAACCATCCGAGGCCCACCAGTGTGGTGAGCCCTCCGAACACCGCCGCGGACCTCACGACGTACCGGCGCTGACGGAGCGTGAACCTCTCTCCGTACCGCCACGCTGCGAACTCGGGCCGCAGCGGTGCTCCGATCCGGATCAGCTCCGTGCCGTCGCGGAGACGCGCGAGCCCGATCTGCTCGGTTGCGATGCGGAGCCTCGTGTCGCGGTACAGCTTGTTCGCGGCCTCGATCGCCTCCCACCGCTCGTCGAGCGGTGAGAGGTTCCACTGCTTGCATGCGGCGCAGACGACCCAGAGCCGGCCCTTCTCCGCGTCGAACGCGAGGCGGCGGCCCACGGGGAATGCCTCGAGCGACTCGTTGGTGCCGAGCGGGGCGTGGCAGAAGGTGCAGGTGGAGTACATGTCGTCAGCGGAGGCGAAGGCGCTCGAGACCAGCGACCACCGAGGACGGCAGGGTCAGGCTATCGGCGATGGCCGCGATCTCCTCCGCGTCCTTCCACTGCTGCTCGAGCCCCGCGAGTTCACCCGCGAGCAACGCGCGTTCCTGCTCCTCATGCGCGGCCATCTCCACGGCCAGGCGGACAGCCCCGTCCGCCTTCGCGAGACTCGACCCCTCGTTCTCGAAGAGCGCGACCACCTGGTCCGGCCGCTGGCGACGCAGGGTCTGCTCACTGCCTGGATCGAGGTCGCCCGCCATCCGGAAGACGGCGTCCATCGAGCCCGCACGCTCGAGGATCCCCACCGCCTCCTGGACCGTCTTGCGGCGGCCCCCGATGCGATTGATCCGAGGCATGAGCCGCGTCGCGACGGAGACGGCATCGGCGCCGTGCAGCACCAACTCGGCCTCGCCCTTCCCGAAGGACTTCCGGCCGTTCACCCACTCGGAGTGTGCTACACGGAGGTGCCACCCGGTGGGCGCATCGGGATCGCGCAGGATCCGCATGGTCTCGACATGCGCCTGCGTCAGCTTCACGCGCCCCGCATCCGGATGCGGGAGGTCGACGGCCTTCCGCGTGAAGCGGATCACCTCGCGCGCGGTCGACCCGGCGAAGACGAGCCCGAGCGGGACGATCGCCCACTGCATGAGCATCAGGATGGTCACGTTCTTCGACACGAGTGCCGCCGCTCCAGCGACGCCCGCCAGCGGGGCATTGAGCATCCAGCGTCGCGCGAACCGGTCGCCGTAGCGCCACGCGGCGAACTCCGGGCGCTGCGGCTCACCCAACCTGATGAGCTCCGTCCCGTCCTTCAGTCGAGCGAGGCCGATCTGGTCCGTCGAGGCACGCAAGCGCGCGTCACGGAACAGGCGCTCCCCTTCCTCGATCGCCTCCCATCGCTCCTCCACCGGCGAGAGGTTCCACTGCCGGCAGGCACCGCAGACGACCCACAGGCGACCGCGCTTGGCGTCGATCGCGAGCTTCCGCCCGACGGGGAAACGCTCGAGCATCTCGTTCGCGCCGAGCGGGGCGTGGCAGCTGATGCAGGTGGCGTACATCGCCCTTGAATGTCGAGGGCGGACCAGCAGGCGGCAATCGGCCAGCCGCGGGGCGACGGGCGGCCGTCAGCCGGGACGGTACTCCCCCCACACCCCGCGCAGCACGTCCGCCACCTCGCCCACCGTCGCCCGCGCCTTGACCGCATCGATCACGAGCGGCATCAACGGCGCCCGCGCGGCGCCCGATGCGGCGTATGCCGGCGCTGCGGCTCGGATCGCCTCGAGCGCCGCGGCCACTGCCCGCGCATCCCGCGTGGCCTTCACGTTCGCGAGGCGCGCGACCTGCCCCGCCTCGAGCGCCTTGAAGTCCGGCGCGGGGATGATCGGCGGCGCCTCGCCATCCCCGAACCTGTTCACGCCGACGATCACGGTCGCGCCGGCCTCGACGCTCAGCTGATACTCGTATGCGGACCGGCCGATCTCCTCCTGGAAGAACCCGGCGTCGATGGCGGGGGACGAGCCGCCGAGCGCTTCCACCTGCGCGAGCAGCGCGAGCGCGCGCCGCTCCAGCTCGTCGGTCAGCGCTTCCACGTAGTACGACCCCGCGAGCGGATCGACCGTCTGTGCGACGCCGCTCTCGTAGGCCACCACCTGCTGCGTGCGGAGCGCGAGCGTGGCCGCCTCGGCCGTGGGCAGCGCGAGCGCCTCGTCGTAGCCGTTCGTGTGCAGCGACTGCGTGCCGCCGAGCGTCGCGGCGAGGGTCTGCACGGCGACCCGTACGACGTTGTTGAGCGGCTGCTGCGCCTGGAGCGTCACGCCGCCGGTCTGCGTGTGGAAGCGGAGCTTGCAGCTCGCATCGCCCGCTCCGAAGCGCTCGCGCATGAGCGTCGCCCACATCCGCCGCGCGGCACGGAACTTCGCGACCTCCTCGAACAGGTCGTTGTGACAGGCGAAGAAGAAGCTCAGTCGCGGCGCGAAGTCGTCGACCGCGAGCCCGGCATCGATCGCGCGCTGCACATAGGTGAGGGCGTTCGCGAACGTGAACGCGAGTTCCTGCACCGCGGTCGCTCCGGCCTCACGGATGTGGTAGCCCGAGATGGAGATCGGGTTGAAGCTCGGCACCTCCGCCGCGCAGAACCGGAACGTCTCCGCGATGAGCGCGAGGGACGGTTCCGGCGGGAAGACGTACGTCCCGCGCGCGACGTACTCCTTGAGGATGTCGTTCTGGATGGTGCCGCTGAGCTTCGCGCGCGGGATCCCCCGCTCCTCCGCGACGACGACGTACATGGCCAGCAGCACCGCGGCCGTCGCGTTGATGGTCATCGACGTGCTCACGCGGTCGAGCGGGATCCCGTCGAGCAGCGCGTGCAGGTCCTCCACCGAGTCGATCGCGACCCCCACGCGACCGACCTCGCCGAGGGCGCGCGGCGAATCGGAATCGAGGCCCATCTGCGTGGGCAGGTCGAACGCGGTGGAGAGCCCCGTCTGCCCGGCCGCGAGCAGCAGCTTGAAGCGCCCGTTCGTCTCCTGCGCGGACCCGAAGCCGGCGTACTGCCGCATGGTCCACAGGCGGCCGCGATACATCGTCGGCTGGACGCCGCGCGTGAAGGGGAACGCGCCGGGTTCGCCGAGCGAGGCGGGCACGGGGCCCGCGGCGGGACGATAGACCGGCGCGACGGGGATGCCGGACGGGGAGAGCTTCTCGTCGGCGGGGGGGCGGGGGTCGCTCATCGCGGCGGGAACGGGGAGAGTCGGCGGAGGCTCAGTCGTGCGCGAGCATCTCGCGCGCGATCTCGACGTCCGCCTTGGAGCCGATGTAGTATGGCGAGCGCTGGTGCAGTTCGGTGGGCCGCACCTCGAGGATGCGCTGCGTGCCGTCGATCGCCGCGCCGCCCGCCTGCTCGCAGATCCACGCCAGCGGATTGCACTCGTACAGCAGCCGCAGCTTGCCGGACTTCGCCTTCGCGTTCGCCGGATAGGCGAACAGCCCGCCGCCGAGGAGGTTGCGATGGAAGTCGGCGACGAGCGACCCGACATAGCGGACGTTCATCGCCTCGCGCTTGCCATCCATCCCGCGGTACCGGCGGATGAGCGCGCGGACGTTGTCGGCCCAGTGCCGCTCGTACGCCTCGTTCACCGACAGGTAGCGGCCATGCTCCGGCGTGCGGATGTCCGGGTGCGAGAGCAGGAACTCGCCGATCGACGGGTCGAGGGTGAAGCCGTGCGCGCCCTGCCCGGTCGTGTAGACCATCATGGTGCTCGACCCGTAGATCACGTAGCCGGCGGCGACCTGCTTCATCCCCGGCTGAAGCATGTCCTCGGCGGTGCCGGGTCCATGCCCCTTGGTGACGCGGCGGAGCACCGAGAAGATGGTGCCCACGGGGACGTTCACGTCGATGTTGGACGAGCCGTCGAGCGGGTCGAAGAGCAGCACGTAGTTGCCCTTCTTGAACTGATCGGGGATCTGGATGATCCCCTCCTCCTCCTCCGACGCCATCGCGCAGAGGCGGCCGCCGTGGTCCATGGCCTTCACGATGATCTCGTTGGAGATCACGTCGAGCTTCTTCTGCGCCTCACCCTGCACGTTGTCGGTGCCGTGCTCGCCGAGCACGTCGACGAGGCCGGCGAGCCGCACCTTGCTGGCGATCATCTTGGCCGAGAGCGCGAGGTCCTGCAGGATGCCGGACAGCGCGCCGGTGGCCTGCGGGTGGAGGCGCTCCTGCTCGATGATGAAGCGTTCGATCGTGACGACCGACGTGCTGGTGTTCTTGACCACGAGGTGGGGCTCCAGGAGCGAGGGTTCCGCGCGGGGAAAGTTGGCCGCGTCACCGCACACCGGGCAATGGTCGTGCCACGCGCCAGCGCGCGCCACCCGCCTCGACCTCGAGGTCGGTGCCGTCGCTGCGGAGGATCACCGTGCCGAGTTGGTCGGCACGAAGCACCGTGGCACCGGCGTCCAGCAAGCGATTCATCACCACGGCGCTCGGATGGCCATAGGAATTGTCGTGGCCGACCGAGACCAGCGCGATCCTCGGCGCCACGGCGGCGAGGAAGTCGGGTGTGGTGCTCGTCGAGGACCCGTGATGGCCCACCTTGAGCACGTCCGCGCGCAACGCGTCGGACGCATGCGCCAGGAGCCATCGCTCCTCCCGTGCCTCGGCGTCACCGGTGAGCAGGAATCGCACCGACCCGTAGCGCGCGCGCACCACCGTGCTGGCCTCGTTGGGGTCGTCGAGCGCGGCGGTCCAGGCCGAGTCCGGCGAGAGGAACTCCAGCGCGAGCCCGTCGATGTCGACGAGGTCGCCGGGATGGACCCGCTGCCATCGCGTGCCCTGGGCCTGCGCGACCGCGAGCAGCGCGCGATACCCCTCGCTCGGCTCGACGAACGCCGCATCGCGCACCTCCGCCGGCGCGAGCGCTCGGAGGACGCTCGCGGCGCCCCCGATGTGGTCGGCGTGGGGATGGGTGAGGATCAGCATCGCGAGCGCGCCGCCGCGGCGGCGCAGGTGCGGGATGACCGTCGCACGACCGGCGTCGCCGGACGACCAGCTGCGCCCCGCGTCGATGAGCACCCAGCGGCCCTTCGGCGACCTGAGTGCGATCGCGTCGCCCTGCCCGACATCGATCAGGTGCAGCTCCACCATGCCGCGGCCGCGGCCGATACGCACCCCGTCGGGGCTCCACGCGAGGAGCGCGAGCGCTGCGATGGCGACGATGAGCGGTCGCACCGGTCGACGGCTCCACCCCGCCACCAGGAGCGCGGTCGCGGCGACACCGGCGAGCGTCGCCGCGACCGCGCTCGGCGCGACGGGCAGCGCGGCACCCGGCACGCGCGACGCGACGTTCGCCACGGCATCCATCGCCCGGAGCAGCGGGCGCGCCGCATCGACGAGGAGGCCCGCGCCGAGCGCATCGGGCAGCACCATCACCGCGAAGAGGGCGGGCTGCAGCAGCGAGACGATCGGCCCCGCCGCCAGATTGCTCACGGGCGCGATGAGGCTCAGCCGTCCGAAGTGCCACGCGACCAACGGCGCCGTGACGAGCGTCGTGAGCAGCCCGGCCACGAGCTCGCGAGCGAGCGTGCCGCGCCAGCCGTCCCACTCGTCGGGCAGGCGACGCCCCACCCGAGCCGCCACGAGCACCGCCGCGTACCCGGCGACCGAGAGCTGCCACCCCAAGTCGAGCACGGTGCGCGTGTCCGTGAGCGGCAGCACCGCGCCGAGGGCGAACGCGCCCCATGGCGACACGGGCCGCTGCATCGCCCGACTGGCCTGCATCGCGGCGAAGAGCGTCACGCTCCGCACCGCCGGCGGCGGCGCGCCGATGGCGAGCACGTAGAGCGCGCTGACGCCGACCGCGGCGGATGCCGCGGCATCGGCCTTGAGCCGCAGCGAGGAGAACAGCAGCAGCAGTGCGCCGCCGACGATCGCGACGTGCAAGCCCGAGATGGACAGCAGGTGCACGAGCCCCGCGTCGGCGTACCGGTCCCGCAGCGTCGGGTCGAGTCCGCGCGTGTCGGCGATGAGCAACGAGCGGACCATCGGCGCGTCGGGGCCGAACCGCCGGTCGAGCATCGCGCCCACGCGCGCGCGCCAGCGCTCCAGCACGTCCGGTCCCTCGACGAGCGTGAGGCGCGCGTCGCGCAGGAGCAGCCCGCGGTCGCTCGTGCTCGGTTCCGCGTGCGACACGCGCACGACGCTCCCCGATGGCGCCTCACCGGCGCGCACGGAGAGAGCGACGCGCACGCGGCACGGTGGGAGCCCGGGGACGGACCGGAGTTCGGCGGGCACGAATGCGCCTGGCGCGGCGCGGGCCCGGACCTCCAGGAGCCACGGTCCACGCTGCGCCGCGCGATCGGTGCACGCCCGGTCGGCGGCCGCGAGCGAACTGCCCAGCTCCGCGGCAGAGAGCGCGAGGAGCACCAGCGCCGCCACGCCGAGCGCGCGCTCGCGGGCCAGCGCCACGAGGACGAACCCCGCGCCCGCGAGCCCCACGATCGCGACGGGGACGCCCGACAGCCCGGCGATCGCGCCGGCCACCCACGCGATCGCCGCGGCGAGGATCAATGGCATCCCCTGAGGTGGACCGGCGTCGCGCGCGGCGTGCCATCCCGGCCTTGCACGCATGGACGTTCTCCCGCCACGGTCCGTCCCCGGCGGAGTGACCGGCACGGGCCGGGTCGGGTAGCATCAGGAGATGCGACGCTCCCCCGTCCCGTTGCGCGGCTCTGCGTTCGCCCTCTGCCTCCTGGCGAGCGGGGCGTGGGCGCAGACGCCTGGAACGACGGCCGCGGCCGCATCGCCCGCGCAGACCGAGGTGCCCTGCACGGCGCTCCGTAGCACCCTCCATGGCGTGGTGCTGCTCGGCGCGCGGTTGGAGTCGGTCGGCGGACCGCCGTGCGGCATCATGGTCGAGTACCGCGACTGGATGGAGCGCAGCGACGCGCTGCTCGACGAGCGCCGACCCCGCGATGCACGATTCACGGGCCGCGAATGGGACTTCGCCGCGGGCGCGATGCGCATGGGCGCCCCGGACTGGTTCGTGTTGATCCGCGGCGACAGCCTCACGTACGCCGCGATGGGCCGACCGCGGCAGCTGCATCTCACGGCGTACGCCGCGGAGCCCGAGCAGCCACCCACGCGGCTCGGCTCCTGGTTCGTGCTCGTCGACGAGGACTCCGTCGCGCCGCGCCTGTTCCGGTCGCCGGTGGCGGCGCGCCGGCTGCATCCGGTGATCGAGGACCGCGGCAGCCTCGTCTACGCCGTCGGCGGTGTGCAGGTCGATGGCGCGCGCGTCCGCGCGCAGTTCGCCGAGGCGCGCGCCCTGCGTGCGGCCCTCGGGTTCGACGACGCGCTGCCCCTCGCCCGCTACATCCTCGGCCCCGCGCGCGACACCACGCTGGCGACGCTCGGGGTACGACAGATGGACCGCCCGCTCTTCGCGATGATGGTGTTCCCGCCGCTCGCGGTGTTCTCCCCGCTCTCCGCGCTCGGCGGACTCGATGCGCACGAGATCGTCCACGTCGCGACGTTCGGTCGGCGCGACGTGATCCCCGGCCCGGTGGGCGAGGCCTTCGCGATGCACCACGGCGGTTCGCACGGCAAGTCGTTCGGGGAGTCGTTCTGCGGCAATCGCACCGTTCTGGCCCTGGATCGGCTCAGCGTCGCACAGCTGGACTCGGCGCTCAGCGGTCAGTGGTGGAACGACCCGCGGGCCGATATCGCGGGGTACGCGCTCGGCCACGCGATCGGCTGGTTCATCGCGCAGCGCGGCGACTCGGCCTGGATCTTCGCCGACGGCGAACCGGCGAAGAGCGCCGACGCGATCGCGTTCCTCTCGGCCCGGAGCGGCATCGCCCGCGAGGAGGCCATGGCGCGGATCGCGGAGGGATTCGAGGAACGACGGCGTGCGTGTCCGGCGGCTGCGCGATCCACGCCGCGGCCCACGCCGACGGCAACGATGCCCGCTAGCCGGCCATCGGCAGCGGCTGCCGCTCCTGCACCGGGCTCCCGGTGAAGGTCGCGCCGGTGGTTCCCGTGACCTCGACGGTCAGGTAGCTGCCGATCAGCGCCGGCGCGCCGGGGACGAGGACCGTCTTGAAGTCGCGCGACCGCGCCTGGAGGAGTTCGCCCTTCCGCGCCTCCTTCTCCACGAGCACCTCCATGCGCTCGCCCAGCCGGCCCATGTTCCGCTCGCGCGCGATGCCACGGATGGTCGCGACGAGCGCGTCGTAGCGCGCATCCACGACCGCCGGCGCGACCGTCCACTCGGCCGGCATCCGCGTGGCGGGCGTGCCCTCGCGCGCCGAGAACTTGAACGTGAACGCGTCGTCGAACCGGACCTCACGACAGAGCGAGAGCGTATCCTCGAACTCGGCGTCGGTCTCGCCGGGGAAGCCCACGATGATGTCCGTCGTGAGCGCGAGCCCCGGGATCGCCGCTCGCAGGCGCGCGACCGCGTCGAGATACTCCTCGCGGGTGTAGCGGCGGAGCATGCGCTTCAACATCGAGGTCGATCCGCTCTGCATCGGCAGGTGCACATGCTCGCACACGGCCGGCGTCTCGGCCATCGCGGCGATCACGCGGTCGGAGAAATCGTTCGGATGCGGACTCGTGTACCGCACGCGCCGGATCCCCGGCACGGCGCCCACCGCGCGCAGGAGGTCGGCGAAGTCGTGCGTGCCGTCGTGATAGCTGTTGACCGTCTGGCCGAGGAGCACCACCTCGGTGATCCCCTGGGCCACCACCTCGCCCGTCTCGCGCACCACGTCCGCGAGCTTGCGGCTCCGCTCCGGACCGCGGGTGGTGGGGACGATGCAGTAGGTGCAGCGGTAGTCGCAGCCGCGCTGCACGGGGATCCAGGCCTTCACGCCCTCGAAGCGGCGCGCGGTGAAGTCCTCGTAGTGCTCCTCGAGGTCGAAATCGGTGGCGCTGAAGCGCTCGCCCTTCTTCGCGTTCTCGATGAGGGTGGGCAGCATCCGATAGGCATCGGGGCCGACGACGAGTTGCACCCGCGTGTCGGTCTCGAGGAGGCGCGGGCCGAGGCGCTGCGCCATGCACCCGGTGACACCGAGGATCGCGCCGGGCTTGAGGTCGCGGCGCAACTCGCCGAGCCGTCCGATGACACGCTGCTCGGCGTTCTCGCGGATGGCGCAGGTGTTCACCAGCACCACGTCGGCGCCGGTCGGCGAGTCCTGCGTCGCGTAGCCCTCCGCGGCGAGCCTGCCGTACATCAGCTCGGAATCGGAGACGTTCATCTGGCAGCCGTACGTCTCGATGTAGACGGTCGGCGCGGCAGCGGGACGCGGGGTGGTCGACACCGACTCGGGAGTCACGAGCGTGGAGGGAGTGCGGAGGGAAGCAGGTCGGGGAGCATGGTCTCCGCGAGCCTCAGGCGCACGCGGGCGCCGCGCGGGAGGGGCGTGTCCACCTGCACCTCAAGATAGTCCTCGCTCAGCGCCTTTCGAAGCCTCGGAGGGCCGCCGGCCCCGGAGTGTCGGCTCGCAGGGGCGATCGCCGCAGGCACCGGAGCGCCCAGCACCACCAGGTCCACCGCCCCTCCGATGCGCGAGGCCGCGTAGGAGGCCTTCTTCT
This sequence comes from uncultured Gemmatimonas sp., assembly GCA_964464585.1. Lineage (GTDB taxonomy): Bacteria > Gemmatimonadota > Gemmatimonadetes > Gemmatimonadales > Gemmatimonadaceae > Pseudogemmatithrix. The sequence continues at coordinate 219,563 of CAYXGS010000002.1, read as the reverse complement.
CCGCGCCGAGCGCGCGCAGCGCCGCGGCCCGCGCACGCGCGACGGCCGAGGGGACCGGCGCGGACAGCCGACCGGCCGCGGTCCCCGGACGCGCCGAATAGGGGAAGACGTGCAGATGCGTGAACGGCAGGTCTCGAACGAGGGCGAGGGTCGCCTCGTGGTTCGCGTCGGTCTCGCCGGGGAATCCGGTCATCACATCGGCGCCGAGGCCGAAGACCGCGCGCCCGCTCACGAGTCCGTCGATCGCCCGGGCATAGGTGGCGGCCGTGTACCAGTGCCGACCCATGCGCCGCAGGACCGCGTCGCTCCCTGACTGCAGCGGGGCGTGGAGGTAGGGACACACGCGGTCGCCGCCGTCGCGCAGCAGTTCGGCGAGCTCGGGATCGACCTCGGTCGCCTCGACGCTCGCCAGTCGGAAGCGCACATGCTCGGTGCTGTTGACGAGCACTCTCAGCAACGCGCCCAGCGTCGTGCCGCGCTCCTTGCCCCACGCCCCCACATGGATGCCCGTGATCACGATCTCGGCATGATGCGCGGAGAGCGCCCGCGCCTCCGCGACCAGCTCGGACACCGGGCGCGAACGGTGCGCGCCGCGCGCGAGCGTCGTCGCGCAGAACGTGCAATGCTCGTCGCAGCCCTCCTGCACGCGAAGCGTCGCGCGGGCGGTCGCGTGCCGGGTCGCGACCGCGTGCACGCCCGCGTGCGCGCCCGCGTCCGCTCGGATGCCGATCGCCGCGGCAGTCGCCGCGAGGTCCGCACCCGGGATCACCGCGTGCACGTTGGGCAGCGCCGCGATCGCCTCCTGGGACCGCGCGGCGGCACATCCCGTGACGATGACGCGCACCTGCGGCTCCTCCTTCGCGAGGCGCCGGACCGCCTGACGGAGGTCGGCCTCCGCATCGCTGGTCACCGCGCAGGACGTGAGCACCGCGACGTCGGCGCCGGTCGCATCGGGATCGCCGGCGTCGAGGACCGAGGCCCCGGAGCGCTCGAGCATGGCGCGCACCTGCTCGGCATCGTAGTGGTTGGCGCGGCACCCGAAGGTGCGGAGCAGGACCTTCACGCGGTCCCCACCGCGGGGTGCTCGCCGGTCCGCATCATGCGCGGGGCGCGCGGCTGCGGCTCGAGCGGCAGGAAGATGTGGAACGTGCTCCCCTGCCCCTCGGCGCTCCGGAGCCAGATGCGCCCGCCGTGCGCCTCCACCGCGACGCGACAGAAGGCCAGGCCGAGGCCCGAGCTCCGCACGCGCGGCGCGTTCGGCGTGCGCACCTGCTCGAACTTCTGGAACACGAGGCTCTGGTACTCCTCGGGGATCCCGGGGCCGTCGTCCGCGACCGTCAGCACGATCCCCGCCCCGTCGCGTCGCGCGCCGAGGGTGATCGTCACGGGGACCGCGGAGTGCGTGACGGCGTTCTGCACGAGGTTGGCCAGCACGCGCTTCACGAGCGTCTTGTCGGCGCTGAACACCGGCGCATCGTCGCTCACCTCGGTGCGGGCGGTGGTCTGTTCCTGCCGGAACCGGAGTTCCCAGTCGAACACGATCTCCGCGAGCAGCGCGGCGGGTGCGATGGGTTCCGGCGCGAGCGGGAGCGACTGCTCGTCCACCTTGGAGACGTCGAGGAGGTCCTGGATGAGCCCGAGCAGGTCCTCGGCCTTCCCCTCGACATCGGAGAGGGCCCGCGCCGGGCGATCCGCGAGCGGGCCGAAGTCCCCCTCGCGCAGCATCTCCAGCGTGGCCAACATGCTCGTGAGCGGGGTCTTGAGGTCGTGCACGATCATCCGCATGAGGTCGTCGCGCGCCTTCTGCAACTCGCGCAACCGCTTGAGGCTCTCCTCGAGCGCGTCGGTCGCGCCCTTGAGCTTGAGCAGCGAGCGCACGCGCGCGCCGAGCACATGGCGGTTGTGCGGCTTGAGGAGGAAGTCGTCGCCGCCCGCCTCGATGGCCTTGAGGCGGTCGCTCGCGTCGTTGAGCGCGGAGACGAAGATCACGGGGATGCGCGCGGTGCGCGGATCGCGCTTCAGCCGACGGCAGACCTCGAACCCGGTGTCGCGCTCGTCCACGCCGAGGTCGCCTGCCGGCATCGAGACGTCGAGGATGCAGAGGTCCGGCCGCTCCTCGGCGCACCGCGCGAGCGTCGACGGTCCGTCGGTCGCGTGGATCACGCGCACGCCGAGCGAGGCGAGCTGGTCGCGCAGGAGTTCGACGTTGGCCTCGACATCGTCCGCGACCAGCACCAGAGCAGCGGGATCCGCCGCGGGCGCCGGGGTGGTCGCGTTCACGCGGCGTGCCTCAGGGGCGGATGCCGAGTCCGATCGAGACGAGCCAGGCCTTCTCGCTCGCGCCGGCAGCGGAGCGCGAGGCGCGCTGCAGGGCGAGATCGATCTGTCCGCGGCCGCGCGCCATCGGGACCGACAGGCCGCCGCTCAGCGAGCGCTCCGAGACCTGATCCCCGTTCGCGCCGAAGGGCAGGCCGCGCGAACGGAGCCCGAGGCGCGCGTACGACGGCGCGCCGGCGATCCGCGGTCCGGCCACCTCCACACCGAGGCCGACGTCGCTGGCGTCGAACGCGGTCATGGTCGCGGAGCCCAGCGCGTCCATGCTGCTCCACTTGGTGCGCTCGAAGCGCGCAGCGATGGTCGTGTTCGGGATGCCGGTCCACGCCGCCGAGAGTCCGAGACGGTCGGGGGCTTCGGCCTCGCCGAGCACGTTCTTGTCCTGCCGCACCTCGATGGATCCGCCGCGGCGGATCGACCCGCCGAGCGCGAGCCCCTTCACGGGGAAGTAGACCGCGCCGATGGTCATCGCGCTGCCGGAGTAGTTGAGCGTCGAGAGCTGGGTCACGCCGCCGATGCCCGTGCTGTCCGGGAAGCTGCGACCGAACTCGGTGCGATTCTCGCCGACGAGCGCATGGATGCTCGCGCCGAACTGGAACGTCTCCTTGGCCCACCAGGAGGCCGCGAGACGCGCGTCGGTGATCGCCCCGTTGCTCGCGGCGAAGAGTGTCGAGGGCACGGTCTCGCCGCCGATCGCCTGGCTATCGGCGTAGGAGTTGCGATACGTGCGGTCGAGGAAGGTGGTCGCCGAGAGGCTGACCGAGAGCCGGCGGAACCCGCCGGTCACCATGAACGTGGGGAAGCGCATGGTGCGCGACTTGTCCGACGCGCCACCGACGGACGTGCGCCGGAACTCGGGTTCGTACTGCATGTAGACCGAGAAGCGCGTGGCGGCGCTGAGTGCCGCCGGATTCAGCGCGCTCGCCGGGTCGAGCTCGGCCGACGCGCCGCCGAGTCCGTTGGAGCCGGCACCGAGCTGTCCGGTGGGATAGCCGTATCCCTGGATCGCGAGCGCGCCCTGCGCGGCAGCGGCGACCGGGAGGGCCGCGCCGAGCGCGGCGACGAGGAGGGCGCGGCGCATCACGGCTTCCCGAAGCTGATGTTGGGCACGTAGCTCACGCGGATGCGCGGGCGCAGGGCGGGCGCGGCCGACACGCCGAAGAAGCGGAGTCCGTTGGCCCCGACGCCCTCGAGGTCGGACTTGAGCACGAGCGCCTGCGGGACGCTCGGCAGGCCCGCATTGGTGCGCCAGGCACGGAACAGCGCGTTGATCTCGACGCGGACGATCCCCGAGTCGCTGGGGCTGCGACGGATCGAATCGCCGACGAAGTAGCCCACCGGCGCGAGCAGGCGTGCCGCGCGCGTGAGGTCCGTCGTGGCGTGTCCGGCGATCACCATCTGCGTGCGCACCGTGAAGTCCACGTCGTCGTCGATGCCGCGGATGGGGTCCTGCACCAGCTCGAGCTGCGCCCGGAGCACCGCGACCGAATCGGTGAGCCAGCGCGGGATGTCGAATCGGAGATACGACCGCACCGACGGCAAGCCGCCGACCGCGAACCGTCCGGCGGCGCGCGGGTCCTGCCCGCTCACCACCAGGCTGTAGTCGACGAGGTCGCCGTTGACGTTCAGCGGGTTGCGCGGCGTGTTGGACGACGGCGCGATGGTGAGCGCCGCCTGCGCCGTGTCGGGCGAGACGCGGTACCGGATGCGCGGGCTGTTCGTCGCGTCGTCGCTCGTGGTGACGTAGAACATCGCCGACTCGGTGCTGCGGAGCCGCAAGCCGATGCGGAGCACCGCACCCGGGGTCGTGACGAGCGCACGGAGCCGCGCGGTGTCGAGCGGGATCCGGATCGTCGCGGAGTCGATGAACGTCGCGCTGTCCACCTGCTTGGATCCGAGCAGCGACCCCGGCACGAAGAGCGGGATGAGCGTCGAGGGCAGCGAATCGACCAGCGTCGTGTCCCCCACGTCGTACGCATCGATGAAGAAGGTGTTCGGCACCTTCATGTCCGACTTGGCGATGCGGACCTGCAGCGTCGCCGAGTCCACCATGGTCACGAGCTGGAGCGTGTCGTTGGTCGGCTTCCAGAGCCGCGCGAGCGAGTCGAACCGGATGATCGCCCGCACGTCGAGGGTGTCGCCGCGGCTCGCGAGCAGCAGCGGCGCCTCGAACCCCTGCAGCGGGAAGCCGCCGAGCGTCGTGTCGAGCACGATGCCCGGGTCGATCACGGTGTCGAGGATGTCGAGCTGCTGGCCCGGGCAGAGGACGGGGCAGCCATTGGCCGTCTCGAGCTGCTCGGAGCAGGCCCCCGCGACGAAGGCGAAGGTCAGGGCGAGGAGCGCAGGGGCGCGAAGCAGGCGCCGGGTCATCGTGAGTGGAGCTGGGAGGGCGTGAAGGGAAACGGCAGGAGCTCGGCGAGCGTCCAGCGCGCTTCGGCACCCGAGGCGGTGCACGACACCACCTCGAGCTCGAGACCGAACTCCGCCAGCGCCTGCCGGCAGATGCCGCAGGGTGGCGTCGGTTCGGCCGCGGCGGTGCAGACCACCACCGCCGTGAACCGCTGATGCCCCGACGCGACGCCCGTGCCGAGCGCACAGCGCTCGGCACAGGTCCCCGCCGGGTAGGAGGCGTTCTCGACATTGCAGCCGCCGATGATCGTGCCATCGGCCGCGAGCAGCGCCGCGCCCACCTGGAACTGCGAGTACGGCGCGTACGCCCGATGCATCATCTCGGCGGCCCGGGCGCGGAGCGCCGGGAGATACGGCTCGATGGACGACCGCATCAGGCGAGGATCGTCCGCAGGAACGACGACCCGCGACCGCGGAACGCGATGCCAAGCCACTCGGCGACCGTCGCGCCGAGGTCCGAGAAGGTCCCGCGCCGCCCGATCGCCACCGGCCGCACGCGCGCCCCGAGCGCCAGCACCGGCACGCACTCGCGGGCGTGATCGGTCGAGGGCGTGGTCGGGTCGTTCCCGTGGTCGGCAGTGATGAACAACAGGTCGTCCGGTCGGAGTGCGGCGGTAAGGGCCGGCAACGCGGCATCGAAGTCGCGCAGTGCCTGATAGAACCCCGGAACGTCGTTCCGGTGCCCGTATTGCTGGTCGAAATCTACAAGGTTGGCGAACAACAACCCATCCGGGCCGGCACGGATCCAGTCGAGGATGCGGGCTACCCCTTCGGCGTTGTCCGTGGTATGGCCGCCCTCGAGGCCGCGCCGGGCGAACAGGTCGTCGACCTTCCCCACCCCGGTCCGCGGGATCCCCGCCGCGGCAAGGGCATCGAGCAAGGTCTCCTCGGGCGGTTCGATCGACATGTCCTTCCGATTGGCGGTCCGCTTCCATGCCCCACGCGTGCCGACGAACGGGCGCGCGATCACGCGGCTGACGTCGTGCGGCGCGACGAGCATCTCGCGCGCGGCCTGACAGCCGGCATACAGTTCAGGGAGCGGGATCACCGCTTCGTGCGCGGCGACCTGGAACACGGAGTCCGCGCTCGTATAGAGGATCCACGCTCCGGTGCGCACATGCTCGTCGGCGTACCGGTCGATGATCGCGGTGCCGCTCCCCACGACGTTCGCGATCACCGGACGCCCGGTGCGCCTCGCGAACTCGGCGACCACTTCCGGCGGGAATCCGTGCGGGTAGGTCGGGAACGGCTTCGCGAGATGCACGCCCGCGATCTCCCAATGCCCCGTCGTGCTGTCCTTGCCGGCGGACTTGGGCTCCATGAGACCGAACGCGCCCGTCGGCCGCGCGATCGGCGGCACACCCTCGAGCGGCGCGAGGCGGTCGGCACCGGTGCGGATGTTCCCGAGCCCCGCCGCGCGCAGGTGCGGCAGGTCGAGGCCGCCGACGGCACGGGCGACGTTGCCGAGCGTGTCGGAGCCCAGGTCGCCATAGGCCGCCGTGTCGGGGGCCTCGCCGATCCCGACGCCGTCGAGCACGAGGATGATGGCGCGAGGTGCCATGCTCAGGCTCCCGTGTAGTAGCGCGGCAGGCGCAGCTTGAGTCCGACGAGCAGTTCGTACGGCGAGAGGCGCGCCGTCGCCGCGACCGCTTCCGCGGTGAGCAGCGCGGTCCCGTCGCGGCCGAGGAACGTCACCACATCCCCGACCCGCCCGTCGCACGCGGTGACATCGAGCATCGCCATGTCCATCGTGACGACACCGAGGATGGGGGCCGGTTGGCCGAGCACGAGCCCGTGGGCATGGTTGCCGAGCGCCCGACGGAGTCCGTCGGCGTAGCCGCAGGCGACCGTTGCCACCTTGGTCACGCGATCCGCGCGCCAGGTTGCCCCGTACGAGACGCTCTCGCCCCGCTGGATCGTGCGCACCTCGAGGATCCGCGCCCGGAGGGAAGCGACCGGCTCCGGTTCGAGCCCCGTCCGCCGGCCATCCGCCATCGGCCAGCTGCCCACCCCATACAGGAACACCCCGGGTCGCACGCAGTCCCACGCACTCGGGGAGCGTCGCACGATGCCGCCGCTGTTCTCGGCGTGCAGCAGCCGCGGACGCACCGGCAATCGCGCGATGGCCGAGCGGAAGCGCTCCTCCTGCGCCTCCATCGAGCCGTCGTCCATCTCGGAGGAATGGAAGTGCGTGAACGCCCCCTCGGGTCGATCCGCCGCGACCGCGCCCGCGAGCATGGCGAGCACGTCCTCCATCGCCGCGTCGTTCACGCCCGCGCGGTGCATCCCGGTGTCGATCGCGAGGTGCCATGCGCCGCCGCCGGACGCGATCCACGCGGCGATGGGCTCGGGCGCACCGAACGTGGGCGTCACCTGCGCGGCGCGAAGCCGTGCGAAGTCCGTCGGGAGCGAAGGCGTGAAGTGGATGATCGGTCGCGTGATCCCCGCCGCACGGAGTTCCTCGCCCTCCGCGACCGCCGAGACGCCGTACGCGAGCGGATCGACCGCCTCGAGCGCGCGCGCGACGGGCACGGCGCCCAGGCCGTACGCGTCGGCCTTCACCATCGGGATGAGGGGCACCTTCGCGTGCGCCGCGAGCGCACGGGCGTTGCGCACGAGCGCGCCGAGGTCCACCTCGACCCAAGCGCGCGCTTCATCCATGGGAGTAGATTCCCTCTGCATTCGAACCGTCAAGTTACCCGGCCCACAGAGAGCGATGCAAGACAAAGCCACGCTTGAGGATGCCCTCGCGATCATGCGCGACCTCCGCGCGCGCGATGCGTGGGACAAGGCGCAGACGCACGAGTCGCTGCGTCCGTATCTCAACGAGGAGATGCACGAGCTGGACGACGCGCTGCGCGAGGGCGACGATGCCGCGACCTGCGGCGAGCTCGGGGACGTCCTGCTGCAGGTGCTCTTCCACGCGGTGATCGCCGAGGAGCGCGGCGCGTTCGGGCCGGAACACGTGGCCGGGTCGCTGGTCGGCAAGATGACCCGACGGCATCCGTGGCTCTACGGCACGGACACCGAGCGCACGCCGTGGGAGCAGATGAAGGCCAGGTCGCGGCGGTCGCTCGCCGAGGGTCTGCCGAGCGGGCTCCCTGCCCTGCACCGCGCCCACCGGTTGCAGGAACGCGCCGCCGGTGTGGGGTTCGACTGGCCCGATGTCGAAGGCCCGATGCAGAAGGTCGCCGAGGAGCTCGCCGAGGTGCGCGAACAGATCGAGAAGGATGGCGCGGTGTTCGACACGCACGGGGTGCCGAGCCTCGACCCGCGGCACGCCAAGCTCGAGGAGGAGCTGGGCGATCTGCTGTTCGCGGTGGTGAATCTCTGCCGGAAGGCGGGGACGCATCCCGCGCTCGCGCTCGACCGGGCGAATGCGAAGTTCCAGCGGCGGTTCGAAGCCGTGGAGCGGATCGCGGAGTCGCGCGGGATCGACGTCCGCACGGCGGGACTCGAGGCGCTGGACGTGATCTGGGACGAGGTCAAGGCGGGCGAGACCGACTGAGCGCCGCCGGGCGGACCGATCACCGCTCGGCGCGGCGGCGTCGGCTCAGAGCGGCTTGTAGAGCGCCAGATAGACGGCGAGTCCGGCGATCAACGGCGTCGCGAAGAAGGCGGGCCACGCCCACCGTGGTCGGCGGTACGGCAGCGCGACCGTTGCGCCGAGCACGAGGAAGAGCGCGATCTTCAGCCAGAGCCAGACCGGGAAGCTCGCGATGCCGCCCTTGGCGATGCCGATCCGCGCGAGCATCCCGAAGCCGCCGAGCAGGATGAGGAACATCCCGCCATGGTGCGCGAGCTTGAGCGCGCGGCGCGAGCCCGGCCCCTTCCACGTCCCGCCATCGGCCGCGTGCGACGCGATGCCGCCGAAGGCGAGCATCACCGATGCGATCCCGACGACGTGGACGATCTCGTAGACGTCGCGCGAGAGCATCTACTCGCCGTACGGGACCCAGATGTTCTTCACCTGCGTCGCCTCGCGCAGGAACGCGCGCTCGTCGACCGGTGCGGCCCAATCGATCACGCCCGTGTGCGCCCACGTGCGCTTCATGTTCCCCGCGGAGGCGAACTCGACCGCCTTCTTCCCGTCCTTCGAACCCCAGTACCAGATCGCCTCCACGTCGTCGTGCTCGGCGAGCGACTTGGCGAGCACGTCCTTGGCGCCCGTCACGATGTTCACGGCGCCGCCGGGGACGTCGGAACTCTCGAGCACCGTGTACAAGTCGGTCGCCGAGAGCGGATGCGGCTCGCTCGGGATGACGACGACGGCATTGCCCGTCGCGAGGAGCGGCGCGACCGCGGAGACGAAGCCCAGGAGCGGCGATTCGTCGGGCGCCGCGACGGCGACCACGCCGATGGGCTCGTTCATCTGCAGCGCGACACCGCGGATGGGGACGTTGTGCACGGCGCCGTCCCACTTGTCGGCCCAGGCGGCGTAGCTGAAGAGCCGTGAGACCGACGCTTCGACCTCGGCGCGCGCCTGCGCGGCGGTCGCACCGGCCTGTGCGCGCAGCCGCGCGGCGAACTCGTCGCCACGGGCGCTGAGGTTCTCGCCGATATAGAAGAGGATCTGCGCGCGGAGATGCGCGGTGGACTTGGACCAGGACTTGGCGGCCGCATGTGCGGCCTCGACCGCGTTGCGCAGGTCCTTGCGGTTGCCTTCGCCCACCTCACCGACGCGCTTGCCCTTCGGGTCGACGATGACGCGGGAGTAGCCGGAGTCCGGACGCGCCTGCTTCCCGCCGATGAAGAGCTTCGGCGTGCGGTCCACCATCGGCAGTGAGGCATCGTGGGTCGCGAGCGCCGAGCCACCAACGGTCCGCGGCGCGACCTTCGCACCCCGCGCCAGCGTCCGCTCACCACGCCCCACTCCCGAGTCACGGCGCAGGTACTCCCACATCCCCTCGCGCCCGCCTTCACGCCCGAACCCGGACTCGCGGTACCCGCCGAACCCCGCCGCCGCATCGAACAGGTTCGTCGCATTCACCCACACCACACCGGCCTTGATCCGCGGCGCGATGTCGAGCGCGAGGTTGATGTTCTCCGTCCACACGCTCGCCGCGAGGCCGAACGGCGTGTTGTTCGCCAGCGCGACCGACTCCTCGGGCGTGCGGAAGCTCATCGCCACGAGCACCGGACCGAAGATCTCCACCTGCGCGATCGTGCTCGCCGGCTCGACGTTCGTGAACAGCGTCGGCGGATAGAAGCAGCCGTTCGTCGGCACGCTCCAGCTCGGCTGCCACATCTCGGCGCCTTCGTCCCGTCCCTGCTTCACGAGGCGCGTGATGCGCTCGAGCTGCTCCGGCGCGACGATCGCGCCCATGTCCACGGCCTTGTCGAGCGGCTTGCCGACGCGGAGCTTCTCCATCCGCGCGCGGATCTTGTCCATCAGCCGGTCGTGGATCCCTTCTTGCACGAGCAGGCGCGAGCCGGCGCAGCACACCTGCCCCTGGTTGAACCAGATCGCATCGACGACGCCCTCGACCACACTGTCGAGATCGGCGTCCTCGTAGACGATGAACGGCGACTTGCCGCCGAGTTCGAGCGAGAGCTTCTTGCCGCTGCCCGCGGTCGCCTTGCGGATGATGCGGCCCACGTCGGTCGACCCGGTGAACGCGATCTTGTCGACGTCCGCGTGTTCGACCAGCGCCGCGCCAGTTCTGCCGTCACCGGTGATGATGTTGAGCACGCCCGGCGGGAGCCCTGCCTCGGCGGCGAGCTCCGCGAAGAGCAGCGCCGAGAGCGGCGTGAACTCGGCGGGCTTGAGCACCACCGTGTTCCCCGCGGCGAGGGCCGGCGCGACCTTCCACGCGAGCATGAGCAGCGGGAAGTTCCACGGGATGATCTGCCCGACCACGCCCACCGGTCCGTAGCCGGTGAACTCGCCCGGCATGAGCTGCGCCCAGCCGGCGTGATGATAGAAGTGCCGCGCGACGAGCGGGATGTCGAGGTCGCGCGTCTCGCGGATCGGCTTGCCGTTGTCCATCGACTCGACGACCGCGAAGAGCCGCGAATGCTTCTGGACCATGCGGGCCAGCGCGTAGAGGTGCCGTGCGCGCGCGTGGGCGCCGAGCTTCGCCCACCTGGGGAACGCCTTCCGTGCGGCCGCGACCGCCGCATCGACGTCCTTCGTCGAACCCTGCGTGACCTTCGCGAGCAGCTGCGAGTTGCTCGGGTCGATCACATCGAAGGTCGATCCGGCCTTGGTCCAGGCGCCATTCACGAAGTGGCCGAACCTCGCCCCGTGCTTCGCGAGCCAGGCGCGCGCCTCGGCGTCGCTCTCGGGCGCGGGCCCGTAGTCCATCGTCTTGAAGATCTCGGCGACGCTCGGCATCAGCAGCTCGGCGCAAGGAAGCGGTGGGAATACACGAGGGGGCGCGCGGTCATGGCATCGGCTGGCGATGCGCCGCGGCGTAGCGGCCCGTGACGAAGTGCTCGAGCTGGCGCTCGATGTCGGTCAGCAGCGCCGACGCGCCGAAACGGAAGAGATCGGGCTGGAGCCAGCGGTCGCCGAGTTCCTCCTTCATGAGGAGGAGATAGTCGAGCGACTGCTTCGCGGTGCGGATGCCGCCGGCGGGCTTGTAGCCGACCTTGAAGCCGGTCGCCTGCTCGTACTCGCGGATCTGCCGCACCATCGTGAGGCTCACCGGCAGCGTCGCGTTGGTGCCTTCCTTGCCGGTGCTCGTCTTGATGAAATCGGCGCCGGCCTGCATCGCGACCCAGCTCGCGCGCGCGACGTTAGTGAGCGTCGCGAGCTCACCCGTGGCGAGGATCGCCTTGAGATGCGCCTCGCCACAGGCTTCGCGGAACGCCTTCACCTCGTCGTAGAGCGCCGGCCAGTCGCCGGTGAGCACATGCGACCGCGTGATGACGATGTCGATCTCGCGCGCCCCGGCCTGCACCGACGCGGGGATCTCGGCGAGGCGCTGCGCGAAGGGCGAGAGGCCCGCGGGGAACCCCGTCGAGACCGCCGCGACCGGGATCCCCGAGCCCTCGAGCGCGGCGACCGCGGTCTCGACGTACTGGTGGTACACACAGACCGCGCCCACCGTGATGCCGAGCGAATCGGCGCCGAGCGCGGCGAGCAAGTCGCTCCGCACCGGGTTCCGCGCCTTGGCGCACAGCCGCCGCACGTTGCCCTCGGTGTCGTCGCCGCTGAGCGTCGTGAGGTCCATCAGCGTGATGGCCTTGAGGAGCCACGCGGCCTGCCACTCCTTCTTCACCGTGCGCCGCGTGGGGATGGTCGCGGCGCGGCGTTCGGCGGCACTCCGGTTCACGCGGATGCCGCGCACGACGTCGAGGTCGAGCGGCTGGCCCGGGTTCCGCGGGAGGTCCGAGCGGGAGCTCATGCGGTCAGCACGTGGGCGGAACGGTGTCGCGATGCATCGTGTGCCTCGAGGTGGACAGGTGCTTGCGCGAGCTTACGGATGCAACCGATGCATCATGCGCGGGAACGCGATGCACTCGCGGATGTGCGGCGTGCCGCAGATCCACGCCACGGTGCGCTCGAGCCCGAGCCCGAAGCCCGAGTGCACGAACGTGCCGTACTTCCGCAGGTCGAGATACCACGAGTACGCCTCGACCGGGAGCTTCTCCTCGTGGATCCGCTCGAGGAGCTTGTCGTGGTCGTCCTCGCGCTGCGACCCGCCGATGATCTCGCCGTAACCCTCGGGCGCGAGCATGTCGTCGCAGAGGACCGTGCGCGGATCGGCCGGGTTCTCCTTCATATAGAAGGCCTTGGCTTCCTTCGGGTAGTTGCAGATGAAGATGGGCGTGTCGTAGTCCTCCACGAGCAGCGACTCGTCCTCGGCGCCGAGGTCGTCGCCCCACTTCACCGCACTGCCCTTCTTCTGGAGGGTCGCCACCGCGTCGGTGTAGTCGATGCGCGGGAACGGCGCCTTCACCTTCTCGAGCTTGGAGATGTCGCGCTCGAGCTCCTTGAGCTCGGCCGACCGCCGCTCCACGCAGCGCTGCACGAGGAAGGACACGAAGTCCTCCTGGAGGCGCATGTTGGCGTGCGTGGCGTTGAACGCCACCTCGGGTTCGATCATCCAGAACTCGGTGAGATGCCGGCGGGTCTTGGACTTCTCGGCGCGAAACGTCGGACCGAACGTGTAGATCTTCCCGAATGCCGCGGCCGCCGCCTCGCCGTAGAGCTGGCCGGTCTGCGCGAGGTACGCGTTGCCCAGATCGAAGTACTCGGTCGCGAAGAGCCCCGCGCGCTCGCCGATCGCCGCGGTGAGGATGGGCGTGTCGACGCGCAGGAAGCCGCGCTCGTAGAAGAAGTCGTGGATCGCCTGCTCGATCTCGTTGCGCACACGCATGATCGCGACCTGCCGCGGCGTGCGGAGCCAGAAGTGCCGATTGTCCATGAGGAAATCGACGCCGTGCTCCTTGGGCTGCAGCGGATAATCGAGCGCGCTCGTGCCGATGATCGTGAGGTCCTTGAGGCCGAGCTCCACGCCGCCGGCCTGCCGCGCATCGGCACGCACCTCGCCGGTCACCGTGATCGACGTCTCGAGCGTGAGCTCGCCGAACCGCGCCCACGCCTCCTCGCTCACTTCCTTCTTGGGCACCACGCACTGGAGCGTGCCCGTCCCGTCGCGCATGACGATGAAGGCGATCTTGCCGGAGGAGCGGAGATGCGCGACCCAGCCGCTCACCGTGACGGTGGTCCCGACGAGCTTGGGCAGGTCGGCGATGCGGGTGGGGTCGACGGACGACGGCGTGCTGGCGGCGGACATGCGGGCGGGAGAGAGGCGGGGAAACCGCGCGGGCGCACCGAGTCCGGAGCGCCCGCGCGGACCTCAAAGGTAGGGAGCCGCCGTCACGCCGGGAAGCGCAACGGCCGCCCGGGCACCCGACCCTCGGCGGCCGGGTCGGCCGGGATCAGGGGCGCGGGGCGGCGGTCATCGCGGTATCCCCGAGGACCGCGCGATTGCTCCGGTATGGCGCGAAACCGGCGCCCCAGTCCACCGCGATCAGTTCATGCCAGACGCGCGCACCGTCCACGTGGACGACGAGATAGTGGTAGGCGTTGTCCCCCGGTTCCATCCCGGGCTTCACGAGGTGCTGCAGGCGGACCGAGTCCGCGGCACCGGCGCGAAGATAGGGGGCGAGGTCGGGCTCGCCCTGGTACGCGTACAACGGCGCGCCACCACCGCCCGTGACGACCTGATCCATCCGCCGCCAACGGCCGTCAGCACCCTTCCAGCGCTCCACCCAATGCTCGAAGAGATGCTCGTGGCCGGTGAACACGAGGTCGACGTCGTGCGCGCGCAGCAGCGGCATCCATCGGTCGCGCACCTGCTGCGTGGGGCGCTCGATGCGTGACCCGCCGTGCGGGCCGCTCGAGAACGGAGGATGATGGAAGAACGCCACGACGTGCGTGTAGCGGCGGCGATCGAGTCCCTCGAGCTGTGTCCTCGCCCAGGCGAACTGCACGGAGTCGTCCGCGATGTTGGAGTCGATCGCGAGGACGAACGTGTTGCCGTACCCGAAGGCGTAGGTGGGATACCCGCGGAGTCGCCGCGACGCCCCGTCGGCGGGGATGAGCTTCTCCATGGCCGCGAGATAATTGCGGAGCCCCTCGGCGCGACCGGGATTGGCGAGGTCATCCGAGGACGTGACGTCATGATTCCCCGGCGCGAGGAAGTAGGGGACGCCTCCCTCGGTGGTCAGCCGGTTCACGAGCCCGACGAAGCTCTTGTTCCACTGCGCCGCGTCGCGACCGTTCACCACCGCATCGCCGCTCTGCAGCACGAACCGGACGGCATCCGGTCCGGTGCGCAGTCGGGCGATGGTCCGCAGCATCGACTCCACGATCAGCGAGTGCTCATACTGGGGATCCACCCCGTCGCGACGCCCCCGCGTGTCGCCGTACACGATGAAGGAGAATCGTTGCACCCCGGCACTCGCCGCCTCGGCCGGCAGCGGCTCGCGTGGGGGCGCGATGGCGGCCACCTGCTCCGCCACCGGCGGCGACGCCGTGGTGACGGGTCGCTGCGCCGCGACGCCTAACGGCGCGGCCGCCATGAGGAGGAACGACGGGGCGAGGAGCGGGCGAAGGGAGCGGGTCATTCCCGAAGCTAGGGCGGCCACGCGCATGCGGGAAGCTCAGTACTTGCCGTCCCAGAGCGGCAGGAAGATCCGGGTGATCGCACCGCCGGTCGGCCCCGTGTCGCTGAGGAGCCGTCCGCCCGCGCTCTCGATCCCGCTCGCGAGCACCGCGAGTTCGATGCCCCAGGACGCGTCCGCATCGATCAGTGCGACCCCACCGCCCGGCGTGTTGCGTCGCACCACGGGCGGCGGTGTGGCGGCGTCCACCACGAGCCCCTCCTCGGCGACCTCCACGCAGACCCACTCGCCGATGGGGGCGGAGAGCGGCCGTGGTCCCGAGGTCGCCGGTACGTGCTGCACGCGCACCCGCACGCGCTCGGGTGAGGGACGCGCATCCCGCGCGCGCGCGAGCAGCGAGAGGATCACCTGCGTCAGGAGACCGGCCACGACACGCACGGCGGGCAGGCGGTCCTCCACCTCGAGCCGCAGCGACATGGGGCCGGCGAGCAGCCGTGAGAGCACCGGCTGCAGCTCGCCGAGCGTGGCGCCGAGTTCCACGCGCGTCGCCTCGGTCGGCGCGCGCCGACTGAACGCGAGGAGCTGTGAGGTCAGCCGCCCGCCGACCTTCGTGCGGTCGAGCACCACCTCGAGATCGGCGTTGATCTCCTCCGCGACGCGCCCGTGGATCCCACGCACGCGCTCCACCGCCAACTCGGCGAACCCTCCCATCGCCGTGAGCAGGTTGCCGAAGTCGTGCGCGACCCCACCGGCGAGTCGCCCGACCGACTCGAATCGCTCCGATCGCTGCAGGCGCGCCTCCATGGCGCGCCGCTCGGTGATGTTCGAGAGCAGCCCCACGAGCTGGGCCGGACGGCCCGACGCATCGGGCACGACCTGCCCCACGCACATCAGCGTGCGCAGCGCGCCGTCGGGCGGCACGAGCCGGAACTCGGTGGCTATCGTCTCCCGCACGCCGCTGCGGGCATCGTCATAGAGCCCAGTGAGGCGTGCGCGGTCCTCAGGCGGCACCAGCGCGAGCACGCGGGCCATCGCGTCGTCTCCCTCGAGCAACTCCGGTCCGAGGAAGCCGGCGGACGCGCCGCTGACCTCCAGCCGCCCGCTCGCGAGGTCCAGCGACCAGACGCCCAGCCGTCCGGCGCGCATGGCGACCGCGAGGAACGAGTCCGACTCCGCACGCGCACGCGCCAGCCGATCGAGCCGGTCGCCGAGTTCGAGGGCCACGAGCACCACGAGGAGGAGGAATGCCACGAGCACGCCGCGGAAGGACCACCGCGCGGTGCCGCTGCCGCCCTGCCACCCCTTCACCGGCACGGCGCTGAACACCCATGCCGTCCCGCCCAGATCGATGCGGATCCGCACGGGGTCGGCGTCGCCCCCGAGCCGGTCGCCGCCGGACCATCGGTCGTTGAACGTGCTCACCTGCATCCGCAGCCCCGACAGCGTGTCGGGGATCCCGGCATCCTCGAGCAGGCTCGGCGCGTCGAGGAGGACGGCGACGATCTGCGGGAATCCCGGCCGGTCGGCGAGGCGCTGCCGGAGCAGTATCCCGGTGCCGCCCTCGATCAGGTTGATCGGGCCGGTCACGACCGGTCCGCGCGAGGCGAGCACGCGCTGATGGTCGGCGTACACACCCGGACGAGGGTCGCGCGAGAGGTCGAATCCGAGTACGGCGCGATTCGCCTCGAGCGGCTCGATCGCGGCGATCCGGTCGTTCTCGTAGAACTGGAGCGCGCGCACGCCGGTCGCCGACGCGATCGCGCCGCGCGCGAACACGGGCAGTTGCTCGTCGAGGTCGGCGCGGGTGCGGCGCGTGGACACGAACGAATGGAACCCGCGGAGGATCCCGATCCGCCGGTCGACCACGTTGCGCATCGCTTCGGCGTACGGTGCCATGCGCGCGCGGACGCGCTCGCGCTCCACGGCGCGCAGCTCGCCGGCATACCAGCGGTCGGCCGCGATGGCGAGCAGCAGCCCGACCGCGCCGGCCCACAGCGCCGACCGCCAGGTGCGAGCGACGAGGAGCCTCACGCCGGGCCTCCCGGATCCGCCGGCAGGAACAGGTGGAAGGTCGTTCCCTGCGCGTGGGCGGTGCTGACCGTCACGCTCCCGCCGGCCGCCTCGACGATGCCGATCACGACCGAGAGCCCGAGCCCCGTGCCGCGCCCTTCGGTCTTGGTCGTGAAGTAGGGCTCGAAGATCCGCTCGCGCACGGCGTCGGGGATCCCGGTGCCCTCATCCTGGACCTCGATCAGCGCCCAGCGGCCCGGCGGCGCGTCCACGGGTCGCGCGGTCTCGAGCGCGTCGAGGAGGCGCGCGCGGACGCGGATCGTCCCACCGGACGGCATCGCGTCGCGCGCGTTCACCACGAGATTGATGAGCACCTGCGCGAACTGGCCGCCGTCGAGCCGCACCCAGAGCGGGCCCGGCGGCGAGTCGTGGACGATCCGCAGGTGGCTGCCCACCAGACGCTCGAGCGTGGGCACGAGTTCGGTCACCCCAGCGACGACGTCGAGCGGAGGCGCGTCGGAACGCCAGCCACGACTGAACGAGAAGAGCTGCTCGGTGAGCCGGCTGCCGCGGTGCGCCGTCGCGATCACATGATCGATGTCCTCGCGCACGCTCGCCGAGTCGCTTTCGGGGAGTCCGCCGGCCCGTTCTCGCGCCGACGTGGCGGCGTGGAGGACCGCCGAGAGCACATCCGTGAAATCGTGCGCGACCCCGCTGGCGAGCTTGGCGAGGGCCTCGAGGCGCTGTGCGTGCCGGAGCCGTTCCTCGAGCGCGCGCTGTTCGCCGGCATCGGCCATCACGCAGGTGAGCCGGGTGGGCATGCCGGCAGTGCCCCGCGTGACGCTGCCCACCACGAGCAGCCAGCGTCCGCCGGCATGCGGTGCGCCACCGACGCGCACTTCCTCGATGAACTCATCCGTCCGCCCGGCACGCGCGCCGGCGAGTGCCGCGCGAAAGCGTTCACGGTCGAGCGGGTCGATGAGGTCGATCAGCTCCGCGAGTCCCGCCGCGTCCGCGGAGACCCTCGGGCCGATGAGGTCGCCCATCGCGGCGTTCCACCGGATGCTGCCGGAGACGAGATCCTCCTCCCATCCGCCCATCCGCAACTGCCCCATCACGAGACGCAACGCGGTCGAGGACCGTGTCATCTCGGCCTCGAGCCGGTCGCGGCGCCGTCCCACCAGCCCGCCGATGACGCTGGCGAGGACGACGAGGAGCGCCATGCCCCCACGCCAGCGCCGCTGCGAGGGCGCGGTGCGTGCTGCCCATCCCTCCACCGGCGCGGCGAGCAGTCGGAAATCACCATCGGGTGTGGCGACCGCGAGCGACTCCGGCGCCGCGGCGCTGCCCTCGCGATCGCCGGAGAACCACCGACCGGAGCGGTCGCGGAGTTCCATGCGCAGACCGGTCGTGGGGTCGGGGATGCCGGCGGCCGCGACGAGGCGCGGCACGTCGAGGATCACCGCGGCCAGATCGGGGAAACCGGGGCGCGAGGCGATGCGCTGGCGCACGAGCAGGCCGACACCCCCCTGCACCAGCGCGATCGGCCCGGTGATCGTGACGGCCTCCGACGTCCGCGCCCGCTCGAAATCCGCGCGCACCCGCGCGTCGGGGTGCCTGGTGAGGTCGTAGCCGATCGCCGCCTCGTTCCCCTCGAGCGGCCAGGTGTGCACGATCCGCCCTGCCTCGACGAGTTGCAGCGCGCGCAACCCCTGCTCGGAGAAGACGCCGCGCGCGAAGGTCGGGAACTCCGCGTCGAGCTCCGCGCGCGTGCGGCGCGACTCGGTGAACGACACCAGCGCGAGCAGCAGGCTCAGCTCGCGCGTCGTGGAACTGCGGAGCGCTTCGGCGTGCACCGCCGCGGTCGCACGGACCTCGGCGCGAGCGTGGGCCGCCGCGCGGGCGGCGTACCAGCGATCCGCGACGAGGGCGACCGCGAGGGTGCCGACCGCGGCGATGAGCGTCGAGCGGGTGGCGTGCGTGCCTCGCCCGCGACGTACGGACCGCCGCGCGACCTCCGGGACCCCGTCGAGGGCGGTCATCGTCCGTGAAGATGCGGAGCGGCCGAGGACACCGCAAACATCGCGGTCACCGCAGGCGGTAGGCGATGCCGAGCGCGAGGCTCGAGACGGTCGCGGGCGGGCCGAGCACGGCCGTGCGCGTCCACGCCATCTCCCCGCGAAGCGCGAAGCGACGGCTCACCCCGATGCCGAAGCGGCTGCCGAGCGCGAGCGTGACGGCGCCGGCGCGCGCGTCGATGTCGAAGACGTCCTCTTCCGCCTGCCAGTCGAGCTGGGCCTGACCGGCGCTCGCGCGCACGTACGGACGCGCGCCGCGCGAGACCGCGAACTCGAACTGCGCGCCGAGACTCCCGGTGCAGATGGTGAATGAATCATCCACCGGCGCGCCGGCAGGGGAGCCGCCGAGGCAGCTGATATCGAAGGTCCACGCGGCGCGCGGCGAGAGATGCCGTGCGAAGAACATCCCGAAACGGCCCCCGTCAGGGCGCACGCCATGGATGCCGTATCGCGCATAACCGAGGTCGACAGCCAGTTCCACGGCGCCACGCGACGGCGGTGCGAGGGGCGCGCGTGCCTGCGCGGGAGCCTGCGCGGGTGCCGGCGCGGGTGCCTGCGCGCGCGCCGGCGCGGCCAGCGCGATGCACCCGATCGCGAGTGCGACCACCGCACCTCCGACCATGCCAGCGGCGCAGGCGCGGCGTGCGCGGGTGAAGCGCGAGCAACGATGTCGCAGCAGCCACATGCGGGACCTCCGGGCGGCGCTCCAGTCCAACTTCGGGAGACCATCGCGGCGGCGGGTCCGTGTCCTCCCTGACCGAGACTCAGGACTTGCCCGACCGCCGGTTGTCGGAAGGGCCTCCCGTCGGCGAGGCATTCGACGAGATTTCCCGCATGACCGAGCGCCGCTACGACGAGGAGGAGACCGCCGCGATCTTCGCGCGCGCCAGCGAGGCGGTGCCCGCGGAGCCCAAGCAGCTCGCCTCCAAGGCGGGCTGGACGCTCGCCGAGCTGCAGGCGATCGGCCGCGAGGCCGGACTCGCGCCGGAGGAGGTCGCCGCCGCCGCGCGATCCCTCGACCGGCCGCCGCAGCCCGCCGCACCGCGGATGCTCGGCATCCCCATCGGCGTCGGCCGCACCGTGCAACTCGATCGCCGCATGACGGACCCCGAGTGGGAACGGCTGGTCGTCCTCCTCCGCGAGACGTTCGACGCGCGCGGTCAGATGCGCGTGGACGGCTCGCTGCGGCAGTGGACCAACGGCAACCTGCAGGTGCTCGTGGAGCCCACGGCGAGCGGCGACCGGATCCGCCTCCGGACGCGCAACGCCAGTGCGCAGTCCCTCCTCACCGTCGGCGTCACCGTCATCTCGGTGAGCGCGCTCACCACGGCGATCGGATTCCTGCGCGGCACGCTCGCCGTCCCGGGCGACCTCTTCGAGATGCTCCCCGTCGCGCTCCTGGGTGCCGGCAGCATCGTCGCCGGATGGCTCCGGCTGCGGAGCTGGGCACCGACGCGACTCCAGCAGATGGACGACATCGCCAAGCGCCTGGAGTCAGGCGAGACGTAGTCGTCCCGTTCTCAGGGAGCCGGTCTCACCGCCGGAAGACCGTCGACCGGAGCAGAAGCGACGGCGGGATGCCGCGAAAGGAAGCTGAACACCGCGGCGTTGAAGACCGTCGACTGCTCGAGGTGCGGCAGGTGCCCCGACGAGTCGATCGGTACGAACTCCACTGACGGGATGCGGCGGCGCACCGCGTCGGACTGGTCGATGGGGATCACCGGGTCCTGCTTCCCCCAGACCAGCAGCACGGGCGTGCCCTGCCGCGCGATCCGCGTGTGGAGGTCCTCGAAGTCGGCGTAGGCGAGCTCGAAGCGTGAGCGATGCAGCGCCCGCGCGAATCCGCGATAGCGCTGCTGCGGACGGTACCGGTCGGCCCATCCAGGGAAGCGCTCGGGATGCAGGAAGTCGCCGGGCTGCCCGTCCGCCATGCCCGGAGCGGCCATCACCTCGAAGAGGTATCGGCCGACCACCGGCCAGCGCACGACGCCCCCCATCGGCGCGGGATTCACGGTCGGGTCCACCAGCACGAGCGTCCGCACGCGCGACGGGTTGTTGGCCGTGAAGTTCGACGTGACGAAGCCGCCGAACGAGAGCCCGAAGAGGTCGACGGGGCCGCTCACGTTGAGCGAATCGAGCAGCTCGCCCAGCTGCGCGTCGAACGTCTCGCCGTCGTAGGCGACGTCGCCGCGGTCGGACCAGCCGCGCCCGACGAGGTCATAGCGGACCACACGGAAGCCGGCCGCCGCGAGCGCGTGGAACGTCGAGTCCCAGATGTAGGCCGGGACCGAGAACCCGTGGACGAGCACCGCTACGCGTCCCGTGTCCGGGCCGGCGACCTCATAATGGGTGGTCCCGACGCTCGAGCCCACGTACGCCCCCGGCACGCTCGCGCGCGCCTCCGCGTCGAGCGTCGCGCGCTCCGGCGTCCGCACGAGGTACACGCCGTACGCGAGGCAGAGCGCGACCGCCGCTAGCCCGATGCCCCACTGCAGGACTCGCCGCATCACTCCTCCGTGGAGGGCGCGCCGCCGCTGCGCGCCACCTGGTCGGCCTTCACGTTCGCCGGATTGAACCGCTTCGCCGCCTTGAGGATGGTGTCCATCGTGTCGTCGAAGTCGGGGTGCTTCTCCTTCACCCACCGCAGGTGATTGATGCGCGCGACCACGAAGGCCTTCAGGTAGGGACTCTCGAGCCCCTTGGCCTTGAGTCCCTTCACCGCCTCGTTCACATGCTCGTTGAGCTCGAGCAGCTTGGCGGCGCGCGCCCGGCGCTCCTCGAGGGCCGCCGGGAGCTTGCTGCCGAGGAACTGGTCGATGCGCTTGAGGATCGGATGGTACGCGCCCCCAGAGAAGCGCCCGTTCTCGGCGTAGCAGAACCCCAGCGTGATGAACGCCGCCTCCTCGAAGATCTCCGCGTGCGACTTCTCCGTCGATCGTTCATCCATCTCGGCGAGCGCCACCGCGAGCCGCGACACCTCGAGCGACTTCTCGCGGAGGTTGTGCGCCTTCTCGGTGTTGAGCGCCAGGATGCGGTGCGCGACATCCTGGTCGGGGACGACGAGGGCGATGATCGCCTTCGCGCCGAGCTGCTTCATGGCGCCGAGGCGGTGATAGCCGTTGGGGGACCAGTAGGTCCCCGCGTCGGCCGGCACGGCGATGATGGGATCCAGGAACCGATCGAGCTTGTCGATCGCGTCGGCGAGCTTCGCGACGTGCGTCTCGGACAGGTCGCGCTGGAACGGCGTGGGCTCCACCTGCTCGATGGGGAGCGAGGCGAGCACCTGCCATCGGCCGCCGAGCGGATCGCGATAGGTGGCGAGCACGGCGCCGCCGTCCTTCTCGATCTGCCTGGCGAGGCCGGTGATGGGGGCCGGCACGGCGCCGGCATCGAGCTTGGACGCCTCGAGGCCGCGGGTGCGCGCGGCAGCCGCCTTCTTGGACTTCTTGGCGGCGCGTTTCTTCTTCGCAGTGGCCATGCACGAAGGTCCGCCTCGTGCATGGCCGCGTCAAGCGAAGCGGCGCCGTGGTCAGGCGGTCGACTTGAGCAGTGCGACCAGCTGATCCAGCGCGGCGCCCCAGCCCTGGGAGAAGCCCATGGCCTCGTGCGCCTGCTTCGCGGCCGGATCCACATGCATCACGTGGGCCCGATACCGCGTGCCTTTCCCCTCCGGCGTGAACGTGAGGATGCACGTGAACACCGGCGCCCCCGGCGGGATCTCGTTCGGGCGGTATCCGCCCCGCATGCACCCGGTCCACACGAGTTTCTCGTTCGGCACGACCTCGAGGTAGCAGCCTTCATTGTCCTGTTTCTCGCCGTTCGGCCCTTCCATCACCGTGCGGAACTTGCCGCCCGGCCGGAGTTCGATCTCGCAGTGCGTGGTCTGCCATGGCTTGGGGCAGAACCACGGCTTCAGGTGCTCGGGCTGCGTCCAGGCACGGAACACGAGCTCACGCGGCACGTCCACCACGCGGTCGAGGACGAGGTCGAGCGCGTGATCCACCGGCGTCGTGAGAGCGGAAGGGCGGGCGGCACTGGGCATCAGAGGGACTCCTTGAGGGTGAGCAGGTGGGCGTCGAGCTGGTCGAGCCGGGTGTTCCAGTGGTCGCGCTGTACGTCGAGCCAATGCCGGGCGCCTTCGACCGTCTCGGGGACGAGTTCCCAGGTGCGGACGCGCCCCTGCTTGCGGCTGCGCACGAGCCCCGCCGCCTGGAGCACGTCGAGATGCTGCGTGAACGAGGGCAGCGCCATGCGGAACGGCTCGGCGAGTTCCATCGTCGCGCAGGCCCCGGTCGCGAGCCGCTCCACGACGCGCCGTCGGGTGGGATCGGCGAGCGCGCGGAAGACGCGGTCGAGGGGTGGACTACGCTTAGGCATTTACCTAAGTATAATGGCGCGTGGCGTAGGCGCAAGTCGCGGCGCCGGGAGCGCGCTAACTTCGGCGCATGCGATCACGCCCGATCATCCTGCCGCGCCCGACCAGCGCCTTCGTGGCAGCACTCGCGCTGTGCTGGGCCTGCGCGCATCGGCCGAGTCCGCCCGCGAACGCCGCGGCGAGCGACTCATCCACCCGGGCTGAGGTCCTGCTCACCGAGTTCGTGTCGCTGCGCTCGCCCGCCCCATCGGTCCACGCCTCGACCATCGTGGAGCATCGCGGTCGGCTCCTCATCGCCTGGTTCGCCGGCTCGTACGAGAGCGCGAATGATGTCGGCATCTGGCTCACCGGCAGAGGCACCGAGTCCGACACCGCGTGGAGCGTGCCGATCGAGGTCGCGAACGGACTCCAGCCCGATGGCCGGCGGTTCCCCACCTGGAATCCGGTGCTCTTCGCACCGGACGAGCGGTCGCTGCTGCTCTACTACAAGGTCGGGCCCAATCCGCGGGAGTGGTGGGGTGTGGTGCGCCGCTCCATCGACGGAGGACGCACGTGGTCGGCGGAATCACGTCTCGCCGACGGGGTGCTCGGGCCGATCAAGAACAAGCCGGTGCGACTCCGCTCCGGCACCATCGTGAGCCCGTCGAGCACCGAAGCGCCCGACAGTGCCAACGCCTGGCGGGTGCATTTCGAGCGCAGCCGCGACGGTGGCGACACGTGGCAGCGCATCGCACCGCGCGCAACACCCGACGGCGGTGAGTTCGACGCCATCCAGCCGGCGATCCTCGTGCACCGTGACGGTCGCGTGCAAGCCCTCGCCCGCACGCGTGGGCCGGCGCGCATCGCGTCCACGTGGTCGACCGACGAAGGACGCTCGTGGTCGCCGCTCGAGCTGCTCGACCTTCCCAATCCGAACTCGGGCATCGATGCCGCCACGCTGCGCGATGGCCGGCACCTGCTGGTCTACAACAACACCACCGAAGGCCGCACGCCGCTCGAGGTCGCCCTCTCGCGTGACGGACTCGCGTGGTCGCCGCTCATCACGCTCGAGCGCGAACCCGGCGAGTACTCGTACCCGGCCATCATCCAGTCACGCGACGGCACGGTGCACATCACGTGGACGTGGAGGCGGCAGCGCATCAAGCACGTCGCGCTGCGGCTGCGCTGACGCTCGACCAGTGGCGGTTTGCCCGCAATCACGTCAGCTTACACGCCCATGAAACGCACCAACGCGCAACGCGCCCTTCGCCCGCTCGATTCCGACGACCCTTACCTCCCGGGCACCGTCCTCCGGACCGACAACCCGCTCGTCGGCGTGCTCGTCGAGCAATCCGAGCGACGACTCGTGACCACGACGGCGATCCCCGAGGGTACCGTCCTCTTCCGGATCGAAGGCCACGAGACGCGCACCCCCACCAAGTACTCGCTCCAGGTGGGCCGCGACCTGCACCTCGACCAGCGCGGCGCGCGCGACGCGAACGACCGGGTGCGGCGCTTCTACTGGCGCTACATGAATCACGGCTGCGACCCCACCACGTTCATCCGGGATCGCGAGGTGATCGCGCGACGCGACATCGCGCCGCTCGAGGGCGTCACGTTCGACTACAACACCACCGAGTACGACATGGCCGAGCCGTTCCAGTGCCGCTGCGGCAGCGCGCATTGCGTGGGCACGGTGCGCGGCGCGAAGCACCTGACGCCGGCGCAGCGCGCGCGCGTCGCGGACGTGCTGCCCGACTACCTGCGCTGACCGGTCAGGCGAGTCCCTGCCAGCCCTTGGCCCACGCGAGGGCGGCGGGGCCGAACAGCGGCTTCGCGATGTAGTAGCCCTGCGCCAGGTCGCAGCCGACCGACCGCAGGTATTCGAGCGCTGCCGCCGACTCGACGCCCTCGGCGGTCGACCGGAGCCCGAGGCTGTGGCCCAGGTCGACGATGGACCGGATCACCGCCTTCGACTCCGCGGAGCCCGGCAGCTCCATCACGAAGGACTTGTCGACCTTCACCTCGGAGAACGGCAGCCGCACGAGCTGCACCATCGACGAGAACCCGGTGCCGAAGTCGTCGATGGACAGATGGAAGCCCTGCACGCGCAGCCGCGTGAGCAGCGTGAGCGACTGCAGCGGGTCCTCCATGGCGCTGCTCTCCGTCACCTCGAGGATGACGCGCGACGGCGCGAGCGCGACGGCCGAGCAATGGTCGTGGATGCGGTCGCCGAGGTCCTGCGATCCCAGGCTGCGCGCCGAGACGTTCACCGACATGGTGACGTCGGTCCCCGGGAACTCGGTGGCGAGCCACGTGACGGCATCGCGCACCACGACCTCGGTGAGCTCATGGATGAGCCCCGTGCGCTCGGCGAGCGGGATGAACTGGTCGGGGAACACCATGGTGCCGGCGCGGTTCCAGCGCACGAGCGCCTCGAAGCCGGCAAGGCGGCCGTCGCGACAGTGCACCTTGGGCTGGAACGCGAGCACGAGTTCACCGTTGGAGATGCCGCGATGCAGCTCGAGCTCGGTGGGCTCCGCCCCCGCGCCCGGGCCGCCGCCGCGGCGCGGCGCGGCCGGCGCCGGCGCCTCCTCGTTGAGCAGGGCCATGAGCGCGTCGGGGGCGAACGGCTTGGAGAGCGCCCCCGCGATGTCGAGCCCATGGTCGGTGGCGGTGCGACGCGCCGCATCCAGCACCCGGCTCCCGACACCGCTGGTGATGATGATCCGCGCGCGGCACTTGCTCGCGGCGAGCCGGTGGAGCACCTCGATCCCGTCCATCTCGGGCATGATGAGGTCGAGCGCGATGTGCGTCGGTTCCCACGCCGCGCAGTCCGAGAAGAACTCGGTCGCCGAGGTGGTCGCCCGGCACTCGAAGCCGGCGTCCTCGGCGATGAAGGCGATCGTCGCGCCGATCGAGGGTTCGTCGTCGAGGATGAGCAGACGTCGCGACATCAACTCGCTCCGGGGTCCGGGGTGCCGCGCGGCGCGAGTGCCGCGCGGATCTTCTGTGCGAGCTCCGCCCGCCGGTACGGCTTCCCGAGGAGATGTACTCCCGGCTCGAGCTTCCCGTCAGGTCCCATGGCGTCCTCGGGATACCCCGAGGTGAAGAGCACGGCGAGCCCCGGGCGCAGCGCGCGCGCCGCCTCGGCGAGCTGGCGCCCGTTCATCCGGCCCGGCATGACGATGTCGGTGAAGAGCAGGTCCACGTGCTGCCCCGACTCCAGGATGGTCATCGCCTCGCCGGCGTCGCGGGCGGCGAGCGCCGTGTACCCGAGCGAGCCCAGCTGCTCGAACACGTAGTCGCGCACCAGCTCATCGTCCTCGGTGACGAGGATGGTCTCCCCGTGTGCCTCCTCATCCAGGCTGCGCACGGCCGGCAGCGGCCGCGACGCCCGCCGGGCGACGGGGAGGAACAGCGAGACCGTCGTCCCGCGACCGGGCGTGGATGCGATGCTCGCATGGCCCGAGGACTGCTTGGCGAACCCGTACACCATGCTCAGTCCGAGCCCGGTGCCCTTGCTGCGCTGCTTGGTGGTGAAGAACGGATCGAAGACGCGGCCGAGCACCTCGGGCGCGATCCCGATGCCCGTGTCGGCGACGTCGATCCGGACGTACCGGCCGGGCGCCAGCTCGCGCGCACGCGCGGCATCGGACTCGCCGAACTCCACGTTGGATGCCGACACCCGGACCGTGCCGCCCTCGGGCATCGCGTCGCGCGCGTTCGCGCAGAGGTTCACGATGGAGTTCTCGAGCTGCGTCCGGTCCACCTCGGCCTCCCACAGACCGTCCTCCGCGTGGAGGACGAGCGTGATGTCCTCACGGAGGGCGCTCCCGAGGAGCGCGCGCATGCCGCGCAGCGATTCGCCGATGTCGACGGGGGTGGGGTCGAGCACCTGGCGCCGCGCGAACGCGAGCATGCGCTGGGTGAGCGCCGCCCCGCGCTGGGCCGCGCCGCGCGTCATCTCGGCGAGCGAGCGCAGCCGCGGCTCGTGTTCGAGCCGGTTCACGAGCAGCTCGGCGTTCCCCAGGATGACCGTGAGCAGGTTGTTGAAGTCGTGCGCGATCCCGCCGGAGAGCTCGCCCACCGATTCGAGCCGCATCGCCTGCTGGAGGCGCTCCTCGAGCTCGAGTTGGTCGCTTATGTCGAGGTGGATCGCGATGATCGATTCGGGGGCGCCCGTGGCATCGCGCACGAGCGTCCAGTGCCCGTCGACGATGTGCCGCTTCCCCGCCTTGTCGGTCGCCGCGAGTCGGCCCTGCCACTGTCCGGTGGCGAGGACGGTGCGCTGGGCCGCGAGCGTCTCGACCTGGGAGAGGTAGAGGAACTGCATCACCGACCGCCCGCGCACCTCGTCGGCCGTCCACCCGTAGAGCCGCTCCGCGCCGCGATTCCAGTAGCGCACCCGGTGCTCGAGGTCCCGCACGACGACGCCCTCCCGCACGTGGTCGAGGATCTCCGCCTGCTCGCGGATGCGCGCCGCGTCGCGCTTCATCTCGTCCGTGTCGATGGCCGTCCCGTACCAGCCGCGCAGCCGGCCATCCTGCGCCCGCATCGGCACGAGCCGCATCAGGCGCCAGCGGTATCCGTCGGTGGTCCGCAGCCGGTACTCCATCGTGACGGTCTCTCCCGCCGCCAGCCCGCCGCGCCGCAGCGCGAGGAACCGCTCCTGGTCGTCGGGATGGATGTACTCCAGGTACCCGGTGTCGAGTGCGGCGCCCGTGGCCGCGCCCGTGAGCGTGGTGAACGCGCGGTTCACGAAGGTGACCACCCCCGCCGCATCCGTCGTGAACACGACGTGCGGCAGCGAGTCCGCGAACTCGGTGAACCGCTCCTCGGCGTCGCGCCCGCGCACCCAGAGGTCGCGGATGACGAGCGCGAGCACCGCGCTCACCGCGACGGTCGCGAACCACAGGGGGACGAGGGTCGACTCGGGCATCGGTCACTCCGTCGCGACGACACCGTCGAGGACCTCACGGACCTTCTTCGCGAGGGCGAGCGTCGAGTAGGGCTTCTGGATGAAGTCCACCGTCGCGTCGAGGAGGCCGTGGCGCACCACGGCGTCATCGGTGTAGCCGCTCATGAACAGCACCTTGAGTCCCGGGCGGAAGTGCTTCAGCGCCTCCGCCAGCACCGGCCCGCCCATGACCGGCATCACCACATCGCTCAGCAGGAGGTGGATCGTCCCCGTGTGCGCGTTGGCGAGATCGATCGCTTCCGTTCCCGAGCGCGCGACGAGCAGCGTGTAGCCTTGGCGTTCGAGGCTGCGGACGGTCAGGGCGCGCACGTCCGCGTCGTCCTCGACGACGAGGATGGTCTCGGTCCCCGTGAGCCGGGAGAACGACACCGGCTCGGTGACCGGCTGCGGCTCGACGACCGCCGGGAGGTAGATCGAGAACGTCGTGCCGCGCCCGACCGCACTCTCCACGTCCACTGCCCCGCCGCTCTGCTTCACGATGCCGAAGACCATCGAGAGGCCGAGTCCGGTGCCCTTGCCGGGCTCCTTGGTGGTGAAGAACGGCTCGAAGACATGCTCCAGCACCTCGGGGGGCATCCCCGTCCCGGTGTCCTTCACCGCGAGCACGACGTAGTCGCCGGGCGGGCAGTCGAGCCGGCCGGCCGTGTCGGCGGCGGTCAGGGAGACCGGACGCGTCTCGATGGTGAGGAGGCCACCGCGCGGCATCGCGTCGCGCGCGTTGACGGCGAGGTTCATCAGCACCTGGTCCAGCTGCCCCGGGTCGACGCGCACCGACCCGCAGTGCTGGTCGAACACCGTCGTGAACTCCACGTCCTCGGCGATCAGGCGCCGGAGCATCTGCGCCGTGCGCGCGACGTGCGTGTTCACCTCCACCACGCGGGGCTGGAGGATCGCCTGCCGCGAGAAGCTCAGCAGCTGCCGCGTGAGCTGGCCGGCGCGCTTCCCCGCGTCGTTGATCGCCTTCACCGACTGCTCGTCGTCCTCGGAGAGCCCGCCCTCCAGGAGCAGCTGCTCGCTGTAGCCGCCGATCACCGTCAGCAGGTTGTTGAAGTCGTGGGCGATGCCGCCCGCGAGGCGGCCCACCGCTTCCATCTTCTGCGACTGCCGGAGCTGCTCCTCCAGCTGCCGCCGCGCGGTGACGTCGGTCTGCACGCCGACGTAGAACTCGAGCACGCCGCTGTCGCTGCAGACCGGGTTGAGCGAGAGCTCGTTCCAGAACGGCGTGCCGTCCTTCCGGTAGTTGAGGAGCTCCACGACCACCGGCCGCTGCGCGGCGATCGCGTCGCGCATCGCGGCGACCGCCGCCGGATCGGTGTCCTTGCCCTGGAGGAACCGGCAGTTGCGGCCGAGGATCTCCTCGCTGCGGTACCCGGTCATCCGCTCGAAGCCCGCACTCGCGTAGATGATCGGCTGGCCGGGCACCGTGTGCTGGGTGATGAGCACGCCCTGCGCGAGCTGCTGGATGGCGCGGTCGCGGAGCCGGAGCGCCTCCTCGCTGCGCTTGCGCTCGGTGATGTCGCGCGAGATGCCGATGAGCCCCGCGACCTTGCCGTTGGCATCGCGGAACGGCGCCTTGTGCGTGAGGAAGGTGCGGACCTCCCCGCCCACGAGGAGCGGCTCGTCGAGGGTGAGCGCGCGCCCGCTGCGGATCACCGCCTCGTCATTGGCCCGCACCACGCGCGCCCCCTCCTCGCCGAAGAGCTCGACATCGTCATGGCCCACCACATCGTGGACCGACCTCCCCACCGCCTGCGCCGCGGCCTGGTTGTACAGGAGGTAGATCCCCTCGGCCGACTTCACGTAGATCGCGTCGGACGTCCCTTCCACCACCGCGCGCAGGAGCTGGCTCGTGCGCAGCTCCTCGGCCTCCGAGCGGCGCCGTTCGGCGATCTCGGCCCGCAGGTCCCGATTGGCGGCCTCGAGCTCGCGTGCCTTGTGCTCGAGCTTGGCGACGAGCACCTCGTTGTACTCGCGGAGCAGCTCGTCCTCGGCGAGCGGCCGCACGTCGGCCCGCGGGTCGCTCGCGGGACGCGGTGCGGCGAGTGCCTCCCGCACGCGCGCGAGCAGCACGTCGGGCTCGGACGGTTTCACGAGGAACCCGGTCGCGCCGAGCGCCATGGCGAGTCGCTCGTCCCGCGGCTCGGTGAACGTCGCGGTGTACACGAGGAACGGCGTGCCGCGCAGTGCGGCATCCCGGTGCCACTCGCGGAGCAGCGCGTAGCCGTCCATCACCGGCATGAGGAGGTCGGACACCACGATGTCGGGCGGATTGGCGCGCGCGCGCGCGAGCCCCTCCTCCCCGTTCGCCGCGTCGTCGACGAGGAATCCGTTCCCCTCGAGCAGGGCCCGGAGGAGATACCGGTTCTCCCGGTTGTCGTCGACGACGAGGACGCGCGTGGCCGTGCCGCTCATTCGGGCCCTTGGACGGATGTGGTCGTGAGGAAGCGCTCGATCTCGGCGACGAACGTCTCGGGATTGATCGGTTTCTCGATGTAGCCCTCCGCGCCGGCCTCGAGGCACGCCTCGCGGTCGCCCACCATCGCATACGAGGTCACCGCGATGACCGGGATGGACCGGAGCGCCGGATCCGACTTGAGGGCGCGCGCCACGGCATGACCGTCCATCACGGGCAACTGGATGTCGAGCAGGATGAGATCCGGCCGCGCCGTCGCCGCGGCGGCGAGGCCCTGCGGGCCGGTCTCGGCCGTGAGTACCTGATGCCCGCGCGCCGCGAGGAGGAACGTGACGAGATAGCGGTTCTGCGGGTTGTCCTCGATCAGGAGGATGCGGGCGGACATCAGTCCTCCTGCTGCCGCGGCAGCGTCATGGTGAAGGTGCTGCCCGTGCCCCACACGCTCTCGACGGTGATGTCACCGCCCATCAGCTGTGCCAGCCGGCGGCAGATGGCGAGCCCGAGCCCAGTCCCTTCATGGGTGCGGGCGAGTCCGCCATCCACCTGGCGGAACGGCTGGAAGAGCTGCGCGAGGTCGGCCTCGCGGATCCCGATCCCCGTGTCGGACACGCGGAGGCGCACCGCGCCGCCCGGGCGATCCGCCGCCTCGGGGGAAAGCGCGTCGGCGATCACGCGCACCTCGCCATGATCGGTGAACTTGATCGCGTTGCTCAGGAGGTTGATGACGATCTGCTCGAACCGCCGGCCGTCGCCGTCGAGGACCCCGAGATCCGGGCAGACCTCCGCGTGGAGCGCGAGCGATCGGGCGCGGGCCAGCGGGCCCATGGTCTCGACGACGCGCCGGACGACCGCGGCCACGTCGAAGGGTTCGCGCGCGACCTCGAGCTGGCCGGCCTCGATCTTGGAGATGTCCAGCACGTCGTTGACGAGAGCGAGCAGATGCCGGGCGCTGCCGCGCACCATGTCGAGCTGCTTCCGCTGCTCGTCCGTGAGCGGTCCGGCCAGGCCCTGCGCGAGGATGCCCGTGAAGCCGATGATCGAGTTGAGCGGCGTGCGCAGCTCGTGCGACATGGTCGCCAGGAAGGCCGACTTGATCCGGTCCGCCGCCTCGGCGCGATGCCGCTGCTCGCGCTCGGCGGCCATGCGCACGCGGTCGGTGATGTCGTGCAGGGTGCCCGCGAGACTCCGGGGGTGGCCCGACGCGTCGCGGCGGAGATCGCCCTGGCCATGCAGCACCCGCTCGGAGCCGTCGGGCATGAGCGAGCGGTGTTCGAGGTCGAAGACCGCCTCGCCACGCACGGCGAGGTCGAGCGCGCGCTCCACGCGCTCGCGGTCGTCCGGATGGACGGTCGCGAGGAAGGCGCCGACCGACGGCGCGCTCGTCGCGCGCGACAGGCCGAGGATCTCGAACACCTGGTCGGACCAGCGGACCGAGCCGTCGACGAGGTCGAACTCCCAGCTCCCCACGTGGGCGATGCGCTGCGCGGCGAGCAGGTGGGCCTCGCTCTCCTCCAGCCGCTGCTGGGCCTGCGCCCGTTCGGCGATGTCGATCCCGACGCCGACGAGGCAGATCCGGCCGGCGAACTCGACCTTGCGGCCGGTGAAGAAGTACGGCGTGCGGGTGCCGTCGCGCGCGACGAAGGTCGCCTCCACCGACGACTCGCCCGTCACGAACACCTCGCTGATGCGGCGCGTCACCTCCTCGCGCTCCTCCGCGGGGAAGAAGTCGATCGGCCGCATCCGCGCGATCTCGTCGCCCGTGTAGCCGGAGATCACCTCGAAGTTGCGGTTCCAGCGGAGGAAGCGCCCCGCGGTGTCGTAGAGGTAGAGCACGCCGGGCATGCTCTCGATGATGGTGTCCGAGAAGCGCTGCTCGGTGGCGAGGGTCCGCTCCGCGGCGAGGTGCGCCTCGTCGCGCGCCATGTTCTCGAGAGCGGACGACAGGTTGCTCGCGATCTCGATGAGGAGCCCGACCTCCTTGGACCGGAAGGCATCGCGATGGTCCGCATACACGCTCATCGCCCCGACGACGCGGTC
This sequence comes from uncultured Gemmatimonas sp., assembly GCA_964464585.1. Classification (GTDB taxonomy): domain Bacteria; phylum Gemmatimonadota; class Gemmatimonadetes; order Gemmatimonadales; family Gemmatimonadaceae; genus Pseudogemmatithrix. The sequence goes on along the minus strand of CAYXGS010000002.1, from coordinate 186,867 downwards.
GGCGATGCGGAGCGGGAAGGCGGCGGACGAGAGGTAGCCCCGCTGCTGCAGTTCGTCATGCCAGCGACCGGCGCGGGCATCGGCCAGCAGGTCCGGCGCGATGTACGGCATGCCGGTCCGCATGGCGGTGCCGGTGGGTCCCTGGCCGTCCGGGCCGTCGTCCGCGGTCACCCGGATGCTGGCGAGGTACCCGCTGTCATCGCCGGCCGATGCGACGGGACGGACCTCGCGCGTGACGGAATCGAGCCACCCGACCCACGCCATCCGGAGCCCGCCATCCTCCACGAGGATCCGGCAGATGCGGTCGAAGAGGTCCTCCCGCGACGACGCCGCGGCCACGGCGCGGTTCACGCGGCTGAGCGCCGAGAGCAGGCGGTTGAGCCGCCGGACCTCCGCGGTCTTCGCCGCGACCTGCGACACGTCGCGGATCATCCCGAGCAGCGTCCCGTCCGGGAACTTCGTGGCGATCACCTCGGCGGCGAAGGTCGAGCCGTCCTTCCGCCGGAACATCCACTGGCGCTGGTGCTCGCCGTCGTCGCGGATCGCCGCGAGTGCGCTGTCGATCTCGGGCGCCTCGTCCTGCACGACGATGTCGGTGGCGCGCAGGCCGATGAACTCGTCGCGGCGATAGCCGAACATCCGGCAGGCCGCCTCATTGGCGTCGAGATACACGCTCTCGGCATCGGCATAGACGATGCCGATCGGCGCGCGCTCGAACAGCGTCCGATATCGGGTCTCGCTCCGGTCCTCGATCGGCACTGTCACGATACAGGCCCCCGCGTGGTCCTGCCTCTCCAATAACCGGGCGGGACCGCGGGATCGCAAGGACGGGCCGCGCGCCGCGCGGCCCACGGGCCCGGACGCGGCCCGTCAGTACTCGTTGAAGATGCGCTGGAGCTCGCGCGGATCCTTGGTGCGCGTCAGCGCGACCATCAGGAGGATCCTGGCCTTCCCGGCGGTGAGATGGAGCGCGGTGACGGCCGGCGGGACCGGCGGGCCCGAGGGGGCTGCCGTCGAGTCCCGGCTCGCGGTCACGGCGGCGGTCGCACCCGGTCCATCTCCCCCGCCTCCATTCACGTTCTCCCCGCTCGTGAATGACGTGACCACCACCACGCCCCGCTGGCGCAGCGCGCGGTACGCCACGCTTTCCGCGCGCGACATGCCGGTGGTCGCGACCACCACCCCCACGGGGTCCTGCGCGAACGTCGGACCGGTGCCTCCGGGATAGCTCATCGTCAGTTCCACCCGCGGGAGCGTGTCCACCCCCGTGAGATCGAACTCGCTGCGCGGCCCGAAGCGTCGCACCGGCGCGAAGAAGAACTCCGGCCCCTGCGACGCGACGACGCCGAGCATCCCCATGTCGCCCGTGCTGAACCCGCCCGTGCGCTGGTAGAGCTTGCGCGCCTCGCGCGCCGAGAGGATGCGATCGTCCATCACGACCATCACGCCCTTCGCGACGGCCTTGGGCGATGCGGCCGTGCGCACGGCCGCGAGCAGGTTGATGGGCCCGTCAGGGCTGATCCCGGTGGCCGGCCGCTGCGCTCCCACCACCACGACCGGCTTCTCGGAGCGGACCGTGAGGTAGAGGAAGAACGCCGTCTCCTCGAGCCGGTCGGTGCCGTGCGTGACGACCACCCCGGCCAGATCCTCCCGCTGCAGCACGACATTGATGCGCTTGGCCAGCTGCACCCACATCTCCGGCGTGATCAGCCCGCTCGCGACGTTGGAGAACTGTTCCGTCTCCACCTGCGCGAAGCGCGACAGCTCGGGCACGCTCGCGGTGATCTGTTCCGCCGTCAGCGTGCCGGCGCGGTACGCGCCCAATGTCCCCGGGGCGTTCTGCACGCCGGCGATCGTGCCGCCGGTGGCGATGACCAGCACCTTGGGCAGCGCGGTGGCCGCTGCGGCCGGGGCCGCGGCGCGCGCGGGGCTCGTGGCCGGCGCGGCCTGGGCCGCGGCGCAACCCGCAGCTCCCACGAAGGTGGCGAAGGAGGCGACTCCGACGAGGGACCAGCGACGACGACGCACGATGCGACTCCGGGAGGGTGAGCGGCTGCGGGAATCTAGCTGGATTCTCCCCTCGCTCGCGCTACCTTGTCGAGCGTGAGCGAATCCCGCCGCGAGACCTCAGGGCATTTCCGTTCCGTGTTCGACGCCTCCGCGATCGGCATCGCGCTGGTGGGTCGCTCGGGGCGGATCGAGCGCTGCAATCCGGCGCTCGCGCGGATGCTCGGCCATGCGGCGAGCGCGCTTCAGGGGCGGGACATCGCGGACCTCGCGGTGATCGACGAGTCGGCCGCGCTCGCCCGCGGACTCGACGAGATCCTCGCCGGCACACGCAGCGCCTTCCACGGCGAGCGGGCCTTCCGGCACGCGGACGGTCGCGTCGTCTGGGCGCGCCTCGCCGTGACGCCGGTGCGGCAGTCCGACGGCGGGATCTCCGGCGTCCTCGTCATGGCCGAGGACATCTCCGCCGAGCACGCGGCCAAGGCCGAACGCGACCGGATCCACGCCGAGCTCGTGGAACGCGTGAAGGAGGCCACGGCGCTGCATGCCGCGTCGCGCATCCTGCTCGATGGCGGGATGACGCTCGACGAGACGCTGCAGCGGATCGTGGACCTGCTGCCCCCGGCGTTCCATTTCGAGTCGATCACCGAGGCCCGCATCACGCTCGGCGATCGCGAGGCGCGGACCCCGGGCTACCGGGACATGCCGCGCCGGATCCACTCGCGGTTCACGCTGCACGACGGCACGCATGGCACGATCGAGGTGGTCCTCACCGATGCGCCGCCCGCCGGGCAGCCCGATTGGCTCGAGGAGGAGCGGCGGCTCATCGAGTCCATCGCGACGTCACTGGCGCTCGCCGTGGACCGTCGCCGAACCATGCAGGCGCTCCAGCGCAGCGAGGAGCGCCTGCAGGTGACCATCGCCGCGGCGCGCGTGGGCACGTGGGAATGGGACCTCACGACCGATCGCGTCACGTGGTCGACCGAACTCGAACTGCTCGCCGGACTCGCCCCGGGCACCTTCGGCGGCACGCTCGCGGCGTACTCGGCGCTCGTCCACCCGGACGACCGCACCGTCGTCCGCGAATCGATCGGACGCGCGATCGCGGACCCCAGCCTCGGCGACGCGTTCGAGTCGGAGTTCCGGTTCCGCCTGCCCGACGGCAGTCATCGCTGGTGCCTCAGCCGCGGCCGCGTCCTCCGTGATGCGAGCGGCCGCCCCAGTCGCATGCTCGGTCTCGCGCACGACATCAGCAGCGTGCGCACGCTGCAGCAGCAGTTCGAACAGGCGCAGAAGATGGAGGCGCTGGGGCGTCTCGCTGGCGGGGTCGCCCACGACTTCAACAACCTCCTCACGGTCATGCGCGGGTGCGTGGAGTTCATCGGCAGCGAACTCGCGCCGGGACACCCCAGCGTGCCGGACCTCCGCGAACTGAGCGCCGCGACCGATCGCGCGGAGGCGCTCACGCGGCAGCTGCTCGCCTTCAGCCGCACGCAGGCGGTCGACCGCCGCCTGGTCGATCCGAACCAGGTGGTCACGGGCATGGACAAGATGCTGCGCCGCTTGATCGGACAGCACATCGAGTCGGTGCTCGACCTCGAGGATGCGGTCGGCATGGTGCGCATGGACGCGGGGCAGCTCGAGCAGGTCATCATGAACCTCGCGGTGAACGCGCGCGACGCGATGCCCGACGGGGGGCGACTGACCATCCAGACCCGGCGGATCGAGTTCGAGGACCGCCTGACGCTGCGGGACTTCTCGCTCGCCATCGGGCGCTACGTCGTCATCCAGGTGAGCGACACCGGCACGGGGATGTCGGCCGAGGTGCAGGAGCGGCTGTTCGAGGCGTTCTTCACCACCAAGGACGTCGGGCGCGGGACGGGGCTGGGACTCGCGACGGTGCACGGCATCGTCAAGCAGGCCGGCGGGGCCATCTTCGTCTACAGCGAGGTGGGGCAAGGCTCCGTCTTCAAGGTCTACCTCCCGTGGCAAGGCGACGAGCCCGAGCGGCGCGAGCCGGCGAGCGCCGCATCGGCGGGGCTCACGGGCACCGAGCGCGTGCTGCTCGTGGATGACGACGAGAGCGTGCGCGCGCTCGCCAAGCGCGCGCTCGACGGCGCGGGATACGAGGTGCATCCGCACGGGAACCCCGTGGAGGCCCTCGCCCTGCTCAAGGCCGACGCGGTGCCGTTCGACCTGCTCGTGACCGACGTGGTGATGCCGCGCATGCAGGGGACGGAGCTCGCCAAGGCGTTCCTCGCGGCGAACCCGCGCGGCCGCGTGCTCTTCGTCACCGGCTTCACCGATCGCCCGATCGACCTCGACCAGCCGACCCAGTTGCTGCCCAAGCCGTTCGCGCCGAGCGCGCTGCTGCGCGCGGTGCGCGATCTCCTCGACCGCGAGATCCAGGCACCGGGGACCGAGGGCGCGACACCGGGCTAACGTCCGCGTCGCATCGGTCGTCCACCGGACATGCGACCCGCACACCCTGCCCTCGTCCGCCTCGCGTTCGTCGCGAGTCTCCTTGCCGCGCCGTCCCTCGTGCTCCCCGCCCAGGAGCGCACGCTCATCCACGGCGGCCGCACCCGCAGCTACGTCGTCCGTGCGCCGCGCGGTGCCACGCGTGCGAGCGCGCCGATGGCGGTGGTGATCGTCCTCCACGGCGGCGGGGGGAACGCGGCGAACGCCGAACAGATGGCGGGCTTCACACGGCTCGTCGAACGCGAGCGGATCATCGTCGTGTATCCCAACGGGACGGGCCGTCGCCGCGATCGGCTCCTCACTTGGAACGCGACCCACTGCTGCGGCCCGGCGATGGAAGGCAAGGTGGACGATGTCGGCTTCATCGATGCGCTGCTCGACGCGCTCCGCGCGAGCTACGCCGTCGATGACCGGCGCATCTACGTCACGGGGATGTCGAACGGCGCGATGATGACCCATCGCATCGGGCGCGAGCTCTCGCACCGCATCGCGGCGATCGCGCCGGTGGTGGGTGCGGTCTTCGGCGACGAGGTACCGGCGACGTCACCCGTCGCGGCGGTGATCTTCAACGGGCTCAAGGACGAGAGCGTGCCCGCGCAGGGCGGGCGCGGCAACGGCATCGGTCAGCGCGCGTGGGACGGCGTGCCGCCGCGCCCCAACCTCGATCAGGGCACCTACTGGAGCGGCGTGAACGGCTGCGCCGCGGCGCCACGGATGACCGAGGAGGACCGCGTGATCCACTGGACCTGGACCTGTCCGGCCGGCCGCGCGGTGGAGCTCTATCAGCTCAGGGACAACGGGCACGCGTGGCCGGGCGGCCGCGCCGGCTCGCGGCGCGGGGACAAGCCCTCCACCTCGGTCGATGCGACCGAGGTGATGTGGGCCTTCTTCAAGGCGCATCCGAAGCCGTGAGCGTCCCTACCGGCGGATGAGCCGCACCAGCGCGCCGATCGCCGCACCCAGCTGCTGGTCCTCGCCCCTGCTCAGCTTGTCGTACTCGTTCATCACGAGCACGTCGGGCTCGGTCTGCAGGTTCTCGAGGTAGCGACCGGTCGTCGCGTCCTTCACGCCGAGCCCGGGCACGCCCCAGCGGATGCCGCCCTGCAGCGTCTCCCAACCGGCGAAGGTGCATGTGCCCGGCACCGGCATGCCGACGAGCGGACCGATCGCGAGCTGCTTCACGGCGTAGGCGTAGCAGTGCCCGTCCGAGTAGTTCGCCTCGTTCGCGATCGACACGCTGGGCTTGGTCCAGCGGAAGTTCGGCTCGAACCCGGCGCTGCGGTCGTCGACGGTGTAGTCGAAGAAGCGCTTGCCGCTGAGGAACATCGCGAGGTCCGCGACGAGGTCGCCTCCGCCGTTGAACCGCGTGTCGACCACGAGCCCGTCATGCAGCGCGTAGCGGCCGAGCACGTCCTCGAACGTGGTGCGCATGGCCCCGTCGTTCATGCCGGGGATGTGGATGTATCCGAGCCGGCCCGCGCTCACGCGCTCGACCTCGTCGCGGTTGCGCTTCACCCAGCGGGTGTAGAGCAGCCGTCCCTCGTCGGCCTGCGTCACCGGCTTCACCACCAGCTCGCGGCGGGTGCCGTTCAGCGCGAGCGCGAGCAGCACGTTCTTCCCCGCCTTCCGGTTGAGCAGCTGCGCGATGTCCATCGTCGGCGCGACGGGCTCGCCGTCCACGGCCTCGATGATCGTGCCCGGCGCGACATCCATCCCGGCCATCGCGAGCGGACCGTTGGGGAGCACCTCGGCGATCCGCGCGCCCGCACCGGCGTACACGGGGTCGAACACGACGCCCAGCGCGGCCGTCGCGTCGACGTCGGGGCCTGACGCGGCCCACCGCGCGCCGCTGTGGCTGATGTTCAGCTCCCCGAGCATCTCGGCCAGCATCTCGGCGAACTCGTAGTCGTTGCCGATGTGCGGGAGGTACTTCGCGTACACAGGCCGGATGGCCTGCCAGTCGATGCCGTGGTAGCCGGCCGAGTAGAACGTGTCACGCGTGCGGCGCCACACATGGTCGAACGCCTCGGCGCGCTCGGCGGTGACATCCACGGTCATCTCGCCGCGGAGCGGGATCGCGTCGCGCTTCCCGCTCGCCGGGTCGATCTTGGAGATGGCGCCGTTCGCGAGGAGGAAGATCGTCTTCTGCTCCTTGTCCCAGACCATCCGGCCGCCGCCCGCGTCGAGCGCGACGAGCTGCTTGGTCTCGCGTGTGCGAAGGTTGGTGGTCCAGAGGTTCAGCCCGCGCTCGAAGCGCGCGAGGTAGTAGAGGTTCTCGCCGTCCTTGCTGACGAGCGCGTCGCCGAGCGAGGAGGAGTGGATGGTGAAGCGCGCCTTCCGGTCCTCCACGCCCGTGAGCAGGAGTTCGACCGGCGTGGGCCGCGCGGCGGCGGCCGCCGCCGCTGCCCCGGTGTCGGGCTTCGGCTTGGGCAGCTTGGCATCGGCCTCCTTCACGAGGGCGTACTCCTCCTTCGTGAGGCGATACCGGTCCCATGCCGCCTGCGTGAAGAACATCCCGTACACGTCGCTCTGCGCGCCGCCGGACTGCGCGACCGCCTTGAGGCCATCGCGGTTGGAGAACCAGAGCATCGCCTGACCGTCGAGGATCCACGCCGCGCGACCGTCGTCGAAGCCGCTCTGCGTGAGGTTCACCGGCGCCGCGCCGCCCGCGGTGGACACGAGGCCCACCTCGCCCGGCGCGATGCCGGGGATGGCGTAGTCGAACAGCATCCACTTGCCGTCCGGGCTCCACTCGAACCGCGTCCCGCCGCCGAAGATGTGGCGTCGGTCGAGGAGCGTGCGTGTCGCACCGCCCTCGATGGTGCGCACGCGCAGGGTGTTGCGATCCTCGAGGTACGCGACCTCCTTGCCGTCGGGCGAGTACGCGGGCTCCGTGTTCTGCCGCGCGTTCACCACCAGCGGCTGCTCGCGCACGACGGTCGACGCGTAGAAGTACGGCTCCGCGTCGCGCGTGCGGCGCACCTCATAGATGCCCCAGCGGCCGTCGCGCTCGGAGGCGTAGGCGATCGCCTTCCCGTCCGGCGCGAACGAGAGCCCCTGCTCGGCGGCCGCCGTGTTCGTGAGCCGCTTGGTGACCCCGCCTTCCACCGAGGCGACGAACACGTCGCCGCGGAAGAGGAACGCCACTTCCTTGCCGCTCGGCGCCACGACGAGCTCGCTCGCCCCGCCCGTGACGGCCACCACCTGCGTCGTGTTCACCTTCCGGTCCGCGCGCAGCGTGACCGCGACGCGCTGCGGCTGCGCGCCCGCGCGCATGGTGTACAGCTGGCCGTCATGACCGAACGCGAGTGTGCCGTCGGTGGCCATGGAGAGGAACCGCACCGGCACGCCGCGGAAGCGCGTGAGCTGCTGCGCGCCGGTGCCGTCGAGGTTCCGCCGGTGGACGTTGAACGAGCCGCTCTCCTCCGAGAGGTAGACGATCGCGCGATCGTTGTCCGTGAGGATGGGCGTGCGGTCCTCGCCGGCGAACGTGGTCACCTTCCGATGGGTCCCGGCGCGCGTATCCATCACCCAGATGTCGCGCGCGATGGCCGAGACGTGGTGCTTCCGCCACTGGTTCTCGCCTCCCTTGCGGTCATGGTACACGAGCCAGCGCCCGTCGGCGCTGTACCGCGCATCCTCGGCCGGCGTCGTGAGCAGCTGGAGCGGACGTCCCCCCTCCACGGGCACCTGATAGAGCTCCGGCTGCGAACCCGTCGGGTAGCCGCGGCTGGCCGCCGCGTCGCCGCGCGCGGCGCCGAACACCACCTGGCGCCCGCCGGCCGTGAAGCTGTACGGGAACTCGTCGGCCGAGTGCACCGTGAGGCGTCGCGCCTCGCCGCCCTCGGACGGCATCACGAAGAGGTCGAAGTTCCCGTGGCGATCGCTCGCGAACACGAGCTGGCTGCCGTCGGGACTCCATACCGGCATCATCTCCTGCGCCGCGTGCTGCGTGAGCTGCACCGCGACGCCGCCGGCGGCCGGCACGCGCCAGAGGTCCCCGCGATACGAGAAGGCGAGCGACTTCCCGTCGGGCGAGATCGCGGGATAGCGCATCCACGAGGCCTCGTCCGCCGCGGGCGTCTGCGCGCCGAGCGCGCCGGGGACGAGCGCGAGGATGAGGGTGCGGGTCAGCCAGCGCTGGATTCGGTGCATCGGCGGGATTGGGCAGGAGGGAGCGGGAGGAGCGTCGACGGCGGAGAATCTACGGTGTCCGGGCATGTCGCGGGACATCGGTGGGACGTATCGTTCACGCTCACCCTTCGGAGTCCCGCATGCGTCTCGCGCTGCTCGCCGCCCTCCCGCTCGCCGCCTCGCCGCTCGTCGCCGCTCCGCTCAGCGCGCAGGAGGCGTCCATGGTCTACCGCCTCGGCAAGGACACCGTCGCCATCGAGCAGTGGACGCGCACGGCCACCGCGGTGAACGGCGAGATGGTCCAGCGCTCCGGGGCGGCCGTCACGCGCGTGCAGTACCGCCTCACCCTCGGCCGCGGCGGCGCGCTCACCGGCGGCTCGCTCGTCCGCTACCTGCCCGACGGCACCATCGCCGCCAACGGCCCGAAGGAGACGCGGTTCAGCATCACGGCCGACTCCATCGTGCGCGAGGTGGTGTTCGCCGACAGCACGCAGCGGCGCGCGTTCGCGGCCAAGGGCGCGATGATCAACTTCCCCACGTTCATCTATGGTCCCACGGAGCTGCTCGCCGCGGCCCGGCGGGGCGGCATGAGCGTCGATTCCCTCCCCGCCCTCGGCGCGGCAGGCGGACTCGGCTTCACCGGCATCCCCACGCTCGCGACCGCGGGCGGCGAGACGACCACCCGGCTCCGCGGCGGCGCCTACGCGATGGTGCTCAAGTACGACGCGCGTGACCGCCTGCTCTCGGTGGACGGCTCGCTCACGACCAACAAGGCCGTGGCGACACGCGGCACCGGCGGGCTCGACATCGCGGCGCTCGCGCGGACGATGAAGCCGACGGGCGCGCTCTCCGGTCGCGCCGACGTGCGCGCCGCGTTCGGACCGGGAGGCATGGTGGTCGTGGACTACGGCCGCCCGCTGGTCCGCGAGCGCAGCGTCTGGGGCGGCACGCTCATCCCGCTCGACAGCATCTGGCGCGCCGGGGCCAACGACGCGACGCATCTCTTCACCACGCGCACGCTCACCTTCGGCGACGCGCTCGTCCTCGCGCCCGGGATGTACACGCTCTGGATCCAGCACACCGCGAGCGGGACGTGGCTCATCGTCAACAAGCAGACCGGACAGTGGGGCACGCAGTACAACCCCGCCAACGACCTCGGCCGCGTGGCCCTCGACCTGAAGCCGCTCGCCGACCACGTGGAGGAGTTCACCATCACGCTGTCGGCGCTCGGACCGGCGCGCGGGCAGATCGACTTCGCGTGGGGCGACCGGGTGGCGAGCGTCGCGTTCGGCGTGAGCGTGGCGCGCCCCTGAGCGCCGCGGCGTCGCCTACGCGCGGCGCGCGCCGAGCACGATCGGGATCCCGACGAACACCGAGTGTCCCGCGAGCTGGATGAACCAGCGCGCGGTGATGTTCGGCGGATTGCCCGTCATCGTCGGGATCACCACGCACGACATCAAGATCCAGATGACGGGCCCGTACACCGCGCCGACCGCGAGTTCGCCGAGGCGCGTCGAGACCGCGCGCCGCAGCGCCGCGATGTTCGCGTCGAGCGCGAGGAATACGGTCGACCAGCTGAACGCCACGGTCACATGCATCGCGAGCCCGATCGCGATGCCGCGCATGCCGGCCTGGAGCATCTCCGGCCCGAACGCGGTCGACGCCACGCCGTTCCAGACGCTCATCGGCGGGCGGCCGTAGGCCGCGGTGAGCACGAGCGCCCAGCAGAAGTCGATGACGGCGACGAACGCGCCGGCGCGCAGCAGTCGGGCGAGGAACGAGCGGGGCAACGGATGGCCTCGTGGGGGGAGACCACTACGCTACCCCGCCACGCCGCGCCGTGTGACTAGCGCGTCAGCTTGCCCAGCCCGAGCGCGAACCCGATGGACAGCGCCTGCCGGTCGCCGAGCGCCGCGGCCGCGCGCAGCACCACGCGCCGGTCGATGTCGAAGGCGACGTCCACACCGACGTCGAGCGATGGGCTCACCTCGAACTCGCGATCGGGCGCCTGGTCCCCGAGCCGCAGATCCGCCGCGAGTCCCGCCGTCACGTACGGCGCGAGCCACACCGCACCCGAGGTCCAGCTCACGCCGCCGGTCAACCCGACGGGCAGCGTGACGAGCGCGTACTCCCCGATGCTCACGCCCACCCCGCCCTGCCAGTCGAGGTCGAACTTCCCCGTGGGCGTGCGCCGCAGCAGCGGCCGCTGGTAGTCGATGCCGCCGAGGATCGCGTTGGTGCGCCCCGCCCCGGTGCCCGCGCCGCCGCGGAATCGCATGCCCTCCGGGAGGAACGGGAGCGCCCAGGTGCCGAGCAGCGCACCGTCGTCGCCCGGATAGGTCTCGGCGCGCACGAAGTGGACACCGAGCCCGCCCGATCCGCGAGGCGAGACGAGCCGAGGCGAATCAGGTGCGATCTGCGCCACGGCCGTCGCCGGACACGAGAGCGCGACGAGCAGCGCGGTGACGATCGCCGCGAACCAGCCCACTCGCGCGCGCATCAGTTCGGCGCCCGCACGCCGGGGGCGTTGTAGCTGCGGTCGTTCCCCATCACCGCGCCGTGCGGCTCGATGCCGCGATTGACGCGCCGCGCGATCCACTGCCGGATGGACCCGGTGAACGGCTCCGGACTCCCGCGTCCGCCCAGCGGGTCGGTGTACCACACGTTGGGCCCGTCCGCGTTGCTCACGAAGTTGCCGTTCACGTCGACGAACCGCCGCACGCCCTTGAACGGCGAGCGCGGATCGTCCCACGTGATCCGCTCGCTCGGCACGCCTTCGCAGCGGTCCCGGCCCTGCACCCCGGCCACGTAACAGAGGTCGATCGGGCGCGCCATGTTGCGATCCATGCCCGGCGCGAAGTAGCGGCTCGGGTCCTTCACCTGGAAGTACGGGTTGAACGCGACGAGCCAGTGCCCGTCGGCGCGGCGCAGCGAGGCGCTGATCTCCCAGCTCTCGTGCAGCGCACCGTCGATGTGCGGGCGACCGCTGTCGGCGGGGAACACGCGTTCGTTCACGCAGAGGATGTCGGGCACCGAGCGCCGACCGCCCCCGTCGGGCGAGTTGGCCGGCGTCGCGGTGCCGACCGGCACGTGCCGCAGGTGGTCGCACCCCGCAACGAGTTCACCCGGCGTGCCGATCGGCGTGAGCAGCGTCGCGCTGAACGCCGTGCCATCGGTGCACCGGATGTGGTACGCGATCTCGTGCAGGTTGTTGGTGAACGCGTCGGGCGAGTGCGTGCCCTGGTGGAGCTTGGTGAGCACGTCGCAGCGGATCTGCAGCGTGGAGGTGCCCGAGTTGCCGACCTCCATGAGCATGTCGTTCTCCCACTCCACCTTGTGCCCCACGTGGTCCTCGATGCGCGCCGCGCCGAACCCGCTCTCCACGAGGTGCTGGTTCGCATAGCCGAACGGGATGTCGCCGACCTCGGCGTAGAGGTGCGAACCGCGCGGGTCGCGCCCATGCTCGTGCCCGAAGGTGCAGCCGGTCGCCGGATCCACCGCGGGATGCCACGTGGGATAGCGCAGCCCATCCGGTCCCACCGTGCTGTACGCGTCATGCTGCTCGCGTGTGCACGTATCGGTGAGCGCCGGCGCCCACACGCTGTACGACTGCGCGGGGCCCACCTCGGCGACCTGCTCGAACCGCGGCGCCGCCAGTTCGGCGGAATCGCAGGCGGAGAGCACGCCGCTCGCGCCCAGGAGCGCGGCGGTGAAGGAACGCATGTCGTGACGCATACCGGCACCTCCTCCGTCGCGCAGGCATGCGCGACCGATTCGGGAGCCGGTGACCGCGGACGAGGTCCACGGCCTGACACGCTCCATGAGAGACAAACGACAGATGGCGGATGGCAGGGCGAACGGATCCCGCCGAGTTCCCCTGCGCGCCGACGCGTCTCAGCGCCGCCGCAACTGCACCCCCACCCGCACCGAGCTCAAACCCACGTTCCGTACCACGGTCCCGCCTTCACTGCGCAGCGAACCGAACGCGGCACCATCCAACGCGATCACGTTGCCCACCACCCACCGCCCGAACGCTGGCAGGTCGTAGCCGACGCCGACCGACACACGGGGGGCGCTCCAGCTGAAATCACCCGCGCGGTAGCTCGTCCAGCCCAGACCTCCGAGCAGGAAGACCCGCTTCGTCGGATCGGGGGTCAGATGCGCGACGAGCCCCACGCCGTCGAGATGCTCGCGGACATCATCCTCGGAATACGTCCAGCGCGAGATCTCGATCCCGACCCGCAGCGTCGGGCTCGCGTATGCGCCCGCCGCGAGCGCCGCCGACGCGCCGACGTCTCGGGTGGGTGTGCAGAGGTCGCAGGTCAGTTTCGCGCCGGCCCCGCCGACGGTGACCTCATACCAGACGCGCGCCGGTGCAGGCGCGGGCGCCGCTGCGGGCGTCCGCACCTGCCCCTCGACCGGCCGCGTGACGGCCGGCACCGCGGCGAGCGGCACGAGAAGGGTCAGGAGGGCGAGCTTCACGGGTCCACGGTGCGGTGCCGCGCGACCGGGGCGCAATCACACGCTCACGATGTGACAGCATGCGACGGTGACGCGCGTCACCCGGACGCCAGGACTACTCCGGCCGCCGCTCCGCGCGCTGCCGCACCGCCGCCTCGCGCTCCAGCCGCTCCAGTTCCGCGCGCCGCTCGAGCACCTCGAGTTCCGCGCGCTTCACGTCGAGCTGCACGCCCGCGCCCACCGCGAAGCGCTGCTGGGCGAGCTTGAGCCGCTCCGCCGCCGCCTCCAGCATCCGGCGCACGCGGATGAGGTCGATCCGCAGCCGATCGTCCGCCGACTGTTTCGCCACCTCCTCCGCCGACAGCCGCTCGGCGAGGAACCGCTCGCGGAGCCGTAGCTCGAGCGCGGTCCGCTGGAACTCGCTCTCGACCTGCGCCCGCCGCGCCTCCAGCTCGGCGCGCTGGTGCATCGTCGCACCGGCCGCCGACGAGGTCAGCGCCTGCTGCGCCTGCATCTCCACCATCCGGAGTTCCTCCTGGCGCTCCGCCGCCTCCACGCGCAGCCGCTCCTGCACGAAGTCGCGCTCGCCGACCTTCGGCGCCCACAGTTCCGTGCGCGGCGCGGCGGACGTCGCGCGGATCTCGGCGAGGTCGAGTTCGAGCCGCGCGATCGCGAACTCACGCCGCCGCACCTCGAGCTCCGCCTCGGCCACCGCCTGCCGCGTCGCGGCTCCCGCCTGCATGGACGCCACCACCCGGTCGCGCTCCTCCCTCGCCACCTGCAGCCGCATGGCGAGGATCTCGCGTTCGGTGCCCTTCTCGCGCTCGAGCGCGGTCCGCTGCTGCGCGCCCTGCGCCTGGGCATACGCGATCTGTCCCCCCGCGCCGACCGTCAGGCCGAGCGCGACGAGCGCCGCCGCCGCGAGGCGCTCGCGCCGCCCCCACGGTCGCCGCTCGTGGCCGAGCGTGTGCGTGCGCTCCACCGCGATCGGCGGGGTCGCGCGGATCTCCTCCAGCAGCTCACGCTCGAGCGCCGCGACGAACTCGGGCGACGGGACGTGCGGGTCTTCACGATCGGTCATGGGAGTCCTCCGTCAGTGAGTGGCATGGCGAGCTCGAGTTCGCGCCGCAGGTGCTCGCGCGCCCGGCGGAGCCGCCCTTCGACGGCCCGCTCGCTGATGCCATGTTGGTCGGCGAGTTGCGCCATCCGGCGTCTCGCGAAATGGAAGTCCTCGAGCAGCCGGGCCTCGTCAGGCCGCAGCCGCGTGAGCGCTGCCCGGATCCGCGCTGCGGTCGCCTCGGCGTCCGGTGGCGCATCCCCCGCGCCGTCGACGGACATCGCCGCGAGCAGCGCCTCGGGCGCCACCTCGTCGAGCGGGACCGCCGCGCGACGACGCAGCTGGTTCAGCAGGAGGTTCCGCGCGACCGTCGTGAGCCAGCCGAGCGGATTCTCCGGCAACCCCGCGCGCCGCCACTCACGGACGGCGCGCAGCCACGTGTCCTGCGTGATGTCCTCGGCCATCGCGCGGTCGCCATCGCACTTCCGCGAGACGAAGCCATAGAGCGGCCCCACCGTCTCACGGTAGATCGCGATGATGCGCGCTTCCGTCAGCAGCTCGGGCATCCGGGTCCAGGAAGGGGTCATCCCTATGACACCTGTGCCGGCGGAATCCCACGCCCGCCGTGACCGGTGCCCCGCGCCTCAGGGCGGCGCCCCCCATCCCCGCTGCACCACCTCGAAGTCGTTCGCGTGCAGCGAGTGGAAGGCCGGGTTGAGCACATCGTTGTCCCAGCGCGGGTCCATCGTCCCGGAGATATACAGGTCGCTGCCGTTGTCGGCGACGATGAGGCCGTAGGTCTTCATCGCCTGGAACACGCGCTGGATCGCGACCGGATAGCCGGAGATGTCGAACGAGGCCTTGAGACGGAGCCGCATCCCCATCGGCGGCGCGCCGGGTGTCGACCCGGCCGCGTGCGATGCCGGCCACACATAGCCATTCGTCGCGCGCACCGTCACGCGGAACGCGTGCGTGATCGGTGCGTTCCGTGTGTACTCGTCATGGCGCACCAGCCCCGGGAAGATGGCGAGTCCGGCCGCGTCGGCCGAGGTCCAGCCGTCAGGGCGCCGCGCATTCGTGAGCAGGTCGAACACCGCGCCTGATCCGGCCTCCCATCGTGAGGCACCGCTGTTCCATCGCGTGGCCCACGTCTCGAACAACAGGTGGTTGTCGCGGTCGACGAGGATCAGGTGGCGGTCGCCTGACGTCCCGCCGCCTGCGACGCCCCCTTCGATGAAGTTCGCCTTCGACCGCGCCGCGCGCGGGATGGGATACCCGGCGGCCGCGCCCGGGGCGCCGGCATCGCTCTGACTCCCATACAGCACGAACGTGACCGGCACGCGCGTCTCGGCCGCGCTCACACCGATATAGGGGATCCCGTACGGCGGCGGCCCGAAGTCGGGATGCACCTGCCGGTTCGCACCCGGGTTCCCCGCCGTGCGCGCACTGATGAAGTGGATCAGCGTGTCCGAACTCGCGTCCACCGGCGCCGCCGAGACATCGACGTTCCACCAGTTGTCGGCGGGGAAGAAGGTGCGCGCGGAGAAGTCCTCGAGGAGCACGGCGCTGTCGGGGCCGAGCGGACTGGGGCCGGCGGGCGAGCCGCCGTCGCCCCCGCAGGAGAGGAGCGCGCCGGCAGCGAGTGGCACGGCCATCGAGACGAGCAGGAGGGGACGCATGCCGAACCATACCCGCCGTGCAGCGCACGGCGCACCGGGGCACCTCGTCCCGCGCCGTTGCCCTCGCCCCACTCACTCGTTCTCAATCGAGGGCTCTTGTCCCCCTGCGTGCGCCCATGACCGTCCTTCCCCGCGTCCCCCACTCGTGATCCGTCGCGACCGCCTGTTGATCGGCACCTCCATCGCCGCGTTCGGCGGGGTGGCGGTGCTGTTCGCCGCATTCGCGTGGTATCTGCTCCGCGGCTCGTTCACCGCCGAGGAGGCGCTCGTGGGCGGGCTCGCGAACCGGCTCGGCGAGCGCACCGAGGCGATGATCGTGGACACGCGACAGCTTCTCGCCGACTTCGACCGGCTGCCGGCCGAGCGATGCTCGCCGGAGCACCTGCGCGCGCTGCAGTCGGCGGCGATGAGCCGCCCGCACATCCGCGCCATCGGGTACTGGAGAGCCGCCGAGCGGCTGTGCGGCGTGGGGTTCCTGCAGGTCGACGCGCTCAAGCCGGCGCGCGCGGACCGGATCTACGATTCCGGCGTGATCGCCTGGTGGCCGAGCGCGCAGACCGAAGTGGGCGGCGTGCGGCTCTTCCTCATGCGCTTCGGCGACCACGACGTCGCGATCGACCCGCGCGGACTGCTCGACGTCGGTCCGCTGCGCGAACGGCAGGTCGTGCTCTGGCTCGAGCATCTGCGGCTCGCCGCCGAGCCGGACTCCGCGGTGCTGCCGCTGCCCGACTCGCTCCCGGTGGGACTGACCATCGACCGCGAGAACGGCCGGGCCATCTCGCGCTTCTCGCGCGGTGGCGAACTGCCCATCGAACTCGTCGCGATCGAGCCCCTCGGCACCTTCTGGAGCCGCTACGCGGTGAACCTCGCCGTGGGCGGCGCGATCGGGCTGCTGCTCATCACCGTGTGGGTCATCGTCGTGTGGCGCTACACGCGGAGCCGGCTCAGCCTCGCGTCCATGCTCCGGAGCGCGCTCGCGGCGCAGCGCCTCCATGTGGTCTATCAGCCGGTGATCGACCTCCGCACCGGGCGCTGCGTGAGCGCCGAGGCGCTCGCTCGCTGGACGCTCGAGGGCGGCGCGCAGGTGAGCCCCGAGTCGTTCGTGCCGGTGGCCGAGCTCACCGGACAGACCACCGAGCTCGCCGTCGCCGTGCTGCGCGAGACGCTGCGCGAGCTCGGCCCCCTGCTCCGCGCGCTGCCCGAGATGAGCGTGAACATCAACCTCAGCGCCGCCGAGCTCGTCTCGGATCGGTTCATCGCCGAGCTGTCGAGCGCGCTCGCCGAGAGCGGCGTGGCCCCGCGCGCCATCGCGTTCGAGCTCACCGAGCGCGCGCTCATCGCCACGGCCGAGGCCCGCACGACCATCGACCGGCTGCGCGCGCACGGGCACCGCGTGGCGATCGACGACTTCGGCACCGGCTACTCGAGTCTCTCCTATCTCTCGGCCTTCTCGCTCGACCTCATCAAGATCGACAAGGCCTTCGTCCACTCCATCGGCACGGAGGCGGCGACGAGCCATGTGGTGACCCACGTCATCGAGATGGCGCGGACGCTCGGCCTGCGCACCGTCGCCGAAGGGGTGGAGACCGAGGAGCAACGGAACTGGCTGGAGACCCACGGGGTGGATTATGGTCAGGGGTGGGTGTTCAGCCGGCCCCTCACCGCCGACGCCTTCAGCGACCTCGCACGGCAAGACCTCAAGGCCACCGCACCATGATCCACCGCAAGACCGTCGGTCATCGCGCGCTCGTCGCGCTGATGATGCTGCCGCTCGCCTCGTGTGCCTGGCTCGGTGCGCGGCGCGGCGCGGCCAAGGGACCGGCGCTGCCCGCACCATCCTCCGCGGCCGAGGCACCGTCGGGTGTGCCCGCCACCGCCCCGGTCTCGGCACCGCCGACCGCGCCCGCGACCGCACCGGTGCCCGCGAGGCCGGTCGATCCCTCGGCCCCGGTGCCGTCGAGCGAGTACACCGCGCGGCTCACCGAGCGGCGACAGGCGCTCATCGACCGCGGCCTCCGGCTCGGCGCCGCCGACGTGGGCTACTACATGGACGTGCAGGAGGCGCGGCTCCGCCAGCTGGGCGGCCCCGCGCTCCGCCTCACGCGCCGCGACCAGAGCCTCATCCTCGAACTCCGCGGGCCGCTCATCTTCGAGGTGGGGAGCGCCAGGCTCTCCGCCGAGGCCCGCACCGCGCTCACCGGCGTGGCGCGCGTGCTCGTGGACTATCGCTTCACGCTCATCTCCGTCGACGGGCACACCGACGACTCGGGCGATGCCGCGCAGAACCGGACGCTCTCCGAGCAGCGCGCGAGCGCGGTCGCCAAGCACCTCATCGCCGAGGGCGTGGAGCCGCAGCGGATCATCGTCGTCGGGCGCGGGTCCGAACGGCCGGTGGCGGACAACGCGACCGAGGTGGGGCGCGAGGCCAACCGCCGCGTGATGCTGCGGATCGACCCGCTGCGGCGCTGAGCCGTCAGCGCCGCGCGCGCGCGAACCGCAGGATCGTGAACGCACCGGTCTCGCGATCCACCCCGATGGCCGCGATCCCCTCGAGCGAGAGCGACGGCGTCGGCAGCGCCGCGATCTCCCGCGGAACCTCGACCACCGCACGGAACCGCCCGTCCGCCTCGAACACGTCGAACACGCTGCGCGATTCGCCGCGCGCGACCCAGCGCCGCACCCACACGCGCCCGTCGAGTCCGGCATAGACCGCCATGTACGGCGGATAGGTCTCCGGCAGCCTGAGCGCCCAGACGTCGGCGGGGACGCCCTGCACCTGGTCCTTCGGCCACTGGAGCGAGTCGATCCGCGCCTTGAGGGCGTTGAGGCTGTCACGTCGCTCGCCGGCAGGGATCCGCTCGGGCGCGATCGCGCGCTTGTACTCGCGCACGAGCTTCCCGTCGCGATCGACCTCGCGGATGACGTACGACGTCGCGTCGCCGAGCAGCAGCGTACGCCGCGGCGTCACGTCATAGACGGGCAGCGGCGCGAACGGCACATGGTTCAGTCCGTTGACCATGCGCCCGCTGTTGGCCGAGATCTGCACGCGCGCGGTGCTCGCCGGCGCGTTGGCGAAGGTGGGCACGACGATCGAGTCGCGCATCGCCCCGTCCGGGCCCATGACGAGGAATCGCCCCGTGCGCGCCTTGGCGGGGTCGCGGAACATCACGTTGAACTCGGGATACGTGAAGTCGCCGTCCGCGGTGAAACGCGACGCGCGCGCGGACATCCAGTCGCCCATCGGCGGGCCGTTGAAGCTCGTCTCGAACCTCGTGAGGCGGCCGGTCGCCGGATCCGGCGCGAACCGGCTCACGCGCGTCACGTCGCGCACCCAGAGCCGACCGTCGGGTCCCACCGCGAGCCCGGTCGGGCTCGTGAACTCGCCCGGCCCCTCGCCCTTCCGCCCGATGCCGCGCTGCGACCGACCGAGCGAGTCGAACACCCAGACCTTCGTCGCGCCCCGGTCGGACACGTAGACGTTCCCGCGCGCATCGACCGCGATGCCCGAGAGCACGCCGAGCGATTCCGCCACGGCGGCACCCCCCTCGGCGATCTCCCAGCGGAGCGGGAGACGGATCGTGTCGGCCTGCTGGGCCACGCCGACGGCGAGGGGAGCGAACGCGAGCAGAAGGACCGCGGTGAGGCGACGGCGCATGTTGTCCGGGGGGTTGCGGGTGAGGCGAAGGGCACGGCCTCCGGCCGCCCTCACGATCGTTCGACGCGTCCGGCGCGCGCAACGTTGCCCGGCTTCGGCATCACGCGGAGCGGGACTCGGCTGTCATCGTTCGAGCTTCGTGCTCGCCCACGGTGCCCTCAGTCCTCGCGCAGCGCCACCGCCGGATCCACCGCGAGCGCCCGCCGCGCCGGCACCAGCGTCGCGAGCCCCGCGACGACCACCAGCACCACCGGCGTGACGATGAAGGTGAGTGGGTCCGCGAACCCGACCCCGTACAACTGACTCTGGAGCAACCGCGCCGCGCCGAGCGCGAGCAGCAGCCCTGCCCCGGCACCGATCGCGACCGTCTGCAGTGTCTCACGGAGCACCAGCCGAAGCAGCGTCCGTGCCGGCGCACCGAGCGCCGAGCGGATGCCCAGCTCGCGCGTCCGCTGCGACACGTCGAAGGCCGCGACACCGAAGATCCCCACCGAGGCGAGCAGCAGCGCGAGTCCGCCGAAGACGCCCGTGAGCGCCGCCCCGAGCCGCGAGGGCAGCATCATCACCTGCTGCTCGGCCGCGAGCGAGTTCACATGCGGCGGAGGGAGGGTAGGATCGACCTCGCGCGCCGCGCGCACGATCGATCGGCCCACCTCATCGATCGGCACGCCGGGCGCCGTGACCACATGGAGGATGAGGTTGCGCGTCCCCGACTGCGCGACCGGCACGTAGAGATATGACGGCGCCTGCTCGGCGAGCGAGTTGTACTTGATCATCCGTGAGACGCCGACGACCTCGATCCACGGTCCCGTCGCCGACTCCGTCGAGAGCCGCTTCCCCACCGCGTTCTCGCCGGGCCAGAACCGCTCGGCGAATCGCTCATTGACGACCGCGACACCGGGCGCCGCGAGACCGTCGGTCTCCGCGAAGTCGCGGCCGGTCACCAGCGGCATCCGCATCGCCCCGAAGTACCCCGCGCCGACGGCGTTGAAATAGGTGTAGGTGGCATCCTGCTGGTCCTGCCCTTCGATCCAGATGCCCGCCTCCGAGTTCTCGAACGTCAGCGGAGCGATCGTCGCCGACGTCACTGCGGTGACGCCGGGCAGGTCTCGCACCCGCTGGCTGAGCTGGGTGACGAGCGTGTTGGTCGCCGCGGCATCGCGCTGACGGCCGAGGTCCATCCGCGCATCGAGGATCCCCGCCGTGTCGAAGCCGGCGTCGATCTCGCCCGCATTGCCGAGGCTGTGCAGGAAGAGCGCCGCGCAGGCGACCAGCACCGTGCTCGCGGTGACCTGCATCCCGAGGAACACTCGGCGCAGCCGGCCACCACGCCGTCCGCTTCCGGCCGCACCTTCACGCAGTCCGGCCGTGAGATCGCGCCGCGTGCCCTGCAGCGCGGGCAGCAACCCCGCGACGAGCAGCACGAGGACGACCAGGAGGAGACCGAAGCCGAGCACCGTCGGGTTGAGTCGCGCATCGAGCGTCATCCCCGCTTCCGGCGGGATGAAGGTCGCGAGCAGCGCGATGCTCCAGCGCGAGAGGAGGAAGGCCGCCACCACGCTGACCACCGCGATGAGTCCCGACTCGACCAACAGCTGCCGGATGAGCCGCCAGCGCCCGGCCCCGAGCGCCACCCGCACCGAGAGCTCACGCGCGCGCCCCGCGTTCCGCGCGAGGAGCAGGTTGCCGACGTTCGAGCAGGCGACGAGGAGCACGATGAGCGCGACGACGAGCAGGAACGCCGAGACGACCGTCACCGGCCCGCGCATCTCCTCGGTCACACCGATCGCACTCGCCGCGCGCCAACTCGTGCGCGCGTAGCGCGCCGAGTCGAGTGCGGCCGCCTCGGCGTGCATCTGCGCGAGCCGCGCATTCGCCGCGTCCATGCTGACTCCGTCGGCGAGCCGCGCCGTGGTGTAGAGACTGCCGCCGAAGCTCTCCGGCCCCGCGCCGATGAGCGTCGGCGACTCCGAGATCGCCACGTAGAGGTCCGGCGTCCAGAGCACCTGCGCCGTGGTGAAGTGCGCCGGCGCGACGCCCGCGACCTCGAACGCGCGATCGTTCACGCGCACGGTGCGACCGACGATCGCCGGATCCGCAGCGAAGCGGCTCGTCCAATACGCGTGATTGAGCACGATCCTGGGGACCGCCGATGGCACGTCCTCGCGTGCCGCGTCGGCGAGCTGCCCGAGCGCCGGCTCGAGCCCGAGCGCCGCGAAGTAGTCGCCGCTCACCACCGCGGCGCGCGCGAGCGCCGGCTCCGCTCCCCCGTTCGCGTCGCCGAGCGAGACGGGCAGCATGGTCTCGACGAGCACGTGGGAGAAGACCGAGCGGTCGGCCTTGAGTCGCTGATAGTCATTCCAGCGGAAGGGACTGTGGCTGTTCACGTAGAGCCGCACGAGGCGGTCGGGCGCCTCGACCTGCGGCTTGCGCAGGAGCATCGCGTCGGCGAGGCCGAAGACCGTGACGTTGACGCCGAGGCCGAGGGCGAGGGAGAGGACGGCGCTCAGGGCGAAGGCGGGGTGGCGGAGGAGCTGACGGGCGGCGTAGCGGAGGTCCGCGAGGAGGTCGTGCATGTCGGCCTGGCCTGTTTGAGGGCTGGTCTCGCGTACGAATGGGCCTGTCGGGGTGTTTCGCTCCTCGTGCGCGATGGTGGCTGATTGGCGCTGGGACGGCAGGCTCTGCAGAATTGTCCATGCGCCTCACCGTGAACGGCCAGTCCCGTGACTACACCGGCGACCCCGCCCAACCCCTGCTCTGGTACCTCCGCGACGAACTCGCCCTCACCGGCACCAAGTTCGGGTGCGGCATCTCCGCTTGCGGCGCGTGCACCGTGCATGTGGACGGCGCGCCGGTGACGGCCTGCGTCACCGCGATGTCCGGTCTTGAAGGCAAGACCGTCGTGACCATCGAGGGCTTGAGCGAAGCGGGCGATCACCCGGTGCAGAAGGCGTGGGCCGACGCGAACGTGCCTCAGTGCGGCTATTGCCAGAGCGGGCAGATCATGGCCGCGGCCGCGCTCCTCAAGGCCAAGCCCAAGCCCACCGAGCAGGACATCGATGATGCGATGACCGGCGTCATCTGCCGCTGCGGGACCTACTCGCGCATCCGCGAGGCGATCAAGAACGCCGCGGGGGTGACCGCATGAGCGCGCACAAGGCTCCCTGGCTCGAGCGCGGCAAACGCGCCCACTCCTCCTCACTCGGCGCGCCCGACTCGGCGGATGTGCCCGAGCCGCGCGGCCACACCCGCCGCGACTTCCTCGCCCGAATGGCCGCGAGCGGCTTCGTCCTCGCCATCTCCGCCAGCGGCGTGAGCTGCGTGGGCGATTGGTTCGGCGGCGACGCGCCGTTCGAACCCTCCATCTGGCTCAGGATCGGCGAGGACGATGCGGTGACCATCGTCGTCCATCGCAGCGAGATGGGCCAGGGCGTGCGCACCGGTCTCGCGATGGCGATCGCCGACGAGCTCGAGGCCGACTGGAGCACCGTGCGGATCGAGCAGGCGATCGGCGACGCGAAGTACGGCGATCAGAACACCGATGGGAGCACCAGCATCCGCAACGGCGCGTGGATGATCTTCCGCAAGGCCGGCGCGTCCGCCCGTGCGATGCTGCAACAGGCCGCCGCCGAGGAGTGGGGCGTCGATGTCGCGAGCGTGAAGGGGACCAACGGCGAGGTCGTGCACGCCGAGTCGGGACGCAAGCTGAGGTACGGCGCGCTCGTCGCTCGCGCGCGCAAGCTCGCCGTCCCGGCCGACGCGCCGCTCAAGAAGCCCGAAGAGTTCCGCTTCATCGGCAAGACCGTGCAGTCGCTCGACCTGAACGCGATGATCACCGGCAAGGCGAAGTACGCGCAGGACATGTCGATGCCCGGCATGCGCACCGCCGTGATCCAGCGCCCGCCCGTGTACGGATCGAAGGTCGCCAAGTTCGACGCCACCGAGGCGATGAAGGTCGCCGGCGTCGTGAAGGTCGTCGAAGTCCCCGGCGCTCCCATCCCTGCCGGGATGATGCCACTCGGCGGCGTCGCTGTGATCGCGACGAGCACCTGGGCCGCGATGGAAGGACGCAAGAAGCTCACGATCGAATGGACCGCGAGCCCCAACGATTCATACGACTCCGTGGAGTATCGCAAGGAGCTCGAAGCCTCCGTGCGCGCGCCCGGCAACGTCGTGCGAGACCTCGGCGACGCGAGCAAGGCGATCAATGGTGCGGCGAGGAAGGTGACCGCCGAGTACTACGTGCCGCATCTCGCGCACGCACCGATGGAGCCGCCGGCCGCGATGGCAAACTTCAGCGGTGGCAAGTGCGAAGTGTGGGCGTGCACGCAGGATCCCCAGACCGCGCAGGGCGTCGTCGCCGGGATGCTGTCGATCGACAAGGCGATGGTGACCGTGAACGTCACCTTCCTCGGCGGCGCGTTCGGCCGCAAGTCCAAGCCCGACTTCATCGCCGAGGCCGCGTTCTTGAGCAAGGATGTCGGCGCGCCGGTGAAGGTCGTGTGGACGCGCGAGGATGACATCCAGAATGGGTATCCGCACACCGTGAGCATGCAGCGCCTCGAAGCCGGACTCGATGCGCGCGGGCGGATCGTCGGGATGACCCATCGCATCGCGTCGCCGCCGATCGGTTCGACGTTCGCTCCCAATCAGGACTTCCACTCCGAGGGCGAACTCGCGCTCGGCATCCTCGATATGCCGTATGCGATCCCGAACGTGCGCGTGGAAGCGTGCAAGGCGCCGGCTCACACTCGCGTGGGCTGGTACAGGTCCGTGTCGAACATCCCCCACGCGTTCGCGCTCGGGTGCTTCATGGACGAGCTCGCGCAGGCGGCGGGCAAGGATCCCGTGAAGTTCCTCATCGACGCGCTCGGCGGGGATCGCGTGATCGACATGACCGCGACCGGCTCGGTGAAGCCGGTCGACAACTACGGCGCCAAGTGGGAGGACCATCCCAACGACACCGCGCGGCACAGGCGCGTGCTCGAGGCCGTGGCGAAGGAATCAGGTTGGGGGACTGCACTGCCCCGTGGCGAGGGGCGCGGGGTCGCGGTGCATCGGTCGTTCCTCACCTATGTGGCCGCGGTCGTGCGGGTGAAGGTCGAGGCGGATGGGAGCGTCTCGGTGCCGCGGGTGGATATCGCGATGGACTGCGGGTTCGCGGCGCATCCCGACCGGGTGCGGTCGCAATGCGAAGGGGCCGTGGTCATGTCGCTTTCGAATGCGATGACGTCGGAGCTGACGTACGCGCGCGGGCGGGCGGTCCAGGCGAACCTGAACGATTACCGGGTGCTGCAGATGTCCGGTGCACCTAAGGAGATTCGGGTGCATCTATTGGATGCGAATGGACCGATCGGAGGGGTTGGGGAGCCGGGCGTGCCGCCTGTGGCGCCGGCGTTCGCGAATGCGGTGGCTGCGGCGCGGGGGGCGCGGGCGAGGCCGCGGGAGTTGCCGGCGGGCAGGCGGGTCTAGCGGACTGTCCGCGGCGGCGGACCAGCGGGCGGGCTCGTCGGGCGGACTGACCGCGGGGGCGGACCGCCGGACAGCCTTGTCGGGCGGATCTACCGCGCCCGCGGACCAGCGGAGAGCCTCGTCGAGCGCACCGCCCGCGCCGGCGTACCAGCGAAGAGCCTCGTCGCGCGGACTGTCCGCGCGGGCGTACCAGCGGAGAGCCTCGTCGAGCGGACTGTCCGCGCCAGCGGACCAGCGGAGAGCCTCGTCGAGCGGACTGTCCGCGCCGGCGGACCAACGGAGAGCCTCGTTGAGCGGGCTGCCCGCGCCGGCGTACCACCGGACAGCCTCGTCGCGCGGACTGACCGCGCCGGCGTACCACCGGACAGCCTCGTCGAGCGGGCTGCCCGCGCCGGCGGACCAGCGGAGAGCCTCATCGAGCGGACCGACCGCGGCGGCGTACCACCGGGCAACTTGACCGAGCCGCCTGCCCGTGTCGCCGTACCACCGAACAGCCGCGTCGAGCGGGCTGCCCGCGGCGGCGTACCACCGAGCAGCCGCGTCGAGCGGACTGCCCGCGCCGGCGGATCACCGGACGCCCGGGTCGCGTGGTATGCCCGCGCCGTTGAAGAAGCGGCGAGCCTCGACGAGTAACCGATGGGCCTGGTCGAGTGACCTCGGAGCCTTATCGAGTGAGTGCGGAGGCGCTCTCCGAGCGCCCCGCCCGACACCATTACGCCATCGCCCCGGCCCGCGCACCCGCGCTCCTTCGACTTCTCGATAAAAAGTCTTGCCTCGCCCTGCCCCGAGTCCCATGGTGGCTGCACCATCCCGCCCTCCGGAGGACTTATGCGCGTCGCTCGCCCGGCCGCCTACACGGCGGCTCTACTCGCTGGTTCGCTCCTGATGAACGTCGTGCTCGTGAGTTGCGCGGCCGAATCGACCGGACTCGACAGTGACTCCGAGGTGCTCGCGCGCCTCGACGCGATGACCCTGCGCCTCGCCGCGATCGAGTCCAAGCTCGACTCCAACGGTGCGCGCACCATCGCGCGCCTCGACAGCCTGCAGTCGGGCGTCACGACCATCGGCGGCGCTCCCACGCTCTCCTCCCTGCAGGCGGCGCAGCTCGACTCCGTCGTCGCCATCGCGAGCTTCATCGCCAACGATGCCGTCACCGGAGGCTGGGAGGCGTGCGCGAACATCGAGGTGGGCCTCGAAGGCGCGATCGCATCGAAGGCCGAGGCGAAGGGCGAAGGTGCCGGATCGCTCGGCGCGTGGGCGGGGACCGGTGCGTTCGCCGGCGCGAAGATCGAGGCATCAGGCGAGGTCGGATTCGAGTTCAAGGTGGCCCCGGGGGGCTCCGTCGAAGGTTGCATCCCCTTGGGCGGCGATGCCCCGCCGGCGCGCGCGCTGCGCGCCTCCCTGCGGTCCGGCTCCGGTTCGCGGCTTGCGAACAGCATCGGCACATTCACCAGCCAACTCGGACTGACCGAGGCGAAGGTCGAGGAGGCGCTCACATCGCTCGGCAGCTCCCTGACCGGGTCGAGCGTGCCGCGGATCCAGGACGTCTCGGGGATCATCCCGCTGCCGCCGCTGCTCGCGAACCGGCTCGCGAACCCGCAGGGCGTGCTCTCAGGCGAGGTCGCCGCCAAGGTGACCGACGCGATCAACTCGCTCTGCTCGGCGAGCTGGGGCTCCCAGCTCGCCACGCCGATCGCGACGGCCTGCGCGAACATCAACTCGGGGAACGTGAGCATCGGCGGGCTGTACGCCATGGCGAGCCAGTTCCCGGCCGTGGAGAACGCGCTCTCTGTCCTGCAGGGGCGGTTCAGCATCGCGTGCGGACGCATCAACAACGTCATTGGCGCCTCGCTCACCATCTCCAACCCGCTCAACATCGGCCCCGACCCGTTCTTCGGTCCCCAGCGGCTCTTCCCGAACCTCACGGCGATCGCGTGTTGAACCGGCGGCGCATCGCAGCGATGGGGCCGCCGGGGCCTGCTCGCCCCAACGGAGGCCGCGATGGCGTCAGCGGCGCGTGATCGTCCATACCTGAACTTGCTCTCCACCGAGTGAATCGAGCCAGACGCCGGCGATGCGATCGCGAGTCACATCGTACGGCGTGAACGCCGCGGGGAGTCGGACTCGCGCGATCGGAACGCCGGCCCTGTCGACGACCGTCCACTGGGCCGACGCGTCGGCGAGTGTCACGCTCTCGCGCAGCCAGATCGCTCCCTCACGGTCAATGAGGAGCTGGTCGAACGCGGGGAGTTCGCGCGGAAAGACATCGTCGTCGGACAGCATGGTCCATTCGCGGATGCCGTACTCGTCGCGCACGTCGCGCAGAACGCGCTCTCGATACAGCCTCCGCATCGACGCATCGACTGGACGGCGCGGCATCTCGATGCGCACGATGCGCGGCGCGCCGCCACGCGCGTCGAAGAGCCGCAACTCCCACTCGCCGGTGGCGGCGATGACCACCGTCGAGTCATCCCCATCGACCAGTAGTTGGCGCCGATAGGGAGGCCGCCCGCCCGTGAGTCCCCCGCTGGCGTTGAGTCGGAGCACGCGATCATCGGCCGCGTGCCCGCCGAAGCTCGCGACGATGCGGCCCTGACCATCCACGCGCACCAGCGAGTCCACGCCATGCACGACGCCCTTCGCGGCGGTCGGTGGCAGCGGGCCTGGTCGGCGCGCCAACAACTCGCCGTCCGCGAATCGCACGAGCGGGATGATCGAGCCGAGTCCGAGGGCGGCGAGCGAGAGGACGGAAGGGTCGGCGGTCGGCGACGGAAGCACGGTGACCTGCCGCTGCAGTGCGTCGAACAGCGCGAGCGCAGTCGTGTCGGCTGACTTGAGCATCTGCAGGTGGAGGAACTCGAACGGGCCGCGTCCGGGGCGCCCGCGTACCGCAAGCGTGGTGCCGACGGAGTCCACCGTGATGAGCTGCTTCGACCCATCCGTCGAGAACATGATGCGGTCGCCTGAGAGCTGGCGGACACCAGTGATGCGGTAGTACTGCGACGCTCCCCCCGACGTCGCCTCACCCATACTCATCAGCGGCCGCGCGCTCGCCTCCCACGTTGGCGCGCGCGTGACGAGGGCACCGGGGACGACGGTGATTCGCACGCCGGCGCTGTCGCGCGTGGCGCTGACGGTCGCAATCGGTTCGACACGCTCGCAACCGACGAGGGCTATCCAGAGTGCCACCGCGAGGGAGCCTCGAATCGGGATGAGCGCCAAGTCACCCAACTCTGAATAGCTCCATCGCCCGCCCATACCCCCGCCGCAGCATCCCCTGCATCGCCTTGTGCTGCGGCTTCTTGAGCTCCGGATCCTCCGCCAGGATCCGCTCCGCTCCGACCCGCGCCACCTCCGACAACTCCTCATCCCGCAGCGGATCAGCCACGCGGAAAGTAGGAACCCCGGACTGCCGCTCCCCGAACAAGTCTCCCATCCCGCGGAGCCGGAGGTCCTCGCGGGCGATCTCGAACCCATCCTCCGTATCGAGGAAGACCTGAAGCCGCAGCATCGCCTCCTCTCCGACATCCCCGAGCAGAATGCAGTAGGACTCGAGCCCGGCGCCGCGCCCGACGCGCCCCCGCATCTGATGCAGCTGCGACAGCCCGAACCGCTCCGGATGCTCGATCAGCATCACGGTCGCATTCGGCACATCGATCCCCACCTCGATGACCGTCGTCGCCACCAGCACGTCCAGCAACCCATCCCGGAACCGCCGCATGATCGAGTCCTTCTCCTCGGCCGCCATCTTCCCATGCAGCAGCGCCACCCGCCGCCCATGCAGCGCACCGGCGGTGAGCTCCTCGAACGCAGTCGTCGCAGCCTTCAGTGAGACCTTCTCGGATTCCTCGACGAGCGGATACACGACATACGCCTGTCGCCCCGCATCGATCTGCCGACCCACGAACGCGAACACCTTCTCCCGC
This sequence comes from uncultured Gemmatimonas sp., assembly GCA_964464585.1. Taxonomy (GTDB): domain Bacteria; phylum Gemmatimonadota; class Gemmatimonadetes; order Gemmatimonadales; family Gemmatimonadaceae; genus Pseudogemmatithrix. Next base: position 157,995 of record CAYXGS010000002.1, on the reverse strand, counting down.
GCCGACTCCGGCCGCAACGCCGTCGTCACCGGCTCCCGACCTGGCGGCTTCTCATCGAGCGTCGAGACCGCAAGATCCCCATACATCGTGAGCGCCAGCGACCGCGGAATGGGCGTCGCCGACATGAGCAGCACATCCGGCTTCTGCACGCCGCCGGGAGCGCCCGCGGACCCCTTCGCACTGCCTCGCGAAGCCCCCGCCCCACCCTCCGACAGCACGCGCCGCTGATCGACCCCGAACCGATGCTGCTCATCGATGATCGCCAGCCCGAGCTTCGCGAACTTGGTCCCGTCAGCGACGAGCGCGTGGGTGCCGACCGCGATCAGCGGCTCCCCACTCTCCAGCCGCGTCGCGGCGAGCTTCCGCTCCTTCGCACTCCGCGACCCCGTGATCAGCACGGGGATGATCCCCAGCGGCGCAAGCAACCTGTCGAGCGTCCGCGCATGCTGCTCGGCGAGCAGTTCGGTCGGCGCCATGAGCGCGACCTGATACCCGTTCTCCATCGCGAGCAACGCCGCGAACACGGCGACCACGGTCTTCCCTGACCCCACATCGCCCTGCAGCAACCGATGCATCCGCGAGTCGGTGCACATGTCGGCGACGATCTCCCGCACCGCGCGCACCTGCGCCTTGGTCAGCTCGAACGGCAGCGCCTCACGGAACTTCGTCGTGAGTTCGCGCTTGTTCACATAGTTGATCCCATCCCGCTTCTCCGCGGCGAGCAACCGCGCGCGCCGGTGCAGGATGTGCACGAACAACAGCTCCTCATACGCAAGCCGCGCGCGCCCCGCGAGCGCCGACGCGAGCGCGACGGGTCTGTGCACCGCGGCCAGCGCATCGCGCAGCGACGGCACGCCCGCCTCGGCGAGCATTGCCGCCGGCAGGTACTCCTCCACCTGCGGCAGCAACACATCGAGATGCGTCTCGATCAGCCCGCGGATCACCTTCACCGACAGCCCTTCGGTCGCCGGATACACGGAGAGCACGCGGCCGCCGTTGGTGCCGTCTGCATCCTTGCCGAGGTTCACCCACTCGCGCGGCGCGAGCTGCCTTCCATGGAAGAACCGCACGGGCCCACTCAGCAGCAGTACATCATCGGGATTGATCTGCCGGTCGAGCCACGGCTGGCCGGGCCATCCGCACTCTATCAGTCCGCTCGCGTCCTGCACGACGGCCTGGAACACGCGCAGGCCCTTCCGCGTGGGGAGGATCCCCTTGGAGATGACCTTCGCGATCACGGTCGCGTCGTCGCCGACGCGCAAGCGCGCGATGGGGGTGACGGTGCTCGCGTCCTCGTACCGGTGCGGGATGTGGAAGAGCAGGTCGCGCGCGGTGAAGATGTTCAACCGCTTCAGGAGTTCCGCGCGCCGAGGCCCCACCCCCTTCAGATAGGTGACGGGGGTCTCGAGCGTCAGGCGGGTCGGCGCGGCCATGGGCGAAGAATCTAGTCCCGCGCACCGCGCGCGCTCACCGATCCCGGGCAACTCCCAGCATTCCATCGCCGCCGCCATTCAAACCACTTGCCGGCAGTCGGTGTCTGACCTATACCTAGACGTGAACAGTATAGGAGACCCCGTGGCCGACGACCGCTCCCAGATCCTCGCAGGCACGCTCGACCTGCTCATCCTCAAGACGCTCAGCATAGCCTCGCTCCACGGCTACGGGATCGCCCAGCACATCCAGCGCCTGTCGCAGGACGACCTGCGCGTCGAGGAGGGATCGCTCTACCCCGCCCTCCAACGGATGCAGGTGAAGGGGTGGGTGAGATCGGAGATGAAGCAGACCTCCACGGGGCGACAGGGGCGGTACTACACCATCACGACGTCGGGGCGACGGCAGCTCCGCGAGGAATCGGCCTCGTTCCTGCGATCGGTCGAGGCGACGAGCCGCGTGCTCCGAGGGGCCGAGTCGTGACCCTCCGCGAGATCCTCGGCCGACTCACCGCCTGGCGACGGCGGCCGGCACTGGAGCGCGAGCTCCAGGCCGATCTCGAGGAGCATCTCACGCTCCTCGCGCGCGATCTGGAAGCCACGGGGCTCTCCCCGGCCGATGCGCGGGCCGCCGCGCGACGCAAGCTCGGCAACCTCGGCCTCCTCAAGGAGGAGAGTCGCGCCGCCTGGGGATTCCCGTTCATCGAGACGCTGCTCCGCGACCTGCGCTACGCCGGGCGCGGGCTGCGCCGGTCGCCCGGCTTCACCCTCGCGGCGGTCGTCACGCTCGCCCTCGGCATCGGCGCCAACGCGGCGATGTTCGGCATCATCGACCGCCTGATGTTCCGGCCGCATCCGTACCTGCGGGATCCGGGGAGCGTGCGGCGCGTCTACATCCAGACGACCTACCAGGGCCGGCGTTCGACCAACACGACCTTCCCCTACACGCGCTACCTCGACTTGACGCGCGACCTTCGCACGGCGAGCGCGGTCGCGGCCTTCTCCGAGTGGCGGATCGCGGTGGGCCGCGGCGATGAGTCGGCCGAGCGGAAGGTGGCGGCGGTGAGCGCGTCGATGTTCGGCTTCTTCGACGCGCCACCGGTGCGCGGCCGCTACTTCACGGCCGAGGAGGATCAGCCGCCCGAAGGGGCGATGGTGGCGGTGCTCACGCACGAGCGATGGCAGGCGGACTTCGGCGGCGACGACGTGATCGGCCGCACACTGCGGATCGGCGTGCGCGATGTGACGATCATCGGCGTCGCGCCGCCCGGGTTCATCGGGTCGGCGGCCGGCCGGCGCCCCGACATCTTCGTGCCGATGACCGCCGTACCGCACCTGCTGGGATTCAACTCGGCGCGGACCTTCGCGACAGACTACAGCTGGGACTGGACCGAGGTGCTCGTGCGGCGCGCTCCCGGCGTGAGTGACGAGGCGATGGACACCGAACTCACGGGCGCATACATCCGGAGCCGCGCGGCGGCGCGCGCGATCAATCCGCGCGTCCTGCCCGACTCGCTCGTGCGACCGCGCGCGCTGGTGGGCGCGGTGAAGACGGCCGCCGGACCCGAGCCCGGCCGCGAAACGCGCGTCCTCCTCTGGGTGGCCGGCGTCGCCGTGATCGTGCTGCTCATCGCCTGCGCGAGCGTCGCGAATCTCCAGCTCGCGCGCGTGATCCGTCGCCGGCGCGAGCTCACGGTACGGCTGGCGCTGGGGGCAGGCCGCACGCGGCTCGTCTCGCAACTCGTCACCGAGAGTCTGCTCCTCTCGCTCCTGGGCGCGGCAGCCGGGATCCTCGTCGCGCAGTGGAGCGGCACGGCGATCCGTCGGCTCCTCCTCCCCGAGGGATCGCCGTTCGTGCTCACCGAGGACGCGCGGACCATCGGCGTCGCGCTCGGCTGCGCGCTCATGACGACACTGCTCATCGCATTCGGGCCGGTGCGGCTCGCACGGCGCAGCGACCTCGCGGGGATGATGAAGGGCGGCGAGCGCGAAGGGGGAGCGCGCCGTTCGCGCCTGCAGACCGCCCTGCTCACGGTGCAGGTCGCGTTCTCGGTGGTCCTGCTCGTGGGCGCCTCGCTGTTCGTGAAGAGCTTCGGCAACGCGCGCGCGATGCCGCTGGGCTACGACGTGCGGCCGGTGATCGAGGTGACGATCGACGAGCGCGATGCGGGGCAGGACGCGGCCGCGTTCGCGACGATGAAGCGCCACCTCCACGCGGCGGCGGTGGCGCTGCCGGGGATCGAGGCGAGCGTCGACGTGAACAGCCGCCTGTTCGGCACCAACACCACGACGCTGCGCGTGGACGGCATCGACTCGGTGGACGCGCTCGGCCGGTTCAACTTCCAGGTCGCGGGCGCGCAGTACTTCCGACTGATGCGCACGCGGATCCTCCGCGGGCGCGGCTTCGAGGAGACCGACCGCCTCGGCGCGCCGTTGATCTCGGTGGTGAGCGCGTCGATGGCGGAGGCGCTGTGGCCCGGACAGGATGCGCTCGGGAAGTGCCTCTACGTCGCGTTCGGTCCGCCGGTCGCAGGCGCGCGCGGCCCCTGCCGCGAGGTCGTGGGGATCGCCGAGAACACGGCGCAGCAGAGCCTCGTGGACGACCCGCGGTTCATGTACTACATGCCGGTCGCGCAGTTCGAGGAGTGGGGGACGCACACGATGCTCGTGCGCGCGCGCGGCGAGGATCCGACGCCCTACCTCGAACCGCTCCGTCAGGCCCTCACGCGCGCGATGCCGGGGGATGGATTCGTGGTCGTGCGCCCGCTGCAGGAGGTGGTGGACGCGCAGATGCGGTCGTGGGAGATCGGCGCGATGCTCTTCACCGCGCTCGGCGGGCTCGCGTTCGTGGTCGCGGCGGTCGGACTCTTCGGCGTCGTGAGCTACGGCGTCGCCGGACGATCGCACGAGCTCGGCGTACGCGTCGCGCTCGGAGCGAGCGCGCGCGACGTGATCACGCTCGTGGTGCGCGACGCGCTCGCACTGACCTTCGTCGGATGCGCGATCGGTCTGCTCGTCGCACGCTCGGCGGCGCGGTGGGTGCAGCCGCTGCTCTTCCATCAATCGGCAACGGATCCGGGCGTCTTCGTGAGCGTCGCGCTCGTGGTACTGTCGGTGACGCTGCTCGCGAGCGCGCTGCCGGCGCGGCGGGCGACGCGAGTGGATCCGATGCGGGCGCTGCGGGCGGAGTAGCTCCCGTCCCGAGGCGCCACCGAGCGCGCCATCAGCCGGGGAGATGCATCTTCTCGAGCAGCGCGACGAAGCGCGGGTGCCCGTAGAGCGGCTCGAGCAGGAACGAGGTGCCGATGCTATGGATGGACCCGCTCCGCACCTCATATGCGCGCTCGAGCGCGTCCAGCGCGCGATCGTGCTCGCCGAGCCCGACGTACAGATACACGAAGTGGTACGGCGACACATACCGCTCGCGCGACATCGCCTCGAGCCGCGCCAGCTGCTCGCGCGCCTCGGCGGTGCGCCCGGCGAGACCGAGCGCCTCGCCGTACTGCGCCACCCACTGCGACTTGTCGGGCGAGATGCGCATCGCCTCGCGCATGGACGCCAGCGCCTCGTCATGACGGCCGAGGAAGAAGAGCGCCCAGCCGAGGTTCATGTGGCCGCGCTCATGTGCGGGGTCGGCCTCGAGCAGCGAGCGCGACGCATGCATGGCCTCCTCGAATCGGCGGGCACGCAGCAACGCGGTGGGCACGTCGCTTCGGTGCGCCACGGGATCGAGCGCGTGCGCGCGCTGGACCATCACCAGTCCCTCGTCGAACCGGCCCGTTGCGTAGCAGAACCGCCCGTAGAGATCCCACGCGTCGGCGTTCCCGGGCTCGATCCCCACCGCGAGCTTGAACCGACGCTCCGCCTCGGCCCACTCGAAGTCGTGCACGGCGCTCAGGTGCCCGAGCACGGTGTGCGCGGTCGCGATCTCGGGGTCGATCTCCAGCGCACGATTCGCCGCGGCGATGGCGTTGGCGTACGCCTCCTCGCGATCGCCCTCGTCGTTCTGCAGGAGCTCGGACCAGGCGAGTCCCATCTGCGCATGCGCTTGAGCGAACCCGGGATCGCGCGCGGTCGCCTCCTTGAGCAGGCGCACACCCTCGTGCATGCCGCTGCGCGTCCACTTGGTCACCTGCTGCCGGCCGAGGAGATATCGCTCGTAGGCGATCACGTCGGTGGTCGGCTCGCGCTCGACGCGCGTGCGCTCCTCGGGCGTGAGCACCACGCGCATCGCGGCGGCGATCTTGAGCGCGACGTCGCTCTGGATGGCGAAGATGTCGGTGAGGTCGCCGTCGTACGTCTCGGCCCACATCTGCTGCTCGCTGGCGCCGTCCACCAGCTCGGCGACCACGCGCACCCTGTTCCCCGCTCTCCGCACGCTGCCGTCGAGCAGCGCGGTCGCGCCGAGTTCACCGGCGATCGCGCGCGGGCGCAGGGTGCGCGTGCGATACGGCGCCACCGAGGCGCGCGCGATCACGTCGAGCGTGTGCAGCTTGGCGAGATGCGCGATCACGTCCTCGGCCATCCCGTCGGCGAAGCACTCGGCTTCGGTGTCCGCATTGATGCTGCGGAACGGCATCACGGCGATCACCGGCGCGCGTGGCCGAGCGACACCGGGTGCGGCGAGCGCCTGGGCGAACTCCACCGGCGTCGCGAAACGCGCAGCACGGTCCGGCGCGAGCGCGCGACGCAGCGCGGCGTCGACGCCGGGACTCACCTCGGGCCGCCGCTCGGCCACCGACGGCGCGGGGCCGGTGATGCGGCGCGCGACCGTCGCGGCGAGCGAGTCGCCGAGCAGCGGCGGCTCGCCGGCGAGCAGCTCGAAGAGCACGCACGCGAGCGAGTAGACATCGCTGCGCGGATCGAGGTCCGCCTGACCGAGCGCCTGCTCGGGACTCATGTAGAGCGGCGTGCCCACCGCGATCCCCGTCGCGGTCCGGCGCGGATCGCCCGCATCGCCTTCGGCGCGCGCGCCGAGCGCCACGCCGAAGTCGGCGAGCACCGGCTCGCCCTCGTGGAGGAGGATGTTCTCGGGCTTGATGTCGCGATGGATCACGCCCTGCGCGTGCGCGTAGCCGAGCGCGTACGCGATGGGGCTGATGAGATCGACCGCCTCGTCCACCGCGAGCCGTCCGCGGCGCGCGAGCATCTGACGCAGCGTCTCGCCGCGCATGTACGGCATGACGAAGTACGGCAGGCCGTCGGCGATGCCACTGTCGTGCAGCGGGAGGATGTGCGGATGATTGAGCCGCGCGACGATCCGCACTTCACGCAAGAAGCGTTCGCCCGCGTCGTCGCCGACCTCGGTGCCCATCACCTTGATGGCGACCTCGCGCTCGTGCTTCAGGTCTTGCGCGAGCCAGACCGTCGCCATGCCGCCCTGCCCGAGCTCGCGATCCACCCGGTAGCGGTCACCGAGCGCCAACGACAGAGCGGCGGGCTGCGCGCTCATGACTCCAAGAGGTCGCGCGCGAAGGCGCCCGCATCGAAGGCCATGAGGTCCTTCGCCTGCTCCCCCACGCCGATGAACTTCACCGGCACGTCGATCGCCTCGTGCACCGCGAGCACCACGCCGCCGCGCGCGGTGCCGTCGAGCTTGGTCACGACGATCCCGGTGACCGGCACCGCTTCGCTGAAGATCCTCGCCTGCTGCACCGCGTTCTGCCCGACGGTCCCGTCGAGCACGAGCAGCGCCTCGTGCGGCGCGCCGGGCATGCGTTTCTCCACCACGCGCTGGACCTTCCTGAGTTCGTCCATCAGCGCGCCGCTCGTGTGCAGGCGGCCCGCGGTGTCGATGATGACCACGTCCACGCCACGCGCGACACCGGCATCGATCGCTTGCCAAGCGAGCGCGCCCGGATCGCCACCCGGTGTGCCACCCACGAACTCGCTCTTGGTCCGCTCGGCCCATACGCGCAGCTGGTCGATCGCACCCGCGCGGAACGTGTCGCCGGCGCCGAGCAGGACCGACTTGCCTTCGGCGCGCAGCTTGGAGGCGAGCTTGCCGATGAAGGTCGTCTTGCCGGCGCCGTTCACACCGAGGACGAGCACGATGGCGGGCTTCTCGCCGGGGAGGTGCAGCGCCGGGTCGCTCTTGCCCGACCGGAGCGCGCCCTCGACGGCGGTGCGGAGCGCGTCGAGGAACTGCTCTTGGGACTTCACGGTCCCACGCTGGGCCTGTGCGCGCACGGTCTCGACCAAGCGCATGGTGACCGGCACGCCGAAATCGGCCTCGAGGAGCGTCTGCTCGAGCATCTCCAGCGAGCCCGCATCCACGCCTCCGCGCGCGATGACCGCGACGTCGGTGAGGGCGACGTCCTTGATCCGCTGCCAGAGCGACTTGCGGGGGGCTTCGTCCTTGCGGCGGAAGAGGAGTGCCATGGAGGGGAATCTAGCCGGGGCGCGTGGGCGGGGTCACTTCAGGAGGTCGAGGTGGGGCGCAGACTCGCGGCGCACGTGGCGGAGATCCGAGATGAGCACCTCTTCACCGGCCCGATAGTAGACGAGACGATAGGGCTCGACGAGCAGAGACCTCGCGCCCTCAAGGTTCGGTCTCGCGACGAGTCTCCCCGAATCGGGGAAGCGCTGGAGGGTGGCGAGCGCTCGCCGAAGTTCGCCCAGCCACGAGTCCAGCCCACGAGCATCCGAGCTCAGCCACCACGCGACCGCGGCTCCGAGCTGCGCCGTGGCCTCAGGCGACCAACGTGTCCTCAGACGCCGTAGCGCTCTCGCAGATCCTGCATCACGACCTCGTTGTCGATCAAGGTGCCTTCCCGCGCCGCAGCCTGCGTGGCCATGATCGCGCGCCGATCCAAGAGCTCCTCGAGCATATCCTCGTAGCTCTCCATGTCGAGCAACACCGCGGCCCCCCGCCCATGCTGCGTAATGACCAAAGGCTTCTTGGTCTCACGCACCTGGTCGAGGAACTTCGCGGCGTTCGCGCGGAACTCGCTCACTGGCTGGATGTCCCGGGTTGACTTGATCTGACGCACGGTCGCCTCGTCGGAGATTGTACGCCATATTGTACAACTTGACGTACAACCGAACAAGACCGGGGTCGTGAGGGATCTGCGCCCGAAGTGTGCGGCGCCGGGCACTCCCACCCGCCATCGTCGTGCCGCGAGGCTGCGCGAAACGACGCGCAAGGCACGGCAGGGCAGCCCCTTACGGGATTCCCGCGCTGGCTCTCGGGACGTCCCCCGATTGTCGGCCTGCCCTCCCGGCCCGACCATGGACTCGCTCCCAGTCGGAGGTCCCGTGGATACCCGGTCCAGCTGGTTCGAACGCTATCCCCTCATCTCATACTTCGCGCTCGCCTTCGGCATCTCCTGGGGCGGTCTGGTCGCGATCGTCGGCGTCGATGGATTCCCCGTCGCGTCGGAGGCGGAGTTCTGGCGCCTCCTCGCACCGCTGGTCGCGGTGATGCTGCTTGGTCCGAGCATCGCCGGGCTCGCTGCGGCGTGGCTCGACGGCGGGCGTGAAGGTCTGCAGCGGCTCGCCGCACGGGTCCGCGCTTGGCGCGTGCCTGCGCGCTGGTACTTCGTCGCGCTGTTCACCGCCCCGATCGTCACCCTCACCGCGCTGGGGCTGCTCCGCGTGGGCGATCCGTTCTACCGTCCGGGCCTGCTGACCGCCGAGCGTCCGATGATGCACCTGCTGCTCGGGATGCTGACCGGCGTGGCCGCAGGATGCTTCGAAGAACTCGGATGGACCGGCTTCGCGACACCCGCGCTGCGACGCCGATTCACGCCGACCATGACCGGCGTGGTGCTGGGCGTGATCTGGGGGCTCTGGCATCTCTTCGCGTCGTACTGGGGAAGTCTCGGCGCCGGCGACGTGCCGATCCCCATCTATCTCGTCGTCGTACTGTTCTCGACGCTCGTGCCGTACCGGATCCTCATGACCTGGGTGCATGAGCGCACGCAGAGCGTGTTCGTCGCGATGCTCATGCACGGCGCGCTCACCGGTTCGTTGCGCATCCTCGAGCCGATCGGGATCAGCGGCAGCCGCCTGATGGCGTGGAGCGCGGTGACGAGCGCGGTCTACTGCCTCCTCGTCGTATCTTTCATCGCATGGCGATCCCCCGCATCAAGCCCTCCGCGGCCAGCCCGGAGTTCTCGCGCCTCGTCTATGGCACCTGGCGCCTCCTGAACGACGACACCCCGCCCACGCCGCAGTCGCTCCTCGAGCGGCTCACGCGCTGCGCTGACCTCGGCATCACGACGATCGACACGGCCGAGATCTACGGGAAGTACATGGTGGAGGAGGCGATCGGCGCCGCGCTCGCGCTCGACAAGGGGCTCCGGAATCGCATGGAGATCGTCACGAAGGCGGGGATCTACGTGCCGAACTCGTTCCACCCGAATCGAAAGGTCTCGTACTACGACGCGTCCGGCGCGCGGATGATCAAGAGCGCCGAGAAGTCGCTGCGGTTCCTCGGCGTCGATCATATCGACCTGCTGCTCGTCCATCGACCCGACTGGCTCACGCATCCGGATGATACGGCCGAGGGACTCAATCGACTGATGAAGGACGGGAAGATCCGCAGCGCCGGCGTCTCCAACTACAATGTCACGCAGTTCGAGGCGCTGAACGCGCGAGTGGATCAGCCGCTCGTCACCAATCAGATCGAGTTCTCCCTGCTCCGCATGGACCCGATCTTCGATGGGGTGCTCGACCAGTGCATGCGCCTCGGCGTCGCGCCGATGGCGTGGTCACCGCTCGGCGGTGGTCGCTTGCTGAAGAGCGATGATGCGGCAGGCAAGCGCGTGCAGCAGCTCGCGGCGGACATCGCGCCGCACTACGGCGGTGACGTGAAGGTGGACCAACTCGCGTACGCGTGGATCATGGCGCATCCCTCGCGGCCGATGCCGATCATCGGGACGAACAAGGTCGAGCGGATCGAGAGCGCGGCGCGGGCGGCGGAGATATCGCTCTCGCGCGAGGATTGGTATGCGCTCTGGACCGCGGCTCAGGGGCGGCGGATCCCCTAGTCTGGAGGGCGCCGAGGGAACGGCAATACCGATCTGAGCGCGGGCAACGCTCGCGCGATCCCCGCGAAGTCCTTGTCGCGAGTGACCAGCGCCCACCCGCGTTCGACGCACTGCACCGCGAGCAGCACGTCGTTCTGTCGGCTCGCGGTGCGCGGCCACTCGGGATGGTCGCCCAGCAACCGCCCCATGCGTTGCCACTCGGAGTCGTTCGGGGCGACGACGCGACCGCGACGCAGCAGCGCGCCGATCACACCGGACTCGAGCCGCGCGCGTGCCCGCGGGGTGCGTGCACCCTTCTCGAGTTCTGCGGCGACGATGCTGGACACCTCGACGTCGGGCCCCGATCGCAGGAACTCGGCCATGTCCGCTTCGGCGTCCGCGATACGAAGCCCGTCGATGAACACGTTGCTGTCGAGAGACCAGATCATCCGTTACGAGCCTTCCAATACGCGATGCCCGCTTCGGCGTCCCCTTCGTCGGGATACTCAAGCCCACCTGCATCGGCGAGCTTGCGCATGCCTTCCATGAGCTCACGCGCGAACGTGAGCCGGTCGAGCGCCGCGTCGATCGTCGCGGTCTCGGAATCGAGTCCGAGGTACTCCTTCACCTCATCCAGCTTGCGCTGATCGACGTAGAAGTTCTTCCGGACCATGCGCCGCTCGGGCTGGGAGGTGGCGGCGGCCTTCCGGCCCGCCTTCGCCTTGGTCTTCCGCTTGGCCATCGAGCGCTCCGTTGAGGGTCGCCCTCAACCTACGCTCGACATACAGACGGAATCAATGGATCGTCTGTATAGCGCCGGGACCGCTCGTCAGCGCAACCCGATCTTGCGGCGCAGGAGCCACTCCGCGCAGAGCGCGACGATCGCGATGGCCGCGAGCCACCAGGCGAGCAGAGCGCGCGGGGCACGGTCCATCGGGACGCCGTCACCCACCGCGCCCGACGCGACACTCGGCCGGCGCGGCACCCCCTCGGCGCGGAGCGCGGTCCGCGAGGGGGAAACGCCGCTGGCGGAGCTCGCCGGGCCCGAACCGTTCGCCGCGGCGGAGGCGCCGCCAGCGCCACCCGCGGCGCGCGCGGCCTGATTGCGCTCGTCGCCGACCCAGTCGAAGACGCTCCCCCACACCGCATCGAACGCATCGGCCGTGCGGCCGCCGCGCAGACGCCAACGCCACAGCCCGCTCGCCGGCACCACCACCGAGCGCCGCGCGCCGTCCTCGAGATGGAACACCGTGCGCTCGTCGAACCGCCTTGCACGACGCGCGATGACTGCGGGATACCCGCGCGGCGCCATCGCGGCGACGTCGAGCGGCGGAAGCGAGTCCCACGGCACTCCAGCCAGTCCCGCGGCGAGCGGCGAGTCGCCGGTGCCGGCCGGGTAGTAGTCATCGCCGGCGGCGGGCGGCACCATGAGCACCGTCGCGCCGCGGCCGAGTGAGCGCGGCGCGCCGAAGACGGCGGTGTCGCCGTGGATCACGAGCAGCGGCGCCGACGCGGCGGCGGCGCGCACGACGGCTTCGCTCACCGGGCGCATGGCGCCGTCGGTGCGCCACTGGTCGCGCGCGACGCGCCAGAAGGCCTGCACGGGGCCGCGACGCGTGCCTCGCAGCACGGTGAGCGCGAAACGGGCGTCCTGATCGGGACTGGTCGAGATGAACGTCGCGGCCGCAGCACCGGACACGACGAGCGGCGCCGAGGCGGTGTCGTTCTGCGTCACGGCATCGGGGGTGGCCGCAACGATCCGCGCGGCGAGGAGTCGCGTGGCGTCATTCGCGGGCACGGGCACGGTGATGCGGACCTCGCGCTCCTCGTACGCGTTCATCGCGGGCAGCCGTGACGAGGAGATGACGCGGTCATCCAGCCGGAGCTCGAGCGTCGCCACGCCCGAGCCCGCGGCGCCAGCCTTCGCCACGATCCGCACGGGAATGGTGTCGCCACCGAGCGCGCCGCCCGGCGCATCGAGCAGCGCGATGGCGGCGTCGGGGGCGGAATCCCCCGGGATGACGATGACGGCCGACCCGCGCGGGAGCCGAGTGACGCGCTCGGGATCGTCGATGCGTCCATCGGTGACGATGACGAGCGGCCGTCCGGTCGCCATGGCGGCCTCTACCAGCGCTTCGACGCGTGACGCGCGGTCGGCGGGCACGGTCGGCAGCGCACCGGTGCGGACCGAGTCGCCGAAGAGGAGGACGGAGTCGGCGCCGGCAGAGCGGAGCGAGTCGACGGTGCGATTCGCGGCGGTCCAGCCGCCGCCGGTGAGGCTCCAGCTCGCGCTGGCGTCCACGCCGACCCAGTGGGCGAGGGGGCGCATGGGCGCGAGGGGGGCGTCGAGGAGCAGCGCGGCGGCGATGGTGCCGGCGAGGAAGCGCAGGCCGAACACGAGCCGCGCGGCTTGGGCCGGCCGCGCGCCATACCCGAGCGCTGCGAGCGCGAAGCCCGCTCCGAGAGCAAGAATCCAGGAGATCATTGGGTCGCGTAATCTACGCGCGCCGCCGCCCGAGCGATGGCTTTCGGCTCGTTCTGCTGGCTCTTCCTGCGGGTCCGGTGCGCGGTACCGGCGCGGGTCGGAGGCAGCCGCTGCGCCCGGCCCTGCCGCTTACACGCTGCGGGGCCGGTCTCCGCGGCTGCCTCCTCCCGCGCCTGCATCGCGCGCCACTGTGGGATGCGGGGGGCGGCGCGGCGCTTCGCGCGCGCCGTGATACCTGGATGCGGGGTAGCTCCTGCGAGCGATCGGCGCGCGAGCTGACTCGCTTCGGGGTGCCAGTGGGGGCACGCAGAAGGCTCCTACGCGCGGCTGGAGCCCAGGGGCGGGGCGCCGCCCTTCGGCGCGGCGTCGCGGCATGATCCAGCACGGTATCGCGCGGCGCATCTTCGCAGGAGCGCCGGCGGGGTCACGCGCGCCTACACCACCGCGCGCGCAGTCCAGCGCGCCGAGGAGGCGGGCGGGGGCGGTCGCGCAGGCCCAGCCTCGCGTGTAGCAAGAGACCGCCGCGCCGTTGCGGCGGGCTCGCAGCGTGAAGCACGCGTGGCTGGGACGGAGAGACCGCCCCCGCCCGCCTCAGCTCACGAGCGAATCCACCGCGCGCCTACCGAGCAGCGCGCACGACCCCAGCCGGCTGATCCAAAGCGAACACGGCAGCCGCACGAATCCGCTGGAACAGCTCGAGATCCGCGCCGACCAGCGGCGGCCCAGCAGTAGCCTGCAGCACGCGGCGCGGATCCTTCTGCACGCCCCCGATGAGGACCTCGAAGTGGAGGTGCGGGCCTGTCGCGAGTCCCGTCATGCCGACGTAGCCGATCGTCTGCTCGATGTTCACCCGCGCACCCGAGTGGATCCCCTCGGCGAACCCGCGCAGGTGCCCGTACCGCGTCACGTAGCCGTTCGGATGCCGGATCTCGACCGTGTTCCCGTAGCCGCCCTTCCGCCCCGTGAACACCACCACGCCGTCGCCGATCGCCCGCACCGGCGTGCCGCTGTTGGCCGCGTAGTCCATGCCCTGGTGCTGCCGCCACGTGCCGAGCACCGGGTGCTTGCGATTGCCGAACATGCTGGAGATCCGCCGGAACTGCACCGGCGAACGCAGGAAGCTCGCCGCGAGCGAGCGCCCCTTCTCGTCGTAGTACTTGCTGCGGCCGTTGTCGATGTCCATCCGGATGGCCTGCACCTCGGTGCCGGCACGCTGGAGCCCCGCCGCGAGCACCGTCCCGATCCGCACGCTGCCGTTGGGCAGCGACTGGCGCTCGAACAGCACGCGCACCTCGTCGCCCTGCTGCAGCTCGCGCGACATGTCGACGCGGTACTCGTAGATGTCGGCGATGTTCCAGGCGAGCTCCTGCCGCGCGCGCGCGGGGAGCAGGTCCTTCGCCCCGTCCTCGACCGCCTCGTAGAGCGACGAGTGCACCACGCCGCGCACGATGAGCGTCTCGGTGGTCCAGGGGATCCGCTCGTCGCTCATCACCCAGCCGCTCGCGCTGTCGGCGCGCGTGACGTGCATGATGCGGTCGAGGCCGAGGAACAGCCGCACGTGGCCGATCATCGTCGTCGACGTGTCACCGCTCACCTCCACCGTGAGCCCGGCGGGGACGCGGCGGGGATCGAGCGCGGTCGCCGACACCACCTCGGCGGCCTCGCGCGGCGAGAGGCCGCGGCGCATCAGCACCTGCGTGAGGGTCTCGCCCTGCCCGATGGTGTCATGCTGGAACCAGCGGCGCGGGAGCCGCTCGCCCGGCCGCCCGGGACGCGGGGCCGGCAAACGCAATGCGGCGATCGCGAGCGCCGCGATCACCGCACCGGTGAGGAGGCGGGTCGCCCCCTTCAATCCATCTGTCTCCGAATGAACGTCGGGATCTCCATGTCGCTGAGATCCTCGAGCTGGCGCTGGGCGGGCCGCGGCTGCGGGCGCGGCATCGCGTTGCCCGTGTTCGCGTTGTTCGGCGACGGCGGCCCGGTGTGGATCGACGACGGCCGGGCCCGCGCCTGGTCGAGCGGGATGATCGGCGTCGCGTTGCCGCGCCCGATCATGCCCTGCTTCTCGACCTTGCGCTCGAAGCCGGTCGCGATGACCGTCACGCGCACCTCGCCCTGCATCGCCGGCTCGTTGACCGCGCCGAAGATGATCTCGCTCTCCTCGCCCACGGCTTCCTTCACGATCTCGGCGATGGTGTTGATGTCGCCGAGCGTCATCTCGTTGCCGCCGGTGATGTTGATGAGCACGCCACGCGCGCCGGCGATGGACACCGAGTCGAGCAGCGGCGACTCGATCGCCATCTTCGCGGCCTCGACCGCGCGGTCCTCGCCACGCCCGATGCCGGTGCCCATGATCGCCGAGCCACCGTCCTTCATGACCGTGCGCACGTCGGCGAAGTCGACGTTCACCACGCCGGCCTTGGTGATGATCGACGAGATGCCGCCGGTCGCCTGGAGCAGCACTTCGTCGGCCTTCTTGAGCGCGTCCTGGAAGGGGATGCCCTTCCCGACCACCGCGAGCAGGCGCTCGTTGGGCACGACGATGAGCGTATCGACATGCTTCGCCATCTCGGCGATGCCCTCGTCGGCCTGGCGCATGCGCTTCCGGCCTTCGAAGAGGAACGGCTTGGTGACGATGCCGACCGTGAGCGCGCCGGCTTCCTTGGCGATCTCGCAGACGATGGGCGCGGCGCCGGTGCCCGTGCCACCACCCATGCCGCAGGTGACGAAGACGAGGTCGGCGCCCTGGATGGTGCGCATGACCTCATCGCGATTCTCCTCGATGGCCTGACGCCCGATCTCGGGTCGGGCACCGGCGCCGAGGCCGCGCGTGAGCTTCTTGCCGATCTGGATCTTGACGTCGCTCTTGGAGTTGAGGAGCGCCTGCGCGTCGGTGTTCACGGAGATGAACTCGACGCCCTCGAGGTGCTCCTCGATCATGCGGTTGACGGCGTTGCCGCCACCACCGCCCACTCCGATGACCTTCATGCGGGCGTGCTGCGCCGCGTTGTCCTCGAACTCGAAGATGCTCATCGGGGTGGTGCTCCAGTCGGGCGGAACGTGGTCGTCGGGTCGAACAGCCAATATAGCCCGGAAGGGCCATGGCTTCACGTAGGGTGGACGAACGGGCCCTTGGGTCGGAAACGTCGGCGGGGCAACAGGTTATCCACCGCCAGTGCTGGCGCCATGAATATTTGTGACATCGTCCGGAGGCGGATCACCATCACCCTGTGACGAGGCGCATCGCAACGCTGGCGGCAGAATGCGATACTGGACCCAGGTCACACTCTCCTTCCGGCAACAGAATGTCAGCCACGAACCAGATCGACCAGGCCATCGGGACCCACAACCTTTACAAGCTGCGCCTCAAGAACGCGATCGCGTCGGGGCGGCTGGAGGGGTCGGTCGCGGCGCTGGGGTCGCATCTCAACTGCCCGTTCGGGAAGTGGATGGAGTCCGCCGCCGTCGCGCCCGCGACGAAGGCGTCGACGCAGTACTCGAACGTGGACCTGCTGCATGCGCGGTTCCATGTGGCGGCGGCGAAGGTGGCCTCGCTCGCCCTGGCGGGCAAGGCGGAGGAGGCCACCGCCGCGCTCGCGCGCGACGGCGAGTTCGGCGTGGCGTCGACCGAACTCACGGCCGCGATGCTGGATTGGAAGACGAACATGGGGGCGGTGGGACGGCCGACGGTGCGGATCTCGCGGCCCATACAGCTCGCTGACGTCCCTGCCTGACTGCGCTGTGAGTCGTGAGTCGTGGGAGGCCAGTGCGGCGACTTGATGCAAGATGCGGGGGCCGAGACATTCTCGGCCCCCGCATTCCGCATCACGAAGCCCACAGCTCACAACTCACAGCGCAGTTGGCAGACGGCAGTCGGCAGGCCTCACCAAAAGTCCTGCAACCACGTCTTGAACTTGGCCGCGATCCGATCCATCGACGGCCCCGAGGCCGTCGCCATCGACATCCGCTTCCCCTTCCCCGGCGCCGTGCCGATGGCGACGCGGTGCGCCCCGTACTGCACGAGCCCGGTCACGGTCGAGAAGCGCGGCGCCTGGACGCTGTCGGCCAGACCGCCGAGGAACTCGCCCGGCACGCCGATGCGGGCGCCGAGCCCGAACACGTCGTTCGCGAGGTCCGCCGTGCCCGGCTGCGCCGACGCACCACCCGTGACGACGACGCCGGCCGAGAGCTTCTTGATGAGGCCCGCGCCCTCGATGTCGCGGAGCACCATCTCGAAGATCTCCTGCGTGCGCTGATGGATGATGTGCGCGAGCAGCGAGCGCGGGATCTCGCGGTCCCCCTGCGCGCCGGTGCTGGGCAGGCGGATCTTCTCCTCGGGCGGCACGAACGACTCGAACGCCGCGCCGTACTGCTCCTTGAGTCGCTCGGCGTCGGCCTGCGTCACGCCGAGTCCATGGACGATGTCGCTGGTCACGTTCAAGCCGCCGTACCCGATGGTGCCCAGGTGACGGATCTTGCCCTCGTGGAACACGGCGACGTCGGTGGTGCCGGCGCCCATCTCCACGAGCGCGACGCCGAGTTCCTTCTCGTCGTCGGTGAGCACGCTGAGCGCGCTCGCGAGCGGCTCGAGCACGAGTTCCTGGACCTTGTAGCCCGCGCGCTCGACCGCCTTCCGCAGGTTCATCGCCGGCGACGACCCGATGGTGACGAGGTACATCTCCGTCTCGAGGCGCGTGCCGATCATCCCGATGGGATCGCGGATGCCGATGTTGCGGTCGACCGTGTACTCCTGCGGGATCGCGTGGATGAGCTCGCGGTCCTGCGGGATGCTCTGCGCCCGCGCGCCGGCGTTGGCACGGTCGACATCGGCCTTGGTGATCTCGGCGCCGGTCACCGCCGCCACGCCGCGCGAGGTCATCGCCTCCACGTGCTCGCCCGCGATGCCCGCGTACACCACCTCCACCCGCGCGCCTGCCATCCGTTCGGCGTCGGCCATCGCCTTGGTGATGGAGCGCTGCGTCTCCTCGATGTCGGCGACGACGCCCTTCCGCAGGCCCGTGGTGCGCGACTGCCCCACCCCGAGGATGTTGACGGTGGGATGCTTCGGCAGGTCGCCGACCACCTCCGCGATCACCGCGGTGGTCTTGGCGGATCCGATGTCGAGGCCGGCGACGAGACGGTCGGTGTTCATGCGGAGGCGTAGGGGAGCAGCTACGGGAGGCGGGCGACCACCTGGTCCTTGAACCGGAGATCCAGTTCGGTGACCGTGCGACCGCGTCGCGCGAGATCGAGTTCGACGGACAGCACCTCGGCCAACCGATCCATGGTGACATCGGGCCGCGCGAGGATGCGATGTTCGTTGAGTACGAGGATGACGTCGCCACGGTTGCCGCGCCGCGCCTCGCTCACTCGCGCGAAGAGCGCCGGGACCTCGGCCCGCACCTCCCCGAGCAGGCGGAGGAGCAGCGTGTCGCGCGACGCGAGCACCGGGAGGTCCACGTCCGTCCGTGTGGGATCCACCGGCAGGGCGTCCCCGGTCGCATCGGTGACGACGAGGCCCTTGGCCGTGTTCACCAGCGCCACGGGCGGGTTCTCGGTCACGCGGACGACAAGGGTGCCCGGAAGCCGCCGACCGATGCGCACGTCGCGCACCTGAGGATGCTCCCGCACCCGCGCCACGAGGGGCGACACATCGTCCCAGATCGAGGCGGTCGTGTCGACCTTCAATCGGGAAACGATTTCGTCGGGAGACGCGTAACGGGCGCCCTCGATGACCACGCGGCGGACGCGGAAGAACTCCATGCGCCGGAGGATCGCCCGGCCCCACCACGGCGAGGCGAGCAGCACCAGCGCCGCCGCGAGCAGCCCGAGGGTGCGGGCGCGCTTCCTCCAGCGCGGCGGCTCGGCGGACGGACCGAGGGCGTTCCCGGCGATGGCGGCCATGCGGTCCCTACGCGCCGAGGCGGGTGAGGAGCTCCGGACCCGTCCGCGTGATGTCCCCCGCCCCGACCGTGAACACCACGTCGCCCTCGCGCACCGTGCCGGCGAGCGCGTCGGCGGCATCGGCGCGCGGCCCCATCCACTGGGGCGCGCGGCCCGCCTTGGCTGCCGCATCGGCGATGAGCTGGCTCGTCACGCCCGCCATGGGCTTCTCGCGCGCCGGGTAGATGTCGCAGAGCGCGATCACGTCGGCGCGGGCGAGCGCCTGCCCGAACTCGCGCGCGAAGTCGCGCGTGCGCGAGAACAGGTGCGGCTGGAAGGCCACGACGATGCGGCGCCCCGGGTACGCCTCGCGCGCCGCCGCGAGCGTGGCCTCGAGCTCGGTGGGATGGTGCGCGTAGTCGTCCACGACCTGCACGCCCTTGGCCGCGCCGATGCGCTGGAAGCGCCGCTCCGCCCCGACGAAGCTCGCGAGGCCGGGCGCCATCTGCTCGACCTTGAGCGCCCAGGGCCCGAGCCCGCAGGCGATCGCCGCGAGCGCGTTGCGCACGTTGTGCAGCCCGGGCACCCCGAGCGTCACCTCGCCACTCGGCTTGCCATCATAGTGCACCGCGAAGTGCGTGCGACCGTCCGCGTGCCGGATGTCGCGCGCCACGAGCCGCGCGTCCGGGCTGGTGATCCCGTAGCGGATCACCTCGGCGGTGGCCGGCGACGGCAGCCGGTTGGCGCCGGGATCGTCGGCGCAGAGCACCACGTACCGCGCGCGACCCACGTACTCGCTGAACGTCTCGTGGATGTCCTGCAGGTCGCGGTAGATGTCGAGGTGGTCGGCTTCGACGTTGGTCACCACCGCCACGGTCGGGTGCAGCGCGAGGAACGAGCGATCGTACTCGTCGGCCTCGACGACGAAGAGGTCGTGACCGCCCTTGGAGAGATTCCCGCCCCAGGCGGTCACGCGCGCGCCGACGACGCCGGTGGGGTTCTTCCCTGCGGCGGCGAGCGCTTCGGTGGTCATCACGGTGGTGGTGCTCTTGCCGTGGGTGCCGGCGATGCCGATGAGCATGCCGCCGGCGGTCGCTTCGGCGAGCGCCTCGGCGCGGCGCACGACCTCGATGCCGAGGCTCCGCGCGCGCAGCACTTCGGGGTGATCCTTGGGGATGGCGCTGGAGACGACGAGGGCGCGATGGCCTTCGAGATGCGCGGGGTCGTGGCCCCGCTGCACCGGGATGCCGAGCGCGACGAGGTCGGCAGCGCCGTCGGGGTTCTGATCGCAGCCCGTCACGCGAGCGCCGCGGCGGTGGCACAGCTCGGCCAAGGCGCTCATGCCGGCGCCGGCGATGCCCTGGAAGTGGATCGGTCGCTGGTCGGTGGCGTCGAGGAGAGGCATGCGTCGTGGAATCTAGTGCGGCGGCCCGCACCGCCAGAGGCGAACCTGCGAGGAGCGCTCAGCCCAGCAGCGACGCGATGCGGCCCGCGATCTCGGCGGCGGCCTTCGCCCGTCCGCGGCTCCTGGCCGCGGTCGCCATCGCCGCGAGGGTCCTGGCGTCGGCGAGCAGGGGCCTCAACTCCGCGTCGAGACGGTCGGCGGACAACTCGCGCTCCGGGAGATGCCGCGCGGCCCCGGCCGCCTCGAGCACCTTGGCGTTCGCCGTCTGATGGTCGTTCGCCGCGCTCGGCAGGGGCACGATCACCATCGGCACGCCCCACGCGCAGAGCTCACTCGACCCCATCATGCCGCCACGCACGAGCGCGAGGTCGGCGGTCGCATACGCCTCCGCGATGGGCGAGATGTAGCCGAGCACGCGCACGTCCGGCCGATCGAGATGCTTGAACGCGTCGAAGTGGGCCTTGCCGGTGGCCCAGAGCACGCAGAGCCCCTTGGGCAGGCCGCGCTCCACCCAGCTCGCGACCGCGCGATTCAGCGCGCGCGCGCCCTGCGAGCCGCCGAACACCAGCAGCACCGTCGCCGCCGCGGGGAACCCCCAGCGCGCCCGCGCCTCGGCGGCGGCCGGCTTGATGTCCGGCGGCGGTTCGATCGGGTTCCCGGTGTCGAGGTAGCGGCAGCCGGTGTGCGGCAGGTAGCGCTCGGCCTCGGGATACCCGAGGTACGCTTCGGTGCTGATCCGCGCGCTCCAGCGCGCCGTGATCCCCGGGATCGCATCGCCGATGTGCTGCACCACGCGGATGCCGCGCGCCCATCCCCACAGGCTCGTGAGACCGGCGGCATAGCCGCCGGTGCCGACGATCAGTCGCGGGTGCCGCTCGCGCAGCATCTTGTCGAGCGCGTTCCATCCGCTGTACGCGCCGCGGAGCGTCTTCCAGTTGTGCCAGACCTTGGGGCGATAGAGCGGATGCAGATCGAGCAGGAGATGCGGGAACTCGGTCGTCGGCAGGATGTCGCGCTCGATGCCGCGCTGCGCGCCGACGAAGAACGGTCGCACGTCGGGGCGCGCCCGCACGAGCGCGCGCGCGATCGCGAGCCCGGGATACAGATGACCGCCGGTTCCGCCGCCCGTGAAGACGACCGTCGCGCCTTCCCTCGGCGCGCCGCCGGACGGCCGGTCCGTCATCGACTCACCGGCGCGAGAGCGGGTCGGTCGCCGCGTCGCCGATCACGCGTTCCTTGGTGCTGCCGATGTTCACGAGGATCCCCGTCATCAGGAGCGAGAGCACGATGTTGGACCGGCCGTAAGAGATGAACGGCAGCGTGAGGCCCGTCGTCGGCAGGAGGCCGATGACGACGCCCAGGTGCAGGAAGGCGGTGATCACCATGGTCACGGTGAGCCCGATCGCGACCAGCTGCTGGAACGGCGTGCGCGCGTTCCTCGCGATGCGGAAGCCGAGCCAGCACCAGATGGTGAACGCGAGCACGAGTCCCGCGATGCCGACGAAGCCCCACTCCTCGCCGACGTTGCTGCCGATGAAGTCGTTGTAGGGGAGCGGGAGGAACCCGAACTGCTGTCGCCCCTGCCCGAAGCCCACACCGAAGATCCCGCCGCTGCCCACGGCGATGAGCGACTGCTGCAACTGATGATTCACCGCGGCCGTCGACTCGGCGGCACCCGCCGCGAAGCCGGTGATGCGGCGCATCACGTACTCCAGGCGGTTGATCTCGCTCCAGGCCACCGGCAGGCCCGCGATGCCGACGACGACGAAGTGCCCGATGCGCGCCCCCGCCGAGTAGAGCATGATGCTCATCACGATGGTGTAGAAGAACGCGACCGAGAGGTCGGGCTGCAGCGCCACGGGCAGGCACAGCGCGCCGAGGATGACGAGGAACGGCAGCATGCCCTTCGAGAGGCGGCGCAGGCCGTCCTCCCCGCCCTTCTTCACGATGAGCATCGCGGTCCAGAGGACGAGTGCGAGCTTGCCGAACTCCGACGGCTGGATCGATCCACCCATCAGGAACCGCCGTGACCCGCCGATGCGCGGCGCGATGAACTCGGTCCCGGGCGTCACGGTGATGAGCAGCGCGAGGATCGTCCCGCCCATGATCCACCACGCCCAGTCGCGGAAATGCTCGGCGTCCATCTTGGCGAGCACCGCGAAGCCGACGATGCCGACGAGCGCGCCGGTGATCTGCTTCCACAGGTAGAACCAGCTCGGCAGCTCCTTCTGCATGGCGACGTAGGCGCTGGCCGAATAGAGCGTGGCGAGCCCGAACGCGAGCAGGCAGGCGGTGACGATGATCAGCGCCACCGCTTCGGGCGACATGCGCCACCGGTCGCGCACGAGCGCGGTCCCCTGCGCCTGCTGCGCGGCGCGCGGGGTCTGCCGGGTGTTGGCGCCGCCGAGGATGCCGGCGGGGGCGGTCACGAACCGAGCGCGAGGCGCCTGAACGTGGCGCCGCGGTCCTCGTAGTTCTTGAACATGTCGTAGCTGGAGCAGGCAGGGGCGAGCAAGACCACGTCCCCGGGCGCGGCGAGCGCGCGGGCACGCGCGATGACGTGTTCGAATGACGATCCGAGGCGCTCCACGGGCACGTGGGGTCCGAGGTCCGCCTCGATTCGCTCCGCCGCCTCGCCGTACGCCAGCACGACCTTCGCGTGCGCGCGGACCGCGTCGAGCATGGCGGTGTAGGGCTCGCCCTTGTGCCGTCCGCCGAGGAGGAGGATCGTCGGGCGGGACATCCCCTCGAGCGCCACGCGCGCCGCGCCGATGTTGGTGGCCTTGGAGTCGTTCACCCAGAGCACACCGCCCACTTCGCCCACCGGTTCGAGCCGGTGCTTGATGGCGTGGAAGCTCGCGAGCCCGGCGGCGAGCTTGGCGCGGACGGCGGCGGCGTTCGGCGCGGGCGCGCTGCTCGCGCCGGACGACGCCAGCCCGGCCGCATGCGCGACCGCGAGCGCGGCGCAGAGCGCGTTGGCGACGTTGTGCGCGCCCAGCAGCGGCAGGAGCCGGCGCTCGAGGAGCGGGGCGCCGTGGAGCATGAGCATCTCCCCGGCGTCATCGTACCAGGCATCCGCCGACCGGTCGACCAGCGAGAATCGCAGCGCACGCCCGGGATGGCGCGCCGTCCGCCGCATCATCTCGGCGTCGTCCGCGTTCACCACGCGCACGCTCCGCGCGCTGGCATTCGCGAAGATCCGGTCCTTGTCGCCGTAGTACTCCTCGAGGTCGGTGTACCGGTCGAGGTGGTCGGGCGCGAGGTTGGTCATCACGCCGATGGTCGGGTCCACCGACGGGGTGTCGTGCAACTGGAAGCTCGAGAGCTCGAGCGCCATCCACGCGGGGCGCTTCTCCCCGAGCGCGATGTCGGCGAGCGGCGTGCCGATGTTGCCGGCCTCGACGGTCTCGTGACCGAGCGCGCGCAACAGGTGCGCGACGAGCGCCGTGACGGTCGTCTTGCCATTGGTGCCGGTCACCGCGACGTACGGGACGCCGGGGAGCGCGCGCAGCGCGATCTCGATCTCGCTCAGCACGGGGATGCTCGCCGCGCGCGCGGTGACGAGCGGAGGCGCGGTGGGCGGCACGCCGGGCGAGACCACCACCGCGCTCGCGCGTGCGATGCGCGCGAGGTCATGCCGGCCCGCGTCGGCCGCGATCCCCTGCGACGCCAGCTGCACCGCGGCCTCGAGCACGCTGGCGCCGGTCCCCGCATCGCTCGCGTACACCCGCACGCCCTCGCGGGCGAGCAACCGGGCCGCGGCGCGTCCGCTCGCGCCCAGCCCGATCACCGCGACCTCGCCTCGGGCCGCGAGGTCGCGGAAGGCCTCGGTCACCGGATCTTGAGCGTCGAGAGCGCGAGGAACGCGCAGGCCGCGCCGAGGATCCAGAACCGGATCACCACCTGCGTCTCGGGCCAGCCCTTCAGCTCGAAGTGATGGTGGATGGGCGCGCGGAGGAACACGCGGTTGGCCTTGGCGTACTCCTCGCCCTTGGTCCGCTTGCGGTACTTGAACACCGAGCGCTGGATGATCACGCTCACCGTCTCAGCCACGAACACGCCGCCGACGATGAGCACGAGGAACTCGCTCTTGAGCAGGATGGCGACCGCCCCCAGCGCGCCGCCGAGCGCGAGCGAGCCCGTGTCGCCCATGAAGACCTGCGCCGGGTGCGCGTTGAACCAGAGGAAGCCGACCGCCGCGCCGAACACCGCCGAGCAGAACACCGTCAGCTCGCCCGCGCCGCGCAGGTAGATGATCTGCAGGTACTCCGACGCGTCCACGCGGCCCATCACGTAGGCGAACACCGCCATGGTGAGCATCGCGATCGCCATCAGCCCCGACGCGAGGCCGTCGAGGCCGTCGGTGAGGTTCACCGCGTTGCTCGTGCCGGTCATCACGAACGTGACGAACGGCAGGTAGAGCAGCGGGATGGTGGGGATGATGAGCACGTACTTGAAGAACGGCAGCGTGGTGCTCGCGCCGGGAAGCGTGTTGAGCGGGAACTGCCAGATGTAGAGGCCGAGCGCGAGCCCGATGGTCACCTGCCCCGCGAGCTTGTAGCGCTCCACCAGCCCGTCATTGCGCTTGCCCTCGCGCTTCTGCTTGAGCTTGAGGTAGTCGTCGAGGAACCCGATGGCGCCCATGAGCAGCGTGACGGCGAGCGCGAGCCAGACGTACTTGCTGTCGAACCGCATCCAGAGGAGCGTCGAGCCGCCCACCGCGGCGAGGATGATCATGCCGCCCATCGTCGGCGTCTTGCCCTTCCCCGCGTGCGTGTCGGGCGTGCCGGCGCGCACCACCTGGTGGAGCTGCATCCCCTGCAGCCACCGGATGAACATCGGACCGACGATGAAGCAGAACAGGATCGACGTGATCGCCGCGCCCGCCGAGCGGAACGAGATGTAGCGGAAGATGTTGAATCCGCTGATGGTGTCCTGCAGGGGCAGGAGGAACTCGTACAGCATCAGCCGGTGGCCCAGGTGGTGAGGATGGGGACGAGCCGTTCGAGCTTCACGCCGCGCGACGCCTTCAGGAGGATCGCCGCGTCGCGCTGGAGCCGGGGTTCGAGCAGTGGCCAGAGGTCGCCCACGTCGCCTGCGGTGATGACGCGCGGATCACCCGGGGCGATACTCTCGAGGGCCACCGCGAAGTCGCCGATGCCACAGACCAGGTCGTGCCCCGCCGCGAGCGCCGCCTCGGCCACCTCGCGGTGCTTCACCGGCGCATGGATCCCGAGCTCGCGCATGGTGCCGAGCACCGCGACGCGCTGGCGCCCCTGCCCCACGTCGGCGAGCAGCGCGATCGCCGCGCGCGCCGACCCGGGGTTGGCATTGTAGGCATCGTTGAGCAGCAGCGCGCGCCCGAGCGGGCCGACGTTGCTGCGCATGGGCGGCAGGGTCATCGCGGCGAGGCCTTCGGCCATCGCCGCGGCGGAGAGCCCGAACTCGCGTCCCACCTCGAGCGCGAGCGCGGCGTTGCGCAGGTTGTGCATGCCGCGCAGCGGGCTCTGCAGCCGCACGCCGTCGAGGTCGATCCACCCGCTGCCGTCAGGGTTCAGGCCGTGCGCCCCGGTGAGCCCGGCCGCCACCACGCGCGACGCGCGCCGCGACGCCTCGGCCACCACGTTCGGCTCGCCGGCAGGGACCACCGCCACATCGATGTCATCGGTGAGCGACATCTCCTCGGCCATCACGCCCGCGAGGTCGCCGAGACCCTCGAGATGCTCCTCCTGCACGGTGGTGACCACCGCCATGTCGGGGAGGATGAGGTCGCGCAGGATCGCGATCTCGCCGGGGATGTTGGTGCCCGCCTCGATCACCGCGACGTCGGCGGCGTCGTCGAGCGCGAGGAGCGTGAGTGGGACGCCGATCCGGTTGTTCAGGTTGCCGGTCGTCGCGTGCACGGTGAACCGGCTGCCGAGCACGGCCTTGAGCAGTTCCTTGGTGCTCGTCTTGCCGTTCGACCCGCCCACGGCGATCACCGGCCGCTGCCACGCGAGCCGGCGGTAGCGGCCGAGCATCCCGAGCGCGATGAGCGTGTCGTCCACGGCGAACACCGGGACGCCGAGCGTCGCGGCGAGCCGCGGATCATGGACGACGAGCGCCGCCGCACCCGCGGCGACCGCTTCGCGCAGGTAGTCGTGCCCGTCGAACGTCTCGCCCTTGAGCGCGACGAAGCATTCGCCCGGCCGGACCTTCCGCGTGTCGGTGGTGATGCCGGCGATGGGACGCGCATCCGAGGGCCCATCGCCCAGCGCCTGCGCGATGCGCTGGAGCGTCCAGAAGGGCGGCGCGCCGCGGAGCGGCGCCGGCTGCGTGGACGCGAGATGCGCCGCGACGGAGGGCGATGCGAGCTCGGTCATGCCTTCGCCTTCCTCCGGTCCTTCAGGAGGTCGTGGACGATCGCCTTCTCGTCGAACGGGAGCGTGGTGGTGCCACGGATCTGGTAGGTCTCGTGTCCCTTCCCCGCGAGCAGGACGACGTCGCGCTCGGGATCGGCGATCTCGATCGCGTGGAGGATCGCGCTCCGGCGGTCCTCGATGCGGTCATAGGTGCCGTGGACGAGCGGGGCGCAGATGTCATCGAGGATCCGCTCGGGGTCCTCGGTGCGCGGGTTGTCGCTGGTGACGATCAGGTGGTCCGCGTGGGCGCGTGCCGCCTGGGCCATGAGCGGCCGCTTGCCCTTGTCGCGGTCGCCGCCGCAGCCGAACACGACGATGAGCTTGGCCGGCGTGAACGGGCGCATGGCGACGAGCGCGCGCTCGAGCGCGTCGGGCGTGTGGGCGTAGTCGCGGAGGATGGTCGGGCGCTCGCTGAGGAGTTCGAGACGGCCCGGCACCTGGCCGAGCGAGCTCAGGCGGTTGGCGATCGTCGTGACGTCCATGCCGAGCGCGTGCGCGGCCGCGGCGGCGCCGAGGGCGTTGATGACGTTGAAGTCGCCGATGAGCGGCAGCGAGACGTGCGCGGTGCCGGCCGGGGTGTGGAGCATCCACTCGCTGCCGCGCGGTGTGTACCGGATCCCGCTCGCGCGCACGTCGGTCCGCGCGCTCGAGCCGAAGCCCACCGTGCGGGAGGCCGCGGGGAGCTTGCGCCACATCTCGTCGTCGCTGTTGATGACCGCCGCGCCGCCGTCCCGCAGCAACCCGATGAGGCGCGACTTGGCCTCGAGGTACGCGTCCATCGTCTTGTGGTAGTCGAGATGGTCGCGCGTGAGGTTGGTGAAGACCGCGGCGTCGAACCGCACGCCCAGCACGCGGCGCTGGTCGAGCGCATGCGACGAGACCTCCATGGCGATGGTGCGCACGCCGAGGTCGCGGAGCTGGCGCAGGATGCGCTGCAGCTCGATCGGCCCGGGCGTGGTGAGGCCCGCGCCGCCGGGGATGGTCGCGCCCTCGCTCCCGACGAGCACGCCGAGCGTGCCGATGCTCGCGGCGGTGCCGCCCACGGCCGCCGGCGCGTCACCGCGGCCGAGCGTTCCGAACGTGTCGAGCAGGTGCCGGAGGATCCCGACTGTGGTCGTCTTGCCGTTGGTGCCGGTGACGCCGACGAATCGCAGGCCATCGGCGGGCGAATCGTAGAAGCCCGCCGCCGCGACGGCCGCGGCCACCCGGCTCTCCTTCACGATCATCGCCGGCAGGTCGGTCCCGGCGGGGTCCTCGCAGATGACGAGCGATCCGCCCGCCGCGGCGACGCCCGGCAGGTACTGGTGTCCGTCCGCCGCGCTGCCGCGCACGGCCACGAAGCAGGTCTGCGGCGTCACCTTCCGACTGTCGTCGGTGATGGCATACACCTGCTCGGGGAGCGTGCCGCGTACCGACACCAGCTGCCCCGCACGCTCCAGCGCGGCGCGGAGCCGCGCCACGGGAGCCGGGATGCTGACCGGCGTCGTCCTCATCGCTGCGAGACCAGCCGCACGGTGGAGCCGCCCGGCAGCACCGTCCCTGCCGCGGGTGACGTCTCGGTGGACTCGCCGCCCCGCACGAGGGCTACCCGGAACCCGGCACGATGCAGTTCGTGCACCGCCCGGCGCGTGGGCATGCCGCGCACGTCCGGCACCGCGCGCGTGGTCACCACACGCTTGGGGGGCGTGCGCGGCGCGCCGAGTTCGACCACGAACGGTGCGTTGGGTTGATCGGCCGCCTCGGCCGCCTCGGCCGCCGCCTCGGTCTCCTCCGCCAGGGACTCCTCGGCGGCGACCGCCTCGGCGCTCGCGAGTCGCTGCGGGCGCGGTGCCATGAGGTGCCGTGTGTCGAGCGCGCCGTCGCGTGCGGCGAGCGCCATCTCGAGCACGGCCTTCGTCACCGGTGCCGCGATCTTGCCGCCGTAGTACGCGCCCTCGGGATCGTCGAGCTTGACGAGGATCACGAGCTGCGGCTTGTCGGCCGGGAAGAGCCCGACGAAGCTCGCCGTGTAGGAACCGTCGACGTAGCCGCCGCCGTTGGGATCGACGCGGCGCGCCGTGCCCGACTTGCCGGCGAGTTCGTAGGTGGTGAGCTTCGCGCCCGTGGCCGTGCCGCTCGAGACCACCTCGCGGAGCAGCCCGCGCACCGTGCGCGCCGTCTCCTCGCTCATGATCCGGCGCACCACGCGACGATCCGCCTCGTACACCACCTTGCCGTCGTCGCGGCGCAGCTCGCGGACGAGCGTCGGCTCGAGCAGTTCGCCGCCGTTGGCGATCGCCCCGTACGCGAGCGCGAGCTGGAGCGGGGTCACCGCGACCTCGTAGCCCATCGCCAGCGACGCGGGCGAGAACCCCGACCACTTGTCCGGCGTGCGCAGCAGGCCAGACGACTCCGACGGATACGGCACGCCCGTCGCCATGCCGAAGCCGGCGTCGCGGAGCGTCTCGTACTCCTCGGCCGCGCTCAGCCGCTCGGCGAACTGCACGATGCCGATGTTGGACGAGTACTGGATCACCTCGCCGAACGTCAGGCGGGCGGCGCGATGCACGTCGGTGATGGTGCGGCCGTCCATCTTCCACGTGCCGTTGTGCGTGTTGACCACCTCGTCGAGCGTCACGCGGCCGCGCTCGAGCAGCGCCGCGGCGATGAACGGCTTGATGGTCGAGCCCGGCTCGTACGGTTCGGTGAGGGCCGTCGCGCCGCTCGCATCGGCACGCGCGCGGCGGCTCGCCAGCGCCCGGATCTCGCCGGTGTGCGGGTCGAGCACCACGATGTCCCCGCCCTGCGCCTTCATGGATGTGATGGCGTCGGCGAGGGCGCGTTCGGCGATGTCCTGCAGGCCCTGGTGCAGCGTGAGCACCGCGGTGCGGCCGGGGGCCGGCGGCTCGAGGCGTTCCTCGGGCGACGAGAGCCGCCCCCGGCGACCCGCGCGCACGAGCACCGTGCGACCCGGCGTGCCGCGGAGCGCGCCATCGAGCGCCGCCTCCATGCCGCCGACGGCCTTGCCGTCGCGGTCGACGGTGCCGAGCAGACGGCGGAGCCCGTCGGTGGAGGGCGGCACGCGCTCGAGCACTGGCCGCGGATGCACGCCGCGCATGGCGAGCAGGTCCTCCACATCGCTCGTGAGGAATCGGCCGGGCAGCTCGACCCATTTGCGTCGGCGGTCGACCGCGCGATCCACGAACTCCTGCGGCACCCCGACGCGCTTGAGCGCGGCGGCGAGGTCGCCGGCCTTCTTGACCTCCGTGGGCGCGACGTCGAGCCGCACCAGCGAGCGGCTCTCGACGAGGACCGCGCCGGCGGCATCGAGGATCGCGCCGCGCGCGGCGGGGATCTCGGTCTGGACGGTCTGTTGTCCCGTCGCGCGCGCGCGCCAACGGTCGGCCTGCCCCACCTGGACCCAGGCGGCGCGACCGACGAGCGCGATGGCGAACAAGACGAAGGCGCCGTGGACGACGCCGACGCGGCTGACGCGGATCACTGCTTGGGCTTTTCCCGGGTGGGGCGTGGCAACCGGATCACGAGACTCTCAGGCGGCACGCGCATGCCGAGCGCTTCCTCGGCGGTGCGCGCGAGCCGGGCCCGGCTCGATGCGTCGCGGATCGCCCCTTGGAGGGCGGCCTGCTGCGCAGCGAGCGCGTCCCGGCGTTCACGGAGTTCGCGGAGCTCGGTCGCCTGCGCGAGCCCCGTGCTCCGCCTCCATATGACGCCCGTGGTCACCAGGACGAAACCGAGGAGCGCGAGGAAGACGATCGACCGTCCGCGCATCAGCTGTCCTGCCCGTGATCCGACATCCGCCCTCCGCGGTCCGTCCGCTCTCGTCCGCCATCTGCCATCGCGCGTCGCCAGGCGCGCAGATGCGCGCTTCGGGCCCGCGGATTCCCCGCGATCTCGCCCTCCGACGCCGTGATCGCCCGCCGCGTCACGACCTCGCCGAATGCGACGCCACCGCAGGTGCAGATGGGTTGCCGGGGCGGACAGGTGCAGGCCGTGCTCCAGTCCCGGAACGCGTGCTTCACGATCCGGTCCTCGCCCGAGTGATAGGTGATCACCGCGAGGATGCCGCCCGGTTCGAGACGGCCACGCAATGCGACGAGCCCGCGGGCGAGCCCGCCGATCTCGTCGTTCACGGCGATCCGGACCGCCTGGAAGATCCGCGCGAACTCGGGCGCGCCGCTCCGGCTCCCGTGGACCGCACGGATGGCGCCCACCAGGTCATCGCTCGTCGCGAACGGCTGGCGCTGACGGCGATGCACCACCTCGGCGGCGAGCCGGCGCGCCTTGGGTTCGTCGCCGTATTCCTTGAACACGCGCGCGAGGTCCGCTTCGTCGCTCTCGTTGAGCAGCGACGCCGCGTCGACCTCGGCGTGCGGATCCATGCGCATGTCGAGCGGCACGCCCTGCCGGAACGAGAAGCCGCGCGCATCCTCGTCGAACTGCCGCGAGGAGACGCCGAGGTCGAGGAGGATGCCGTCGAACGTGCGATCGGTGAGCGCGAGGATCGCGTCGATGTCATCGTGGTTCCCCTCGACCGCCTCGAACGCGCCCGAACGCACGGCGCCAGCCAGGCGTCCGCGTGCCTCCTCGAGGGCGTTGGCGTCGCGGTCGATGCCCACCACCCGCGCGCCACGCTCGAGCAGCGCGGCGGTGTGGCCTCCGCCACCGAGCGTGCCGTCGAGGATCCGGGCGCCCTCGAGCCCCGTGCCGGACGCCGTGCGCCGCGACGCGAGCGCATCGCAGCACTCGCGCACGAGGACGGGCGCGTGCCAGTCGGTGGCGTAGGCGGTGGCGGCGGGATCGGCGGTGGACATGATGCGAAAGATGACGGGTCAGCGGGGGGAAATCACGAGGCCCGCCGTCCATCCGGACGGCGGGCCTCGGGACAGCGGGTGGCGCGCGCTACTTGCAGAAGTTCTTCACACTCTGCTCGAGGTACGGGCCCCACGGCTGCATCGCCCCGAGGATCTGCGCGGCCGCCGACGGGTTCGCCCGGCCGCCGACGCGCAACCGCGCGTCCGCCTCCATCACCCACGTCTGCGTCTGCTTGGCCTCGTCGCAGCTCTTGCTCTTCTCGAGACCGGAGATGAGGATCGACGCCTTGTAGAACGTCGAGATGCCGATGAGGAGGTTGGCATTCTGCTTGTTCGGCCCGTCGGCGAGCGAGCTGTCCGCGAAGTAGAGGGCCGGCAATCCCGCGTCGAAGGCGGCGATCGTCTTGACCGAGTCCTTCGAGGCCGCCTGATACGCCCGGTTCCCGACCGCGAGCGCGATCTGCCCGATGTTCTCGGCGGGATCGCCCGCGGCCTTCGCCTCGCGGAGTGCCGCCATCACGCTGTCCGCCATCTGCAGGTCGTTGTAGGCGATCGCGACCTGCGTCCAGCCGTTGGGGATCTTCGGGTTCACCTCGAGCGCCCGCTTGGCCGCCGCGATGGACTGCTGCACCTGCCCCGCCTTCTTGAGCGCCGCCGAGTAGAGCTGCCAGAGGTCGGCATCGTTGGCGAACTTCTGCGTGCCGCGCGCCGCGACCTCGGCCGCCTTCTGCGGCTGGCTGTCGGCGTCGAACACCGCGACCATGCGCTGGAAGTACACGACGTCGGCGAGCGACGTATCCATCTGCACCATCTCCTCACCCGTGCGCGCCGCGGCCTTCCAATCCTTCGCCGCGATGAGGATGCGGAACTGGAGCGAGATGAGGTCCATGTCGCCCGGGTTCTCGGCGACCGCCTTGAGCACCACTTCCTTGGCGCGCGCGAAATCGCCCGAGGCGGCGAGCGCCTCGATGACGTTGTTCACGAGCTGTGCGTCGGTCGGGTTGGCCGCGAGCAGGCGGAGGAGCAGGTCGTTGGCTTCCTTCAGGTTGCCGAGCTTCTTCTGCGCGTCGGCGGCGATCGCCAGCGCGGCCTTGGAGTTCGGGTCGATCGCGAGGATCTCGTCGGCGGCCTTGAGCTTCGCCGAATCCGAGGCCTCCTGACGGACCAGCACCTGCATCTTGCAGTAGCGGACCAGCGTCGCCTGCGGGTACTCGACGATGCCCGCGTCGGCGAACGCGATGGCCTCGGCGAACTTGTTGTCGCGCGCGGCGGCCATGCACTTCTTCTCGTCGTCGAGCTGGCGGCGCGCGTCCTGGATGGACTTGACCATCGTCGCGACCGCGCGGTCCGGACGGTTGCCCGTCGCGACCGGCAGCGGCTGCGTGAGCGCATGGTCGCGCGTGAGGACGATCCACGCCTGCACCTTGTACTCGTTGCCCTCGCGCGTCACGTGGCCGCGGATGTACTCGTCGGCACGCTGCGACTTGGCGAGCGTCGACTCGTCGGACGGCGGCAGCTGCTGAAGCGTGTCATAGCCCGACTGCTCGAGCACCGCGATGATGTCCTTGCGGTCGATGACCCAGAGGATGCGCGACGGGAAGGCACGGATGAGGCGCTCGCGGAGCTCGTCGGAGGCTTCCGGACCCGCCTTCTTGTCGACCGACCCGAAGACCTGCACCATGAGGCGCGGCGTGTCGGGCCGCGGCGGCGTGCGCGTCACCGCCGCCTGGGCGGAGACGGCGGTCGCCGTGGCGGCAACGAGCGCGGCAAGGGCGACGAGGGAGCGGGCGTGGTGCCGAACCGTCACAGGGATCTCCTTCAGGTCGTTGGACAATCGTACCCTTCGAGCCGACCGGTGGTCCGGCGACACCGAAGAATGGGCGAAGAGGGACTCGAACCCCCGACTTCCCGCGTGTAAGGCGGGCGCTCTAACCGGCTGAGCTATTCGCCCCACGGGCCACCCGCAGCCCGCGGGAGGACCTCACTTCATGATCGCGATGGGGACCAGGACGCAATAGCCGATCACCAGCAGGATGGGGGCGATGTTCATCCCGCCACGCCAGAGATCGGCATATCCGAGCAGCAATGTCACG
This sequence comes from uncultured Gemmatimonas sp., assembly GCA_964464585.1. GTDB lineage: Bacteria > Gemmatimonadota > Gemmatimonadetes > Gemmatimonadales > Gemmatimonadaceae > Pseudogemmatithrix. Next base: position 124,515 of record CAYXGS010000002.1, on the reverse strand, counting down.
GCCGCCAGCCCCCACCAGAGAGCCGGCTTGGACGCCATCGAAGTCCCGGGTTCGGTCGCCTTGGTCATAGGGGCATGAGTCTAGACCAATCATATAGGGCTGTCAACCAAATTCCGGCCGCCTTCACGAACCCTTAATCCGGCGCCCTGTCAGGCTTTGGAGGGGTTCCCTCGCCCTCCCCGAGGAGCGCCGCGAGCGCGCTCGCGCGCTCCCGCGCCTCCTGCTGCGCATCCGCCTCGCGCATCCGCTCCAGCCGCTCCTGCAGACGACGCCGGCGCTGCCACCAGAGCGGTCCCAGCAGGAACACCAGGAACACCGAGAGCACCGAGAGGTCGGCGGCCAGCGCGAGCGCCCCGTACTGCCGGCGCACCTTCCCGCGCCAGGCCCGCTCGAAGTCCGCGCTCGTCATCCCGTACGCCCGTCGCAGCGCCCGCTCGAAGCTGCCTTCGGCACGCCAGTAATCGAAGAACAACGTCAGCCCATGCTCCTTGCCCATGGCGGAGAGCTCGGCCACCGCCCGGTGCGCGAGGGCGTAGGCCCGATTGGCCCGGTCGGGGCCGGCGTAGAAGAGCGAGTCGAGCCCGCGGAGCGTCGGGATCCCCTTCCAGACGAGTCCGAACGACGTCGCGAGCACCTCGTCGCGCCCCCACTCGCCCGCGGCGAAGGACGCGTACCCTTCGTCGAACCACCGAGGCACCTGGCCGCCGAGCGCCTCGGCGAGCGCGAGGTGCGCCAGCTCATGCCGCAGCGTGACGAGGGGATCCCCTGCACTCCCCCCCGCATTCACCCCCTGCATGAGGATGAGCCGCTCGTCCGGGAAGGCGAACGCCCCTCCCCAATCCGGCGCCCCCGCCCCTGCCAGCCGCCTGAACTGCTCCGCGTCCGCGGCGAGCACGATCCGCACCGTATCCCGGAGCGGCGGCAACCCGGGAAACGCACGCTTCTCCTCCGCATCCCGCAACACCGCCCGCGCGAGCCGTTCGGAGGAGGCGTCGTACCTCACCTCGAACCTCCCCCCTCGCAGCACCAGCCCTCCCGTCTCCCGCATCGGTTGAGCCCCCGCGTCGCGCACCAGGAGACCCATCGCGAGGAGCACCAGACCGATCATCCCCCGCATCCCGACCCGATCCCGCACCCCGCTCCCCCCGTGCACCCCGCCTCGGCGGTCACCTCCCCGCATCCCGTCGCTCAAGGATCGCGCGGGAGGTCGCCCCCTTCTTCGATCAGCTTGAGCGTCGCAGCACACCGCTTCCCCCACGGATTGAACTTGTTCGCCGCGAACCCCTGCCTCCACACCTCCAGCGCCTCCTCCTTCTCGTCGTTGAACCAGTGCGCCCGCCCCAGCTCGAAATACGCCTCGATGAGATTGGGCCCGAGCACGAGCGTCTTCCGGAAGAACGTCTGCGCGTCCTCGTACATCTCGCGCTCGAGGTACACGAGCCCGAGGTAGAAGTGCGCGTAGAGCGTCGCCTTGCGGTCGTTGTCCAGCCGGATCGCCTTCGACAGGTGCTCGATCGCCTCGCCGAAGATCTTCTTCTTCAGGCAGATGTACCCCACGTTGATGCGCGCGAGCGAGTTGGCCGGCTCGCGGACGAGCACCTTCTGGAACGCCATCAGCGCGTCGTCGTACTTCTCCTGGAGCATCTGGGCCCAGCCGAGCAGCGCCTCGCTCTGCGGGTCGCCCGGCGAGAGCTCGATGGCCTTGAGCAGCGCCTGCTCCGCCCCTTCGTGGTCGCCGAGCGAGAGCCGGCTCCATCCCTTCTCGATGAACGTGCTCGCGCCGATGTGGTCGGCGTGCACCACCGGCTTCTCGCCCGTGAACTGCGGGGCGAGCGCGCTCACCGACGCGTTGGACTGCTTCCACTTGTCGACGAGGAGCTTGATGTCGTCCTTGAGCGCCGTGAGGTCCGCGATCTGCGCCTCGACCGCCTTGAAGAGCGCGACGATCTCGTTCTTCACCGCGGTGCGCTCGGCGTCGCCCAGTCCGGCCTCGAGCCGCTGGTCGATCGCCGTGTACTTGGCCTTGTACGAGGCCTTGGTCTCGTCCGCCATCCTAAGCTCCCTGGGTTCCCTGGGCCATCGCGCGCGCCATCTCGATCCGCTCCGTTGAGGTCAGCAACCGGTCGGTGGCGAGGACGACGAACAAGTCGCCGCCCTGCCGCACGACCCCTTCCAGGTACTCCTTGGCCAGCCCGCGGTAGATCGCCGGCGGCGCCTCGATGCCGGCCGCGTCCACGGTCCGCACGGCGTGTACCGTGTCCACCGTGACGCCGACCCGCTCCTCCCCGACGCGCACGACGAGGATGCGCGACGCGTCGGTCGGCGTCGCCGGTGCGAGGCCGAGTCGCTCGCGCAGGTCGATCACGGGGATCGTCGCCCCCGCGTGGTCGAGCACGCCGCGCAGCCACCCCGCGGCGTTGGGCAGCAGCCGCGGCGGCGCGTAGCGCAGCACGCGCTCCACCGCGAAGATGTCCGCGGCGAACTGCTCCCCGCCCGCCTCGAACACCACGAGCTGCCGACGTCCCGTCGCCGAGGCGACCCCGCTGCCACCACCCGTCATGCGACCTCCGTCGAGAGGCGCGCGGCGATCGCCGCGCGCAGTGCATCCATGGCCACCGAGCCCGCGATCGTGCCATCCAGGTCGATCACGTCCTCGAGCATCGCGGTCATCGCCCCGCCGGTGGCCGGGAGCGCGCGTCGGCGGGACGGGTCCACCGTGACCATGTCCACCACGTCGTCCACGCGGAGCGCGGCGCGGCCCGCGTCGGTCTCGAGCAGCAGCAGCACACCGTCCGCCTCGTCGCGAGGCACGCCGAGCATCGCGCCGCCGTCGAGCACCGGCACCAGGCGGTCCCGGTGCGTGCACTGCCCGAGCACGCCCGCGGGCGTGAGCGCGAGCGGCACCACCGCGGGCGACTCGAAGGCCTCGATCACCTCGCCGATCGGGATCGCGAACCGCTCGCGACCGACGCGCACGAGCAGCACGCGACGCTCCGGCGCGGCCGTCACCTCCGTCGCCTCGCCCCTCGGCGCTCCCGGCGCGGACACTCGGCGGCTCGTGCGCGTGGTCATCGGCGCGCCTCGGCGCGCGGCCGGTCGGCCCAGGGTTCGCTCCGCGCCATGATCAGGTGCGACACCGCGTCCGCGACCCCGGTGAGGGCGACCTCGCGGTCGGCCCCCGCCTCCGCGAGCGCCACCGCCGGCATCCCGTAGATCACCGACGACGCGCGATCCTGGATGACCGCGCCACCGCCCACGTCGCGGATCGCCTTGAGGCCCACCGCCCCGTCCCGACCCATGCCGGTGAGCACCACCCCGACGCTCCGCGCGCCGAAGACGTGCGCGACCGAGAGGAAGAGCGGGTCCGCCGCGGGGCGCACGCCGTGCACCGTGGGGCCATCGGTGAGCAGGATGGTCGCGCCTTCGACACCGGGCGCGACGGTCATGTGGCGGCCGCCGGGCGCGAGATACGCGCGCCCCGGTTCGAGCGACTCGCCGTGCACGGCCTCGTGCACCGGCAGCGCGGCGAGCTGGTCGAGCCGGCGCGCGAGTCCGCTCGTGAAGCCCGGCGGCATGTGCTGCACGATCAGCACCGCCGCGTCGAGCGTCGGCGCAAGGCCCGGCACCACCTCGGCGAGCGCGCGTGGTCCGCCGGTGGAGCACGCGATCGCCACCGCCGCACCGGCGCGGCGCCGCGCGCGCGCGATCGGCGCCGGCGTCCGGAGGCGCGGCCGCGCGAGCATGCGCACGCCGCCGAGGTTGACCTGCGCGGCGGCGCGCATGGCGTCCTCGATGCGGCGGCGGCTGCCCGCCCAGTCGGCGACGGTCGTCCCCACCGGTTTGCGCACGAAGTCGATGGCGCCCAGTTCGAGCGCGCGGATGGTGAGGTCCACGGTGCCGCGCGTGGTCGCCGCGCTCACCATCACCACCGGCCGCGGGGTCTCGCTCATGATGTAGCCGAGCGCCGCGAGGCCATCGATGCCCGGCATCTCGATGTCGAGCGTCACGATGTCGGGGTCGAGCGCGTGCACGAGGCGGAGGCCTTCCTCGCCGTCCCTCGCGACGGCGACGACCTCGAAGCCCTCGACCGCATCGATGAGTTCCCGCAGGACCGCACCGAGGAGCGCGCTGTCGTCCACGACGAGCACGCGGCGCGCGCGCGTGGGGGACCGCGCGCCGTCAGAGGACATGCTCGCCTCCGCGCACCGAGCGGACGGTCATCGTCCCCGAGTTCACGTCGAGCGTCACGCTGCGCCCCGACACGCCGCCGGTCTCCTCGGCCACGAGCGGGATGCCCGCCGCGGCGAGCGCGGCCTTGGCAGCCGCGACGTTGCGCTGGCCCATCTGCCCCGAGCGGCCGCCGCTGAGCATGGAGCCGAAGAGCGCGGCGCCACCGGCGATCTTCGCCACGAGCGCGCCGCGCGCGCCCATCGCGCGCATCTCGTCGAGGAGCAGCGGCACCGCGGTGCTCGCGAAGCGCGCCGGGTTGGTCGCATCGCGCGCGACGCTCGGGTCGGGGAGCAGCACGTGCGCGAGGGCCGCCACGCGGAACCGCCCGTCGTGCAGGGCGATCGCGACGCAGGAGCCGAGCCCGATGGTCACGAGCCGGCCGCTGCCGCGCGCGACGGCGTGGTGCGCGATTCGCACGTGCTGGTCGGTCACGCGGCCGCCCGGCGGAAGATGCGCTGGCGCGCGTCCACCACCTCGAACAGCGACCGCGATTCACCCAGCAGCGTCTCGACCTTCCCCAGCACGAGGAAGCCGCCGGGCGCGAGCGCATCGCGGAACTTGCGCATGAGCGGCGTCTGGCTGGGGCGATCGAAGTAGATCACCACGTTCCGGCAGGTGATCAGTTGGAGCCCCTCGGCGGGCGGCGGGTCGGCGAGCAGGTCGCGCCGCTCGACCGTGACCAGCGCGCGGAGCTCGGGCACGGCGGTGTGCGGCGCGGTGGGCGAGAAGTAGCGCTGGCGGAGATCGGTCGGCATCTCCTTGAACGCATCGGCGCCGTACGCGCCGGCGCGCGCCGCCTCGAGCGAGGCGCGGTCGATGTCGCTGCCGATGATCTTCAGCCGCGCGAGGCGGTCCTCGCTGCGCGTCCGCACCGCATGCCGGTGGAAGAGCGCGGCGAGCGTGTACAGCTCCTCCCCCGACGAGCACCCGGCGCTCCACACGGTGAGGCGCGGGCCGGCCACCGCCCAGAGCGCCGGGATGACCGTGGCCGCGAGGAGGTCCCACACCGCCGCGTCGCGATACAGCTTGGTGACGTTCACGGTGAGGGCGTCGAGGAGCAGCGGATACTCCGTCGGGTCGCGGTCGAGCAGCGCTCGGTACTCGGTGTAGCTCGTCACCGCGCGGGCGCGCATGCGCACGGCGATCCGGCGGCGCAGGCAGCCGTCCTTGTAGTTCGCGCACGCGAACCCGTGCTCCGACGCGATCTTGTGCGTGAGCGCAAGGAAGCCGGCCTCGTCCGCGGGGCCGGTGGTCATCGTCCCTGCTGCGCCGCGGCGAGGCGTTCGCGCGCCTCCGCGTGGTTCGGGTCGAGCTGGAGCGCGCGCTCCCATGCGACCGCCGCCTCGTCGTGCGCGCCGTGGGTCGCGCGGAGCCCGCCGATGCGCGTCCAGACCTCGGGGCCGAGCGTCTCGTGATGCTTCACCGCGCGCAGGTAGGCATCGAGCGCGGCATCGGCGTTGCCCTGGGCGAGCAGGAGGTCGCCGCGATTGCGGTGCAGCGGCGCGAGCCCCGACTCCAGCGCGAGCCCGGCCTCCACCGCCTGCAGCGCCTGGTCCACGAGTCCCGCCGACGCGAGCGCGACGGAGAGGTTGTTGCAGAGCGCGGCCGAGGCGGGATGTGCCTGCACGCCCTCGGTGAGCAGGCCGATGGCCTTGTCCATCTGTCCCGACAGCGCGGCGGCGAGGCTCGCCGAGTGGTACCAGACGGCGGCGGGCGCCTTCGCCCCGTAGTGCGGCCGCGCCTCCATGAAATGCACGTCGGCCTCGGCGAAGCGCCCTTCGCGCAGCGCGAGCACGCCGAGCGCGAGGTGGACGCGCGGCTCCGATTCGCCGCCCTTCGCGCGCGCCTCGTCGAGCGCGCGGCGCGCCTCCTCCACGCGGCCGAGGCGCTCGTAGGCGAACGCGAGGTCGACGAGCACCGCCGTCGTCGCGCCCCGGTGGCGTGCCGCGACCTCGAGGTGCGTCAGCGCGTCGGACCACTTGCCGAGCCGCAGGTGCGCCAGCCCGAGGTGGAACCGCGCGCCGATGTCGTCGGGCCGGAGCTCGGCGACGCGGCGGAACTCGCGCACCGCCTCGTCGAGCATCCCGGTCTTGTAGAACGCGACCCCGAGGTTGCGATGCTCCTCCACCCGCTTCTCGGCCGCGACCTCCTCCTGCGGCTTCGTCTTGCCCACCCGATGCAGGAAGCCCGCGGTCGCGAGCCCGAAGAGCGCCTTGCCGACCTCGAACTCCACGAGCCCCGACTCGTCGACGAGCGAGGCGACGTCGCGCCGTCCGTCGATGAGCGGCAGCAGCGTCTGCTGCTCGGCCGTGAGCTTCTCGCCCATCTCGTCCACGCGGCGCCGGTCGATCTCGAAGACGATGTCGAACGAGGGGACCTTCTTCTCGATCAGGCTCCACTCGTCCACGCGCCGCGCGCCCTCGAGCAGCAGCGACTCGGGGTTGATCGAGACGAGGAAGTCCTGCTCCTCGGGCCGGATGTCCGACTCGAAGTTGAACGTGCCCTCGGCCCACGTGAACAGGTAGTAGACCGCTTCCTCGATCTGGATGCGGATCTGCGCGTGGAGCTCGTCCTTGGAGATCATCCCCTGGTCGACGAGGAGCTCGCCGAGGCGCTTGCCGCGGACCTTGTCCTGCATGGCGATGGCCGCGTCGAGCTGCGTCTGCTGCAGCACGCCGCTCTTCACGAGGATGTCGCCCAGGCGGTCGCGGCGGTTGACGATCGACGCGTACGAGATCCGGCCCTTGTCGAAGAAGATCGAGCCGAAGTTGTTGCGGTGCGTGACCGAGAGGCAGCCGCTCTTCTTGCCCATCGAGAGCAGCTGGAGCACGTCGGGGAGCGACGCCTCCTTGAGGGAGCCGCGGATCGCCATTACCGGAGCTCCTCGACGAGGCGCGCGGTGATGTCGGGCCAGTCCCAGACCACGCGTTCGCGGTCGAGGAACGTGCGGTCGCCCGCGGCGACGGCCGCCGCGGCCGGTGCCATGGTGGTCGCCGCATCGGCGCCGAGGCCGAGTTCCTCGCGCGCGAGCGCGGCGTCGAGGGCGATCCCGCGCGCATCGGCCGCCGCCGCGAGCCGGTTCACCATGCCGATCAGCTCCCGCACGCTCTGCACCGGCGGGTCGCACACGACGTCGAGGAGCTCCGTCGGCGCCGGACGCCCGAGCTGCGTGAGGAAGCGGGCGACCAGTTTCTCGCGGAGCGGGCGGTCGGGCGGCTGGATCTCCGCCGTGAGCCCGCCCTCGAAGCGCGACCGCAGGCGCGCCGCGAGGTCGGGGATCTCCGACGCGGTGCGGTCGCTCGACAGGATGATCTGCTTCCCCGCCTCGGTCAGCTCGTTGAAGACGAGGAAGAACTCGTCCTGCGTCCGCTCCTTGCCCGCGAGGAACTGCACGTCGTCGACGATGAGCGCGTCGGCGGCGCGGTAGCGGTTGCGCCACCGCTCCACCGAGCCCGTCTCCATCGCCTCGATGAGCTCGTCCACGAGCACCTGCGCGTGGACGCATCCCACGGCGAAGCCCGGCCCGGCCGCGGCCGCGATCGCGTTGCCGATCGCGTGCACGAGGTGCGTCTTGCCCACGCCGCTCGTGCCGGTGATGAACAGCGGGTTGTAGCGGACGCCCGGCTGCGCGATCACCGCGTCGGCGGCGTGCACCGCGAGCTGGTTGGACGTCCCCTCGTCGAACCCCTCGCGCGTGAACGCGGGATTGGGCGCGGGCGGCGGCATCTCGCCGGCCAGCGCACGCTCGACGAAATCCTCGGCCTCGGCGAGCCGCTCGGGATCGCGGAAGACCGCGTGGCCGCCGAGCGCGCGGTCGACCTTGGTCGCCTCGGCCTCGAGCTGGCGCAGGTGCTCGACCGCCTCGACGTACACCGCGACGAGCGCCGGCACGTCGGGATCCTTGGGCAGCTGCAGCGCGCGCTCCAGCACGCCGGTGCGGTACCCCTCGCCCTGCCAGTACGCGATGGTCTCGCGCAGACGCACCTGCCACGACTCCACGTGCAGCTGCACCGCGCTCGCGACGTCGGTGAGGAAGCTGAGGAACTCGCCCGAGCTCCCCGTCGCCGGCACGTCGCCGGGGAACGGCGTCCGCGCGACGGTGTCGCGCGTGCTGCCGAGCGTCTGCTTGGCGATCCACTGGTTGAGCGAGCCCTGCAGCTCGCGCACCGAGACGACGCTGCGCTTGGCGAGCCCGTCGAGCGCGCCATCGGGGATGAGCACCCCGCGCTCGCGGCACGCGGCGCGCAGGATCGCGACGCGCGCCTCGTACTCCGGGGCGCCGACGTCGACCACGAGCCCGCCCGAGAGCCGCTGGATCAGGCGCTCATCCACGTCGCTGATCTCCGCCGGCGGGCGGTCGCTCGCCCCGATGATCTGGCGCCCGCTCTCCTGCATGGCGGTGAACACGCGGAGCAGCTCGGCCTGCATCTCGCGACGGCCGGTGAGGAACTGGAGGTCGTCGAGGACGAGCAGGTCCACGCGCGCGAGACGCCCGCCGAAGATCGCCGTCTCCCCGGCCGACACCGCGGCGTACCACTGCTCGGAGAACTCGTCCATCGTGAGCGCCATCACCTCCGCCTGCGGCTGCAGCTGCAGCAGCCGGTGCGCCGCCGCGGTGAGGAGGTGCGTCTTGCCGAGCCCCGAGCCGCCGTAGACGAACAGCGGGTTGTACGTCGTCCCCGGCGCCTCGGCGACCGCGTTCGCCGCGGCGACGGCCAGCCGGTTCGCCGCGCCGACGACGAGCCGGTCGAAGGTCAGTCGCGGGTCGAGCCGCATCCTATCGACGCTCCCCGGTGCTGAGGCGGCGGAGCACCTGCTCGGAGATCCCGCGCAGCGTCTCGAACACCCCCGGGCCGTGCAGCGCGTCGGCCGGGAACGACGGCACGTTGCGGAAGTTGAGCACCTCGTCGAGCTCCGCGACCGGCGTGATCATCTCCGGCGGCAGGTCCGTCTTGTTGTACTGGATCACCAGCGGCATGGTGCGCGTGTCGACGCCCTGCTCGGCGAGGTTCGCGTGGAGGTCCTGCATGCTCTCGATGTTCTCGTCGAGCTGGCGCGCCTGGCTGTCGGCGACGAACACGACGCCGTCGGCGCCCTGCAGCACGAGCTTGCGCGTCGTCTGGTAGTACACCTGCCCGGGCACCGTGTAGAGCTGGAAGCGCGTCGTGAACCCCGAGATCGACCCGAGGTCGATGGGGAGGAAGTCGAAGAAGAGCGTGCGGTCGGTCTGCGTCGCGAGAGAGACCATCTGCCCTTTGCGGTCGCCCGGCACCTGCCCGTAGATGTAATGCAGGTTGGTCGTCTTCCCCGACCGCCCGGGGCCGTAGTAGACGATCTTGCAGGTGATCTCGCGTGTCGCGTAGTTGACGAGGCTCACGGGTGGGTCCGGTGACGAGGGCGGGAGGCGGTCGGCATCAGCGCTTCCCGAACAGGGCGGCGAGGTTGGAGTTCAGGTCGCGCTCGAAGTCCTCGGCGAGCGCGGGCGGGGCGTCGGCGGCGGCGGGGGCGGTCGCGTCGAGCGCGCCGCGCAGCTCGTCGAGGTAGAGCTGCACGATCCCGAGCGAGCTCTCGCGGTCGAACACGGAGAGGAGGAGCAGCAGCCCGCCCCCCGCGTGCACGTGCGCGAGGTGGATCTGGCGGTCCTTCCCGGCGTAGTGGAGCCCGCGGAACGGCGCGCCGTCGATCATCGTCCCGAGCGAGTCGGCGGTCGCGTTGATCGCCGCCGAGAGCGCGCAGGCGGTCTGGACGTCCATCCGGCTCTGGAACCCGTGCTGCGCGAGCACCTGCCCGCTCGTGTGCATGAGGACGGTGAACTGGAGGCGCGCGTCGTCGACGTACCGCTTGAGCGGTCCGTCGGCCCACCCCACCATCACCGAGTGCCGGATCACAGCGACTCCGCCGCGCGCACGAGTTCCACGCGGAGCAGCCCCACGTTGAGCCGCGGCTCGGCGACCGCGACGATCACGAGGCCGTTGCGCCCGGCGGCCATCACCCGGCCGCGCTCGGCCTCGAGCTCGAAGTACGTCACCGCGCCGAAGCCCGCCGACGCCGCGGCGCGTGCCGCCTTCCGGTACAGCGATGCGGTGAGCGCGGCGAACGCATTGGTCCCCACCCCCACGTGCGCCGTGCCGTCGACGAGGATCCCGTCCTCCTCGGCCACCACGAGGCATGCCTGCACGCCGCGATGGCGGGTGACCGAGGCGATGAGCGGAGCGAACTGGCTCATCAGCCCTCCCCCAGCCATTTGCGCGCCACGGCGAGGCACCGGTCGAGCGTGCGGCGCACGAAGCCGAGCGGCACCTCGCGCGACGCGGCGATGAGCACCGCGCCGGTGTCGGTCGGCGCCATCTCGATCGTCGCCGCCTCGGTCTCGATGACCAGGCGGGTCCAGAGCCCGAGCTTGAAGTGCCGCATCGCCCGCTCGGCCTCCTCGCCCACGCCGCTGAGGTGCGCGCCGAGCTCGGTGCCGAGGTCACGGCCGTCCCCGGTGACGTAGTTCCCGGCCGCGACCAGACCATCCTTGTCGAGCAGCAGCGCGACCTGCTTCGAGTCCTCGAGCACGTGGTCGAACAGCCGGTCCGGCGATTCGCCCTCGGGGTCCACCGGCTCGTGGCTCGCCGGCGCGGTCACGCCGGGCGACTGCCGCGGGGCGGACGGCGCCGAGACACGCGGCGCCGCGGGGGGCGCCTCGCGCGGCGGCGCGACGTTCGTCGTGCCACGCGGGGTCGGCCGGCCCGACGCCGCCTCCTCCGCCGAGGCGACCGCGTGGTCGAGGATGGACTCCGTGGTGGCCGCGGCCGTCGCGATCGCCGCCACCGAGCCCGCTGCATCGCGATGCGCGATCACGCCGAGCACCGCGTCGAGCGCGGCGCGCACGACGTTGTCGCCCGGGTCCTGGTGCGCGGCGTAGGCCAGATGGTCGCGCGCCTCGTCGAGCCGTCCCTGCCGGTAGCGCAGCAGGCCGATGCCGCGGTGCGCCGTGCCGAAGGTCGCGTCCATCGACAGCACATGGCCCCACGACTCCTCGGCGCGCGCCTCGTCGCCCTGCGCGAGCGCGACGCGTGCGAGCAGGTCGTGGGCGTCGAGTCGTCCGGCATGCCGCTGCGCCCCGCGCTGCGCCACGCGCAGCGCCCGCGCGAGGTCGCCGCGGACGAGCAGCGCCTCGCCGAGCGGGAGGAACACGAGGCTCGACGGATCCTTGGCGAGGGTCTCGCTCATCGCGTGGATATCGTCACCGGACATCCGGCACCTCCCGGTCGAGGATGTCGCGCAGCGTCGTCGCGCACGCGACGGCCTCGCGGATGGCGGCGATCCCCGGGTACTGCGGGACCGATCGCGTGAACTGGGTCCAGACGCTGATCCCTTCGGTGAACTGGCCGCGGCGGAACGCCGCCGCGCCGCGGCGCAACGGCTCCACGCTCACGTCCACCGGCGTGAGGTGCGGGTTCGCCTCGGCGGCGTAGCTCACCACCGGCGTCTGGCGCGACGGGCGCTCGGGCTGGCGGAGCCGGATGACGCCGGTGCTCACCATGCCGTAGGTGATGCGCGCGACGTCGAACTCGCTCATCGCGAGCGCGCTCGAGATGCCCCGCAGGTCGTTCACGCCGTCGATCATCGCGAGCACCTGCCATTCGGTGGGCAGCAGGTCGAGCAGCGGCGGATGATCCTCGTCGGGCGGCGTGAGGTACGGGATCATGTCGAGGTTGGGGACCCGATCGGCGATCCGCGACCACTCGTCGATCCGGCGCGCGCCCTCCATGAGGAGCGACTCGGTGGGGAACGCGATGGTCCAGTCACGCCAGTGCCCTTCCTCGATCCCCTCCTCGAACCGGAAGTGCCCCTCGCGCCACGACATGAGCTCGAACACCACCGCCTCGACCTGCAGCCGCACCTGCCGCTCGATCTCCTTGCGCGTGACGAGTCCGAGGGTGACGAGGATCTCGCCGAGCCGCCGCCCGTCGCCGCGCTGCTGCGCCGCCTGCGCCCGGGCCATGTCGGCGTCGGTCAGGCGGCCCGAGCGGATGAGCAGGTCGCCCAGGCGGTGCGGATTGGAGCGGATGTTGGCGCTGACGATCTTCCCGTTCTCGAACAGCACCGTGCCCTCGTTGTCCCGGAGCTCCGAGACGACGGTGAGGGTCCCGGTCTTCCGGCTCAGGTCGAGCAGCTGGAAGACGTCGTGGATGCCGAGTTCCTGGAGCGGGCCTTCGATCGCCACTAGCCCTCCCCGCCCTCGAGCCGGTGCTGGACCTTGCGGCTCTCGCGGAACGCGCGCCGCGCGAACTCGCTCTCGGGGGCGATGGTCGCGACGCGGCGCCACGCGGCGAGCGCCTCGCGGAAGCGCTCCTGCATGGCGAGCAGCAGCCCCTGATGGAAGATCGCGCCGACGTGGTTCTCGTCGAACCGGAGGATGCGGCTGATCGCCACCGCCGCGTCCTGGGTGCGGCCCTGCTCGATGAGCAGTTCGCCGAGCGCGAGGAGCCCGGTGAAGCTGTAGGGGTCGCGTTCGAGGAACTCGACGAGCAGCACCAGGGCCTCGCGCGGGCGGCTCGTGGCGCGGTAGACGCCGGCGAGCGCGAGGGTGGCATCCGCGTATGTCGGCACCGCGTCGAGCGCGGCGGTGAGCTCGTGCTCCGCCTCGCTGAACAGCCCGCGCTGCGTGAGCAGCTGCGCGAGGTCGAACCGCACCGCGGCGAAGTCCTCGTCGAGCGCGAGCGCGTGCCGGTACGCGGCGATCGCCGCATCGAGGTCGCCGAGCGCGCGCGTGATGTTGCCGATGCCGCGCAGCACGTCCGCGCGCTGTGGCGCGACCTCGCGGGCGTGGTCGAGGGCGCGGAGCGCCCCCTCCGCATCGCCGGCCTCGAACCGCGCCGTCGCGATCAGCAGCAGGGCGTCCGCGTCGTCCGGCGCGATCGCCCCGAGCGCCTCGGCCACCTCGCCCGCCTCGGTGCCGCGCGCGAGCGCGAGCAGCGCCTGCACCTCGCCGCGGAGCGCCCCCGCGTGCTGCGGGTCGCGGCTGCGCGCCTCCTCGAACCGCTCGAGCGCGTCGCCCCACGCGCCCTGCCGTCCGAGCGCCTCGCCGAGGAGGACGTTGCCCGTCACCGGGTCGGCCCCGCGCGCGAGGGCGCGACGCGTCTCGGCCATCGCGCGGTCGGTGAGCCCCTTGGAGAGGAAGTCCGACGCGAGCCGGTACGGGTCGCTCTCGAGTGGTGCCGGCGACGCCTCGGGCGGCGGCGCGAGCTCGGTGAAGAGCGAGTCCAGCAGCGTCGGGTCGAAGGTGAAGGTGTCCACCTCCTCCGTCATGCGGTGCTCGCCGCCGAGGTCCGGCACCACCGAGAGGTCCGGGTCCTCGAACTCGAGGTCGATCGCGAGCGCGAACTTCTGCGCCACGTAGTACGGGTCGAGCTCGAGCGCGAGCTTGGTCTCGCGCAGCGCGCCGTCGAAGTCGCCGAGGTTGGAGAGCGTGAAGCTCAGGTTGTAGTGCGCCTCGGCGAACTCGGGCTTGGCCTGGATCGCGCGCGCGAACGCGGTCTTGGCGTCGTCGAACTTGCGCAGCTCGGCGAGCACCATGCCCACGCCGTTCCAGGCCGTCGCGTTCTCCGGCGCGGTCTCGAGCACCTGGCGGTACGCCTCGAGCGCGAGCTGGTACCGGCGGTGCCGCGTGAGCAGCAAGGCCAGGTTGAGGCGCGCCTTCACGAACGCCGGGTCGGTCTTCAGCGCCTGTCGGAACGCGTCGATCGCGTCGTCGGCCTGCCCCGCGTGGAAGTACGCGACGCCGAGGTTGTTGCGCGCGAGCGCGTAGCGCGGCTCGGCCTCGAGGGCCTTCACGTAGCTCGACGCCGCCTCGAGATGCTGACCGGCCTGGTGCAGCGCCACGCCGCGCTCGTTCCAGAGCTTCGGGCTGTCGGGCCGGTCGGCCAGCAGCGTGTCGTACAGCTCGATCGCCGGCTTCGGGTCCTTCTGGATGAGGTGCAGCTCGGCCATCGCCTGCATCACCAGCTGCCGGTCCTCGCCGCGCTCGAGCGCGTTCTGGTACGCCTTCATCGCCTCGGCGACGTAGCCCTGCTGGCGGTAGGCGAGCCCGAGCGCGTACTGCGCCAGCGGCTCGCCCTCGGCGATCACCATCTGCGCCTGCGACCGGCGCGCCTGCCGGCCCGGGAGCAGCGCCTCGTACTTCTTGGGGTCGTACTGGTCGAGCGAGAGGTTGGCCTGCGCCCGCTTGAGCGACGGGTTGAGGTGCACGGCGCGCTTGCTCGCTTCGCCCGCCTCGGTGTGCTGGCCGAGGTCGCCCAGCACGAACGAGAGCAGGAAGTGCGCGTCCGGGTTGTCGGGGTTGAGCTGGATCGCCCGCCGCAACGCGGTCAGCGCCTCGTCCGCCGCGCCCTGGTTGTACAGCACCTCGCCGACGTAGAGATGCAGGATGGAGCTCTGCTGGTCCACCGCGAGCGCGCGGCGGAACCACTGCAGCGCGTCGCCGAGGCGGCCGCTCGCCTTCTCGGCGAGCCCCAGCTGGATCATCGCCGCGACGTCGTTGGGCTTGGCCTGGAGGATCGCGCGGAACTCGGGCAGCGCGTCCTCGTGCTGGCCGAGCAGCGCGAAGGCGCGGCCGAGGTCCCAGCGGGCCTCGCGATCATCCGGCCGCTGGCGGATGCGCTCGCGCAGTTCGCTCACCCGCTGGTCGTAGTAGCCGGTGTTGAAGTACGCGACCTCGAGGTTGCGCTGCGCGACCTGCATCTTGGGGTCGAGCTCGAGCGCCTGCGTGAAGCAGGCGACCGCCTCCTCGTACAGCCCCTTGTTGAAGTAGAGGACGCCCAGGTTGTTGTGCGCGCCGGCGTCGGACGGGTCGATGCGGCGCGCGAAGCCGCGCAGGACCTCGCGGTCCCGTTCCGAGATGCCGGTGGCGGCCGTCCCCGTCACGCGACGCGGATGGTCTTGAGGATCCGCTTGAGGCTCGGCGGATCGGGCAGCAGCAGGAAGAAGCCGCGCAGCTTCTCCTGGGCCTCCTGCAGGTGGAACTCGCTCTCCACGCACATGAGGTGCGTCTGTCCCTGCGCGCTCTCGATGTACGTCGCCGAGAGCACCGCGTCGCTCATGTCCACCGCGAGGCTCGGCGGCGACGGGAGCAGCGTCATCTTCATGAAGTCGGCGAGCGCGTTGAGGTACGCGGCGCTGAGGATGTTCCCCGCCTCGCGGATCGCCGACTCCTCGATGGGCCCGAGCGCGGTGACCGGCTTGCGCATCATGAGTCCCGCGACGCGGAGCGCGATGGGGTGCGGGAAGACGAGGAGCGTGAGGCCCGTGAGGTCGCCCTCCATCCGCATCAGCACCGCCGCGACCGGTTCCTCCGGCTCGGCGATCTGGTTGGGGATGTCGTCGATGGACGCGATCGTGAGCTGCGGCACGCTGATCATGATCTGCTGACCGGTCATCTGCGACAGCGCCGTCGCGGCGTGGCCGGCCCCCATGTTCGCCACCTCGCGCAGCGCGTCGAGCTGGCGGACCGACAGCTGTCGCAGGTCGTCTCCGGTGGGCGTGTTCACAGCAGGCTCCCGACGTCCATGATGAGCGCGGGCGCGCCGTCGGCGAGGATCGTCGCACCACTGAAGAGCGCCGCGCCGTCGCGCACCGCGTCGAACGATTTCACCACGATATCCTCCTGTCCGGTGAGCTCATCCACCACGAGTCCCGCGCGGCGGTCGCCGCGCTCGATGACCACGATCTCCTCCAGCCCGTCCCAGCGACCCGGCAGCTGCACGACCTCGCGCAGCCGGAGGATCGGCAGCACCTCGTCGCGCAGCACGAGCACGTCCTTCCCCTGCACCTGCGTGATGGTCGACGGCTGGCGCTCCATCGTCTCGCGCACGTGCGTCAGCGGCAGGGCGTAGCGCTCGGTCCCCACCCGCGCCAGCAGCGCGCGCACGATCGCGAGCGTCACCGGCAGCCGGATCGTCATGGTCGTGCCGCGCCCCGGCTCGGTGGTGATCCCGAGCGAGCCGCCGAGCGCGCGCACGCGGCTCTGCACCACGTCGATCCCCACGCCGCGGCCCGACACGTCGGTCACCCGCTCGGCGGTGGAGAACCCCGGATGCGCGATGCACAGCATCAGCGCCGCGTCGTCGAGGCGCGTGGTGCCGGCCTCCACCAGCCCGAGCTCGAGCGCGCGGCGGAGCACCTTGGCGCGGTCGATCCCCTTCCCGTCGTCGGTCACGCTGATGAGGACTGCCGAGCGGTCGCGCTGCGCGGCGAGCGTGAGCGTGCCCGCGCGCGGCTTGCCGCGCCCGGCGCGCACCTCGGGCTCCTCGAGGCCGTGATCGATCGCGTTGCGCAGGAGATGCACCACCGGCTCGCCGATCTCGTCGAGCACGGAGCGGTCGAGCTCGATCTCCTTGCCCTCCACGACGAACGTGACGTCCTTGCCCAGCTGGCGCGCGAGGTCGCGCACGAGGCGTGGGAACCGGTCGAACACCTGCCCGACGGGCACCAGGCGGCTCGTCATGATCTCCAGCTGCAGGTCACCGATGAGGCGCGTCGCGTCGGCGATCGCGCCGTGGAGCGCCGGCTCGGGCAGGCCGCGGGTGAGCGCCTGCAGCCGGCCGCGCACGATCACGAGCTCGCCGATGAGGTTGAGCAGCGTGTCGAGCCGCGACAGCTCGATGCGCACGTGCCGCGCGCGCTGCGGCACGGGCACGGCGCGTTCGGCGGTGGTGAGGAGGTCGTCGGTCGGGAAGGCGTCGCTCACGCGGCGGCCGAGCGCGGGCGCCTGGTCCGCCGCGCGCCGGTTGAAGGGCGGCGCGGAGACGACGGCGGTCTGCCCCGCTCGCGGCGTCCGCTTGCGTTCGCGCGCGGCGCGCGGCGATTCGTCGGCATCGACGGCCGGCGCCGCGGTCGCGGTCGCGGTCGCGACGGCCGCTGCCGCGACGGCGAACTCGACGCTCACCTCCGCGACATCGCCCGCCCCGCGCACCGCCTGCTCGAGCGTGACCGCGTCGGCAGCGGTCGCGAGCGCGATGGTCATCCGCTGCGGCGTGGCCGCCGCCTGGAGCTGCTCCACCGCCGGCTCGCAGCGCACGATCTCGCCGAGCGCGCGGAGCCGGGTGACGATCATGAACGCGCGGACTCCCGGCAGGAGCGTCGTGCTCGCCTGCACGATGCGGAGGGTCGCGTTCGCACCGGGAGCGGCGGGGGCCGTCGGCGCCGCGGGCTGCGCCGGCGCGGAGGGCACGGCGGGGACCTGGGACTCCGAGGTCATGCGGAACGCATCGCTCTTGCGGAACACGCGGAACTCGGACGTCGCGCTGCCGCCCGCGACGTCATGCAGGCGTTCCAGCACCTTCCGCATGGCCGGCGACATCGGCGCGTCCTCCTCCGCATGCTCGATCCCGTCCTCGAGCGCATCGGCGGCCGCGAAGAACGCGTCCATCAGGTCCGGCGTGAGCGACTGGTCGCCGGAGCGCACCTTGTCGAGCAGCGACTCGAGCTCGTGCGAGAACTCGGCGACCGCCGTGTAGCCCATCGTCGCGCTCATCCCCTTGATGGTGTGCATGCCGCGGAAGATCGCGTCCACCGGCTCGCGCGTCGCCGCGCCCTGCTCGAGCTCGAGCAGCGCGCGGTTCATCGCCGAGAGCTGTTCGCGGCTCTCGGTGCGGAAGAGGTCGGCGTAGCGGGGGTTGGGCACGTGGCGCGTCCGGGGCGGAAGGCGGGTGGCGGGTGACGGAGGGCCGTGCGGCCTAGCCGAGCACCCGCTGCACCGCCTCGAGCACCCGGCTCGGCTGGAAGGGCTTCACCACGAAGTCCTTCGCCCCCGCCTGGATCGCCTCCACGACGAGACTCTGCTGGCCCATCGCGCTGCACATCAGCACCTTCGCGTTGGGGTCGAAGCGCGTGATCTCGCGCACCGCGTCGATGCCGCCCATGTCCGGCATGACGATGTCCATCGTCACGAGGTCGGGGCGCAGCTGCTTGTACTTGTCCACCGCCTGCGAGCCCGTCTCGGCCTCGCCGACGATCTCGAAGCCCGCCTGTTGCAGGATGTCGCCGACCATCGTGCGCATGAAGATCGCGTCATCGCAGATCAGTACCGTCGGTGCCACATTCCCCCCGTCCGCAGTTGAGAGTGCCAGTCCTTCGCCGTCCGCTAGACCGCCGCGAGCACCGACCGGCGGAGCGCCGCCGCGTCGATGAGCGCCGCGGGACCATCCACCAGCCGCACCATCCCCATCACGAGCCCATCGGCCGCGCGCGCGGCCTCCACCGGCTCCACCGTCGCCTCCTCGGCGTTCGCCACCGTGCGCACGCGGTCGACGCGCACGCCGAACGTGCGATCGTCCACCTCGAGCACCACCACCGACGCGGCCGGCCCCGGTTCGAGTCCCAGCCGCGACGCGAGGTCGATGACCGTCAGCACGAGCCCGCGCAGGTTGAACAAGCCCAGCACCCAAGCCGGCGACCCCGGAAGGCGCGTCGCCGCGTGCGCGGGGACGATCTCGCGGATGGCCGTGAGCTCCAAGGCGAATCGCTGGGCCCCGGCCTCGATCACGAGGTAGCGGGGTGCAGCGGAATCACCCGTTCGCTCTATAGAAGCCAAGGTACTCCAGGGGATCGGGGTGGGCAAACCAACTCGGCTCGCCGGACGCGGTCGCGAGCGACCGCTTCAGCTCTTCCGGCAGCGGTGAACGGAGGTCCATGCGGGCGCCCGACACCGGGTGAGTAAAGACGAGCCAGGCCGCATGAAGGAAATGCCGCTTGGGAGGGAGCCCGACCAGCCGCCGACCGCCCCCGCCGCCGTAGGTGTCGTCCCCGACCACCGGATGGCCGATGGAGGCGAGATGGACGCGGATCTGGTGCGTCCGACCGGTGTGGAGATGGGCGCGCAGGAGGTCGCACGCATCGAACCGCGCGAGCCGCTCGAAGTCCGTCCGCGCCGTGCGGCCGCCCTCGGTGCGCACCGCCACACGCGTCCGGTCGTTGGGGTCGCGCCCGAGCGGCTTGTCCACCGTGATGCGGTCGGCGTCGAGGTGCCCCCAGCTGAGACAGGCATAGCGCCGAGTGATGGCCCGGGCCGCGAGTGCCGCGCTCAACGTGCGCAGCGCGCGGTCGGTCTTGGCGACGATGAGGAGCCCCGACGTCTCCTTGTCGAGCCGGTGCACGAGTCCCGCGCGCTCCGGGGCGCTGCCGGGCGCGAGCCCCTGCCCGCGTCCCATCAGCGCATTCACCAGCGTGCCGCTCCAGTTGCCGGGCGCCGGATGCACCACCATCCCGGCCGGCTTGTCGACGACCACGAGTTCCTCGTCCTCGAACACCACGCGGAGCTCGATCCGCTCCGGGACGATCTCCCGTCCGGGCGGCGGGGCGATGGTCAGCGCGATGATCTCGCCGGGCTCGCAGCGGAAGCTCGCACGCTCGCGCCGACCGCCCACCGTGACCCGCCCCGTCGCGATCGCCGTCGCCGCCTGGGTGCGCGACAGTCCGCTGAGCCGCGCGACCGCGAGGTCGAGCCGCTCACCGGCGACGTCGTCGGTGGAGAAGGTGTGGTCGCCCGGTGCGAGCGGGCCGCTCACGCCGGCGGCTCGGATGCCGCCCCGCCCACCGCGGCCTCGACCGCCTTCGCCTCC
Organism: uncultured Gemmatimonas sp.; assembly: GCA_964464585.1. Classification (GTDB taxonomy): domain Bacteria; phylum Gemmatimonadota; class Gemmatimonadetes; order Gemmatimonadales; family Gemmatimonadaceae; genus Pseudogemmatithrix. The sequence goes on along the minus strand of CAYXGS010000002.1, from coordinate 104,677 downwards.
GCGACGCGCTGCTCCTCCTCGTTCCAGAGCACGACGGCGAGGATGACCGCGCCCGTGCTGACCGCGACATCGGCGACGTTGAAGGTCGGCCAGCGCCACGCATTCACGCCGACGTCGAGGAAGTCGACCACGCCGCGCGCGCTGCGCACGCGGTCCACGAGGTTGCCGAACGCCCCGCCGCTCACGAGCGCCAGCGCCCACGTGCGCCAGCGCGCGTCAGCGGGTCCGGTGCGATAGAGCCGCCACATCACGACGAGCGCGATGAGCGTGAGCCCGAGGAAGATCCACCGCGACTGGGCGCCGAGGTGCAGGCCGAACGCGGCGCCGGGATTGTAGACGAGCGTCAAGCGGACCCATTCGCCGATCACCGGGTGCGGCACGTACGCCGGCGAGAGCCGGTCGACCGCGATGACCTTCGTGAACTGGTCGAGCAGGACGATCGCCGCCGCGATCCCGGCGAATCGCGACGGCGCCATCCGCCATCCGTCACTTCTTGCCATCTTCCTCACGCTGCTTGCACTCGATGCAGAACCGGGCGTGGGGGAGCGCGTCGAGCCGGTCGAAGCCGACCTCGCCGCCGCAGTTGTGGCACTTCCCGAACTCCTCCGGCGTGCGGTACAGCCGGCGCAGCGCCTGGTCCACGTGCCAGAGGAACCGGCCCTCCTTGCTCGCGAAGAGGAACGCCTTCTCCCGCTCCATCGCATCGGTGCCCTGGTCGGCCATGTGGAACGAGTAGGCGGAGAGGTCGCCATCGGCGCCCTGCGGCGTGTTCCCGAAGGTCTCGTCGTAGTGCCCCAGTTCCTTGAGCACGCGCTTGCGCTCCTCGAGCAGCCGCTTCTCGAAGTACTGGATCTGCTTCTTCGGGAAGGGCTTGAACTTCTTCTCGCCCGTGTTGGTCGGGGTCGCCGCCATGTTCAGCTGTCCTTGGAAAGAGCGATGAGGGCCTCGGGGCCGTCGAGTTCCACCTCGGCGGTCGCGGGCCACGCGGGGATCGGCAGCGCATCGGCGAGGACGCACTCCCGGGCCAGCACTTCTCCTGCGATCCACTGCGCGTGCTGCCGCAGGGCGTCCTGCACCTCGGCCGGACCGGCGACCACGAGCCGGATCCGGTCACTCACCGCGAGCCCGCTCTCCTTGCGGAGGCGCTGCACGCGGCTCACCACCTCGCGCGCCATCCCCTCGGCGCGGAGCGCCGGCGTCACCGCCGGGTCGAGCGCGACGGAGAGACCGTCGCCCTGCTGCACGACGAGCGACGTCGCCGCGCGCGCCGAGATCGTGACGCGCGTCGCGTCGAGCATCAGTACCCCGTGCCCCGGCACTTCGACCTCGATCTGCCCGCCGGTCTCGATCGTGCGGAGCTGCGCCTGCGAGAGGCCCTCGACGACCGGCTTGGTGGCCTTCATCGCGGGACCGACGATCTTGCCGAGCACGGGGAAGTTCACCTTGCCGTCGAGCGCGATCCACTCGGCGGCCGAGTCGGCGAAGGTGACGTGCTTGATGTTGAGTTCGGCCCCGACGAGCGCGGCGATCATCCCGTGCCAGGCGGGATCGACGCCAGGCGTGACACAGGTGAGCGCCCCGAGCGGCTGCCGCACCTTGATCCCCGCACTCTCGCGCGCCGCGCGCCCGAGCGTCGCGAGCGTCCGCGCCGCCGCCATCGCCCGCTCGAGCTCCGCATCCTGCATCACCCCCGCATCCCGCCCCGCCGCAGACATCTGCCATCCGCCGTCCGCCGTCCCGCGCCGGAACGGCGCCAGATGCACCGACGATCCCGTCAGCTCCACATGCATCCAGTCCGAGATGAACGGCGCGAACGGGGCCAGCAGCCGCGTCGTGACCACCAGCACCTCGTGCAGCGTGGCGAACGCCGCGCGGTTGTCCGCGGTGTCCACGTCGTAGAAGCGCGCGCGCGACAGTCGCACGTACCAGTTCGCCACATCCTCGCTCACGAAGTCCATGAGCAGCCGAGCCGCGGCGGTCGCGTCGAAGCGCATCAACGTCGCGTCGACCTCCGCCTCCACCGTCGCGAGCCGCGAGAGGATCCAGCGGTCGAGCACCGGCCGGTCCGCCGGCGCCGGGTCCGCCGCGCTCGGCGCCCACCCGAAGTTCGCGTACTGCGCGAAGATCCCCGAGTACACGTTCCGCAGCGTCACGAGGAAGCGCCCGGCCGTCTCGCGGATCACCGCCTCGTCGAACCGCCGCGGCACCCACACCTGCGAGCTCGCCATGAGGAACAGCCGCACCGCGTCGGCGCCGTGCCGCTCCATCACCGCGCGCGGGTCGACCGTGTTGCCGCGCGACTTGGACATCTTCTGCCCATTGGCATCGAGCACGAGGTCGTTCACCACCACCGCGCGGTAGGGCGCCGCGATGGCCGCGGAAGGCGCCGCGGCCCCCGGACGCGCGGCGTGCGCCGCCGATCCGCCGTTGTTCGGCAGCGCATCCCCGAGGCCTGTCGCGATCGCGAGCAGCGAGTAGAACCACCCGCGCGTCTGGTCCACGCCCTCGGCGATGAACTCCGCCGGGAAGTACCGCGCCACCTGTTCGGCGCTCCCGGCGCGATGCGGGAATCCCCACTGCGCGAACGGCATCGAACCCGAGTCGAACCAGGTGTCGATCACCTCGGGCACGCGACGCATCGTCCCCGTGCCGCTCCGTGCGGGCCACGTGTACCGGTCGATGTGCGGCTTGTGCGGATCGAAGTCGGCCGGGAGCGCCTGCCCCGACCGCGCGGCGAGCTCCGCGTACGAGCCGATCACCTCGACCTCACTGGCATCCGCGTCGTTCACCCACACCGGCAGCGGCGTGCCCCAGTAGCGGTCGCGCGAGATCGCCCAGTCGATGTTGTTCTCGAGCCACGCGCCGAAGCGTCCCGCACCGACCTCGGGAGGATTCCAGTTCACCGCCGCGTTGCGGGCGAGCATCTCGTCCGCGTACGCCGTCGTGCGGATGAACCACGACGAGCGGGCGTAGTAGAGGAGCGGCGTGCCGCAGCGCCAGCAATGCGGGTAGCTGTGGACGAACTTCTGCGCCTTCCAGAGCTGATCGCGCCGGCCGAGCTCCTCGATGATGAGCGGATCGGCGTCCTTGACGAACCTGCCACCGACCAGCGGCATGTCCGCGGGGAACTCGCCGCGCGCGTCGACCGGGTTCACGAACGCGAGATCGTGCCGCTTGCCGGCCGCGTAGTCGTCCGCCCCGAACGCCGGCGCCATGTGCACCACGCCCGACCCGTCCTCCGCCGAGACGAACGTCTCGCCGACGATGACCTCGGTCCGGCCCTCCGGCGGGTAGGCCACCCAGTCGAGCGGCCGCGCATATCGCGCCCCGACGAGGTCGGCGCCCTTCATCGTCGCGACGACATCCCAGCGCTCGGTATAGTCGTTGCCCAGCACCGCGCCGGCGCGCGCATCGGCGAGGATGATCGTCCAGTCGGTGACGTTCTTCTTCCGCAGCTCGACGTAGGTCAGCTCGGGGTGCACGGCGAGCGCGACGTTCGAGACCAGCGTCCACGGCGTCGTCGTCCACACGATGATCCGGCGGCGGACGGCGGACGACAGCCGTCGGCTCCCCTCCTCCGTCCTCCCGCCGTCCTGCAGGTCGAGGGCCACGTAGACCGACGGGTCCTCGACGTCCTCGTAGCCCTGCGCCACCTCGTGCGAGCTCAGCGCCGTCCCGCAGCGCGCGCAGTACGGCAGGATCTTGTGCCCGAGGTAGAGCAGGTTCCTGGTGTGCAGCGTCTTGAGCGCCCACCACACCGACTCGACGTACTCGTTGGAGTACGTGACGTAGGGATCGGCGTAGTCGAGCCAGTACCCCATGCGCTCGCTCACCTGCTCCCAGTCACCCTTGTACGTCCAGACGCTCTCGCGGCAGCGGCGGTTGAACTCGGCCACGCCGATGCGCTCGATGTCGCTCTTGCCGGAGATGCCGAGCTGCTTCTCGACCTCGATCTCCACCGGGAGGCCGTGCGTGTCCCACCCGGCCTTGCGCGGGACATGGTGGCCGAGCATCGCGCGGTGACGGCAGAAGAGGTCCTTCACCGTGCGCGCGAACACGTGATGGATCCCCGGCTTGCCGTTCGCGGTCGGCGGCCCTTCGTAGAAGGTCCACGCCGGCGCATCCGCGCGCAGGGCCTGCGAGGCGGCGAAGACGCCGTCCCGCGTCCAGCGCGCCATCACCTCGCGCTCGAGCGCATCGCCCGAGAGTTCGCTCGGCAGCAACCGGTACCGCACCGTCGATCCCGTTCCCGTCACATCGTCTCCAGCACGCCCTGCACGAGCGCCGTGAGCCGTGGTTCGGCCTCGCGCGCCACCGCGAGGATCCGGTCCAGCGACGCTTCTTCCAGCGCGTCGGGGAGGCACTGGTCGGTGATGATCGAGCAGCCGAGGACCCGCATCCCCGCGTGGCGCGCGACGATCACCTCGGGCACCGTGCTCATCCCGACCACGTCGGCGCCCATCGTGCGGAGCAAGCGGTACTCGGCACGCGTCTCGAGATTCGGCCCCTGCACCGCCGCATACACGCCCTCGCGCACCACGAAGCCCTGCGCGCGTGCCACACGCTTCGCCGCGTCACGCAGCGCCGCGTCGTACGGCGCCGACATGTCGGGGAAGCGTGGGCCGAGCGTGGCATCGTTGGGGCCGATGAGCGGATTGTCGCCGAGCAGGTTGATGTGGTCGGCGATCAGCATGAGGTCACCGGGTGCCCACAGCGGGTGCATCCCGCCGCAGGCATTGCTCACGACCAGCACATGCGCCCCCAGCGCCCGCATCACGCGCACGGGGAAGGTCACCTGTTGGAGCGTGTAGCCCTCGTAGCGGTGGAAGCGCCCCTGCATGGCGGCGACGCGCCGCCCGCCGAGCGTGCCGAGCAGCAGCCGCCCGGTGTGCGACTCGACGGTCGAGAGCGGGAAGCCCGGGATCGTCTCGTAGCCGACCGCCTGTTCCACCTGCATCGCCGTCGCGAGGCCGCCGAGCCCGGTGCCGAGGATGATCGCCACCTCGGGCACGAGCGCGGAGTGCGCGCGGATCGCGCGCACCGCGGTCTCGATGGCCGCGGACGTGTGCGCGTGCGAATGCACGTGCGAATGCGCGTGCGCCGCCGGGACGGGAGCCTGGGCCGTCGTCACGCGCCTACCGTCCCTCGTGGAAGCCGCGCTGCTGCTCGAACGCCGACGCTTCGGCGATCTGCCGTTCGGCGAGCGCCCGCATCTGCGCGAGGTACGCGCGACGGGCGCGCTCCAGCTCGTCGAGATCGCGCTGCGTCGCCGCGAGCGCCTCGCGCGCACCGTCCACGAGCCGTGCCGATTCGGTGCGCGCCTCGTCCAGCAGCCGCTGCGCCTTCGCTTGCGCCTCCTGCACGATGAGATCCGCCTCGCGAGACGCCTGCTCCTTCATGTCGCCGCGGAGCTGCTGCGCGCTCACGAGCGCCTCGTTCAGCGCCCGATCGCGCTCGCGGAACGCCCGGAGCTGCTCGTGGAAGTTCCGCGCCTTCTCGTCGAGGTCCTGGTTGGCGCGCATGAGCCGCTCCATCTCGTCCGCGACCTGGACCTTGAACTGGTCCACGCGCGCGCGCTCGTACCCGCGCATGACGGTCTGGAACTCATAGCGGCGGACATCGACCGCCGTCAGGTGGAATGCGTCATCCTGTTCCATCGTCATCAGCTCCTTGAGCCGAAGAGGACCGTGCCGAGTCGCACCAACGTCGCGCCTTCCTCCACTGCCACCTCGTAGTCGCCGGACATCCCCATCGAGAGCTCCGTCGCCGGGAGCCCCGCGCGTCGCAGGACCGCGGCGCACTCGCGCGCCCCGGCGAAGACCTCGCGCAGCACCTGCTCCGGCGCATCGATCGGCGCCATCGTCATCACACCGCGCACCACCAGACCGGGCAGGCCGGCCAGCCGGTCCGCGACCGCCGGCACCTGCGCCGGCGAGTACCCGCCCTTGCTCTCCTCGCCCGAGATGTTCACCTGCACGAGCACGTCGAGCGACCTGCCCGCCTTCAGCGCCACCGCCCCGGCCGCGTCCACGAGCGCATCGCGGTCGAGCGCGTGGAAGAGGGCGAAGCGAGGCAGCGCCTTCGCCTTGTTCGATTGCAGGTGTCCGATGAGATGCCAGCGGATGCCGCCGGTCGTGCACGGCGCGCCCGACAGGGCATCCATCTTGGAGACCGCTTCCTGCACCTTGTTCTCGCCCACCTCGGTGATGCCGGCATCCCACGCAGCCTCGACTGCCTCCGGACCATGGGTCTTGGTGACGGCGACGAGACGCACGGACTGTCCGTGGCCGCCGCGCGCCGCCGCGAGCGCGATCCTCCCGCGCACGTCGGCCAGTCGCTCGGACAACTCCGGAAAAGCCATAACATGTGAAATTACGGGGCTTTACGGCTCCGCGAAAGTGCGCGAACCCGAAAGGCGCACACCTGGCACGTGCGACGGAGGACCGCCGTCGCGTCAGCCCCAGCCAGGAGTCACGCGCACCCGCACCACGCCGGGCAACCCGTCCGCATCGCGATCGAGCAACCACACCAGGTCACCCTCCGCCTCGATCCACGTGGACGTGATGGGCAACTCCACCCGCCCGAGGAAGCGCCCATCGGCCGCGAAGACCTCGTAGTGCACCGCATCGCGGAATCGCGGCGGCTCGGCACTGCCCTCGCGGCGCGGTTCACGCTCCGCCTCGGGGATACGCTCCGACGGGGTTGAGACGCGCACCCAGATCCGCCCGTCGCGCGCGACCGTCAGGTCGCGCATCGGCGGTTTCACGGCCGGGATCGCCGGCCCGGTCCAGGTCCAATCGGGCACGTTCATCCGCAGGTTGAACGTGATCCGTTCCTGGTCCCACGCGCGCTCCTCCTCCGGCACGCTCACCGATGCCGCATCGCGCACCACGCGCAGGCCGATCCCTGGACGGCTCACCTCGATCGCGTAGGCCGCACCGCTCGCGGACACGAAGTACCCGTCGGGATGCCACGCCCAGAGGAAGCGCGCCGAGTGACGCGGACCGGTGGAGGACGAGTTCCCCTTGGACGTCGCGACGTAGTTGATGCGATCCACGGGGAGGTCTGGCGCGACGAGTGAATCGGCGAACCTGCCGCCCTCGGCGAGCGGCACGAGTCCCATGCGGCCGAGGATCTCGGTGCCGCGCGGCGCGGTCACGGGGCGCACGAGATAGAGCGTCCCGCTGCGGTCGGTGCGCAGGCCGTTCGATGAACTGAACCCGGCCGGGATCGTCCACGCCTGCTGGAACTCGCCATCGGCCGAGAAGAAGCTGAGGCGCGAGTTCCGCGCGTCGAGGACGACCAGTCGTCCATCGGGGAGGACCACCATCCCGTTGCCCTGGTTGAACTCGCCCGGTCCCGCCCCCTGCCGGCCGATCACGCGCTGCAGTGCGCCGTCAGCGCCGAAGAGCAGGATGCGGTGTGCCGACTGGTCGTAGACGAAGAGCCGCCCGTCGAGTCCGACCTCGAAGTCGTAGGTCTCGCCGAACAAGGTCGTGTCCTCGGCCTCCGGCTGGATGCGCAGTTCCTCGGTGACGGACCGGATCCGGTCGACAGGCACCATGCCGGCCACCCGCACGATCACCGAGTCCGCGCGCGAACTGTCGCGCACGGTCTCCAGCCCTGACGCGTCGATCCCCTCACCCTCTCCCGCCCCGCTCCGGCAGCCGGTCGCGACCCCCGCGAGCGCAGCGACGGCGATCGCGAGGCACGCGGAGCGCAGCCTCGTGTGGGACCCGTGGAGTGGAGCGGCGGGCCGTGCGGTCGGCCGAGCGACGGATCGGATGGCGAGACGGCGGGCGGATCCACCAGCGCGGTGCAAGGACATCGAAGAGACCTCGGCAGGAGTACCGCGATTCGACAGCACCGACGCGGAACTCGTTGGCCCACCCCGGAACGTCGAACGGCGGCGCGTGGATCGCGCCGCCGTCCTGAGGGATCCACCTCCCCCTCTCTCTCTCCCCTCCCCATCCCTCACTCCTCCCCCTCCCCTCTCACTCCTCGCTTCTCGCTCCTCGCTCCTCGCCTCAGGCAGGTCTCGGCTCCGGCCCCGCCAGAGGCGGCAGGACCCGCGCCGTCTCCGGCCGCGGCACCGCCGTCACCGGCACCGCCGGCGCCGCAGTCGGCGGATCGATCCGCGGCGGCAGTGTCTCCCCCCGCTCGAGGATCGCGATATCCTCGCGCGAGAGCGTCTCGCGCTCGAGCAGCGCGCCCGCCACGCGGTCGAGCAGGTCGCGGTGCTTCGTCACCGTGTCGAGCGCGCGGTTGTACGCGTCGTTGATCACGCGCGAGACCTCGTCATCCACCTGCTGCGCCGTCCGCTCGGAGACCGTCCGGCGGCTCGTGAGTTCGCGACCGAGGAAGACCTCCTGCTCGTTGTCGCCGACGAGGATCGGACCGATCGCATCGGAGAGCCCCCACTGCGAGACGTAGCGTCGCGCGATGCCGGTGGCCTGCTGGATGTCGCTGGCCGCGCCGGTGGTCACGTGATCCCGCCCGAAGATGAGTTCCTCCGCGACGCGCCCGCCGTAGGCCATCACCAGCCGCGCCTCGATCTGTTCGCGCGTCACGCTCACGCGGTCGTCCTCGGGCAGCGTGAACGCGAGCCCGAGCGCGCGGCCGCGCGGCACGATCGTCACCTTGTGCAGCGGGTCGTTCCCCTTTACGCGGATCGCGCACACGGCGTGTCCCGCCTCGTGATAGGCGGTGAGCCGGCGTTCCTCGTCGCGCATCACCAGGGACTTCCGCTCGGCGCCGAGCATCACGCGATCCTTCGCGTTCTCGAAGTCCACCATGTAGATCTTGTCGTGGTTGTTGCGCGCCGCGAGCAGGGCCGCCTCGTTCACGAGGTTGGCGAGGTCGGCGCCCGCCATGCCGGGCGTCCCCCGCGCGAGGCGATGGATGTCGACGTCCTCGGCGAGCGGCTTGTTCCGCACGTGCACCTTGAGGATCCCCTCGCGGCCGCGGAGGTCCGGCGAGTCGACGACGATCTGCCGGTCGAACCGGCCCGGCCGCAGGAGCGCCGGGTCGAGCACGTCGGGACGGTTCGTCGCAGCGATGAGGATCACGCCGTCGTTCGACTCGAAGCCGTCCATCTCCACGAGGAGCTGGTTGAGCGTCTGTTCGCGCTCGTCATGGCCGCCGCCCAATCCGGCACCGCGATGGCGCCCGACCGCGTCGATCTCGTCGATGAAGATGATGCACGGCGCACTCGCCTTGCCCTGCTCGAACAGGTCGCGCACGCGCGACGCGCCGACGCCGACGAACATCTCGACGAAGTCGGAGCCCGACATGGAGAAGAACGGCCGGCCCGCCTCGCCGGCGACGGCCTTGGCGAGCAGCGTCTTGCCGGTGCCCGGCGGTCCGACGAGCAGCGCGCCCTTGGGCAGGCGGCCGCCGAGCTTGGTGAACTTCTGCGGGTCCTTGAGGAACTCGATGATCTCGCGGAGCTCGACCTTGGCTTCGTCCGCGCCGGCGACATCGGCGAACGTGATCTTGGGCGTGTCACCCGAGAGCAGCTTCGCCTTCGACTTGCCGAACGAGAACGCCTTGTTGCCGCCGGCCTGCATCTGCCGGAAGAGGAAGAACCAGATGCCGATGATGAGGATCCAGGGCAGCAGCGAGACGAGCAGCGCGATGAGGCTCGTCCGCGGTTCCTGCGCCTTGATCACGACCTGCTGCGCCTCGAGACGCTTCAGTTCCTCGGGGTTGTTCGCGATCGGGAGCAGCACACGGAAGCCCTTCACCTCGCGCCCCTTCACGAGCACGCGGTTCTTGAACTCGCCGACGATCTCCTTGCCGCCGATGATCGTCACCTTCGCGACGTTCGCGCCGTCGAGCTGCGTGTAGTAGACCGAGGTGTCGATCTCCACGACCTGCTCGCTCCCCTTCATCGCGTACTGGACGAGGACGATGGGGATGAGGAACAGGATGAGCCAGAACGAGAGCGTCCTGGAGAAGCGACCGAGGCCGCCGGGCTTCTGCGGGGTGTTGGGCGTGGCCATGCGTCTCCCTACTCGAGGCTCGCGACGTACGGGACATGGCGGAAGTCCTCCGCATGATCCAGCCCGTAGCCCACGAGGAATTCATGAGGTGCATCGAAGCCGACGAATCTCGTCGGGTGATGCAGTTCGGTGGCGATGTGCTTGTGGAGCAGGGCGCAGATCTCGAGCGACCGCGGCTGCCGCTCACGGAGCAGGTCCATGAGCTTCTGCAGCGTCCGGCCCGAGTCCACGATGTCCTCGACGAGGAGGATGTGCTTCCCCTCGAGCGAGGTGTTCGGGTCGTACACCAGCTTGACGTGCCCCGAGCTCACCGTCGCGTCGCCGTAGCTCGACGCGACGAGGAAATCGACGTGCAGCGGCCGCTCGATGTGCCGCACGAGGTCGGAGAGGAAGATGAAGCTCCCCTTCAGCAGCCCGAGGACCAGCAGCTCGCCGTCCGGGTAGGCGGCCGTGATCTCCCGCCCCAGCTCCTGCACGCGGCGGGCGATGGTGTCCTCATCGAAGGCGATGCGCTTGACGGCGCGCCCCTTCAGCCGCGGGTCGGCGACAGGAACGGTCATTGCTCCAATATATAGTCGGCGGAGGGCGGGGTCGTTCCCGGCGGCGGGCCGTGCACCACGAACGTCGACGCGGTCCGGTCGATCCGCGCGTCGCCGGAGAGCGGGATCGACTGCCCCTTGGTGGCGCGCGGCGCCCACTCGCTCGCGCGCGCGATGCCGCGGCGGTCCATCACCACGCCGGCCCGGGCGCAGATGGCCGGCCAGAGCACCGACCACTCCGGCGCCTCACAGCGCAGGAACGGTTCGGCCGGCAGCACCACGCTGCCCGGCGCCACCAGCTGGACGCCGAGATCGAGGACGAGGTCGTCCATCCTGGCGCGCCACTCCGCTGCGCGCGCGCCGAGCGACCAGCACCATTCGCCGAAGCCGGGCGATGCCTGCTCGAGCGCGGGGAGGATCTCGTGCCGGATCCGGTTGCGCTGGAACCGGGGATCCGCATTGCTCGGATCGGCGACGAAGATGATGTCGTGGGCCCGCGCGTACGCCGCGACGGAAGCGCGGGGCACCTCGAGCAGCGGCCGCACGCGCTGACTGCCGCGCGCCACCGCGCCACCCGCGAGCGCCCCGATCGGCGCGTTCGCGCGCATCCCGGCGAGCCCGCGCGGCCCGGCATCGCGGAGCAGGCGACCGACCACCGTCTCGATCTCGTCGTCACGGGTGTGCGCGGTGATCACGGTGGCGTCGAGTTCCGCGGACCACGTGTCGAGGAAGCGATGCCGAGCCGTGCGCCAGGCGGCCTCGGAGAACGGCAGTCCGCGGTCCGCCACGCCGCTCATCACCGGCATCCCGCGTCGCCGCGCCTCCCGGACCACGAGCGCGGCCGCCTGGCGCGCATGCACCCCCGTCCCGTGATCGAACGTCGCCACCGCCGCCACGTCCGCCGCCCGATGGGCCGCCATCGCGTGCAGGAGCACCATCGAATCGCGTCCCCCCGAGACCGCCAGCAGCCAGCGACCACGCGGCAACCCGGCGATCGCCGCGACGACGTCGGCGTCCGCGTTCCGCCCCTCCCCCCGTTCCCTTTGTTTGCTCACGTCCTTAAGATACTCGGCGTACCAAGCCTGCCGCGCCGCGCAGGCCCAGTCGGTGCCACCTCGCACGGAGCAGACCAGTGGAACATCAGTTCGGCGGACCGCTCGGTACCCTCATCGCCGGCCTCGGCATGGGCGCGTACTACATCGGCCTCACCTGGATCAACATGCTGCTCGGGATCGTCCTGACCCCGTTCTTCATCATCCCGCTCACGTGGGTCCAGGACGCGATGGCCAAGAAGAAGGCCGCGCAGGGCTGACCGCCGTCCGCTGGCGAGGTCCGGGAGGTGACGACTTGCGCGTCACCTCCCGTTTCCGTTCTGTGCTATCGTTCGGCGATCGGCTGTCCTCATCGCATCCCAACGGGAGCCCCGCATGATCTATGTCGTGTTGGTCGTCGCCGCGGTGGTGGTGTTCTGGATGATCGGCGCGTACAACGGCCTGATCGCCCTGAAGAACCAGACCGCGAACGCGCTCAAGCAGATCGACGTCCAGCTGAAGCGGCGGCATGACCTCATCCCGAACCTCATCGCCGCGGTCCAAGGCGCGATGGACTTCGAGAAGGACACGCTCGCCGCGGTCATCAAGGCGCGGAACAGCGCCATCACGGCGGCGGCCGGGCTCGATCCGCAGCACGTCGCCGCCTCCGCGGTGGCCGAGCAGCAGCTCACCGGCGCGCTCGGGAAGCTCATGGCCGTCGTGGAGGCCTACCCCGACCTGAAGGCGACGGGGAACATGCAGCAGTTCCAGGAGGAGCTCTCCTCCACGGAGAACAAGGTCGCGTTCGCCCGGCAGCTCTACAACGACACCGCGACGTCGTACAACACCAAGCAGCAGCAGTTCCCCACCAACCTGGTCGCCGGGATGGCCAACGCCGCGATCGCGGAGTTGTGGGAGATCGAGGATGCCGCCGAACGGGCGGTGCCGAAGGTCGAGTTCCGCCGGAACGCCTAGGTCAGGCCGTCGCCGCCCCGCACGCGGGCCATGAACCTCTTCGAGCAGCAGGCCGCCAACCGCCGGAAGAGCCGGTGGCTGATCGTGGTGTTCGTGCTGTTCTTCGGCTGGCTCGGCTTCGGCGGCGACTACATCGCATTCGAGATGACCCGGTACGGTCCTCCGGGGACCTACCGGCACGTGATCCCGTTCGGCGGGATCGCCCTCAGCCTGATCGCCGTGGGGACCGTGGCCTACATCCGGCGCACCGGTCCCGAGAAGGTCCTGTGGTCGGCGGGCGCCCGGGCCTTTCCCGACACCCCGTCGGCACCGGAGCGGCAGCTCGAGAACGTGGTCGAGGAGATGGCGATCGCCGCGGGGGTACCTAAGCCCCGGATCCACCTGATCGACGACCCCGACCCCAACGCCTTCGTGACGGGCACAGACCCACTCCAACCGCATCTCGCGGTGACGACGGGCCTGCTCTCGATGCTCGATCGCGATGAACTCCAGGCGGTCGTCGCGCACGAGATGGGGCATGTCAAGAATCTTGACATGCAGCTCATGACGATGGTCGCTGGGCTCGCGGGCGCGATCGCGCTCATCGCCGACGGACTCGGGCGCACGATGCGGTTCGGAGGCAGGGGCCGAGACCGGGACGGCGGAAAGGCGGGGGGCGCCCTCGTCGCGGTGCTGCTGGTCATCTGGATCATCAGCTGGATCCTGGCGCCGTTGGTGACCCGACTGCTCGCGATGGGCATCAGCCGGAAACGAGAGTTCCTGGCGGATGCGATGGCGGCGCAGTTCACGCGGAACCCTGCGGCCCTCGCCGCTGCCCTGGACAAGATCGAGAAGGCCGGCGCCCCGACCAAGGCCATCAAGGGGGGCGTCGCCCACCTGTGCATCGCTGACCCGCTCGGGCGGAGGGTGTCGGCGAAGGCCGGCCTCATCGGCGACCTGTTCGCGACGCACCCGCCCATGTCCCTGCGGGTGGCGCGCCTCAAGGCGATGGCTTTCCAGGCGGCGAAGGCCGGTGGTGACCTCGCGCCGTAATGACAGTCTGGCTTGTTGTACGGAGCACGCCGATCCGCTGGTCGCCCTGATCCGCGCGCCTGTTGATCTTCAGCGGATCGGATCTCCACGCCGCATGTGGAAAGAATCGTCGGCCAGGTTTTCGCGCTCGGGTGCTGGGTTGGTCAGCCTCGACCACACTCGATGTTGATTCGCAGCAATGTGAGCGCGACAGAGCACTGAGAGAGGACGACGAAGGTATGCAGCCTCGGATGCATAATTTTCCATGGATATGCATCTCATGAACTTCATGATTTGCGAGTTCCAAATATGCATTATTGAACAAGTTAGTAAGCTATGAATGATCTCATTTCTTGATACGAAGCTCGAGCAGCGTACTTTTTCAACAATATCCCAATGGCGCTCCCATGCATCCCGATCCTGGTCGCTGATGACTACGAGGATCTCGAGGTCTGGTATCCGAAGCTGAGGCTCGAGGCGGCTGGCTACGATGCGCCGCTCATCGCAGCGGAGGCACGTTCCTTCGCTGGGAAGCACGGCTACCCTGCCCCGGTCGCACTCACCTTCGATGCCGTTGACCCAGCCAGTTTGGCTGGAGTCATCGCTCCAGGCGGATGGGCGCCGGACAAGATCCGTCGTGATGCCTCGGCGCTTCGAATCGTGCGGACGGTGCACGAGAGAGGTGGACTGATCGCCACGATATGCCATGGCCCTTGGATCCTGATCAGCGCCGGGATCGTGCGGGGTCGCCGCCTCACCTCAACGGTCGGCATTCGGGACGACCTCACGAATGCCGGTGCCGAGTGGGTCGATCAGGCCGTTGTCCAGGACGGCAACATCATCTCGAGTCGCGTCCCGAGGGACCTTCCCGCGTTCGGGGAGGCGATGATCGACTGGCTCAGGGCGAGGTGACGGTGAGCTGGACGGGGAGCGAGTAGGTCCCCGGGCGGTCGAGAAGCCAGTTGTAGACCACCCGGAAGTAGATCGGCGCGGCCGTCCCCGCCGTCGCCGCGGCGCCGGTCCGCAGCGTCGCGTTCGTGGTGGTCATGGCGACGAACGGTCCAGCTGCCGAGTTCGACCAGAGCAGCTCCCCGACCGGCTTGTTGGCACGCGCGGGTGCCGGGGACGCGGTCCAGGTGGCCTGGGTGCTCCGGATGGTGACGGTGTACGCCGCATTGGCCTTCACCGTCAGGGTCGGGCCGGTCGTTTGACCGAAGCCGGCGTCGAACTCGGCCGAACCGGGGGTCGCCAGCGCGATCGAGGTGGCACTGAGCTCGAGCCTCGCCGCCCGAGTCACCGTGATGGTGATCCCGTAGGTCGCCGAGTTGCCGAGGGTGCATTCGGCGGCGCCCCAGGTGGAGCAGTTGCCCTGCGCACGGGCGGCGGGCGCGAGCGTGAGCGAGACGAGCGTTCCGAGCAGGACGACGCGCCGCCTCATGGTTCGCGCACGGCCCTGAAGGTGCCTGTCCGCCCATCCGAGATCTGGATCCAGCTCCCTTCGATGGTGTCGGCGCGGAGGCGCCCCACGTGACGCCGGGTCACGCCAGACGCGCTGACGTCGAAGTCAACGTCTTGGGAGCCGACCACGCGGCCGCTGAGCGCCCCGCCTTCCTGCCGCACGATACCCATCGCATCTCGCTCCTCCCAGCTCGCGCGGCCACTGATCAGATCCCCCTCCTGCGCCTCGACCACGAGGAGGCCTTCCATCGCAGCCGACGGCGCGCGTTGCGTGCCGACGAGCCGCCAGCTCCCCCGGATGGGCGCACCGGAGCTAGCGGGCCCGCTGGGCATGGCGCAGCCCGCGATAACGCTCGTGAGCGCGATCATGAACATCCGCGTCCGCGTCGTCGCCGTCACCGGCCGCCCTCGAGCTTCGGTGTGCCGCCGGTTCGCGGCGGGGCCGTGAAGGTGCGAACTGCTCGCGTGCGGAGCGGAGCCACCACGGCCGAGGTCGTCCGCGGCGCGACTCGGACGGCCACGCCATCCTCGGAGCGCAGCGGCTCACGAAGCCGGGTGAGGTTCAGCACGAGGACGTATTCGCCGACCGGGATCCCATCGAACACGGCACGGGTGGGGCCCGTCCGTCGTGCGACCCACTCGAAGCCCGTCGCGTCCCGCAGCATGACGACTGCCGGCGCGAGGTCCAGGGCGGGCAGTCGGCCGGACTCGTCAGCCACCAGGCGGAGTTCGACCTCGACGCTCCCCGTCGGGAGCACGGGGAGATCAAGCCGCTCGACGGAATCGGCCGCAAGGCTCGGGTGCGCCACGAGACCGGACGGCAGGCTGCTCTGGTCGATGCGCGTCCGCCCGCGGGCCGCGATGGGCAGGCGATAGCGCCCCTGGCGATCCGTGGTCGCCTTGTCCTCGCCGCGCCGCACCACGACACCCGCGACGCCGGCCTCGCCGGCGTCGCGGGTCCCGTCCAGATCCGCGTCCTCGAACACGACGCCCTCGGGGCCGAGCGCCTTGGGCGCGTAGAGCCGGGTCGAGGCCGTCAGGCGGGCCGCGAAGATCCAGCCCGCGCGACCCGAGGCATCTCGGAAGAAGGGGTTGCGCTCCCCCGAGACCGCGAGGTCGAGCCCGCCCGGGAGCGCGGTGCGCAGCGTCGCCCGCGTCGTCACGGTCGGCGACAGCGATCCGAGGCGCTGCACGGTCTGCTCCAGATTGATGCGCGCCAGCCGTGTCCCGATCGCGAAGGGGAACTCGCTCCAGCGCACGCTCGCGCTCCAGACGTTCCCCGGCACGCCGACACCGGCCGCGGTCTGCTCGAGCGCGGCTGCGGCGTCGAACGCGCCCCAGCGCTCGAAGGCGCGGGTGACATTGAGCCGCGCGCCACGCTGGGCGGCCGTGGTCCGGTCACGGCGTCCGTCGGCCAGCGTCGTCAGGCGCGAGACGTTGCCGATGGTGCCCTCCGCCGAGATGGCGAGGAGCGAGACGCGCCACTCCACGTTGGCCGCGAGCGCACGCTCGCGCGACCCGAAGTCCCCGATGTCGCTGGTCGCCGGTGCGCTGGCGACGAACTCCGATGACTGGGCCCGAAGACCCCACGCCAGGTTCTCGGCCTGCGCGTACCGCTGGCCGATCGTCCACGAGCGGGCGTCGAGGCCGCCGAAGAACGATCCGCCATCGATGGCGCGCTGCGCCGAGGCATCGACCACGAGCCGCTCGTTCACGACGCGACTGCCGTCGAACTGCCACTCATCCGACGCGCGCGCGAATGCCGCGCTGCCGCCCGGCGCGTGCGTGACGCGAAGGGATGCCCGGTCCGCGGGCCGTTCGTGGATCGCGCTGAGCGAGTAGCCGAGGCCGCTGCCGTCCGCCCAGCTCCGATGGGCGAGTCCCGCGCCGAGCGACACACTGCCCATGGGCAGCGACCGATAGTCTGCCGCCACGGACGTCAGCTCCCGGCTCGTGCCGACGCCGTTCCGCTCGAGCAGCCGGGAGAGTGACCCGCCGAAGCGGCCGCGGCCGGTCTCCCGCCAGTACCCGGCGCCGAGCAGCTGCCCACGCGTTCCCGCACTCACGCTCGACGGCTCCGCGACGACGGCCCTGAGTTCCTGCGCCGGGCTGACCGCGCGCGCGGTGAGGCCGCGACCCGTGATGTTGACGCCGGTGAGGTCCGAGAGTTGGAGCCCCGTGTTGCCCAACGAGAGTTCGAAGCGTTCGTTGTAGAGCGCAGCGGAGAACGGCGCGCTGATGGCTCCGACGGAACTGAGACCCTGGGTCGTCACGCCACCGCGCGTGGCATACGGGGACGCCTGTGCCCGCAGCGACAACGAGGCGGAGACCGGGCCGGCGAGCTCCACGCCGCTGAAGGTCTCGGTCGCCCCGGCGCCGGTGGCGATGGCGACGGTGGGGCGCAGCACCAGCCCCGCGACATCGCCGGCGCGCCCGGTGACACCGAGCGTCGTGTACGCGAGGCTCAGCACGTCCCCGCCCACCGGATGCACCGCGGCGACCGAGATCGTGTGGTCGCCGACATTCGCGCTCACGGGCACGCCGATGCTGACGGTGAACTCGAGCTGCGCGCGCGGCTCGACGATGGCGATCGCCGCGCGGTCGAGCCGCAGGACCCAGCCGGCGGGGCCTCGCGCCACCAGACGCACGGTGTCACGGGTGTTCCCTGCGTTCACCAGTCGGTAGGCGAGTTCGAGCCGATCCCCGGAGCGGAGGCCGCGCATCTCGCGCGTGCCGAGGACCGCGATGGAGCGGACGGCCGTGACCCGGAGCTGCAGGGGCACTTCGAAGACGCGACCGGACGCGCCGCGGAACAGGACGGTGGCAGCGTCGACCGTCCCGGCATCGGCGACGGCCGGGACGCGGAGCGTGAGCACGAGCGGACGCGAGGTGCCACCGGCGACGCGGGCCGGACCTCGCAGTCGGCCGAGGACCTCGACCTCCCCCGAGAGCCGGACCTCGAACGAGACGTCCGTCTCGTTGGCGAGTTCGGCCGGGATGGGGACCGTGATGGTGACCAGGCCGCGCGGAACACCCTCGGCCATCACGGTCGGCAGCCGGATCGCGTCGTCGCCCGGACGGGTGAGCGCGCGCGCGACCGAGGCGTCACCCGCGAAGGCGAGCAGCGCGGCCAGCGCCAGTCGCGCGGCGCGAGTCCCGAGGCGTCCGCGCCGCGTCATGGCGCCGTGACCACCATGCGGAACTCGAGATAGAACGCCGAGGCCGCCGCCGGCGGCGAGGTGGTCCAGCCGAGTTCATAGCGCCACTGGACGGTCTGCGTCCACGGGTCGTTGGTGCCGTTGTGGACGACCGTCCGGGTCTCGATCGTCGCGAAGGTCGTCGTGATGTCGTTCCACGTGGCGAGGTCGGCGCGCCTCCACTCGAGACGCGCCATCGGGAGCGTGCCGGAGCGTGGACAGGCCGGGGCGCAGCGCACCTGCACCGTCGTGACGCGCGGCGAGAAGGCGAGGATGTTGAGCGTCGAGTTGACGGTGACGGTCGTGTTGCCCAGCAGGACGAAGCCCTGTTCGAAGTCCGCGCCCGTCGTCGAGGTCACCGAGAGCGGGAAGCCGGAGACGGCGAGCTGGGTCAGCTGCGCCTCCGCGCCCGCCGGGAGGAGCGACACGAGGAGCAGCGCCAGCAGCCCGAGCGATGCCACGGCCCGACCGGGGACGAGCGCCTTGCGGGTCCGCATCAGGGGACCTTGAACTCCACCTGCGCGGCGGCGATCTCGTCGCCGCCATAGTCCAACAGGATGACCGCGACGTAGTCCCCGGCGGCGAGGTCCGGCAGCCGGATCGCGATGTAACGCGCCGATCCCGGCACCATCGGCGCCTCGTTGCCCTCGATCGTGCGGAGCAGCTGGCCCTGGGCATCGCGGATCTCGAGCGTCGACCGGACGCGCAGGTGCTCGGTGCCGGTGTTCGCGAAGAGGACCGTCGCCTCACGGACCTGCGCGGAATCGCGGCTCACGCCCGGGTTCGCCGGCCGCCAGTGCAGCCCGACGTCCGCGGACTCGACGCTGCCCGCGCGCTGCGCGTCGACCGCATGCACGTACACCTTCACGCCGGTCCGGATCTCGAGCGACAGGAACGAGCCCTGCGCCTCGGGGCGCGCTGCCGGCGGCAGGATCGTCTCGAAGAAGACGATCGCCCAGCACCCCGGGTCCGCGGCCTTGGGCGTGTAGGTGACCCGCACGAACTCCGTCGCGCCCGGCGCGATCTGGAACGTCGTGGGGAAGACCTTGAGGCCCGGTCCGCACTTCGCCGACACCGTCCCGGTCTCGCTGAAGACGTTGCTGCCGACGGAATCGCGATACCAGTCCCCGACGGTCACGCGCACCTGCTGCGCGCGTCCCTCGAGGTTCTTCACCGGGACCAGCTGGGTGAGCGAGACCGTGTCCTTCTTGAGCTGGAGGTGCATCTCGAGGTCCTCGACCGAGACCTGCGCCGCCAGCGGCGAGGCGCCGGCGAGCAGGAGGCCGAGTCCCCAGAGTCCCACGAGGGAGGTGCTGGCGAGCCAGCTCCTCCCTCGTGGACCACCGGTCGAGACCCTCGCGCGGACCAATCGCACGCTCCGCATCCGGCGTGGGCTCATCGCGTCAGTTCGCCGCGAGCGTCAAGGTGAGCGCGAGGGTGTAGGTACCCGGGCGGTTCTTCACGCTGGTATAGTCGTTCGGGAAGTTCGTGCGGAGGCAGACCGACGCGGCAGCGCCGTTCGTGATCGCCCCGCTCGCGACGGTGGTCGCGGTGGCCGAGAGCGCGTTCCACGCACCGGCGCAATCGGTCTGGAACTCGAGGTCCGCACGGTCGCGCGCACCACCGCTGGCACCGGCCGCGGGGGTGTAGGTCCACGTCGCCGAGGTCGCGCTGATGGCGATCGTCCACGGATGGTTCGCGCGCACGTTCAGGCCGTTGAAGGTCGTCGCGACCGCCTGGTTGTTGAGCGAGTCCGTCGTGAACACCGGCGTGGTGAGCGAGATCGCCGAGGAGGCCGCCGCGAGACGGACGACCTTCGGGATGGTCAGGGAGGCGCTCGGGTTGATCGAGCAGGACGGAGCGCCGACGCAGACGAGCTGCGCCTGAGCGACACTCGGGAGGGCGATGACGGCGGCGACAGCGGCGAACTTCAGGAGACGGCTGACCATGGTACGTGTTCCTCGGGGAAGCGTGGAGTGGAGTGACGGAATCGCGATGCCCCCAGGCGGCATTCGCGTCCAACGATGACGAGCCCAGATGTGCAGGGTCACACAAACTGTCGCGTCGGACTTCTGCCCAGTGTCAAGGCAATGCACATGCCGCCAACTCGCCATCCACTCGCACGTTGTGACAGTACGTGAAGTTGACGCACGACCGCGGATCAGCGTAACGCATTTCCTTACATCTACTTAGCGGCATTTTGTCGCTCCGGCGAAAACTTGAGCGGTCGTTACGAATCGCATTACGCTGTGACGGTGCCCTCGTCGGAGCGAATCCACCGGCGGTGCGATCGTGTGCTGCGCCTATGGCGTCCCGCCTCGGGTCTGGCGCCGGCTGAGGCGCAGAGACCGCAACGGCGCACCACACACCCTCCCACATGTGACGGCGAAGGCATCCTATAGGGCGAGACGGCCCGAGCAGCAGCCGGCCGTGGACCGAGTCGATGGGCGCGTCGGGGATTCGGGTGGACCGCGTCCCCGTTTTCGACGACTGCGGGGGGCGCTCGGGGCGCCGAAGTTGACGCACACGACCCCAGCGAAAGCGTCTTACCGCGCGTGAACTCGCTGGGTAGGTTCTCCCGCGTCTCTCACTCCCCCAACTCATGTTGATCGGCGTCCCAACCGAACGGTCCAGCAGTGAACTCCGCGTCGCGCTCGTTCCGGAGAGCGTCGGCCGCCTCGTGAAGGCCGGCACTCAGGTCGTGGTGGAGCGCGGGGCCGGGCAACGGGCCGGC
Source organism: uncultured Gemmatimonas sp. (assembly GCA_964464585.1). GTDB lineage: Bacteria > Gemmatimonadota > Gemmatimonadetes > Gemmatimonadales > Gemmatimonadaceae > Pseudogemmatithrix. The sequence goes on along the minus strand of CAYXGS010000002.1, from coordinate 83,728 downwards.
TACCCCGACGCGGCCTACGAGAAGGCCGGCGCGACGATCGGCGACGCGGCAGCGGCCCTCGGGGCCGACCTCGTCTGCAAGGTCCAGAAGCCGACCGGAGACGAGGTGAGCCGCATGCGATCGGGTGCGCACCTCATCGCGCTGCTGCAGCCCGCCAGCTCCGCCGAGGCCATCGCCGCGCTGGATGCACGCGGCGTCACGGCCTTCGCCCTCGAACTCGTGCCGCGCATCACGCGGGCGCAGTCGATGGATGTGCTCTCGTCGCAGGCGACGGTGGCCGGCTACAAAGCCGTCCTCGTCGGCTCGAGCGCGATGGTGAAGTTCCTCCCGATGCTGACGACGGCGGCGGGCACCATCGCCCCGTCGAAGGTCTGCGTGCTGGGCGCCGGCGTCGCCGGGCTGATGGCGATCGCCACGGCCCGGCGCCTCGGCGCCGTGGTGAGCGGCTTCGACATCCGTGCCGCGGCGGCGGAGCAGATCAAGTCGCTGGGCGCGACGGTGGTCGCGGAGAACCTGATCTCGGCCGATTCGCAGACGGCCGGCGGGTACGCGAAGGAGCAGAGCGCGGAGCAGCAGGCGGCGATCCAGGACGCGCTCAAGTCGCACCTCGCCGGCATGGACCTCGTGATCACGACCGCGGCGATCCCCGGTCGCGCGGCGCCGCGGCTGATCAGCACCGAGACCATCAAGACCATGGCCGCGGGATCGGTGATCGTGGACCTCGCCGCCGAGACGGGCGGCAACTGCGAGCCGACGCGGCCAGGGGAGACGGTCGAGGTGAACGGCGTGAAGGTGATCGGACCGGTGAACCTCGCCGCGTCGATGCCGAACCATGCCTCGGCGATGCTCAGCCGGAACATCCTGACGTTCCTGCAACACCTGCTCACCAAGGAGGCGACGTTGAACGTGGACCGCGCCGACGAGATCACGGGCGCGATGATCGTCACCGGGAGGAAGGGCTCATGAGCGAGACACTGATCGGCGGCATCGTCGTCTTCGTGCTCGCCACGTACCTCGGCGCCGCACTCATCGGGCGCGTGCCTCCCACGCTGCACACGCCGCTCATGTCGGGCGCGAACGCGGTCTCGGGGATCACCGTCGTCGGTGCGGTGCTGGTCGCGGGCGCCGGCTTCGGCTGGCTGAGCTCGGTGCTCGGCTTCCTCGCCATCGTCTGCGCGATGATGAACGTCGTGGGCGGATACGCCGTCACCGACCGGATGCTCGAGATGTTCAAGAAGAGCCCGACCGGAGGTGCCAAGTGAGCCCGACCCTGGTGCGGTTGCTCTACCTCGCGGCGGCGGTGCTCTTCATCACCGGGCTCAAGCAGTTGCAGAGTCCCGAGACGGCGCGCCGCGGGAATCGCGTCTCCGCCGTCGGCATGCTGATCGCGATCCTCGTCACGTTGCTCGACCAGCACATCGTGGGCTATGGCACCATCGCGGCAGGCATGGTGGTGGGCTCGGCGCTCGGCGGTTGGCTGGCGTACTCGGTGAAGATGACGAGCATGCCGCAGATGGTGGCGCTGCTCAACGGCTTCGGCGGCGCGGCCTCCCTGTTCGTGGCGGTCGCCGAGTTCCTGCACGCCCGGGAGCGCGGCGAGATGCAGGCGCTGGACGTCGGGATCTCGACGCACCTCGGCGTCCTCATCGGCGCCGTGACGCTGACAGGCTCGTTGATCGCGTGGGCGAAGCTGCAGGAGGTGATGACCGGCAAGGCGATCGTGTTCGCCGGGCAGAAGACGGCGAACGCGCTGATGTTCGCCCTCGTGGTGGCCCTCGGCGGCTGGCTCGCCACGTCGGCCGGCGCGCCGATGTGGGCGTTCTGGGCGATCGTCGGGCTCTCGCTCGTGCTCGGCGTGACGCTCGTCATCCCGATCGGCGGAGCGGACATGCCGGTCGTGATCTCGCTGCTGAACTCGTACTCGGGCATCGCCGGCGCGATGACGGGCTTCATCATCCAGAACGAGGTGCTGGTCATCTCGGGCGCCCTGGTCGGCTCCTCGGGCATCATCCTGAGCCAGATCATGTGCAAGGCGATGAACCGCTCGCTGACGAACGTCCTGTTCGGCTCGTTCGGCGCCGTAGCGGGCAAGAGCACCAAGACCTCCGAAGGCCTGAGCGTGTCGGCGACGAACGTCGAGGAGGCGGCGCTGATGCTCGCGTATGCGCAGAGCGTGATCATCGTGCCGGGGTACGGGCTCGCGGTGGCGCAGGCACAGCACCAGGTGCGCGAGCTGATGGACCTCGTGGAGAAGCGCGGCGGGTCGGTGAAGTTCGCGATCCATCCGGTGGCCGGGCGCATGCCCGGGCACATGAACGTGCTGCTCGCCGAGGCGAACATCCCCTACGACAAGCTGATGGACATGGACGACATCAACCCCGAGTTCGAGCGGACGGACGTGTGCCTCGTGATCGGCGCGAACGACGTCGTGAACCCCGCGGCGCGGACCGACCCGTCGAGCCCGATCTTCGGGATGCCGATCCTGAACGCGGACCAGGCGAAGCGGTGCATCGTGATGAAGCGCGGGATGAGCGCCGGGTTCGCCGGGATCGAGAACGAGCTGTTCTACGGCGCCAAGACGCAGATGCTGTTCGGGGATGCGAAGGGGACGCTGACCAAGCTGATGGCGGAGGTGAAGCAGGTGTGAGGAGATGGCAGCTAGCGGAGCCGCTCATCCGTATGAGCGGCTCCGCCACTGCCTCGGGCGTCGGAGCGACGACAGCACGATGCGGAGTGCGGCGAGCGGGTCCGCGAGGGGAGAGAGCCACCAGGTGATCCCCCTTCGCTCATAGCTCGGCGCGATGCCGGCGAGCACGGCGAGACGAAGGAACAGGATGCCGCCGGTGGCGGCGGCGAGGAGGCTGGCGCCAGGGCGTCCGGCCAGGCGTGGCCACGCGAGCGCGAGCCACGCGATGATCGGAAGCTGAGCGCCCTGCGCGAGGAGCACGAACAGGGTGTCGGCCGCCTGACGCGCGCGTGACGTCGCGTCCTTCAGGTCGAGCGAGCGTCCCCACTCGCGCCACATCTGGCCGACCCCGCGATAGCTCCGCACGCGGTAGAGCCTCGAGCCGTCGAGGAAGCCCACCGTCGCGCCGCGAGAGGCGAGGTGCCGCACGAGGCTCACGTCCTCGGCGAAGGAGGCGCGCACCGGCTCGTAACCGCCGTGCGCGAGGAGCACGTCGCGCCGCAAGAGGAAGCACTGGCCGTTCGCGATCACCCGGTCCGGCGTGACCCGCGGGTCGCCGACCGCGCCGGACCGATAGATGAGCGTCACGAGCAGCGCCGGCTGGACGAATCGCTCGGCCGCCGACTGTCCGTCGAAACGCGGCGCGAAGCTCACGGCGTCGAAGCCCTCGCGCCGAGCGGCGGCGAGCACGGCCGCAGCGCAGCCGACAGCCGCCTCGGTATCCGCGTCCATCCCCAGCACCCACTCCGTGCGCGCAACGGTGGTGCCGTGCTGCAGCGCCCACGCCTTGCCGATCCAGCCATCAGGCAGCGGAGGATCGGTGAGCAACCGGATCCGGGGATCGCGACTCGCGGCCGCGAGGATGAGTTCGCGGGTGCCGTCGGTGGAACCCGAGTCGACGACGAGGATCTCCGAGACCGGCGGTCCCTGAGCGATCAACCCGTCGAGACACGGACGGATCCGCGCTGCCTCGTTCAGCGTCGCCACGATGACGGTGAGCGCGGGGCTGTCGAAGCCTTCCGGCATCGGCCGTTCGGCGGGCCGCCGCGATCGCCCGCCCATGAGGCGTCGGCCGAGGATGAGCAACAGGGCGGACTGGAGCACGGCGAGGGCGAGAAGCATCCGGGGTAAACGTAGAGGGCGTGACGGTGGTTCGGCGGTCCGTCGCTCGCCGCACGGGCGGCCGAGGCGCGGCGGAACCTGATCGCTCCAAACCGTCCGGCGGCACCTGCTGTCACACGCATGAACCCCCGCGCCGCGCGCGCCCGTAGAGAGTGCCGACCCGCAACCGCCGAGCTTGCCATGCGCCTGTCGTTCCCTGCCCTCGCCGCCGTGCTGCTCCCTCTCGCCGTGAGCGCCCAGGAGCGCCAGGTGCTGACCGGACAGACTGCGACCATCTACAACCTCGCCGGCCAGGTACGTTTGGAGCCGGGCACGGGAAGCGAGGTGGTGGTCGAGGTGAACCGTGCCGGCCCCGATGCCGCGAAGCTCGAGGTGCGCCTGCGCGGCGGGCAGCTCGTGATCCGGTACCCGGACGAGCGGATCGTCTACCGCGACGCGGACTCCGACGGCTCGCGCTGGGGCGGCAACTGGTCGGACCTCCGTGTCCGCGAGGACGGGACGTTCGGCGGCGACGGTCATCGGGATGGCTCGGGCGGTCGCCGCACCACCATCCGTTCGAGCGGCAGCGGCCTGGAGGCGCACGCCGACCTGGTGGTGAAGGTGCCGACCGGCAAGCGCGTGGAGGTGCACCTCGCGGCGGGCTCGGTCGAGGCGAACAACGTCGACGGCGACCTCGACATCGACCTCTGGTCGGCGAGCGTGCGCGCCTCGGGGACCAAGGGGCGGATGATGATCGACGCCGGTTCGGGCTCGGTGCGGGTGGAGAACGCGACGGGCGACCTCGAGATCGACACCGGCAGCGGCTCGACGACCCTGTCGGGGCTCCGCATGTCGCGCGTGGTGGTGGACGCGGGCTCGGGTACGGTCGAGGCCCGCGATGTGCAGGCGGACCGGTTCTCGGTCGACATCGGTTCCGGCTCGGTGCGCGCGGATGCACTCTCGACCGATGACCTGCTGATCGACACCGGCTCGGGTGGCGTCCGGGTGGACCTCGCGAAGGTGCCGCGGCGCTCGGGCATCGACACCGGGTCAGGCAGCGTCACGCTCGGCCTGCCGGAGAACGCGGCGGCGGACCTCGACATCGAGACGGGGTCGGGCGGCATCTCCTCCGATTTCCCCGTGACGGCCGACTCGTTCCAGCGCCGCGAACTGCGCGGCCGGATCGGCGGCGGAGGCCCGCTGATCAAGGTGTCGACCGGCTCGGGTGGTGTGCGGCTGCAGAAGCGCTGAGCCGACCGCCACACGGGAACGGCCCCCCGCGCCTCGCGCGGGGGGCCGTTCGCGTCACTGCACGAGACCCTGGCGGACCTGGTCGATGATGAACGCGTAGCGGAACGCCTGTTCCTTGAGGCGTTCGTAGCGCCCCGACGACCCGCCGTGCCCGGCACCCATGTTCATCCGGAGCAGCAGCGGGTTGCTGCCGGTGCTCGTCGCCCTGAGCCTCGCGACCCACTTGGTGGGTTCGAAGTACCCGACGCGGGAGTCGTTGAGCCCCGACGTCACCAGCATGCGCGGATAGGGCTTCGCCTCGACGTTGTCGTACGGCGAGTAGCTCAGCATGTACCGGTACTCGTCCGGCTTGTTGGGATTGCCCCACTGCTCCCATTCCTGCGCCGTGAGCGGGATGCTCGCGTCGAGCATCGTGTTGATCACGTCGACGAACGGCACGTCGGCGACGATCACCTTGAAGAGCTCGGGTCGCATGTTGGCGATGACGCCCATGAGCAATCCGCCGGCGCTCCCGCCGTTCGCCGCGAGGCGATCGGCCGAGGTGTATCCCTCGCGCACGAGATGGTCGGCGACGTCGATGAAGTCGGTGAACGTGTTCTTCTTGTGCATCATCTTCCCGTCGTCGTACCACTGGCGGCCCATCTCCTGTCCGCCGCGCACGTGCGCGATGGCGTAGGTGATGTCGCGGTCGATGAGCGAGAAGCGCTGCGAGCTGAACGTCGGCTCGGTCGTCGAGCCGTAGGACCCATAGGCGTAGAGGAGCAGCGGCGACTTGCCGTCGCGCCGGGATCCCTTCTTGTGCACGAGCGAGATCGGCACCCGCGTGCCATCGCGTGCGGTGGCGTAGAGCCGCTCCACCTCGTAGCGCGAGGGGTCGTAGCCGCCCAGGACCTCCTCCTGCTTGAGCCGGGTCCGCTCGCGCGAGACCATGTCGTAGTCGAACACCGTGCTCGGCGTGACGAGCGAGCTGTACGAGAAGCGCACCGTCGTCACGTCATACTGCGGATTGGAGGAGGGGAAGACGCCGTAGGCCGCCTCGGGGAAGCTGATGTCGTGCGAGACGCCGCCATCGAGCGCAGTGACGCGCAGCTGCCGCAGCCCGTCGCGGCGCTCGATGACCACGACGTGCCGCTTGAAGGCCATGATGCCCTCGACGAAGACCTCCGCGCGATGCGGCAGCCAGTCGGTCCACGCGGCGGGACCGGTGCTGTTGAGCGGCGTGATCATCACCTTGAAGTTCTGCGCGTCCTGGTTGGTGTAGATGTAGAAGACGCGCTCCCCCGGTTCGACCTCGTACTCAACGCCGGGCCGGCGCTTGGCGAGCATGCGCGGCGCGGTCGCCGGCCGGTCGGCGGGGATGACGTGCCACTCGCTCTGTGTGAACGACCCGCTGGAGATGAGGATCCACTGGCCGTTGCGCGAGCGGGAGACGCCGACGTTGAACAGCACGTCGGTGTCCTGGTAGACGCTCACGTCCTTCGCGCGCGGCTCGCCGACCACATGGCGCCACACGCGGTCGCCGCGCTTCGCGGAGTCGGGCGTCATGTAGAACAGCGTCCGGTTGTCGCTCGCCCATGCGAGGCCCCAACTGAGCTTGTCGAGCGTCTCGTCGATCCACTTCCCGGTGGTGAGGTCCTTCACGCGGAGGAAGAAGTCCTCGTAGCCGTTGGTGTCGACGAGCACGGCGAGGCGCTGATGATCGGGGCTCACCTCCATCCCGCCGAGCGAGTAGAACTCGTGCCCCGCGGCCTCGGCGTTCTGGTCGAAGTACACCTCCTCCGCCGCGTCGAGCGACCCGCGCTTCCGGGCGAAGATGGGATACGGCTTCCCGCGCTCGGTGCGCGAGTAGTAGAACCAGCCGTCACGCGGGACCGGGACCTGCGAGTCATCCTCCTTGATCCGGCCGAGCATCTCGTAATAGAGCTGCTTCTGCAACTCCGCGGTGTGCGCGGTCATCGCGTCGGTGTAGCGGTTCTCGGCCTCGAGGTACGGGATGGTCTCGGGGTGCGTCCGGTCCTTGAAGTAGGCGTAATCGTCCACGCGGCGGTCGCCGTGGAGGACCGTGGTGACGGGGAGCTTCTTGGCCACCGGGGGCGTGGGGAGCTGGGCTTCCATCGGGCTCGAGGCGATCATCAGGAGGGCGAGGAGAGATGCGGGGCGCATTGATGGGGCTCCGGTCGGGATGCTTCAAACTACCGACGTGCGCTCCGAGCCGTGAGCCGTGCGCCGTGCGCCGTGCGCCGTGCGCCGTGCGCCGTGCGCCGTGCGGCGCGAGTGCGGCGAGGCGGGTTAGGTTTCCCGTCGCAGGTCACGACCCTCACGCACTCCACCCATGGCCGCCTCGACCGGTACGCGACTCCTCTCGCTTTGGCGCACCCTCAGCCCGCTGCCGGGCGGGCAGTGGGTGTTCGCGCGGATCTTCGCATTCACCGTTCCCTACTCCGGGTCGGTCGGGCCGCGGATCCGCCTGCTCGAGCCTGGGCACGCGCGCGTGGAGATCCCGGATCGCCGGTCGAACCGCCAGCATCTGGGTTCGGTGCACGCGATCGCGCTGATGAACGTCGCCGAGATGGCGAGCGGGCTGGCGATGATGTCCGGGCTCCCGGACGGTGTGCGCGGCATCGTGACGAACATCTCCATCCAGTACCTGAAGAAGGCGCGCGGGACGATCACCGCGGTGAGCCACGTGGCGGTCCCCACGGTGACGGCCGACCAGGACTTCGACGTGATCAGCGAATGCCTCGATGGGGGCGGCGCGGTGGTCGCGCGCGCGACGGTGCGCTGGCGCCTCGGGCCGGTGCGCTGATGGAGACGCCCTTCACGCGACATGCCGGCGTGCAGGTGCCGCTCATCTGCGGGCCGATGTACCCCTGCTCCAATCCCGAGCTCGTGGCCGCGGTGAGCGAGGCCGGCGCGTTGGGCATCGTCCAGCCGATCTCGCTCACCTACGTGCACGGCCACGAGTTCCGCGAGGGCCTGCGCTTCATCAGGTCGCTCACCGCCAAGCCCATCGGGTTCAACGCGCTCATCGAGGGGAACAACAAGCTCTATCTGGAGCGGATGCGGCAGTGGATCGACATCGCCCTCGAAGAGGGTGTGCGCTTCTTCCTCACCTCGCTCGGCAATCCGAAGTGGGTCTGCGAGCGCGTGCACGCGGTCGGCGGCGTGGTCTACCACGACGTCACCGAACGGAAGTGGGCGCAGAAGGGGATCGACGGCGGCGTGGACGGGCTGATCGCGGTGAACTCGCGGGCGGGCGGGCATGCGGGGCGCCAGTCGCCGGAGGCCCTGCTCGACGCGCTGCGGTCGTTCAACGTCCCGGTCGTCTCCGCGGGCGGCGTCGGGACGCCGGAGGAGTTCACCCGGCCTCTGCGGATGGGCTACGCGGCGGTGCAACTCGGCACCCGCTTCATCGCGACGCCCGAATGCACCGCGAGTGACGCGTACAAGCAGGCCATCGTGGACGCGAACGAGGAGGACATCGTGCTGACGGAGCGCCTCACCGGCGTGCCAGTGGCGGTGATCCGGAACGACTACATCGCGCGGCTCGGCACCGACGCGGGGTGGTTCGCGAAGTGGATGCTCAAGGGACGTCGCACCAAGCACTGGATGCGGACGTGGTACGCGCTCAACTCCGTGCGGCGGCTCAAGAAGTCGCTCGGCGCGACGTCGTCGACCGATTACTGGCAGGCGGGGAAATCGGTGGCGGGCATCCATGACGTGCGGCCGGCGGGGCAGATCGTGCGGGAGTTCGCCGGGGCGCTCGACTAGGTCCTCCTGGCAGCGGTCGCCGAGCCATCACCGCCGCCGGATCAGAACTCCGCGAAGATGTCCTCGTTCGACATCGGATCGACCGTCGACTTCGCCGCGGGGCGCGCGACGCGAGCCGGCGTGCGTGACGTCACCGACGCCGGCGCCGGGCGTGCCGGAGCGCGCTGGACGCTCGGTGCCACGGCGGTCCGCTGGCTGGCCGCATGACCACCCGACTTCGCGATCCTGAACTCGGCCACCCGGTTCCGCGTCATGTCCGCCTGCGACGCCAGTTCGTGCGCGGCGGCCGCCGATTCCTCGGAGTTCGCGGCGACTTCCTGCGTCGACTTGCTGAACTGATCCACCGCCGTCGCGATCTGGGAGACGCCGGTCGCCTGCTCCTCGCTCGCGGCGTCGATCCCCGCGACGATCTCGCGCAGCTGTCCCACGCGCTCGCCGATCTCGGAGAGGCGGGTGAGCACGGTCGCGCTCATCTCGCCGCCCCGGTGTGCACGCGCGACCGAGTCCGCTATGAGCGACTCCGTGGTCTTCGCCGCCTCGGCGCTGCGGATGGCGAGGGCACGCACTTCCTCGGCCACCACCGCGAAGCCGCGGCCGGCGTCGCCGGCGCGCGCGGCCTCGACGGCGGCGTTGAGCGCGAGGAGGTTCGTCTGGAACGCGATCTCGTCGATGGTGCGGATGATGCGCGCCGTGGAGTCCGCGCTCGTCTTGAGCTCGGCCATCGCGCCGGCGAGTTCCCGCGTGCTGGTGATGCCCGCGTCGGTCGACGCGGTCGCACCCACGACGAGTTCGGTCGCCGACTTGGCCGACGCCATGTTGCGGCGCGCCGACGTGGTGAGTTCCTGCAGGCTCGCCGAGACCTCCTCGACGGTGGCGGCCTGCTCGGTCGTCACGCGCGCGAGCGAGGAGCTGCCGCTGGCGATCTGCTCGCCAGCCGCGGCGACCTGGTCGCTCGAGGCGTTGATGTCGCTGAGCGCGGCCTCGAGCTGCTCGACCGCGGTGTTGAGCGAGCGCTTGATCGTCTCATGGTCGCCACGGTACTCGCCGTGGACACGCACCGTGAGATCGCGCGCCGAGACCTGATCCAGCACCTGCGCCGCTTCGGTGATGGGCGCGACGACGGCGTCGAGCGTCTCGTTGAAGCCGGCGAGCAGTTCGCGATAGCTCCCTTCGAACTTCGTCGCATCGCCGCGCTTGGCGAGATCGCCCGCCTTGGCGGCGCGGACGAGCCCCGCGCTCTCCTCGAGCAGCGAGCGCAGTCCGACGCGCGCGCGGTCGAACGCCGCGATGGAGTCGGACGACTGCGCGATGATGCCGTTCACGCTCTTGGCGAGCGCGCCGATCTCATCGTCGGCCTCGACCGGGACCGGGGCCATCTGGAACGAGATCGCGTTCGACAGGGCGCCGCGCGCGAGGGCGTCGCTCGCCTGCCCGACCGAGACGATCGCTTCCTCGCGGACCTGCTCGACGCTGCGACCGATCGCGACGAGCGACCCCCGCAGGACACCGACCATCCGGAAGGCGAAGACGAGCGTGCCGACGAGGACGATGGCGGCGAGGACGAGGAGGATGAACGCGTCGCGCGTGGCCTTCGCGTCGGCCGCCGCGATGACCACATCGGCGCGCTGCGACATGTGGTCGCCGATCGCGGTCAGCAGTTCGGTGGGCGGACGGTCCTGCCCCTTCACCTCGGCATCGGCGGAGACGGGGTCGAGCCCCTTCCCTGCGGCGAAGTTGGCGAGGGCGGCGGCGTACTTCTCGCCCATCGCGCGATGCGCCGTGCTGAACTCCCGCACGAGGCGCTCGGCGGTCGTGTCACCCTGGACGACCGTCGCGAGCGAATCGACCCGCGCGCGCACCACGGCCTCCTCGGCGTGGAACGACGCGCTGTACTTCGCGAGGTTCTCCGACTCATAGCCGCGCAGGAGCACGTTCTTCCATTCCTGCACCTGCGTCTTGAACGCGACCTGGGTCGCGCTGGCGAGGCGGCGCGCGGTGATCTCGGTCTCGATGAGCGACTTGTACTGGCTCGCGACACTGCGCTGGCTGCCGAGCGCGACGGCGGTGAGCAGGATCCCCGCGCCCAAGGCGACGGAGACGAGGAGCACGATGCGCTGGACGAACGTGAGCTGCTTCATGGGAATGCCCTTCGAAGTTCGGTGTGCGGAGGAGGGAGAGCCGGAGCTCACCACGAGGCTTGCAGATTCACGAGGAGCTGGTTGGTCCTGGCGAGCAGGTCGCCGGCGAACCGACGCTGCGAGAGGTTCACCTGCACCTTCGCGTTCTCGCCGGCGAGCGCCCACGTGGCGCCGACCATGAGGTCGGTGGCGCGCACCGAGGCGGCCGTGTCGTCGCGCTTGGCGTCCGGGTCCCACGAGTCGAAGCGCGCGACCACTTGCAACGGACGGATCGGGCGGTAGCCGACGAGCACGAACCCGCCGTTGCGATCGGTCGCCGCATCGGTGCCGTGCGCCATCTCCACGCGGGCGAGGTACGCGCCGCGGATGAAGGCGAGCTCGAGTCCGTAGCGATCCTTGCGCATCGGGCCCGCGGAATCGACGCCGCTGTAGAGACCCGACGCGCCGACTCGCAGGCCGTTCACCGGCGTCTTGAACGTGATGCGACCGACGAGCGACTTCTGGTTGTTGGCGTCGGTGCTGTTCTGCGTCTCCCCGCCGCCGTTGAAGGCGCCGAGCCAGTAGTCCGCGAACGAGGTCGCCGGTCCACGCACGACGAAGCCGATGTCGCGCACGTCGCCGAGCGCGCCGCCGCGTGCGCGGTCCGCCTGGAACATCGGACGCTCGATCGTCTCGAGGATCGCCGAGGAGGACGATCCGACATTGCCGAGCGGGAGCCGGAACTGGCCGGCATCGATGTGGAACCTCGGCGACGCGTCGAGCGTGAGGATCGCGTCCTGCATGAGACGCGAGCTCTGGTTGACGCTCGCCGCCGAGACGACCGGCGTGCCGCTGACGTTGGTCGTCGTGGCGCTGAGCGAGAGCGGCTTGGAGACGTCGAACATCATCGTCCAGGCGACGACCGGCGAGATGCGGCCGGAGATCTTGATCTCGGCGCGGCGGATACGGAACGTGCTCGCCGTGGCGGTGTTTCCGGCGCCGAACCAGGTCTGCAGGAGACCATCGAACTTGAGCGTGCCGAAGCCGACCTCGGCGATGCGTACGGCCGCGGGCGCGGCAGCGGTCGGCGGCTTGGGCGCCGCGGCTGGTGCGGCTGGTGCGGCGGGAACGGGCGCAGGCGACGCGGGTGGCGTCGCGCGATCAGTGTCGACCGGCGAAGCCACAGGAGGATCGAGGGACTCGAGGACCGATGCAGTGACCGATGCAGTGACCGATCCGGTGTCCGACGGGGCGACGGGCGTGACGACCGAGGTGGTGGACGCAGGAGGAGTAGCCGACTGCGCGCGTACGGGGTCGACCGTCGCGGCTCCGACGACACGCGTGGTGCGCGCCGGCACACGCGGCGCAGGCTTCGCGGCGACGGGCGACGATGCCGTCGGCGTCGCCACAGCGGCCCCGGCGCGCGCCCGAAGGATCGCCCGCATCGAATCCGCCGCGGTCTTGGGCGCCGACTGCGCTGCCAGACTCGTGGCCGTGATGACGAGAGCGCCGAAGAGCGCGCCGACGATCAGGCCTACGCGCATGCGACGCGAGCTCGGAGTCATTGAAGTGTCGGACATACTCGGTTCCTGAACGGGTTCTCAAGCGTTGGAGCGGCGTGACGAGACTGCGTCAGGTTCTCCCCGACTGATTCAGCTTCGGAGCGCCGGATGCCGACTTGAGGTATCGTGACAAATCGTGCACTGCAGTCGCATATGGACATGCGGGATGGAACGCGAACGGCGGCGGAGCCGAAGCTCCGCCGCCGCTCGATGCGTCCCATCGCCTTGGGCGCGATCGCGCCCGTGTCAGTGCACGCTAGCGCTCTGGCGCGACCGCCGCGACGACCGGACTCGCGCCCGGCCACCAACGATGCACGAGGACGGTGACCGAGCCCGGTCGGACGGTCACCGTGCCGAGGGAGTACGCGTCGCCGTCGCGGGTGACCTCGATGACGTGTTCCCCGACCGGCAGCCGCATGCGAGCGACGGTCACGCGATCGGGCAGCAGCTGCCAGGCGCGGAGGTCGGGCTGGTCGAGGACCTGTGAGCCGACGTGGAGCGCGAGCATGCCGATGCCGGCGAGGATGAGGCCGGCGGCCGCCCAGCCCTTCCCCTTCCCGTCGTCCTTGTCCTCACCCTTCTTGCTGCCCTTCTCGCCCTTGCCGGAGTCGCTGCTCTCGTCGTCACCGGAGAGCACGTCGCCGGCGGCGCTGAACGCGCCCTCGGCGGCCTTCGCGGTGACTTCGCGAACGGCGGCGCGCGCGAGGGCGCGGGCGATCCGGCCAGGCTGCTCGCGCTCGAAGTCGGCGCGGACGGCGGCGCTGACGTCGAGCGTGACGGCGTCCGCCGCGACGGACGCGCCGTCGAAGGAGGCATCCCACAGGATCGGCAGCATGCTCGGGCGCGCGCGCATGGTGGTGTCGGCGGTGAACGCCCCGGCCGCCTCGCCCTCGAGCGACCGCGTGGCTCGCGCGCCCAGCGTCCCCGTGCCCGCGTCCGGATTGACGGGGTCCATGGTCGGCCAGCGCAGGCTGACATTGCGGTAGCGCTCCGCGCGCCAGTCACGCTGGAGCCCACGCCGCGCGTTGATGCGCTCGTAGGTGGACATCCGCACCGCGCCATCGCCGCTATCGAGGAGCGCGACCTCGTCCTGCGCGATCCAGAAGTCGAGCGCCGCCGGTTCGGGCCGCGCCACGAACCCGTCCTCGATGAACACCACGACATCACCGTGGAGCGAGTCGGGCGGGACGGTGTCGCCGGGGAGGCGGCCCCCGAGGAGCGCGGCGGCGTTCCGGTACGCGACGTCGGCGTCATTGCGTTCGCCGGCGACCTCGAACATCACGCCCGAGATGTAGCGCATCGCGCCCATGAACCGCGCATCGGGATTGTTGCTCGCGTCGCTCTGGAGCAGCATCCCCATCCGCCGCGCCTCCACCGCGGCCTCGTCGCGCTCGTTCCGCGCGAGCCAGTTGAGGCCGCCGTAGTACGGGATCATGAGCCGTTCGGCCGGACCGACGTTGTAGGGCAGCGCGCCCTCACCGGTCGCCAGGGACTGCACGCCATCGCTGAGGCGCTTGGTGTGCCGCTGGTAGGAGATCTCCCACGCGCGGTCGAGAGTGCGCGTCCCGAGTTCGCTCTGCCCGGCATGCACCGCGATGATGCCCTTGTACAGGTTCCGCAGCAGCGCATCGGCCGGCGCGATCTGTTTCTGCTTCAGCGACTCGAGCGCCGACCCGAACTGCCCGGCGACGAGCTGACCGCGGATCTGCCGCTCCGCCGGGATCCCTGCCGGACCGGCGCGCCAGCTCTGGCCCGCCGACGCGCAGGCTTGCAGCGCGACGGCGGAGAGCATGAGGGCGATCAGGCGGGAGAAGCGCATCGTCCGGGTGGGAGGTCCAGCGGAGTGAGCCGAGCGGGTTGGAGTTCGTTTGCCATCTGCCATCTGCCATCCGCCATCTCACCTCACCTGCTTCTCCAGCACGACGATCCGCTGCTGCGCCATCGCGATCGCCTCGGCCATCTTGGCGTTCGCCTCGCCCTGCGCCTTGATGCGCTCGATGTCGAGCGAGAGGAGGAAGCGCTGGTAGCGCATGAGTGCCTCCTGCGGGCGCAACTGCAGGTCGAGCAGGCGCGCCGCCTTGTACTGCACCTCGGCCGCCTCGGGATCGAGGACGCTGGCGCGGTCGTAGCGGTTGAGCGCGCCGGCGAGGTCGTTCGCGGTGACGAGGTCGTCACCCTCGCGGATGAGCGCCTCGGCGGCCGCCTTCCCCTGCGCCTGCGCGGTCGCATCCTGCGGCCGGCTCGCGACGAGGATGCCCTGCGGCCCGCGGCGCGAGAGGACCGCGGCACGGCCGCCGTCCATCTGCACCATCACCAGCTCGCCGAGCTTGTCCTTCGGTGCCATGGAGGCGTGCGCCGGCACGAGCACCGCGTCGCCGCTCGCGCGACGGACGACCCAGGCGGCGGGAGTGGAGCGCGTGGCGGCGAACACCTGCACCTCGTTCATGCCGATGGTCACCTCGCCGCGCGCGATCGCTTCACGCACCGCGGTCGTTGCGCCCGCGGTGGCGAGTGCGTAGACGGAGTCGATGCTGGCCTTCGCCGCATCGCGCTCCGCCTCGACCATCGGCGCGGCGGTCGACGCGTCGGTCGCCGGCACGCGATCGCCATTGACCATGATCGGGGATTCGTTGACGCGCTGCGGGTACGGGGCGCAGGCGCTCAAGGCGAGCAATGCGCTGGAGACGTAGATCGTGGGCTTCATGGTCGGGATGGCCTCAGTGTGCAGATGGCGGATGACGGTAGGCAGCAGGCGGGTCACGGCGTGAGGCGACGGCGCTGGATGTACTTCTTGATCTTGTGCTGCCCCACCCAGACCTTCGCGTTGCTCTCGAGGTCGATCAGGGTCGCGTCGATCTGGTAGAACACGATCTTCTCGCGGCCTTCCGAATCCTGGATCGCCTGGACGTCGCCCTGCAGCATGAAGCGCGCGCCCTGCTCACGCGCCATGCGGGCTCGCGTCTCGGCGGTGGCATTCACTTGCTGGTCGGCGCGCTCATCGCGCACCTCGGCGCGTTCGGCCGCGCTCGCCACGACCTTCACCGCGCCGCTGGTGATGTACGCGCGCTCCAGATCGCGCACGAAGGTGCCGACGGCGATGTGCTCCATCGTGCGGTTGCGGAACTCGCCGACGATCACCGTCGGGCTCTGGCCGTTGTTGGCTGCGGCCCAATCGCGCGCCCAACTGGAGCCGAGGGACTGCCCGATGAGTTCGTTCGCGACGAGCCGCGAGTCCGTGTCGTTCCATCGACCGGAGAGATCCGTGACACTCTCGGGATCGACACGACTGACGCGCTTGAGACCGCACGCCGAGACGGCGAGGGTGGCGGCGGTGAGGGCGAGGAAGGAGCGGCGGGCAAGCATCGGGGCCTCGGGGGCGTGGGGTTCGATTCCTATACAAAGCACGACGAGTGCCAGCACCTGCTGGTTTCGTAAGTCTTTGACTTACAACCACTTCAGATTCCGCCGGTCCACCAGTCGTCCGAAATTGTGGACGGGTGTGTCTCGGGGCGTGCCGCGTCCCCGCCGAAGTAGATTCCGTGCGATCGCGATCCGCTCCGACGCGCTCGTCCCCTGCCTCTCCCTCCAACCCGACCGAAGAATGCCCGCCGACATCATCGACTATCGCATCGTAGGCGACGACATGCAGGGTGTGATCATCACGCTCGATCCGGGCGAAGCGGTGTTCGCCGAGGCGGGAGGGATGATGTACATGGAAGAGGGCATCGAGATGGCGACGACGCTCGACCCCAACAATCAGGGTGGTGGCATCTTCGGCAAGCTGCTGGGTGCCGGCAAGCGCCTCCTCACCGGCGAGTCGTTCTTCATCACGCTCTTCGGGAACGCGGCCAGCCAGCGTCGCGATGTCGCGTTCGCGACGCCGACGCCGGGCAAGATCTTCGTCGCGGACCTCAAGCAGTGGGGCGGCGAGATGATCGCGCAGAAGGACGCGTTCCTCTGCGCGGCGCGCGGGATCGACCTCGACATCGCCTTCACCCGCAAGCTCGGCGCCGGGTTCTTCGGCGGCGAGGGATTCATCCTGCAGCGCCTGCGCGGGGACGGGCTCGCGTTCCTCTCGGCGAGCGGCACACTGATCGAACGCGACCTGAAGCGCGGCGAGACGCTGCGGGTGGACACCGGCTGCCTCGTCGCCTTCCAGGCCGGCGTCAGCTACGACATCCAGATGGTGAAGGGCATCAAGAACATGGTCTTCGGCGGCGAAGGGATGTTCTACGTGAAGCTCACAGGCCCCGGCCGCGTGATCCTCCAGACGCTGCCGTTCTCGCGCCTCGCGGCGCGCGTGATCGCCCATGCGCCTCCGATGCAGCGTCAGGGCTCGGCGGCGGCAGGGATCCTCGGCGGGCTCATCGGGGACCAGGGGTGATGCACGACCCGCACGCTGCGCAGCCCATGGGACGGAATCGGATCGAGGTCCCGCGCAGCGTGACGGGGGCCGTGTCGGCCGTCGCGCTCGCCGGTGCGCTCTGGGTGGGCGCGAAGCCCATCGGCGCGGTGCCGCCGCTCGGCCAGCTGCTCGATCCGGCGCACGGCGTGTGGGCCGCGGCCCGCGTCGCCGAGCTGCCGCGCGAGCAGTCGCTGACGCTCGACGGCCTGAGTGCGCCGGTGGACGTGCGCTACGACGACCGCGGGGTGCCGCACATCTTCGCCGCGACCATCCCCGACGCCGCGCGCGCGCTCGGCTGGGTGCACGCGCGCGACCGCCTGTTCCAGATGGAGCTCACGGCGCGCAAGGTCACGGGCACGCTGAGCGAACTCGCCGGCCGGACCACGCTCCCGATCGACCGGCAGTCCCGCGAGCGCGGGCTGGCCGCGTCGGCCGAGGCCCGATGGGCCGCGCTGCCGGCCGGCTCGGAGACACGTCAGGTGATCGTCGCGTACGTGGAGGGCATCAACCAGTGGGTGCGCGATGCCGACCGTGCCGAATGGCCGGTGGAGTACAAGCTGCTGGGCGCCACGCCGCGCGTGTTCCAGTCACAGGACGTGTACTACCTGCTCGCGGAGATGGGGCAGGTGCTCGCGTGGCAGAGCGACGAGCTGCAGCGCGGCGGGATCGAGGACCTGATCGGCCGCGCGGCGGCCGAGGCGCTCTTCCCCGTGAACGCGCCGATCCAGGAGCCGATCGAGCCGGTGCCGGGCCGCAGCACGCCGCGCTGGGTGCCGACGAAGTTCCCCGCCCCGGTGGTCCCGGACGCGCGCGCGGTGGCGAGCGCCGTGCGACGCGATGCGACGGTGCGGCGTCTCGCGAACGTCGCAGGTGCCGCGGGGTTCGCGAGTGAGACGCGCGGCGAGGCGGTGGTGGGTTCGAACAACTGGGCGGTCGCGCCGCAACGCACCGCGGCAGGGCATGCCCTGCTCTCCGGCGACCCGCACCTCCAGCTGTCGCTGCCAAGCGTCTGGTACGAGGCGCATCTGGTCGTCCCCGGCCAGCTCGACGCGTACGGCGTGACGTTCCCGCTCGCGCCCAACATCCCCATCGGCTTCAACCGCGACGTCGCGTGGACCGCGACGAACACCGGCGCCGACGTGATGGATTTCTACCGCGAGACGGTCGACGACTCCGCATCGCCGAAGCGGTACCGTGTGGACGGCACGTGGCGCGACCTGTCCTCGCGGGTCGAGGTCTTCCGTGGCCGTGACGGCGAGGTGCTCGCGACGGACACGCTGTATCGCACCCATCGCGGGCCGATGCTGCGGACGCCCGAAGGCTGGCTCTCGATGCGATGGACCGTGCTCGAGCCGAGCGACGAGGCGACCGCGTTCCTCGGGGCGATGCGCGCGCACAGTGCCGAGGAGTGGTACCGCGCGATGGAGGGCTACCGGGCGCCGGCGCAGAACTTCCTCGTGGCCGACCGCTCGGGTGCGATCGGCATCCGCAGCACGGGGCGATATCCCATCCGTCCCGGCGACGGGCGCGGCGACCGGATCCTCGATGGGAGCACCGCCAGGAGCGACTGGATCGGCGACTGGCCGCTGTCGCGGTATCCGCAGGCGCTCCGGCCCGCGCAGGGCTACCTGGCGAGCGCGAACCAGCAGCCGATCGATCCCGCCGTGCGGCCCGGGTACCTCGGATGGGACTGGCCCACCCCGTGGCGCGCGATGCGGATCAACGAGATCCTGCGCGGCGACGCCGCGATGACGCCCGAGAAGATGCGGCTCGCGCACACCGATCCGCGCAGCGTGCTCACGGAGCCCGTGCGCAGCGTGGTGCGCGCGGCGGTGACCGGCGCCGGCGCCGCGGCATCGGTGGAGGAGCGGGCGGCGCAGGAGTTCCTCGACGCGTGGGACGCGCGATTCGACATCGAGAGCCGCGGCGCGGTGCTGTTCACCGAACTCGTCGCGGAGATCGGGCGTCGCACCTGGGACGAGTTCGCGCTGCCGGGGGAGAACCGGCGGGCCGCGACCCCCAATACCATGATGCTCGTGCGCCTGTTCGACGATCCGGCCTCGGCGTGGTGGGACGACCGCGCCACGCGCGACGTGGTGGAGTCGCGCGACGCGATCCTGCGCGCGAGCCTCACCGCGGCGTGGGCGACGATGCGGAGCCGACGTGGCGACGACGCCAGCAAGTGGCGATGGGGCGACCTGCGGCAGGCGAACATCCGCCACCTGCTGCAGCTGCCCGGCTTCGGCCGGGAGTCACTGCAGGTGCAGTCGGGTCCGGGCACGCTGAGCCCCAACGAGGGACGCGGACTCAGCGGTGCTTCGTGGCGGTTCGTCGTCGAGCTCGGCGATGCGGTGACGGCGTGGGGCACGTACCCGGGCGGCCAGTCGGGGAATCCGATCTCGTCGCGCTATGATGACCGGCTCGAGCTCTGGCGGCGCGGCGAGCTGGCACCCCTCCGGTTCCCCCATGTGGCCGATGAGCTCTCGGGCGACAGGGTCACGAGCGTGCTGCGTTTCGCACCGGTGGGAGGTGGACGATGAGGCATGCGCTGCGATTCATCGCACTCACGCTGGCCATCGCCGCGGGCACCTGGATGGTGGCGTGGTGGATGGTGCCTGTGGTGGCGGCGGTGTGGGGCTACCTGCGCCGCGGCGATGCCTCGGCGCCGCTGGCTGCGGGTCTCGCCGCGATGCTCGCGTGGGGCGTGCTGCTCGCGGTCGCCGCGTCCGGAGCTCCGAAGGGCTCGGTGATGCAGTCCGTCGGCGCGGCGATGCAGGTAGGCCCGGGCGCGCTGCTGGCGCTCTCCATCGCGTTCCCGGGGCTGCTCGCGGCGAGTGCCGCGGGCCTCGTGCGTGCTATGACGGCGCGCCGGGCCTGAGTGCGCGCACGGTCCGCAACGCGGCGGCACCGGCGCCGAGCAGCATGAGGATCCCTGCGACGAGTCCGAGCACAGGGATCCGCCCGACGAGGAGGAGCAGCGTGACACCGACCGCGGTCGCGACGGTGGGTCGCGTCACCCCCGCGGTAGCGCCCATCAGCGCGAGCGTGCGTGCCCCGACCCACGCACCCGCGACGATGAGTCCCACGGCGCCCAGCATCGGCATCACGAAGACGAGATAGCCGACGCCGATGGGAAGTCCGATGAGGGTCGGGATGAGCAGCACCGCGACCAGCGGACCGGCGAGCCAGAGCAGCGCCGCCGCGAGCGCGACGGCGCCGGTCTCGGAGGCGATCAGGCGACCGGTCGCCTGGAGCGGGTCGGGAAGCAGCGCGGCCGCGAAGACGCCGGCGAGCACGAACGCGAGGAAGATGCCGAGGCCGATGAGCGCCATCGCGCCGAAGAGGTGGCTCGCCGCGCGCCGGCCGAGACCGCGCTCGATCTCGCCCACCACCACCGAGCCCGAGTCCATCGCGATCTCCGCGTCGACGAGGTGGACATCGCCCTCCACGCGTGCGCTGTCGCTGAGGATGGCCCGGCCGCGGACGACCGTGAGTTCCTGTACGCGGCCACCGGTGATGCGCGCCTCGCCCTCGAGGACGACGACCCCGCGAACCTCGCCTGCGATGATCGCGTTGCCATGCACCACGAGCACCGCCCCCTCGCGGGTGCCGGCAGGCACGGACACGTCACCGCCCAACCGGAGGTAGGCGCTGGAGTCGCGCGGCGCGGTCTGCGCCGCGAGGGTCGGGCCACTGAGCACGGCGACGACCGACGCGAGGACGAGGGATGCGCGGGGGGATGTCATGCCGTCACCATTCGCTCCGCGCCGGAGCGCGGCCAGCGTGAAAGCCCTGATGCGCTGTCAGGCGTCGGATGAGACCGGCGCGCGCTTGACATCCTCCGGCTCGCGCCGAGATTCGCAAACGTGCCGACCGTTCCCTCCCCCGGATGACCTGTCCCGACTGCGGCGCGCGCTATGACCGGGCCGGCGAGTGCTGCCAGCAGCGCTTCGACGTGCTGCTCGCGCTCGACCACTCGCGTCGCGAACCGTGGGGCAGCCGCCACGGGCTCGCGTTCGCGACCTTCGCGCTCCAGCATCCGAGCCTTCACTCGGAGGCGACGCGCATTCTCGCGCACGAGTGCCTGACGCGCGTCCTCACACGGCGGGAACCGCTCGCGGACGTGGTCGCGGACTTCCGTGCGCGACAGGTGTCGTCGAGGAGCAGCGTGGCGGGCCGGGACGTCCCGGTGCGCCGAACGGACTTCGCGGTGACGATCGCCTCGCTGGGCGAGTTCGACGCCGACCGGTACGCGGACGAGCTCGACGCCTGGGCGCGCGCGACACTGGCGAGCGTCGCGTGAGGATGCGCGGACCGTTCACCGCTCGGCCGGGCGCGGAGCCCGCATGACCTCGTCAGGACTGTTGCGCTTCGCGGTCGGCCTGGTGCGCGACGACGCGGTGGACGCGTGGTTCGCGGCGCGGCCGGCCGACCTCTCGGCGATCGCGCGGCAGTGGTTCGAGGCGATGCGCTCGTGCGGACCCGACGTGCGCGAGCTGGTGCACGACGGCTGCCCGGTGGCGTGCGTGGACGCCGCGCCGTTCGGATACGTCAACATCTTCTCCTCGCACCTGAGCGTCGGCTTCTTCCAGGGGGCGGCGCTCGACGACCCGCGGCGCGTGCTGGAGGGGACGGGCAAGCGGATGCGCCACGTGAAGATCCGGCCGGCCACCGCCGTCGACGCGGAGGCCCTGCTCGCGCTCATCCGCGCGGCGTACGACGACATCCAGGTCCGCGTCCGCCAGGTCCCCCGGCCATGACGCGACGCCGCGAGGCGATCGCGCAGATCGCCGCGTTGTTCTCGATCCCGTTCGCCCGGTGGCCGGTGGACGGCGCCGAGCGGTCGACCGATCCGCTCGACGGCTCCATCGCCGAGTATCAGGCGGGTCGGATGCGCGGGGCGTGGTCCGCGGCCGAGGTCACGGCAGCGGCGCTCGCGCGGTGTGCGTCCGCCGGCCACGCGCTGCGCGCGATCGACCTGCTCGCCGATGATGCCCTCGCTGCGGCGCGCGACTCCGATGCACGACTGCGATCGCGGCGGCTCCGCGGCCCGC
The DNA here is from genome assembly GCA_964464585.1 of uncultured Gemmatimonas sp. Classification (GTDB taxonomy): domain Bacteria; phylum Gemmatimonadota; class Gemmatimonadetes; order Gemmatimonadales; family Gemmatimonadaceae; genus Pseudogemmatithrix. The sequence goes on along the minus strand of CAYXGS010000002.1, from coordinate 61,781 downwards.
TCGACGGCGTGCCCGTGTTCGCGAAGTCCATCTACGACCTGCGCGGCCTGCCCACGACGGCCTCAAGCAAGGAGTGGGCAGCGCTCTTCCCCGGCCCGGTGGACCGCGATGCGCTCGAGGTCGCGCGCCTCCGCGCGGCGGGCGCGGTGATCCTCGGGAAGACCGCGGCCGACGACTTCGCGTACCGTGGCAACGGGACGAGTTCGCTCACCGGGCAGGTCCTGAATCCCCATGATGCCTCGGGAACGAGGACGCCGGGCGGGTCGAGCGCGGGATCGGCGGTCGCGGTCCTCACCGGCATGGCCTTCGCGGCGCTCGGCACCGACGATGGCGGGTCGAATCGCATCCCGGCGCAGTTCTGCGGCGTGGTCGGGATGAAGCCGACGTTCGGCCTCGTGCCCCGGACCGGTGTGATCCCCACGTGGCCCTACCTCGACACGCACGGTCCGCTCGCGCGCAGCGTCGCGGACGCGGCGCTGCTGCTCGATGCCCTCGCGGGCCCGGATGCTTCGGATCCGCTGGTGCTCACTGCGCCATGGCGCCGCGGCCTCCTCGGGGCACTGCAGGCCGACGCGCTCCGCGGCGCACGACTCGGGCGCGTCGACACGCATCTCCCGCTGGCACAGATGACGCGCGACGCGCAGGCCGCCTGGCACTACGCCGAGGGCGATCTCGTGCGCGCCGGGGCGCTGGTCGAGGGGTTCTCGCCGGCGGTGACGCGCTGGGATGTGCGCGCGCAGCTCGAGGAGGCCGCCCGCGCGCGGGGTGACACCGCGCCGGACCCGAACGCCCCGGCGCCGACGGCGAACGCGCTGCTCCGATACTTCGCCGGACGCGCGACCGATGCGCGCGCGTCGGTCGCGCGCGGGCTGGCGCCGTTCCGCGCGTTCTACGACGTCCTTCCGGCCGAACCCGAGGCGATGCTCCGCCTGTGCGATGCGCCGATGGAGTCGGACGCAGCCGGGCGCTCGTTCGCACGATCACGTGCCGAGCTGGTCGCGCGCCTGGCCGGGTCGTTCCGCGCCGCGGGCATCGAGGCGATGATCTACCCCACGATGCCGTTCACCGCGCCGCGAGCGGTGGACCCGTGGCCCGACGTGCGCACGCCGCTCGGCTACGGCAACTCGCTCGGCCTGCCCGAAGTGTCGGTGCCGGCCGGGACCGACCGGTTCGGCATGCCGACCCTCAACCTCTCGTTCGTCGGACTGCCCGGGAGCGACGCACGCTTGCTGGCGCTCGCGCACTCGTACGAAAGGGTCTCCCGACGGTTCACGCGCCCCGCGCCACCCCCCGGGTAGGTCAATGTCTCCGACTGCGGATCCCGTGCGCGCGCCCGGGCCGACCTACCGGCACGAACATTGGTACTTCCTCGCGTCGCTGGTGCCGATCATCGGCGGCTTCTGGCCGTCGTTCTTCCGGCCCCTCGGTTCGAGCGACTTCTCGCACACGCTGCATGGCGCGACCGCGACGCTCTGGATCGTCGCGCTCGCCGTGCAGTCATGGCTCATGGCGCGCGGCAAGGTGCGGCAACACCGCAAGTTCTCGCGCTGGGCGCTCGCGCTCCTCTTCCTGTTGGTGCTCAGCGCGCTGCAGATGGTGTCGGCGATGTTCGACAACGCCGAGATGCCTCCCTCCCTGCCTCCCCTGCTCGCGTTCATCGACCTCACGTCCATCGGATTCCTCGTGCTGCTGGTGACGTTGGCGCTGCGCCACACGCGCACGCCGGCGGCGCACAAGCGCTTCATGGCAGCGACCGTGCTGCTGGCATTCCCGCCTGCTCTCACTCGCCTGTACGCGATCCTGGGTGCGCCCGCGCTCGACTTCATGACCGCGCTGCACCTGAGCTTCGTGACGGTGGAACTGGTCCTCGTGTCGCTGCTCGTCGCGGACCGGCGCGCCGGGGAGCGGCAGCTCGCCCATCCGCTCTCGCTCGCCTTCTTCGCGTCGGTCCACGCGCTGATGCTCCCCGTGGGGACGAGCGCGGCCTGGGGCGCGATCGCGCGATGGTACGCGGACATCCCGCTCTTCAACTGAGGTCGCCTGGGCGGACGCTCAGGACCCTGCCACCGCCGCATCCAGCACCGCCCGCACCTGCAACGCGACTTCGGCGAGGGTGAACGGCTTGCTGATGAAGTTGGTCGCGGGGTCGAGCCGGCCCCCGAGCGCGATGAGGTCCGCGCTGAACCCGGACATGTAGAGGATCCGGATGTCGGGCCGGATGGCCGTCACGGCGTTGGCGAGATCGGGACCGCTCATCACCGGCATCATGACATCGGTGAGGAGGAGGTCGATCCGGCCCGGGTGCACGGCCGCGAGCCTCAGTGCCGCGTCGGGGGCATCGGCGACGAGCACCTCGTACCCGCGGGCCTGCAACGCACGCTCGGTGAGCCGCAGGACCACCGGTTCATCCTCCACGATGAGGATGGTCTCGCGGCCGTTGGGCAACGCGGACGCGCGGTCGACGGTGGGCGCGGGCTCCGCGCTGCCGAGGTGCCGCGGGAAGTAGAGCGAGAGCGTCGTGCCGCGTCCGGGCGCGCTCTCCACGGTGATCGCTCCCTGATTCTGTTTCACGATCCCGTACACGGTCGCGAGACCGAGGCCGGTGCCCTCCCCCACGCCCTTGGTGGTGAAGAACGGCTCGAACACGCGCGCGATCACGTCCGCCGACATCCCGCGGCCGTCGTCGCTCACGGTGAGCACCACGTAATCCCCCGGGACCATCTCCGGGATCGCGCGCGCGGCGGCCTCGTCCACGCGCCGGTTCGCCGTCCGGATCCCGATGGTGCCCACGCCGTCGATCGCATCGCGCGCGTTGGCGCACAGGTTGGTCAGGATCTGGTGGAGCTGCGAGGGGTCGAGCGCCACCGACCAGAGCCCGCGCCCGGGTGTCCAGTCGAGCGCGACGTTGTCGCCGATGAGCGGGCGGAGCATGCGGAGCGCATCGGCCACGGCCTCGTCGAGGTCGAGCGGACGCGGGGCGATCTCCTGCCGCCGCGCGTAGGTGAGCAGCTGCCGCGTGAGGGCGGCCGAGTGCTGCGCCGCGCGCAGGATCGCCTCGAGGTCCGCACGCATCGGCGCATCGGCGTCGACCGACAGCAGCGCGAACTCGGCGTGGCCGAGGATGATGGCGAGGGTGTTGTTGAAGTCATGGGCGACGCCGCCGGCGAGCCGTCCGATGGCTTCGAGCTTCTGCGCCTGCCGGACATGCGCCTCGAGGGTGCGGCGCGCCGTGATGTCACGGGCGGCCGCATACGTCGCGCGTCCGTCGAAGTCGATCGCCGTCGCCTGCACCTCCACCTCGAAGATGCGCCCGTCGAGCGCGATGAACCGCATCTCCGTGAGGGGAGCAGCGACACCGAGCTCGAGTACCTGCTTGCGCCGCGCGAGCGCGAGCGCATGATCGTCGGGATGGATCCGGTCGAGGATGTCGGTGCCGAGGAGCGCCGCCTCGTCGGACGCCCCGAACATCCGGACGGCCGCGGCATTGGCGAAGACGATTCGCCCCTCCCGCACCACGTACGCGGCCTCGGTGGAGTGCTCGACGAGGGCGCGGTATCTCGATTCGGGATGGCGGTCCATCGGGGGAGTATCGGCCGCCGCCGTGATTCCGTGAGGTGGGTCGCGCCGCGTCCTCCCATCACGCACGCCGGGGCGGCGGTCCGTCCCCCGGTGCACACGGCACGTCCCGCGGCCGGAGCCCGCCGGCCCGGACGGACCGAGGTTCCGTGCATGCGCTCGCCTCGCCTCGCATCCGCCGCCCTGCTGCTCCTCGTCGCCGCCTGCCTGCCGACGCTCGGTCCGTCCCAGGCCGTTCCCCGACTCGTCGGGGATCGCCGCGTGCTGTTCGTCGGCAACTCGCTGACGTACACCAACGACCTGCCCGGCATGGTGCAGACCCTCGCGCGCGCCGCGGGCGATACGGCGCTGCGCACCGCGTCGATCGCGGAGCCCGATTTCTCGCTCGAGGACCACTACGTGGTCGGCGTGGTGCAGAAGGCGCTCGACCGCTCGGATTGGGAATGGGTGGTGCTGCAGCAGGGCACCTCGGCGCTGCCGGCGAGCCAGCAATACCTGCGTTCGTTCACGGAGCAGTTCGCGCCGCTCATCCGCGCGGCGGGCGCGGAACCGGTCCTCTACCAGGTCTGGCCCACGACCGCGCGGCGCTTCGACGCGGACGCCGCGGTGACCTCGTACTTCAATGCGGCGGTCGCGGTGGGCGGGGTGTTCGCCCCGGCCGGTGACGCCTTCACGGACGCGCTCGGGCTCGACGCGGGGATCGGCGTCTACTCCGCCGACGGACTGCATCCGTCGCGGCGGGGGACCTACGTTGCGGCACTGGTGATCCTCGGACGACTCATCGGCGTCGCGCCCGAGTCGCTGCCGCCGACCATCCCCGGCGCCCCGACGGATCCCGAGGTGGTCCGCCAACTGCAGCGCGCGGCGGCGATGGCGCTCGCGCGGCATCCAGCCCGCCCCACGGTGTACCGGTGAACCGGCGCGTCGCGATCCTCTCGACCCTCGCCGTCCTCGGGCTCGTCGCCGGACCGCTGCGCAGCGCGCAGGCGCAGACCGTGGCCCGCACCCTCACCGCGGACACGACCTTCTTCGCCGAGGGCATCGACGCGGACGCGCGCACCGGCGCGCTCTACGTGACGAGCATGCGCCATCGCAACGTGTTCGTCACCGGTGCCGACGGACGCCTGCGCCCGGTCATCCGCGCGGGCGACGCCGGACGGGACAGTGCCCCGCCGATCGGCTCGGCGTTCGGCGTCGCCGTCGACGCGGCGCGTGACCTCGCGTGGGTCGCGACGGCCCGGACCGCCTTCATGGCACCGGCAGGGGGTGATTCCCTGGTGCGCGCCGAGTTGCTCCGTGTCTCGCTCCGCGACGGGCACATCACGGGACGGTGGCTCCTCGGCGACGGCACCGGGATGCCGGGGGAGATCGCGCTCGCGCCGGACGGCAGCGTGCTGGTGAGTGATGGCATCAAGGGCGCGCTGTACCGGCTGCGCGCCGGCGCGACATCGCTCGATGCCGTGCATGATCCGGCACTCCGTTCGCCGCAGGGGATCGCCGTGGATCCCTCGGGCGCGGTGGCGTGGGTCGCGGACTGGTCGCGCGGGATCCTGCGATGGGACCTTCGGACCGACAGCCTCGCCGCAGTGCCGGGGCCGGATGATCGACCCGTCCGTGGAGTGGACGGGTTGCGGGTCTGGCGTGGCCGGCTGATCGGCGTGCAGAACGGGAGCGCACCGCCGCGGGTCGTGGAGCTGGTGCTCTCCGCAGACGGACGGCGGATCGCCGCGGCGCGCGTGCTCGACACGCCGCCCGCAGCCGGCGAGCCGACGGTCGGCGCAGTGGTCGGGGATCGCTACGTGTACGTGTCATCGGGCCAATGGGGTCATTGGTCGGAGCGCGGTGAGCGGAACCTGACGGCCGGCGCGCTGCCCGCCGTGGTGGTGCGGGAGCTGCACCTCACCCCCTGAGGCGAAGGCCGCTCGCGGTCGCGGCACGTCGCCGAGCCGTGGTTCAGGTCACGATGCGCCGCGGGATCCGCACGATGGCATCCATGCCGCCCTCCGCGCGCGGCCGCAGGGTGAGCGTCGCGTCGTCGCCGTACAGACGCGTGAGGCGTGCTCGGAGATTGGCCAGCGCGGTGCCGCTCCCGGTCGACTCGGGCCGCGCGGCAGCGCGCTGACCCGGCCCATCATCCCGCACCATGAGCTCGAGCGCGCGGTCATCGGACCGTGCGGAGATGCCTACGACGCCGGGTTCGGTGCGGTGCGAGAGGCCGTGGCGCAGCGCGTTCTCCACGAGCGGCTGCAGCGCGAAGGCCGGCACGCGCCACTCGGCGAGGTCGGCCTGGATGGTCCACTCCACCGTGAGGCGGTCGGCGAAGCGCACCTGCTCGAGCTCGAGGTACCGCGCCGTGAGCTCCAGCTCCTGCGCGAGGGTCGTCTCCTGCGCGTCGCCGGCGGAAAGGGTCGCGCGGAGGAGCTCCGACAGCTTCACGAGCATCTCCCGCGCCGCCGTGGCGTCACGCGCGATGAGCGTCACGACCGAGTTCATCGCATTGAACAGGAAGTGCGGGTTGATCTGCGCGCGGAGCGCCTGGAGGCTGGCCTGCGCGAGATCCTCGCGCAGGCGCGTGGCCCGGAGCGACTCCTCCTGCCAGCGCTCGTGCCAGCGGAGCGCCGCGTGCGTGCCGACCACCGCCCAGTACACCACCATCAGCAGGTCGCCGTACTGCCGGATGCCGATGAACAGCATGCTCTCGAGGTGCCGCGGCTCGTTCATCCCGAAGGCGACGGCGACGTTCCAGATGACGAGGATCTGCGCGCTCACGACGAGGGCACTGAGCGGCAGATGCACGAGGATCGCGCGCCGGAGATTGCCCCGCTCGAGCGGGACCCGCTCGCCGACGGCCACGATCAGCGCGGACCACACGGCCCACGCCCCCCAGATGAGCAACTGGGATGCGAGGATCTCGACGAGCGTGAGGTCGGGGTTGAGGCGCGACGGGACGAGACGGAGGCCGAGCGTCGCGACCGCCGCCGGGAGGAGCCAGAAGCCGAGGAGGAGGAGTCGCGTGCGCGGCCGGACGATCACCCGCGCCCCTCGAGCCGCGCGGCGAGCGCCTCGCGGCGCGTGCGCGAGACCCGGAGCTTGGTCCCGTCGCGGAGGATGAGCACCTGGTCGCCGGCGAACCAGGGCTGGAGCTCCTTGATCTGGTCGATCGCGACGATCACGCGGCGGTGGATGCGGACGTACTTCGACGGATCGAGGCGCTCCTCGACGCTCGAGAGCGGCTCGCGGATGGTGTGCGTGCCGGTCCCGGTGTGCAGGTCCACGTAGTTCCCTTCGGACTGAATCCAGCGCACGTCACCGACCATCACGGGGTACGTGCGGTCGCCGATGCGGACCATGAAGCGCTCGACGTAGCTCGGCGCGCCGCGCGGCGTCTCGACGCCGGGCTCCCCGCCGCTCACCGCGGCGAGGAGTGCGCTGAACCGTCGCGCCTCGTCGGCGAGCGTGCCGGTCGCGTGTGCCTTCTCGAGCCGCTGCCAGGTGCGGAGGAAGCGCGCATCGTCGAACGGCTTGAGCAGGTAGTCGACCGCCGCGATGTCGAAGGCCTTGAGCGCGTGCTCGTCGTACGCGGTCACGAACGCGGTCGGCGGCATCCGCTCCGCGCCGACGCTCGACACCACGGAGAACCCGTCGCGGCCCGGCATCTGGATGTCGAGGAAGACCGCCTGCGGGGCCCACGCCGTGATGGCCTCGACGGCGGCGTCGCCGTTCCCCACCTCGCGGCATGCGGCCGCCGGGGCGACCGTGCGGAGGAGCTCGCGGACGCGCTCACGCGCGAGGGGTTCGTCGTCGGCGATGAGGACGCGCTCCATGGCTCGAATATACCTCAGGGCCTGACGGTGATCCGGTCGGCGGGGATGGGGTTCCCCGCGCGCTCGCTGTCCCACATCACGGAGAGGATGTACCAGCGCTCGCCGCTGTTGAAGAGCTGGATGCTGTTGATGCCGCGCTGGAACGGCGCCGCGTCCTCGAGCGTGAACTTGGAGTCGTACACGCTCATCACGTGCCAAACGTTGCCGAACGAGGTCGTGGTCCGCCCGATCTCGCGCTCGAAGAAGCCGCGCGCCATGAGCGAGGGACCGGCGGCGGCGATGTACTCCTCGACGCTCCAGTTGCGCAGCGAGGCCTTGCCGTTCTGCCCCGCGCCGGTCGGGATCATCCGCGCATTCGGGCCGAAGAGCGTGCGCAGGCGCTCGAAGTCGCGCGGCGCGTCCTTCGGGCCGGAGATCGACGCATACAACGCGCGCAGGATCCCGTCGAGCGAGCCGACGTCGGCCGGGTCGGCGGCGCGAACGGGGACCGGCGCGGGCGGCGCGGTGGCCGGTGCGGGCGACTGCGCATCGAGGGGCCGGGCGCCGGCCGCCGCGAGGAGACCGAGCGCGGCGAGTCGCGAGAGGCTTCGGGCGAGCATGGTCATGGGAGCAGGGTGATGGGCGTGGATGTTCGCGCGCGGCACGAACCGTTCGCGCCCCAATACTGTCCCACTCCGCGGACGGGCGCTCGGGCGATGGGCCGGGCGGTTCGCGCACCGGGCCGAACCGTCCCTCCCCTTCCCGAACGGTCCGGCACGCACCGCGCACACCTGGTCCCGTCATGTCCCTTTCGTCCCTCACTCGCGCCTTAAGGTTCGGCCGATGACCGATCCGTTCTCCGGGCTGCGCGACGCGCTGGCCCCCGCGCTGCGGCTCGACCGCGAGCTCGGCGGCGGCGGCATGGCGCGCGTGTTCCTCGCGACCGACCCCTCGCTGGAGCGCGCGGTGGTGGTGAAGGTGCTGCCGCCCGAGCGCGCGGCCGCGCTCAGTGCCGAGCGGTTCCGGCGCGAGATCCTCATCGCTGCCGCGCTCTCGCATCCCAACATCGTCCCGGTGCTCGCGGCCGGCACCGCCGATGGCCTGCTCTGGTACTCGATGCCGTTCGTGGCGGGCCGCTCGCTCCGCGCGCGCATCGCCGAGGGCGGCGCGCTCCCCGTCGCCGAGGCGATGCCCGTCCTCCGGGACGTCGCGCGCGCACTCGCCTTCGCCCACCGGCACGGCGTGGTGCATCGCGACATCAAGCCCGACAACGTCCTGCTCGCGACGGACGGTGCGGCGACGGTCACCGACTTCGGCATCGCGAAGGCGATCGACACCGCGCGAACCGCCGGCGACGCCGCGGCCTCGCTCACCCAGGCGGGGAACTCCATCGGGACGCCGCACTACATGGCGCCCGAGCAGATCGCGGGCGAGGCGTTGATCGACGGCCGCGCCGACCTGTACGCGTTCGGGACGATGGCCTACGAGATGCTCGCCGGCCGCCGACCGTTCGACGATCGTCCGGCGGCGCAGGTGCTCGTCGCGCACCTCACCGAGGAGCCGGCACCGATCATGTCGCTCGTGCCGGGGCTGCCCAAGGGGCTCTCGACACTCATCCATCGCTGCCTCGCGAAGGACCCTGCGCATCGGCCCGCCACCGCCGACGAGGTCGTCGCAGCGCTCGACGCGAGCGCGAGCACCGGCAGCCAGCCGCGATTCCCCCGGCCGCGCGCCTCGCGCACGCTGATCGGCGGCGCGCTCGCTGCCGTCGCGGTCCTCGTGGCCGGCGTCCTCTGGTGGTCACCCGCGACGAAGCCGCTGGATCCCGGCCTCCTCGTCATCGCACCGTTCCGCGTGATCGACGGGCAGGGCGATCTCGCCTGGCTCCGCGAGGGGATGCTCGACCTCCTCTCGACGAAGCTCACCGGTGAGGTCGGGGTGAAGGCGGTCGACCCGCGCACGTCGCTCGCACGATTCCGCGCGCTCGGCGCGCCCGGCGCCGGCGCGGTGATCGATGCGTCGGCCGACGAGGCACGTGAGGTCGCGCGGGCGCTCGGCGCCGGGCGGCTCCTGCTGGGCGAGGTGCTCCCCGATTCACGCGGCCTCGCGTTGCACGCGACGCTGATCGACGCCGCCAGCGGCGCGGAACTCCAGCGGTTCGACGCGCGCGCCGCGCGCGACAGCATCGTGCCGCTCGCCGACCAGCTCGGCGCGCAGCTGCTCACGCGTCTCGCCGGCAAGGCCGCGCGCAACGTCGCGCTCCTCGAGGGCGTGCCGCTCGACGCGCTGCGGCCGTATCTCGAGGGCAGCGCGCTGCTGCGGCGGATGCGGTCGCCGGAGGCGGCGGCGGCGTTCGGACGCGCGCTCGATGTCGATTCGACCTTCGCGCTCGCCGGGCTGGGACAGGTCATGTCGCTGAGCTGGTTCGGCGGCTCCGCGGGGCGCGACCGGGCCGTGGGAGCCGCGTGGGCCGGCCGCGACAAGCTCCCGCCGCGGGAACGCGCGCTCCTCAAGTCGATCCTCGGCCCCGCGTACCCGGCACGGTCGTCCTCGCTCAGCATCCTGCGCGCGCGCGAGGAGTACGTCACCCTCTCCCCCGACTCGCCCGAGGCCGCGTACCTGCTCGCGGACCATCTCTTCCACTTCGGGCCGGCGCTGGGGATCGTCGATGCGATGCAGCGCGCCGAGGAGGGGTTCCGGCGCGCGTACGCCCTCGATGAATCGTACCTCGTGGGCAGCGAGCATCTGCTGGAGATCGCGATCGCCGAGGGGGACGACGCGCTCACCGATCGACTGCTCGCGCAGCGGCAGCCGCTCGACAGCTCGACCTACAACTCCCAGCTGCGCGACTGGCAGCGCGCGGTGCTCCGGGAGGATCGGGCGCAGCTGCGGACCATCGAGGACAGCAGCGCCGGTGCCGACCTGGGGTGGCTGAGCTCCATGGTCGACCGCGCGGTGAGTTACCGCGTCGGCGAGGAGTCGGCGCTGCGGATCGCATGCGCGTCGTTGTCGCGGCCGGGCACGCCCGACCAACAGCGACAGCGGAGCATGTTCGCGGCGCGCCTCGAGATGATCGTCGGGGATCCCGCGGCGGCGGTCGACCTGCGTCGGCAGTCGGGGACGTCGCCGGACGACCCGATGGTGCTCGCCGAGTTCGTGCGCATCGCGCTGGTGGGCGGCGGCAGCCGCGCGGTCGCGGAGGACGCGCTGCGCCGTCTGGCGCCCCTCGATGCCGCGCCACTGGTCGGTGACGACAGCACGGTCATCGCACGCCGCGAGGCGACGCGCGCGATCGGACTCTGGCGGCTCGCCTCGGGCGACACGAGCCGCGTCACGCGCGACCTCGCGCGCCTGCGCGAGGCATTCCAGCGGCTGGCGACCCCGGAGGACCGGGCGCAGGGGCGCAATCGGCTCGACGCGCACCTCGAGCTGTTCGAGGCCCTCCGTGCCGCGCGGCGCGACAGCGCCGCGGCCCGACGCGGCCGCGAGGAGCTGAGCGCCGCGCTCGATTCGCTCGACTGGGGCGGCGTGACGCTCGAGCGCTCCGTCGCGATCTCGCTCATGGCGTCGCGGCTGTTCGAGGACGCCGGTGACCTCCGACTCGCGCTGCACAACGCGGTCCGGACGCGGGTCCGGAACGGCGACACCCAGCATCCGTACGTGCGGGTCCAGCGTGCGCTCGTCGATCGGCTCCGGGCGCGCCTCTCGGGTGGCGCGCCCGGCTGATCGCCACGGCGCGGTTTCGCGTCAGAGGAACGTGCCCTCCCTGGGACCACGCGCCGCGACCGCGATCTGGCGGATCGCCCCGAGGTGGTACGCCAGATGCGCGATGCTGCCGATCATCCCGCAGAGCTCGACCTTCGTGGCCTCGCGCGGCATCCCGAGGCGGTCGAGCCACGCGCGCGCCTCCGCGGCCAGGCCGGCCCGGATCGACCGCCACTGGGCATCATCCACCGCGGTGACCTTCCAGGCCTCGTCCCACGTGGCGTCCGCGAACGGGTTCCCGCCCTCGCGCGCCCACGTGTTCATGAGCGAGAGCCCGTAGCGCAGATGCTGGGCGTGCGCGGCGATGGTCGCCCCGCCGTCCGTGGCGCGCGACGCGTCGCTGGCCGAGAGTGCGTCGAGCGAGCGCAGGAGGCCGACGTCGCCGGAGTTGAGCATGAACGCGCCGCCGGGGACGCGCACCCCGTCGACGAGTTCGGAGAGGAGTCGGGCCATCGACGACGCGACCGTCGAGCTGTCCATGGGCGTGGTCTCCTGAAGGGGTTCACCACGAACCTAGTGCGTGACCGCGGCGGCGCCGGGGCCATCCGGTGCTTTCGACACCATTCCGCGCCGCCTATCGTTAGGAGGTCTCCCTCCCCGTCCTCGCGCCCATGACCGTCCTCGACCTCCCCACGCCCGACCCGCGCACGCTCGACGAGGCGTCGCAGGCGTTCGCCGAAGCCCTCGCCGACCGGTACGCGATCAAGCGGCAGATCGGTCGCGGCGGGATGGGGGTGGTGTACCTCGCGCGCGACCGCCGGCTCGACCGCTTGGTCGCGATCAAGACGCTGCCGCCCAACCTCGCGCGGGACGCGGCGATCCAGGAGCGGTTCCTCCGCGAGACGCGCACCGCCGGGGCGATGGCGCATCCGAACATCGTCCCCATCCACGGCGCGGACGAGGTCGGGGGGCACGTGTTCTTCGTCATGGCGTTCGTCGATGGCGAGTCGCTCGCGTCGCGCGTGCGCGCCCGCGGCCGCATCGACGCGGCGACGGCCGCGCGCCATCTGCGGGACGTGGCCGCCGCGCTCGCGCACGCCCACCAGCGCGGCATCATCCATCGCGACATCAAGGCCGAGAACATCCTGATCGACCGCGCCACCGAGAGCGCCCTCGTCACCGACTTCGGCATCGCGCGGCTGGCCGAGGCGACCCCGCTGACGGTCACCGGCCAGGTCCTCGGCACGGTGCACTACGTCAGTCCGGAGCAGGTCTCGGGCGAGCGCATCGACGCGCGGAGCGACATCTACTCGCTCGGCGTCGTCGGGCACTTCGCGCTGTCGGGCCGCTTCCCGTTCGATGCCGACGTGGCGTCCGCGGTGCTCGTCCAGCACGTGACGCGCGCCGCCGCGCCGCTCGCCTCGCTCCAGCCCGATGTGCCGCCGTCGCTCGCGTCGATCATCGATCGCTGTCTCTCGAAGGACCCGGCGCATCGCTATGCGAGCGCGGACGACCTCCTCGCGGCGCTCGACGGTGCGATCCTCCAGCTGAGCCAGCCCGGCCAGCGCGCGCCGCTCATCTCCGACACGGAGGCGCATCAGGTGTGGCGACGCGCGGCCGAGCTGCAGGCGGCGACGGGGATCCAGCCGCGCCCCGCGATCGAGCCGGTGGAACGCGACGCGGCGAAGGACGCGGAGCGCCGGACGGGATTCCAGCTGGCGGATGTGCGAGTCGCGGCCGGTGAGGCCGGCATCGCCGAGCGCTACGTGGACCACGCGCTCGGCGAACGCGGGCTGGGGCCGAAGGCGGTCGTGGCGCCCAGGCGACCGGCGATCGCGGCGCAGCCGGCGGGCGAGACGTCGTGGTGGCTCGGCGTCCCGCTGCAGTCGGCGCACGAGGTGGAGGTGGCGGGCGAGCTGCCGGCGCGCGACCTCGAACGGCTGATCAACCTCCTGCGCGATGCGACGGGGACGATGGGTCACACCCGGGCGCACACGCGCGAGCTCTCGTGGACGACCGGACAGCTCGGCACACGACTCGAGGTGACGGTCGTCCCGGAGAACGACCGGACCACCATCCGTGTGGTGCGCGACGCGCGACGTTCGGCGTACGTGCGCGCCGCGTTCGCGCTCGTCGCGTCGACGTTCGTCGTCGGGCCGATGGCCGCGATCATCATGATCGAGGGCTTCGGCATCCCGGAGGAGCTGGGCATCCCGGCGGCGATGGCGCTCGGCCTTACGCTCATATGGAAGGGCGGTCGCGCCCTCGTGCGCAGAGGGTCCGTGCAGATCGTCGATTCGGCACGCAGTCTCGCGGACCGGCTCGCGGCGAAGGTGCGGAGCAGCATCGGGTAGCGAGGGTGGTCCCCGCGACCCGATACGCGGCGTGGTAGAATACGCGCATGCGTCGATCCGTCCTCCTCTACGGACTGCTGTGCGGCGTCCTCATCGCCCTCCTGCAGTCGATCGAGTACCGGTGGCTCGTGTTCGACCGGCGCGTCGAGATCTACGGCGCGCTCATCGCCGCGATCTTCGCGTCGCTCGGCATCTGGCTCGGCCTCCGGCTCACGCGGATGACCGGACCCGTGGTGGTCCGGGAAGTGAAGGTGCCGGTGGAGGTGCCGGCCCCGACCGCCTTCGTCCGCGACACGGCCCGCGTCGAGGCCCTCGGCCTGACGCCGCGTGAGCTGGAGATCCTCGAGTTCATCGCGCAGGGGCTGAGCACGCGCGAGATCGCCCAACGGGCAAGCGTGAGCGAGAACACGGTCAAGACGCATTCGAGCCGGGTGTTCGACAAGCTCGGCGCGCGCCGCCGTACCCAGGCGGTGCTGCGCGGCAAGGAGCTCCGACTCATCCCCTGACTTCCTTCCCCTCGTCCGAAGGGGTGATTTCGCGCCTCGCGGCCGGAAATCACCCCTTCGGGTGACGCGCCGCGGCCGATGGCCCGATAGCATGCGGCGTCCTTCACCCCTTCGGAGACGCGATGCGCAAGTTCGTGCTGACCTTCGGCCTCATCTGCGGTGCCCTGCTCTCGGTGATGATGCTGCTCACCGTGCCGTTCATGGACCGGATCGGGTTCGACTACGGGGCGGTCGTCGGCTACACCTCGATGGTCCTCGCCTTCCTGATGGTCTACTTCGGCGTGCGGTCGTACCGCGACAACGCGCTGGGCGGGACGATCGGCTTCGGCCGGGCGTTCAGTGCCGGCCTCCTCATCACCCTCGTCGCGAGCCTGTGCTACGTGGCGACCTGGCAGTTCGTCGCGGCCAACCTCATGCCCGACTTCGCCGACAAGTACACGGCCCATGCGCTCGATCGGGCGCAGCGGTCCGGCGCGAGTGCCGAGGCGCTGGCGGCGAAGACGAAGGAGCTGGAGGCGTTCCGGGAGATGTATCGCGACCCGCTCATCATGGCGGCGTTCACGCTCATCGAACCGCTGCCGGTCGGACTGCTCTTCACGCTCGTGAGCGCGACCCTCCTCGGCCCGCTTGCGCGGCGACGCCGGAGCCCATAAGCTCGCGCGACCACCCTTTCTGTGAGCGCCATCGATGGAAGCCGTCCCGAAGTGGTTCAAGCCCGTCGCGATCGCCGCGCTGCTGTGGAACCTCCTCGGCTGTGCCGCCTACCTCGCCGACGTGATGATGTCGGATGAGGCCGTGAGAGCGCTGACCAGTGCCGAGCGCGCCATCCGTTCGTCGCGCCCGCTGTGGGTGGTGTCGGCCACCGCGATCGCGGTGTGGGTGGGCGCGCTCGGATCGGTCGGGCTCGTGATGCGCCGGGCGTGGGCGACGCCGGACCTGACGGTCTCGCTGCTCGCGGTGCTCGTGCAGGACATCTGGGTGTACGGGCTCAGCAACGCGGGCGCGCTCGCCGGCACCGGCGGCTACGTGATCCAGGGCCTGATCCTGGCGATCGCCATCGGACTCGTGGTGCTCGCGAAGCACGCCACGAAGCACTTCTGGATCACCTGAGGCGCGTGGCCATCGAACGTGACGTCACCGCCGCGCGCGAGCGTCACCGGCGCGCCGTCGCCGAGTTCGTCCGGCGGGCGTGGAGCGTCACCGACGAGGCGTGGGAACTCCAGGCGGATCCCGACGCCTGGACACCCGCGCAGATCGCCGAGCACCTGCGCCTGGCGTACGAGGTCGTGGGTGAGGGCGTCGTGAGCGGTGGTGGCCTGCGCGTCCGCAGCGCGTGGTGGATGCGCCCGCTGCTCCGCTGGAAGTTCCTCGGCGGCATCCTCGAGCGCGGCCGGTTCCCTCGGTCGAAGGCTCCGCGCGAGATCCGGCCGGGCGCCGGCCCGTTCCCGCGTGAATTGGTGCTCGGTGCGCTCGAGGCGGCGGCGGCGCGGACCGAGGCGAGGATCGCGGAACGATGGCACGACCCTGACTGCCGGGTCACGCACCATGTCTTCGGCGCCATGGCGCCGCCGGAAGGGATGCGACTCCTGACCGTGCACACCGAGCATCATGCCGGCCAACTGGCGCAGCGTCCCGCGGCGGTCGCGACGCCCTGAAGCCGGCGCGCGGCGTCAGCGCCGCGCCGGACCGCACCCCGGCATCCGGAACGCCCCGATGCGCGTCGAGTATGCGGTCTGGCCCGCCTTGAGGTAGTCGCCGACGTACCAGACGGTGCAGTCGTCCGTCGGATCCATCGCGGTCTGCGTGTAGTCCTCCCACCGCAGCGTGCTCGTCTGCGCGGCGCGCCCCTCCGCGAGCACCGTCTCCGCCAGATTGAGCACGCCACGAGCCGCCTCGTGCGTGCGGCCGACGAACCGCTGCCCGGCGAACTCGCGCGCGCTGCCGAACGAGTAGCCGAACCCGATGTTCCCGATCCGGTCGATCGCCGGACTCGCCATCCATCGGTAGGCGGAATCGGGGGCGAATGTGCCCTGCTGCAGCAGCTCGACCTTTCGTCCGGAGCGGACCCGCAGCTCGTACCAGCGGACACCGCCGCCCCCGGCCGCGGTGTTCACCGAATGCACCGCGACCAGCGCCTCATGCGTCGTGAAGCGCCGATACACGAGGCGCGCCATGAGCTTGTCCCCTTGAGCATCCAGCCGGACGTCGGTGCCGGGCTGCGGCACGCACTTGGTGAGCTGCCCGCCGCAGAGGTACTCGTACGGCGCGACCTTGATGGTGTCGGGACCGACGAGCCTGGTCCGCGTCGGGTCGCCCCAGTCGACGTGCATCTGCCACACGTGGAGCTCGTCCGACTTGAGCACGCCCTTGAGCTGACTGCCGCCCGCGGCGATCACGATGTTCGGCGCGCCGGCCGGCGGGAGGCCGCGTCCATCGAGATCCGCGGTGTTCAGGAAGTTCACGTCGGGGACGATGATGCACTGCTCGGTCGCATCGGCGCCGATGAGCATCATGCGCCGGTCGACGACGCAGACGTGTTTCTCGATCACGTCGTCGCCGGTGCTGGTCGGCGTGTACCAGCCATCCGGCCAGACCGCGGGCCGTGGGTAATCCGGGAAGAGCTCGCGCGTGAACTCATATCGATACCAGGTACCCATCGGGTCGCTGGTGGTGCTCACCGCGTAGCACATCGCGAACGTACCCTCGGCGGGACCGAGCTCGGGCGGTCGGACCGGTGCCGGCGCCCCTGCCGGGCGAGGCGCAGGCGGCGCGGGTGGCGGCGTCGGCTCGGCGCGCGGCGGCTGGAACAGCAGCGCCTCGCGCGGCCCTGGTGGCGCGGTGCGGGGCGCGACCCGCCGGAACACCGGCATGACGAAGAGCCAGCGGTCGGCGAGCTGGTCGTAGCGCACCACGACATCGCCGTTGTTGTTCGACTCGCACGCGCCGCCGAACCCGCGGAACACGTTGTTCGACGCGACGGGACCGTACAGCACACGGCCGGTGGTCTCGAACCGCGCGCCGGCCTTGGTGAAGATCGCCACCCGCGTGTTGACGGTCTGGACGATGTGGTCCGGACCGACGGCGAGCGAGTTGTCCGACGGATTGCGCTGGTGCGAGTTGCCTTGCGGACCGACGAATCCCACCCCGAGGCCGTCGAAGCTCGCGAGCACCGGGGTGGGTGACTCGCCACCCATGGTGCGCTGTTCGATACTCGGCGTCTGCGCGCGAAGCGCGACGGCGGCGAGGGAGAGCAGCAGGATCGGGCGCATGACTGGAGCGGCTGGAGGACGGGAGTCGGTGCCGGACGGCGCAGGGCGTCGGGAGGAATATGGCGCGTGGCCCTTCCACGCGCGGCGACCTATGTTCCCCGAGGCTTCCGCTCCCCTCCGAGGTGCTGCCATGGTCTCCGTCGCACCGGCGTTTCTCGGCATCGTGCTGCAGGCGCAACTCATCGCACCGCTCCCGCGCATCCCCCTGCCGAAGCCCGCGGTGAGCGCGGAGCGGGCGCGCGTGCACCAGAATCGCGTCGCCTCCGGCCGGCTCGCGAACGGGACGCTGCGCCTGGAACTGGATGTGATCGAGAGTGCGTGGAAACCGGAAGGCGACGAGGACCCGGAAGTCCCGATCCTCGCGTTCGCCGAGCGCGGCAGCGCACCCTCCGTTCCGGGCCCGATGGTGCGCGTGCGCCAGGGGACCGCCGTGTGGATCACGCTCCGCAATCGCAGCGACTCCGCGCTCGTCGTCGGCGGACTCCGGCCGGGCGGCGGCACCGCGACCGACACCGTCCATCTCGCCGCCGGCGCGACGCGGGACCTGCGGTTCACGCTCGGCACGGCCGGGACGTTCTGGTATTGGGGTGCGTTCGCCGGGCTCACGCCCGACCTGCGCGAATGGAAGGACAGCCAGCTGAACGGTGCCATCATCGTGGACGCGCCCGGCGCGCGCACGGACGACCATGTGCTGCTGCTCAGCGAGTGGTTCCATCCGTACGAGGAGAGCCGGCGGCCGTTCGAAGTGGTCTCGGTGATCAACGGGAAGGGGTGGCCGCACACCGAGACCATCGCGCTGCGGCAGGGGGACTCGACGCGCTTCCGCGTGATCAATGCCATCCCGCTCCACCATCCGCTGCACCTGCACGGCTTCTACTACGAGATCGAGTCGCACGGGACGGGCACGGTCGACACGCCCGTCCCGCGCGCGCTTCGGCACCTGTCGAACACGGACCTCATCAAGCCCGGGGGCACGGTGATGTTCAGCTTCGTGCCGTCGACACCCGGGAATTGGCTCTTCCATTGCCACTTCGCGTTCCACGCGGACGAGGAGGTCACGCTCGCGGGCTCGCCGCGCGACTCTGCCGCGGCGGCGGCGCTCGCGGCACGCGGGCCGCATGCGGGGTTGGCGCATTCGATGCGCGGTCTGGTCGTCGGCATCAAGGTCGCGCCCCGGCCCGGCTACGCCGAGTCGCCGGGCCGGGATGCGCGCGAGGTCCGGCTCTTCGTCGGTCGTCGCGACGATGCGCTCCCGCTGGGTCAGCCCGCGATCGGCTTCTCGGTGCAGGACGGGGCGACCGCGCCGGCGCGCGATTCGGTGGTGCTGCCCGGGCCGGTGCTGGAGTTGCGTCGCGGCCAGCCGGTCCGCATCACGGTGCGCAACCAGCTGGACGAGCCGACATCGATCCACTGGCACGGACTGGAGATCGAGAGTTATCCCGACGGGGTGCCGAACTTCAGCGGCCTCGGCGACCGCATCTACACGCAGATCGCCCCGGGCGACTCCTTCGTGGCGGCGTTCACGCCGCCACGGGCGGGGACCTACCCGTACCACTCGCACCTCAACGACCGCCGCCAGATCAACAGCGGAATGTACGGGGCCCTGCTGGTCACCGACGGTCCGCGTGACACCGTGCATGACCACTTGATCGTCGCCGGCGGCGGCGGCCCGGAGCTCGAGGCGAAGATCGAATCGCCGTTCGGCCTGGTGAACGGGCGGCGGTCACCCGCCCCGCTGCGATTGACGGTGGGCGAGACGCATCGACTGCGCCTCATCGCCATCCACCCGGACTGGCGGCTCACGTTCACGCTCCGCAATGACACCACGATCGCGCGGTGGCGTCCGCTCGCGAAGGACGGCGCGGACCTCCCGCCCGCGATGCGCGCGCTGCAGGCCGCGTTCGTCGAGATGGGCCCGGGCCAGACCAACGACTTCGCGTTCACGCCCACCAGACCCGGCACGTGGCGCATGGAAGTGCGCACGGCCGAGCCCGGATGGCAGATCCCGCTCGAGATCGTCGTGGTGCCGCGGCCCTAGGTCGCGGCGCGCGACTCCGCCGCGGCGCTCTCCGCCCAGAGCTGCTTCGTCACACGGAGCAGCACCAGCCCGCTCGCGATGAAGACGCCGGTGAGCGACCACGCCGCCGTGAGGCGGCTCGGGTCGCCCGCCGCGTAGAGGAAGTTCCCGATCGCGAAGAGCGACGACCAGATGACGAGGCAACCGGCGACCCACCCGACGAACGCGGCGCCGATGCGGTTCTCCCGCGCGACCTCGGCGTCGGAGATGCCCGCCTCGGAACGGATGGCCGACCATCCCGGCCCGGCCGGCTTCACCTTGCGCACGAACGCGACGAGCGTCGCCCGCTCGGTCACGGGTCCGACGAACGCGGTGACGATCCACGCCACGGTGGTGAGCCCGACCTGCACGATGGTGACCATGGCGAAGCCCGCGTCGGGCAGGAGGCGCGGCACGGCGAGCGCGGTCACGAGCGAGACGGCCATGGCGACGATCTCGCACCACGCGGAGACGCGCCACCAGAACCAGCGCGCGATGTAGAGGAGTCCCGTGCCGGCGCCGATCGAGAGGATGACCTGGAACGCCTGCTGCGCGCTGCTCATGGTGAGCGACAGCAGCGCGGCCACCACATACAGCAGCACCGTCGACACGCGGCCGGCGTTCACGTAGTGCGATTCCGGTGCGTCGGTCCGCACGAAGCGCCGGTAGAAGTCGTGCACGAGGTACGACGAACCCCAGTTGAGGTGCGTGAGGATCGTCGACGAGTTCGCCGCGAGGAGCCCGCCGATCATCAGCCCGACGAACCCGACGGGGAGGAACTTGAGCATCGCGGGGAACGCCGAGTCGTGGCCGATGAGCGCGACGTCGGCGTTCGGGAACGCCGCCTTGATCGCGGCGAGGTCGGGGTAGACGATGATCGAGCAGAGCGCGGTGATGATCCACGGCCAGGGCCGCAGCACGTAGTGCGCGAGATTGAAGAAGAGCGTGCCGCCGAGCGCGTCCTTCTCGCTCTTCGACGCGAGCATCCGCTGCGCGATGTACGACCCGCCGCCCGGCTCGGCCCCCGGATACCAGTTGGCCCACCAGCTCACGGCGATCGGGAGGATGAAGATCATCAGGGCGAGCTCGCTCATGCCGAAGTTGGGCATGACATCGAGGATCGGCTGGCCGGTGCCGTCGATGGCCGACATGACCGGCTGCGCGCCGGCATCGGTCCCCTGGACCACCTGCTGCGTGGTGAGCCGCTCGACGAGGAGCTTGAGTCCGGTCCAGGCGCTCGCGTCACCGGCGAGCCGCCGCCCCACCTCGACGAGCGAGAACCAGGCCGCGGCGAAGACCGCCGTCATCTTGATGAAGAACTGGATCATGTCGATCACCAGCACGCCCCAGAGCCCGGAGTGTGCCGCGAAGACGACATTGAGCACGCCGGTGATGAGGATCGTCTGCCAGGCGCTGAGCCCGAAGATGATGTTGGCGATCTTGCAGGCCGCCAGCGTCACGGTGCCCATGATGAAGCAATTGAAGAAGAGCCCGAGGTAGACGGCTCGGAAGCCGCGAACGACGGACGCCGAGCGGCCGGAGTAGCGGAGTTCGTAGAACTCGAGGTCGGTGAGCACGCCGGACCGGCGCCAGAGCCGCGCGAAGAAGAACACCGTCGCGAGCCCGGTGAGCACGAACGCCCACCACTGCCAGTTGCCCGCGACACCGTAGCGCCGCACCTGCTCCGTCACCCAGTTGGGCGTGTCGGACGAGAAGGTCGTCGCGACCATCGACAGCCCCGCGAGCCACCAGGGCACCGAGCGGCCCGAGGCGAAGAACTCCGAGGTGTTCGCCGCGGAGCGCTTGGCGAGGAAGAGCGCCGGGATGAAGCAGACGGCGATCGTCGCGACGGCGATGACCCAGTCGATCCATGAGATGTCCATGCCGCAGAAGTTCGCCGAAGCGGACGGCGGGCGCCATGGGGCCTGTGCCATGGGCGGGCGCCGGATGGCGTCCGCCCTGCGCTCGACGCCGAACGGCTAGGGCGCGCGTTGGGCGGGCATCGGATGGGTGTACGACGACAGGATGCCGACGAGCATCGTGAGTGACGTGCCGATCAGCACGTACCATGGCCACGCGATCCGGGCGACGCCGCCGAGCATCCCGGACATCCCGGGATAGGCGGCGACGATCTGCTTGGCGAAGACGATGAAGGCCATGGTCCCGATGGCGACCGACATCCCGAGGATCGCATCGCGCTGGATGGCGCGCTTCCAGAGGATGCCGAGCAGGAACCCGCCCACCAGGCCGCCCTGCGTGAACGACGCGATGGAGAGCGCGATCACGACCACCGGCGTGCCCTGCGCCTTGAAGAGCAGCGCGCCGAGCGTGAGCCCGACGCCCCAGACGAGCGCGAACCGCTTGCCCATCACGAGCGCCCGCGGGTCGTCGGCGGCGCGCTTGGTGAGCGGCAGGTAGATGTCGTGCGTCGTCGCGGCGGCGAGCGAGTTGATGGCGCCCGAATGCGTGCTCATGGTCGCCGCGACGATGGCGGCGACGATCAGGCCGAGCAGGCCCGCCGGCATCTGTTCGATGATGAACGTCGGGAAGATCACATCGGTCGCGGGGAACGCGCGCCCCTGATAGAACGCCCAGAGCCCGAGACCGATGGTGAGGAACAGGAAGAACTGCGCGAAGACGGCGAACCCCGAGCCGATGATGGCGCGCTGCCCGTCGCGCAGCGTGCGCGAGGCGAGCATGCGCTGGACCATGGTCTGGTCGGTGCCGTGCGACCCGAGGGCGATGAACGCGCCGCCGAGCAGGCCCGCGAAGATGGTGTGCGGGCGGTCGAACCCCGTGTACGCGTCGATGATGTGGGTCTTGCCGGCGGCGGACGCCTGCTGCCAGATGGCGCTCCAGCCGCCGGGCACGGCGCGCCCGAGAAGCACCACGGCGATGAGGCCGCCGGAGACGTAGATGGTCGCCTGGATGAGTTCGGTCCACACCACGGCCTTCATGCCGCCCTTGTAGGTGTAGACCACCGTGAGGAGGCCGAGGAGCAGGATGGCCGCCGGCATGACGAGCTTCGGATCGCCCACCGCGGGACCGACGATGAGCGCCACGGGGATCGCGGTGGCGAAGACACGGACCGAATCGGCGAGGCCGCGCGTGACCATGAACACCACGCTCGTGAAGCGCCGGGTCGCGACCCCGAAGCGGGTCTCGAGCAGCGCATACGCCGTCACCAGCTTTCCGCCGAAGTACCGCGGCAACAGCAGCCACGCGATCACGAACCGGCCGACGATGTAGCCCGCGACGACCTGCAGGAACCCGAGGTCGCCGACGCCGGGGCCGGAGCCGTACGCGAGTCCCGGCGACGAGATGAAGGTGAGCGCGCTCGTCTCGCTGGCGACGATACTGAACATCACCGCCCACCACGGGATCGAGCCGTCGCCGACGAAGTAGTCCTTGCCGTCCTTCTGGGAGCGGCCGACCCAGAGGCCGAGCGCCGTGGTGCCGCCCAGGTAGGCGACGAGGACGAAGAGGTCGAGCCAGCCGAAGCCTGGTGCGTTCATGGGCACAAGTCTACAACTTTCCCCGATGCTCCGTCACACACCAACGCGCCGAGCGACCACGCTCGCGCTCGCCATCGCCGCGCTCGTCATCGCGTCGCCCAGCGCGCGCATCGCATCGGCCCAGGCGGGGGCGGCCGTGCCCTGCCCGCCCGGCACCGATTCGCTGGTGGCGTCGGCGTGGCGCGCCTATCGCGCGGACTCCATCGCCGCGGCCGACACGCGGTTCCGCGACGCGCTCCGGGCCTGTCCGGCCAACGCGGATGCCGCGACCGGACTCGGCTTCACCCGGCTCCGCGAGGGCGACACCCGCACCGCGGATTCGCTGTTCGCGGCGGCGACCGAGCGCGACCCGCGCTCGACCGACGCATGGGAGGGACGCGCCACGGCCGCTGAACGCCTGGGCGACCCGCGCCGGGCCCTCGACGCATGGCAGCGCGCCAGCGCGCTCTCGCCCGACCGCGCGGACCTGCGCGCGCAGATCGCCCGTATCACCGGGGCGGCGAATGGCGCTGGGCCCATCGTGCGCACCCGTGCCGCCTCGCTCGACCTCACGCTGCGGGTCAAGGGCGAGGGCTTCGAGCTCCGCCGGGGCGACACCTGGGTGCCGTTCTACATGAAGGGCGTGAACCTCGGCCTCGCGCTGCCCGGCAAGTTCCCCTCGGAGGCGCCGACCGACTCGGCGCTCTACGCCCGCTGGCTCGCGCAGATCGCGGCGATGAACGCGAACACGCTGCGCGTCTACACGATCCTCCCGCCGGAGTTCTACCGCGCGCTGCGCGCCCACAACCTCGCGCACGCGGCGAAGCCGCTGTATCTGGTGCACGGTGTCTGGACGGAGCTGCCGCCGCGCGACGACTTCGACGACGCGGCCTTCAATGCGGAGTTCGCCGAGGAGATCCGGCGCGTGGTCGATGTCCTGCACGGAGCGGCCCTGCTTCCGGTGCAGCCCGGCCACGCCCACGGCCGCTACGACGCCGACGTCTCGCCATGGACCATCGCCTACATCCTCGGCCGCGAGTGGGAGCCGTACTCCGTGGTCGGCTTCAACGAGGATGCGCGGGCCGCGCGGAGCTTCCAGGGCAACCATCTCACGATCGCGAAGGGCACGCCGACCGACGTCTGGATGGTGCGGCAGTGCGACCTGCTCCTCACGTACGAGGAGGAGACGTACAACGCACAGCGGCCGATCGCCTACACCAACTGGCCGACGACCGACCCGATCCAGCATCCCACCGAGACCTCGTACGACCAGCAGATGCGGTTCCGAGGGCTCCGATACGACCGCGATTCCTCCGAGGGACCGGCGCACGAGGAGGAGGGTGTCTCGCTCGACCCGTCGCTCGTCACCCGCACGGCGCGCAACGTGGCCGGCTGGTTCGCGAGCTACCACGTGTACCCGTACTACCCGGACTTCATGCTCTACGACCCGGGGTACGACCGAGCCGCCTCGAGCTTCGGGCGATCGAACTACTTCGGCTACCTCCGCGACCTGCGCCGCGTGCACCGGGGCCTCCCGATCGTCATCGCCGAGTTCGGCATCCCGACGAGCCGCGGCAACGCGCACCTCCAGCCGCAGGGCTGGCATCACGGTGGCGTGAGCGAGCGCGATGCCGGCGCGGCCAACGCGCGGCTCGCCGCGGAGATCCGGGAGTCCGGCGCCGCGGGAGCGATCGTCTTCGCGTGGATGGACGAGTGGTTCAAGCGCAACTGGTTCGCGATGGGGACCGAACTCCCGGCCGAACGCGGACGGATGTGGCAGAACATGATGAGCTCGGAGGAGCACTATGGTCTGCTGGCGTTGCGGCCCGGCGCGCCGGGGCGCACCCCGTCGCTCGGCGGCGATGCGTCACGCTGGCGCGCGCTCGAACCGTCCGGCACGGGACGACTCGTGGGCCGTGACTCGGCCACGCTCCGCGTGGGGCACGACGAGGGCTTCGTGTACCTCGCGCTCGAATCGCCGGCATGGCGCGGACGGCGGTTCCCGTGGGACTCGCTCCGCCTCCAGCTCGCGATCGACACCCATGACCCGGCGCTCGGCCAGGTGGTGCTCCCGGTGAGCGGCCTGCGGAGCGGCGCCGCGTTCGAGTTCCTCGTGGAGCTCAACGGCCCGGCCGACGCACAACTCAAGGTGACGCCTGACTACCTGCCCTACATGCCGCACCGGCTCACGCAGAGCGGCGCCTACTTCGGCGAGCACTTCCGCCGGCCGCTCCTCTCCACGCGCCGCACCGATGCCGTGTTCGATACGCTCTGGGCACTGACCAACCGGCCGCGGTACTCCGACCGCGGCGCCCTGATCCGCGGCAAGGGGATGAACATCGGCCGATTGCGCTTCGGCACCGAGCGGGAGAACTCGCTCGCCGACTGGTGGTACGATGCCGCGGCCGGCATCATCGAGCTCCGGCTGCCATGGGCGATGCTCAACGTGAGCGACCCGTCGTCGCGCGCGGTGGTGTGGGAGAGCGACCCCGAGCAGGCGCTCGGTCGACGGCCGGACGCCCCGCGTTCCCGGCTCATCGGCGTCCCGACCGAGGGGTTCCGGTTCGGCGTGGTGGCACTGCGTCCGGGGCCTGACATCGCGGGCACCATCCCGGCGCTCGACGCCTACGGCAACTGGCCGCTCGCCGCCTTCCGCACCTGGATCTGGCCGACGTGGGAGGAGCCCACCTGGCACGAGTACCTCAAGCCCGCGTACTTCGCGCTCCAGCGTCTGTGGGCCGCGCCGTGAGCGTCCGGTGATCGCCGCGCTGCTGATGGCGCAACTCGTCGCGGGCACGCCGCCCGCGCGTCTCACGTCCCGCGACGTGCTGCGCGCTCTCGGGCTCAGCGACACCGCGCGCGTAGTCATCATCCACGCCGACGATGCGGCCCTCACCGCCGGCGCGAACCGCGCGACCCTCGAGGCCCTGCGCTCGAAGGGTGTGAGCTCGGCCTCGGTGCTCGCCGGGAGTCCGCACCTCGGTGCGTTCGCCGCGGGGCTCGGTGGCCGGAGGGCGGATCTCGGCGTGCACCTCGCGCTCACGAGCGAGACGGCCGCGCTGCGGCTCCCGGCCGCCGCACCACGCGCGCGCGTCCGCTCGCTGGTGGACGGCGACGGGATGCTGCGGATCGACCTGCCGGAGGATGCCCGCATCGACGAGATCGAGCGTGAGCTCGACGCACAGGTCACCCGCGCGCGGGCCCTCGGTCTCCCGCTCACGCACCTCGATTCGCACCAGGGCCTGCTCCTCTATCACGGTGCTCCGCGGTTCGAGGCGCTGCGCCGCATCGCCAAGCGCGCATGCCTGGCGATCCCGGTGCCGGAGAGCTTCTTCCGCCGCTACCCGTACCTCGCCGGCGCGCTCGACGACGGACAGCCGCAGCTCGCCGACCTGATGAGCATCGACCCCGCGACGCCGCCGGAGGCGTGGGAAGCGCGTTACATCGAACTGTTCGCGACGATGCGCCCGGGTGTCACGCTGCTCCTCGTGCACGTGGGGGACGACGGGGCGGAGGAACGCGCGGCGTTCCGTGAGCACGTCGAGTACGGACTCGACTGGCGCCTGCGAGACGCCGAACTGGTCCGCAGCGGCGCCCTGCGGGAGATGGCGCGCTGGCACGGGGTGACGGTGATCGACTGGGCGGACCTGGTGCGCGTTGCGCGGATCTGCTGAGCGAACGCGGCGCATGGGACACCGGCGGAACACCCGGCGCGCGGGCGCCACGCTAAGCGCGGTGATGCTGGCCGCAGCGTGCGCGGCACGCGCGGCAGATCCCGCGCCGCCTGCGCCGCCTGCGGCGTCGCAGCACCCGTCGCCGATGCGCGAGTCGACACGGGCCCATGAGCGGCTGCGCGAGACGTCGCTGCCTGGCACCACTCGCGCGTTCCCCGGTCCGGGTGCGCGACCGGTCGCCGTGTTCGTCCCGCACACGGCGCGCGACCGTGACACCGTCGAGCTCATCGTGCATTTCCACGGCGCCGCGTGGCTCGCTGCGCGCGCGGTGAGCGATCTCGGCGACGGCTCCGTCGCCGCGGCCGTGACCCTCGGCGCCGGTTCAGGCGCGTATCATCGGCCGTTCGTCGATCCGGCGGCCTTCGACACGCTCATCGCCGGCATCGCGCGGGAGGTCGCCGCCGTGACGGGGCGCCCGGCGCGCATCGGCCGTGTGACGCTGTCCGGATTCTCCGCGGGACACGGGGCGATCCGGGCGATCCTGCTCACGCCGCGGCTCTTCGCGCGCATCGACGCGATCCTGCTCCTCGACGGGATGCACACGTCGTACATGCCGGAGGGTCGCGTGCTGGCCGACTCGGGCGTGCTCGACACCACGAACCTGTCGGCGCTCGCCGCGTTCGCCCGCGCCGCCGCGCGCGGCGAGAAGCGGATGCTCGTGACGCACTCGGAGATCTTCCCTGGTACGTTCGCCAGCACCACCGAGACGGCGGACTGGCTGCTCGAGGCCATCGGGGTGCCGCGCCGCGCGACCCTCATGTGGGGACCGCGGGGTATGCAGCAACTGAGCGAGGCCCGCGCCGGTGGATTCACGCTGCTCGGCTTCGCCGGCAACACCGCGCCGGACCACATCGATCACTACCACGCGATGCCGGAACTGCTCGCGCGGCTCCTGGAACCCGCACGCCCCCGAGACCCATGACCGCGCACTTCCGCACCGTCCCCGCGCTGCTCCTCGCCTCGCTCGTCACGCAGGCCGCCCCACCGATCGCCATGCGGGCGGTCCAGCCCGCGCTGTTCGCCGCCACGGGGTCGCTGGTGAACGCCTTCGGAGACCCGGACAGCGACGGCGACGCCGATCTGTTCGTGGGCTTCAATGGCACGGCCAACCGCTACTACCGCAACGACAAGGGGACCTTCCACGAGGCCGGTGCGGCGATCGGCATCGCCGATGCACGACCCACCCGGGCCGCGGCCTTCGCGGACTACGACGGCGACGGCGACACCGACCTTCTCGTCGGGTTCGCACCGGGGGCGGGCGCCGTGCTCAAGCTGTATCGGAACGACGCCGGCAACTTCGTCGACGCCACGACGGACGCCGGGCTCGTCGTGCCCGACGGCGCGGTGCGACAGCCGGCCTTCGTCGATTTCGACGGGGACGGCGACCTCGACCTGTTCGTCGCCTTCCGCGACCGCGCGAACATGCTCTTCCGGCACGACGCCGCCCGTTTCACCGAGATCGCGGCGAGCGTCGGGCTCGCCGACACGCGCAAGAGCGTCGGCGCGACCTGGGCGGACCTCGATGCCGACGGCGACCTCGACCTGATCGTCGCGAACATGGATGGCGACGCCAACGGCGCGTTCCGGAACGACGACGGGCGGTTCACCGACGTGGCCGAGGCGTGGGGCGTGGCGTGGGGAGGTCGCACGCCGCGTGACCCCGCGAACGGCACGGTGCGCCCATGCGTGGCGGACGTGAACAACGACGGTCGCCTCGACCTCGTCTTCGCGAACTACGGCAAGCCCGGTCTCTTCCTCGGCCGCGTCGGCGGCGGCTTCACCGACGTCTCCGACGCGTGGGGCATCGCGGTCGATGGCCGCTACGACACCTGCGCCCTGGCCGACTTCGACAGCGATGGCAAGCTCGACCTCTATCTCAACGGCACCGTCACCCAGGGGAAGAACTGGCCCGACCACCTGTACCGCCAGGAACGCGACCGGTTCGTCGACGCGATCCCGGCGACGGTCGCCGCGATCACGGCGGACCATGGGGTCGCCCTCGCCGACATCGACAGCGACGGCGCGCTGGAACTCGCGCTCACCGGACAGGGTGCGCATGCGGTCTTCGCCGCGCAGTTGCATCCCTCCGTCGCGCGGCGGTCCCTGCGGGTCCGCATCGCCGACGCGCAGGGCCGCGCCGTCCGCGCCGGGGCTGAGGTGCGCCTCTTCGCGGCGGGTACCGACGCGCTGCTCGGCACGCGCGTGGTCGACGCCGGATCGGGCTACGACGCGCAGTCCGACGCGCCCGTGCACTTCGGACTCGCCGGCGGCGGGAAGGTCGACGTGGAGGTGACGTGGCCCGCGAACGGCAAGCGCGCGGTCACGCGCAAGAACGGCGTGAAGGTGGACGGACGGCGGGTCGTCGAGGTCTGGGCGGACCCGCGCTGACCGCGCGCCGCGCGCCGCGCGCCGCGTGCCGCGCGTCAGCGCGTCAGCGCGTCAGCGCGTCAGCGCGCGCGGAGCGTGCCGGACGAACGCCGAGGCGGTGGCGGCCCCTGCAGCACGGTGCCCGGCCCGAGGCAGCGGGCCCGGCCCGCGCGTTTCGCGGTGAGCAGCCGTTCATCGGCGAGCACGAGCAGCGCATCCGGGGTGCCGAGTCCCCCGGCGGCCGGTGTGCGCTCCATGCTGCCATCGGTCGGTGCCCCCGCGACGCCGGCCGAGAAGTTGATGTGCAGCGTGCGGCCATCGCCGAGTTCGATCGGCACGGCGGCGATCTCGCGGCGGATCGCCTCGATGCGCAGCAGCGCCGACTCGGGCGGCGTCCCCGGCATCAGCACCACGAACTCCTCGCCGCCGTAGCGGGCGACGACGTCCGAGCGGCGCATCCCGTTGGCCAGCCGGTCGGCGATGATCCGGATGGCCTGGTCGCCGCGGGCGTGGCCGTGCTCGTCGTTGATCCACTTGAAGTGGTCGATGTCGAGGATCGCGAGCGACAGCGGCTGCCCGGTGCGCGAGGCGGCGCTGATGGCCTGGTCGAGCGCGGTGTCGAAGTGGCCGCGGTTGAAGAGACCCGTCAGGCGGTCGCGCGCCGCGAGGTACAGCAGTCGCTGCGCGCGCTGCACGAGCGTGACCGAGAGCAGCGTCGCGATCCCGATGAGCAGCAGGCGCGTCGCGAGATCCACCGGGAGGTACGGTCCCGCGTCGGCGACGTACGCGGGGTCATACAGGTCGTAGCCGATCGTGCCGGCCACCCACAGGAGGCCGTACTCCACCCCGGCGAGCGCGCCGGCGAAGATGCAGATCCGCGCATCGTAGCGCAGGCTCGTCGCGGTGATCGCGAGGAAGTACATCTCGAAGGTGACCTTCGAGTTGAGCGCCACGAGCGGCGAGCTCACGACGAAGAAGCTGGTGAGCGCGATGCTGATCATCGTGACATCGAACCCGCTCGAGGCGAATCCCACCCAGGCCCGCCACCGGCCCCGCTCGATCGCCTGCCAGATCCCCACCGAGATCAGCGCCGCGAGGAAGGTCACGGCGAAGCCGGTGCGATGCATCGGCTCGTCGGGATGGTTGGCCACGTTCCAGAGGGGCGCGATGAGCAGCAGCGCCATGGCGAGCACGCGCACCCGCGCGACGACGATCTCGCCCTCGACGCCGGCGGCGGAGAGCGTATGATCGGGCTTGCCCCACACCGGAGGGGCAGCGACGCCGGCCGTGAAGCTCGGGGTCACCGAGCGCTGGCGGGGGGCAGGAGCAGTCATGACCCGGTCAAGTTAGGCGCTCGCCGCCCGACCGCCAGCGGAGTGCGACCGGAGCTTCACCACCCCGACGCCATGCGCCACCTGACCGCCGGATCCCGAACGGCGGGCGATGGCGGGACGTACCATGAAGCAGCAGGTTCCTGCTGCCGTTCGTCCCCACCCCAGCCCGTTCGACCATGCGCCCCCTGCTCCGTGCATCCGCCGTCCTCCTCGTCACCGCGGGCGCCCTGGGCGCCCAGGTGCCCGACTCGCTCACGCTCGCGGGTCTCCGCTGGCGATCGATCGGCCCGGTCAACATGGCCGGCCGCATCACCGACGTGGAAGCCCATCCGAGCGCGCCCAAGACGTTCTACGTCGCCGGCGCGACCGGCGGCATCTGGAAGACGGTGAACGCGGGCACGAGTTTCTTCCCGCTGTGGGACCGCGCGCCGATCTCGTCCATGGGCGACCTCGCCATCGCGCCGAGCGACCCGAACATCATCTGGGCCGGCACCGGCGAGGAGGACTCGCGGAACTCGGTCCAGCCGGGGATGGGGATCTACAAGTCGGTCGATGGCGGAGTCACCTGGGAGGCGATGGGCCTCGAGAAGACGCAGCACATCGGGCGGATCATCATCCACCCGACCAACCCGAACATCGTGTGGGTGGCGGCGCTGGGCGCACTGTGGTCGACCAACCCCGAGCGCGGGCTCTACAAGACCACCGACGGCGGCCGGACGTGGACGCTCAGCAAGTTCATCTCGCCGCGCGCCGGATTCGTCGACCTCGCCATCGACCCGCGCGACCCGAACGTGCTGTATGCCGCGAGTTGGGAGCGTATCCGCAAGAGCTACTACCTCAAGTCGGGCGGCCCGGGCTCGGCCCTCTGGAAGTCGACCGACGGGGGCACCTCCTGGACCGAGATCAAGGGCGGCGGGTTCCCCGAGACCACGAAGGGGCGCATCTCGCTCGCGATCGCGCCGAGCGCGCCGGACGTGGTGTACGCGATGGTCGAGGCCGACAGCGTGAAGGGCGCCAAGCCGCAGCGCCTGCTCAGCGGGCTCTACCGGTCCCGGGACGCCGGACGGACGTGGGAGTGGATGAGCACGATCAACAACCGTCCGTTCTACTTCTCGCAGATCCGCGTCGACCCGCGGAACCCGGACCGCGTCTATCGCATGGCGGTCGACTTCGCGTCGTCCGATGATGGCGGCCGGTCGTGGCGCCTCGGCATGGTCGGCATCCACGAGGACTACCACGGGATGTGGATCGACCCGAACGATCCCGAGCACTGGATCGTCGGCGGCGACGCCGGCGTGTTCCAGACCTGGGACCGCGGCGGCACGTACGACGCGCTCAACAACATGGCGATGGGCCAGTTCTACGGGATCAGCTTCGACTATCAGGTCCCGTATCGCGTGTGCGGCGGCCTGCAGGACAACGGCAGCTCGTGCGGCCTCAGCCGTCGCGGCAACGCGCCGCTGCAGATGACCGACTGGTTCGCCGTCTTCGCGGCCGACGGCCTGCAGACGGCGCAGGATCCGTTCGAGCCCGACTACGTGTTCTACGAGTCGCAGGGCGGCAACATCTCGCGGCGCAACCTCGCGACGGGCGAGAACGTGAGCGTGCGCGCCCGCACGGTCACGCGCAACCAGTTCGGCGCGCAGATCGCGCGCATCCGCGGCGACGGCACCACGCCGCTCACGCCGGAGCAGAACAAGCAGATCGCCGACATCCGCGCCGACATGCGGCGGCAGCTGAGCGACCCGAACGTCGCGACGCGGTGGAACTGGAACACGCCGTTCCTCCTCTCCCGGCATGACGCGAACGTGTTCTATTCGGGCGCGGAGAAGCTGTTCAAGAGCGTGAAGAAGGGCCTCGAGCCCTTCGCGATCTCGGGCGACCTCTCCTCGCGCGACGAGACGCGGATCCGCGTGACGACCGGCTTCGACTCGCTCGGCAATGCGGCCCTCGACGCCACGGGCGGCATCACGCGCGACGCGACCGGCGCCGAGGAGAACGCGACGATCGTGACCATCGCGGAATCACCCGTCCGCGCCGGGCTGCTCTACGTGGGCACCAACGACGGCAAGGTCTGGCTCACGCGGAACGACGGCGCGAGCTGGGAGGACCTCAGCGCGCGGTTCCCCGGGGTGCCCCCGTTCACGCACGTGAGCAAGATCGAGGCGAGCTTCAGCGACTCGGCCACCGTGTACGTCGCGTTCGACAACCATCGCGACAACGACTTCAAGCCGTACCTCTTCGTCTCCACCGACTTCGGGAGGACGTTCACGTCGATCGCGGGCGGGATCCCGACGGACCGGCCCAACACGGTGTACGTGGTGCGCGAGGATCCGGTGAACGCGAGGCTCCTCTACATCGGCACCGAGCTCGGCGTGTACGCCTCGCTCGACAAGGGCACCACGTGGTTCATGCTGCGTGCCGGCCTGCCGACGGTGCCGGTGTACGACCTGCAGGTGCATCCGCGTGACCGCGAGCTGATCGCGGGCACGCATGGACGCTCCGTGCTCGTGCTCGACGTCGCGCCGCTGCAGCAGATGACGGCAGAGGTCGTCGCGAGGGGCACGCACCTGTTCGCCCCGACGGTCGCCCTGCAATACGGCGAGCGTCCGGTGGGCTCCGAGCCGCGCGCGCACCGCATGTGGCGTGGCGACCGGACACCGGCCGGCGCGGCGCTCACCTACCGGCTCGCCGCCCCCGCGGCGAGCGCGCCGCGCCTGTTCGTGCTCAACATGGCGGGCGACACCCTCGCGCGGCTCACCGGCACCAACACCGCCGGCATGAACACCGTGAACTGGAACCTCGCGATCGGTGGCGGGGGTGGGTTCGGCGGGGGCGGATTCGGACAGTTCGGTGGCGGCGCCGGCGGGCCGGTGAACGTGCCGGGCTTCCCCGCCGGCTTCAATCCGCGTCCGGCGGAGTCCCGGGCGGCGCCCGACTCGTCCGGCACGCCGACCGCGCAGGCACGGACGCTGGCGGCGCAGGCGGCCGCAGCGGGCCGAGGGCCGGGCGCGGGCGGTCAGGGAGGAGGAGGTGGCGGTGGCGGCTTCGGCGGCGGACGACAGGTCTTCGCCGAGACGGGCGACTATCGCGTGGTGCTGGTGGTCGGCGATCAGACGTTCACGCAGACGCTGCGCGTGGTGCGCGTGAGTCCCGACGAGACGAGCGTGCTGGTGCCGTCCAAGCGCTGAGCCGCCCGCGGCCCGCGGCGGCACGGCGGCGACGAGGCGCGCACTCGGAGAGTGCGCTCAGCGACGCCGTGGTGCCCCGCGGGCGGGACGTGTCCAGATGACGACGGCGCCGCAGCCGCTCAGCGCGCGCTGGAACTCGGCCGGCACGTGCTCGCCCACGTACACCTCGATGCCCGTGATGCGATCGCGCGGCGCCATGAGATCGAGGTCATCGAGGTAGGCGATCGGCATGTAGAGGCCGTCGACGTACACGGCGGGGGTGCAGTAGCCGAACGCGCCGCGGACATTGAGTGT
Source organism: uncultured Gemmatimonas sp. (assembly GCA_964464585.1). GTDB lineage: Bacteria > Gemmatimonadota > Gemmatimonadetes > Gemmatimonadales > Gemmatimonadaceae > Pseudogemmatithrix. The sequence goes on along the minus strand of CAYXGS010000002.1, from coordinate 28,098 downwards.
CCGCTCGAGTCCCGCGCCGTCGATCCGCACGCCGTTCATCGACCGGAACAGATCGCCCGTCGTCACGCCGCCGCGCGCCCGGATGGCCGACGCATCGAGGAACGTCCCCATTCCCCCGGTACGCGAGCGACTCGCGAAGCCGCCGCCGCTCCGGTCGCCCGGCGCCGCCGAGACGCGGACGGTGTCGAGCACGGATTCGAAGGTCGCGAGCAGGACATCGAGGGGCGGTGCGCCGCTGACCGCGTCGACGGGAAGCTGGCGCGGATAGTACCCGATGGCGCGCACCTCGAGGACGCGCGTGCCGGCCGGCACGCCGGCGATCACCCACTCGCCGCGCGCGTTCGTCCTCGCGTGCGCACCGTCGACGACGCGCACACTGGCGCCCGCGAGCGGCTGACCGCCCTCCGCCGTGAGCACGCGGCCGCGCAGCATCGCGTCGCCCGTGCGTCGGCGGACCGGCGCCATCCGGAGGGTGTCATCCACCGGCGTGGTGTCGACCGTCACGAGGGTGCGCACCGGCCCGACGTAGAGGTCGCGGCGCATCACGCCCGAGCGGTCCGCGACGAGCTCGATGCGGTCGGTGGTGTCGGCGCCGACGCTGGCGCTCACGAACACGCTGCCGCGCGCGGGCACGTCGCAGAGCACGTAGCCGCCGTCCTCACCGGTCCGCGCGTACAGCGCCGGCTGCTGTCGATCGAGCCGGCCGCCGCGCATCGCGAACTCGAGCCACTCGCCGACGACCTCCGCGTTCTCCACCGCCGAGCCGTCGCTCGCGCGTCGGACGACGCCGAGCACGAGGGCGCCGCGCGCCGGCGCGTTCCGGCAGTACGCCGCCCGCAGCAGCCGCGCCGTCGGCGTCACGAGGTCCACCGGGGCGTCGCGCCCGGCGACCACACGCACCACCTGCACCGACGCCTGGACCCCGAGCGAGTCGAGCCGCGCATGCAGGAAGCCGACCGAGTAGCGCCCCGGCGGCACGTCGGCGATGCGGTAGCGCCCGAGCGAGTCGCTGCGGGCGGCGCGTGTGAACGGCGGCGTGGGCGCGTCGGCACTCACCTGCACCACCGCCCCGGGCATCGGCGCCCGCGACACGCTGTCGCGGACGACGCCGCTGATGGAGCCGTTCGGCGTCGCCTGCGCGACCGCACCGCGGGAGGCGACCACCAGCGCCGCGCATGCGACGAGAGCTGCGACGAGGTCCGTGCGCGGCATCCGCATGCCATAATTATGTGCGAAGGCGCTGCCCTGAGCGTCGAGCCCGCTCCGAGGACCCCATGAGCACCCGACTCCAGACCTACGAAGGCGACGGCATCACGGTCACCTTCGACCCCACCATCTGCATTCACTCGGGCAAGTGCGTCCGCGGGCTGCCCGCCGTCTTCGACGTGAAGCGCAAACGGTGGATCGACGTCGATGCGGCGACGGCGGACGAGATCGCCGCGCAGGTCGCGCGCTGCCCGTCGGGAGCCCTTCAGGTCGTGCGGCCGGGCTGAGCGGGCCGGCCGGTCCCCGGTCCCGACGCGCGGCGCGGCCGGTTGCCCTGCGTCAGTCCGCGCGCCACCTTCTGACATCGCGTCGGCCCATCTCGAGCCGGCCACCCCCTCAGCAGGAGCCATCCATGCGGAAGTTGCTCAGCGCGCTCGCTCTCGCGCTCGTCGCCGCCGCGCCCGCGTCGGCGCAGATCATGGCCGACATGCATCGCGACGTGGACGAGGCACAGAAGAAGTTCATCGACCTCGCGAACGCCATCCCCGAGTCGAGCTACTCCTGGCGCCCGAGCGCCGGCGCGCGCTCCATCGGCGAGGTGCTGCTCCACGTCGTCTCGGACAACTACCTGATCCCCATCGCGATGGGCAAGCCGGCGCCGCCGGCGTCGGGCATCACGTCCGACTTCAACACCGCCGCGGCGTTCGAGAAGAAGACGATGACCAAGGCGCAGATCATCGCCGAACTCACGGCGTCGTTCACGCACCTGCATCAGGGCATGGCACTCACCACCGACCAGAACCTCGGCGAGATGCTCAAGGTCTTCGGCCAGGACTGGAGCCGCGGCCGCACGATGGTGCTCACCGTCACCCACCTCCACGAGCACCTCGGCCAGTTCATCGCCTACGCGCGGTCGAACAACATCGTCCCCCCCTGGAGCCGCTGACCCGCGGAGCGACCCTGATGCGGGCACGGCCTCCCGCCGCGCTCGTCGGCGTGGCGCTGGGCGCGCTGGTCGCCTGCGGGCCGCAGTCCGCGGCGCTCCCGGAGAAGCAGTACCTCTATCTCTGGACCGCTTCGACGGACTCGACGCAGCCCGACTTCCTCGCGGTGCTGGACGTGACGGAGGACTCCGCACGGTACGGCGAGCTGGTCACCACGCTCGCCGTGCCCGGCCGCCGGAACATCCCGCACCATACCGAACACGCACTCGCCGCGGACCGGCAGCTCTTCGCGAACGGCTTCGCGACCGGACGCACGTTCGTCTTCGACCTCTCCACGCCGGACCAGCCGAAGCTCGCCGCCGAGTTCGGTGACATGGCGGGCTTCACGCACCCGCACTCGTTCCTCCGCCTGCCGAACGGGAACGTGCTGTCGACGTTCCAGATGACGCACACGGGCGTCCACATGCGCGCCGGCGGACTCGCCGAGCTCACGCCGGCCGGCGTCCTCGTGCGCGCCGGGTCCGCCGACTCGCCCGCCGCCGACAGCGGACTCCGCGTCTACAGTGCGGGCGTCGTGCCGTCCCTCGACCGCGTGGTGACGACGTCGACCGACATGGAGAAGGACTTCTTCGAGGAGTCGCGCACGGTGCAGGTCTGGCGCCTGTCGGACCTGTCGGTGCTGACGACGATCAAGCTCGAAGGCCCCAACGGTGTCCTCAGCGCCGAGCCGCGTGTGCTCGAGGACGGCCGGACCGTGCTCGTGTCCACGTTCAGCTGCGGGCTGTATCTCCTCGAGGGGCTCGAGACGCCCGCGCCATCGGCGCGTCTCGTCGCGTCGTTCCCGCGCAAGGACGACACGGCCTGCGCGATCCCGGTCATCGTGGGGCATTTCTATCTGGTGACGGTGCCGGCCTGGAGCGCCGTCGTGAGCCTCGACATCTCCGACCCGACCGCGCCGCGCGAGGTGAGCCGCGTCGCGTTCGGGCCGCACGACGTGCCGCACTGGATCTCCGCGTCGCCTGACGGCAAGCGTGTCGTCGTGACCGGCTACGACGGGATGGCGCCTCGCGTGGAGATGCTCACCTTCGACGCCACGACCGGCAGGCTCGCACATGACGCGCGCTTCCGCGAGGCGGGCGCTGCCGCACCCGGTTTCCGCATGGACGGCAAGACGTGGCCGCACGGCGGGTCCGCCGCCGGGGTACCGCACGGCGCCGTGTTCAGCAGGCCGTGAGTCGGGGACTGCGGCGAGGGGTCTCCCTCGCCCTCGTGGTCGCCGTGCTCGCGCTGCGCTGGTGGCAGCGCGGCGGCGCGGAGGCGGCTGGCGATGCACCGACCGACGCCGATGCCCGTGAGGCGGCCGCGACCGCACCCGCCCGGAGTGCCAGCGACGGTCAGCTCGAAGGCATCGGCGTGGTGGAACGCCTCCTCCCCGACGACGACGATGGCAGCCGGCACCAGCGCTTCATCCTGCGGCTCGCGAGCGGGCAGACCGTCCTCGTCGCGCACAACATCGACCTCGCGCCACGTCTCACGAACCTCGACCGCGGCGACACCGTCGCGTTCTTCGGCGAGTTCGAACGCAACGCGCAGGGTGGCGTGATCCACTGGACGCATCGCGATCCTGCCGGGCGCCACGTGGCCGGCTGGCTCCGGCACGACGGCCGGACGGTCCAGTAGCGTGCGCACGGCGCGACACGACGCCGCCCTCTCCGCGACGATCGTCGGACGGCACGCGCTGCGCTATCGCGCCAAGGCCGCGGCGGCGCTGGACCGGCCGCCGCACGTGCGCGCCGGCTCGAGCCTCACGTGGGTCGGCGCGCGCCTCGGCCTCGTGCAGGATGATGCGAACTTCGTCGCGCTGGTCGACCCGCGGACCGGGCTCGCGCGTGCGATCGCGCTCCCTCCCGGCGAGGAGGGCAAGCGACAGTTCGACGACGCGCGAGGCAACAAGAGGTTCAAGCTGGACCTCGAAGCGTGCTGCACGCTCGAAGGACCGGCGGGGTCGCTGTTCATCGCGCTCGGCTCCGGTTCCAAGAAGCGCCGCCGGCGGGTGATCACCATCGAGGCGGTCGCCGCGCGCCGGCCGCGCGTCTCGCTCATCGACGCGGAGTCGCTCTACGTCGCGCTCGAAGCCGTTCCCGAGTTCGCCGGGAGCGACATGAACATCGAGGGCGCGCTCGCCCTGCCGGGAACGCTCCGGCTCTTCTCGCGCGGGAACGGCGCGGCGAAGCACGGCCGCGCGCCGGTGAACGCGAGCGGCGAACTGGAGACCGCGGCCTTGCTCGCCTACCTCGCGGACCCCGCGGCGGCACCCGTCCCTCGGCTCTCGGCCGTGGTCCAGTACGAGCTGGGCGAACTCGACGGACTGCCGCTGGGCTTCACCGATGCCGCGCTCGCCGGTGAGACCCTGCTCTACACGGCCGCGGCCGAGGCATCGAAGGACGCATCGGAGGACGGTCGGGTGAGCGGGTCGGTCATCGGCCTCATCCCCGCGCGCGGCGAGCTCCGGTTCGTGCCGATCACCGAAACGGACGGTGCGCGCAGCACCGACAAGGTCGAAGGGCTGGTCGCCGTGCCGGGGAGACCGGACAAGGTGTACATCGTCGTGGACCCCGACGACCACACCCGCCCGTCGGAGCTCTGTGAGGTGTTGCTCACCGGAGCGTGGCGGTAGTTTCTCCGTCGTCCCCCACCCGAGGCACCCGCATGCGCTGGCGCGATTCCGGTCGTTCGTCCAATCTCGAGGATCGCCGCGGCGGTGGCGGACGCAAGGCGGGGATCGGCATCGTCGGCATCGGCATGGCGCTCGTGATCTCGTTCGTCACCGGTGTGAACCCGCTGCAGGTGCTCGGAGTGATGGATCAGGTGGGCGGTGGCGCGGCGACGGAGGCGGCGCCGGTGGAGGACGCGGCCGAGGAACCCACGGTGCGGTTCCTCTCCGCGGCGCTCGACGACGCGCAGGCCACCTGGCGCCGGATCCTCGCGACCGAAGGGCGGCAGTACCCGGAGGCGAAGCTCGTGCTGTTCCGCGGCGCGGTGCGCTCCGCGTGCGGCGACGCCTCGTCGGCGATGGGACCGTTCTACTGCCCGGGCGACCAGAAGGTCTACATCGATCTCGCGTTCTACGACGAACTCGCGGGCAAGTACGGGGCTCCGGGCGATTTCGCGCAGGTGTACGTGCTCGCGCACGAGATCGGGCATCACGTGCAGTCGGTGCTCGGCACGGAGTCGGAGCTGCGCCGCGTGCAGCGCGCGAACCCCGGCAGCGAGAACGCGCTGAGCGTGCGGATGGAACTGCAGGCCGACTGCTACGCGGGCGTCTGGGCGCACACCGTCGCGCAGCGCGGCGACCTCGAGGCGGGCGACATGGAGGAGGGGCTGGGTGCCGCGTCCGCCGTGGGCGATGACCGGCTGCAGCAGCAGGCCGGCGGAGCGGTCCGTCCCGAGAGCTTCACCCACGGGACGAGCGCGCAGCGCATGCAGTGGTTCAAGGCCGGTTTCGACACGGGAGACCCGAAGTCATGCGATACCTTCGCCTCGCCTTGATCGCCCTCGGCGTCGCCGCGTCGCCGCACGCGTCACAGGCGCAACGCGTCGCCGGAGTGGTCATCGATTCGCTCGGACGCCCCGTCGCGCAGGCGGACGTGATCGTCGGCACGAGCGTGCGCACGCGCACCGACTCGACGGGCGCGTTCTCGGCGGCGGTGACCGAGCGCGGCAGCCAGCGGATCCGCGTGCGCTTCATTGGCTTCCGACCCTACGAATCCACGGTCGACCCGGGCAAGCCCAGTGCGACGACACTGCGCATCCGGCTCTCGCGGATGCCCCAGATCCTCGCGGAGGTGCGGATCACCGACATCAACTCCTGCGAGCGGAACACGCTCAAGGGATTCGAATGCCGCCGCGCGAGCGGCCAAGGGATCTTCCGGGACGCCGGCGAGATCCGCGCGATGCGGCCGTCGGCGTGGGCCGACATGTTCGACGGGATCCCGAGCCTTCGGCGCGTGCCGGTGATGACGGCCGACGGGCTGGACTACCGCCCGGGCGCGCCACCGAGCACCTGTCTCGTGGAGATCTTCAACGGCGAGGACCCGCGATTCGACGGGCATGTGCGCAAGGTGCCGGTGCTCGATCTCGTCACCCGGGATGTGGTGGCGATCGAGTACTATGACTCGTTCTCGAAGGTGCCGGACGCGTTCAAGCGGTGGGCGTATCCCCGGGACAACGATGTCGGCGCGGCCGCGACCGCGACGCCGACCCCGATCCCGAGCGGGATGCCCTGCGCGATGATCGTCTACTGGCTCCGTGAGGCGCCGACGCGCGCCCGCGACCGGCGCGGCCCGTTCAGCGCCCCGACCGTCATCCAGCGGAAGCCCTGAGCGCATGCCGTCGGCCGTGCTCGTGATCGACGTCCAGCAGGAGCTGTGCGAGGGCCCCGACGCGCCATGGGAGATCGCGCGCGTGATCGCGAACCTGAACGCGGTCACGGCGCGCGCGCGGCCGGCGGGTGTGCCGGTGGTGTTCATCCAACACGAGGGGAAGGACGGATACCTCACGCACGGGTCGGCCGGCTGGGCGCTCGAGCGGCGGCTGGTGGTCGAGGCCGGCGACCTCACGCTGCGGAAGACCGCGACCGATTCGTTCCACCGCACGGAGCTCGAAGCGATGCTCCGGTCACGCGGCGTGACCGAGCTCGTCATCGGCGGGATCCACACCGAGTTCTGCGTCGACACGACCACGCGTCGCGCGCTGGCGCTCGGGTTCCCCGTGACGCTCATCGCCGACGGGCACTCGTCGGCGGGACACGCGGAGCTCCCGGCGGACCTCGTCGTGAAGCACCACAACTACGCGTTGAGCAACATCACGAGCTTCGGGCCGCGGGTGCGGCCGGTGCCGGCCGCGGGGATCCGCTTCGAGGCGTGACTCGTCCGGGGGCGCGCCATCCACGGCGGCGCCCTCGCGGACTCAGGGCGACATCGTTCCGACCATCATGATGTGTGCCTTGAGCGTGCCGGGGAACATGAGCCACGGCCCGTCGGCGCGCGGTTGCGCGGTGATGCCGGTGCTCGCCGGCGTCGCGTTGGGCACGTAGATGACGGCCAGCAGGCCCGCCTCGCCCTTCAGCTTGATCGCGGCCGCGTCGAAGTTCTCCTTCTTGGTCGTGATCGAATAGAGCGCGCCCATCGCCGGCATCGGGAGCTTCTTCTCCCGCACCTCGCGGAAGCGCACGCTGTCCACCTGCGCGCCCGTCACGCCCTGCGCGCGAAGTTCGCGGCCGCGCGCCATGAACGGCTCGAGGTCCTTGTGGTAGCAGGCGACGTGGAAGTCTGGGCGCGACACGTAGAGCGCGAGACAGTGCATCCCGTTGGTGCCTTCGCGCAGGACGACGAGCTTCCCTGCCTCGCGGTAGCCCATGACCGTCGCGCCGGCGCGCAGGTCGGTCGGGAGCGGGAGGACCGCGGCCGCCACCTGTTGCTCGGCCGGCGGGATCGGAGCCTGCGCCTGGAGGGCGGCGGCGAGGAGCGGGAGCAGCAGGAGCGCGCGCATGCGAGTGGGGGTTGCGGTGGGTTCGCGCCGGGCGGGATTGACCGAACTTGGCACGGTCACGCGGCGCCCGCCAGCGCGGGCTCGCACCCGAGGGATTGCCGGGCGGCCCTCGCGCGGCGACAATCCCGGGATGCGCTCCCGCACGCTCCGCCTCGTCGCCGTCGCCCTCATCGTGCTCGCCGCCGGCGCGGGCTTCCTCGCCGTGGGCCTGCCGGCCCGCTCAAACGCCGACGTCGACTACGAGGTCACGGCCACCTATCCGCACGACCCCACCTCGTACACCCAAGGCCTCGTCTGGGCGGACGGCGTGCTCTACGAGAGCGCCGGCCGCTACGCCAACTCCGACGTCCGCCGCGTGGACCTCGCGGCCGGCGCCATCGCCGCCCAGCACAAGCTCGGCAGCGACAAGTTCGCCGAGGGCCTCGCGTTGCTGGGCGGCAAGCTGTACCAGCTCACCTGGAAGGAGGAGATCGCGTACGTCTATGATGTCACGTCCCTGGCGCCGCTCGACTCGTTCAAGTACACCGGCGAGGGCTGGGGGCTCGCGACGGACGGCACCGTGCTCTGGATGAGCGACGGCTCCGACTCGCTCCGCGTGATCGATCCCGCGACGTTCCGGACGCTTCGCGTGGTGAAGGTGCGGCTCAACGGCCTGCCACTCGTGAAGATCAACGAGATGGAATGGGACGACGGGACGATCCTCGCCAACGTCTACGAGACCGACCGGATCGTGCGGATCGACCCTGGGACGGGGACGGTGACGCGCACGTACGACTTCGAGGGGCTGTATCCCGACCGACCGCCCGAGGTCGACGTGCTGAACGGGATCGCGCATGCGCCGATGCCGGGGGAGTACCTCGTCACGGGCAAGTACTGGCCGACGATGTACCGCGTGCGCCTCAAATGAAGGCAGCGTGACGACCGCTGCGGACGCCCGTGCCCGGATCAAGGCGATCTTCGGCGGCTCGGTCGGCAACCTCGTCGAGTGGTACGACTGGTACACCTACTCGGCGTTCGCCCTCTACTTCTCGGCCGCGTTCTTCCCGCCCGCGAGCGCGACGGCACAGCTGCTCAACTCGGCAGCCGTGTTCGCGGTGGGCTTCTTCATGCGGCCGGTGGGCGGCTGGCTCCTGGGGCGATACGCCGACCGGCACGGACGGCGCGCCGCGCTCACGCTGAGCGTGATGCTGATGTGCGGCGGGTCGCTGCTCATCGCCGTCACGCCATCGTACGCGATGGTGGGTGTCGCCGCCCCCGCGCTGCTGGTGGTGGCGCGCATGCTGCAGGGGATCAGCGTCGGCGGAGAGTACGGGGCGAGCGCGGTGTACCTGAGCGAACGCGCCGGGCGCGAGGACCGGGGGTTCTTCTCGAGCTTCCAGTACGTGACCCTCATCCTCGGCCAGCTGCTCGCGCTGGTCGTGCTGCTCGCCCTGCAGGCGCTCCTCACCGAGGCGCAGCTCCAGGCGTGGGGCTGGCGGATCCCGTTCGTGTTCGGGGCGCTGGCGGCGGTGGTGGCGGTGTGGCTGCGCCGCGCGCTCGACGAGACGACGAGCTTCAAGCGCGCGCAGCCCGCCGCCTCACCGGTGCGCGAGATGCTCAAGCACCCTCGCGCGGTGCTCACGACCTTCGGCCTCACCGCCGGTGGCGCCCTCTCGTTCTACGTGTTCACGACCTACGCGCAGAAGTTCCTCGTCAACACCACCGGCTTCACCAAGGCGACCGCCTCGCAGGTGAACGCCGCCACGCTCGTGGTGTTCATGTGCGTGCAGCCGGTGTTCGGCGCGCTCTCGGACCGCATCGGGCGCCGGCCGCTCCTGCTCGCGTTCGGGGTGCTGGGGGCGATCGGCACCGTGCCGCTGCTGACCGCGCTCGAGACCGCATCGTCACCGCTGCAGGCGTTCCTGCTGCTCACGGCCGCCCTGCTCGCGGTCTCGTGCTACACCTCGGTCAACGCGGTGGTGAAGGCGGAGCTCTTCCCCACCGAGGTCCGCGCACTCGGTGTCGCGCTGCCGTACGCGCTCGCGCTCTCGATCTTCGGCGGGACCGCGGAGTACGTCGCGCTCGCGCTCAAGGGCGCTGGCCACGAACGCTGGTTCTACTGGTACGCGACCACCATCGTCTTCGGGTCGCTCGTCGTGTACGCGACCATGCCCGACACCAAGACGCACTCACGCATCATCGAGGACTGACCGAGACCCCCATGTCCATCTCGCCGCGCGACCGCGGTGCGCGCGAACGGACGGGCCGCGTCCACACGGCCCGCATCGCCGCGTACATCGCCGCACTGCCACCCGCCGTCCGCGCCGAAGTGAAGAAGCTCCGCGCCGCCGCACGGAAGGCCGCCCCGGGCGCCGTCGAGCACTTCAGCTACGGCATCCCCGGCCTCCGGCTCGACGGCAAGGCGCTCGCCTTCTACGCCGGATGGAAGGCACACGTCTCCATCTATCCCATCGGCGAGTCGATCGTGAAGGCGCATGCGAGCTCGCTCAGAGGCTGTACCTTCTCCAAGGGAACCGTGCGGTTCCCGCTCGCGGCGCCGCCCTCTGCGGCGCTGGTCGCCAAGCTCGTGAAGGCGCGCATCGCACAGGTGCGCGCCAGCCAGCCGGTCGGCTGACGCTCGTCACGCCCCTCCCTCGAACCAGGACGCTCCGATGCTCCGTCGCGTACTCTCCTTGCTGCTCGTCGTCGCCGGCGCAGCCATGGCGCAGGCGCCGGCCCACCCGCTGGACGGACTCTCCGGTCGCGAGCATTGGACGATCTACGACGCACTCCGCGCGTCGGGTCGCACCGACACCACCGCGAGCTTCCTCTACATCGGCCTCAACGAGCCGCCCAAGAGCGAGGTGCTCGCGTGGCGCGCGGGTCAGCCGTTCCGGCGCGAGGCGCTCGTGCATCTCGTGCAGGGTGGCCGTGGGTACGAAGCCGTCGTCGACCTGAACGCCAAGACGGTGCTCTCGTGGACCGAGGTCCCGGGCCGGCAGTACATGACCCACTTCGGCGAGGACGCGACCGTCGAGCGCCTCGTCCTCGCGGACCCGCGGATGCGCGAGGGGATCCGCAAGCGCGGCATCACGGACTTCACGCTCGTCGGGTGCTACGCGGCGAACCACGGCTACTTCGACCTGCCCGAGGAGCGCAACCGTCGCGTGGTGCATGCGATGTGCGGCACCGAGAAGGATCGCCGATTGGGTTACGGCGAGGCCTTCGAAGGACTCGTCGCCGTCGTCGACGTGAGCGCCGAGAAGGTCCTGCGCGTGACGGACACCGGCGCGCGGCCGAGCAGCGGCCCGTACGGCGAGTATGACGCCGAGGCGATCGGGCGGACGCGTGCGACACCCAACCCGGTCACGATGGTCCAGCCGGGCGGCCCGAGCTACACGCTCGACGGCCAGCAGGTCGCGTGGCAGAACTGGAAGTTCCAGTTCCGGGTGGACCCGCGGCGCGGCATCGTCCTCTCGCAGGTCCGCTACGCCGACGGCGGACGCGACCGTTCCATCATGTACCAGGGTTCGCTCTCCGAGTTGTTCGTGCCGTACATGGACGCGAACGACCCATGGAACTACCAGGGCTTCTTCGACCTCGGCACCTATCCGTCGTGGTTCGGCGGCATCGCCAGCTCGCTCGAGCGCGGCATCGAGTGCCCGGACTTCGCGACCTACTTCGACGCGTGGGTCGTGCAGCCCAGCGGGCGTCCGCGGCAGCGGGTGCGCGCGGCCTGCCTCTTCGAGCGCTCCGCCGGCGACGTCGCCTGGCGCCATGGCCGGCAGAGCGGCGACGTGATCGAGACGCGTCCCAAGCGCGACCTCGTGCTCCGCATGTACATGACCGCCGGCAACTACGACTACCTGTTCGACTGGGTGTTCCAGCAGGACGGCACGCTCAGGATGGACGCGTCGGCCACCGGCATGGATGCCACCAAGACCGCTGCCGGCACGGCGGCGGACGAGCAATACGGCCGGCTCATCGCGCCCGGGCGCGTGGGTATGAACCACAGCCATTTCTTCTCGTTCCGCATCGACCTCGACGTCGACGGCACGGCGAACACGCTCCTCGTCGACCGGCTGCGCACGCAGCGCCTGCCGAATGACAACCCGCGGCGCAGCCTCTGGACCGTCGAGACGACCGAAGCGCGCACCGAGCGCGACGGCATGCGCATGTCCACCATGGCGGAGCCGGAGCTGTGGCGCTTCGTCAACCCGGCCATCAAGGGTCCGTTCAGCGGGCATGTCGGCTACCAGATCGAGAGCCACAGCGCCATGTCCCTGCTCTCCCCCGACGACTACATGCAGAAGCGCGGCGCGTTCACCGAGCACATGCTGTGGGTCACGCCGTACGACCGTCGCGAGCTCTACGCCGCGGGCGACTATCCCACCTTCAGCGTCGCGCCGGACGGGCTCGCGAAGTGGACCGCGGCCGATCGCCCCATCGCCGGGCAGGACGTGGTCGCGTGGGTGACGATGGGTTTCCACCACGTGCCGCGGCCCGAGGACTGGCCGCTGATGCCGGTCGCGCGGCACAGCTTCGAGATCCGGCCGGTCGGGTTCTTCTCGCGCAATCCGGCGATCGACCTGCCCAAGCCGTGAGCGAGGACCGCGAGGACCGTCAGCGTGGTGCCGCGGCGGTCCTCGCCAGCTCCAGCAGCACCCAGTACGGCGGCGCATAGCCGTTCTGCGCGCGCCACGCGGCGGCCGCGCGCGTCACGCCTTCCGCGAGCGCCGCGTGTCGCGCACCGAAGCCGCGGTTCCGGAGCGCCGCCGCCGGTGCCATCCCCTCGGGGATCGGCCCGGTGCCGCCGGCGAGCTGCCGCACCCAGCTCCAGCCCTTGAGCAGCCGGGCGACCGGCAGTTGGTACCACGGATAGGCGAGGCGCTCGCCGCGATCCGCCCCCTCGAGCATCGCATCCGTGACCGCGTTGTCGACATGGTCAGCCATGAGTGACGCCGCGTCGCGCCACTCGGCGACCACGGTCATCTGCGGATCGTACTCGATGTCCGACGGCTCCTGCGTGGCGAAGTGCTGCACGCCGAACGAGGCGAGCCAGCTCCGCAGGCCCGGACGCGAGATCGTCGAGATCCCCATCCAGAGCGGCAGTCCTTCGGCGCGGTACGCCTGCGACGCGACCTCGGAGCAGAAGAGCCGCGACGCATCGGTGTGGTCCATCGCGAAGTCGTAGGGGATGTGCCCGCCGCGCGCGCGCGCGAGCATCGCCGTCGCCGCCTTGTGCGGCAGCATCGGGTCGGCGACGAGCGCCGGGAGGTCGGCGCGCGGACGCAGCACCATCACGCGCAGCTTCTTGTCGGCGAGGTAGCCGTCGGCCGTCGTGATCGCGACACCGAGCTCGATGTGGGCCTCGATCACCGAGATCGCGTGCGTCGCCGAGTCGATGTGCACGAGCGCGATGTGCGAGAAGTTGCCCGGGTAGTCGTTGCCGCGTGCGATCAATGCGCTCGTGGGATACCCGCCGCGCGAGACGAGGATGTCCCCCGAATGGAGCGTGATGCCGTTCGACTCGGCCGCGGGCGTCGCCGAGGGTTCGTCGAGGCCGCGCACGAGGGTCGGGACGCTCCCGCCGTGCTGCAGCATCACCTCCTCGGCGGCGGCCCGCCCGCCGTAGAGCAGGCGGTACAGCCGGTCGCGCGCGTCACGCGAGCCGAAGTCCCACGCGACGGACTGCCGCTTCACCATCGCGCGCAGGTGGGCGGCGGTCGCGACGTAGCGCTCGGCGAGCGCGGCGCACGCCGCCGCATCGGGTGCGAGTGCGAAGTACGCGGCCTCGAGCGCACCGAGCGCGGTGTCGCTCGGCGCGAGGGCGCGCGTCCCGGCCTGCGCGATGCGCCGGTCGAGTGCGGCGATCGCGCTCGCGGCGCGCGTGGAGTCCCCGCAGGCGACGGGCCGGACCGCGGCGAACCGGGCCTCGAGCGCCTGCCACCCGGAGTCGTTCGCCCAGATGAACGGCCGCGCGTCCAGAGGCGCCACGAGCACCACGGCGTCGGCGGGCGGGATCGCGAGCGGGAGGAGCAGCAGCAGGACCGCGGCGGCCGTCGCGGCCGCCGCGCGGAGCGCACGGTTCATGGCGCGAAGAGGTTCATGTACGTCGTGATGATGATCGCGTTGCTGAAGTCGATGAAGAACGCGCCGACCATCGGCACCACGAGGAACGCGCGCGGCGCCGCGCCGAAGCGTTCGACGAGCGAGTTCATGTTCGCCACCGCGTTCGGCGTCGCGCCGAGGCCGAAGCCGCAGTGGCCGCCGGCCATCACCGCCGCGTCGTAGTCGCGGCCCATCAGGCGGAAGGTGACGAAATAGGCGAAGAGCCCCATCATCGTGACCTGCACCAGCAGGATCACGAGCATCGGGCCGGCGAGGTCGAGCAGCTCCCACAGCTTGAGCGACATCAGCGCCATGGTGAGGAAGAGCGAGAGCGCGATGGTCCCGAGGTCGTCCACCGTGCGCGTCGCGATGCGGAGCGCGCCGGTGCCCTCGGCGACGTTCCGCACGACGGCCGCGATGAGCATCGCGCCGATGTACCCGGGCAACGTGACGAACTGGCCGAGCCACTTGGAGAGCAGTCCGCCCAGTGCCATGCAGACGAGGATGACGGCCATCATCTGCAGGAGCAGGTAGGCCGTGGGTGCCTCCCCCGCGGTCTCGGTGTCGATCTCGGCGTCGAGCGCCGCATCGGCCGTGCCCGCCGTCGTCTTCCCGCCACCGGACTTGAGTCCGAGGCCTCGGATGAGCCGTGTGCCGACGGGTCCGCCGAGCAATCCGCCGCTGACGAGGCCGAACGTCGCCGCGGCCATGGCGACGGTCACGGCGCCGGACAGCGCGTACTGCTCCTCCATCACCTTGCCGAACGCCGCGCCCGTGCCATGGCCGCCGGTCATCGTCACCGATCCGGAGAGCAACCCGATGAACGGGTGCACACCCAACGCCTTCGCGAGCGCGATGCCCACCCCGCTCTGCACCACCGCGAGCAGGCTCGCGAGGATCCAGAAGAGCATGACCTGCGGACCGCCCTTCTTGAGCAGGTCGAGGCTCGCGCCGAGCCCGATGGTCGTGAAGAACGCGACCATGAACGGCGACTGCAGTGTCGCGTCGAACTCGAGCGCCAGCGTGCCGCTCTGGCGCAGCGCGAGCGCGATCGCGGCGAAGAGGAAGCCGCCCACCACCGGCGCGGGGATGTTGAAGCGGTCGAGGACGCCGATGCGCTTGCGGACACCATAGCCGAAGAACAGGACCATGGCGGCGAGCGCCACCGTCTGGATCATGTCGAACTTGAGCGTCGGGGACATGGGTCTCGGGTCGGGGGTGGGGGGAAGATGGGCGCTCGGCCGCGTTCGCGCGACGGACCGACGGCGGCGGGGGCGATCGGATGGTCGTCGCGGAGGTGGGTGTCCAACGCGGGAGAACCGTGACCCCGGGGCGGTCGGTCGGATAGATTCCGACGATGTCGGCCGTCCCCGCCATCGACCCGCACGAGTTCCTCCGCACGCTCGCCATCGTCCTGATGGTCGCGGCGGCGACGAGCGTGCTGTTCCAGCGGATCCGGCTCCCCGTCGTCTTCGGCTATCTCGCGGCCGGGATGATCGTCGGCCCGTACACGAGCGTGCCGTTCGTCGCCGATCTCGGCGTGGTCCAATCGCTCTCCGAGCTCGGCGTCATCCTGCTGATGTTCTCCATCGGCCTCGAGTTCCGGCTCAAGCGCGTCGGGCAGGTCGCGAGCACGGCTGGCATCGCGGCGCTCCTCGAGACCGGCGTGATGTTCGGCCTCGGCGTGCTCCTCGCCGACCTGCTCGGGTGGTCGCCGTTCGAGCGTCTCCTCGCGGGTGCGATGGTCGCGATCTCCTCCACGACGATCATCGCGCGGACGTTCGCCGACCTGAAGGTCGGGGGCCGCGTCGCCGAGGTCGTGTTCGGCGTGCTGATCATCGAGGATCTCATCGCGATCGTGCTGCTCGCGACGCTCGGCACGCTCGCCGGCGGCGGCGGGCTCGGCGTCGAGCGCATCGGCATCACGCTCGTGCAGCTCGGCAGTTTCCTCGCCGGCCTGCTCGCGGTCGGGCTGCTCGTGGTGCCGCGCTTCATGCGGGCGGTCGTGCGCCTCGGTCGCGACGAGACCACGCTGATCGCCGCAGTCGGCATCTGCTTCGCCGCGGCGCTCCTCGCGCTCACGTTCGGCTACTCGGTCGCGCTCGGCGCGTTCGTCGCCGGATCGCTCGTGGCCGAGAGTGGCGAGGCCGAGCGCGTGGAGCACCTCGTGCATCCGGTGCGCGACGTGTTCGTCGCGATCTTCTTCGTCTCGGTCGGCATGCTGCTCGACCCGGGCGTGATGCGCGCACACCTCCTCACCATCGCGCTCTTCACCCTGCTCGTGATGGGCGGCAAGACGGTCGCCGCCTCGGTCGGTGCGTTCCTCAGCGGCGCGGGACTCCGGCCGGCCGTGCAGGCCGGTCTCTCGCTCGCGCAGATCGGCGAGTTCTCGTTCCTCATCGCGACGCTCGGCGTCGCGGCCGGCGCCCGCCGCGAGCTCTTCACGATCGCCGTCGCCGTCTCGGCCATCACCACCCTCGCGACGCCCACGCTGGTGAAGCGCGCCGGCGGGATCGCGGCGCTCGTCGACCGCAAGCTGCCGCACCGGCTCCAGACCTTCGCCGCGCTCTATGGCAGCTGGATCGCGCGGCTCCGTGCGGCCGCGCCGGCCGAGATCCCGCGTCGCCGGCGGCTCATCCGTCGCCTCGCGCTCGACTCCACGCTCCTCGCAGTGATCATCATCGCGGCCTTCGCGGAGCGGGGACGCTTCGCGACGCTCCTCCACGAGTTCCTCGCCGTGGCGCCCGAACGTGGCGAGGACCTCGTACGGCTGGGCGCGCTCGTGATCGGGCTCCCGGTGGTCGCCGCGATCTTCCTCACCGCGCGCCATCTCGCCGGCGAACTCGCGCTGCAGGCGCTGCCGATGCCGCAGGGCAAGCGGCTCGACACCGCCCGCGCGCCGCGCCGCGCACTCACCGCGACGTTCCACATCGGACTCACCAGCCTGGCGATGGTCGTGCCGCTGCTGCTCATGCAGCCGCTCCTGCCGCGCTACTCCGCGCCCGTGTTCGTCGCTGGCTTCATGCTGCTGCTCGTCGGCGCCGTCTGGCAGGCGACGCGCGATCTGGAGGGCCACGCGCGCGCCGGCGCCGAGGTGATCGCCACCGCGCTCGTGCAGGAGCTCGACCGCAACACCGAGGACCACGACCTCAACCGGACGATGGAACGGATGGTCGTCATGCTCCCCGGGCTCGGCGAGCCGGTCCTGATGACGGTCGCGCCC
The DNA here is from genome assembly GCA_964464585.1 of uncultured Gemmatimonas sp. GTDB lineage: Bacteria > Gemmatimonadota > Gemmatimonadetes > Gemmatimonadales > Gemmatimonadaceae > Pseudogemmatithrix. Next base: position 11,085 of record CAYXGS010000002.1, on the reverse strand, counting down.
GGCAGCCGGAGCGACGGCCGGACGCTCGCGGAGATCGATCTGCGCGGCCTCACCGGCGCGACCGTCATGGCGATCACCAAGGACGCCGAAGGACAGCGCCGCTCGTTCGTGCCGAGCGCGACCGAGCGGCTCGACGCGGGCGACCTCGTGGCCGTGGCGGGCGCGCCGGACGCACTGGAGGCCGCGCGCGAGATGATCGAGCACGGTACCGCGCCACCGCTGCCCATCGCCAAGCGCGGGTCGCGGGCGATGAGCGCGATGGACCTGCCGCCGACCTGAGGGGGTCGGCTACCTCCGCCGCGCCGGCGCCGCCGGCCGCGGCGTGAGCTTCACGCCGCCCTGCGTCTCGCGCGCCCGCAGCACCGCCAGCACGTCGCCGAGCGGCAACGGCGTGAACTCGCCACTCAGGAAGTCGCGGATCTCGCCTACGGTGTAGCCGCCCTTCCGGAGCAGCAACGCGAACTCGGCGTTGAACTCGTCGGGCAGCGTCGGCCCCGCCGCGGCGCCGGCCGCTTGCGGACCGCGCGGTCCCGGCGCGGCGGCCGTCGCGCCCGTGACCAGCTCCACCAGCAGATCGGCGTTCGCCCGATCCGTCGGGGACATCACCGGCTCCGCGGCCGCCACGCCTCGCTGCGCCGCCTGCAACTGGTACGCCGCCTTCGTCTCGGCGAGCAAGGCCGTCGCGCGCGCCTGGATGAGCGGCCCGAACGCCGACGTGCGCCGCTGTCCCTCGGCCACGTCGGTGTAGAGCACGCTCGCCGAACTCACCACGGCGGTCTCGATCCGCGCCTGGTGCTGGATCGCCACGCGCGCCTCGTGGTAGGCCGTGGTGAGCGCGGTGGCGTCCGCCGCATCGGCCATGTAGCCGAGCCCCTTGGTGTGCGACTCGCCCATGCGCGAGAGGCCGCGGCCGAGGTTCTCCTGCACCACGCGCGCCGCCATGGCATCGGAGCCATCGGCGATCACCGCGAGCGATCCGAGCCCGACCGCGGCCGCGCGCTTGTACTGCGTCGGGTCCTGCTTGTCCGGCGTGTCCTCCGACGAGTGGTACCACATGTCGGGCCACGTGATGAACATGACGGCCGGGATCCCGTGCTGCATGTAGGTCACGTGATCCGACGAGCCGTAGTGCTTGTCGATCTTGATGTAGAACGCGTCACTCGAGCCGTGCGTCGCCTCGACCGCCTGCGACGGCGCATAGCCGTTGAGCGACCGGCGGAACCGGACGCGCTCGCGCGAGATGTCGGCGATGTACTCCATCATCGACTGCGCGATGTCATTCAGGTAGGACGGGAACGTGTCCGGCGTGCGCTGGAGGATCCAGTAGCTGCGGCTCATCGCCACACGGATCCCCTCCATGTCGAAGTTCAGCGTGCCGATGATCGTCTTCTCCTTCTCCGGATGCGCCGCGAAGTAGGCGTTGGTGCCGGCGATCTCGGGGACCCACTGGAAGTTGATGGTGCGCTTGGGGCGCGGGAGCTTCCCCTCGTTGATCAGCTTCAGGTAGGCGCGACCGATCTCGAGTGTGAGCGCCACGCCCGAGTTGTCGTCGTTCGCGCCCTGCTTGATCACGCCCTCATAGAGGTGGCCGCTGATCGCGACCTCCTGCGTGGTGCTGCCGTCGCCCGGGATCTCGGCGTGCACGTACTCCGAGTGCATCGGGACCTGGGTGCTCTTCACGATCGAGCGGATGGTGATCCGCTCGCGCAGGAGCAGCGCCGCGAGGTTGTGGCGCACCTCGGGCGTCACCGACCAGGCGACGGTGCCGGGCTGCGCGTTCACCGTGCTGTTCACGATCTGCGTCGGGAAGTCCGCGGCGCGCTGGGGCGAGATGGCGCTGATGCCGAGCACGCCGAGCGCCCCGCGCTGGATCGCGGCGGCGTACACGGTGCCCGTGGCGCCCGAGGTGAGGACGAACTTGCCGCGCACGTCCTTGCCCTCGAAGTCCACCGAGCGGCCCGGCCCGACGTCGATGAGGTCGCCCGAGAGGTCGCCGTTGGCGTTGAGTGCCGGGAGCGCGAGCGGGATATCATGGATATCGAAGAGCTTCACCGACTTCGGCGTGGTCATCCAGAGCTCGCCCTGTGTGGGCTGCCACGCCGTCCCGCCGGTCTGGTAGCTCTCGATCGTCACGTTCGAGTAGCCGTACGACTTCGCCATCTCCGCGAGGTGGACGCTCTCGCGGAAATGGCCGTCGTACTCGGAGGGCGGACGCACGCGCTGGTACGGCACCAGCTCGAGCAGGTGGTTCATCGCGCGATCGCCCGAGACCTCGTTGATGATCGCGGTCATCTGCGTCTGCGTGAGGAGCGTGCGGTCCTCACGTTCCTGCGCGGTGAGCGTGGCGAGCGGGAGCACGGCCGCGAGGACAGCGGCGGCGAGGAACGCGGCGGCGAGCGGCAGGGGAGGACGACGGACCATGAGACCCTCGGCGGGTGGTGTGGTGGGACCACCGAGGTTACGGGACGCCGCCCCCCAGCGCTGACCGCGTGCCGCACGCCATCACTTGCCGAGCATCACGCCGATCCGGAGCGTCGTCCGGTCACGCGACGTGAGCCGCTCGACCATCGCGAACGGGACCACGCCACGGTCCGTCGACCAGAGCGTGCCGCCGGCGAGGATCGGCGTGACCCCCGACTCCCCGCCGCCGAGGCCCAGCCCCCCACCGACGAACGGCACCAGACCGAACGGCGCGTGGTGGTAGGGAACGGTGAAGACGATGTTGAAGACGCCGAACTTCTTGGGGATGTTGCCGGTGGGGTTGGTGAAGCCCTCCAGCGTGGCGTAGCCATGGAGCAGGGGCGCGATGGGTCCCCAGGCGATGCCTCCCCAGCCCCGCGCGGTGACCTTCTCCCCCGTGAACGTGTCCGGACCCTGCGAGGAGAGCAACGAGAGGCCCAGGCCACCGTGCACCCAGGAATCGTCGCGTTGGGCGTGGAGCGTCCGCGGCGCGACGAGGAGCGCCGAGACCACGAAGAGCATGACGAGCAGCGAGGCGAGCGGACGGTGGTCGATGCGCGCGCTCACCGGTGACCTCCCGGAACGGCGGGCGCCGCGACGGTCGGCGCGGGGGTCGGGTCGCTTGCCGGCCCGGGCGTCTCGAACGGCGACGGCCCCGTCGTGAACAGCGCGTCGAGATCGCCGCCGGTGGGGAAGATGGTGTCGACGTCGATCGGATCGAACACCTTCCACTTCCCGGTGGCGGCATCGACCACGATCGACGTGAAGAACGTCGGCGCGACGAGCAGCCAGTCGACGATCAGGAATCCGCGGCCGACGTGCGGCTTGGCGACCACGATGGCTTCCCGACCATCGGGGCGCACGATGCGCAGGCGATGCGTCTGCTTCTGCTGGAGATAGACCGCGGGCGCGTACTCCATGTTGCGCGTGTAGGTCGCGGTGCCCGTCGGAGACGACCCGGCACGCGCTTCCGCGGCCGACTGCCGGACGGCGTTCCCGACCGCCGTCTTGAAACTCGGGTTCTCGACGATCACGACCTTGAGCGGGGTCGTCGACCCTTCGCGAAAGATCTGCACCTGACCGACCTTGCCGGTGAGGATCACCGGCGCGCCCGCGGTCACGCCGGCTTGTCGGGCCCAGGGATCGACCGTGGCGTTGATCGTCGCACAGCCGACGAGCGCGACGAACGGGGTGAGTGAGAGGATCCTGCGTGGGCGGGTCAGGCGGCGCATACGGCGACTCCGGGTGTTGAGGGTGACGGTCGGGTGAGGCGATCGGATGCGCCGGTCGGCGCGGCGCGTGGTGACATCGGTCAGAGGCGGACGAGGACGGCAGTGAAGGCCGCGGGCTCCTCGCCCGTGCCCGCGAAGTCCCATGCCGACGACTCGCTGCGCAGCACGAGTGTGCCGGCGGCACGGCGGAACTCCACGCGTTCGGGCACCCCGCCGCGGGGTGAGAAGTCGATCCACTCGTCCCCGGACACGCGGAGCGCGCCGGCCGCCGTACGCGTCCGTCCGCCGCGCAGGGCGAAGCTCAGCACGTACTCGGCGTCGCTCATGCTCAGCGTGACCGCGGCACCGAGTCCGGCGATGAGGTCCACAGCCGCGCCGCCGCTCCTCGGGGCGTACTCCCAGCGCACCGCGGCCCAGCTGCCGTGCATGGGACCGCGCGCCGTCGCGACCGCCCCCGGCGGGAGCTCCGTGGGGTCGTCGGTCGTCAGCAGCGGCGGAAGATGCATCGGTCGTCGGGTGGTGCCCCGCCTTGTCAGGCGCGGCCGGTGGTCCGAACTTCTCGGGGCACGTTGGAGGGCACCGCTTATCCCGGTCTCTCCTCGACTCTTATCCGCGGGATAAGGGCGTGAACTCCGGCAAGGACCGATGCTCCGACTGACCACGCTGGGCATCATCGACCTGCGAGACCGGCTCGGCCGCCCCGTCCGCGACGTGCTCGCGCAGCCCAAGCGCATCGCCCTTCTCATCCATCTGGTGGTCGAAGGGCGCCGAGGTCCTGTCGCGCTTGAACGCGTGCTCGCGATGTTCTGGCCCGAGTCCGATGAGCCGCGCGCCCGGAACGCCCTCTCGCAGGCGCTCTATCACCTCCGGCAGGCCATCGGCACGGAACTGCTCCTCCGTCAGGGCGCGACGATCGAACTCGCCCCGGGCGCGATCTGGTGCGACGCGCTGGTCCTGGAAGAAGCCCTCGAGGCCGGCGATGCCGAGCTCGCGCTCGACCTCCATCGCGGCGAGTTCTGCGCCGGACTGGCGGTCGCCGGCTCGAGCGCGGTGGAGGACTGGCTCAGCGAGATCCGACGGGAGCACAAGCGACGGTTGCTCGACCTGACCTGGCGGGGCGTGCAGCGCGCCGCGACGGCGGGCGACGCCGATGGCGCCGCACGCCTCGCGCGCCGCGCGATGGTCCTGGGGCCGGAGGATGAGCGACACGTGCGCGAGTACCTCTCGGCCGTGGACGCGGCGGGCGACAGGACCGGCGCGCTCGCCCTGTACGCCGAGTACGCACGACGCCTCGCGGTCGAGCTCGAGGTCGAACCGTCGAGCGAGACGGCCGCGCTGGTCGATCGGATCAAGCGCCGACGGTCCGATCCGATGGTCGAGGCGTCGGTCGAGGCTTCGGTCGAGGTGTCGGTCGAGTCGCCGAGTCCCCCGCCGCCGCTCTCGACTCGTCCGCCGGCGCTCACGACTCCCCCGCCGCGGCTCGCGGCGCACTCGCCGTGGCGCGCATTGGGCCTCGCGGGCGTGGCGACGGTCGTGCTGGCGCTCGGCCTCGCCTCGCGCACGCGTCTTGGCTCGGCCGCCGACCGCCGCGATGACCCGGGCGCGCCGAGCGCGATCGCCGTGTTCCCGTTCACCGTCCGGGGTGGCGAGAGCGCGGAGATGCTCACCGATGGTCTCGCGCTGCTCCTCGCCGCCAAGCTCGACGGCACGGAGGACGTGCGCGCGATCGACCCCCGCAGCGCGACCAATGCGGCCGGCGGACACACGCCCGAGCCGCGAGCGGCCGACGCACTGAGCCGGCAGCTGGGCGCCAGATACTTCGTGCTCGGGGACCTCGTCGAACGCGCCGGACGGCTCGAGATGAACGGGGCGCTCTTCGCGACCGGACGTCCAGGTCGCGCCGTCGCCTCGGCGACCGTCGCCGGAGACACGACCGAGCTCTTCGCGTTGGTCGACGACCTCGCCGGCCGGCTGCTCTCGACCATCCTGCCCGGCCGCGATTCGTCGCTGACCAAGCTGGCGGCCGTCACCACCAGCTCGCTGCCCGCGCTCAAGGCCTACCTGCGCGGCGAGCGTGCCATGCGCGAAGGCCAGGACGCCCGCGCGGCCGCGGCCTTCCGCGACGCCGTGTCACTCGACACGAACTTCGCGCTCGCGCAGTACCGGCTCGCGCTCGTCGCGAACTGGATCACGGTGCCGGGCACGGACGACCCGATCGTCTGGGCCCGCGCCGCCGCGCGCAATGACGAGCGCCTCACCCCGCTCGGACGCGATCTGGTCGAGGCGTTCCTCGCGTACAAGGCGCCGTCCTCGACCGCCGGGACCCGATATCAGGCGATCCTGCAGGCATATCCGGACAACGTCGAAGCCTGGTTCATGTACGCGGAGGCCCTCTTCCACTATGGCCCCATCGGTGGCCACCCCGCGGACGAGGCGCGCGCCGCGTTCGAGCGCGTGCTCGAACTCGACCCGGCCAACTCGCACGCGCTGGTCCACCTTGCGCGCCTCGCCGCGCTCGGAGGCCGTCTCGCGGAGCTCGAGTCGATCGCCGCGCGCCTGGAGGCCCAGCACGCGGGCGCCGAGCGATCCCTCGAGACGCGCGCGCTCCTCGCGTGGGCGCGCCACGATTCCGCAGCCACGGCACGCGCGTTCGCGGAAGCCCGCCGTGCGGACGGCATCGTGGTGTACGGCCTCGCGCAGTCCGCGGCACTCTACTCGGGGGAGCTCGGCATCGCGCGCGACCTCGCGAGGCTGCTCGTCACCCCGGGCACGCTCGCACTCCTGCAACCCTATGGTCGCTCGATGCTCGCCGAGGCCACGATCGCCTCCGGCCGCTGGCCGCTGGACGGCCCCGACGCGCCGAGCGATCCGGCCGACCGACAATCCGCGCTCGAGTCCGAGGTGTTGCTGGCGGTCGAGCCGCTGCTCGCCACCCCGCGCGAGCGGCTGCTCTACCTGCGGGCGCGCGTGATCGCCACGCGCCCGTTCCGCGCGATCAGCATCCCTTCGCGGCCGCTGACCGGCGTGGTCGCCGCGAACGCCGCCGCGACCATGCGGCTCCACCTGCTGGGACTCCTCGACGTGCAGCTCGGCGATCTCACCGCAGCGAAGGCGCGCGTGGACTCCATCGAGGCCCGCGCCGGCTCGGCCGACAGTTCCGCGATCCGCCCGTTCGCCATCTCGCTCCGCGCCGAGGTGCTGCGCAGCGAGGGGAGGTACGCCGAGGCGCTCGCGGAGCTCGAGCGGTTCTCGTACGAGTTCAATGGGGAGCGGCTCTTCCACCTCGGCGTCCGCGAGCGGTTCGCACGCGCGGAACTGCTCACGGCGCTCCACCGCGACCGCGAGGCACTGCCGTGGTACGCGAGCTACCCCGCCTTCTATGACTTGGGACTCGTCGCCCCGGCGCGGCTCCGCGAAGCGCAGCTGCTCGAGCGCCTCGGGCGTCCGCTCGAGGCGCGCGCACGCTACGAGCGGTTCCTCGGTCTGTGGCAGGATCCGGACCCATCCTTCCTGCCGCTCGTCGCGCAGGCGCGCGCGGCCCTCACGCGGCTGCGATGAGCAGCCGGCCGGGCGTTGCGACGCGCCCGGCCCGTGTGGACGAGCGCGCCGCGTGCGGTGCCGTCAGCAGGCCCCCACGAGTTGCACCTTGTCCGGCCGGTCCGGCACCACGCAGATGAACTCGAACGGCCCGTCCACGACCTCGTAGGAGTGCGGGACGCCGGCCGGGATGAACAGGGTGTGATCCGTCCCGACCTCGTGCACCGTGTCGCCGATGGTGATCCGCGCCTTCCCGCGCAGCACGTACTGCTGGTGCTCCACGAGATTGGTGTGCAGCGGCATGCCACCGCCCTGCTGCATGATGAAGCGGCGGAGCGCGAAGCCCGTGTCGCCCTGCTCCGGTCCCACGAGGACGTGCATCGCCGCCTTGGTGCCCGCCTTGATCTCCACCGTCGGCACCGAGGCGGCTGGGCGCACCGTCGCCGGCGCGTCGGAGAGGCGCTGCGGGTCGGTGGCGCCCATCGCGTCGAGCACGCGATCGAGCGCGGCATAACTCGCGTTCATCCCATCCTCCATCCCGCTGGCCATCATCCCCTGCAGGTCTTCCACGCTCATCGCCGTGGACAGCGTGACGAGTTTCGTGCGGCCATCGCCGAGGTCCTCGAGCCGGGCGTCGTCGAGCATCACGTGGCCGGGCATCCCGTCCCACTCGAACGTCTGCACCACACGCACGCCCGTCTCGACCTCGGCGAACCGCCCCTCGAATCCGAAGGAGCCGTGGTCGGTGTGTTCGACGAACCGCCAGTGCCCCCCCTTCCGCAGGTCGTACTTCTCGACGGTGACGCGGTTGCCGCGTCCCCACCACTGCGCGATGAGCGCCGGCTCGGACATCGCGCGCCAGACGCGCTCGCGCGGGGCGTTGAACACGCGCTCGATTCGCGCGCTGCGGTCGGAGAGCGGGGTGATGGTAGCGCGGACGGGTTCGGTGGTGGGCATCTCAGGGGTCTCCAGTGGTGGACTCGAGGAACGCCCCGAGTTGGTCGAGCCGCGCGGCGACCTGCCGGCGGTGACGGGTGATCCAATCGAGTTCGTCCTCGAGCCGGCGCGCGCCCAGACGGCACATGCGGACGCGTCCGACCTTCTCGGTCCATACGAGTCCGGCCGCCTCGAGCAGGCGGACGTGCTTCTTCACCCCGGTCAGGGTCATGTCGAACCGCCCCGCGAGGTCGGAGATGCTGGCATCGACGCGGCCGAGGTGCTCGAGGATCCCGCGTCTCGTGGGGTCCGCGAGGGCGGTGAAGGCGTGGTCGAGCGATCTCGCATACTGAACCATGTGGTTCAGTGTATGCGTCGTATCCGCGAGTGTCAAGACGGAGTCCCACCACGGTCCCCCTCGCCAAGCCACCCCCTGCAACCGCGACAAGGTCCGCGCGTAGTAGATTCTGCGGGCAACCTCTCGCCCCGTGTGGCTGTCCCAACAGGCAACGGAACCACTCATATGCCCCGCCCCCACCTCGCACTCTCTCTCGCCGGCGCGCTGCTCCTCGCCGCCTGCGGCGGCGCGCGCGCCAATCGCGCCGTCGCCCCCGACAACTTCGTGATGGGCGCCGAGGCCGCGAAGGCCCGCGCGCGGCAGGACTCCCTCCGCTACCCCTACACGCAGGCCGACATCGACTTCATGTCGGGGATGATCCACCATCACGCGCAGGCGATCGTGATGTCCAAGTGGGCCGACTCGCGCGGCGCGAGCCCCGAGCTGCTCCGGCTCACCGGGCGCATCATCAATGCGCAGACCGACGAGATCACCCTCATGCAGTCGTGGCTCGAGGACCGGAACGTCACCCCGCCCCGCCTCGACTCGCTCGGCAACGTCATCATGGACCACGGGATGCACGGGATGCACTCCATGACGATGCCCGGGATGCTCGATGCCGCGCAGATGGACTCGCTCAGCAATGCGCGCGGGAAGGAGTTCGACACGCTCTTCCTGCGGTACATGATCCAGCACCACCGCGGGGCCGTCACGATGGTCAAGGCACTGTTCGCCAGCCACGGCGCCGCGCAGAACGAGGCGATCTTCAAGTTCGCCGCAGACGCCGAGGTGGATCAGTCCACCGAGATCGTCCGGATGATGCAGATGTTGATCGAGCGCGGCGTCATGCCGAGTTCGCCCTGAGCGTGCCAGGCCGCGCGACCCACGCGCCGCACGAGGTCCCCCCCGTCCGTCCACCCTCCGAGGAGTCGTTGATGTCACTCGTCGCCACGCGCCGCATCGGCGCGACCTCCTTCACCCACGGACTCGTCGCCGTCGCGCTCGCCGCGACCGCCGCCTGTTCCGGTTCCACGCCGCCGGCCGCCGCGCCGGCGCCGATGTCGTCGCTCGAGCAGCGCATGGCGGACCCGCGCGTCGGCCTCCGGGCCGGCCTCATGAACGCCGGCGAGGTCACCAGCGGCATGAACGTCGTCGCCAAGGCGGTCTCGCCGCAGGGGTTCCTCGGCATCACCAACTCGGACCTCGCCTTCACCGGCAACTACGTCATACAGGGCAACTACAACGGCCCGGTGGTGTGGGACATCTCGAACCCGTCGTCGCCGAAGCTCGTCGTGGCGTTCAACTGCCCGGCGTCGCAGAACGACGTCTCGGTGTACCGCAACCTGATGTTCATGTCGGCCGAGGCGAACAACGGCCGCGTGGACTGCGGCACCGGCGGCGTGCCGGAGCCCTCGAGCCCCAACCGCATGCGTGGCGTGCGCGTGTTCGACATCACCGACATCACCAAGCCCAAGCTCGTCGCGAACGTCCAGACCTGCCGAGGCTCGCACACCCACACGGTGGTCGAGAATCCGCGTGACCCGGACAACGTCTACATCTATGTGTCCGGCTCGTCGGGCGTCCGCCCCTCGACCGAGCTCCCCGAGTGCGTGCGCGAGACGCCGTCAGCGAACCCGAACTCGTCGCTGATGAAGATCGAGATCATCAAGGTGCCGCTCGCGAACCCGGCCGCGGCCGCGGTGGTGAACCGCGCCGACATCTTCACCGGCCTCACGCAGGCGGCCGGCCACGGCGAATCGCAGGAGGACGTCGAGCATGCGAAGGCCGAGGCGGCCGCAGCGCGCGCCCGCGGCGCCTTCACGGCGGTGATCCCGATGAACGGCCAGGAGATCGTGCTCCCCGACGGCTTCGCCAAGATGCAGCTCGACAGCATCGTGCGGTCGCGTGGCGGCACGGGGGCGCCGACGAGCGCCGATTCCGCGACGCTCCGCAGCGGGCTCCAGGGGATGATCAACCGGATGTTCGGGACCGCCGCGGCGCCGGGCGGCCCGGTGAACCCCGGCTCGCAGTGCCATGACATCACGGTGTATCCGGCGCGCGGGCTCGCCGGCGGCGCCTGCGAGGGTCACGGCCTCCTCCTCGATATCTCCGACCCGGTGCACCCGCGCCGGCTCGATGCGGCCGCCGACAGCAACTTCGCTTACTGGCATTCGGCGACGTTCAACAACGACGGCACCAAGCTCCTCTTCTCCGACGAGTGGGGCGGCGGTGGCGGCCCGAAGTGCCGCGCCGGCGACAAGATGGAGTGGGGCTCGGACGCGATCTTCACGATCGAGAACAACAAGCTCGTCTTCCAGAGCTACTACAAGATCCCGACCGTCCAGACGTCCACCGAGAACTGCGTGGCGCACAACGGGTCGCTGATCCCGATCCCCGGCCGCGACGTGATGGTGCAGTCGTGGTACCAGGGTGGCATCTCGGTGTTCGACTGGACCGACGCCAAGCACCCGAAGGAGATCGCGTTCTTCGACCGCGGCCCGGTGGACTCGACCCGCATGGCGATGGGAGGCTCGTGGTCGGTGTACTGGTACAACGGCTCCATCGTGAGCTCGGAGATCGCCC
>CAYXGS010000001.1:388727-434784 GCA_964464585.1 uncultured Gemmatimonas sp. | reverse complement strand
GGTGGTCGCCGTGAGGATCGGCGAGCGCGTGCCCGCGGCATCGATGCGACGGGAGGCGAGCGCGAGAGCGCTGGCCGCCATGCCGGTCGAGGCGAGGAAGTCCCTGCGGGTGATCTCGGTCATCGGGGAGTGCGGGAGAGGGCTGCTGAGGCGGGGAGAATGTCGCGCGAGGGTGGGGCGATGGCAAACCGCGGCCGCTCACGCCGACATGCGCGGACGGCGGATGAGGGAGGTACGCGGGGCGGGGGGAGGGTGCTGGCGACCGGGACCACCACCCCGCACGGAGGGTGCGCAACGTTCCTCCCCTCGCGGGTATCCAAGGGAGGTCGAACCGGTCGAGCCGACCGGCCACCTGGCGGCCCCGCCGCCCACCCCCTCCAGTCGCGAGCGCCTGATGTCCCTGCGGACCCCGATCCTCGGTGCCCTCCTCCTTCTATTGATGGCCGCCGCACCGGCGAGGGCGCAGGAGGCTCCCGCCGCGGACACCACGCAGAACGCCGCGCTGCGCGCCTTCCTCGACTGCGACGAGCGCGGATGTGACCGCGACTTCCTCGTCAGCGAGATGAAGTGGATCAACTTCATGCGCGACCGCCTCGATGCCGACTTCCACCTCCTCGTCACCTCGCAGCAGACCGGATCGGGCGGCCGGCACTATCAGGTGGTCGCCATCGGCCAGCGCGGCTTCGTCGGCCGCACGGACACGCTCGCCTTCAATGCGGACCCCAACGATGCGAGCGACACCATCCGCCGCTCGCTGCTGCGCGTGATCAGCCAGCTACTGCTTCCGTACGCGGCGCGAGGCCCACTCGGCCGCCAGCTCACGGTCGCGTACACACCCGCCGAGGGTGGCGCGGCGGCGGCCGGACCGGCCCGTGACAAATGGAACTTCTGGACCTACAGCGTCTCCATGAACGGCTTCCTCGATGGCGAGTCCCGCCAGTCGCAGCAGGAGGTCTGGACCAACCTCAACGCCAATCGCACCACCGAGGCGTGGAAGATCCAGCTCAGCGCCAACGCGAGTTACCGGGAGAGCAATTTCACGTACGACACGCTCGCGGTCACGGGGGTGGACAGCACGCTCGTGCCGGTGACGTTCACGTCCATCCAGCGCTTCTCCGGCCTGAACGCGCTCGTGGTGAAGAGCCTCGGCGACCACTGGTCCGCGGGCTTCTCTGCCGAGGCGCGGCAGTCGGACTTCAACAACCTCGAGCTGTCGAAGGAGCTCAACGTCGCGGTGGAGTGGGATTACTATCCGTACAAGGACTTCGCGCGCCGCAAGATCGCGGTGCTCTATTCCGTGGGTGCGCGCGACATGCGTTTCCGCGAGATCACCATCTACGATCGGATGCGCGAGACACGGCCGGTGCACTCGCTCGACGTGACGTTCGGGGCGAAGCAGCGCTGGGGCTCGGCGAACATCTCGCTCAACGGATCGCAATACCTCAACGCGCTGAAGTACTACAATGCCGGGGTCGGGGGCAGCGTGGAGGTGCGGCTGGGCAAGGGCCTCTCATTCCAGATCGACGGGCGCCTCTCGCGCGTGCGTGACCAGCTGGGCCTGCCGGCGGGCGGGCTCACACCCACCGAAGTGGTGGCGCGGCAGCAGGCGCTGGCGACCAACTACCGGTACTTCACGTTCTTCGGACTGCGCTATCAGTTCGGGTCGATCTTCAACAGCGTGGTGAATCCGCGGTTCGGGAGCGGGAACAACGAGTAGACCGGCGGGCAGATACCGCCGCGACGGCCGGTCCCACGGCCGGTAGCGGCACGACGTACCCGCCGCCATCGTTGGGCACACCTCTGGCTCAGGGTGCACTCCGATGCGTCTTCCCCGTCCGCTCGTCCTGTTCGGCGCGCTCTTCGCGATCGCGTCGAGACCCGTCCCCGCGCAAGCCGCGGCGGACTCCGCACCGCGCACGCTGCTCCGCGCCTTCCTCGACTGCCGCGGGAACTGCGACCGCGACTTCATCGTCACCGAGTTGACCTGGGTCGACTGGATGCGCGAGCGGCTCGATGCCGACATCCACGTGCAGGTCCTGAGCATCGCGACCGGCTCCGGCGGGAACCGATTCGATGTCGTCGGGGTGGGGCAGGGTGCGTTCGCCGGCCGCGCGGACACCATCACCTTCGTCACCGATGCCAACGATCCGAGTGATGCCGTCCGGCGGCAGATGCTGCGGGCCATCGGGCAACTCCTGATCGCACCGGCATCGAGGGGAGCGGCGGGTCGCTATCTCTCCGTCACCTGGGCGCCCCCGCCCGGCACGCGCCTCGCCCGCGACCGCGGGGACTTCTGGGTGTTCCGCGCGACGGCGCTCGGCGCGTTCAACCACAGCGCCCGCACGCGGTTCGAGAACTTGATCGGGAGCGTGACCGCCGACCGCACGACGCCGGCGTGGAAGGTCCGTTCGGGCCTCGACGTGAGCTATCTCGAGACACGCGTACAGCTGATCGGCGCCGGCGACGCGGTACTGTCGCAGCGCGTGTTCCTCGGGGACATCCTGGTCGCGCGGAGTCGTGGCGCGCACTGGTCGTTCGGCGGCGCGGCATCGGTCACCAAGAACGAGTCGCAGAACCTGGCGCAGGCCACGCGGGTGGCCGGCGTCGTGGAGTGGGATCTCTTCCCGTACGACGAGTTCCAGCGCCGGCGCCTCACCGTGCTCTATACGGCAGGGGTTCGCTCGAGCCGCTACGATGCGCTCTCGCTGTACGGGACGACCGAGGAGACGAACCCGCTCCATTCCCTCGATGCGACGTTCAACACGCGCCAGCTCTGGGGCGATGCACGGGTCTCGGTGCAGGGCGAGCAGTATCTCGATGCACTCGCGTTCTACCGGGCGAGCCTCAACAGCGCGGTGAGCATCAACTTCGGGCGGCACCTCTCGCTCAATGTCTCCCTCGGCGCGCTCCGCGACCGTGCGCAGCGATCCCTCCCCGGCGGCGACGCATCGCCGCCACTGGTCCTCTACCGGCAGCAGCAGATCTTCACCGACTACCGCCTGTTCGGCCAGCTCGGAATCTCGTACCGGTTCGGCGCCATCTACAACGCGATCGTGAACCCGCGATTCGAGGCGCTGCAGTCGATCACGTTCTGAGCCGTCCGCACTCAGCCGATGTGCAGCGCACGGATGAGCGCGACGCTCATCGCGACCAGCGCGGCGAGCGAGAGCGAGACGGTGAGGATGACCGGCGCACCGACCTTGCGAAGCGCCCGGAGGTCGACGCCGAGCCCGAGGGCCGCCATGGCGAGCACGGTGAGCCAGCCCGAGACCGACTTGAGTTTGCTCGCGAGGTCCGGCGGGATGGTGCCGGTCGAGCGGAGTGCCGCCATCACGAGGAACCCGATGATGAACCACGGCAGCGCGCGCGCGAGCGTGAAGGCGCGGCGGCCGGTGCGCTCACCGATGGTCGACGCATCCGCGTGTGGCGCCGGCGCGCGATGGGTGAGCGTGAAGAAGAGCACCACCGGTCCGAGCATGAGGACGCGCACGAGCTTGACCAGCGTGCCCACCTGTCCGGCGAGCGCGCCGACCGGGAACGCGGCGGCGAGCACCTGCGGCACCGCGTACACGGTGAGGCCGGCGAGCACGCCGTACTGATACTCGCTCAGGCCGAGCGGGACCATGAGATGCGGAAGTCCCAGCACGACAGCCACACCGAGGATCGCGGTGAAGGCGATGGCGCTCGCGACATGCTCGCGTTCGGCACCGATGACGGGGGCGACGGCGGCGATGGCGGAGTTGCCGCAGATCGCGTTGCCGGCCGCGACGAGGACCGCGAGGCGATGCGGCAAGCCGAATGCGCGGCCGATGCCGTATCCGATGGCGAGGCCGAGGCCGACGACGGCGATGATCCCGATCGCGAGCGATGGGCCTGCGCGCAGCAGCAACGGGAGATCGACCGAGGCGCCGAGGAGGACGATCGCGAGCTCGAGGACCTCCTTCGCGGCGAAGTCGATGCCAGGGTCGAGCGACGGCGGCAAGGTGCGCGCGGAGCGCATGAGCATGCCGAGGAGGATCGCGACGACAAGCGCCTCGACGACAGGCGAACCGAGGACCCGCGTCTCGACCGCGGCGATGCCGAACGAAAGCGCGCCGACGATCGCGACTAGAGTGAGGCCTGGGAGGTATCGACGCACGAGAAGCAGGATACTGGGGCGGGGACCGAATACCAAGAACGCGCGCCGTGCTGCAGATTGGGTAGAGAGGAGGATTCGAGCATGGATCGTCGACGGGTCATCCAGCACGGCATCGCGGGGCTGGCGGCGCTCGCGGCCGCACCGGAGGTCGCGCATGCGGCCGCGCACGCGGTCACGCGCGACTCAGCGCTCGCGGGCTCGGGCGGAGTGTCGCCGGACCGAGAGCGGCCGTATCTCGATATCGCATTGCGCGCCTCGCGCTGGCTCGAGCGCACCGCGCAACGTCGCGGCGACACGATCCTCTGGTCGGCCGATCCCGATCGACCCGCCGAGGTGGGATACGATCTGTACAACGGCACGACGGGTGTGCTGCCGTTCTGGGTGGAGCTACACGCTGCGACGAATGAACCGCGCGCGATGGAGTTCGTGCATGGGAGCGCCGAGCACCTGCTGCAAGCGTTGCGATCGGTGGATCAGAAGGATGCGGGCCTCTACACCGGCCTGGCGGGTATGGGGTTCGCGCTGGGCCTCGCGCATCGCGTGACACGTGACGATGCGCATCGCGAAGGGGCGTTGCGCGCACTCGCGCTCGTGCGCGACGCGGCGCAGCAGACGCCGGGCGCGGCGAATGATGCGAAGGCGCGCTGGATGGATTCGACCGACATCATCTCGGGGAGTGCGGGGACGGGGCTCTATCTGCTCTGGGCGCATCGTCAGTACGGTGACGATGCGGGGCTCGCATTGGCACGCGGCGCGGGCAACGCGCTCATCGCCGATGCGGAACGCGCGTCAGAGGGTCAGTTGCGATGGAAGGTGAACGCGACGATCCCACGCGAGTATCCCAACTTCGCTCACGGGACCGCGGGGGTGTCGTACTTCCTCGCCAAGCTGCATGAGGCGACGCGGGACCCGCGGTTCCTCGAGGCGGCGGTGAGTGGCGCGCGGTACTTGCAGGCGGTCGCGACGAAGACGGCGAACGATGGGCGGATGGTGCATCACTCGTCGCCGGGGAACGAGAAGCTCTTCTATCTGAGCTGGTGCCACGGGCCGGCGGGGACGGCGCGGTTGTTCCATACGCTGGAGCGGCTCACGCTCGATCGGTCGTACGGTGCATATGCCGAACAACTCGCGGTGGCGACGATCGACATGAAGGTGCCCGAGCGGTCACCGGGGTTCTGGAACAACGTGTCGCGGTGCTGCGGGAACTGCGGCGTTAGTGATTACTTCGTCGCGCGGCACCGGACGGTGCGGGATGCGAAGGCGCTCGCGTTCGCGGAGCGGGTGGCGAAGGACACGATCGCGCGGGGGACGGCGGAGGGGGATGGGATGAAGTGGGTGCAGGCGGAGAATCGCGTCTCGCCGGATGCGGTGGTGGCGCAGACGGGGTTGATGCAGGGGGCGGCTGGGGTCGGGCTGGCCATGCTGCATCTCGATGGGGCGATGAACGAACGGCGCCGCGCTGTGGTGTTGCCGGATGATCCGTTCGCGTGAGAGGTCATTCCAGAGGATCGAGATGATCGCCTTCAATCGCCACCCCGTGTGGGGTGAGTTCCTGCGGCTCCAGGCCGTCGCTACGATGTGGTTCATCCTGCCGTCGATCGCGACGGTCGTGATGTTCGCGGTCTTCGGGAACAGTCGCGTCCCGGACTGGGTCCTGATCTCGCCGTTCGTGGTCGGGGCGCTCGTGTACTCGTGGGCGGCGAGGCGATTGCTGCGTTGGAAATGTCCGCGATGTGGTGGTGAGTTCGCTCGCAGGGCACTCCATGCGGAGCTGTCGAATTCGAGCAAGCCGTTTCCGCTCTTTCGGCGGGAATGCGTGCATTGCGGGTTGAAGGTCGGGGATGCGATCGAGGCGACCAGCCATCCGAAACGAGAGACCGATCCAGCAAGACACTCGGTTCGCTAAGTGGAAGCGGCCCGTCGCGCATGGCGCGACGGGCCGCTTCACATCCTGAGCTCGAACGATCAGCTCAACCGCGCACAGCCTTCACCACTGCAGCCGCAGAGATCCCGTACTCCTCATAGAGCCTCTGATACGGCGCCGAAGCCCCGAACGTCTCGATCCCCACGATCACCCCATCCGCTCCAACCCACCGATACCAAGACATCGGATGCGCCGCCTCGATCGCCACACGCTTCACGCCCGCCGGCAGCACTGAATCTCGGTACGAAGCTTCCTGCGCCCCGAACACCTCCATCGAGATCATCGAAACCACCCGCGTCGGCACATCGAGCTTGAGCAGTTCGCCCTGCGCCTTCAAGGCGATCTCAACCTCGGACCCGCTCGCCAGAATGACGGCCTTCGGCGCAATACCATCAGGCGCATCCTTCAGTACATACGCACCCTTGTGCGCGCCGCTCACTGCGCTGTGTGTCGTTCGATCGATCAACGGCAGCTTCTGTCTCGTGAGCACGATCGCCGAGGGCCCAGTGCGATACCGCAACGCCATCCGCCAAGCCTCGGCAGTCTCAGCAGCATCCGCAGGCCGCAACACGAGCAACCCAGGAATGCACCGCAGCGACGCGAGATGCTCGACCGGCTGATGCGTGGGTCCATCCTCGCCGAGCCCGATCGAGTCATGCGTGAACACATAGATCACCTGCTGCTTCATCAACGCCGCCAAGCGGATCGCAGGCCGCATGTAATCCGCGAACACCAGGAACGTGCCGCCGTACGGGATCACGCCGCCATGCAGCGCCATCCCATTCATGATCGACCCCATCCCATGCTCGCGAATGCCGTAGCGGAAGTTCCGCCCGCCACGCTGCTCCGCTGAGAACAGCTGCGCGCCCTTCACATCCGTGAGATTCGAACCGGTCAGATCCGCCGAGCCACCGATCAGTTCCTGCACCGCCGGAGCCAGCGCGTTGATCACAACGCCACTCGCCGCACGACTCGCAACATTCCCATTCGCCGCATCGAACACCGGCAATGCCTTCTCCCAGCCCGCGGGAAGGTCACCATGCCACCGCCGACCGAGTTCCATCGCCTCGCTCGGGAAGTTCTTGGTGTACTCCATGAACTTCGCCATCCAAGCCGCCTGGAGATTCACCCCGCGTTCCTTGGCCGAACGCCAGTGCGCGAGCGACTCCTCCGGCACGAAGAACGGCTCGGTGCTCGGCCACCCATACGCCTTCTTGGTGAGCAGGATCTCGTCCTTGCCGAGCGCTTCACCATGCGCCTTCGCGGTGTCGGCACGGTTGGGCGACCCGAACCCGATGATCGTCTTGGTGCACACCAGCGTCGGGCGCTTGGTGTCCGCCTTGGCCTCGGCGATCACGCGATCGATCGCCGACTGGTCATTCACATCGGCGAGATGCAGCACCTGCCACCCGTACGACTCGAACCGCTTGGCGACATCATCGCTCGAGCTGAGGCTCACGCGCCCGTCGATCGTGATGTTGTTGTCGTCCCAGAACCCGATGAGCTTGCCGAGCTTCTGGTGGCCGGCGAACGAAGCGGCCTCGTGCGAGATGCCTTCCATGAGGCATCCATCGCCGGCGATGAACCACGTGTAGTGATCGATCGGTGCGTGGCCGTCGCGATTGAACAGCGACGCCATGTGTGCTTCGACGACGGCCATGCCGACGGCGTTGCCCACGCCCTGTCCGAGCGGGCCTGTCGTGGTCTCGACACCGGCCGTGTGCCCGAACTCGGGATGCCCCGGCGTCTTGGAGCCCCACTGCCGGAACGCCTTGATGTCGTCGAGCGTGAGGCCGTAGCCGCTCAAGTACAGCGACGAGTACAGGAGCATCGACGCGTGCCCCACCGACAGCACGAACCGGTCGCGATCCGGCCAGTGCGGATCCGCGGGGTTGTGCTTCATGTGGCGCGTGAAGAGCGCGTAAGCGAGCGGCGCGAGGGCCATCGGCGTGCCGGGATGTCCCGACTCGGCGGCCTGCACGGCATCCATCGAGAGCGTACGAACAGTATCGATCGCGAGCTTCTGCAGCTCGGGAGACGCTGGGGCGACTGCGGTCACGTGGTGAGGCTCCGGCATGGTGTCGCTCGCGGGGCGTCGCGAGCTCGGGAGACGCGCGGGTGGGGGGGCTGCGTCCGGCGCGAAAGTTAGCCGGGCCGGCGCCGCTGTGCGATGCGATCGGCCACCACGGACGCGAGCGCCATGATGGTCTCCTGCGGGTTCACGCCGAGCGCGGTGGGCAGGAGCGAGCCGTCGGCGACGAAGACCCCGGGCGCGAAGTAGACCTCGCCGTGCGGATCGGTGCCGGCGGTGCGGCGATCCGCCCCCAGGCGGCACGCGCCGTTCACGTGTGCGGAGCCCAGCGTGACCTGATTGGGGCCGAGTGGCAAGCCGCGCAGCAGGTCGAGCCCGTCGGGCGAGCGGAGCACCACGGGGCGCGAGTGCATGGACGCGATCTCGCGCGCGCCGGCGGCGAAATGGAGTCTTGCCGCGGCGACGAGGCCGTGCTCGAGCTGTTTGGCATCGCGAGGATTCAGCCGATACCGGATGCTCACGCTGCCATCGTTCCGCGCTCTCACCTCCCCGTCGGAGTGCCCGCGTTCGGCGCCATCGCGGACGATCACGATGAGGGAGCCGAGGTTGGGGAAGTCGAGCATGCGCGCACGATGCGGCGCGCCGAACTCCTGGAGCAGCGTGGCGGCGAGACCGGGATGGAACGGCGGACACTCCACGATGCTCCCGTATCCGCCATCGCCGCGGATGAACTCGTCGCAGACGGCGGTGAGCGGGAGGCCGCTCGCCCCGTGGATCTCGCGGTCATACCGGCCGACGATGGCGCTCACGGGATGCACGCGCAGGAAGCGCCCGACCCCGCCGCCTCCGAGCCCGGAGCGCTGGAGCAGGACCGGGGTCTCCACCGCGCCGCCGGCCACGATCACGATGGGTGCTTCGGCGACGAGTTCGCGCGAGGCCTCGCCCGGCGGTGCGTGGCGAAGCGTCACGCGCTTGAGCGGGAACGAGCCCCCGCGCTCGACGACGTCGATGCGGAGCGCGGTGGTATGTGCGAGCAGCCGCGCCCCGGCGCCGAGCGCGCGCGGGAGGTAGGTCTGCAGGCCGCCCTGCTTGGCGCCGTACCGGCAGCCGTACCCGCAGAAGCCGGTGCGGACGCAGCCTTTGGCGTTGATCCGTCCGCCGAACGCGGACCAGCCGAGCGCCCGCGCGCCGTCGAGGATGATGCGGTTGTTGGCCGAGTGCGCGTCGGCAGGGACGGGTCGCGCGTGCAGTTCCTCTTCGATGCGCGAGAACACCGGCGCGAGGTCAGCGGGGCGCATCCCCTCGGCGCCGTTGTAGGCGGCCCATTCGTCGAGCACCCAGTCGGGGGTGCGGAGCATGATCATCCAGTTGACGGTCGTGCCGCCGCCGACGCTCACGCCCTGGAGCATGCCGAGCGCGGCGTCGTCGGTGGCGCGCTGTCCGCGTTCGGCGTAGAGCCGCGAATGCATCGCGTGCTCGTCCTCGGTGAGGTCGGCCCCGGTCCAGAGCGCGCCGGCTTCGACGATGAGCACGTCGTGCCCGGCTTCGGCGAGTCGTGCGGCGGCAACGGCTCCGCCCGCCCCGCTGCCGATGACGATCACGCCGGCCCTGAGGCGGTCAGGTTCGGCGGGGCGTGCCCCGGTCCCGGCGCGGGGTAGGACGGGCGGCAACTCGATCGGCTCGACCGGCGCCCTGACCGCGGACGGCAGGTGCGCCGCGGTGGGCATCGGTGCGCGCGCGACGGGCTCGTCGTCCGAGGGCGTGCCGGTGAGCGCGCCTTCCCACGGCACGGCCGGACCGCGCGTGTGATACGGGCCGAGGTACCGCACCTCGAGCGCGGCCTCCGGCGAGGTGTACTCGAGGAAGAGCACGAGCCGTCGCAGGCTGTTGGCGAGCGAGCGCAGGGGGCCGATCGGTGACCGGAGCCAGCGCTCGAGGATCCGCGCCTGTGCCTGCCGGGTCTGGAGCCGGAAGGCCTTGGGAGCCTGCAGGACGATCAGGGCGCCGAGCCAGGAGCCGAAGAGCTCCGTGCCGCCGAGGAGCTCCCGCCGTTTGCGCGGGTGGAGTGCGGCGATCTCCACCTCGATGCGCGCCACGAGGCGGGCGCCGCGGGCCGGGTCGTCGAACGCGTGCGGGACGACGGTGCGGGCGACTTCGGCGAGGGTCGTGCGCAGACCGAGGGAAAGGGGCGGCGCGGCGGCAGGGATGCGGGGAGGAGCGGCGGCGGTCGCGGGCACGCGGGAGAGATACTGCCGGCCGGTGCGCGCGTCCATCGACGACACCGCGTGAGCGCCGGGAGGCCGGCGCGCGCATGGCACGACGAGGGTCCGACCTGACATATTGCCCCCGATGACGCGCGCCGTCGCGGCCGGTGAGGCTGCCAGTCTCTCTCGAGAACTGTCGGAGTTCCTGATCGAGCTCTCGATCGGGCTGCACAAGAACGCCATCTATCCGCCGGGCCATCCGCTGCTGGAGAACACGTCGAGCGAGCTGCAGCGGCGGCTCGACGTGCTGCTCAAGGAGCGCGCGGCGCTCTCGCTCGGCGTGGCGCGGCACCAGTTGATCATCGAGGGCGTCGCGACCGACGACAAGAACCCGGTGCTGCGCGAGCTGGCGATGCGCCTGCACCGCCATCACCTGGGCGCGGTGAAGTTCACGCAGGGCGTGGCCGAGGACGAGCTGGTGGACATGCTCGCCAAGGTCTCGACCGACGCGGGGCGGCTGCCGCGTCCGCTGGGGATGGAGGGGCCGGAGATCCTCGCGCAATGGGCGCACATCCGGCTCTACCCGATGACGTTCGCGCAGCTCCAGCTGCTCGAGGAGGATCTGAACCTCCCCGAGGGCGCGGACGTCGAGGACCAGATCCGCGCGGTGGGGGCGGGGAGCCGATCGGCGCAGCTGTGGATCGGGCTCGCGCGCGCGGCGCTCGTGAAGCAGTCGGGCGTGACGGTGGACGAGAACGACGCCGAGTCGGTGAACCCCGAGGTGGTGGCGAAGGCGATCGAGGAGGTGAAGCGCGACACGGCGTACGACCAGGTGGTGGTCGGGTACCTGCTGCAGATCGCCGAAGAGCTCAAGGTGAAGGGCGGCCGCGACGCAGCGGCGCTCACCAAGCGCGTGAGTTCGCTGGTGTCGACGCTCTCGCCGGAGACGCTCAATCGACTGCTCGAGATGGGTGGCGACCTGCGTCAGCGCCGGAAGTTCGTGTCGGACGCCGCGCAGGGCATGGCGCTCGAAGCGGTGGTGGACCTGGTGAAGGCGGCCGCCGACACGTCGGGGCAGACGATCTCGCACTCGATGGTGCGCATGCTGACGAAGATGGCGGAGCACGCGGATGCGGGTGCCGTGGAGGTGCGCGGTGCGGCGGACGGCGCGCTGCGCGAGCAGGTGCAGCAGCTGCTCACCGGCTGGGCGCTCGAGGACCCGAACCCCGACGGCTATCGGCTCACGCTGGAGAAGTTCTCCAAACGCGCGCCGCTGTTCCTCAACGCCGACACGAACATCGGGATCGAACCGGAGCGCCTGCTCGCGATGGGGCTCGAGATCGAGACGCTCGGGGACCAGGTCTGGCGCTCGGTCGACATCATGGTCTCCCGCGACGACCTGGCGCCACTGCTCAACCTCGTGGACAACGCGCCCGCGGTGTGGATGCGCGACGTGCTGTGGCGGCACATCGCGACGCCGGCGCGGCTGCGCGCGCAGCTGCTGGTGGAGCCGTTCCCGCAGGCGGTGTTGCAGCGGATGGCGAAGCGGATGGGGGCCGCGGCGACCGAACCGCTGTTCGATGCGCTGGAGACGGCGCCGGACGACCGCGCGGTGGAGCGGTTGATCGCGGTGCTCGAAGCCGCCGGCGCGCCGGTGGGGAGCTTCGTGCTGGAGCGGATCCCCGCGATGCGCTGGGCGTCGGTGCGCCCGCTGATCGCGATGCTCGCGCGGCACCCCGAATGGGAGTGCGGCTACGATGCGGCGCGGTTCCTCTCGCACCCGGACGCGCTCGTGCGGCGCGAGGCGCTGCGGCAGCTGCTGCGCACGCCCGCGACGCGCGACGAGGCGATCGTGCGCGCGATGGCCGATGCGGACGAGGGCGCGCTGCGGCTCGCGCTCGGCGCGGCGATGAAGGACTGCCCGCGCGACGCCGCGGCGCTGCTCCGCGTGCGGGCCGACGACGCGACGGTGAATCCCGACCTGCGCGCCCTGGGCATCCGCGCCCTCGCGAGCCACAAGGCGAGCGACACCGCGTCGTGGCTCGCCGCGCGCGTGGTGAAGGTCGGCAAGCTCATCAAGCGCGCGACGCTGACGTCGAAGACCCCGGAGATGCTCGCCGCGCTCGAGGGGCTCGCGACGCATTGGCGCGAGCATCCGGCGGCGCGCGAGGCGCTCGCGCTGGCCGCGGCGAGCGCGGACGACGAGATCCGCGACGCGGTGACCCAGCGCGGGAGCACGGCATGAGCGACGGCTTGAGGGCGTCATGAGCGAACCGGTGCGATTCCTGAACCAATTCGCGCAGTCGCTGGCGACGATGTCGCTCTACGGCGACGGGCACCCGGCGCGCGAGCGGACGATCGACGGCGCGTACGGATCGCTGCAGCGGCTCCTCGAGACCGATCCGCGTCCGCGGTTCAGCTTCCTCGGCGAGGACGTGATCCACGGCGAGCAGGCGCTGCGTGAGCTCGGGGACTGGGGGTGGGGGTCGCGCCTCGCCAACGCCGGGGTGCAACGGCTCGAGTTCGAGCGCGGCACGTCGCGCGAGGAGTTCGAGGGGTTCCTCGAGGAGGTGCTCGCGCGGCTCACGCTGCAGGCGGTCGACAGCGCCGGCCGGAGTCCGGAGCGGCGATCCACGATCAAGTTCGGCGCCATCGGCGTGCGGGGCTCGGACGACGCGGTGCGGCCGATCGAGGCGGGGCCGGTGAAGACGGCGACGGTGCGGTTCTCGCTCACCGACGAGGCCGATGCCGTCCGCTGGATGCACGACGAGGTGCAGGTCACCGGAGCGCTCCCGCTCATCGAGGCGGAGAGCGTGGTGAAGTCGCTCGCGGTGGCGATGCACGGCGACCAGCGGATCATCATCCCGCTGCTGCAGCTGAAGGAGTTCGACCAATACACCACGACGCACAGCCTGAATGTGAGC
This sequence comes from uncultured Gemmatimonas sp., assembly GCA_964464585.1. Taxonomy (GTDB): domain Bacteria; phylum Gemmatimonadota; class Gemmatimonadetes; order Gemmatimonadales; family Gemmatimonadaceae; genus Pseudogemmatithrix. The sequence continues at coordinate 421,562 of CAYXGS010000001.1, read as the reverse complement.
GTCCTCACCATGGCGCTCGCCGAGTGGATGGGGATGGGGCCGAGGGAGGTCCGCGCGTTCGGGGTGGCCGGACTCTTGCACGACCTCGGCAAGGTGCGTATCCCCAAGGAGGTCCTGACCAAGCCGGGGAAGCTCACGGACGAGGAGTGGGTCACGATGCGCAAGCATCCGGTGGACGGTGCGAAGATCATCTACGAGAGCGACCGGGACCTCGATCTCGCGGCCGCGGTCGCCTACGAGCACCACATCATGATCAACGGGCAGGGGTATCCCAGGCGGCACTTCGAGCGCAACGTGCATCCGGCGAGCAAGCTGGTGCACGTCTGCGACGTCTATGACGCGATGCGGACGAATCGCCCCTATCGCGCGGCCTGGGAATCGGACCGGGTGCTCCAGATGATCGGTGAGGGCGCGGGACCGGACTTCGACCGCGAGACGGCGACGGCGTTCATCGCGATGATGCAGAGCTGGGAGCCGCGGCTCGCCGTGGTCGACGACAAGACGCCGCTCCCCATCGGCGTCGATGCGCCGGCCGCGGCCGCCTCAGCCGAGGCCACCGCGACGCCGTCCGCGCCCGCGGCCGGAGGTGCGGCATGAGCCGGCGCTTCCGCTCCTTCGAGGATTCCGAGAGCCTGCGCTCGTTCGTGATGAACCTGCGCGAGGCCATCTACATCACCAACGCGCGCGGCGAGATCCTCGACGGCAATCCCGCGTTCTTCGCGCTCATCGGTGTGCGGTCGCTCGACGACCTGCAGAACTACGGCGCCAACGAACTCGTGCTCGACCCCGCGCGCCGGCTCGCGCAGCTCGAGCTCATCGAGCGGCAGGGGTGGTCACGCGACTTCGAGCTGCAGATCGTGCGCCCCGACGGCGTGCTCCTCACGGTGCTCGACACGTCGTACGCGGTGGAGGACAAGGACACCAAGGAGATGCTCTACCACGGCATGCTGGTCGACATCACCGGGCGCAAGAAGATGGAGGAGGAGCTCCGCCAGCAGTCCATGCGCGACCCGCTCACCGGCTGCTTCAACCGGCGCTACCTCGCGGAGATGGACGAGGAGTTGAGCCCGTCGGATGCGAACTGGGGCACGCTGTTCATCGACATCGACCACTTCAAGACGTACAACGACACGCACGGCCATGCGATGGGCGACAACACGCTCATCCGCATGAGCCGGTTCCTCATGCGTCAGGTGCGCGCCGAGGAGCCGGTGATCCGCGTGGGCGGCGACGAGTTCGTGATCCTGCTGCGCGGGGCGAGCGAGGCGCAGACGATGATGGTCGCGCAGCGCATGCAGGCGGCGGCGCTGCGCACGGCGCCGGTGCCGTTCTCGCTCGGGTGGGCCTCGCGGCAGCCGAGCGAGAACCTGATGAGCACCATGCATCGCGCCGACCAGAATCTGCTCGCGGTCCGGGTGATCGTGCGGACGCCGACGAGGTTGCCGGGGGTGGTGCCGCCCGAAGAGGGTGGGTGAGGCGAGGAGCGAGGAGCGAGGAGCGAGAAACGAGGCTTGAGGTGCGAGAGGGAAGAGTCAGGGTTGAGGGGTGAGGGTGAGGGCCCCCCTCCCCCCTCGTGCCTCGATCCTCCTCCCTGACCCCGCCATTCTCGCTCCTCACTCCTTGCACGCAGCCATCTCTTTCACACGCAACGACTTACAAGGCGTGTGCAAGTTCGTCAGGTTCCAACGTCTCCTGTGTGAACCCAACCGGGAGACCCCGTGTACCGCAGCATCATGCAGTCCCTGATCCCTCGCGCGATCCTCGCCTTCGCCCTCGGTGCCAGCACCGCTGCGGCGCAGGACGGGCGTCCCGTCCGTCCCGATTGCGGCGGCACGATCATGTGCGCGAGCGCCCCGTGCCCGCAGCCGCCTCCGTGCACCGTGCGCGGCAGCGTGGAACGCACCTCGCGCGATGTGCGCGTGACGCTCGAGGGGCGCGTCCTCCGCTACGAGGTCACCGAGCAGTGGACCAACCACGGCCGGTCCATCGGCGAGGCCGACTACGTGCTGCCGCTGCCGAAGGGCGCGGCGTTCGAGGACCTCGCGCTCGAGATCGACGGCGAGATGGTCACCGGTGAGGCGCTCGGCGCGGGTCAGGCGCGCGCCATCTATGAGGAGATCGTCCGCAAGCAGCGCGACCCCGCGCTCGTCGAGTGGATGGGGATGGGCGTGCTGCGCACGCGGATCTTCCCCATCCAGCCCGGGCAGACGCGCACGGTGAAGGTGCGCTTCCGTGCCGTCGCCGAACGCGAGGGCGATGCGCTGCGCATCGACGTGCCGGCCCCGCGCGGCCAGGGCACGACGAGCGGCACCGTGCTGCGCTTCCGCTGGCCGGCCGGCGATGGCTTCGGTGACGCGTGGTCGCCCACGCACCGCATGGAGATGAACCGCGAGATGGATCGCCGCGTCGCCCGCATCGATGACGCGTCGGGCACGGTCACCATCCTCCTGCCGGTGCGCGACACCGATCGCGCCGCGATCTCGGTGCTCACGCATGCGCCGCAGGGCGAGGATGGCTACGCCCTCATCACGCTCGCGCCACCGTCGGTGATCCGCCGCGCCACGGCGCGCGACGTCACCTTCGTGATCGACGTCTCCGGCTCGATGAGCGGCGTGAAGCTCGCGCAGGCGAAGGCCGCGGGGAAGCAGCTCCTCGGCACCCTCGGTCGTGACGACCGATTCCGGCTCATCGCCTTCTCCAATGACGTCGACGAGTATCGCGATGGCTGGACCACCGCGACGGCGATGGAGCGCGACCGCGCCGCCGAGTGGCTCGACGACCTCAATGCGAGCGGCGGCACGAACATCATGGGCGCGATGGAGCGCGCGCTCGAAGCCGATGTGGTGAACGGCCGCCTGGCGCTCGTCCTCTTCATGACCGATGGCGCGCCGACGGTGGGCGAGCGCCGCGGCGAGCGGATCGCCGCGCGCGCCGGCGAGTTGCGCGGCCAGCGCCGCGTGTTCACCTTCGGCCTCGGCGCCGACTTGAACGCCGCGCTGCTCGAACAGGTCGCGCTCGACGGCGCGGGCACCGCGCACTTCGTGCGCCCGGAGGAGGATGTGGAGCGCGTGGTGGGCGTCGTGGCGCAGCGACTGCAGCGTCCGGTGGCGACGAACCTCCGGGTCCGCGCGACGGGCGTGCAGCTGCGCGCGCTCCAGCCCGCGGGCCGCCTCGACCTCTTCGCCGGCCAGGAGCTCACCGTCCTCGCGCGCTACCGTGCGAGTGCGATCCCGACGGCGTTCGGCCAGGAAGGCGGCGGGCGCATCACCATCACGGGTGACACGCCGGATGGTCCCGTGACCTGGGAGGCGCGCGCCAACTTCCCCTCGCGCCGTCCTGCCGACGCGTTCGTCGGCCGGCTGTGGGCCACGCAACGCGTGGGCTGGCTGAGCGCCGAGCGCCGCAAGAACGGCGCGTCGAGCGAGATCGACGGCGAGATGAAGCAGCTCGGCGAGCGCTGGGGGATCCCCACGGAGCTCACGTCGTATCTCGTGCTCGAGCCCGGCATGCAGCCGGTGCGCGCGACGAACGGACCCGCGGCCACGGGCAGCGTCCCGTCGGTGCGTCGCGAGACGGCGCGCGCAGGGCTCGGCGCGACCTCCGGCAGCACCGGTGGCTCGGCGAACGACCTCGCGGCACGCGCTCCGGCGCCGGCATCCGTCGCCCAGGAACGCTCGCGCAACGAGTTCGAGGTCGCCAAGGCCGCGGCCGAGATGCGCGACGCGCGGTCGATCGACCTCCGGCAGGATGCCGGGAGCGGACGGCGCAGCACCACCACGCGCACCTTCGCCCTGCGCGATGGCACCTGGGTCGATGAGCGCCCGAAGGCGGCCGACGGACGCGTGTACACCATCAAGCCCTTCTCGCCGGCGTACTTCGCGGCGATGGAGCGGATCCCCGAACTGCGCGAGATCCTCGCGCTCGGCGAGAAGGTCGAGGTCCACGGTCGCGCGATGACCATCCGCCTCGCGGCCGACGGGATGGAACAGCTCGACGAGCGCGCCCTCACGGCGCTCGGACGCGACTGGTAACGCCGTGGACCAGGCCGAACGTCTCTTCCGCGAGTATCACGCCACGCTCGTGCGGTACCTCACCCGGCGCTTGGGTGACCGCGACTGGGCGGAGGAGGTCGCGCAGGAGACGTTCGTCCGGGCCCTGCGGCAGGACACGATCGTGAACGAGCGCAGCTGGGTCTTCGCGGTGGCGCACAACCTGGTGCGCGATGGGGCGCGGCGCGATGCGCGGAACCGGCGGCATCTCGAGCTGATGGCGGCCGAGGCGCGCGAGGCGCAGGTGGAGAGCGTGGATCTCACGCTGGAGCGCGCGCAGGATGCGTCGTTCGCGCGGAAGGCGCTCGAGCAGCTCGGGGAGCGCGATCGACAAGCGCTGCTGTTGAAGGAGGAAGGACTGGACTACGCGGAGATCGCCGACGTGCTGCAGATCGAGAAGAGCTCCGTGGGCACGACACTGTCGCGGGCGCGGAAGCGTCTCGCCGAGTCATATGAGGCGCTCGTGGCCGAGCGCCGTGGAGGTTCGCATGCCGCGTCCTGACGAAGGGCTCATCCACGCCTGGCTCGACGGTGAGCTCGAGGCGGAGGAAGCCGCGCGCGTGGAGCGATTGGTGGCGGAGGATCCCGAGTGGGCGGCGGCCGCGGCGGAGGCGCGCGGGCTCATCGCGGCGAGTTCGCGGATCCTGAGCGCGCTCGACGTGGTCGCGGGGGATGTGATCCCCCAGGGCGGGCGTGCGGCGCCGGTGGCGCCGAGCGTCGCGCCACGCCGCCGCGTGCCGTCGTGGATGAAGATGGCCGCCGGCGTCGTGCTCGTCGCGGGTCTCGGATACGTCGCGCGCGACGGGATCGGGTTCACGGCCGCGCCCGTCGCGAGCCCGGCCGCCGAGATGATCGCGTTCCCGAAGGCGAACGAGTCGGCGGCGCGCGAGACGCCGGCCACACCCGCATCCCAAGGCGCCGCCGAGGCGGACACACCCTCGCGCGACACGTCCCTTCGCGCAGCGCCACCTGCCGCATCGCGTTCCTCGGCCGCGCTCGCGAACGCGGCAGCAGCCGGCGCGCCGAGCGCGACGACGGCCGCCGGTTCCGCGCCGGTTCCCGCGAACGTGCCCGCACCGGCGACGATCCCGTCGGCCGAAGCGGAGGCGCCGACGTCCGAAGCCCGCGCGCGCCAGGCACTCGCGGACACCCAGGCGCTCCGTCGGCGGCTCGGCGATGCGCGCCTCGAAGGGGTCGTGGTGACCGGAGTGACCGCCGGTGCCTCGGCGGACGTCGCGGCGCCGGCTGGCGTGCGGGCGCTCCAGTCGCAGGCGGCGAAGTCCGCCGCGTCCGCGCTGGCGCCCTCGGTCGCGCAGCGGGCGGACTCGCCGCGGCTGTCGATCATCGCGGGGTGCTTCCGCGTGACCACGCGCGCGCGCCTCGACACGCTGCTGCGCGACCCGACGATCCTCGCGACCGAGGCCGACTCGATCAAGCTCCGGATCCCCTCGGCGGACTTCGCGTGGGTGCGACGCGCGGCCGACGGCGCGCTCGTCGGCCACGTGTGGTGGATGCGTGGCACGGTGGACTGGCGCGCGGAGCCGATCGACTGCCCGTGAGGCGCGCTACCGACCGAATCCCCGCGTGACCTTCACCAGCAGTGCACTCCGTGCGGTCCCCGGCGCGCGCGGCGTGAACCGGTCCGCGTCGAGGTTCTCGATGTGCCCGTACACGATCCAGAGGTCGTTGCCCTCCGCCGTGTTGTAGCGCAGCCGGACGTTCGCGGTGGCCGCCTTCGCGAGCGACACCGACTGCACCACCGCCGTGAGGGTGAGTCGCGGACTCGACGCCGCGATGAACCGCACGCGCGCGAGCTGCGACCACTCTGTCTCATCACGCGTGGCGAACGCGATCCGGTCCACCTGCAGGTCGCCGCGCACGCGGAAGAACCGCGACGCGCGCCACTCGGGCGAGAGCAGCAGCGAGCCGAGCGTCCCGTCGAAGAACCCGCCGGCGCGCACCGTGCCACCGACGGCGATGCGCGGGCCGGTCGCCGGCGTGAGCGTGAGCTGTCCGTAGGTCGCCGCGTGTCGTCCGACCGGGACCGTCGTCGCGGGCGTCGGTGCGAAACCGACGAGCAGGTCGTCCTCCTGGCGCGCCGCGGTGAGCGTCCACAGCGCGCCGCTCGGCCGCGCGAGGGAGAGGTTCGCGCTCGTGAGGGACTGCTCGAACGTCCCGGCCGCGTTGCGATACTGACCGGTCGACACCAGCGCGGCGCGCACCACATGGCCCGCCGCGGTGACCTGCCTGCCGTAGCCGAGCTCGAGCATGGGCCGGATGGCATCGCCGCGCTCGACGTAGCCGAGCGCCGGCGCATACTGCGCGCCCGTGGTCGAGAGGCCCGCACGATACCAGAGATCGCGATCGCGCCGTCGCTCGACGAGCAGGCGCAGCGCCCCGCGCGGCAGCACGCCCTCCGTGGCGCCGACGCCTGCCGCGCCGGCGAGCACCGACGCGCCGAAGCTCAGGTAATCGTCGCCGCCGAGGTAGAGGTCACCGTCCGCGGCAAGCGCCTGCTGACTGGAATCACCGCCGATGCGCGAGGTCATCATCAGGCCCACCCAGCTGCGCACGTTGAGCACCTGGCGGCGGACGCGCAGCACGCCGAGGTTCTCTCGCGGAGAGAGGGCGGAACCGGCGGTCTGCGCGTCGAACAACCCGAGGTCCCATCCGCGCACCTGTCCGACGAGCCGTGCCCCGCCGAGGATGCGCACCGGCCGGCCATCCGCCGTCAGACCCACGCGGCGCGTGTTGAAGAGGACGTCGGTCTCGCCCGTCCGCACCGCGAACGTGCCCGCGCGTTCGAGGAAGAACGGACGCAGTTCGGGGAACAGCAGCGGGAAGCGCGTGAGGTTCACGCGCTGGTCATCCACCTCGGTCTCCGCGAAGTCGGTGTTGGCGGTGAGGTCGAGGGTGAGGTTGGGCGTGACCGCGACCTTGAGGTCGGCGCCGAACTCGCTGGTGACGGATCGCGCCCACGGCGAGTGCGAGGGATCCGGCGTGCGCCCGCCCTTCACGCCGGTGACGGCATAGGGCACGACGCGCACGTTGCGCACCGGATGGATCCCTTCGACGGAGACGCGCTGGAAGCGCGACGGCTTCCAGAGCGCGAGCGGCGCGGCCGGTTCGATGCGCGGGAACGTCACGCGTTCGTTGGAGTGCGCGCTCAGGCGATTGATGCTCATCCCGAACTCCACGCGCCCGTCATCCGCCGTGAAGCGGAGGGTCGAGAACGGGATCCGATACTCGGCGTGCCATCCGTCCTCGTCGCGCGTCACGGCGAGATCCCAGACGCCGTTCCACGCAGGGCTGAATCCCGCCGTGCTCTGCGCATCGTTGCTGATGGACCAGTCGTTACGCTGCCCGCCCGGCGTGGTGGAGAAGTTCACCGCGTTCTGGCGGTCGCCGAACGTGTCGAGGAGCACGTTCACGAAATCGCCGGGGGCATCGTCGTCGCGGAGCATGGAGCTCGCGCGCACGCCATGGGGATGCGCCTCGTACGCGTCGATCATCACGTAGAGCGCATCGGCGTCGTAGGCGACCCGCGCCACGGTGCGTTCCGATGGCGCGGCCCCGAAGTTGGGGAGGTGCACGGCCATCGGCATGGCCGCGACCGACTGCCACGCCGCCTCGTCGCCGCGGCCGTCGATGCGCACCGGGCCCGAGAGACGGGCGAGCGCGAGCGCCTCGTGCGCGGTCGCCTCGCGCAGGGGGGCGCGGCGCGTTGACGTCCCTTGCGCGGGAGCGGGCGCGGCGGCGACGGCCGATGTGGCGGCGAGCGACAGCGCGATGGCGGCAGCCTTCTTCGAGATCGGGAGCGAAGCTGGCGCCGGCACCGCGTTCGCGCGCCGCATCACCCAGGCGCCCGCCACGCACAGTGCGCCCCCGGCCACGGCGAGCAGCGCGACGCGCTCATGCCGTACGAGCACGCCGAGCACCAGTGCCACGGGCGGGATGAGGAACGCCGCCGCCGACGCCTTGGTCGCCCCGAGCCGTCCCGACGCGGTGGCCATCACCACGTGAGCGACGCCCGTGCCGAGCGCGCCGAGACCGAGCAGCGCGAGCGCCGGCGCCCACGACCACCGGGCGCGCATCACGTCGCCCGCGCCGAGCGGCGCGGTGAGCGTCATCGCGACCATCTGCGCCCTCCAGATCACCGGGAGCGCGCCGTACTTCTGCTGCAACGGGCGCGCGATGTTGGGCGCGAAGCCGTACGAGACGCACGCGATGGTGACCATCGCGATGCCGATCGCGCTGCTCGCGTCACCGAGATCGGGGATGGCCATGAGCACCACGCCGACGAGTCCGATGGCGAGCCCGGTGAGCACGCCGCGCGCCGGGAGCCTGCGCGCGATGATCGTCGCGATGATGGCCGTCGAGAGCGGGACCGCGCCATTGAGCATCCCCGCGATCGCCGACGAGATGCGCTGCTCGGCGAACGGGAACATGGAGAGCGGGAATGCCATCCAGAGGAGGCCGAGCCAGCCGACGGGGATCCAGTCGCGCCGTTCGATCGGCTTCCACGCCGCCGGGAAGCAGGACAGCGCGACGAAGCCGATCACGATGCGGAGCAGCGTGAGCCCCATCGGCGCGACCGCGTGCAGCGCTTCGGCGATGAACAGGAACGACGCGCCCCAGATCACGCCGGGGATGGCGATGAGCCCCCAGTCGGCGAGGGCAGAGGTACGGTGGGACGGGAACTCGATCTCGCGCGACACTGCGGCTCTCCCTTGGGGCTCCGGACGACGGTGTTCAGGAATCGACAAGCTGTTCGGCCTGTTCCGCTGAACCCACCCGATTCCTGCCGTGCTTGACCTCGGCGGAACTTGGACGCAGACTGGTCATGATTGAAGTTCCAGTTATGGAGCAGAAAACTTGACCAGTACGCCCATCGACCTGCTGATCTCCGTCGTGCGGGGGTCCGGCCGCCCCCTCGGACGTCAGCTCGAGGATCAGCTCCGGGCGCGCATCCGCGACGGCTCGCTGCGACCCGGGTCGCGACTGCCCTCCACGCGCGACCTCGCCGGCGAGCTCGGGGTCTCGCGACCGATCGTGGTGGACGCGTACGCGCAGCTCGGCGCCGAGGGATACATCGTCGTGCGTCAGGGCTCGCGGCCGCACGTGAGTGACTGCGTGGCACCGGCGGCGGGTGCGACGGGCGCGACCGAAGCCGTGGCCGGTGAACCGCGCCTCGATTTCCGTCCGGGAGTCCCGGACCTCGCGGCATTCCCGCGCGGGGCCTGGCTGCGCGCCACGCGCGACGCGCTGCGTCTTATGCCCGACGCCGCGCTCGGCTACACCGATCCGCACGGCGCGCTGCCGTTGCGGGAGGCGCTGAGTGACTACCTCGCACGGGTGCGCGGCGTCGATGCCGATGCCTCACGCGTGGTGGTGACGAGCGGCTGGGCGCAGGGCCGTCATCTGTTGCTCCGGGCGCTCCGCGCGAGCGGCGCCAGGCGGATCGCGATCGAGGACCCCTGTTTCGTCGAAGCATGGGAGTCCGTGGAGCGACTGGGGCTCGAGCTGGTGCCCGTGCCGGTGGACGATGACGGACTGGACGTGGAGGCGCTCGACCGCGCACGCGCCGACGCGGTGATCGTCACGCCGGCGCACCAGTATCCGAGCGGCGCCGTGCTCTCCGGTGAACGCCGTGCGGCGTTGCTCGAGTGGCTCCGGCGCACCGATGCGACGGTCGTCGAGGACGACTACGACGCTGAGTACCGCTATGATCGCGCGCCGGTCGGTGCGCTGCAGTCGCTCGATCCGGCGCGCATCGTCTACGCGGGCACGGCGAGCAAGACGCTCGCGCCGGCGCTCCGACTGGGGTGGCTGGTGCTTCCGCTGCGGCTCCTCGAGCGCGTGAAGCAGGAACAGCGCGCGACCGACTTCGGCGGTCCGCGCATCGAGCAGCACGCGTTCGCCGAGTTCCTCGCGCGCGGCGACCTCGACCGACACCTGCGGCGGATGCGAGGCCGCTATCGCGCGCGGCGTGACGCGCTGGTGAAGGCGGTGCGCCTGCGGATCCCCTCGTCGACGGTCTCGGGCGTGGCGGCGGGACTGCACGCAGTGGTGCGGCTGCCGCGTGGGCTCGACGAACGCGGGATCATGGCCGCGGCGGCACGCGACGGCATCGCGTTCAACGTGCTCGGCGCGTACGAGCTGGTCGCGCGCGACCGCGCCCCGACGCTCGTGATCGGCTACGCGCGGAGTGCCGAGGCGGTGATCGCGGCGGGAGTCAAGGAACTCGCGCGGGTGGTGCGGGAGGCGGGGAAGACCGGCACCTCGTGAGGCGCCACGCGTCGCCGCCTCCCGCTACGCGGTCTCGTCGGGGAAGCGCGTGGGGATGACACGCGCGCACTGGCAGAGCGCGGCCGCCGCGCGCGCGTGGAGCATGAGCGTGGTGAGCGAGCCCTGCGCGTGGATGCGCCCGCGCGCGACGCCGGCGAGCGGGTCGAGCGCACCGGTGACGACGAGCTTCCAGGTCGCGTAGGACGCGCGCAGCACGAACGGCGCCGTGACGGCCTCGACCGCACGGATCTCGGCGCCGCTGCATCGACCATGCGCGAGCGTGAGCTCGACCGCGATGGGGGCGTCGTAGCCGAACTCCGGCGCGGCATCGAGCACCAGCGCGACCGGCCACGTCCACTTCGCGGCCACCTCGCGATAGTGGGCGTCGGCCTCCACCGCATCGCGGAAGGCCGACGCCCACTCCGGCGTGAACGGACGGAACATCGCCGCCGCCCGACGAGGTCCAGCGGTGCTCAGCGGTCGATCAGCCGTCGATCGGCCAGAACTCCACGCGATTGGACGTGAAGAGCGGCACGGCCACGAGTTTGCGCGCGGGGTCGTAACCGATGTCGGCCGGCGCGTTGAGTCCCTTGCGCAGCGTCCTGCTCGCACCGGACTCGAAGACGTTGAGCGATGAGTCGGCCCAGCTGGTGTAGATCGCGCGATTCCCCGGGAGAACGAGCAGTCCGTCCGCGCCGCCGACGCCGGTGCCGACCACCGTCGCCTCCTTCGCGCCGGGCACCCACTCATAGATGTCCGCCGTGTTGAAGCCGACGATCGTCCACGCGTTGCGCGAGCTGTTCCACGCGATGCCGTTGGCCGCGGACTCCTTGGGCAGGACGACCGCCTCCGATGCCGCCATGTTGCGGATGACGAAGACGCGGCTCTTGCCGGGATGCGTCACCGAGCCGTCGGCCTTGAACGCGATGCCCGAATCGGTGATGTAGATGCCGCCGTCATTGCCGATCGCGACGTCATTGAGGAACGTCGCTCGCAGGGGGCGCACGTCGACACTGCCGACCTGCTTCCCGGTGTTCACATCGAAGGCGCGCACCGCGTCGATATCGGCCACCCAGAGCGTGTCACCCTTGAGGGCCATGCCCTTGGGCGCATGGAGCGTGATGTCGTCGTCCGCGCCGTTGATGAACGGCACGGTGTCCATGACCTCGCCATTGGCGCCGAGCCGGAGGATGTAACCGTTGTCATCCTTCTGCGGCGGGTTGCCGTTGATGTTGGAGACGTACCAGACGCCGCGCGCCGCGTCCCAGAGCACGGACTCGGGCGTCTGCAGTCCGCTGCCCACGGCGTAGAGGGGCGTGTTGGGGTCGCGCGCCGGCGGCGCTTCGGCCGGCGGGGCCTCGTCCTTCTTGGCGCAGGCGCCGAGGGAGAGGAGTGCGAGGGTGGCGAACGCGGCGCGCCGCGAGCGCGTAACGAGGGTCAGGAGGATGCGCATGATGAGGGCCTCGAGAATGGCGCGGCGCACGGGCTGCGCCGCTCGCCTGAGAATGTAGCGCGGCGTCCCTCGGCATTCATCCCGCAGTCATGCGGCGCCGGTCCGCCAGGTCCTCCGGGAACCCTGCTTGCGTTCCGTATGCGAACACGGCAACATCGGTTCGAGATCGTCCCCACCCCGTTCGGAGGAAGTCCGGTGTCTGGTCGTCCTGCTCGTTTCGTCGTCTCCCTGGGTCGCCGTGCGGCGTTCTTCGCCGCGGCGATCCCGCTCCTCGCGGCCTTCGCGCCGGCCGCCCTCGGCGCGCAGTCGATCGCGCCGACCGCCTTCAACGGCCTGCGTTGGCGCGAGGTCGGTCCCGCGCGCGGCGGCCGGTCGGTCGCCGTGGCCGGGTCGACCAATCGCCCGCTGGAGTATTGGATGGGCACCACCGGCGGCGGCGTGTGGAAGACGACCGACGGCGGGGCGAACTGGCAGCCGGTGACCGACCGCTCCTTCGGCGGCACCATCGGCGCGATCGGCGTCGCGGAGTCCAATCCCGACATCGTCTATGTGGGCGGCGGCGAGACCGACATCCGTGGCAACACCTCGCACGGCGACGGACTCTGGAAGACGACCGATGCCGGCCGCACCTGGACGCTCATGGGACTCAAGGAGACGCGCCACATCTCGCGCGTCCGCGTGCATCCCACCAACCCGGACATCGTCTACGTCGGCGCGCTCGGCCATGCGTTCGGCAACAACCCCGAGCGCGGCGTCTTCAAGACGGTCGATGGCGGCAAGAGCTGGACGAAGATCCTCTTCCGCAACGACTCGACCGGCGTGTGGGACCTCATCATGGATCCCTCCGATCCCAACACGCTCTACGCGAGCTTCTGGCATGCGTATCGCCGGCCGTGGATGCTCAACTCGGGCGGCCCGGGCGGCGGCATCATGAAGACCACCGACGGCGGCGCGACGTGGCGCGAGCTCACCGCCAACCCCGGCCTGCCCAAGGGCGTGCTCGGGAAGATCGGCATCGCCGTCTCGCCCGCGAACCCGCGCCGGGTGTGGGCGCAGATCGAGGCCGACTCGGGCGGCACCTACCGCTCGGACGACGGCGGCGCCACGTGGCAGTTCCTCAACGGCGACCGCAACATGCGCCAGCGCGCGTGGTACTACTCGCGCCTCGTGGCCGACCCCAAGGACACCAACATCGTCTACGGCCTCAACGTCTCGTTCTTCCGCAGCACCGACGGCGGCAAGACGTGGCGCAACCAGATCAGCGTGCCGCACGGCGACAACCACGACCTGTGGATCGCGCCCAATGACCCGCTGCGCATGGTGCAGGCGAACGATGGCGGCGCGAACGTGAGCACCAACGGCGGCGCGACGTGGAGCGAGCAGGACTTCGCCACCGCGCAGTTCTACCATGTCTCCACCACCAACCACTTCCCGTACAAGGTCTGTGGCGCGCAGCAGGACAACTCCACGCTCTGCGGCCCGAGCCGTCAGCAGGGCACCATCGCGATCGGCGACTGGGATGATGCGGGCGGCGGTGAGTCGGGCTACGTCACGGCCGACCCGCGCGACCCCGACATCATCTACGCCGGCAGCTACTCGGGATACCTCACGCGCAAGGACATGCGCAACGGTCTCGAGCGCAACATCAATGCGTGGCCCGACAACCCGATGGGTTGGTCGTCGGAGGACATCAAGGTGAAGTTCCAGTGGACCTTCCCGATCGTGATCTCCATGCACGATCCGAAGGTCCTCTACGCCGGCGGCTCGACGCTCTTCCGCTCCACGAACGAGGGCCAGAGCTTCGTGCCCATCTCGCCGCCGCTCGCGCGCAACGATCCGCGCACCCTCGGCGCCTCGGGCGGCCCGATCACCAAGGACCAGACCGGCGTGGAGACGTACGGCGTGGTGTTCACGCTGGCCGAGTCGTTCCAGTCGGGCGATGTGCTCTGGGTGGGCAGCGATGACGGCTACGTGCAGGTCACGCGCGATGGCGGCCGCACCTGGAAGAACGTGACGCCGCCGGGGATCGGCGACTTCACGCGCATCTCGATCATCGAGGCGTCGCACTACGCGAACGGCACCGCGTATGTCGCGGCCAACCGGTTCCAGCTCGACGATTTCCAGCCCCTGCTCTACCGGACCACCGACTACGGCGCGACGTGGACGAAGATCGTCACCGGCATCCCGGCCGACGAGTTCACGCGCGTGATCCGCGAGGATCCGGTGCGGCGCGGCCTGCTCTACGCCGGCACCGAGCGCGGCGTGTACGTGAGTTTCAATGACGGCGCCAACTGGCAGCCGCTGCAGCGCAACCTGCCGCCGGTGCCGGTGCACGACCTCGTCATCAAGGAAGGCGATCTCGTCGCCGGCACGCATGGCCGCTCGTTCTGGATCATGGACGACCTCTCGGCGCTGCGGCAGATGACGCCCGAGGTGCTCGCGAAGCCGGCGCACCTGTTCCAGCCGCGCGACGCGTACCGCATCGAATGGGGTGGCGGATTCGGCGGCGGTCGCGGCGGGGCCGGCGGCGCGGCGTCCAATCCCGGACAGAACCCGACGAGCGGTGCGGTGGTCTACTACCATCTCGCCACGGCGAACCAGCGCGTGAAGCTCGAGTTCCTCGCGCCGGATGGCACGGTGATCAAGAGCTATCAGTCGCCCGATTCGGCACAGCTCGCCGCCGAGCGTGATTCGGCGCGTGCGGCGGCCGCGGGTGGCGGCGGTGGGGGTGGCGGTGGCCGTTTCGGTGGTGGCGGCGCGCAGCGTCCGGCCAACGCGGCCGGGCTCAACCAGTTCGTGTGGGACATGCGCTACCCCGACGCGAGCTCGTTCCGCGGGATGATCATGTGGGCTGGCAGCGTGCGCGGTCCGATGGCGCCCGCGGGCGAGTACACCGTGCGGATGACCGTCGCCGATGGCGCGCCGCAGGTGGCGAAGTTCAAGCTGATCAACGATCCGCGCACCACGGCGACGGCCGACGACCTGCTCGCGCAGTTCGACTTCCTGATCAAGGTGCGCGACCGCACGACGGCCGCGAACGACGCCGTGAAGACGATCCGCAACGTGAGAGCGCAGTTGCAGGAGCGGATCGCGGCGGCGCCGCGCCTCCGTCGGACCGGTGAGGCGATCGATTCGGCGATGGCGAAGGTGGAACGCGAGATCTACCAGACCAAGAACCAGAGCGGGCAGGACCCGCTCAACTATCCCGTGCGCCTGAACAACCGCATCGCGGGACTCGCCGGCGTGGTGGGCTCGGGGCCGTATCGCCCCACCGACCAGGCGACCGCCGTCTTCACCGAACTCTCGAAGCTGCTCGACGTGGAGCTGCAGCGGCTGCAGAAGATCCTCACCGAGGACCTCAACAAGTTCAACCAGGAAGCGCGGCGCGCGGGCCAGCCGCCGGTGGTGCCGAAGGCCGAGGACGTGCCGGCGCGGCCGGTGATCGCGATGGACGACGACATGGCATCGTGAGGTGATCCGTGATGCGGTGGCCGCCGACTTCGATGCCCTGCTGGCACTGAACAACTCGGCGGCCCCGAACGTGAACGTGCTCGAGCGCGGCGATCTGGACCGGATCGCCGCGCTCGCGTGCTATCTGAGGGTGGCCGAGGATGCGGAGGGCATCACCGGGTTCGTGCTCTGCCTGCCTTCGGGGGTCGACTACTGGAGCGAGAACTACCGCTGGTTCGCGGCGCGGTATGACGCGTTCCTGTACCTCGACCGCGTGGTGGTGGCCGAACGGGTGCGCGGGCAGGGCGTGGGGGCGGCGCTGTATGCGGACATGCAAACGTTCGCGGCGGCGCGGTGGCCGCGGGTGACGCTCGAGGTGAACCTCAGACCCCCAAATCCCGGATCGGACCGCTTCCACACGCGACTCGGCTACCGGCCGGTGGGGGTGCGCACCGACGGCGGATCGAGCGGACCCGCCGTGACGATGTACGTGCGCGCGCTCTAACCGAAGGTCGGGACGGTCGCCCCGTCCACCGCCATCCCCATCGCGTGGTACCCCTTGTCCACGTAGAGCGTGGTCCCGCTGATCCCCGATGCGAGCGGTGAGCACAGGAACGCCGTCGCCGCGCCGACCTCGGTGGCGTCGAGCGCCTGCGGCAGCGCGCTGTTGGTCTCGCAGTACCGCACCATCGCGCCGATGATGCCGATGGCGCTCGCGGCGCGGCTCGCGTAGGGGCCGGCGCTCACGGTGTTCACGCGCGCGCCCCACTTGCGGCCCGCCTCGTACGCGAGGACGCGCGTGTCGCTCTCGAGCGCGGCCTTGGCCGAACTCATGCCGCCGCCGTAGCCGGGGATCGCGCGCTCGCTCGCCATGTAGGTGAGCGAGGCCACCGCGGCGTTCGGGCGGAGCAGCGGTCCCAGATGCTGCAGGAGCGAGATGAGCGAGTATGCGCTCGCGCTCACCGCGGCGAGATAGCCGCTCCGAGACACCTCGAGCAGCGGCTTCTTCACCTCGGGCCCGTTGGCGAGCGAGTGCACGAGGATGTCGAGCGAGCCTTCGCCGAAGTCACTGCGCATCCGCGCGGCGAGGCCGGCGATGGAGAAGTCGCCCAGCTCCTTGTACCGCTTGTTCTCGCGGATGTCGGCCGGCGCGTCCTCGAGCCGGTCGAAGACGGCGTCGAGCGGATAGATGCGCTCGAACGCGAGCTTGGTGCCGTCGGCGAGCACGCGCGACGCATCGAGCTTGCCGCGCTCGAGCAGGTTGAGGAAGATGTTGAGCGCCGGGGGCCAGGTGGCGACGCAGACTGTCGCACCCGCCTCGATGAGATGCTTCGCGATGGCCCAGCCGAAGCCGTTGTCGTCCGCGACGCCGGCGACGAGGGCGCGCTTGCCGCGCAGGTCGATGGGGAGCATGGCGTGATATGTCCTGTCTCGAGACCAGAATCAAGGGAAAGGGGACACATTCGGTCGACATGGCGTTTGCCATTCGCTGGCTCGTGACCATATGATTGCGTTCCGCCGGAACCCACCGACGGCGGGCTGGCTCCTTCACCGTAACCCGGTAGCTCACATCATGATGAAGAGAATATTCCTGGCCTTGGCAGGAATAGCGCTCCTGGTCGCTCCAGCGCGAGCGCAGGATCAATCGATCACCGGCAAGGTGACGACGGAGGCCGGCGTCGCGATGTCCGGCGTCCAGGTCGTCATCAAGGGCACCACGACGGGGGTGCTGACGAACGGCGATGGCAACTACTCGATCCGCGCGCGGGTGGGGCAGGTGCTGTCGTTCCGGTTCATCGGCCACTCGCCCGCCGAGCGCACCGTGGGGACGGAGACGGTGATCAACGTCTCGCTGAAGCGCGTGGCGAGCCAGCTCGACGCGATGGTCGTCACGGCGCTCGGGCAGACGGCGAACAAGCGCGCGATCGCGACCTCGCAGCAGACGGTCGCGGGCCCCGAGATCGCGGGGACGCAGCGCGAGAACTTCATCAACTCGCTGCAGGGCCGCGTGGCCGGGGTCGAGGTGACGAGCACCTCGGGCATCCCGGGCGCCTCGACCTCGATCACCATCCGCGGCGTGAGCTCGATCTCCTCGAGCAACCAGCCGCTCATGATCGTCGACGGCCTGCCGGTGGACAACAAGACGTTCAACACGAACGTGCTCGCCTCGGACGCGCCGGGCTCGCTCACGGCCTTCGCGAACCGCGGCATCGACTTCACCAACCGCGCCGCGGACATCAATCCCGAGGACATCGAGACGCTCGTGGTCCTCAAGGGTCCCGAAGCCTCGGCGCTCTACGGCATCGACGCGGCGAACGGCGCGATCGTCATCACCACCAAGCGCGGCCGTGCCGGCCAGGGCGGCTTCGAGTACAGCAACAGCTTCCGGTTCGAGGCGACCCGGACCCAGCCCGAGCTGCAGCGCGTCTACGGCGGGACCGGGTTCACCGGCGGGGTGCTCAACAGCTTCCAGTACTTCGGCGCGCCGTACGCGGCGGGGACCACGTTCTACGACAACATCGACGGGTTCTTCCGCAACGCGATGACGACGAAGCACAACCTGTCGTTCAGCGGCGCGTCGCCGGACAATCGCATCAACTACCGTCTCGCGATGTCGAGCGACCGGCAGGAGGGCGTGGTGCCGAACTCGAACTTCGGCCGCACCAACCTCACCGGCGCCTCGCAGGCGCAGGTGACGCGGTGGCTCCGCACCGATCTCTCGATGGCGTACTCGTATTCCACGAACGACCAGCCGTGGAAGGGTGCGGACGGCCCGCTGATCGGCCTCCTCATCTGGCCGCAGACCGACAATGCGCGGGACTGGGCGACGCCCGCCGGCACGCGCCGCCGCCTCACGATCCTCGGGGCGACCGAGACCGACAACCCGTACTTCAACGTCGAGCGCAACCGCAACGGCTCCAAGAACTCGCGCCTCGTCTCGAACTTCGGCGTGGTGCTGACGCCGTTCAGCTGGGGCAGCCTCCGCTCCAACATCGGCGTGGACGGCTACACCAACGAGCTGCAGGTGGTGCGCCATCCGGAGAGCGCCTTCGCCGGGTCCACCCAGGGCATCCTGGACGTGGCCACCGACGTGGTGCGCAACATCAACGCGCAGACGGTGCTCAACGTCGAGCGGCGTCCGGTGTGGGGTGACATCTCGGTGAGCGGTCTCGTCGGCAACCAGATCTCCGACTTCCGGTCCAACACCAACGGCCTCAAGGGACAGGAGTTCCTCGAGCCCAACTTCACGTCGGTCAACAACACGAACCTCCGCACCAACCGGTCGGTACTGAACCAGCGCCGTCTCGTCTCGCTCTTCGGCAGCGTGACGGCGGATTACAAGGACTACCTCTACCTCACCGTCACCGGCCGCAACGACTGGACCTCGACGATCCCGGTGGAGCGCAACTCGTTCTTCTATCCGTCCATCTCCAGCTCGTTCGTCTTCTCCGACGCGTTCCCGGCGGTGAAGAAGTGGGTGACGGGCAAGGTGCGCCTCGCGTACGCGCAGGTGGGCAAGGACGCGCGCCCCTACGCCTACCGCCCGGCGCTCGAGTACAAGACGACGGTCGGCGGCGGCTACGGCTACGGCTTCACCGGCCCCAACGTCGCGCTCAAGCCCGAGTTCGCCACCTCCTACGAGGGCGGCTTCGACCTGTCCTTCCTCGACGATCGACTCGGCCTCGAGGCGACCTGGTACCGCAAGCAGACCAAGGACCAGATCGTCAACGACATCCGCGGCAGCTACGCGACCGGCTACATCCTCTTCAACCTGAACGGCGCCGAGACGTCGAACTACGGCACCGAACTCATGCTCCGCGGCACGCCGATCGTGAACGACCGCTGGTCGTGGGACGTGCTGGTGAACTTCGACCACTCGTGGGGCTGGACGAAGTCGCTCCCGAACGCGCTGCCGGAGTCGTACGTCTCCGACACCTGGCTCTACGGCAACGTCCGCAACGGCACCATGCCGGGCCTCGGGACACGGTCGCTCACCGGCCTGTTCTACCTCCGCAACAACGACGGCGACATCCTGATCGAGCCGTCCACCGGGCTCCCGATCCGCTCGACGTCGTTCATCGACGCCGGCTACGACCGCCAGCCGGACTTCACCATCGGCCTCACGAACTCGTTCAACTACGGCAAGTGGTCGCTCAACTTCCTGCTCGACATCCGGAAGGGCGGCGATGTGCTCAACGCGACCGAGCACTTCCTCACGACCCGCGGCCTCAGCAAGCGGACGCTCGACCGTGAGGAGCCGCGCGTGATCCCCGGCGTGCTGCGTGACGGACGCGAGAACAGCGCCACCCCGACCCGCAACACGATCGTCGTGATCCCCGCGACGCAGCCGGCGTTCTACACCGGCATGTCGGAGGAGCTCTTCATCGAGAAGGACATCAACTGGCTGCGGCTCCGCGACGTGACCGTCCGCTACGAGCTGCCGGGCGCCTGGTTCAAGGCCCGGACGGCGAGCGCGTTCATCACCGGCACCGACCTCTTCCTCCTCACCAACTACTCGGGCATGGACCCCATCGTGAACGGCAACTCGGCCGCCGTCGGCGGCTCGGGCGGCGCCGGCATCGACTATGGGAACTTCCCGATCCCGCGCGGCTTCAACTTCGGCCTCAAGATCGGGTTCTGACCATGACACACACCTCCAAGCGATCGCTCCGCAGGGGCCTCCGCGGCGCCCTCCTCGCCGGCGTGCTCCTCGTCGCCCCGGCCTGCGACGATTTCCTCGACGTCAACACCAACCCCAACGGCCCCGAGGCCGTCTCGGCGAACCTGTATCTCCCGCCGATGATCCACTGGATGGTGACGTCGCCGATCTACGACGGCCGGTTCGTCGGACGCTACACCCAGCAGTTCTATCTCACCGGCATCACCACGGGCGTGATCGGCACCTGGGACCGGATGGGCTACGATCCCTCGAGCGACAACGGCGCGCAGCAGTGGCGCGACGTGTACTGGTCGCTGGGGCAGAACCTCGTGGACATGAACCGCAAGGCCACCGAGGAGGAGCGGTGGGACCTCCTCGGCGTCGGGCTGATCCTCAAGGCCTGGGGCTGGCAGGTGCTCACCGACCTCCACGGCGAGATCATCGTCCAGGAGGCGATCAATCCCAACACCTTCAGCTTCAACTACGACACGCAGCAGTACGCCTACGATGAGGTCCGCAAGCTGCTCGACTCGGCGATCGTCCTCCTCGCGCGCACCGACGGCGCAGTGGACCAGGCGTATCTCGCCCGCGGCGACCGGCTCTACGGCGGCGACCGCGCCAAGTGGACCAAGTACGCGCACGGCCTGAAGGCGCTCAACCTCAACCACTATTCCGCCAAGGCGTCCTACAACCCGGCGGCGGTGATCGCCGAGGTCAACGCCTCGCTGGCGAGCAATGCCGACGACGCGCTGCTGACGTACCCGAACACGCAGAACGACGACATCAACTTCATGGGCCGCACCCGCGGCAACTACAACAACCATCGGCAGACGGAGTTCGTGGTCGGCCTGATGAATGGCACGCAGTTCGGCGGCGTGGTCGACCCACGGCTCAGCCGCATGCTCGCGCCGTCACCGGACGGGCAGTACCGCGGCCTGAACGTGAACGTGCTGAACTTCGGCGCGCTCACCACGGCGCAGCAGCCGAACAACTTCTACGGCTTCCCCGCCGCGGGCGGCACCGGCGTGCCGGGCCGCTACCTGCACGACGACAAGGCGAAGGTGCCGGCGATGACCTACGCCCAGCTCCAGTTCGTGAAGGCCGAGGCCGCGTACCGGATGGGCGACCGGCCGACCGCGCTCGCGGCGTTCCGCAACGGTGTCAGCGCGCACATCGACTTCGTCAATGCGCGCAACCAGGACAACAGCCAGTCGCCGACGCAGATCTCCGCGACGGAGAAGTCGACGTTCATGGCCGCGGTGGCGGCGGTCCCGACCGACCCGAACCTCCTGACGATGACGCAGATCATGTCGCAGAAGTACATCGCGCAGTGGGCGTGGGGCCACAACGAGCTCTGGATGGACATGCGCCGGTTCCACTACACCGACATCGATCCCGCGAGCGGCGTCCAGGTGTTCCCGGGCTTCGCGATCCCGACGAGTCTGTATCCGGACAACGGTGGCCTGCCGGTCTACCGCATCCGTCCGCGCTTCAACTCCGAGTATGTCTGGAACCGCCCGGGCCTCGACGCCATCGGCGGCCTCGCCACCGACTACCACACGGTCCGCCCGTGGATCTTCCTCCCGTGAGCCGAACCATGAATCGTATCAGAGTCCTCGCGGCCCTGGCCTGCCTGGTGTCGGCCGCGGCCTGCGAGAAGAACGCCGTGCAGGAGATCGCCGGTCCGGAGACGGGCGGTGTGCGCATCAAGTTCTTCAACTTCGGCGTCAACGCGCCGCAGGTGAACTTCTACGCGAACGAGACGAAGATGACGGCCGTGCTCTCGTCCACCGGAGTGGAGGCGAACACGGGTGTCGCCTACGGCTCGGTGGGCGCCGGCGGGTTCTACTCGTCCATGACGCCGGGCAACTACACGCTCAGCGGTCGCATCGCCGCGGCGGTCGACAAGAACCTCCCGATCTCCAGTCAGGTGGCGAACCTCGTCGAGGGCGTCTCGTACTCGTACTACCTGAGCGGCTTCTACAACACGACGACCAAGCAGAGTGACGGCTTCCTCGTCGAGGATCCGTACCCCGCGGAGATCGACTTCACCCGGGCGTACGTCCGTTTCGTGCACGCGAGCTCCAACGCCAACCCGCTGCAGCTCATCGCGCGGGCGATCGCGCCGGCGACCATCGTCGACACCATCGGCGCGGTGGTCACCTACAAGAACGCGGGCGCGTTCGAGCCGGTGGTGCCCGGCACGTATGACCTTGCGCTGCGCTATGCCGGCGCGACCACCGATGCCGTCACCCGCACCGCGGTGGCGTTCGTCGGCGGCCGCACCTACACGATCACGCTGCGCGGTGACATCACGGTGGTGTCGACCACCGCGACCAACCGGCCGTTCCTGGACAACACGACGAACAGATAGCGAAGCGGATGGCAGATGGCGGAACGGGCCCTCGGTGTGACACCGAGGGCCCGTTCGCTTCGATCCGCTCGGTCACTCGTGTGCCGCTCTCGTGAGCCGGTCGCGCACGCCGTCCCACGCCGCGTCCTCCGGCGGACGCTCGACGAGCACCTCGGCGCAGCCGGCCTCATCCACGCTGTGCAGCGTCGCATAGAGCTCGGCCGCGTAGCCCGGCGCGTCGGTGGGCAGGTGGAAGTGCCGTGGGAGCGCCGAGCCGGCCGAGAAGCCGCGCGCGCTCCACGTGACCACCGCGGCGGTCACGCCGCGCGACGTCGTCTCGGTGATGGTGCGCGCGAGCGCATCGCTCGCGACGAGCCGCACCCGCGCCCGCGGTGCGTAGTGCCGCGCGATCATCCCGGGGCCGGCGCGCGGCTCGTCCTCGCGCACCGGCGCCGACGGCGTCGTGAGCGGACCGGTGATCGCCTCCAGTTCCGCGCGCGTGATGGTGCCGGGCCGAAGCAGCACCGGCGGATGCACCGAGAGGTCGACGACGGTGCTCTCGATGCCCACATCCGCGCGACCGCCGTCGAGGATGAGGTCCACGCGCTCACCCAGCGACCGGGCGACCTGCACCGCGGTCACCGGTGACAGCTCGGTGAAGCGGTTCGCGCTCGGCGCGGCCAGTGGGACGCCGGCGGCGACGAGGAGCGCCCGCGCGACCGGATGCGCCGGCACGCGCACCGCCACCGTCGCACGGCCGGCCGTCACCTCGTCCGGGACGTGCGCGCGCTTGGGCAGCGCCAGCGTGAGCGGACCGGGCCAGAATCGCCCGGCGAGCTGCTGCGCGAGCGGTGGCCATTCGGCGACGATCGCGCGTGCGCCCTCGATGTCGGCGACATGCGCGATGAGCGGATTGTAGGACGGCCGCCCCTTGGCGGCGAAGATGCGCCGCACCGCCGCCGCATCGAGGGCGTTCGCTCCGAGCCCGTACACCGTCTCCGTCGGGAACGCGACGAGCCCGCCGCCGCGGATCACGTCGGCCGCGCGCGCAATGGCGGCCGCGTCGGCGCCGGTGGGGTCGAGCGCCGGGAGGATCGGCGCGTGCGGAGCGGGCATGCTGGTGTCAGGCCCGCGCCGCGCTGGCCACGCGCGCGCACTCGGCCAGCACCGAGCCCGCGACGAACAGCGCATCCTCGTCGGGATCGAATCGCGGGGTGTGCACGCCGGCGCGGCTGCGGCCTTCGCGCCACGTGCCGATGCGCATGAAGCAGCCGTCGATCCGTTCGAGGTAGAACGCGAAGTCCTCGCCGCCCATGTTCGCGGTCGCGAGCGACTTGAGCGCGCCCGGACCCAGCAGCGAGGCCGCCGCCTCCCGCGCGATGGACGAGGCGCGGTCCGCATTCACGAGCGGCGGCGTCCCCTCGCTCAGCACCACGTCCGCACGCAAGCGATGCGTCGCCGCCACCGAGTCGGCCATCTGCCGCACCCCGTCGCAGAGCAGGGCGCGGGACTCCGGCGTGGTCGCGCGGATCGTGCCGGCGCACCGCGCGCGCTCGGGGATGACGTTCGAGGCGCTCCCTGCCTGCAGGACGCCCACCGTCACGACGCCGGGCAGCCCGGGATCGAGTCGGCGCGACACGAGCGACTGCACCTCCACGATGAAGGCCCCGAGCCCGATGACGGGATCGAGGGTGTCCTGCGGCCGCGCCCCGTGGCCGCCGCGTCCGTGGAACGTGACCTCGAACGTGTCGGTGCTCGCCGCGAGGGCGCCGGTGGTCGCGACCACCTCGCCCACCTGGAATCGCCAATCCACGTGTCCGCCGAAGATCGTCGTCACGCCGTCGAGTGCGCCGCTCTCGATGATCCGCGCCGCGCCTTCGCCGACCTCCTCCGCCGGCTGGAGGACCAGGCGCACCTCGCCTTCGGCGGGCCGCTTCGCGAGGAGCATCCCGGCAGCGAGGGCCCACGTGGCGTGCATGTCATGACCGCACGCATGCATGACGCCGGGGTTCTTCGACGCGAACGGGACGCCGGTCTCCTCGGTGATGGGGAGCGCGTCGATGTCCCCGCGCAACGCGATGACCGGCGCGCCGGCGCGGGCACCGGGGATCACCGCGACGAGCCCGGTGCCGGCGACCTCGCGCACGTCGGTGATGCCGGCCTCGGCGAGCGCACGCCTGAGCGTCGCCTGCGTCCCGCGCTCCTCCCACGAGAGCTCCGGATGCGCGTGCAGCGCGCGCCGCAGCGCGATGAGACGCGCGCGCTCCTCGGGCGAGAAGCGCGCGACGCAGGCCGCGACGCCGGTGTCGCTCACGCGCGGAGCTCCTCGCTGCGCACGGTGATGCGGTCGATGTGCGCACGGTCGACCTCCACGCCGATCCCGGTGCGGTCGAGCGGCACCCGCACCATGCCGTGTCCATCCATGGTCCACTCCGGCGCGACGACGTCCTTGGCCCAATAGCGCGCGCTCGGCGAGAGGTCGCCGGGCAGCGTGAAGTTGGGGAGCGATGCGAGGGCGACGTTGTACGACCGCCCGATCCCGCTCTCCAGCATGCCGCCGCACCAGACCGGCACGCCCATGCTCTCGCAGAAATCATGGATCGCGATCGACTGCGCGAAGCCCCCCACGCGGCCGGGCTTGATGTTGATGATCCGCCCGGCGCCGAGCGTGACCATGTCCTGCGCGCGGTCGAGCGAGGTGATGGACTCGTCGAGGCAGAGCGGCGTGCGCAGCCGCTTCTGCAGCTGCGCATGGCGCACGAGGTCGTCCCACGCGAGCGGCTGCTCGATCATCATGAGGTCGCAGTCGTCGAGCAGCGCGAGCCGATCGGCGTCGGCGAGCGTGTAGGCGTTGTTGGCGTCGGCCATCAGATGCGCGTCGTGGCCCACCGCCTCGCGCACGGCGCGCACCCAGTCCACGTCGTGGCCCGGCGCGATCTTGATCTTCACCTTCTGGTAGCCTGCCGCGATCGACTCCTCGGCCTTGGCGATGAGCGCGTGCACGTCGCGCTGGATGCCGAGCGAGATGCCGGTCGCGATCGTCTCGCGCGTCCCGCCGATGAAGCGCGAGAGCGGCTGCCTGGCCTGCGTCGCGGCCAGCGCCCAGCAACCCATCTCGAGCGCGGCCTTGGCCATGTTGTGGCCGCGCACGTCCCTGTCGAGGAGGCCGAACACGTCGCCCGGCCCGGCGATCGCGCGGCCGAGGAGCCGCGGCGCGAGCACGCGGACGATGGTCGGCCAGGCGGTGTCGAGCGTCTCGGGCGAGTAGTTGGGCTCGTCGTCGGCGACGCATTCGCTCCACACCTGCGCCCCGTCCTTGTCGAAGAGCTCGCAGAGGAGGATGCGCCGCTCCTGCATCACCCCGGAGGAGATGCGGAACGGTTCGCGGAGCGAGAGGCGGATCTCGCGGAGGACGATGCGGTCGAGGGTGATCATCGGCGGTGGGAGCGGGCGCGCGTCAGGCGGGACGCCTGGTGAGCAGGTAGGTGCCGCCGCTGGCGTCGGCGACGAAGCCGCGGACATGATAGCCGCGTGCGAGGTAGTGCGTGAAGGCGCGGCGCGTCGCGAAGCGCCAGCGGCGCGCGGCGGCGAGGTCGGCCGCCGCCAGCGCGGTGATGTCGCGCGGGATGCGTACGCCGACGCTCGCGGCATCCACCAGCGCACCGTCGGCCGCGTCGGCGCCGACCGCGAGGGGGAGGCCGTCCGGGAGGGCATCGAGCGCAGCCGCCTCCTGGGCCGGGTCGATCGCCCATGCGATGACGAACCGGTCGGTGGGCATGTCGCCCTGGAGCGGCGAGTTGGTCGCCTCGCCGTACATCGAGACCACGTACTCGTCGACGCGCGCCTTCATGCGGTTCAGGTTGAGATGCGCATTGCGCGCGACGAGCGGGTCGTAGGTCCAGTACATCGTCGCGATGCCCATCGCCCGGCACTTGTCGCGCTGGTACGCCTTGAGCCGCTCGCCGAGATGGAGACCCTGCGCCTCGGGGCGCACGGCGAGCATGTCGGACCAGTGGATGAGCTTGCCGTCCTTCAGTCCGGTCACGCCGAAGACGTAGCCGAGCATGAGACCGGAGTCGTCGAACGCGCCGGCGACCACGCCGCCCGTCTTCTGGGCGACGAGCAGCATGGCCGCGGGGACCTTCTCGGTGAAGTCCTGTCCCCAGGTGAGCTGCTGCAGCGCGACGCACTGGGCGCGGTCGTCGTGGGACTCGAAATCGCGGATGAGCAAGCGGGGAGATGGCAGAGGGCGGATGGTGGATGACCGCACGCGCGCGGCCTTCATGGATCCTCCACTTGAGCTAAACTACGGCCCATGCGACGGCTTCGCCCACTGGTGCTGCTCGGGATGCTCGCGGGCCACGGCGCGGTGCTCGCGGCCCAACCGTCCCCGCCGACGGACTCCGCGGTCATGCCGGCGCCTTGGGTCACGCGCGGCGACCTGATGGTGCTCGGCGTGGGAGCGGGGCTCGCCTTCCTCGCGCAGCGGGCGGACCTCACGGTCCGCACCGATCTGCGGCGCGACGCACTGCAGGGGAGTGACGTCCTCAACGGTCTCGAGCGGGTCGGCGATCGCTGGGGCGGTGTGGTCGTACTCGTCGGTGGGCTCGCGATGTGGGGCGGGGGGCTGGTCGCTCGCGACGAGACGGTCGCGGCCGTGGGCCTCCGGGCCTACGAGTCGATCATGGTCTCGGGCGTGATCACCAAGTCGCTCAAGGCGGCGTTCGGCCGGGCCCGCCCGCGGGTCGATTCGCTCGACGCGTGGAACGTCGAGTACCTGCGCCGCGCCGGGAACGACTATGAGGCCTTCCCGTCGGGGCACACCAGCGCGGCCTTCGCCTTCGCCGCCGCGGTGACGAGCGAGGTGGCGCGCCGCGCGCCCGAGCGCGCGCGGCTCGTCGGCACGGCGACCTTCGCGCTCGCCGGAGTCACCGCGTGGTCGCGCATGCACGCCGACGCGCACTGGCTGAGCGACGTGACGATGGGCGCGGCGATCGGCATGGCGAGTGGCTGGGCGGTGACGCGCTGGCATGCGACGCGCCCCGGCAACGCCTTCGACCGTGTGCTCCTGCCGCGGCGGCGGTTCGTCCCGTTCGTCTCCAACGCACCGCACGGGCGGACCGTCGTGGGAGCGACGCTCGCGTGGCGGTAGACGGCATCTTCATCACGACGGAGCTTGAGGGCGCCCTCGCCGAGCGCGTGCATCGGTACCAGCTCGAGTTCGACCCGAAGATGGCGAACTTCCTGCCGCCGCACATCACGCTGATCGGGTCGTCCGGCTCCGGACCGGTCCCGCCCGACACCCCGCTGTCCGAGCTGCGCGCCCGCATCCTGCCCGTCGCCGAGTCGACCACGCCGTTCCAGCTCAAGTTCGGGCCCCCGGAGCGCTTCGTGATGCGCGAGATCGTCTCGCTCCGCCTCGAGCCGCACGGGCCGCTGCGCGAGTTGCACGAGAAGCTGCGCAACTGCGGTCTCAGGTTCCTGCCGGCCAAGTACCCGTTCACGCCGCACTGCACACTGAGTCTCTTCCCCACGCTCACCACCGAGAAGGTGAAGGCCATGCTGCGGATCCGCGAGCCGGAGCCGTTCACGGTGCATACGCTGTGCGTGTATCACACGAAGGACCCGCAGAAGCCGCGTCTGCTGTTCAAGGCCCGGCTCGGGGAGAAGGCGCCATGACCCTGCGACGCGCGCTCGGGGCCCTCGCGGCGCTGACGATCCTCGCCACCCCATCGGAGGCTCAGCGACGGATGCTCCGTTCCACCGACATCGACGCCCTGCCGAGCAAACCGGCGACGGCGCGCATCGCGTACGGCGACGAGCCGCAGCAGTTCGGCGACCTGCGGCTCCCCGACGGCGCGGGACCGTTCCCCGTGGTGATCGTCGTGCACGGCGGCTGCTGGCTCTCGCGGTACGGCGTCGTGAACAGCACGCCCATCGCCGACGCCCTGCGTGACGCGGGCTTCGCCACATGGAACATCGAGTATCGCCGCATGGGCGACCCGGGCGGCGGCTGGCCCAACACCTTCATCGACGTGGGGCGCGCGGCTGACCACGTGCGCGACCTCGCCAGGCGGTATCCGCTCGATCTCGCACGCGTCGCCGCCATCGGTCACTCGGCCGGCGGGCAGCTGGCGATGTGGCTCGCCGCCGCATCGCGCGTGCCGAGCGCGAGTCCCATCGCCCGGCGCGACCCGATCGCGCTCAGGGGCGCGGTCGCGCTCGCGGGCATCGCGGATCTCGCGGACTTCCGCACGTACTCGTCCAGCAGCTGTGGCGACGTGGTCGATCCGCTGCTCGGCGGATCGCCGGAGGCCGTGCCCGAGCGCTACGCCGCGGCGTCACCTGTCGCGCTGATGCCGTTCCCGGTGCCGCACATCCAGATCACCGGTTCGCTCGACCTCGTGATGCCGGAGGCGGCGCTTGCCCGCCACGAGGCGGCGGCGAAGGAGAAGGGGAGCGCGTTCGAGCTGATCGTGCTCGAAGGGCTCGGTCACCATGAATTGATGTCGCCGCAGACGGCGGCGTACCCGGAGATCCTCGCGGCGGTGCGGCGCATCCTCGCGCCGTGAGGTGCAGGCCGGGGTTCAGCCCGGCGGTCCCGGCGACTCGCGGTCCTCGGTCGCGATGGCTCGGAGCCACTTCCCGATGGCACCATAGTAGGTCGCCGAGTCGGCGGCGAAGGCGCGATCGTGTCCGCCCGTGAGCGCGACGAACTCCTTCGGGGCCGGGGCGGCGTCGAACAGCCGCTGGCCGAACACGAGCGGGATCACCTGGTCGTCGGTCGCGTGCATGAACAGCTTGGGCATCGCGATCGAATCGATCCGTTCCACGGACGCGAATCGCTCGCTCGCGAGGAGGCGCACGGGGAGCCACGGGAAGCGCGTCGCGCCCACGTCGGGTACGGAGGTGAACGCGCCTTCGAGGATGAGCCCCGCGGCCTCCACCTGCGATGCGAGCTGCGACGCCACACCGGAGCCGAGCGAGTGGCCGTAGATGATGATGTGCTGCGGGTCGATGCCGCGAGCACCCGTCATCCAGTCGTAGACCGCGCGGGCATCGCGATAGAGCGCCTCCTCGTCGAGTGGACCGTCGGCGCTCGCGCCGTAGCCGCGGTAGTCGAACGAGACGATGCCGACGCCCTGTTCGAGCAGTGCGCGCGACCACTGCTGGCGGAGCGGCAGCGAGATGTTGCCCGCGTTGCCGTGGCAGACCAGCACCCAGAGGCTGTTCGCCGTGATGCTGTCCCTGGGCGGGATGAGCCAGGTGACGAGGTCGAGCGAATCGGCGCCGCGCACGCGCGTCGCCTCGACCCGGAGGTCCGCCGCGGGTTCGACCATGCCGCGGCCGCCATAGGAATCGGGCGCGTAGATGAACGACGTCTCGCGCACCTTCAGGTACACCATCGCACCGACATAGCCGCCGATCGCGATGACGAGCGGGACGACGAGCATCCAGACCTTCGGCCGCCGCGCCGGCTCGGGGATGCGCGCCTTCATGCCCGCCATCCGCGCGCCGCGCGCGTGGGCCTGCGCATCACTTCAAGGCCTTGAGGATCGCGGGCTCGAGCTGCTGGTCGCCGCCGACCCCGGTGTAGACGACCTTCCCGTTCCTGTCGAGCACCACGATGTAGCTGGTGGCCGGCACGTCGTAGTCGCCCACCGCATCGCCCTTGCGGTCATAGAAGTGCGTGAAGCCACGGAGGTGCGCCTCGGTGTACCGCCGCACGCGCTCGGGCGACTGGTTCACGCTCACCGAGATGCCGACGAACGCGACCTTGCCCGCATACGTCGCCTGCAGCGTGGTGAGCTGCGGCTCCAGCTGCCGGCAGTTGGGGCACCAGGTGGCCCAGAACTCGATCACCGCCGGCTTCCCGGCGATGGCCGCACGCAGCTGGGCGGGCTTGCCGTCGAGCGTCTCGACGGTGACGTCGGGCGCGGTCGCGCCGAGGTCGATGCCGAGCTGCGCTTCCGCGTCGCGCGGGGCCGCGAGGATCGCGACGCTCGCCACGGCTGCTGCGGCCACACGGAGGAACATCATCATCGGACCCGCCACTCCCGGGCTATGGGACCATGTCATGCCGGACGTCCGGCCGACGCCGGCGCCCCGCGCCGAAACCTAGTGCGGTATCATCCCCGGGGCGTGAGTCGTCCCCACCCCAGACCGCATTCCTGAGACCTCGCATGTCCGGCTGGCCGCGCCCCATCCTCCGTCCGACCGATCGATGAGCCGCGCGCGGAGCGCCGTCCTCCTCTTCGTGCTCGCCTTCGCGGTGTACGTGCTGCCTGGGCGGGACGGCGGCACCGGGGACACCATCCCCGCCCAGTTGCTACCCCTCAGCCTGCTCGGCGAAGGAGACCTCGACTTCAACGAGTTCGTCTGCCCGCCGGATCCTGCGCTCGGACAGGCCGGGGACTACGTGCCCGACCGCTGCACCACACCGCTCCCGTACTATTTCTTCGTATCGGACGGGCGCGTGGTCTCCAGCTATCCGATCATCGCGGGCCTGCTGAACGTCCCCGCGCACGCGCTCGCGATGACGCTGGGTGTCGATACCATCGCGCAGCGTTCGCGCCTCGGTGTGATCACCGCCGCCCTGACGTCGGCGCTGGCCGTGAGCTTCCTCTTCCTGTTCCTGAGCGCCTTGCCGCTCGAACGCACGACCGTGGTGGGCGTGTCGCTCGTCTTCGCGTTCGGGACGCTCGTCTGGGGCGTGGCCGGACACGGGCTCTGGCAGCACGGACCGTCACTCATGTTCCTCACGGCCGGCCTCTGGGGCATCGCCCGCGGCGACCGCCGGGCCCTCATGTGGGCGGGCTTCGCACTGGGCCTCGCCGTCTTCGCTCGGCCCACGAACGTGCTGATCGTGGCGCCGCTGGCGTGGCACGTCGCGCGGCGGCACCGCGAGGCGCGCACGCCGTTCCTCATGCTCGTCGCGTTGCCGATCCTCCTGATGACGTTCTACTCATGGGACATGCTCGGCTCGTTCACCGCGCTCGGCCAGGGCCAGCGGATGCGCGTGGGGCGGAACCCGCTCGAGGGGCTCGCCGGGCTGCTCCTCAGTCCCGGTCGCGGGCTGTTCGTGTTCACCCCGGTGCTGCTCGTGGCCTTGCTCGCGCTGCCGCAGGCGCGGGCGCGTGAGTCGCGGCTCCCCATCCTGCGGCCGCTCCTGCTGGGCGCCGCGGGCGTGATAGGCGTCCACGCGCTGTGGCACGTCTGGTGGGGTGGCGTGACCTTCGGCTATCGCCTGCTCATCGAGACGCTGCCCGCGTTCATGCTCCTGCTCGCCCTCGCCTGGGAGACACGCCTCCGCGGGCATCCGCGCCGCGTCGCGCTGGCGGCCCTGTTGCTCGCGGTCTCGGTCTGGACCAGCGCGCTCGGCGCGCTCGTCGCCCCCTGCGGGTTCGACATGGACCCGGTGCCGGTGGACCAGCATCCCGAGCGGCTCTGGCAGGTGCGTGACACCGAACTCGTCCGGTGCACGGCGCGCGCGTTCGGCGTCGCGACCAAGGCCGGTGCGGGCCCGGACGCCCGCTGAGCCACGGCTAGAACATCAGCTTCCCCATCTCGACGAGATAGTACTCGGCGACGGCGAGCATGATGCACGCGAAGAGGCGCTTCACCCACAGCATCCAGGCGCCGGCCCGCGGGAGCCGAGAGACGAATCCGCTGGTGAGCCCCACGGCGACGAGCAGCGCGCACATCCCCACGGAGAAGACGAAGAGATAGACGAAGCCGAGTGCCGCGCTGCCGGTGGTGGTGACCCAGCTGAGCACCGCGAGCATGACCGGCGCGCCGCACGGCGCCGCGACGAGTCCGCTCATGGAGCCCATGACGAACGCGCCGGCCACGCGGCCGCCCGTCCCCGCCGTGGCGGCGCGCTGCACGAGCGACGCCGGCAGCCGCACGGGGATCACGTCGAGCATCGCGAGCGCGGCGAGGACCAGCAGGTTCGCCATCGCGAAGTAGAGCCACGGGTTGGTGCTGATGGTGCCGAACATCGTGCCCGTGAGGCCGGCGATGAGCCCGAGGATCGAGTAGACCGTCGCGAGGCCGAGCACGTACGCGCCGGTGAGCGCGAGCGTCCGCCAGCGCGGCGCCGCCTCGCCCCCGACCGACTGACCGCCGACGATCGCGGCGGTGATGGGGATCATCGGGTAGATGCAGGGCGTGAGCGAGGTCAGCACGCCGGCGAGGAAGACCAGCGGGACGGCGGTGAGCGGACTGCCGCTGAGGCGCGCTGCGATGTCGGTGAGGTCCATGGGAGATGGCGGAGGGCAGATGGCGGAGGGCAGACGGCGCGCGAGCCGAGCGGTGGCGACTCGATCGGTTCCCGCTTACGGGGTGACCGCGGTTATCGCTAGCGGGACGCCGGCGGATGTGCGGCCGGCGGATCGGATGTGCAGCACCACACCATCGTTCGCGGCGTGGACCGGCTGTGCCGCACCAGATGAACTGGTGAGGGTGCCGAGGAGTTCACCGGCGCGTACCGATGCGTCCGGCGTCAGTGCGGGGCTCCAAGTGCCGGCCTCGGGCGCCGTGATGACCTCGCGGCGCCCGTGCAGCACGGGGCCGGGATGAT
>CAYXGS010000001.1:0-388627 GCA_964464585.1 uncultured Gemmatimonas sp. | reverse complement strand
GCCTCGGGCGCCGTGATGACCTCGCGGCGCCCGTGCAGCACGGGGCCGGGATGATCGGCGCGCGCCGCGGCGCGCATGCCGCGGCGCGCGAGCAGGTGTCGGGCACCGCGGACGAAGGCGGCGACCGCCGCGGAGTCCTCGGACTGGCGGCCAGCCTCGAAGACGGTGATCGCCGGGACGCCACTCAGATGTGCGGCGGTCTGGAGGAATCGCGCGGCAGCGAGGGTGCGCGGGCCTGCCGAATCCCAGACGATGCGCGGCGCTCCCCAGTCGACGGCGAGCTGGAGTGCGGCGGAGTCGAGGCGCGGGTCGAGTCCGGGGCGGGCCACATACGCGAACGCCCCCACCATCTCCTCGCCGTCCGACCCGTGGAGGTCGATGAGATAGTCGCTGTGTGCGACTATGTCGCGCATGATCGCGTGGGCCAGCTGCTCGGTGGGCCGGCCGTCGGCGCGGCCGGGGAAGACGCGGTTGAGGTTCAGGGAGTCGACGGGGGACAGCTGGGCGAGGCCGCTTCCCGCGGCCGCGGCGTGCGCCGTGGGGACGAGGAGGACCGTTCCGCGGAGCAGGTCCCTGCGGAGTCCCACGCCGAGCTGCTCAAGCGCGCGCACGGCGGAGCGCTTTCCGCCATGGACGCCAGCCACGAGCGCCACCGTCGGGCCGGGCCGGCCGCTGCGGATGGTCTCGACCCGCGGTTCGGCCCGGGGGGTGCATGCCCCGGCGAGCACGAGCGCCAGGATCGCCTGAAACACCGGCCGTCCTCCACTCGTCCATTGCATGGACCTCTCCCGGAGCTGCACGATGTTCGACCGCATGCGCGCAATCTATCCCGCCCTCGCGAGCACCTTCGCGCATGCCTGGGTCCCGCTCGTCGTGGGGCTGGCCGCGGTGGCCGTCATCTTCGGGGTCGAATCGCGCGGTTGAGGCGCGGTCCGCCACCCAAGTGACCTTGTCGCGATAGGTTTCTCCCCGTCCGCCGTGCGATCCACGCCGCAGCCGGGGTCCCTCCACACGATGTCACTCAGCCGCAAGCTCTGGCCCGTGAAGATCGGGGCGAAGGTCGTGCTCGCGCGCCTGCCGATCCCCTACGGAGTCTGGCACCGGATCGGAGCGTTCCGGCACGGCAAGATGAACGAGGCCGAGTACGCCAAGCGCGTGTTCGACGGCCACTGCACCAAGTCCCTGGCGACCGGTCTCGCCGGAAGGTCGCTCCTCGAGATGGGGCCCGGCGACTCGCTCCTCTCCGCGGTGTTCGCCCGCTGGGGCGGGGCCGCACGGATGACGCTCGTGGATGTGGGCGCCTTCGCCGACCGCGATGTCGGCATCTATCGCGCGGCGGCCGCACCGCTCGCGTACGCAGGCCCCGGGAGCGCGCCTCAGCCCGAGGCGTGGCGGACCATCGAGGAGATGCTCGAGGATTGCCGGGCGGTCTACCTCACGGACGGACTCGCGAGCCTGCGCGCCGTCCCGTCGGAGTCCGTCGATCACTCGTGGTCGAACGCCGTGCTGGAGCACGTGCGGCACGCGGAACTCGCCGAGCAGATGCGCGAACTCGCGCGAGCGACGGTCCCGGGAGGGACGACCTCGCATCAGGTGGACTTCCGTGACCACCTCGGCGGCGGCCGTGCGCACCTGCGCGTCGGCTCGCGGCTGTGGGAGCAGGACTGGTTCGCGCTCCGCTCGGGCTTCTACACCAACCGCTGGCAGTACACGGCGGTGAAGCGCCATCTGGAGTCCGCCGGGTTCGCCGTCACGCGCGTCTCGAGCGTGGTGCCGTTCGACGAGCCCGTCGACCGCACCGCGCTCGCCGCGGAGTTCCGCGGGCTCGACGACGATTCGCTCACCATCGCCGGGGCCCGATTCGAGGCAGTGAAGTCCCCGGTCGGCTAGATTCCCGGCCGCCGGCGTGCGCCGCATCATGCGCGTCGCGGGCGCCCGATCCCGCGCCCTGCCGTCGGCCATCCCATTCACGGACCCAATCCCCGCATGGCACCACAGTTCATCTATGTGATGAAGGGCCTGAAGAAGGTCATCCCCCCTTCGCGCATCATCCTCGACGACATCTGGCTCTCGTTCTATCCCGGCGCCAAGATCGGCGTGCTCGGGCCCAACGGTGCCGGCAAGTCGTCGTTGCTCAGGATCATGGCCGGTGTCGACCAGGACTTCCAGGGCGAAGCGTGGGCGCACAAGGGCACGCGCATCGGCTACCTCCCCCAGGAGCCGCAGCTCGACGAGGCGCTCGACGTGCGCGGCAACGTGGAGCTCGCCGTGGCCGCGCAGCGCAAGCTGCTCACGCGCTTCGAGGAGATCTCGCACAAGTTCGCCGAACCGATGAGCGATGACGAGATGGCCAAGCTCATCGACGAGCAGGGGCGCGTGCAGGAGCAGATCGACGCCCACGACCTCTGGAACCTCGACAACAAGATCGAGGTGGCGATGGATGCGCTGCGCCTCCCGCCGGCCGATGCGAGCGTGAAGAACCTCTCCGGCGGCGAGCGCCGCCGCGTGGCGCTCTGCCGCGTGCTGCTCGAGGAGCCGGACATGCTCCT
The DNA here is from genome assembly GCA_964464585.1 of uncultured Gemmatimonas sp. GTDB lineage: Bacteria > Gemmatimonadota > Gemmatimonadetes > Gemmatimonadales > Gemmatimonadaceae > Pseudogemmatithrix. The sequence goes on along the minus strand of CAYXGS010000001.1, from coordinate 386,078 downwards.
CCTCGACGAACCGACCAACCACCTCGACGCCGAATCCGTGGCGTGGCTCGAGCACTTCCTCGAGAGTTTCCCCGGCACCGTCGTCGCCATCACGCACGACCGCTACTTCCTCGACAACGTCGCCAAGTGGATCCTCGAGCTCGACCGCGGCCGCGGCGTGCCGTACGAGGGGAACTACTCCGGCTGGCTCGAGCAGAAGAAGACCCGCCTCGCCCAGGAGGAGAAGGTCGCCTCGGCGCGCCAGCGCTCGCTCGCGCGCGAGCTGGAGTGGGTGCGCATGGCGCCGCGCGCCCGGCAGGCCAAGAGCAAGGCGCGCTTGCAGAACTACGAGCAGATGGTCGGCGAGGAGCAGGCGGAGAAGATCGTCGCCAACGAGATCATCATCCCGCCCGCGCCGCGGCTCGGCAACGACGTGGTGATCGCGAAGAAGCTCACCAAGGGCTTCGGCGACCGCCTCCTGATCGACAAGCTCGACTTCTCGCTCCCGCGCGGCGGCATCGTGGGTGTGATCGGGCCCAACGGCGCCGGCAAGTCGACGCTCTTCCGCATGATCACGGGACAGGAGAAGCCCGACGGCGGCGAGCTGAAGGTGGGCGAGACGGTGCAGCTCGCCTACGTCGACCAGTCGCGCACGCTCGACCCGAACAAGACCGCGTGGGAGGAGATCAGCGGCGGGAACGAGCAGATCATGGTCGGCAAGAAGGAGATGAACACGCGAGCGTACCTCTCGACGTTCAACTTCAAGGGCACCGACCAGCAGAAGAAGGTCGGCGTGATGTCGGGCGGCGAGCGCAACCGGCTCCATCTCGCGAAGACGGTCCTGAGCGGCGGCAACCTGCTGCTCCTCGACGAACCGACGAACGACCTCGACGTCGACACGCTCCGCGCGCTCGAGGAGGCGCTCGTCGACTACTCCGGCTGCGCCGTGGTGATCTCGCACGACCGGTGGTTCCTCGACCGGCTCGCGACGCACATCCTCGCGTTCGAGGGGGACTCGGAGGTCGTCTGGTTCGAGGGGAACTACGGCCAGTACATCGAGGACCTGAAGCGGCGCAAGGGCGCCGACGCCGACCAGCCGCACCGCATCAAGTTCAAGCCGCTGGTGCGTTGAGCGGGGATGAAGGCCGGAGCACGGGAGAGGGGCGGCCATCCGGCCGCCCCTTCATCGTTCCGTCCTCATCCGCGAGTCACCCGCCCGCTTCCGTCCCGAGATGCTTGGCATTGCAGCTGTCGCAGATGCCGTGCGTGAACGTCACCCCGCGGCGCGCGGTGAAGTACTCCTCGAGTTGCGTCCAGTAGCCGTCGTCGCTGCGCACCTTCCGGCACCACGCACAGATGGGCAGCAGGCCGGAGAGCATCCTCACGTCGCCCAGCGCCGCGCGCAGTTCCTCGTTGCGGAAGTGCAGGTGTGCGACGAGGAGCGAGACGAACAGTGCGACCATGAAGAAGCTCACCTCCACGTCGCCGATCACCTGGATCCACTGCGGGCTCCCGTCGCCGCCCTGCACGGCGACCGCGGTCGCGAGCGAGAGCCGGGTGGCGTGGAAGAGCCCGTGCGCGAGGAACACGAACGCCGGGATGGCGAGCGTCCCGCGCTTCGCCTTCGGCGCCTGGCGGAGGAACGCATAGGCCGCGATCGCGAGCGATCCCCAGAGCACGCCGTTGAACACGGTCCGCCAACCGGAACCGCCGCCGGCGGAGAGGAAGAACGCGAGGGCCGCCGCGTGCACGCCGACGATCGCGACGCCGAGCCGCACGCGCCCGCCGCGGCCGCTCGTGCGCATGCTCCAGAGCAGGAGGATCACCTGCCCCACGGTCACGAGCAGCGTCGGGAAGAACCGGCCCACCCAGTACGGCAGGCTCGGCCGCATCGCGAAGAGCAGGTCGGCCGCCGTCATCGTCCACGCGGCGGCCATCCAGAACCCGAGGCTCGATTCCCTCCCGGCGAGCCGCCAGTGCTGGGTGAGCAGCACCGCGAGGATCGCGCCGATAATGAGGTTGATCGCGTAGACGACGGTTTCTTGCGTCATGGGCTCGGGTCGGCGACAGGGGCATGGTACGCGCTCCCGCGACGGAAATCTACGACCGCGCGGTAACGTTCCCCAGCGGCGCGCGGGCGGCGACCCACCGGTGGACCCTTTCGTCCGGCGGTGCGTACCAGCACCATTGGCCACTCCCACCTGAGGCTCGGTCCCCTCGTGCGCCAGCAACGTCGCCGCCTGCTCCGCCCGTGCGTCCTCTCCCTGCTCTCGGCCCTGAGTCTCGCGAGCGCGCTCGAGGCGCAGGGCACGATCCGCGGGATCGTCACCGACTCGCTCATCACCCGCGCGCCGCTCGAAGGAGCGACGGTGATCCTGCAGGGGGCCCCGCACACGGCCGTCACCGATCGGCTCGGCCGGTTCGTCATGCGTGGCGTACCGGCCGGTCAGTACGCGATCGGCTTCTTCCACCCGATGCTCGATTCGCTCGAAGCGTCGGCGCCGCTGCAGCGCGTGACGGTCGATCACGACCGCACCGCCATCGTGGCCCTCGGCATGCCGACCGCCAACTCGCTCAGCCTCGCCCTCTGCGGCAAGGACCTCGAGCGCGCGTCGTCCGTGGTGTTCGGTCTCGTGCACGACGCCGAGCGCGGGGCCTCCCTCGCCGGCGCGGTCGTGCGCGCCAACTGGTTCCAGTGGAACCTGGTGGCGGGTGTCGCGCAGGAAGCCCAGCGGTTCGAGGTCGACACCGTGGCCGCCGACGGACGCTATGTGCTCTGCGGCGTTCCCAACGACATCGCCCTCACCCTCACCGCCACGCATGGCGACCGCATGACGGGCGCCCTCACGCTCGCCCTCGACCATCTCGACATCGGGCGACGCGACCTCCTCGTGAGCCTCACCGACACGGCGGCCCGGGTCCCGCCGCCGGCGATGAGCAGCGACACGGTGCCGTGGCGCCGTCCCGCGGGCGCCGCGCGACTCAAGGTCGCCGTCACCGGTCCGGGCGGTCGACCGATCCAGGGCGCGACGGTGGGCATCCGCGGTACCGGCGCGAACGGCACCACGGGCGCGGACGGCACCGTCCGGCTGGTCGGGATCCCCGCCGGCTCGCAACCGCTGCTGGTGCGGCGCCCGGGATCGGAGCCGGTCGAGCGCATCGTCCCCCTCACGCTCACGGGCGACAACGAGATCACCGTGGAGGTCGGCCGGAACGTGGTCGTGCTGCCCACCGTCGCGGTGACCGGTCAGCGCATGTCAGGGCTCGACCGCGAGATCGGCAGTCGCGTGACCGCCTTCAACGGCCGGCTGTTCACCGAGAAGGACCTTGCGACGATCACGCGCGGCGGGCTCACCGGCTGGACGAAGGTGCCCGGCCTCCGCGTGATCGCCGACGGCTTCGATGCCCTGCCGGTCATGCAGAACAGCCGCATGCAGCCGTGCATGCCCAACCTCTTCCTGAACGGCAGTCATGTCTACGGCTGGACCGCGTGGGAACTGCGCACCATGCTCATCGGCGCCAAGCGCATGGAGGTCTATCCACGCCCCGCGATGCAACCGCCGCAGTTCCTCAACATGAACGACTGCGGGTCGATCGTCGTGTGGACCTAGCGGCTCACCGCGCCGGCCGCAGCCGGTCGAGCCGCGCCTTCACCTCGCGCACCTTCGGCTGCAGCACGGGCTCGGCGTCCTTCCACAGGTCGACGAACCGCTCATAGTTCGCGATCGCCTTCGCGGTGTCGCCCTTCGCCTCGTACAGCTCGCCCAGTCGCTTGTACGAGCCCGCCTGATAGAGCGCCGAGAACTCGACGTCCGGATCGGGCGCGGCGACGAACCGTTCGAAGAACGCGATGGCCGAGTCAGGCCGGTTGGAGAGGTCGTACGCCCGCGCCTGGAGGATCATGGGATAGCGGATGCTCGTCATGCGCCGCGCGTCCGCGATCCGGATCTGCTCGATGGCCTCGTCGTAGCGGCCGCCAGCGAACGCGTGCATCGCGCGGAAGAACGCGGTTCGTCCTTCGGGGTCGGGCGTCGCCGCCGCCTGATCGCGCACGAAACCGTCGAGCGCCTGCTTGGCGAGCGCCGCGTCGCCCATCTCGACCGCCGCCCGTCCGAGTTCGCGCCACGGCCGCTCGGCGGCCGGGATGGAGGCCATCGGGACCCGCTGCAGGCCCCGCGCCATCGCCGCGCGCGCCTCGGCGGGCCGCTCGAGGGAGACGGCGAGGTACTGCACCGTGTCGAACGTGAAGAAGGTCCGGTTGAGCGGACTCGGGTCGGCCTTCACCTCGACCTGCGAGGCCCGTGTCGCCCAGTCGAGCGACGACGCCGGGCGGCCCCGGAGGACCTCGAGCCCGGCGAGCCCCGCCATGGCGGTCGACGCCTGCCGCCGCGTACGCGCCGTGGCGGCGACGCGCCGGGCGAGCGTGTCGAGCGAGGTGAGGTCCTGCTGCGCCCAGTAGAGGTACGCATCGGCCTCCCAGCGGTCCCCGCTCTCGGGGAAACGCGTCCGGTACTGGTCACGCGCGTGCCGGACGCGCGCGGTGTCGCCCAGGTAGCTCGCGACGCGCGCGAGGTTGGTGAACGCGCCGCCGAACGTGCGCGGCAGGTCCATCACCCGCTGGTACCGGTCGGCGGCCTTGGCGAACTCGCGCTGGTCGGTGAGGATCACCGCGGCGTTGTTGAGGGCCGAGGTCGAGAGCGAATCGATGGCGATCACCTGCTCGTACGCGTCGAGAGCCTTGGCCTGGTCGGGCTTCGGACCGCGCGTGTAGTAGTAGCCGGTGGTGAGGAGCCGCTCCACCTCGGAGAGGCGGTCCCGGTGCCGGTAGGCGTTCTCGATCGCGTCCAGCGCCCGGGTCCGTTCGCGCCCCTCGTTGCCCAGGAGCACGGCGATCTTCCGCCAGGCCATCGCGAACGCGGTGTCGATCTCCACCGCCTCCTGCAGCAGTGCGAGTCCGCGGTCGGAGTCGCCACCTTCGTCGGCGCTCGTCGATCCCTCGACGTACTTGCGCAGCGCCGCGAGCGACGGCGTCGTCACGCGCTCGAGTTCGGTCGACTGCCGGATGGACTTGAGCGACTCGCCCGCCCGGTCGCGCACGGCGCGCGTCACGCGGCCGAGCGCCTCGAGCAGCTCGTCCTCGCCACGCGCGGTCTCACGGAATGCCGCGAGCTCGGTGCCGTCGAGCGCGTTCACGAGGCGCGCCGAGATCACGAAGCTCTGGCCGAGCTTCGTGATGCCGCCGTCGAGGACGGCCTTGGCCCCCTCGCGGGTGGCGATCTCGCGGGAGAGCTCGAACGGCATCGCGCTCTCGGCGGGGCGCTGCATGAGCCGCAGCACGTCGCGCATGTTGGCGCGCGTGAGCACGCGCAGGGCGCGCGACTGCGCGAGGTCGGTGCGCAGCGCCTCGGCCGCGGTGCCGCCGAGCGTCGAGTCGCCGGCCGGGCTCTGGAAGTCGGCGACGACGATGGTCTCGGTCGCGCGGAACGCGCCGGTGCCGCGGAGCGAGGCGAACGGCCCGATGCCCATGGCGCGCATCACCATGAACGCGATCACCAGCGCGGCGAAACTGCCCACCGCCACGCCACCGCCGAGCCAGGTCCGGCGCCACGAGAGGTGCGGGCTCGCCTTGATCGCGATCGTCGCGATGGTGCCCTGCGGCGCGGCCCCGGTGCGCGATCCACCGGGCGTGAGCGTCGGCGTCGCCGTGTAGGCGCGATGCACCGCGCGCTGCACGTACCAGGTGGCGACGATCACCGGCAATCCGGCCAGCATCACGCCCACCGCGCCGGGGAAGACCCAGTCCGGGAGCCCGATCACGTCGGTGGCCGCCCAGGCGGTCAGCGCGACGAGGCCCGTCGCCGCCGCCCAGATGGCGAGCGCCCGTGCGAACCGGATCCGGCCGCCCGCGAGGATGGCGGGAGCCGCCGCCGTCGCGCCGCTCGAGGTGATGTTCTCGAGCACGCGCGCGATATCGCTCGCCGCCGCTGGCCGCGCGGCGGCGTCCTTCTCCAGGCACTGCATCACGAGTGCGGCGAGCGGCTCGGGGCAATCCGGGCGCAGCGCACGGATGTCACGCGGTGCCTGCCCCATGTGCGCAGCGAGCAGCTTGGACGGCGTCAGCCCGTGGAACGGCGGATGCCCGGCGAGCATCTCGTACGCCATCACCCCGAACGCATAGAGGTCGGCGCGATGGTCGGTGGCCGGGTCGCCCGCCGCCTGCTCGGGGGCCATGTAGGTGGGCGTGCCGATCGACGTGCCGGCGACGGTGAGTTCGGTGCGGTAGGGGCCGCTCTCCGCGCCCCGCGCGGCGCTGATGGCCTTGGCGATGCCGAAGTCGGTGACCGTCGCGCTGCCGGCCGAGAGCAGGACGTTGTCGGGCTTGATGTCGCGGTGGACGACGCCATGCCCGTGCGCGTAGGCGAGCGCCCGCGCCACGTCGCGCAGGATGCCGACGCTCTCGCTCACGCCCATCGTGCCCTGCGCGAGGCGGTGCCGCAGCGAATCGCCGTCGACGTACGGCATGGTGAACCACGGCAGCCCGTCGGTGTCGCCCGCCGTGAGCACCGGCACGACATGCGGGTGCTGGAGCTGCGCGGCGAGGAGCACTTCGCGACGGAACCGCTCGACCGAGATGCCGGCGAGGAGTTCGGGCGCGAGGATCTTCACCACGACGCGCCGATCGAGCGCCTTCTCGCGCACGAGGTACGTCCGGGACATCCCGCCGCCGCCGAGCTCCCGCTCGAACGTGTAGGTGCCGGCGAGAGCCTTCTCGAGTCGGGTGCGCAGATCGTCCATGAAGTCGGGGAATATGCCGCAGCTCGACTGGCGCGGCCAGCACCACGCCTCTGCCGCGGCCGCGCCGGATGGGCTACGATTGCCGCTCGCCCCAACTCGAGATCCCATGTCCCGACTCGTCCGCCGCGCCCTTGCCCTCGTCGCCTGCGTGACCCTCGGCGCGAGCCTCGCCGCCGCCCAGCGCCCCGCGTCGTTCACGCTCGACCAGGTGATGAGCGCGCCGTACCCGACCAACCTCACCGCCGCCGCCACCGGCGAACGGATCGCCTGGACGCTCAACGAGCGCGGCCTCCGCAACGTCTGGGTCGCCGAGGGTCCGGCGTTCACCGCGCGCCGCCTCACGAACTTCGAGAGCGACGATGCGCAGGAACTCAACGCCGTCCAGGTCTCCGCCGACGGGAAGTGGGTCGTCTACATGCGGGGCGGCGACTTCGGCTCCAATTGGGACGACGCGCTGCCGGTGAATCCCACCGGTGCGACCACGCCCGTGAAGGTCGAGATCTGGACGGTGCCGTTCGCCGGCGGCACGCCTGTCTCGCTCGGCGAGGGCCTGAACCCCGTCATCTCGCCGCGGAGCGACGTCGTCGTCTTCGAGCGCGCACGGCAGCTCTGGTCGGTGCCCATCGACGGCTCGGCGCCGGCCAAGCGACTGTTCGATCAGCGCGGCAGCGCCGGCGACGCGCAGTTCTCCCCGGACGGCTCGCGGATCGCGTTCGTGTCAGGCCGCGGTGACCACTCGTTCATCGCGGTCTACACCAGCGAGTCGACGCCGCTCCAGTACATGGCGCCGACGACCAATCGTGACTTCTCGCCGCGCTGGTCGGCCGATGGACGCTCGATCGTCTTCGCGCGGCGCCCCGGCGCCGGCGGGGCCGCGGTGAACTCGCTCGAGATCCAGCCCGCGCCTTTCAGCATCTGGGTCGCCGACGTCGCGACCGGGGAGGCCAGGCAGCGGTGGGCGAGCGAGAACACGCTGCGCGGCAGCATCCCGAGCACGCATGGGGGCATCAACCTCTTCGTCACGGCGGGCGACCGCATCGTGTTCATGTCGATGCAGGACGGCTGGTCGCACCTATACGCGATGAGCGCGCGCGGTACCGACGCACCGATGTTGCTCACGCCCGGCGACCACATGGCCGAGTACGTCACGCTGTCGCGCGACGGGCGGTACCTGCTCTATGCCGGGAACCTCGGCACCACACCCGGCGACATCGACCGTCGCCACCTGGTGCGCGTGCCGGTCGACCGCGCCGCGCCGGAGGTGCTCACGCCGGGCACCGGACTCGAGTGGACGCCGGTGAGCATGGGCAGCGGACGCATCGCGGCCATCGGCGGGACCGCGCAGCGGCCGCCCGTCGCGTTCGTGCTCGATGCGGCCGGCGACGCGCGCCCGGCGCCCGACACCCCGCGGCGTTGGGTCGGCGCCGAGCGGGTGCCGGCCGACTTCCCCAGCACCCAGCTCGTCGTGCCGAAGCAAGTCATCTACAAGGCGGCCGACGGGACCACGGTGCATGCCTCGCTCTTCGAGCCGCCGGGCGGCGGCGCGGGGAGGAAGCCCGCGATCGTCTACGTCCACGGCGGCCCGCCGCGCCAGATGCTCCTCGGGTGGCACTACGGTGACTACTACTGGAACGCGTACGCCGAGAACCAGTACCTCGCATCGCGCGGCTTCGTGGTCCTCGCGGTGAACTACCGGCTGGGGATCGGATACGGTCACGACTTCCAGCGTCCGCCGCGTGCGGGGATGGCCGGAGCGAGCGAGTATCTCGACGTGAAGGCGGGCGCGGAGTGGCTCCGCGCGCAGGCCAACGTCGATGGTGCGCGCATCGGGATCTACGGCGGCAGCTATGGCGGCTATCTCACCGCGCTCGCGCTCGGGCGGGACTCCGACCTCTTCGCGGCCGGTGTCGACATCCACGGCGTGCACGACTGGACGAGCGATTCGGGCAACCGCTTCGGCGCCAACAGCTGGCGCTTCGAGCGGCCGCAGAGCGAGGTGGAGGCGATGGCGCGCGTGGTGTGGGACGCCTCACCGGTGAGCAGCGTGGCGACGTGGCGCTCGCCGGTGCTGATGATCCATGCCGATGACGACCGCAACGTGCGCTTCGCGCAGACGGTCGACCTCGTGCAGCGGCTCCGCGCGCAGGGCGTCGAGCTCGAAGAGATCACCATCGTCGACGACACGCATCACTTCATGCGGCACGAGAACCAGAAGCGCGTGAACGCCGCGATCGCGGCGTATCTGGAGAAGAAGCTCAAGCCGGTGATGTGATGCGCGCGCTCCTGCTGCTGCTCCTCGCGTTCGCACCGCTCGGCGCGCAGACCTCGGTCGTGATGCTCGGCACCGGCACGCCCAACGCCGACCCCGAGCGCAGCGGTCCCGCCGTGGCCGTCGTGCGGAACGGCCGCGCGTATCTCGTCGACGCGGGACCGGGCGTCGTGCGGCGGGCCGCCGCGGCCGCGCGCACCGGCGTGACGGCGCTCGACGCGCCGAACCTGAAGGTCCTCTTCCTCACGCATCTGCACTCGGACCACACCGTCGGACTCCCCGATCTGATCCTCAGTGCCTGGACGCTCGAGCGCACGGTGCCCCTCGAGGTGTACGGCCCGCCGGGCACCAAGGTGATGGTCGAGCATCTCCTCGCGGCCTATCAGGCCGACATCCGCAACCGGATCGACGGGCTCGAACCGGCCAACGAGACCGGGTGGAAGGTGAACGTCCACGAGATCGTGCCGGGCGTGGTGTTCGACGATGGGAACGTGAAGGTGACGGCGTTCGCGGTGCCGCATGGGGATTGGGAGCACGCGTTCGGCTTCCGCTTCGACTCGGCCGACCGGTCGATCGTCCTGAGCGGCGACACGCGGGCGAGCGACGCGGTCGTGCAGGCCTGCAACGGCTGCGACCTGCTGCTCCACGAGGTCTACTCGGCGGAGCGCTTCCGGACGCGTCCCGCGGCGTGGCAGCGGTATCACGCGCGCGCGCACACGAGCACCGACGAGCTCGCGCTGCTCGCGACGCGCGCGCGTCCCCGGCAGCTCGTGCTCTATCACCAGCTGTTCTGGGGCACCGACGACGCCGGGCTGCTCGCGGAGTTGCGTCGGGCCGGCTACACCGCGTCAGCGATGTCGGCGCGGGACCTCGGGATCTACTGAGGGCGCGCCGCGTCTCAGACGCGCACCGCCGAGATGATCGCGTAGTCGAGCCGCTCCCGCCGCCGGCCGACCAGGATCGCCGCCGCGGTCGTCAGGGCGCGCCACCCGCCGCGCCGCGGGCTGAGCGACCATCCGGCCGCGCGCCGGAGCGAGTGGACCGCGAAGCCGCCAAGGACCTCCGCACCGCACCGCACCACCCGATCGGTCCGGAAGCCTGCCTCGGCGAGCACCGGCTCGACCTCGGAGGCCGTCCAGAGGTTCGCATCCGGGATGCCCGCGCCCATCGCCATGGTGCGGATGCGATGACTGCGCGCGCCCCGCGTCGAGACGAGCAGGTCCGAGAGCGCGAGCTTCGTGCCCTTCGGCACGTCCTTCCCGAGGGCCGTGAGCCACTTGGCGCGCGTGTTGAAATGGTAGGCCGCATCGACGCAGACGATCGCGGTCACGTGCGGACAGACCTCGCGCACCGACACATACTCGGCCGGTTCGCAGCGCAACGTGACGCGATCGTGGAGGTCCCACCCGCGCACCCGCGCCGTCGCGTCGACCACGACCGCCGGATCGGTCTCCACCCCCACCGCGCGCTGCACACCGAACTCGCGCACCCACATCGCGAGCGAGTCGCCGTAGCCGCACGCGAGGTCGAGCACCACGTCGCCGGGGCCGAGCTTCGCTGCCCGACCGACACGCCGTGCGAGTTCGGCCGCGGCCTCGGGGTAGGACTTCGCATCGCGCCAGAACCCGAGGTTCGCCCAGAGGGTGGTGGCGCCGGGGCCGTTGAGGAGCGAGGGATCGACGACGGGACGCGAGACGGTGTGGTGCATCACCGTGCCGACGTGGTGACCCAGGTGAAGGTCACGACGTGGTTCACCTCGTTCGCCGTCAGCGCCGGGAGCGGGTTCCAGAGGTTCTGGTAGCCGATGTCGAGCCGCTGGTGCGGCGTGAGCGGCAGGCCGACGCCGAGGAGGAACCGGTTCTGACCGATGCGGCCGGCAGCGCCGCCATGTCCGATCGGCATGAGCAGCTCCTCCTGCGCGTACCAGGTCACGGGACGCGCATGGAACGTGCGGCTCCCGAGCGGCGCCTGCGCGCGGAACATGTAGCGCGCGCGCTGCTGGTACGCGTAGTCCTGCGTCTCGTCTCCCACGACGGGCGCCAGCCAGCGCTGCTCCCAGCGATAGCGCTGGGTGACGCTCACCTTCCCGTAGGTCGCTGCGAGCCGCACGTCCTGCCACAGGCGCTGTTCTCGCGTGGGCGCGGCGGCAGGCAGCTCGCCGTACGGCGCTGTGGCGACATAGGTGTATCCTGCGCCGACGCGCACGCCAGGCGCGAGGGTGCGGATCACGCCGGGACGCAGGAGCAGCTGCTGCGGCTCCTCGCCCACGCCCATGCGGCGCCAGCTCCCGTCGAACCACAGCGCGGTCCGCTCCGCGACCTCGCGTTCGTGCGTGAACGTGACCCACAGCGCCTGCTGGTGCGTGGCGGGCCAGCTCGTGGTCTGTGCGGGGAGCGTGTTCGCAACGAGGGTGGCGAGGAGGCAGGCGCGCCGGATCAAGGCACGACCTGCGGCCGGCCGATCCGGTACTCCTTCGGCGGGATGTTCCCCTGCAGGTTGATGACGAAGTAGTCCCACCGCCGCCGCATGATGTAGGGGGAATCCGCGCCGAAGCCGTGCCGTGCGTTCGGGAGCATGAGCATGTCGAAGTCCTTCCCCGCCTTCATGAGCGCGTCGGCGACGAGCGTCGTGTTGGTCGGCGGCACGTTGTCGTCCATCATGCCGTGGATGAGGAAGAGCTTGCCCTGCAGCCTCGCCGCGCGCGTCTGGTTCGCCTCGGCCGCGTAGTTGTCGTTCGCGCCCTGGCGCACGAGCAGGCCCTGGTAGCGCTCTCCCCAGTCATCCTCGTAGTTGCGGTTGTCGTGGTTGCCGCTCTCCGCGATGCCGACCTTGAAGAAATCGGGCGCATCGAACATCGCTGAGGCGGTGGCGAATCCGCCGCCCGAGTGGCCCCAGATGCCGACCTTGTCGATGTCGATGTACGCGAAGCGCCGCGCGAGCTCCTTCATGCCCGCCACCTGGTCGGGGATCGTGTTGTCGCCCATGCGGCCGTAGTACGCGTCGCGGAACGTCTTCGAGCGCCCCGGCGTGCCCATGCCGTCGAGTTCGACGACGATGAACCCGAGCTCGGCGAGCGCCTGATTGTCGCCGCGCGCGGGGACGAAGGTGCGCGGACCGACCGATCCCGCCTGCGGCCCGGGATAGATGTGGTTGATGATCGGGTACTTCCTCGTCGTGTCGAGCCGGGTCGGCACGTACATGAGGCCGTAGATGTCCGTCCGGCCGTCGCGCGCCTTCACGGTCACCGGGATCGGGGCGCGCCAGCCGGATGCGACGAGCGCCGTGATGTCCGCCTTCTCGAGCTGCTGGACCACGCGTCCGTTCCGGTCGCGCACGACCGTGACCGGCGGCGTGTCCGGCGTGGAGTACGTGTCGGTGAAGTACTGCTGGTTGGGCGCGAGCGTCACCGTGTGGTTCGCGTTCTCGGCCGTCAGCAGCGTGAGGGCCTTGCCGTCGAACCCGATGCGATAGAAGTGCTGGAAGTACGGATCGCGCCCCGCTTCGCGCCCGTTCGCGGTGAACCAGATCTGCCGCGCCTTCTCGTCGATGTGGACGATCGACGAGACGTTGCCGTCGCCGGTGGTGATGCGGTTCTTGAGCTGGCCGGTGGTGAGGTCGTACAGGTACAGGTGCGTGAAGTCGTCGCGGTCCGACCACCAGATGAACTCGTTGGACGCCGGGAGCACGCGCCAGAGGTCCTCGGGGTGCGAGGCGTCGCCGAGCTGCGTGGCGCTCGTCTCGTGGAGCACGGTGCGCACCGCGCCGGTGGAGGCGTCGGCGACGCGGAGCCACGCCTGCTTGTGGTCGCGCGACGAGGAGATGAACGCGAGATGCGAACCGTCGGGATACCACTGCGCGTCGCAGATCGCACCGCCGCACGCGATGTGGTCACTGACCGTCGAGCGGTGCGGGTCGGGCGGCATCTGCAGGCGCACCACGCGCGACCGGCCGTCGGCCTCGCGCGCGATGATCACGCGCGAGATCCGGAACACCACCGAATCGCCAGGGAACGGATACTTCCACGATTCGACGCGCGGCGCGCCCACGTTGGTCGCGACCAGCGTCATGTCCCGCACGCCGCGGCCGTCATGCTGGAACGTCGCGAACCGCTTCGAGTCCGGCGACCAGGAGATGATCGGGTTCTCGCTGTGCGTCCAGCCGGCGTTGTCGGTCGCGTAGCCGAAGTCGGCGACGCCGTCGGAGGTGAGCGGCGTGTCCGCCGTGGTGCCGGTCGTGCGGGCGAAGAGGTTGTTGTCGCGGCGGAGCACCATCCAGCTGCCGTCGGGTGCCATGCTCGCGTTCGCGACCGGCGCCGGGACGCGGCCCGCATCGGCACACGTGTACGCGGCGAGGTCGCAGCGCCAGCGCTGGCCGCGGATCGTCGCCGTGAGCGACTTCACGTCGTCGGCCATCACGAAGGTGGTGAAGGGCAGCCGGTCGGCGTCGATGCGCGCGGCCGCACCGGCGCCGTTGCCGCTCGAGGTCGCGATCGCCGTCGTCAGCGCCGCTGCCAGCTTCACATGGTCGAACGCGGGGACCCGCGTCCTCTTCGCCGGATCGACCAGCCAGAACGCCGACGTTCCCCCGACGTTGGCGGTGCGATACCAGAAGCGGCCGGTCGTGCCCACCCAGCCGGGCCGCCCGGCCTGGCCGTTCACGAGAGGTGCGGCGGTCGCGCCAAGGAAGCGCTCGGCGCGCGCGTAGTCCTCGATGGTGAACTGGTAGGGACGGCCGGCGGCGGCGCCGACCGTGCCCGGCGCGACCTGGGCCGCGAGACTGGCCGGGCGGAGTGTCGTGAGCAGGGCCGCCGCGAGAGCGGCGGCCTGGAGCGGGCGGGCAGCGGAGCGGATCATGGCGCGCGGGGATCGAGGGGAGGTGATCCCCCCAAGTTACTGCTTCACACGCGTCCCGCTCACCGGCTGCGGAGGCATGCCGGGACCCATCATCCCCTCGATCTCGCGCGCGACGATGCCCGAGATCGTGTCGCCATCGACCTTGAGCGTCCACGTGGAGACGACCGTCGCCTGACGCTCATCGCCGTTCATGTTGAGGGTCGCCTGCGAACGCTGCACGAACCGAATCTCGCTGCCGGGGACGCGCGCGGTCGCGAACGTGGCGGGCGGGCGCGGCGGGGTGTCGGGGATGGGGTCGACGACGAGCGTCGCGACCAGCGAATCGCCCTTCGCGACGATGGAGAGTCTGGCCTTGGCGCGGATGGGCGTGGGCTCATCGTTCTCGATGCGCATGCCGGCGGTGACCTCGACCGACCAATCGCCGATGAAGGGCGACGTCTGGGCGGACAACAGCGCGGGCGAAGCGGAGAGGAACAGGGTGGCGGCGAGCGTGCGGAGTCGCGACATCGGCGAGTGGGTGGAGTGTGATACGCGATTGGTCACCCGGGTCGCGGTCGGGGGTTGCTCATGCGCGGCCTCCGGTCCGGCGGCGCGACTGACATCCCCTCGTGCCCCGGGATCCCCACCGATGTCGGCGACAGGTTCGCGGCGCGCCAGCAGCCGAACTGCGACTATTCGAATGGTCGAGTGAAACCGCTAAGTGGCGCGACCGTGGTGTCCGACTCTTCCATCCGACAAAACGCCGCCTAATCAAGTGGTTGTCAGATAACACGATACTTAAGTTTGTAATATTATCTCGTTGACATAAAGCCTATAACCTGACTAGCTTCGCCAATGGATCCGATTCGCAACCCGTTCGCCCCGGGCGCCGGCGCTCCACCCCCGGATCTCGCTGGCCGAGACGACCTCCGGGAGAGTGTCCGCATCGCACTCGGCCGCACGCGGATCGGTCGACCGACCAAGTCGGTCTTGATGATCGGCCTTCGCGGTGTCGGCAAGACGGTCCTCCTGGACCGGATGCGTGACGACGCCGAGGCCGAAGGCATCCACACGATCCGCATCGAAGCGCCCGAGGGTCGGTCCTTGCCCGGGATCCTCGCCCCGCAGCTCCGTCTGGCGCTGCTGCGACTCTCGCGCGATGACAACGCGAAGGACCTGGCCCGACGCGCCCTCCGTGCGCTCGCCGGGTTCGCCAAGGGACTCAAGCTCAAGTACAGCGACATCGAGGTCGGCTTCGACTACGACCCCGAGGCAGGGCTCGCCGACAACGGCGACCTCGAACACGACCTGCAGGCGCTCCTCGAGACCGTCGGTGACGCCGCGCGAAAGGCGGGGACCGCGCTGGCGATCTTCATCGATGAGCTCCAGTACGTGGAGGAGGTGCAGCTCGCCGCGCTCATCACGGCGCTTCACCGCGCGGCCCAGCGCACGCTGCCCGTCATCCTCGTCGGTGCCGGGCTGCCGTCGCTCCCCGGCCGGATGGGTGAAGCGAAGTCATACGCCGAGCGGCTCTTCGACTTCCCGGAAGTCGGCCCGCTCTCACTCGTCGCGGCCGGCGTCGCGATCGGCAAGCCGTTGCTCGACCTCAACGTGGGCATCACCGACGACGCCTTGGGCGCGATCATCGAGCGCACCCGCCGGTATCCCTATTTCCTGCAGGAGTGGGGGAAGCATGCGTGGGACATCGCCAAGCAGTCGCCCATCACGCTCGATGACGTGGATCGGGCATCGATCGAGGCGGTGGCCGCGCTCGATGAGAGCTTCTTCCGCGTCCGCTTCGACCGGCTCACACTCGCCGAGCGGCGCTACCTGCGGGCGATGGCGCAGCTGGGACCGGGGCCGCATCGCACCGGCGACATCGCCGAGGTGCTCGGCAAGCGGAGCTCGGGCCTGGCCCCGGTGCGCGCCTCGCTCATCGTGAAAGGCATGATCTGGAGTCCGCTGCACGGCGACACGACGTTCACGGTGCCGCTCTTCGACGAGTTCATGCGGCGCACCATGCCGGGCGACGCGTGGCTAGCTTCCGCCTGAGCGACACTTCCCCTTCCATCCATCCACTGCGAGGAACCGCCGATGCGACGCACGGTCATCGCCCTCACCATCGCCGCGACGGCTGCCGGTGCCGCCTGCGGGAAGAAGGAAGACACCCCTCCGCCGCGCACGGCGGCGGAGCAGCGGAAGGTCGACTCCACGGTCGGCGCTTCCGCGCTGCCCGGCGCGGGCGGGGTCCGCGGCGCCCTCGCCGCGCAGGACTCGGCGAAGGCCAAGCAGGCGCTGCTCGATTCGCTGGCGAAGAACCCGTAGTCGCGCGCTCCGCCGACTCGCCCACCCCACGCTCGCGTGCCAGCATGTCCGCTCCTCGCGCCTTCTCCCGCTACGTCGCGATCGGTGACAGCTCCACCGAGGGGCTCGACGACCCGATCGCCGCGCCGCCTGCCGGTCGCTATCGCGGCTGGGCGGATCGGCTCGCGGCGCACGTGGCGCGCGCACGGCTCGAGGCGTTGCCCGACGCCGAGCCGCTGCTCTATGCGAACCTCGCCATCCGCGGCCGCAAGACGCGGCAGGTGCTCGACGAGCAGCTGGCCCCCGCGCTCGCGATGCGGCCGGACCTCGCGACGGTCTTCTCGGGCACCAACGACATCATCCGTCGGCACTTCGCGCTCGACGCGGTGATGGCGGACATCCGCACCATGCAACGCGCCTTCCGCGACGCGGGCGCGACGGTGCTCACCATCACCATGCCCGACTTGAGCGACGTGATGCCGCTCGCGCGGAGTGCGCGCCCCAAACTCGTCGCCTTCAACGCCGCGGTGCGCGAGGTCTCACGCGAGACCGGGACGCTCGTGGTCGACCTCGCGATGCATCCGTTCGCGTGCGACCCGCGCTTCTGGAGCGGCGACCGCTTGCACGCCAACGCCGAGGGACACACGCGCATCGCCGCGGCACTCGCGCACGCGCTGGGGCTGCCGGGGGCCGACGCCAGGTGGGCGGACGCGCTGCCGCCGCGGCCGGCGCCGTCGTTGCTCGCGCGCACCGGCGGGGAACTGCGGTGGATCGGGACGCACTTCATCCCGTGGGTCGTGCGCCACGCGCTCGGCCGGTCCTCCGGTGACGGCATCGTCGCCAAGCGCCCGACACTCCAACCGGTGGTCGTCCACGAATGAGCGCGCCACATCCCTTCTACGATGCGCCGGTCCGGCGGCTCGACGGATCCGCGGCCTCGCTCCAGGACTGGCGCGGCAAGGTGCTGCTCGTCGTGAACGTCGCGAGCCACTGCGGCTACACGCCGCAGTACTCGGGTCTCGAGGCACTCTACCGTACGTACGCCGACCGCGGCTTCGCGATCCTCGGATTCCCGTGCAACCAGTTCGGGGAGCAGGAGGCCGGCACGGCCGACGAGATCCAGCGGTTCTGCTCCCTCACCTACGACGTCACGTTCCCGATCTACGGGAAGGTGGACGTGAACGGAGCGCATGCGCACCCGGCGTGGGTCTACCTCAAGCGGGAGAAGCCGGGACTGCTGGGGACGGAGATGATCAAGTGGAACTTCACGAAATTCCTCGTCGGTCGTGACGGCAGGGTGCTCAAGCGCTACGGTCCGGCCGACGAGCCGCGCGCGATCGAACCGGACCTGATCGCCGCGCTGCAGTGAGGGTCGCTCGCTATTTCGCGTACATCGCCTTCTGCACCATGTCGCGGATCCGGATCTCGAGGTCGCCCTTGGAGGAGCACCGGACCTCGGCGCTGCTCGAGGTGATGATGTTCTTGCCCGTGCCGCTGATCGCCGTGCTCACGATGCTGCCGCCGTTCTGGTTCGGCAGGATCGTCGTGACGATCGAGAGGTTCAGCTGGTAGGTCTCGGCGTTCTCCAGGGACCCTGACGACCCGCACTCCACGTAGCGCTGCGCGGGCACCCGGGCGATGGTGCGGCGGACGCGCCAGCCGGTATTCCCGAGCGTCTTGCGGAGGTTGTCGTTCACGGAGAGCGGGATGCCGAGTTCCTGGTAGACGCCGGGCAGGACCGCCCACGCCTCATCGACCGTGCCGGTGACGAAGAGCTTCACGTCGTGGTCGAGGTTGAGCGTGTTCATCTGCAGTGCGGTGGTCGCGCCGGTCACGATGCGATTGCTGTTGACGGTCGGCGCCGTGGTCTCGACCACGGCCGGGGGCCGACTCGCCGCGGGCGCGGCGGCGGGCGCGGACGATGGTGCCGGGGCGGAGCCACCGGCGGGTGCGGCGGACCCGCCGCTGGCGCAGGCGGCGGCGAGGAGCGTGACAGCGGAGACGAGGATCGGTCGCATCGTGGTCTCGTGGAGCGGGTGGAGGGGGCCGGGGCACAGGCGCGGTGCCGACGGAGGAGACGATACAGCATGGTCCCCGTCGGGGACAGGCCGCGTATGTTGTTCCATGTGAGCGCGGCCGAAGTTCCCCGGACCGCGCCCGGACCTCCGCCCGCACCGAGCGCCCATGGCCACCTACCACGCCCGCCTCGAATGGCTCCGCGGCAGTGACCGCTTCCTCGACCAGAAGTACTCCCGTGGACACCGCTGGAGCTTCGACGAGGGCGTGTCGATCGCCGCGTCGGCGAGCCCGCATGCCGTGAAGGCGCCGTGGCACGTCACCGCCGCGGTGGATCCCGAGGAAGCGGTGGTCGCCGCGGTCTCCTCGTGCCACATGCTCTTCTTCCTCTCCTATTGCTCCTCGGCGGGGTTCACCGTCGACGCGTACGTCGACGCCGCCGAGGGCGTGCTCGAGCGGAACGCGCACGGACGCGTGGCGATGACGCGGTTCACGCTCCGGCCGCTGGTCACGTTCCGGGAGCGCGCACCGAGCGAGGAGGAGTTCATGGCCATGCATCACAAGGCGCACGAGGAGTGCTACGTCGCGAACTCGCTCAACGGGACGGTCGTCGCCGAGCCGACGATGCAGGTCACCCCGGCGACGGGCGGATGAGCGAGCTCGAGCCCGTTCCCCTCGCGGAGGTCGGCGATCTCGACGAGCGGGTGCGCTTCCTCTCCGAGCTCGCCCGGCGGTTGCACGTGGCAGGGGTCTCGTCGCAGCGTCTGGAGGGCGCGGTGCGCGCGACGGCGAGGGCGCTGCACATCAGCGCCGAGATCTGGAGCACGCCCACCGGGCTGCTCCTCTCGCTCTCGGACTCGGACGTGCTGCACAGCACGCAGCAGACGCGGGTGCTGCGGCTCGAGCCGGGGAACATCGACCTCTACGCGCTCGTGCAGCTGGACGGGATCGCCGACGACGTGATCAGCGGCAAGCGCACCATCGCGCAGGCGTGGGAGACGATGCGCAAGCTCGACCACGTGCCGCGCAGCAAGACCGGCCTCCAGGTGATCGGCGCCTTCGGCCTCGCCTCGGCGGCGGTCGCCGGACTGCTCGGCACGGGGTGGCTCGACATCGTCGTGGCGCTCGTGCTCGGGCTGATCATCGGCTGGCTCTCCGTGCTCAGCGCCACGCGGCCGCATCTCGCGGCGGCGCATGAGGCACTGGCCGCGCTCGTCGCGACCACGCTGGCGACCGCCTTCGCGCACTTCGTCGCCCCGATCTCCATGCAGACCGTGATCGTCGCCGCGCTGATCGTCCTCATGCCCGGCCTCACGCTCACGACCGCGGTGACGGAACTCGCCACGCAGCAGCTGGTCACGGGCACCACGCGCTTCGCCGGCGCGATGACGGTCCTCCTCAAGCTGACGTTCGGGTCGGTGGCCGCGACGCAGGTGCTCACGGCGATCGGATGGACGGTGCGCCAGCCGGTGCCGATGGAACTGCCGCGCTACGTGGAGGTGGTGAGTGCGGTCGCCGCGGCGGGGAGCTTCGCGATCCTCTTCCGGACCGCGCGTCGCGACGTGATGCTGGTGATGGGCTCGGCGATCCTCGGTTACGTGCTGACCCGCGTCGCCGGCGGCTTCTTCGGCTTCGGCAGCGGGACGTTCGCGGGCGGCGTCTTCTTCGCGTCGCTGACCATGGCGGCGCTGGCGAACCTCTATGGGCGGGTGTTCGCGCGGCCCGGCGCGCTCGTGCGTCTGCCGGGGATCATGCTCCTCGTGCCCGGCAGCGTGGGATTCCGCGCCCTCGGGTTCGTGATGGAGAAGGACTACACCGGCGGGTTCGACACGCTGGTGGCGGTGCTCTCCGCGTTGCTGGCGCTCACGGCCGGCCTCCTCTTCGGCGCGCTGCTCGTCCCGCCGCGCCGCTATCTCTGAACGGACCGATGACGCGATGACCCCACGACGCTCGCGCGCCGCCCTGCACCACGGCGCCCTCCCGCTGGCCCTGGTCCTGTCGCTCGCGGTCGTCGCGCCGCGCGAGGCGGCGGCACAGGACCTGCCGCTCCGCGCGGGCATGGTCATCACGCGGTCGGTGCGGATCCGGCCGGGCACGTACGACCTCCCCGCGCACGAGTCGCTCGATTCGGCGCTCATCACGGTCCGTGGCGAGGGCATCGTCGTCGACATGCGTGGCGTGACCCTCCGGGGCACCGCCACGACCGCCGATCCCGACCAGGCGCAGGGCGTCGCGATCCGGATCGACGGCGGCTCCGGCATCGAGGTGCGCGGCGCGACCATCCGCGGCTATCGCATCGCCGTCCTCGCGCGCGGCACGCGCGCGCTCACGCTCCGCGACAACGACCTCTCGCACAACTGGAAGCCCCGCCTCTTCTCGCTCGTCGGCCACGAGAGCCTCGTCGACTGGCTCTCGTTCCACCAGAACGAGAAGCGCGAGTGGATGCGGTTCGGCGCGGCGATCTACCTCGAGGACGTGCACGGCGGCCGGATCACCGGCAACACGGCGGAGCAGGGGATGAATGCGCTGCTCATGACGCGGAGCGAGCGGCTCACGATCCGCGACAATGTGCTCGCGTTCAACTCCGGGCTCGGGATCGGCATGTATCGCTCGAGCCACAACGTGATCCTGCGCAACCGGATCGATTACGACGTGCGGGGCTACTCGCATGGGTGGTATCGCCGCGGCCAGGACTCCGCCGGCCTGCTGATGTACGAGCAGAGCCACCACAACACCGTCGCCTGGAACTCGGTCACGCACGGCGGGGACGGCCTGTTCCTCTGGGCCGGCCAGTCGACGATGGACACCGGGGAGGGCGGTGCCAATGTCAACCTGTTCTTCGGGAACGACTTCTCGTTCGCCCCGACGAACGGGATCGAGGCGACGTTCAGCCAGAACCGCTTCATCGCGAACATCGTCGAGGGGAACGACCACGGCGTCTGGGGCGGCTACAGCTTCGCCAGCGAGATCCGGGGGAACTGCTTCGCACGGAACCGGGTGGGCATCGCGATCGAGCACGGACAGGACAACGCGATCGTGGGGAACGACTTCCGCGGCGACACCACCGCGCTCTATCTCTGGGCGAACGCGATCGAGCCGAGCGACTGGGTCTACCCCCGGAAGCGCGACACGCGGAGCCGCGACTATCGCATCACCGACAACACGTTCTCCGCGCATCAGACCACCTGGCGTGTGACGCAGACGGCGCCGATCGACTCGGCCAGGAACACGGCGGCGGCGAGCGACGCGCCCTGCGACCCGCGCCGCCTGCTCGGTGCGGCGTACGACTCGCTCGCGCCGGAGTTCGGTCCGGATGAGGGAACGCCGCGGCAGGCGATTCCCTTCGCCG
Source organism: uncultured Gemmatimonas sp. (assembly GCA_964464585.1). Taxonomy (GTDB): domain Bacteria; phylum Gemmatimonadota; class Gemmatimonadetes; order Gemmatimonadales; family Gemmatimonadaceae; genus Pseudogemmatithrix. The sequence goes on along the minus strand of CAYXGS010000001.1, from coordinate 364,534 downwards.
CGTGGCCCCGCCGCGACCGTTCCGCGATCGTGGTCGACGAATGGGGCCCGTTCGATTGGCGCTCACCCAAGCTCTGGCCGGTCGACACCATGCGCGACGCGGTGCAGCTGCGCACGCTCGGCCCGGCGGGGCGCTGGCGCGTGGTGCGCATGGATGGCGTGCGCGGGGTCTCCGCGCGCGCGGGCCGCATCGGGGACACGCTGGTCGTGCGCCCCGCTGCCGAGCGCGAGCACGACTGGGGCGTGACGCTCGAATACGTCGGCGCCGCGACGCGCGCACCCAACGGCGTCCGGACCGCCGCGGGCATCCCTGTGCGTTTCGTCTTCGAGCGCCGCGAGGTACGCACGGATTGGCGCGTGCGGTACCACACGTGGACGGACACGCTCAGGGATCCGCACCGGGCGGCCGACAACCTCGACGCGATCCTCGCCGGCCCGCCGCTGATGGAACGCCGCGAGGCGCGGCTCGACTACCAATGGTATCGGCCGCGATTCGGCCTGCCGCTCGACCGCTGGGCGCTCGACGCCCGCACATCGGTCGATGTTCCCGACGGAGAGCACAGTGTCCGCATCATCAGCGACGATGCGGCGCGGGTGTGGATCGACGGCCAGCTGGCCGTCGAACGGCGCGAGCCCGGAGGCTCCGAGGTGATGTACGCGGCCATCACGCCGGGTCGGCACGAGGTGCGCGTGGCGTTCTACCAGCTCACGGGGTGGACCGAGCTCCGCGTGGAGATCGTGCGCGGGAGTGCGCGGTCCGTCGGGTCGGCCGGGCCGCACTAGGGCCGGCGGATCCTGTACCCGGGGAGGGGGGTCGCCGGGTATCATTAGCCTCGACCCACCACTCCACTCCACCCCGCATGCGCCGCCTCCTCCTCGTCCTCCCGCTGCTCGCGGTCCTCGCCGCGAGTTGCTCCGATTCCAGCCCCTTCGTGCCCACCATCGAGGGCACGAACTTCGCGCCGTCGCTCGGCGTCGACCTCGCCGGCTCGACCAAGACCGCCTCGGGCCTGTACTACCGCGACATCGTCGTCGGATCGGGCGCCGAGGTGCCGGCCACCGGCACGACCCCCGTGCGCGTGCAGTATGCGGGCTTCTTCCGGAGCGGAGTGAGCTTCGACGCGGGCACGTTCGACTTCACGGTCGGCTCCAGCGGCGCGATCGCGGGCATGGAAGAGGGCGTTCGAGGCATGAAGGTGGGCGGGCAGCGGCAGCTCATCATCCCGCCGCACCTCGGGTACGGGGGCAGCCAGTATGGCAGTATCCCTCCCAACTCGATCCTCGTCTTCAACGTGACCCTGACGAACATCTTCTGACCGGGCGGCCAGCGAGGCGGACCGGGCAGGCGTAGATTGCGCTGATGACCCATTCATGGAGTGCGACCCGATGACCGATCCGTCCGTGACCCCGTCAGGCCCGGTGCGCCGATTCGAGGCGAGCGAGTGGCGGAAGATCATCGCGCGCTACACCGGGGCGGATGCGGTCCGGTCGCTGCGCCAGGTGATCGTCACGCTGGGCGGGCTCGCTTTCGCGCTCTGGTTCGCGCACTGGCTGATGATCGGCCCGATGCCGTGGACGGCGTTCCTCGTGATCCCGCTCATCGTGGGGATGCTCACGCGCACGTTCATCATCATGCACGACTGCTCGCACGGGAGCTTCCTCCCGTGGGCGTCGGGGAACGACGCGGTGGGGTTCATCACCGGGGTCATCACGTTCACGCCGTTCGCGCAGTGGCGCCGTGAACATGCGATCCACCATGCGTCCGCGGGCGACCTCGACCATCGCGGCTTCGGCGACATCACGACGCTGACGGTGGAGGAGTACGAGAAGCTCACGCCGATGCGGAAGCTCCAGTACCGTCTCTATCGCCATCCGTTCGTGCTCTTCGGCGTGGGGCCCATGCACCTGATGCTGCTGCAGCGCTTCAAGCTCAACGGGCCGGCCACCGGCGCCAAGCAGCAGTGGAACATCTGGATGACCAACCTCGGCATCGTCGCGCTGACGTGGATCTTCGTCCTCGTCGCCGGCTGGAAGTCGGTGTTCCTGATCTACTACCCCTCGATGTACCTCGCCGGCGCGTTCGGTATCTGGCTTTTCTACGTCCAGCACCAGTTCGAGGAAGCGTACTGGGAGCGCGGCCAGCAGTGGGACTACGCGTCGGCGGCGATCACCGGCTCGTCCTACCTGCGGCTCCCGGCCTGGATGAACTGGTTCACGGGCCACATCGGCCTGCATCACGTGCATCATCTCGGTCCCAAGATCCCGAACTACCGGCTCAAGCGCGCGCACGAGGAGAACCCGATCTTCGAGGCCGCCCCCGTGCTGACGTTCAAGACCGCTTGGCGGACGCTGCGCCTCACGCTGTGGGATGAGGCGAACAAGCGGATGATCGGGTTCCGCGAGTACCGCCAGATGCAGCGGATGGCGTCACAGCACGGGTGAGCGCTCGGCTCCCGGAGACCCGCGACACGCTCGTCGCGGCGCTGGCCTCGAGCCACGAGGCCGACCGGGAGCGCGCGCTGGACCTCATCGGTCGCGCATACCGGGAGCCCGTGATCGCGCTCCTCGGCCTCCGCTGGTCGCTCGCGCGCGAGGATGCGGAGGACCTGGCACAGGACTTCCTCGCTTCGGCCATCGAGAAGGGGTGGTTCCAGCGCTACGACGCGGCGCGCGGGCGCTTCCGCGCGTTCCTCCGCACGTGTCTCGACGACTTCACGCGTTCGGCGATGCGCGATGCGCGGCGGCGGAAGCGCGGCGGCGGTGTCGCGCATGTTCCGCTCGACGAGGCGACGACGCCCCTTCGTGGCGCCGACGAGATGGAGCGGTACTTCGAGCGCGAGTGGGCGCGCAGTGTGCTCTCCCTCGCGCTCGAGCGCCTGCGCCTGGACTGCGTCCGGAGCGGCAAGGAGGTCGCGTGGGCCCTCTATGAGCGTTATGACCTCCTCGATGCGCCCGAGGACGCGCGCCCGACGTACGCCGGGCTGGCGGCGGAGTTCGGCGAGCCGGTGACGCAGGTGACGAACCATCTCGCCTGGGCGCGCCGCCGCATGCGCGAACACGTGCTCGCCACCGTGCGCATGCTCACCGGCAGCGAGGCGGAGTACCGCGACGAGGTGCGTGCCGTGCTCGGCGTGGAGCCGGCGTGAGCGGGCCGCGCATCGCCGACCGCGTGCTGGACCGGATGCGCTCGCACCTCGAGACGCCGGACGTGATCGCCGAGCGATACGAGCTGCGCGGCCTGCTCGGTCGCGGAGGGATGGGCGAGGTCCACCTCGGGTTCGATCGCCGGTTGCGGCGCGATGTCGCCGTCAAGCTGCTCCCGGCGGACGCGTCGGCGAGCCACCTCGCCGCGCGACTCGAGCAGGAGGCGCGCGTCCTCGCCCGGCTCGAGCACCCCGGGATCGTCCCGGTCTACGACGCCGGGGCGCTCGACGACGGACGCGTCTTCTACGTCATGCGCTACCTCAAGGGGATGTCGCTCGATGCGTACGCACGGAGCGGTGTCTCGCGCGGCGAGATGCTCCGCAGCCTGTTGCGGATCGCCGAGGCGGTCGGGTATGCGCACGAGCGCGGGGTGATCCATCGTGACCTGAAGCCGGGGAACGTGCTGATCGGAGCGCACGGCGACCGGCTGGTGCTCGACTGGGGCGTCGCGAAGCTGATCGAGGCGGAGGGGAGGGAGCCGGCCGCACCGCTCCCGACGGAGCGCGATCCGAGCGGTGGCGGGGCACCCCTCACGGGCGACGGGATAGCCATCGGGACTCCGGGCTACATGGCGCCGGAGCAGGCGGCGGGCGGATCGGTCGACGCCAGGGCGGATGTCCACGCGCTCGGGGTGATGATGCGGGAGTTGCTCGCCGACCTCGGCGAGCCGCCGGGGAAGTCGCTCGCCGCGATCGTCGAGATGGCCACCGCGGGCGCTCCCGAGTCGCGGTACGCATCGGTGGGTGCGTTCGCCGATGACCTGCGGCGCTGGCTCGACGGCGAAGCGGTCGCCGCGCACCGCGAGGGACCGCTCGAACGCCTCGGGCGATTCGCGCGCCGACACCAGGTGGCGATCCTGCTGCTGCTCGCGTATGTGCTCGTTCGGTCCATCATCCTGTTCATGCGCGGGATCTAGCCCGCGTAAAGGACCCGCCGGCTTCCGGCTAATCAGGGAGCACGGGAGCCCGGACCACGCTCCCGCACCACTTCACGGAGATTCGATGTCAAAACCCGTCCTCGGCCTCATCCTCGGCGCGGTCCTCGGCGCGCTCGACGGACTCACCGCACTCGTCTCGGCGCCTGAGACCGCACCCCAGATCGCGACGATCATCATCGGGTCGTGCGGCAAGGGCCTGTTCGCGGGGCTCCTGATCGGGCTCTTCTCGCGCAAGTTCGACAACCTGACGGCCGGCATCCTGTTCGGCATCGCCGCGAGCGCGCTCGTGACGCTGCCGATCGCGCTCGCGCCCCAACCGACGAACAACGGCGAGCCCTACTTCTGGGAGATCATCATCCCGGGTTCGCTCGTCGGCCTCATCGTCGGCTTCGCGACGCAGCGCTATGGCGCGCGGTCGCCTGCCAAGGCGTAGGTGATCCCGCGTCCGTCCCGAGACGGGTGGACGAGCAGCGCGCGGACCGGTCTGGGGCGGGACGGGGGTGCTATCTTTACCGATGCCCTCTCGCCCCGAAGGCCCCATGGCCGGCTTCACGTCGCTCGACCTCGATCCGCGCGTGCTCGCGGCCCTCACCGCGCTCGGTTACGAGGAGCCCACGCCGATCCAGAGTGCGGCGATCCCGCCGATGCTGGCCGGGCGTGACGTGCTCGCGCAGGCGGCGACCGGCACGGGCAAGACGGCCGCGTTCGCGCTCCCGCTGCTGCACAAGCTCTCCCCCGACGCGCCGCCGCGCGAACGCACCGCCGCCCTCGTGCTCGTGCCCACGCGCGAGCTCGCCATGCAGGTGGCCGAGGCCATCCATCGCTACGGCAAGCAGCTCGGCGCTGTCGCCGTGCCGATCTACGGCGGCGCGTCGATGGACACGCAGATCCGCTCGCTCAAGCGCGGCGCCGATGTCGTGATCGCGACGCCGGGGCGCGCGCTCGACCACATCCGCCGCCGGACGGTGCATCTCGCGGCCGTGAAGCTCGTGGTCCTCGACGAGGCCGACGAGATGCTCGACATGGGATTCGCCGAGGACCTCGAGGCGATCCTCGCGGCGACCCCGGCCGAGAAGCAGGTCGCGCTCTTCTCGGCGACCCTCGCGCCGCGCATCGCCGAGATCGCCAAGAAGCACCTGCGCGATCCCGAGGTGATCAAGGTCGACTCGGCCGCGGTGAAGGCGGGCAGCGTGGCCAAGGTGCGGCAGGTCGCCTACGTCGTCCCGCGCGCCCACAAGCCGGCGGCCCTCGCGCGCGTCCTCGACGTGGAGCAGCCGAAGAGCGCGATCGTCTTCTGCCGCACGCGCACCGAGGTCGACGAGCTCACCGAGACGCTCAACGGACGCGGCTATCATGCGCAGGCGCTGCACGGCGGACTCTCACAGGAGCAGCGCGACCGGGTGATGCGGAAGTTCCGCGCGCTGACGAGCGAGCTGCTCATCGCGACCGACGTGGCGGCGCGCGGGCTCGACATCTCGCATGTGTCGCACGTGTTCAACTACGACGTGCCGGCCGCCGCCGAGAGCTACGTGCACCGCATCGGACGCACGGGACGCGCCGGACGCGCGGGCGTGGCGATCACGCTCGCCGAACCGCGCGAGCACCGGATGCTCAAGAACATCGAGCGCGTGACGAAGGTGCAGATCGAGATCGCACAGCTGCCGACCGTCGCCGACCTCAAGTCGCGCCGCATGGAGCTCACGCAGGCCGCGCTGCGCGAGGTGATCCTCGGCGGCGGGCTCGATCCCTGGCGGCCGGTGGTCGCGTCGCTCGCCGAGGAGTTCGACCTGATGGACATCGCGGCGGCGGCGATCAAGCAGTCGGCCGGGGAGCCCGACGCCGCCGAGGTGGAGATCCCGGCGGCGAGCACGTTCAAGGAGAAGCACCCGGCGCGCATGCGAGAGGACGAGCGGAAGGAGCGCAAGCTGGGGAAGCTCGAGCGTCTCGCGAAGGGCGGAGCAGGGACGGACTCCGGTGCGAAGCCCTTCGCACCGAGCGCGTTCGGCGCGCCCAAGACCAAGCGCCCCGCGCCCGGGTGGGAGGTCGCCAAGCTCTACGTCGGCGCCGGACGGAAGCTCAAGATCCGGCCCGGCGACCTCGTGGGCGCGATCACGAACGAACTCGGGCTCGATTCGAGCGCCATCGGCGCGATCACCATCTGGGACCGCCACTCGATCGTCGAGGTGCCCGCGAACCTCGCGGAGGCGATCGTGGCGGGGCTCAACAAGACCACGATCAAGGGGAAGAAGCTGCAGGTGAGGCGCGACAGGGCTGGTTGAAGGATGGAGGGCGGCGGATGCGCGCCGAACGGCGACGCAGGATCGCTGATCCGCATCGTCGGTCACCTTCCTCCGTCATCCTGTGGCATTCATATGCCGCGGGCGGGTCTAGCGCCCCGGTGCCCGCAGCGACGCCTTCATCGGTCGTCCGAGCAGCGAGATGATCATGGTGTCGAACGTCGACGCGTCGGGGGCCGGTGCCTTGAGCGGGTTGGCGGGGGCCGGGCGGACCATCACGGTGCGCGCGGCATCCTTCGCGACGACGGTGCCCCAGAGCTTGCCCGCGGAGTCGGGGGCGATCGTCGCGATGCCGGTGTTGGAGAACACGCGAATGACCAGCAGCGGCTCGCTCACCAGCGTCGAATCCTCGCGGATGAGCCGCAGGCTGAGCTCGCGCTCGAGCCCGGTGGCCGGTGCCGTGATCGAATCCGTGACGTGGTACCGCCCCGCCCAGAGGGCCGGCAACTCGAGCCCCACGCCGCTCGCCTCATGGGCGAACACATGCGCGTCGGTCGAGATGACGGCCGCGTTCGGCTTCGCGGTGTCTCCACAGGCGGCGAGCGAGAGTCCGGCGAACGCGGACAGGATGACCGTGCGGCAACGGCGGGGGACCATGTGATTCGGCTCCGAGGGATGGGCGTGCAACGGGAGGACGAGTGCCCCCCTTCCCCGGGCACTCCGGGAGTGACCGTCCGCCCCCAACGCTTTCCCGACCCCCTGTGTCCAACCCCGCGACACCGATGACGACCCCTGCCATCGCCCTCCAAGCCCCGGACGCGGGGTCGGACGAGCCCGGCCTGATCGCCCTGATCATCAGGGGCGACCGGATCGCGGCCCGGACGCTCTACGACCGGCACGCCAAGCGCGTGCACCGGCTCGCGTACCGCATCTGCGGTGACGAGGAGTTGGCGTGCGATCTCGTCCAGGATGTCTTCGTGCGGGCCTTCGGGCAGCTCGCGACGTTCCGCGGCGACTCGGCCTTCACGACATGGTTGCACCGGATCGCCGTCACCACCGCGCTCAACTCCATGCGCAAGGTGAAACGGATCCGCGAACGGGAGGAGGTGCTCGAGGATCCGGACGTGCACGCGTCGACGGCGCGCGAACCGGACTTCGACCTGAAGGCCCGCCTGCACGCGGCGATCGACGCGTTGCCCGAGGGCCTGCGCATGACGGTGCTGCTGCACGACCTCGAGGGTTACACCCACGCGGAGATCGGCACGATGCTCGGCGTGGCGGAAGGGACCAGCAAGGCACGGTTGTTCGAGGCGCGCGGGCGGCTGCGCGAGACGCTCCGTGATCTCGACCCACTCGATCAAGGATGAACGATGAAGGATGAACGTCTGGATGAGCTCATGAGGCACGCGCGGGACTCGTACCGGGTCCCGCCGGCCGCCGACCTCGACGCGATGTGGTCGCGGATCGAGTCGGAACACTTCGATGCGCCCAAGGCGATGGTGCCGCGCGCGGCTGACGCCCTGGCGCCCGATGGGCTCCTCCTCGATGGCCGGCCCGTGCCTGCGCGTCCGCGTCGCGGATGGCTCGCCCCCGCGGTCGGCATCGCCGCGACGCTGCTGATCGGCGTGGGGATCGGACGCTACACGGCACCCGCCGTCGGCGCGCCGGCGGTGCGCATCGCGACCCTGCCGATGGACGCGCCCGCCGCCGCGCCCGTCGCGCAGAACGTCGCCGAGCCGCTGCAGCGGCTCACATATGAGTACGTCGCACGCACGGTCGCGCTGCTCGATTCGCTCCCCACGGCTCGGCTCGCGCAGCTCGGCGGCGATCCGCGCTTCGTCTCCAATGCCTCGCAGCTCCTCGGCACCACGCGACTCCTGCTCGACTCCCCCGCCGCCACCGACCCGCGGCTGCGCCACCTGCTCGAGGACCTCGAGCTCGTGCTGGCGCAGGTCGCCGGTCTTCGCACGGCGCCCCGCGCCGAAGAACTGACCTTCATCGCCGAGGCGATGAACGAACGCGACGTGGTGCCGCGCCTGCGCACCGTCGCCGCGTCGTACACCGCCGCCGGATACTGAGGAACCCATGATGATCCGCACGCTCCTGCTCGCCGTCACCGTCCCGCTCGCGTTCGTCGCTGCGGAGGCACAGCAGTCCGGCTGGACGCCGGCGCCGCCCGCCGCCGCCGCGCCTCCGGCTCCCGCCGCGCCTGCCACGCCGCCCGTGGCACGCGCGCCGCGCGCGGCGACGCCGGCGTTCTCGCAGGGCTTCGCCCAGACGTGGGACGCCATGCCGTCCCGCGCGTTCAACGCGCACTATCCGCAGGATCCGGCGGATTCGCTCTACAAGGAGGCGCGGTCGCTGCTCAACCGTGGTGAGTGGCGTCGCGCCGCCACGCTCTTCGGCCAGGTCGCCGCGCGCACCCCCGCGTCGGCGTACGCCGCGGACGCGCTCTACTGGCAGGCGTTCTCGCTCTATCGCATCGGCGGCATGACCGAGCTGCGCGAGGCGCTGGCCGCGCTCGACGCGCGCAAGAGCCGCTTCCCGCGCGCCGGCAACGCCGATGACGCCGAGTCACTCACGACGCGCGTGACCGGCGCCCTCGCGTCCCGCGGCGATGCCACGGCGACCCGCCGGCTCCAGAGCACGGCCGCGGCCGGCAGCGCGAGCTGTGACAGCGAGGAGCTCTCGGTGCGCGCCTCGGCGCTGAGCACGCTCATGCGCAACGATCCCGCCGCCGCGACGCCCATCCTCGCGAAGGTGCTCGACCGCCGCGACGAATGCTCGGTCTCGCTCCGCAAGAGCGCGGTGCAGATCATCGGCCGCAAGGACGACGCGGCGTCGCGCAGCAAGCTCATGGATGTCGCGAAGAACGACCCCGACGCGTCGATCCGCGGTGACGCGATCGGCTATCTCGCCGAGGCGAACACGGACGACGTGGCGACCGCACTCGACGGGATCGTGCGCACCGAACAGACGGAGAGTGTCCAGCGCAGCGCCGTGCGCGCGCTGGGCGGCATGACGGCACCGAAGGCGAAAGCGGCGATCCGTGCGCTCATCGAGCGGTCGAGCGCGTCGGAGCGGCTCCGCATCGACGCGATCGGCACGTTCGACCGCCGCGCGGGCATCGCGAGCGGCTTCAACTACAGTTTCTCGTGCGATGGTGGGCAGTGCGTCGACCGCAGCGGCCAGTTCGGCCCGGCCGTGATCGCGCCCACGCCGCCGGTGCCGGCGGTGGCGGCCGTGCGGCCGGTGCCGGCGCCGAGTCCTGCGCCGCGACCGGCCGTCGCGGTCGATGAGGCACGCGCCGCCGCCGCCGAGGCGCGCGCGGCCTCGATGGCGGATGCGCGCCTGAGCACGGCACGGGCGGGCCAGACCGCACCCATGGCGATCTCGCTCGGCGGCGATGGGTTCTACTCGCTCCGCGACGACGACCGCCGCATCTCGGCCGAGGACGCGGCCTGGCTGCGTGGCGTCTATCCGCGCCTCGAGACCAATCGCCTCAAGTCGGCGGCCGTCTCGGTCCTCGCCCGCTCGGGCGACGAGCCGACGACCACATGGCTCGCCAACATGCTGCAGCGCGAGGAGGAGCCGGCCGAGGTGCGGTCCAGCATCCTCTCCCGTCTGGGCCGTGACCTTCCCGTCGCGCAGCTCGCGCGGCTCTACGACGGCGCGTCGAGCCGAACCGTGCGCACCGAGATCGTGCAGGTGCTCGGGCGCCGCGACGAGCCCGAGGCGACCGACAAGCTGATCGAGATCGTGCGCAACGGGACCGATCCGCAGCTCCGGCGCTCGGCGATCAGCGCGCTCAACAACAAGAAGGATCCGCGCACGACGCAGTTGCTCCTCGAGCTGATCGACAAGTGACCGCGCGCGCGGTGGTCCTCGGCGCCGCCACGCTCGGCCTGCTCGTGGCCGGGGTGGTGCGCGCGCAAGGCGGTGCACTCGAGCGCCGCGTGCAGGCCGTCCGCGACGGGCGCGTCGAGTTCGACTTCCCCTCGCGCGCCGACGCCTGCGGCGACGGGAGGAACTGGTACCGCGTGGGCAGCGACTCGTGGTACGGTCGCAGCTGGGAAGGCTACGACGTGGCGGCGCCGTCGATGGTGTGCGAGGCGGGGCCCGTGCGCGTCGCGCTGACGCTCGTGCAACGCGAGGTGGTGCGCGTGGAGACGTTCGTCGGGCCGCGGAAGCATGACGAGGGGGCGACCGACCTCGGTGCCGTCGACGCGCTCGAGGCGACGACGATGCTGCTCTCACTGGCAAGGACCCTGTACGGTCGCGCGGCGCGAGACGCGATCGGCCCGACCGCCCTCGCGAAGGACGGCGCGGCGGCCGACGGTCTCAGCGCCGTCGCGCGCGACGAGGACCGCTCGCGCGACGTCCGCCGCGCCGCGCTCAGCGCGTTGCTGCGCATCGAGAATGCGGCGGGCCTGCCGTCGCTCATCACGCTCGGCGACGCGCGCGGCGATGAATGGCTCGCCGCCGAGGCGGTGCGCACGCTCGCGCGGAGCGGCGATCCGCGGGCCCGGCGCCAGTTGCGTGCGATCGTCGGCGATGCGAACCGGGAGGAGGAGATCCGCGCGATCGCGGTCGGCGGACTCGGCGGGTCGCAGGGCACCGGCGAGGACGCGACGCTGCTGCGCGACGCGTTCAGGACCTTCACCGTCGATCGCACCCGCGATGCGGTGCTCAATGCGGTGTCGTCGATCGGCGGCCGGGCGAACGCGGCCTGGCTCCTCGGCCTGGCGAAGGACGACGCGCAGCCTGCCGCGACGAGGCGCCGCGCCGTCGCCCTCGCCGAACGCGCCGGCGCGAGCGGCGCCGAACTGGCCGCGGCGTTCGATGCGGCCGGCGACACGCAGACCCGCGACGCGGTGATCACCGCGCTCGCGACCGAGGGGTCCCGCGCTTCACGGGACAAGCTCGCGGCGATCGCCAAGAGCACCGAGGCGCCGCAGCTGCGGCGGCGGGCGATCAGCGCGCTGGAGCGGTTCGACTCCGCCGAGACGCGGGAGCTCCTCACCACGCTCGCCATGCCGAGGCCGTAGGACGGCGAGGAGCAAGGAGCAAGGAGCGAGAAGCGAGGCGAGAAGAGGAGGATTGAGACCGTGAGGGGCGAAGCGGAGGAGACCGCCTCGCCCCTCTCTCTCGCTCCCCGCTCCTCGCTCCTCAGCGTCTTGCGAAGACGCTACGCCGCCCCGCCGCCGTGAACGCGATCACGTCGTACCGCTGCGGCGGTCCCTGCTCCATGCCCGGCGAACCCACCGGCATCCCCGGCACCGCGAGCCCGCGGATCGCCGGCTTCTCGGCGAGCATCCGCTTGATGTCCGCCGCGGGGACGTGGCCCTCCACGAGGTAGTTCGCGACCACGACGGTGTGGCAACTCTGCAGATCGGCCGGGACGCCCATCTCGGCCTTCACCTTCGGCAGGTCATCGGTGTCGATCGCGTGTACCGTGAAGCCGTTCGAGACGGCGTGGTCGATCCAGAGTTTGCAGCACCCGCAGGTGGCGCTCTTGTACACCGTCATCCGGGGCAGCGCGGGCTGCTTCGTCCCCGCCGCCGGACGTGGCGGCGCCTTGGCCGGCGTGCCCTGCTGCGCCGCGCCAGCGCGCGGCAGCCCGGTGACGAGCCCACCCGCGCCGAGTGAGACGCCGAGCGCGGTGAGGAAGTATCGACGATCCATGTGCCTCCTCCTAGCGCGCCACGCCCGCGAGCGCGGCGACGATGAGCAGTGCGAGCTGCGGTCCCTTGTACGAGTCGGGCATCTCCGTGTAGGCCTCCTCGGTGCCGTGCGCGCCCGTGCTGCGCCCGCCGCCGTTGATCGTGATCGCCGGGATCCCCATCGCGATCGGCAGGTTCGCATCGGTGCTCGACGCGACCGTCGCCGGGAGCCAGCCGACCATCTCCACCGCTTTCCAAGCCGTCTGCACGATCGGCGCGTCATCCGACTGCCCGCCGGTGGGACGGATGCCGATGGTGTCGTACTTCACCGTGACCGGCGCGCGCGAGTTCGGCCAGCGCGCCCTCTCGGCGGCCACGCCCTTGTCGATCGCCTCGCGGATCGCCGCATCGATCCTGCGCAGCTCCTCGGCCGACTCGGAGCGCATGTCCACTTCCATCTGCGCCAGCGGCGTGATGGTGTTCACGCTCGTGCCGCCGCGCACGACGCCGACGTTGAACGTCGTCCGCGGACGCATCGGCACCGGGATGTCGGCGATGTTCGCGATCGCCCGACCCATCGCATGCATGGGATTGGTCATGCCGAAGGCGCCGTAGCTGTGTCCGCCCGGGCCCTCGAACGAGACCGTGTAGCGATGCGACCCCACCGCGCGCGACGTGATCGCGCCGCCGCCCGCGCCATCGACGGAGATGAAGAAATCGATCCTGCCCGGGAACTCCCGGGTCAGGAGGTGCCTGATGCCGCGCAGGTTCCCCGGACCTTCCTCGCCGACGTTGCCCACGAGGTACACGCGGCCCTTCGGCTCGACGCGCTGCTCCTTGAGCACCTTCGCGAGGGTGAGCACCACCGCGAGCCCTCGGCAATCATCACCGATGCCCGGCCCCGCGATCCGGTCGCCCTCGCGCGTGGTCCGCACGTCCGTCCCCTCGGGGAACACCGTGTCGAGATGCCCGGCGAGCATCACCGTCGGCCCGTCACCGCGACCGATCTCCGCGATCACGTTCCCCTCGGCGTCAATCCGTGCGCTCGTGTAGCCGAAGCTCACGAGACGGTCGCGGAACTCCGCGGCGCGCGCCTGCTCCTTGAACGGCGGCGCCGGGATCTCGCAGATCGACACCTGCTGGGCGAGCGTCCACGCCTGCAGGGGCTGCATGGCCGCCATCGCACGCTGGATGGCCGGATCGTCGGACGGGATGGGGCGCGCCTGTGCGCCGAGTGGTTGCGTTGCGACCGCGGCCACGAGCACGGTCGCGAGGGCGGTGGCGGCTGCCGCGGTGACCATGCCGGCGCGGCGAGTCAACGCGGGGAGTTCGTGCACGTACGGGCTGTGTCGGAGGCCGGTGGGATGCATATTCGGAATGTACCCCGGACCACTCATGAACGCCCCTCCCTGGATCGCGCAGTACGATGCAGGCGTCCCCGCGACGCTCGAGCCCTATCCGCAGCGCACGCTCCTCGAGTTCCTCGATGACGCGGTCGCAGCCCGGCCGCACGCGCCGGCGCTCCTCTTCAAGGGCAGCGCGGTCAGCTGGGGCCGCCTCGCCGCGGAGAGCGATGCCTGCGCGAGCGCGCTCGCCGCGCTCGGCGTGCGGGCGAAGGACCGCGTGGCGATCCTGCTCCCGAACTGTCCGCAGTTCTTCGTCGTCGAGCTGGCGGTGTGGAAGCTCGGCGCCGTGCTCGTGCCGCTCAATCCCATCTACACGGCCGAGGAGCTCGAGGCCCCGCTCAAGACGACCGGTGCGAAGGTGATCGTCACGCTCACCACCTTCTACGACCGGGTGAAGGAGGTGCAGCGGCGGACGTCGCTCCAGCATGTGGTGCTCACCAACATCAAGGAGTACCTGCCGCCGCTCGTCCGCGTGCTGTTCACGCTCGCGCTGGAGAAGAAGGGCGGTCATCGCGCGACGCCGCGGGATGGCGACCCGATGCTCCCCGTGCTGCTCGAGGCGCACGCGGGCCGGCGGCCCACCGTCCCGCGCCCGTCGCCGGACGACGATGCGATCCTCCTCATGAGCGGCGGGACCACCGGCACGCCGAAGGCCGTGCGCGTCCATCACGGCGGCATCGTGCGCACCGGGATGCAGGTGCGCGCGTGGCTCAGGGACGTGCTTCCCGAGTGGGAGGGCGTCTACTGCATGCCGCTGCCGATGTTCCATTCGTACGGCGCCTGCGGCGTGCAAGCGGTCTGCTTCATCGGGCACAATCCCATCGCGCTCGTGCCCAACCCGCGCGACCTCGACGACCTCGTGCGGACGATCGAGCGCACCAGGCCCGCGATCTTCTGCGGCGTGCCGACGCTCTACAATGCGCTGCTCAACCACCGGCGTGTCGCGTCGGGGAAGGTGGACTTCCGCTCCATGAAGGCCTGCGTCTCGGGCGCGGCGCCGCTGCATGCCGAGACGCGGCGCCGCTTCGTCGACCTCACCGGCGCGAGCGTCATCGAGGGGTGGGCGCTCACCGAGTCACTCCTCGCGGCGACGCTCTGGCCGCTGAAGGGGCTGGTGAAGCCCGGGTCGGTCGGCGTGCCGCTCCCCGACTGCCGAGTGAGGGTCGTCGACGCGGATGATCCCACGCGCGAGATGCCGGCCGGCGAGATCGGCGAGCTCCTGCTCACCGGACCGCAGATCATGCGCGGCTACTTCAACGCGCCCGAAGGCACCGATCCGATGCGCTCGACCCATGCCGACGGCACGGTGTGGCTCCACACCGCCGACCTCGGCTACATGGACACCGAGGGATTCGTGTTCATCGTCGACCGCAAGAAGGACCTCATCAAGATGGGCGGGATGCAGGTCTGGCCGCGCGAGATCGAGGAAGTGCTCGCGAAGCATCCGGCGGTGGCCGAGGTGGGCGTGCGCGGGTTCCCCGACCCCGCACGCGGCGAGGTCGCCGTCGCCTTCGTCGTGCGCCGTCTCGGACAGACCGTGAGCACCGAGGAGCTGCGCACGTGGTGCAAGGAGCATCTCGCGCCGTTCAAGGTGCCGGCGCGGGTCGCCTTCAAGCAGGAACTCCCCAAGTCGATGATCGGGAAGGTGCTGCGGCGCCTCCTCACCGAGGACGAGGTCAAGCACGCGTGATGTCGCACCGGATGGTCCTGGCCGCCGCCCTCGCGACGGCGCTCTCCTGCGCGACCGTGCCCGCGCGAGGCGCCGCGCCGGTGGCGGCACGGGTGGCCGCGCCCCGCCAGCGGGTCCTGCTCGTCTCGCTCGACGGCTTCCGTGCGGATTACGTCGACCGCCCCGGCGCGGTGCACCTGCGCCGCCTCGCGGCACGTGGCGTGCGCGCCGAGCGGATGGTGCCCTCGTTCCCGTCGAAGACATTCCCCAACCACTACACGCTCGTCACGGGGCTCACGCCCGAGCATCACGGCATCGTCGCCAATGCGATGAAGGATGCGAGGCTCGGCGTCTTCCGGATCAGCGATACCATCGCGGTGCGCGAGACCGGATGGTGGGGCGGGGAACCGATCTGGGTGACCGCGGAGAAGCAGGGACGGCGGGCGGCCTCGTATTTCTGGCCGGGATCCGAGGCGGCGATCGGTGGCGTGCGGCCGAGCTGGTACAACGCGTATGACCACGGGCGTCCGCGGGCCGACCGCGTGCGCGGCGTGCTCGAGTGGCTCGCCCTCCCGCCCGACTCGGCGCCGGCGGTCATCACGCTCTACTTCAGCGACACCGACGACGCCGGACACAAGTACGGACCGGGCGCGCCCGAGACGGATTCGGCCATCGCGCATGTCGACTCCGCCGTCGGTGCGCTCGTCGACGGGATCGACCGCCTCGGCCTGCGCGAGGTCGTCAACATCCTCATCGTCGCCGACCACGGCATGACACCGAGCAGCGGCGAGCGGCTGATCCTCCTCGACGACTATGCGCCGCGTGCGTCGATGGACATCATCGACTGGACGCCGGTCGCGGCGATCGCGCCGACCGACGGCGACGTGGAGCGCCTGTACCAGGCGCTCCACGGCAGGCATCCGCACCTGCAGGTCTATCGCAAGGGCGAGGTGCCCGCGCGGTTCCACTTCAACGACAACCGGCGCATCACGCCCATCGTCGCCGTCGCCGACGACGGCTGGACCATCACCGATCGCGCGAGCGTCGAGCGCCGTGGCCGCGCGTCGTACGACGGCGGGCAGCACGGCTACGACCCCGAGCTCCTCGCGATGGGTGCGGTGTTCATCGCCGCAGGCCCCGGGATCGCGGTGGATCGCCGCGTGCCACCGTTCCGCAACGTGCACGTCTACCCGCTCATGGCGCGGCTCCTCGGGCTGCGCCCGGCGACGACCGACGGCAGCCTCGATTCGGTGCGCGCGATCCTGCGGTGAGCCGCGTCAGGGGGCCGGCATCGGTTCGATCTCGCGCAGCTCGATCCGTCCGCCGAGCGCGAGGTGCGGACAGTCGGCGCTGAGCTTCGTCGCCGCGTCGTAGTCCTTCGCGTCGATCAGGAAGTAGCCGCCCACCAACTCCTTCGCCTCGGCGAAGGGGCCATCGCGCACGACGAGCTTGCCGCCCGGCGCGGTGAGGTTCTTGCCCCCATCGTCGCGCAGCTTCTCGCCGCCGCGCAGGTGACCGGACTTCGCGACCTTCTGGCTCCACTCCATGTACTTCGCCACGACGCGCTGCATCTCGTCGGGCGAGATCCGCGAGAGGGCCGCCAGGTCATCGTGCAGGATCAACATGTACTGCGGCATGGGAATCTCCGGTTGGTGAGTCGGGATCGGCGTGTCCGATCCGCGATGCCCTATGACGGACGAGGCCGCGCGGAATCGACATCGGTCGACGACCCGCGCGCGGCCAGGTGCGACGGTTCGCGGGGAAGGAGCAGTCGGTCGAGTTCGCCAAGCCGTTGGTCGGCTTGGAGTTGGAGCGGTCGCGACGGGGTGAGCGCCCGGGCGGTCTCCCACGCCTCGCGCGCCTCATCGGGACGATCGAGGGCGGTGAGGAGCGTCGCCCGGACCGCGTGCGCGAGGGCGTACCGATCGAGCGCCGGGTCCTTCATCAGGTCTCCGAGCTCCTGCCAGGCACGGCTGACCCCTTCGGCCTGGTGGAGCGCGACGACGCGATTGAGCGAGGCGACGGGCGACGGCGCGAGCGCGAGCAGCTGATCGTACGCCTCGACGATGCGCCGCCAGTCGGTCGCGCCGACCGATGGTGCCATGGCATGCAGCGAGGCGATCCGCGCTTCGATGTGATACGCCGTGATCAGGTCGCCCGCCGCGGCGGCCTCGAGATGCGCGAACCCGCGCGCGATGCGCGCCCCGTCCCAGCGCGTTCGATCCTGCTCCGCGAGCCGGATCGGCTCGCCGTCGGCGCCGACGCGTGCATCGAACCGCGAGGAATGGAAGCAGAACAGCGCGGCGAGCGCATGCGCGGCTGCCGATGCCGTGCGGTGGTCGCGGAGGAGCCGTTCGCAGAGGCGCAGTGCTTCGTCGCAGAGGTCGCGACGGAGGAGCGCCTCGCCCGCGTGCGCGGTGTGGCCCTCGTTGAACATGAGGTAGAGCACGTCGTGGACGGCGCCGAGGCGCGCGCGCAGCGCGTCGGACTCGGGCATCTCGAAGGTCGCATTCGCGTCGCGCAGCGCGCGCTTGGCGCGCACCAGTCGCTGGGCCACCGCGCGCTCATCAGCGAGGAAGGCCCGCGCGATCTCACTGGTGCCGAATCCCCCGACGAGCTTGAGCGCGAGTGCCACCCGGGACTCGGGCGAGACCGCCGGGTGGCAGCAGAGCAGGATCATCCGGAGCTGGTCGTCGGCGAAGGAGTCATCCGGCGGCCGACCGTCCGTGGAGCGTCTCGCCGCGTCCTCGGCGGCCTCGACGGCCGCATCGAGCTCTGCGCCGATCCGTGGTGCGAGCGCCGCCAGTGAAGCGTCGTGGCGAAGTGCATCGAGCGCCTTGCGCCGCGCCACCTGGAGCAGCCAGCTCGAGGGGTCGGCCGGGACCCCGCGCACCGGCCAGTGCTTCAGCGCCGCGAGGAACGCTTCCTGCACCACGTCCTCGGCGAGCGCGAGATGCGCAGGGCCGGCCAGTCGCGTGAGCAACGCCGTCAGTCGACCCGCCTCCGCGCGGAAGAGACGATCGACGAGCGGCGGGACTACGCCGGGTGCAGCGTCCGCCGCGCGATCCACTCGGCGAGGAGCGGGTTGGGGACCCGGCCGCTCCAGGCCACGATGTCGTCGGCCGGGAGGAATCCGTCCAGCGAGCGGGCGAGCAGCGGCAACTCGAAGCGCAGGATGACCGCGGCGAGAAGCATCGCGAAGCCGCGGATCATCCAGCGCCGGTGCGCTCTCAGGTCGCGTGCCAGGGCGTCGCGACAGACCATGGTCCCGATGACGAACGTCGCGAGCGCGAGACCGCCGAACCCGCGCGTGGTGATGAGTCTCCCGTCGGCGAACGCCGCGATGAGCGCCACCGGCCCGACGGTGACGTGCACGAGCATCAGCCGCCATCCGCGCGTCGCCGCGCGGACGCTAGAACTCACGCTTCTTCATCTCCTTGAACATCTTCTCCCGCTCCTGGTCCTGCGCGTCGGTCACGCGCTGCGGCGCGGTGGAGTCGTAGGTCTTCGCCTCGGTGTTCCGCGGCTTGGCCTGCTTCTGCATCTTCTTCACGAGGTTCTGGATGGACTTGTCGTCCAGGCCTGACATCGGGCGCCCTCCGGGGCAGTGGTCCGCCTAATGCTACCCCGTCGCGCGCTATTGCGCATCGGCGCGCCGGGCCGTTGCTTGGACGGACCACCCGTTCCGCGGTTGGAGGCGCTGGAAGCATGGCGAACGACCGGAAGCCGCGCGATGACGAGATCGACGTCTATGGTCTGACGGACCAGGGCAGGGTCCGGAAGGACAATCAGGACCATTTCCTCATCGCGACCGTGCAGCGCCGGCTCAACGTCCTCATGACGTCGCTCAGCGATGCGGGGCGCGTGCCGATGGCGGACGACCGCGTGGCGTTCCTCGCGATGGTCGCCGACGGCGTCGGCGGTGGCGCGAGCGGGGCGGAGGCGAGCGCCACGGCCCTCGAGACGGTGACCGAGTACGTCGCGATGAGCAGCAAGGCCTTCATGGAGTCCGATGCGGCCGGCAGCGAGTTCATCGAGACGCTGCAGGCGGCCGCGCTCCGCTCGCATGAGGCGGTGAAGCTACGGGCGAAGGACGTCGCGCCCGGCCGGTCGATGGCGACGACGCTCACCCTGTTCATGGGCGTCTGGCCGTGGTACTACCTCCTTCAGGTGGGTGACTCGCGCTACTACCTGTATCGCGAGGGGACGCTCACGCAGGTCTCGCGCGACCAGACGATCGCGCAGGATCTCGTCGACCAGGGTGTGCTCACGCGCGCGGTCGCCGAACGCTCGCGCTTCGCCGATGTGCTCTCCAGCGCGATCGGGGCAGACGAGGCGGTGCCCGTCGTGACGCGGCTCAAGTCCGAGTGGGGGCTCGTGCACATGCTCTGCACCGATGGGCTCATCAAGCATGTGAGCGACGAGCGGATCAAGGAGGTCCTCGCGACCATGACGAGCAGCAAGCAGGCGTGCGAGCAGCTCGTGAAGGAGGCGCTCGACAACGGCGGCAGCGACAACGTGACTGTGATCATCGGGCGAACGGAGAAGCCCGGCGGGGAGTGACCCCGCCGGGCTCCGATCACCTCGCGTGCGATTTGCCTGGCGCGCCGTCCCGCCGGCGCGCGTGGGCGCCGTGGCTCAGGCCGTTGCTCAGGCGGTGGCTCAGGCCGTCGCCGGGCCCTCGGTGGCGGGCGAGGCGGCCGCCGACGCGGTCGCGGCCCGGTCACGCAGGAACCAGCGCACCACCATCACCACGAGCGCGATCGGGATGATGATCTTCGCGAGCGCGAGCCCGACCGTGAGCAGGAAGCCCACGAGCGCCATCAACGCGCCGCCGATCATGAGCACCACGAAGATCGGCAGGCCGATGATCAGGAGCAGGAACAGGACCGGCAGCGCCAGCACCCCGAGCACCATCAGGATCGGCCATCCGATGAACTTCAGGATGAGGCCCACCGGGAGCAGCCACGCCAGCCACCCGAACGAGCGCGCGAGCGTGTTGAAGAGGATGCCTTTCGCGATGAGGGACTGGAGGATCTGCCACATGCGCCTGCTCCCGGGAGGGTGATGGGCTCCGTACGGCGCGCGACCGGCGCGAGTGTCAGAGCCGCGCGTCAGTCGAGTCTGGGCAGGAGTTCGCGGGTGATCCACACGTGCCCCGGAGCAAGCGCGAGCGCCTTCTGCAACTCGGCGCGTGCCTCCGCCTTCCGGTCGAGCTGCGAGAGGGCGATCGCCAGCCAGATGTGTGCGTCCACGCGCCCCCAGACCGGCGCGGGACCCGTCGCCGCGTCCTTGGCGAACAGCGCCACCGCCCGGCGGAGCTCGGGCTCGCCCTTGGCCGGCCCGCCGCCGAACGCGCGCGGCGCGTTGAGCCGTGTCATCCCGTTCACGAGCGCGACGCGCGGGTCGTTCGGCACCAGGGCGAGCGCCTCGTCGAGCTGTTTGAACGAACGAGGGCCCATCCGCATCCCGGCGAGCATCCCGCCGGTGCCGGCGAGCTGACCGGTGACAGCGCCACGAAGGCCGAGGGCCTGCCCGCCGCCGCCGAGTGCCTGCGAGGTCGCGAGGGCGCGCTCGGCCTCCTCCAGCAGGGGCTTCGCCTGCGGGATCGAATCGGCGAGGAGCAGGGCGCTGGCGCGGCGGTGGAGGACGTACCCGAGGTCGTAGTGCGTCCAGGCGTCGCGTGCGGCAGGCCCACGCGTGGCGACGCGGAGCCGCGCGATGACCGGGTCGAGCGCGGCCCACTCGCTCCGGATGACCGCCGCCTCGACGCGCGGGCGGAGGGAATCGAGGAGTGCGGGCTGGGCGTCGAGCGGGAGTGCGAACGTGACGACGAACGCGAGGGGCAACAGGAGCTCTGGTGTCGGCATGCTCGATGAACTCAGGTCCGTCCCCCCGTCGTTCCTTGCGCCCCGGTGGTCGCGCGCCGCAGGTACCACGCGAACCAGGCGGTCAGCGCGACGACGACCAGCGAACCGTAGCGGATCCCGGCTCCGGCTTCGGGCTCGAGCTCGAGGAGTGGCGGCAGCGAGAGGAGCAGCAGGACGGTCAGCGCACCCCACACGACGGTGAGGATCCACGCCGTCGGCCGGTGACGCCATGCCGCGACTCCGGCGGCGACGCCGGCGACCCCGGTGAGCAGCTGCTCCAACGAGAGTTGCCAGGGGTCGTTGCCCCACCCCGGCAGGAACTGCGGGACCTGCACCAGGGCATTGATGCCGAGTGCGGTGAGCAGGACGCCGATCGCGCGTACGGTGATCGGGCGCGATGCGCTGGCGGGAGCCACGGTCGTCGGTTCGGTCATCGTCCCTGATGATAACGGACGACGGTTCGCCCTCGTTTCGCACCGTCCGTCCCACATACCTTGACATCCTACAATACGGCTCCCATCCTCTTGTCGAACGTCTAGGCAAGGAGCCGATGATGCCGCCGCGCGCCGATCTGCTGCAGGGGAGCCTCGATCTCCTCATCCTGAAGTGTCTCCTCGACGAGTCGCTGCATGGTTGGGCGATCGCGAAGCGGCTGCGCGAGCTCTCCGATGCGGTGCTCGAGATCAACCAGGGATCGCTCTACCCGGCGCTCTATCGCCTGGAGGACCGCGGGTGGGTGGATGCCACCTGGGGCGTCTCGACCGAGGGGCGGAAGGTGAAGGTCTATCGGCTCACCGCGAAGGGACGGAAGCAGCTCGAGGAGGAGCGTGAGCAATGGCGCCGCTTCTCGCTCGCGGTGAATCAGGTCCTGCGCGCGACCTGAGCATGGCTCTTCTCGATCGCTGGCGCAGAGGGCTGCGCGCGCTGCTCCGGCGCGGCGCGGTGACGCGCGAGATGGATGACGAGATCGCGGCACATCTCGCGTTCGCGACCGATGAGCTCGTCGCGCAGGGCGTCGAGCCCGCAGAAGCCGCGCGGCGAGCGCGGGTCGAGTTCGGGAACGTGCAGCGGGTGCGCGAGCGGGCGTTCGAGGAGCGGACGTTCGCGTGGGTCGATGACTTCCTGCGCGATCTGGGGCAGAGCTGGCGGCAGCTGCGGCGGACGCCGTTCGCGACGATGGCGCTCGTGCTCACGGCGGCGCTCGGGATCGCCGGTGTGACGACGGTGTTCTCGTTCGTCAACTCGATGTGGCTCAGGCCGCTGCCGTACGAGCAGGATGAGGAGCTCCACGGCGTGCAGGTGATCAGTCCGAAGCGGTACGTCACCACCTACATGCGCCGCGCAGTCGCTGACTCCGTGCAGGAGCTCCTGCGACCCGCGGCGCGAACCGCGCTCTTCGCCGAGCATGGCGCGCGCGTGGACCTTCCGGACTCCGCGGTGTTCATCAGCGCGACGCAGGTCGATTCCGCCGCGATGTCCATCCTGCGGATCGCACCGCGCGAGGGCCGCGCGTTCACGCCCGCGGAGTACGCAATGGGCGCTGCCGTGGCGTTGCTCGCGCCCGCGCTCTGGATGCAACTGCCCAAGGAGGCGCGCGATGCCGACACCGCCCGGATCGATGTGGATGGCGTGTCACATCGCGTCGTCGGCGTGATGGCGCAGGGCGAGCGCTTCCATGAGCGCTCGCTCGCGTGGGTCCCCTTGCGCGATTCGCAGCCGGACGTCTCGATCATGATCCGGCGCGATCCCGGCGTGAGCGAGGACTCGCTCACCGGACTCCTCGCGACGGCGGGGCGGATCCGCTTGCCCGGTGCCGTTGCCGCCCCGGATACCGGGCTCTGGCGCGTGAGCGTCGCGCCGCTCCACGATCGCGGTCACAAGACGCCGATCTACATGGTGATGCTCCTCTTCGCCGTGATCGTCGGGCTGCTCGCGACCGCGACGGCGTCGAACGTCGCGACGCAGCTCGTCGTTCGCGCGGAACGACGGCGCCATGAGCTCGCGACGAGCGCCGCGCTCGGCGCGACGACCGAACGCCTCGCGCGGCGCCTGCTCGCCGATCAGGTCATCATCGGCATCGCCGCGGGGATCGTCGGCACGATCGGGTCGCTAGTCGGTGTGCACCTGTTGCTCGCGCGGATCGACACGCGCGGATTCCCCGGCTGGATCTCGTTCGCCGTCGATTGGCGGATCCTCTTGTTCGCGATCGTCGCGACGATCTGGCTCATCGCGGCGATCGGGGTGCTGCCGGCGCGCGTCGGCACGCGCATCGACCTGACCCTCTCGATGCGCGAGGCGGGGACGATCGGCGTCACCTCGCACGGGTCGCGGCGGGCCACGTCACGGCTCCTCGCGCTCCAGGTCGCCTTGTCGCTCGCGCTGGTCACCTCGGCGGTGGTCGCCGTGCAGGCGTACCGCGGCATGACCGGGATCAAGGAGGATACGCAGGATGGAAAGCGATTCGACATCTACGCGTTCGGGTCGTCCGCCGACGCCGGCACGGACTCCTCGCGCCGCGTGCTGTACGATTCACTCGCGGTAATCCTGCCCACAGCGCACCGGGCACGGACCGCCCTGCACGGGTACGTGCGCGGTGTGCGCATCGCGCAGGGATCGTTGGGCACAGCGAACGATGCGCTCATCTGGAGACCGCGGGAGGACCGACCGGCGCGTCTCTACGCCGTCGACGATACCACCCGCGCGCTCAGTGGGTCTGAGCTGGTGAATCCCAACATCGTCGCGGTCGACCCCGCGTTCTTCGAACTCGACGGCCGGCGCGTGCTCAAGGGTCGCGTCTTCACGGACGACGATGCGCGCGCCGCCATGGTGCCGATCGTCGTGACCGCCGACCTCGCGATGGCCGTGTGGCGTGACACTACCGTGCTCGGTCGCGTAGTGCGCATCGGCCGCGACGGACCGTTGGCGACGATCGTCGGCGTGGTGACCCCGCGGACCGGGATCCGGAGCGATCGCGGCGGGCTGCGGATCGCACCACGTCCGGAGTTCTTCATGCCCCGCGCACGCGCGGATCTCGGACAACCCAAGCTACGGGTCGAAGCGACCGCTGGGCTCGAAGCGACGCGCTGGACGGCGCAGCTGGCGACACGCCGGATCGCGCGGCAGTTCACGCTCGGCCAGCTCCGGACGATCAGCGAGGAGAACTCGAAGGCTCTCCTCCCGATGCGCATCGTGCTGTCGGTGCTGGGCGGCGCCGCGCTGCTCGTCATCGGCATCTCCCTCGTCGGGCTGCACGGCATCGCCAGCCAGGCCGCACTCGCCCGCCGCCCTGAGATCGGGGTTCGCCTCGCACTCGGTGCGACCGAACGGCAACTCGTTCGCCTCGTGATCGGCGACACGCTGCGGTCAACACGCTCGGGACTCGTGGCCGGACTCGCGATCTCGGTCGTGGCGCTGATCGGGTTCCAGCGGCTCGTGCCGTTCGATGTACGGGACATCCTGCTCCCCACGGCGCTCGCGGCGGCGGCGTTCACCGCCGTCGTGTTGCTCACCTGCTGGCTCCCCGCGCGCCGTGCGGCGCGCATCGCTCCTGCGGACGTGCTGCGCTCGCTCTGAGCGCGCACGTGTTCACCTCATCCACCGGATGGATCCCGTGCGCCGACTCAGCGCGTGCCTCGCGTCATGTCTTGCAGCCCTCCCACTCATCCTCACGGCGCAGACACCGCGTGTTCGCATCGACCCGAAGCCGATCCTCATCGTCGCCGCCACAGCGGAGGACGGCTCCGCCCGTTTCGGCTCCGCAGCGTGGGCGACGCGTCTCGCCACCGGTGCGATCGCCGTCGCCGACCTCGCCGAGGCGAACGTGCGCGTCATCGCCGCCGACGGAGGCTCCGCGCGCTCGCTCGGTCAGCGTGGGAGCGGACCCGGCGACTATCAGCGCCCGCTGTGGATCGGGCGCTGCGCCGGCGACTCGATCATGGTGTGGGACATGGGGACGGCGCGCGCGACGTTCCATGCTCCGACGGCTGAGGCCAGCGCACAGCCGCGCACGTGGACGGCGGCAGAACTGCGCGGGAGCATGTACACGGCCTGCTCTCGCACCGGCGCGATGGCGTTCCTCACCGCCATGCGACCACGGAACGACCTCCCGCCGATCGCGAGCGGGGAGACGCCGCAAGGAGGGCAGTACGCAATCGTCAGGATGGGGGCGACCGTACGCATCGTCGACGCGGCCGGCGCGACGCGCGCCGAACTCCCACCGATGGGATTCGGCGAGTTCATCACCGGCCGACTGACATCGACGAGCGGGTTCGGCGGATTCCCCCGGCCGCTCGGCAACTCGACGAGCTACACCTTCGTCGGCGACCGACTCGTCGTCGCATCTGCGGACTCGGGCGATGTCGTGGGATATGAAGTGGATGGTCGCGAAGCGTTCCGGTTCCGCGTGCCGCCGACGGGAAAGGCCGCGATGCCGGCCGACTATCAGCGCGCGATGGGACCGGCGTTCGCGATGCTCCCTGCACGAGGGCGCGAGAGCGCGGTCGCCTTCGTCACGGTCGTGCCGCCGCCCGTGAAGGTGCCGCCGTTCTGGCGTGTACTCGGTGATCCGGCGGGACTCAT
Organism: uncultured Gemmatimonas sp.; assembly: GCA_964464585.1. Lineage (GTDB taxonomy): Bacteria > Gemmatimonadota > Gemmatimonadetes > Gemmatimonadales > Gemmatimonadaceae > Pseudogemmatithrix. Next base: position 338,971 of record CAYXGS010000001.1, on the reverse strand, counting down.
CTGGCTGGTGGTCTCAGCGGAAGGCGCCGCGCAGACCGTGCTCCGCACCTACACGACCGCCGGCGTGATGGTCGGCGAACACACGGTCCCCGGTGCGTTCTCGCCGTTCGAGGTCGGGCGCGACTACCTGCTGGGGCGTCGCGAGAACGAGGACGGTGAGCAGGAGGTCGTCGTCCTGCGCGTCACGAGGAACTAGGCCTCGGGCTCCCACGCCGCGGAGTCGCCGACCGCGAGCAGCCCATCATCGAGCATCTCCCCGAACGCGCCACCGCGCCACTCGGGGTCCATCGCCGCGCGCAGTCCGGGGAGCGCCTCATCCATCCGCTCGCACGGGCGCGTCTCGCCGCGGATCCGCACGCGCACGCCGCCCAGGCGCAGCACGCGCCCGCGCGATGCCGCGAGGTCGATCCCGCTCACCATGATGTTGGCCCTGCGTGCCGACGGATCGACCGGCGCGCCAGCGACGGAGGATAGTTCACGCATCATCGCCTCCCACTGCTCCTTCGCGATGATCGTCACCTGCCGCGTGCTCGACCGGCAGGTGTTGCCCTCGATGCCCTTGCCGGCGACGCAGACCACTTCGCGCCGCGCATCCATCACGCCGCGGTGCGCGCGCTTGGTCCAGAGCGCCTCGACGCGGCCGCTCATCGCGCTCGGCTCACGCCGCCGCGGAGCGCGCGCATCTCAGCGCCCCGCCTTCCACGCCGCGTACTCATCCGGCATGCACACCTTGCATGGGCGGTAGCCCGCTGAGCGCGCCGTCGCTTCGTCCTTGAAGAAGACGCGCTGCTGGGAATAGGACGTGCCCGTTCCCAGCGCGCGCCGCGCCGCCTTGCAATCCAAGCGGCCGTACGTGCGATTCTTGCGATGACCCCCGAGCGTGCCAGGGGTCTCGCTCGAGACCACGCTGCCGTCGGCAGCGACCAACCGATACAGCGTCAGGTCAATTCTCCATGCGCGGCTTCACCATGTCGCGCGTCGTGGGATAGGCGATGCCGAGCTGCTCGAGGTAGCTCTTGTACTTCTTCGGGTCGTAGTAGAACTGCTGGAGCTGCGGCTTGAAGCGCGCCATGATCTCCTGATTGAGCCAGATCGGCGGCTGGTCGGTCGGCGCGATGAACGGCGTGTACTGCACGTCCTTCGTCTGCACCTCGCGGAAGTACTTCCAGGCGTCGGCGACGACCTGCGGCTTGGACACGATGTCGAGGATCGTGAGCGCCTGCACCTTGGCCCCCGCGAGCGCACCCTTGTGGGCGATCGGCGTCGCCATCACGATCGCGTTCGCCCAGTTGTGCCCCGGCGGGCCCGGGATGTTGGATGGATAGCGCAGCGTCACGGTCGGCACGTTCCACGACACGTCGCCGATGTCGTCCGAGCCGCCGCCGGTGCGCTGGCTCTCCGGCGTGGGCAGGCCGATGTTGAACACGCCGCGCGATTGCAAGCCGCGCTCGGGCACACCCAGGTCCTTCTGCACGGCCTTCGCCATCGCCTGGTCGTTCTCGTCCCATTCCGGCATCCCGACGCGCTCGATGTTCGCGTGGGTCACCTCGGCGATCGTCTTGTTGAAGTGCGCGCTCCAGCCCGAGCCGACCATCATCACGGTGTCGAGCTCGACGTTCGCCATCATCGCCGCGCCGCGCGCGATGCGCTTGCCCTGCTCGAAGAGCGCCATCGTCCGCGCGTAGTCGCGCTCGCGGAAGTAGAACCAGATGCTCGCCGTGCTCGGCACGACGTTCGGCTGGTCGCCGCCGTCGCGGATCACGTAGTGCGAGCGCTGGTTGATCTCGAGGTGCTCGCGCTGGTACTCCCAGCCCTGGCCCATCAGCATCGCGGCGTCGAGCGCCGAGCGGCCGCGCCACGGGGCGCCGGCGGCATGCGCGCTCGTGCCCTGGAACTTGAAGATCGCCGAGATCAGGGCCGTCGAGCCGCTCTGGCCCCACTGCACGCCGAGGTCGCTGCCGACGTGCGTGAACAGCGCGACGTCGGCGTCCTTGAAGAGTCCGGCGCGCACGAGGAACGCCTTGCCCGCCATCTGCTCCTCGGCGATGCCCGGCCAGAGCACGAGCGTGCCGGGGATCCGTTCGCGCGTCATGATCTCCTTCGCGACGAGCGCACCGACGATGTTCACCGCCTGACCGGAGTTGTGGCCTTCCCCATGTCCCGGCGCGCCTTCGACCTGCGCTTCATGGAACGCGAACGCGGGCTTGTTGTTCGCCTGCGGGATGCCGTCCACGTCGGAGCCGAGCGTGACGACCGGACGCGCGCCGGCGGGGCTCACCCACCGCGCCACCCACGCAGACGGCATGCCGGCGTAACCACGCTCCACCTTGAATCCGGCCTGCTCGAGGATCCCGGTGAGGTACTTCTGCGTCTCGAACTCCTGCATGCCGAGCTCGGAGAACGAGAAGAGCATGTCGACGATCTCCTGCACCTGCTTGGCGCGCGCCTGGACCTTCTGCAGGGCCTCGGTCTTGAGCGCTTCGAGCTTGGCGGAGTCGGGGAGCGCCACCGGCTGTTGTGCGGCGAGCGCGGCGGGGACGATGACGGACATGGCGGCCGCGACCAACGCGGTGCGCACATGACGGACGGCGACGGACATCGAACATCTCCTCTGGTGGGGTGCCTCCCGGATACGCGCGCGGGCGTTCCGAGGTTGAGGGGAATGGAGCAGATTCCGTCGACGCGCGCAACGGCGGGGGTTCTCCCCCGCGCGCCGCACCGAGCAACGCCCCGCCCGACCACCCCGTACCTCGAAGATGAGCCTCGCCTTCCTCTCGCGCCGCCTGCACCGCTGGGGCGCCATCGCCATCGGCCTCCCGCTCCTCTGCGTGGTGGGCTCGGGCCTGCTGTTGCAGGTCAAGAAGCAGCTGCCCTGGGTGCAGCCCGCGGAGCAGCGCACTGCGGTGCCCACGCCGCGCGTCGGCTGGGACGTGATCCTCGCCGCGGCGCAGGCGATGCCCGAGGCCGGCGTCACGGGATGGGAGCACATCGATCGTGTCGATGTGCGTCCTTCGAAGGGCATCATGAAGATCATCACGCATTCCCGGTGGGAAGCGCAGCTCGCGCTCGCTGACGGCGCCGTGCTGCAGGTGGCGTACCGCCGGTCGGACCTGATCGAGCAGATCCACGACGGGAGCTTCTTCGGCGACGCGGCGAAGCTCTGGGTCTTCCTGCCGAGCGGCGTCGTGTTGTTCGCGCTGTGGCTGACCGGGCTGTATCTCTGGGTGTTGCCGTACCTGACCAAGCGCAAGCGAGCCAGGCTGCAGCAGAAGCCGTGAGCCGGTGACTCCGCCTCCCGCCGCCGTTCACTCACGACGCACCGATCACGACCCACATCGCCGTTCGGAGGGGATCCGCATGACACTGCGCTCCACCATGTTGCTGCTCGCCTTCGCCGTCCTCCCCGCCTCCGCGCAGTCGAGAGCCCGCGCCGCCGCAGCGCCGGTCCCGTACGTCCCCGGTGCGACGTGGGAGCGCCGCTCCGCCGCGCAGGCCGGCATGGACTCGGCCAAGCTCGCCGAGGCCATCGCCTTCGCCGTGCAGAACGAAGCCCGTGGCAGCCGCGACATGGAGGAGAACCACTATCGCACCTTCGGGCGTGAGCCCTTCGGCCAAGGGATCGGGCCCTTCAAGCCGCGTGGCGAACCGAGCGGCGTGGTGCTCCGCGGCGGCTACATCGTCGCGAGCTGGGGCGAGCCCGACCGCGTCGACATGACGCATTCGGTCACCAAGTCCTTCCTCTCCGCGACGCTCGGGCTCGCGTTCGACCGCGGGATGATCAAGAGCGTGCGGGATCCCGTGTGGCCCTCGCAGGCGCCGACATACCGGCTGCGCACCAGCGCGCCGAGCGAGCCGGGGACGAGCTACGGCGAGTCGATGCTGATCGATCCGTGGAACACGCCGCACGATCGCAGCATCACATGGGACGACATGTTGCGGCAGACGAGCGACTGGGAAGGGACGCTCTGGGGCAAGCCCGAGTGGGCCGATCGTCCGGCGCAGGATGCGACGACGTGGACCACGCGGCCGCGGAAGGCGCCGGGCAGCGCCTACGAGTACAACGACGTCCGCGTGAACGTGCTCGCGCTCGCCGCGACCAATCTCTGGCGCCGCCCGCTCCCGGAAGTGCTGCAGGAGTACGTGATGGGTCCCATCGGAGCGTCGCGGAGCTGGCGCTGGTACGGCTACGACAACGCGTGGATCACGCTCGACGGTCGCGCGACGCAGGTGGTGAGCGGCGGCGGGCACTGGGGCGGCGGGATGTTCATCAACGCGTGGGACATGGCGCGGTTCGGCCTGCTCACCCAGCGGCGCGGCATGTGGGGCGACCAGCGGATCCTCTCGGAGGAGTGGGTGAAGCTCTCGCTCACGCCCACGGTGCCGCAGCCGACGTACGGCTACATGAACTGGTTCCTGAACACCGACCGGAAGTGGATGCCCAACGCGCCGGCGAGCGCGTTCGGGCACGTGGGGAACGGGACGAACCTCGTGTTCGTCGCGCCGGAGCAGGACCTGGTGGTGGTGGTGCGCTGGATCCAGGACGGGGCGACGAACGAGTTCCTGGGGAAGGTGCTCGGGGCGATCAGGTGACGACGCAGGATGACGGACGACGGATGAGCGCGGGCGAGCGCACGGTGCCCGAGATGGCGTACCCGTCCGTCGGGGAGGATCGCACCGGGCTCGCGCCGGTGGGGTCCGCGCGGGCCGCAACCGCCGCGCCTGCGGATCCCGCCGCGGTGTGGACGGCGCCGGAGCCGTGGACGAAGCGCCTCTGGCGCGCCGCCAAGGTATGGGTCGCGTCGGCGGTGACGTACTACACGCTGATGCCGCTGGTCGGGGACGCCGAGGTCTCGGTGCGTCGCGCCGCGTTCATCTCGTTCTGGGCCGCGGCCGTCTCCTTCGTCGGCAGCCGCACGGGCAACATGATGCCCGCGTCGCCGATGCTGGTGTTCGGCGGTGTCACGTTCGGCGTCAGCGTGCTGGTCGGCGCGACCGCGCTGTACAAGGGCGCCAGCGTCCCCGAGGCAGGGGCCATCGTCTCCATCGGTCTCTTCCTGAGCGGCGTCATGCTCTGGATGGGTCTCAAGGCGCGCCGCGCCGAACGCGAACTCGCCGAGGGTCAACGCACCGGGCGCGTGGCACCGGTGCTCGTCTCCCGAGCGGAGCTCGCGTCTCGCATCGAGGAGCATCAGGTGCACCAGGCCGCCGAAGCGCGCGTCATGGTGCGGCGCCTCGCCATCGGCGCCGGCGTCGTGATCGGTCTTGGGCTGTTCCCGTACGCGCGGGTCTTCGGTGCGGAACTCCCGGAGATCGTCGGGTTCGGGCTGTTCTTCGGCATGTGGGGCGCGTTCGGCCTCTATGCCCGTTCGCTGGCACGGAAGGGCCGCGAGGTCGCCGTGCGATTCGGGCTGATCTGCTCCGCATGCCGTGAATCGTTCCATGGCGCGTTCGTCAATCACCGTTTCGTGAAGAACATCGTCGAGATCGGCCGCTGCCCGCGTTGCGGCGCCCGCATCGTCACCGAGGACGGAACATGAGGCACCGACTCGAGCGCGCGCGGCATGCCGCGGGCGCGGCACTGCTCCTGTCCTTCGGCGCGATCCTCGCGCCCGCTGCGCCGGTCGCGGCGCAGCAGCCCGAATGGTCGGTGCTCATCCGCAACGGCACCGTCATCGATGGCACCGGTGTCGCGCGCTACGCCGCTGACGTCGCCATCAAGGACGACCGGATCGTCCTCGTCTCGCGCACGCCGCTCGACGCGCGCCGTGCCGCGCGCACGATCGACGCGACCGGCCTCGTCGTCGCGCCAGGCTTCATCGACCTGCACGCGCACATCGACCCGCTGCTCGACATGCCCGACGCCAAGAGCGCGGTCACGCAGGGCATCACGCTCTCGCTCGGCGGGCCCGACGGCGGCGGACCGTTCCCGCTCGCGCCCTACCTCGTGCGCGTGGAGCGGACCACCGTCGCGATGAACGTCGCGTACCTCATCGGGCACAACAACATCCGCCGCAGCGTGATGGGCACCGAGAACCGCGCCCCGACGCCCGCGGAGCTCGCGCGCATGGTCACGCTCGTGCGCGAAGGCATGCGCGACGGCGCGTTCGGGATGAGCACCGGACTGCGCTATGTCCCGGGATACTACTCCAAGACCGACGAGGTCATCGCGCTCGCGCGGGCCGCGGCCGATTCGGGTGGCATCTACACCTCGCACCTGCGCGAAGAGGGGCTCGGCCTCCTCGACGGCGTGCGCGAGGCCATCACCATCGCGCGCGACGCGCACATCCCGGTCGTCCTCACCCACCACAAGGCGGTCGGCCAACCCATGTGGGGCAAGAGCGTCGTCACGCTCGCGATGGTCGACTCGGCACGCGCCGCCGGGCTCGACGTGATGATCGACCAGTACCCCTACACCGCGAGCCAGACCGGACTCAGCGTGCTGATCCCGCCCTGGGCGCTCTCGGGCGGGACACCGGCGCTGCGGCAGCGGCTCGCGGATCCCGCGTTGCGCGACTCGATCGAACGCGGCGTGGTGGAGCTGCTCCGCACCGACCGTGGCGGGGGCGACACGCGGCGCGTGCAGTTCGGCTCCGTGAGCTGGGACCGTTCCCTCGAGGGCAAGACGCTGCACGACTGGGCCGAGCGCCGCGGCGTGGGCGGATCGCTCGAGGCAGCGGCGAAGCTCGTGCTCGAGGGCGAGCTCAACGGCAGCGCAGGGATGGTCTATCACATCATCGACGAGGGCGATGTGCGCCGGATCATGGCGCACCCGCAGACGATGATCGCGAGCGATGGCGCGCTCACGCGCCCCGGCGAGGGCGTGCCCCATCCGCGCTCCTACGGCACGTTCCCGCGCGTGCTCGGGGAGTACGTGCGGGTGCAGCACGTGCTCACGCTCGAGCAGGCGGTGCACAAGATGACCGGCATGCCGGCCAAGCGGCTGGGCCTCGCCGGCCAGCGCGGCTGCCTCGCGCCGGGCTGCTTCGCCGACGTCACGCTCTTCGACCCGAACACCGTGGGCAGCCCGGCGACCTTCACGCAACCGCATCAGTACGCGACCGGCGTGCCGTGGGTCCTCGTGAACGGCGTGGTGGTGATCGAGAGCGGGGCGCAGACCGCGGCGCGACCGGGGCGGGCGATCCGGCGGCCACGGTGAGGGCGGAAGGATGAGGGCGGACGGCACCCGCGGCCGCCGCAGTGTCTCGATCCTCCGCCCTCCTTGCTTCATCGTCAGCCTGGACCGCTTTCCCACGTGCGAAACCCTCGAGATCAAGTGCTTGATCCCGAGGGCTCGCGAACCCGCTGGCGGCGGAAGGGTGCCTGGTTCGTCGCCACCGAAGTGGCCAGGTCCCTGCTCCTTGTCGATGACGGACGCCCATCATCGAGTGCCGTGCTCTCACACGGCGTCGGTCACGGCCAGCGACCCCGTGATCGGCGTGGAGGTCGAACGGCCTCCACGTGGTCCCTCCATCAGCGTCCCGATGGAGAGTCGTCCCCCGCGACCAGCGACTGCCCGTGGGGGACAGCCCGAGTATTCAACTCCCCGGCGCCGCGCGCAATAGGCCTTTGGACCACCGCGGTGTGAGGCATACTCCGTAAGGACGGCGAAGACGCCCCACCGCGGCGTCGGCACCGGGCATGCCTCACATCCGCGGCTTGGGCGGCTTCACGAACTGATCCAACCAGCTCATCATCTCCGCGAGCGTGTGCCCCACGCTCTCCCGCGCCTGGTATCCATGCGACTCGGCCGGCAGCTGCACGTAGCGCACCGTCGCGCCGTTGCCCTTGAGCGCCGCATACATCCGCTCCGACTGGATCGGGAACGTGCCGGTGTTGTTGTCCGCCATCCCGTGCACGAGCAGGATCGGGGTCTTGATCCGGTCGGCATACGTGAACGGCGACATCGCCTCGTACAGGTCCGGTGCCTGCCAGTAGCTGCGCTCCTCGCCCTGGAACCCGAACGGCGTGAGCGTGCGGTTGTACGCGCCCGACCGGGCGATGCCCGCGCGGAAGAGCCGGGTGTGGGCGAGCAGGTTCGCCGTCATGAACGCACCGTACGAGTGCCCGCCCACCGCGATCCGGTCGCGGTCCGCGACGCCCATGCCGACGATCTGGTCGATCGCCGCCTCGGCGCTCTGCGTGAGCTGCGCGACGTAGGTGTCGTTGGGCTCCTTCCCGTCGAAGCCGATGATCGGCATGGTCGGGTCATCCATCACGCCGTAGCCTTGCAGCAGCGCGAACAGGTGCGACGACCCGCCGGGTCGCGTGAAGCGGTAGGGCGACCCCGTCACCTGAGACGCCGCGTCCGCCGAGCCGAACTCGAGCGGATACGCCCAGAGCAGGAACGGCAGTGCGCCATCACGCTGCTTGTCGTAGCCCGGCGGGAGATAGACCGTCGCGTGCAGCGTGACGCCGTCGCGTCGCTTGTAGCTCACGACCTCCTTCCGCACGCCGGCGAACTCGGGTGCCGGGTCCTTGAACATCGTCACCTGCCGCGGCGCGATGCGGCGCACGAGGTCGCGCTGCCACATGTTGGGCGGCTCGTCGACCGACTCGCGCCGGGTGAGCAGGCGCTCACCCTTCTCGTCGAGCAGGTCGGTGACGGTCTCGTAGTACGGCGCCGTCGACTGGAAGAGCCGTGTCTTCTTCGCCGTCGCGAGCTCGAAGCGGTCAAGGAACGGCCGGTCGCCCTCGGCGCTCGCGCCCGCGCCGCGCAGGAACAGCGACTTGCCGTCGGGCGTGATGTGCAGGACCTGCTGGCCGCGCGCATCGCGCCGCGTCACGAACGCGCCGGGATCCCCGTAGCGATCCTCGGTCGAGCGCTCCCAGAGCAGGCGCGGCGCGGACTTGCCGCTCGGATCGATCGCCCACGTGCGCGACTTGCGCTGCCGGCTTTGCGACTCGGTCGCGATCGCGAGGTCGGCGCGGCCCCAGGTGATCCCGCGCGCGCGCCACTCGGTCTCGAGCAGGATGGTCGGTTCGCCGCGGAAGGGCGCGTCGACCGAGAGCACGCGATCGCGCTTGCTCGCCGGCTTGGTGGGATCGCCGCCGTCGAGCGCCTCCGTCCACACCAGCGTGGCCGCCGCATCGGCGCGCCACGACGGGTTGCGCGGGCCCACCTGCGCCCCGTCGCCGCCCCACGCCACGCGCTCGATCAGCGGCCGCGTCGCGAGCGTGCGCGCCACGCGGCCGTCGAGCCCCCACACCTCGATCCGGGTCGGGAAGAAGTTGAGCGGCACCGAGTACGAGAAGGGCCGCGACAGCGTCGTGACGAGCAGCCACTGGCCGTCGGGGCTCACGGTCGCGCCCGAGATGATCCCTGTGCTCCCGATCGGCGTCACGGCGCCGTCGAGCGAGACGCGCGCGAGCTGGCTCGTCGCGTAGTGCGCGAAGATCGCCTCGTCGTGCGGGCTCTTCAGCAGGTCCTGATAGGTCGCGGCGCGGTCGGCGCTGCCGGTGAGCGTCTGCTGCACGATCGGACCGATCGGTGTCGCCGGCGCGACGGGCTCGGCGCCGCGATCCTGCGGGACGAACGTGCACACCAGCTGCGCGTCACCGGCCCAGTCGCAGGGCGCGCCGAGCACGGCATTCAACTTGCGGGCCGTGACCTGCTTCGCGCTCTTCGTCGCGAGATCGCCCACCCAGAGCGTGAGCGCGTCGTCGGTGCTCACCACGAACGCGAAGCGCTGTCCGTTCGGTGACCAGCTCGGATTGCCCACGCCGCCACCGGACGGGAGCTGCATCGCGATCGGCGTCGCCGCACCGCCGGCCACCGGCATCACCGAGATCCCGCGCGCCGGATTCTGCCGCGACGGGCCGCTCGTGCGCGGGTCGAGCCGGATGCCGGCGACCCGGTACTCGGGCGCCGCGATCTCGCTGATCGGCGGGAGCCCCGGGCGCTCCAGCAGGAGGATCGCGGTGCGATCCGGGCTGAGGATCGTCGTCGGCGTCGCCGGCGCATCGAGGATGCGCTGGATCACGGCCGGCGGCTGGCGGTAGGCCTCCTGTGCGCCCGCGGCGCTCCCGAGGGCCAGCCAGGCGACGAGGGCGCGCGCGAGGCGATTCCCGCGGCGCGCGGTCGGGCGGATGTGCACGTGCATCGGTCGGTACTCCCGTGGGTGGGGTGCGTCGGGTCGTGCGAGTGCCGTGGGTGCTACGGTCGAACGGTCCGTGGTGCTGAGGCATGCTCGGCGGCCTTCACGTGCGCGTCGAGCAGCAGCACGCGCAGGTCGTCCGGCGCCCGGTCCGTCGCGGAGGGCATGCGCGCGAGCAGCGCCCGTGCGACTGCCACGCGCCCGGTCCGCAGCGCGGTGACGATCGCCATGTCATAGAACGTCCCGACGTCGAGCCATTGGCGTCCTGCGGCGCGCTCGGTCATCTGCAGGTCGAGTTCGCGCGCGGCCATCGGCCAGTCGTAGCTGGAGGCGGCCCGGAGGAACCGCAGCGCCGAGATCCCCGCGCGCGGCCCGCCCTGGGCCACCATGTAGCGCTCCACGCGCGCATACCACGCGGTGTCCACGCTCCCCATGGTGCCCGCATCGCGTTCCGACTCCGCCGTCATCATGTCGGTGAACCACGTGAACCAGTCGGTCGGCGCGCGCCCGGAGGCCATCCACATGTCGAGCTGCGCCTCGTGGATGCGCGCCCGCTGGAAGCCACGGTTCACGACGAGCGAGTCATTCGACGCGAGCTCCTCCGGCCCGCGCACGCGCGCGCTGAGCGCCTGCGCCTCCACGCGCGGGATCATCACCGCGGGCCGCGTCGCCGGTGCGAGACGCACGGGCCGCCCGCCCAGCGCGGCGGCCGCATCGAACCGTGCCGTGCTCAATCCGAGGAACCCCACCGCCGATTCCTTCAGGAAGCGCGTCCGCTCGGCGCCGAGGTCGAGCACCGGATAGAAGTCGCTGTTCGCCGCGGGGAACGAATCGAGGAGTGGTCGCAGCTCCTCGCGGGTGAGGAGCAGGGTCGCATCGAGCGTCGTCGGCGTGAGCGGGGTGAACCGCTGCAGGTCCAGCGCGATGTCGGTGTACCGCGCCACCGACCAGTCGGGCGCGGGGAGGCGGTCCGCGTTCGCCGCGACGACGAGGATGTCGACGTCGTTGGTGAGATGCACCGCGTACGACTTGAAGTGCCGATGGAGCGCGGCGAGCACGGTGAGCACGAGGTGGTCGTCGATCTCGTACAGATGGAGCCACTGTCCGAAGACGCCGTTCGGCGTGAGATAGCCGCTCACCCGCGCGTAGAACTCGTCGGTGAAGAGCCCCGAGACGCCGCTCACCCAGGGATTCGAGGGCTCCGACAGGATGAGATCGAACTTCCGGTCGCTCGCCGCGAAGTACGACTTGGCGTCATCGTGCACGAAGCGCGATCGGGGGTCGTCGTACGCGCGGAGGTTCACCGGCTTGAAGAGCTTCGACGCCTCGATCATCTGTGGTTCGATGTCGATCGTCACCAGTTCCTCGAGCGTCTCGCTGCCGAGGAGCATGTGCGACGTGAGCCCCGAGCCGAACCCGATCACCGCGGCCCGGGTCGCGTCGGGCGCGTAGGCCAGCGTGATGAGCGGGAGCAGGACTTGCGTGGACTCGTCGCCGCTCAGCGGCATCCGCAGCGAATCGACGGTCGGCGGCTCGGTGAACCAGTACGCCGAGATCGAGGCGTCGGGCTTGCCGTTCGTCGCGAGCGAGTACCCGCTGTCGCTGCCCATCCGCACGCTCACGCTCGCCGTGCGGCCGTCCTCGTAGAAGAGGATCGTGCGCGAGCCGCGCTCGGGGACGGTGCCGTAGCGGAAGACGCCGCTCGAGAGGATCCCCTCGTCGTACGGGCGCCCCGCGAGCGCACCCGTCACCACGAGCAGCGAGGCGATGCTCGCGACGAGCGCGGTCTGCCGGGTGCGCGGGTCGCGGCGCGTGCGATGCCAGAGCAGCCACGCGCCCAGGGCGAGGTCGATCGCGCCACCGGCGATGAGGAGCACACGCAATCCGAGCAGCGGCATCAGCCAGAGCGACGCGAGCGCGACGCCGAGGATGGACCCGAGCGTGTTCCACGCGTACACCGTGCCGATCGCGCGCTCGCCGTGTCCCGCGCCGAGCAGCGTGCGCGTGATGAGCGGCAGCGTGATGCCGGCGCAGAACGTCGGCGGCAGCATCACCGCGAGGGCGATGCCGTACCGCGCGAGGTTGTACAGGCGGTAGCCCTGCGCGTTCTCGTCGAGCGCCTGCGTGAGCCCGGCCATCCAGTCGAACGAGCTGCCGTACACCACCAGGGTCGCGATGGCGAGCGTTCCCATCGCGAGCTGCACGAGGCCGAGCATCCGGATCGGGTACTGCACGCGGTCGGCGCGGCCGCGGATCCAGAACGCGCCCAGCGCCAGCCCGAGGATGAACGCCGAGAGCATCAGCTCGAACGCATGGGTCGCGCTGCCGAGCACCAGCGAGAGCATGCGGATCCACGCGATCTCGTAGATGAACGACGCCACCGCCGTGCCGAAGCTCACCCACAGCAGCAGCTCCCAGGTGCGCCGTCGCTCCGCGCCGTCGCCGTCGAACGCGTCGGAGGTCCGGGCGGGCACCGGTTCCGGTACCGGTCCCCGCCCGGCGGCCCGAGCCACGCCGCCGTCGCCGAGGAACATCTCTTCCATCAACTCCTCGATCTCGTCGTCGCCGTCACCCTCGATGCCGCGCAGCGCGACGTACGTCAGCACCGCGACGAGCACGTTGATCACCGCTGCGGTGAGCAGCGTGCCCGGGAGCCCGAGCGCGTCGATCAGCCAGAATCCCGCGACGAGCACACCGACCGCGGCGCCGATGGAGTTGGCGAAGTAGAGCACGCCGAGCACGCGCCCGCTCGCCGCACCGCCATCGGGGCGACCGCGCGCGAGCCGGCGCAGCATGCCCGCGCTCATCAGCGGGAACGTCGCGCCGAGGAGCACCGACTGGGGGAGGATCAGCAGCGCCGCGATGGTCCACTTCACCACCACGAGCACGGCGCCGCCGGCGAGCGCCGGGAAGATCGTGTCGTACGCGAGCCCGCTCACCGCGCCGAACACGTCGTGGAACACGAGGCCGATGAGCCCGACGACGAGCTCCACGCCGGCGTACCACAGCAGCGGCTCCTGCACGCGCTCCGACCGTCGCGCGGCCAGGGTCGCCCCGGCCGACATCCCGCCGAGGAAGATCACGAGCACGATCACCTGCGCGTACGCGCTGTGCCCGACGAGGAGCCCGAGGTACCGGCTCCAGATGGATTCGTAGATCAGTCCTGCCGCGCCCGACAGGACGAACACCAGCGTGAGGAGTAGTGTCACGCCAGCGAATCTATCGGTCGGGCACCGGACGCGGGAGCGAATCGGATGCGAGCGAGTCGGGACGCGCGCCGGTGAAGACCACCCGCTGGTTCCGCTGTCGCTCGACCATGATCAGCGTCTCCGTGCGCGAGCGGCCCATCTGCACGGTGTTCTCGCCCGTGAGCACTTCGAGGACCGGCACGAACGGCAGCAGTTCGCGATAGCGCGCCACGCTCGTCACGTGGAGGATCCCGCGCACCTGCGGCGGCGGCTTGGTGAGCGTGAACGTCGCATGGCGCAGCTGGTAGTCGGCCGTGTCGAGCCACACCACCACGTTCGCGTCGACGCCGCGGAGCCGCTCGGCCGCGACGATATCGATGCGCAGGAGCCGGACGTCGTCCTTCAGTTCCGTCCCCGCCACGTGGAAGCAGTGGTTGTCGACGAACGCATCCTCCGCGAGGTCGCCGATCGACGGGATCCGCATCACCCATTGGCCGCCCACGCGCGCCACCAGCGTCCCCGGGCGGTAGGTCCACCCCGGCGTCCCGCTCACGAGCACCGTGCTCCGCTGCTCGGCGATGTACGACCCGTCGCCCGCGCGCGAGCCGAACTCGCGTTCCATGAAGTAGTTGAACGGATACGTCGTCGTGAGGAGGCGATACCGCTCGGCGTTCTGCCGCAGCTGATCGACCACGCCGCGCACCTCGGCGTCCGCCGTGCGAAGCCCAGGCGCCTGGCACGGCGGCCAGCCGACGACGCGCACCTCCTGCAGGCGGAACGACACGCGCGCCAGTACGATCACCACGGACTGCGACGGGGCGTCGGTGAGCGTGATGACCGTGTCCTTCGGGGTGAACCCGAGCCGCTTGACGACGAGCCGCTGGGGCCCGGGTGCGCGGATGGGGAGGACCACCACCCCGTTCGCGCCCGTGAAGCGCTCGAGTCCGAGTGCCGGGAGTGACACGACACTGTAGCCCAGCGCCAGCCCCTCCGCTGACGTCCGCACGCGCACGAGCAGGGTGCGGGCCACGGAGGCATCCTGGGCGCCGGCGACCGAAGTCGTTCCCGCGAGCGCGAGGGCGAGCATCAGCCGCCGCACGCGGTCACTTCCTCCGCGGCGCCGGCAGCGGCGTGCGCGGCATGAGTGCATCGCGATTCGCGACGTGATACACCATCGACGCGAGGATCATCGCCGAGGCCTTGAGGTCGTCCTCGACCAGGAACCCGGCGCCGTCGAGCCCGGTGTGATGCGTGCGCGATTCGTAGTCCAGCTCGTCCTGGATCGCGTTGAACCCGGGGATCCCCACACCGGTGAACGCAAGATGGTCGGTGCTGCCGCGATTCTGGATGTTGAGCATCGTGTGCCCAAGGTCCTTCCAGGGTTCCATGAAGGCAAGGAGGATGGGACGGGCCGCGGCATTCCCCTGCAGGAACCACCCGCGGATCGGACCCGTGCCGTGATCGACGTTGAAGTACGCCGAGATCCGCGCGTGCTCCGGCTTGAGCCGCATGCTCGCATGGTCGCCGAAGTGCGCGCGCACGTAGCCCGCCGATCCGAGATAGTCCTCCTGCTCCTCGCCGTCCCAGAGCCCGAGGCGGATCGTCCGGCGCGGCTTCGCGCCGATCGCGACGAGGATGCGCAATGCCTCCATCGCCACCGCCGACCCTGCCGCGTTGTCGGTCGCGCCGCCGGCCGCGTGCCAGGAATCGAGGTGACCGCCCATCATGACCACCTCGTCCTCGAGGCGCGGATCGCTCCCCGCGATCTCGGCGATCACGTTGACGCCGATGGTATCGGTGGTGTTCACGCGCGTCGCGAGCGAGAGCTCGAGCGTCACCGGCGCGGCCTGGTCGAGGAGGAACTGCAGGCGGCGGTATTGTTCGCGCGCGACGACGAACGCCGGGATGTTCACGTCGCGCGGCAGCACCGCGGTCACGTACTGGGTCGCGCGGATCGTCAACTCGTTGCCGCTCGCCTGCACCACCGCGGCGACGCCCTCGCGCTGCATCCACTCGAGCTGGGCGCGCGCCGCCGTGAGCGACTGCTCCCACTCGTCGAAGTCCTCCCAGTACGTCCGCGGCGACCCCGCTTCGGTGATGCGCGCCATCGAGTCCAGCTCGGCGGCCGTCCACCGCACCGCGCCGGGCGCCAGACGTTCGTCGAGCCGTGCCGACTCGGGCACCCGTCCCAGCATCACGATCCGGCCCCGCAGCTTGCCGGTCCAGCGTTCACGCTCGAGCGCGTTCGAGAGCGACGCCACCTGCAGCGGCGCGCCGCGCAACGTGCCGGCGATCGGCAGGCTCCACGCCTTCGGCAGCGCGTTCAGCCGCAGGTAGAACGGTGCGGTCATCTCCGCCGAATGGCGCGTGGATTCCCACGCGGGACCGCGCGTGCCCCACGGCTCGAGCGCGGCACGTGAGGCACCGAAGCGCTGCAGCTCGCGCACCGCCCACTGCGCCGCGGCCGTGTATCCCGGCGCGCCGGACAGCCGCGGTCCGAATCCGTCGGAGAGCATGCGGGCCGTGGCCAGGACCTGCGAGCGCTTGGTGCCCTCGTCGCGGATGCGCGCGTTCACCGCGGCGTCCACATGCTCGGCGACGGGCGCCTGTGCGCGCAGGTCGCGGAGCGCGGACGCGGACCCCGCGAGCATCGCCAGGCACGCCGCGCGGCGCACGAGTCCGGGAGGGAAGGAGCGCACACGGTCCGTTCGGGTCATGTCCATCGTGATGGAGTGAGGGGCCTCAGCGGCGCCGCTTCGCTTCGTCCTCGACGAAGCCGCGCGTCCAGTACATCACCAGCGCGCAGGGCTTGTCCTGCCCGTTCGGCCACGCGAGCCGCTTGTATGCCGCCGGCACCTTGTCGTACGTGTCGTAGTGCTCGATCGCGACGATCTGGTTCGGCCGGATGTTCTCCAGGTCCGCTGTCCGGTGACGCCCGTTCCATCCTTCTGCGAGACACCGCCAGCCGGTCATCGACGCGATGTGCCAGTCCTGCCCGAGGATCGAATCGCGCACCGCCTCGCGCCGCAGCCCCGGCAGTCCCTCGAACATGTCCGCCCAGTAGTAGGAGCGGAGCGCCGCGAGCTCGTCGGGTCCGCGGAACTGCCCGATCGAAGCCCGCCGTCGGCAGTCGAAGCCCGCGAAGTCATACGCCGCACAGCCGTCGTGCGAGACGATCCGCATGGTGTCGAGCGCCTGGACGACGCGTCGAAGCCGGAACGTCACCTCGGCCATCGCGCTGTCGAGCATGTTCACGGCCCTGTCACCGGGCTGGTAGCCCGGCGAACGCGCCATGATGAGCTGCTGACCGAACGGCAGGCGGGACAGGATGAACCGGCCATCCTTGTCGGTGCGCGCCGAGCGCTTGGCGTTCACCGAGAGCACCTCGACGCCGGACAGCGGACGGCCGAGCGTGTCGGTCACCATGCCGCGCAATGTCCCGGGCTGGGCCGCGACGAGCGACGGTCCGGCCAGGAGCGAGACGGCGAGGAGGAGCGAGCGGCGCACGCGCATCATCCGGTGAATCTACGCCGCCCGCCCGCGGAAGTGCCCTATCGCCGCGCGAGCTTGTCGAGGAACAGCTTCCGCGCCTTCGAGACCTTCGGCGCCACCACGACCGCGCAATACGGATTCCCCGGGTTCCGCGCGAAATAGTTGTCGTGATAGACCTCCGCCGGCCAGAACCGGTCCAGCGGCGCGATCTCGGTCACGATCGGCGCGTCCCAGTGCGCCTGTGCCGCCGTGAGCCGCGCCCGCGCCACGCGCTCCTGCTCCGCCGAATGGAAGAAGATGGCAGAACGGTACTGCGGGCCGACGTCGTTCCCCTGGCGATCCTTCGTGGTCGGGTCGTGGATGGTGAAGAAGACGTCGAGGAGTTCCTCGAACGAGATGACCGTCGGATCGAACGTCACCTGCACCACCTCGGCGTGTCCCGTCCTCTTCCCGCAGACCTGCTCGTAGGTCGGATTCGCGACGTGGCCGCCGGCGTATCCGCTCTTCACGCCGTGCACGCCGCGCAGCTCGAGATACACGGCCTCGAGGCACCAGAAGCAGCCGCCGGCCAGCGTCGCGAGTTCGGTCCTGATCCCCTCGCTCACTTCCCCTCCGCCTTCCGGCGCGCCTGCTCCTCGAAGAGCGGCACGAACTTCTCGTAGCCCTCGCGCGCGAGCTCCGCGACCGGGATGAAGCGCAGTGCCGCCGAGTTGATGCAGTAGCGCAGGCCGAGCGGCCCCGGCCCGTCATCGAACACGTGGCCCAGATGCGAGTCACCCTCCTTCGACCGCACCTCGGTGCGGACCATGAAGTGCGCGACGTCGCGATGCTCCGTCACCTGGTCCTGGATCACCGGCTTGGTGAACGACGGCCAGCCCGTCCCCGAGTCGAACTTGTCGAGCGACGAGAACAGCGGTTCACCCGAGACGACGTCGACGTAGAGCCCCGGCTCGTGATGGTCCCAGAACTCGTTGCGGAACGGCGGCTCGGTCGCGCTGCACTGCGTGACCTGGTATTGCATCGGCGAGAGCTTCTCGGCGAGCGCGGGATCGGCGGGTTTCTGCTTGGACATGGTGAAGAGAATCATGTCGCGAAGTCGAAGGTTCCGCGCATCACGAATGTGCAAGCCTGCTAAGGAATATGGAAAAATCCTTGACATTCCCGAACGAATGCCGAAATAATCCGGACAGAAAGTCCGGAAACCGTCAGGTGAACCCTTGTGAAACCTGCAAGCGGTCGCTTGCGTTGTAAGCAAGCATTCGCTTGCGTTGTGAAAGATTTCACGAACTCACATGTCAGAACCAACTCGCCAGCAGATCATCGAGGCCGCCGTCCGCGTCTACTCCGAATCGGGGTTCCGCGGCGCGACCACGCGACGCATCGCCGAAGAGGCGGGCGTCAATGAGGTCACGCTGTTCAGGATCTTCGGCTCCAAGGCCGCGCTCATCGCGGAAGCGGTGCGCGCGTACGCCGAGGCGCGCGGGGTCGATCCGCTCCCGGATGTCCCGGGTGACCCGGAGGTCGAGCTCACCGCCTGGGCGGAAGCGGAGCACACGTTCCTCATGAACTACCGCGGCATGATCCGCACCACCATGGCCGAGCTCCACGAACGTCCCGAGTGCGCCGAGTCGACCATGACGCGTCCGGCCGAGCGACACCGCGATCTCTGCCAGTACGTCGACAAGCTCCTCCGCCAGCGTTTCATCCCGTCGACCGCGGACACGAAGGCCGCGGCGACGATGCTCCAAGGTTCGATCTTCGCCGACGCCATGGGCCGCGACATGATGCCCGAGATGTTCCCCCCCGTAGACCGTGCACCCGCCACTTACGTGCGACTCTTCCTCCGCTCCCTCGGCGCCCTGACGGCGTCGCTCCTCCTGCTCCTCGCGCCATCACGGGCGTCGGCACAGCAGACCCCGCCCACCGCGTCCGCCGCGCTCTCCCTCGGGGACGCGCTGCGCATCGCCGAACGCAAGAGCGAGGGCGTGGCGATCGCCGGCGCCGGCGTGACCCGCGCCCGCGGCGCGCAGGCGCAGGCCAACTCCGCGCGCCTCCCGCAGGTGAACGCGACGGCCGGCTACCAGCGCGCCATCCAGAACCAGTTCCAAGCCATCACCGAGCGGTTCGCCGATCCCAACGACACGACGAGCGGTGGAGGCACCGGCGGCTTCGGCGCGATCTCGCAGATCTTCGCCGCGCCCAACACGTTCACGTTCACGCTCGCGGGCACGCAGACGCTCTATTCCGCGGGTCGCGTCCCCGCGGCGCGGGCGGGTGCGAACGCCGCGCGCACCGCGGCCGACATCGGGCTCACGTCGGCGCGGGCGCAGAGCGCGCTCGACGCGGCGCAGGCCTACTTCGATGCCGTCGCCGCCGACCGCTTCCTCGCCATCGCCGAGAGCTCGCTGGTGCTCACGGAACGCACGCTCTCCCAGACGGAGCTCGCGCGTCAGGTGGGCTCGGCGTCGGAGTTCGACCTGCTGCGCGCGCGGGTGTCGCGGGACAACCAGCGGCCGCTCGTGATCCAGGCGCGCGGCGCGCGCACCACGGCATATCTCCGCCTCAAGCAGCTCCTCGACCTCCCGCTCGCCGGCGAGCTCACGCTCACCACGCCCATCCGCGACGACGCGGGTGCGGGCGAGACGGCCGGCAGCGCGATCCGCATCGCGGATGACCGCACCCTCACGCCCGACACGAGCGTCTCGTCGCGCGCGACGGTGAAGCAGGCCGAGGCGCAGCTCACGGCCTCGGAGTTCGCGCTCACGGCGGCGCGGCGTTCGCGCATCCCGACGGTGCAGCTCTCGAGCACGTACCAGCGCTTCGCATACCCGCCGGAGGGCACGTTCCTCCCGTCGGCGATCGATCTCTACTTCCCCAATTGGAACGTGACGCTCGGCGTCTCCTTCCCCGTGCTCACCGGCGGCAAGCTGCGCGGTGACCGGCTCGTCGCCGAGGCGAACCTCACCGAGGCGCAGCAGCGCCTGCAACAGACCCGCGAGGGCGCGTCGCTCGACGCACTGCTCGCGGTGAACCAGCTCGAGCAGGCACAGGCCGCGTATCTGGCGTCGGTCGGCACCGACGCGCAAGCGGCGCAGGCGTACCGCATCGCCGAGGTGCGCTTCCAGGAAGGCATCTCCACCCAGCTCGAACTGACCGAGGTGCGGGTGCAGCTCGAGCAGGCCCGGCTCCAGCGCGTGAACGCCGCGCGCGACCTCGAGATCGCGCGGCTCCGGCTCGCGCTCCTGAAGGACCTCCCCCTGACCACCGGGGGACGCTGACCATGACCATCGATCTCATCAACCAGAGGAAGTCCCTGATGTCCCGTCGTCTCCTCGGCCTCGTCGCCATCGCCACGCTCACGCTCTCGGCCTGCGGCAGGGGATCCGCCGACGCATCCGAGACCCCGTCCGAGGTAACGGTGCAGGTCGGACCGGAGGCGATGGTGATCGCCGCGACGACCGTGCTCTCGAGCGGTCCCATCCTGTCCGGGTCGCTGGTGGCCGAGCGCACGGCGCAGATCCGCGCCGAGGTACCGGGCTCCATCATACAGGTCTTCATGGATCCGGGGGCGCGCGTCGCGGCCGGGACCTCGCTCGCGAAGATCGACGACCGGGCGATCAACGACCTGTACCTCTCGGCGCGCTCGGGTCTCACCGCGGCGCAGACGTCGGCGGACATCGCGGCGCGCGAACTCACCCGCGCCGAGGCGCTCTCGAAGGCGGGCGCGATCAGCGACCGTGACCTCGAGAACGCGCGCCGCGGCGATCTCGCGGCCCGCACCATGCTCGACGACGCCAAGGCGCGGCTCTCCAGCGCGCAGAAGCAGCTCGACGCGACCAACGTGCTCGCGCCGTACGCGGGCATCGTCAGCGAGCGGCTGGTGAACCCCGGCGACGTCGTCGCCCCGGGCTCGCCGCTGCTCACGATCGTCGATCCGGCGACCATGCGGCTCGAGGCGGCCGTGCCCGCCGAGCAGCTCTCGCAGGTGCGCGTCGGCGCGCCGGTGCGCTTCGCGGTGACGGGCTACCCGGGCCGTACGTTCGACGGGCGCATCTCGAGCATCAACCCGAGCGCCGATCCGCAGACGCGGCAGGTGCGCCTGTTCGTCCGCATCCCCAACGGCGGCAACCAGCTGGTGGCAGGACTCTTCGCCGAAGGGCGCGTCGCGAGCGATTCCCGTGAGGCGCTCACCGTGCCCGAGCTCGCCGTGGACCAGCGCGGCCTCGTGCCGGCGGTGCTCAGGCTCAAGAACGGCCGCACGGAGAAGGTCGAGGTCACGCTCGGGGCGCGGGATGAGGCGCAGGAGCGCGTCGAGATCCGCTCGGGCGTGGTCGCGGGCGACACGCTGCTCGTCGGCCCGGCCCTCGGCATCTCGGTCGGCACACCGCTCAGGATCACCGCTCCGACCGATACCAAGGCGCCCGCGAAGCCGTAGGCTCCGCGCACTGCCATCCGCCCTCTGCCCTCCCGCCCTCATGTTCATCTCCGATTTCGCCATCAAGCGCCCACTGATCACCATCGTGTCGATGGTGGCGCTGGTCGTGTTCGGGCTCTTCGCGCTCTTCCAGCTGGAGACCGACGAGTTCCCGGACGTGCAGCAGCCGATCATCAACGTCGCGATCCCGTACCCCGGTGCCTCGCCGGACGTGGTGGAGCGCGAGGTGCTCGACCGAGTGGAGGAGGCCGTCAGCGGCATCTCCGGCGTCGACCGCATCATGGGCGCGGCGCAGGACGGCTTCGCCAACGTGACGGTCTACTTCGTGTTCGAGAAGGACCTCCAGCAGGCGTCGCAGGACATCCGGGACAAGATCAGCGGCATCCGCTCCGACCTGCCGGTCGAGATGAAGGAGCCGATCCTCACGCGCTTCGACCCGGCCGACCAGCCGATCGTCCAGCTCTCGCTGAACTCGAGCACGCTGAACGCGGCGGCGCTCACGCGCATCGCCGATCCGGAGATCACGCGGTCGCTGCGCGGCATCCCCGGCGTGGCCGAGGCGGTGGTGGTGGGCGGCGTGGAGCGCGAGCTCACGGTGGAGATCCGGCCGGCGGCGATGGAGGCCGCGGGCATCACGGTGGCCGAGCTCGTCGGCGCGCTCATGTCGCAGAACCTCGCGGTGCCGGTCGGTCGCATCAACGGCGCGATCGACGAACGCGCGATCCGGCTGAAGGGCAAGCTCGAGACGCCCGACGACTTCCTGCGCCTCGTGGTCGCGCAGCGCGGCGGGCGCGCGATCCGGCTCGGCGAGGTCGCCACGGCGCGCGACGGCACGGCCGAGATGCGCACGGCGGCGATCTACAACGGCAAGGACGCCGTCGGCATCATGGTGAAGAAGGCCAAGGGCTACTCGACGACGGACGTGGCCTCGCGCGTGCTGGCGGCGGTCGAGGAGCTGCGTCCCACGCTCCCGGCCGGGACGACGATCGACGTCATCCAGGACCGCGGCGAACGCGTGACGGCCTCGGTGGCGAACGTGCAGAGCACGCTCATCGAGGGCGCGCTGCTGACCGTGCTGGTGGTGTTCCTGTTCCTCAACTCGTGGCGGTCGACGGTGATCACCGCCGTCGCCCTGCCCATCTCGGTGCTCGCGGCGTTCGTGGCGGTGTGGGCGTTCGGCTTCACGCTCAACACCATGTCGCTGCTCGGCCTCTCGCTCGCGATCGGCATCCTGATCGACGATGCGATCGTGGTACGCGAGAACATCGTGCGACACGTCGAGATGGGGAAGGACCACTTCAAGGCGTCGCACGAGGGCACCGACGAGATCGGGCTCGCCGTCGCGGCGACGACGTTCTCGATCGTCGCCGTGTTCGTGCCGATCGGCTTCATGTACGGGCTCTCCGGCCAGTGGTTCAAGCCGTTCGCGCTGACCATCGCGTGCGCGGTGCTCGTCTCGCTGTTCGTCGCGTTCTCGCTCGACCCGATGCTCTCGGCCTACTGGCCGGACCCCGAGCTCGAGGCGCACGAGCACCGCAGCTGGATCTCGCGCAAGCTCGAGACGTTCAACAAGTGGTTCGACCGCATGTCGACGCGCTACACCAACGTGATCGGCTGGGCGCTCGACCACCGGAAGTCGATGATCGGCCTCGCGACGTTCGCGTTCGTCGGCGCGATCTTCCTGCAGGCCAACTTCGGCGGCTTCGGCTTCGTGCCCGTGACCGACAACTCGGAGTTCGTCATCCAGGTGGAGACGCCCCCGGGTTCGAACCTCGAGTACACGCGATTGAAGGCGGAGGAGGCCGCCCGGCTCGCGCGCGCGCATCCCGAGGTCCGCTACACCTTCACGACCATCGGCGCCGGCGGCGGCATGGACCCGTCGGAGGCGCTCGGCGCGGTCGACATCGCGTCGGTGTACGTGCGCATGACTCCCAAGGCGACGCGCACCATCACGCAGGACCACTTCGGCGCGCAACTGCGCGAGGAGGTCAAGCAGATCGGCGGCGCGACGGTGGCGGTCTACACCAACGGGTTCGGCGGCGCGATCAAGCAGGTGCAGTACGAGCTGCGCGGCAACGACGCCCCGCGCCTGCAGGCGGCCGCCGACACGGTGATGGCGGTGCTGAAGGGCATCCCCGGCGCGGTGGACGTCTCGCTCTCGACGAAGGGCCAGAAGCCCGAGCTCGAGATCGTGCTCAATCGCGCGCTCGCCGGCTCGCTCGGCGTGTCGGTCGGGCAGATCGCGCAGTCGCTCCGCCCGGCGTTCGCCGGCATCGACGCGGGCGACTGGATCGACCCCGCCGGCGAGAACCGGAAGGTGCGGGTGCGCCTCGCCCCCGAGGCACGGACGCGTGTGGCCGACATCGAACGGCTCCCGATCGCGGTCGGGCAGCCGGGCGGCCGCGTCACCATGATGCCGCTCGGCCAGCTCGCGACGGTGTCGCAGGGCATCGGCCCGGCGAAGATCTCGCACCTCGACCGCGACAACGTGATCGTGGTGCAGGCCAACGTCGCCAGCGGCCATTCGCTCGGCGAGATCACCGGCGCCCTCGTGAACGAGGTCGCCAAGCTCAAGCTCCCCGCCGGCGTGACGACCGGCTTCGGCGGCGAGGCGAAGGACCAGGCGCAGGTGTTCGGCGACATCCTCGCCGCGCTCGGCATCGCGCTGCTGCTCATGTACCTCATCCTCGTGATGCAGTTCGGGTCGTTCCTCGAACCCATCGCGATCCTCGTGTCGCTGCCGCTGTCGCTCATCGGCGTGGTGCTCGCGCTGCTGATCACCGGCGACACGCTCAACATCATGTCGATGATCGGCGTGATCCTGCTCATGGGCATCGTCGCGAAGAACGCGATCCTGCTGATCGACTTCGCCAAGTGGGGGCAGGAGCAGGGGATGGACCGGCGCAGCGCGATCATCGAGGCGGGCCGCGTGCGGTTGCGGCCGATCATGATGACCACGCTCGCGCTCATCGCGGGCATGATCCCCGTCGCGCTCGGCATCGGCGAGGGCGCGGACTTCCGCGCCCCGCTCGGTCGCGCGATCATCGGCGGCACCATCACGTCGACCTTCCTCACGCTGCTCGTGATCCCGACGGTCTACGAGATCATGGACGACATGCGGAAGTGGGTGAGCGGCTTCTTCAGCTTCCCCGAGCGCCCGAAGACCGAGGAGTACGCGATCCCGACGCGGAAGTGACCTGACGCGCGCGGACCCGTACGCAGGCCGGGACGGCGGAAGGGGCCCGGCGGAGAGATCCTCCGCCAAGCCCCTTCGTCGTCCGGCCCGGGATCGGGTCGCTGCCTTACGGCGCGCCCGGCGGCGGTGCCATCGGTGTGCCCATGCGCCTCGGCCGATGCTGCACGATCCACGCCTTCTGCGCGGCCGTGAAGACCTGCCAGATGGCGTAGTGGAGGTCGACGAGGTCGACGCGGAGCGCCATGGCGATCGGACGGCCGGTCACGAGGATCGCGTGGATCTCCTCGCGCGTGGCACCCGACTCCTTGGCGGCGCGCGCCTGCTCGAAGATCGCCTGGAGCGAGTCGAGCTGCGCTGCGTGCGCGGCCCGGAAGGCGGCGCGGAGCACCGCGATCGAATCGATCTGCGCCTGGCTCAGCTTGATCGAGTCGGGGAAGGGGCGACGGTACGTGCGCCCGTCGAAGGGCCGGTCACCGGACTGCGGACCCATCGTGCCCTCGAGGGAGGACCCCACCTCGCCGAACATCACGAGGGCGTAGTCCTGGTCCGTCGAGCTGGCCGGTTCGGTGCTCGCCTGATCGCACGCGGCGAGGACGAGGGTGGCGGCCATGGCGGGGGCGATGAACTTCCGAAGCATCTGGGACACTCCTGTGGCGTTGACGCCGGTTGTCGCGTGGCTGGGTGGGCACCACCGCGCGTTCACCCGTTGGATGCCGGGTCACCACGAACGTTAAATCCCCGGGGTCGGCCGGCCAGAGGCCGCCTCCCCCGGCGTCACTTCGTGACGGCCGCTTCCCGGAGGAGGCGCCAGGCCGCCGCCACGTGCTCCTCCCTCGTCCGGACGTTCCCTATCGCCACCCGGAGCACGTAGCGCGTCCCCAGCTTGGTGTGCGACAGGAACACCGTCCCGCTCGCATTGACGCGCTCGAGGATCGCCGCGTTGTGGCGCTCGAGTTCGGCCTCGTCGGTCATCCCCGCCGGGCGATGCCGGAAGCAGACCACCGACATCGGGACCGGGGCCACCACGTCCCAGCCGGGTTCGGCGCGCACCCAGTCCTCGAGCGTCCGCGCGAGCGCACAATGGAAGCGGAGGCGGTCCGCGAGCCCGTCGGTGCCGAACGCGCGGATGACGAACCAGAGCTTGAGCGCCCGGAACCGCCGGCCCAGCTGGAACGAATAGTCCGACTGCGAGAGCGCGACCGCCTGCTCGCCCGTCTCGAGGTAGGCGGGTGTGAGGCTGAAGGTCCGCTTGAGCAGGGCGGGGTGTCGCGTCCACAGGATGGAGCAGTCCATCGGCGTGAAGAGCCACTTGTGCGCGTTCACGACGAACGAGTCGGCGTGCTCGACGCCCGCGAAGTGCGTGCGGTGCTCGGGGACCATCGCGAGCACGCCCGCGTACGCCGCGTCCACGTGGAGCCACATCGACTCGCGCGCACACACCGCCGCGATCGCCGCCACCGGGTCGACGCTCGTGGTCGAGGTGGTGCCGATGGTCGCGACGCACGCGAGCGGGCGATACCCGCGCGCGCGGTCGGCCGCGACCGCGGCCTCGAGCGCGTCGACGCGCATCCGGTACGCATCGTCGGACGGGAGCCGCACGACGTTCTCGGCGCCAAGCCCCAGCGTGATCGCCGCCTTGTCCACGCTGGAGTGCGCGTGTTCCGAGCAGTAGATGCGAAGGCGAGGCAGCCCGGTGCGTCCCGCCATCCCCTTGAACCGGATCTCGAGCGACGGGTCCATCTCGCGTGCCGCGGCGAGCGCCTGCAGCGTGGAGACCGAGGCCGTGTCGGTGAGCATCCCGAACCAGTCCGCCGGGAGTCCCATCGCATCGCGCAGCCAGTCGGTCGTGACGGACTCGAGCTCGGAGAGCGCCGGCGAGGTGCGCCAGAGGATCCCCACCTGGTTGAGCGCGGCGATGACCAGTTCGCCGAGGATGCCCGGGACCGAGGCGGTGTTCGCGAAGTAGGCGAAGAACGCGGGGTGGTTCCAGTGCGTGACCCCCGGCATGACCACGCGGTCGAGGTCGGCGAGGATGGCGTCGAGCGGCTCCGGCTCACGGGGCGCGGCGGCGGGCATCCCCCTGCGGAACTCCCCGGGCGCGAGGCGGGAGAGCACGGGGTATCGTTCGGGGAAGCGCAGGTAGTCGGCGATCCATCGCGCGAGCGCGGTGGCGTGCCGCTCGAACTCCTCGGGAGAGAGGTCGCCGGGTTCGGCGGGGTGATCGATCGGTGCGGGCATCCGGGAAATGGACCGGGGGCGCGCGTCCGGGGCAATGGCTCGTCGGGCCCGAGCCGGCGGGGGCCGCATGGCGGAAACCCTGCCGGACGGCCGGCGTACTGACCAAGGGGACATGACCGCCCCGGACGCCATCGTGTCCGCGCGGGGGACTGTCATTGCAGAGGATGGGGCATGATCGGGATCGCGATGCTGGCGGTGGCCTTCCAGGTGCAGGTGAACGTCGACGTGAATCGCGCGGGTCGCAGCGGTACCGCCTCGGCCTCGGTCGCGGTGCACCCGCTGCGGCAGCGGATCGCGGTCACCGAGGAGCATCGCCGGACGGCGTTCAAGGATCCGGGCGCGCGCGCGCTCCTGCTCCGCGCGCGCGAGGCGCGCACGCAGACCGACTCCTCGCTCATGTCCTACGACGTGAGATCGTACCAGCGGATCTCGGCCGGGATGGCGCTGCGCGAGAGCGCGCGCGACCGGCTCGTCTTCCGCACCGAGAACGCGTCCCGCGTGCGCTGGCATCGCGGCGTCGGCGCGCACGTCGAGATCCTCGGCGCCCGCTCGGCCCTGCCCATCGTCGCCGGCATCAAGGAGGCCGAGAAGGAGATGGAGCAGGACATGCAGGACGAGTTCGCCGACATGATGGCGATCCCGTACTACCCGGGAAAGGACGAGTTCTGGCTCTTCCAGATGATCGGCAGCAGCGACGAGGACGGTGACGACGGGGATGACGACATGCTCATCCATCCGCTCGACGAGGGCTCGGAGGCGTACTTCACGTTCCAGTCCGGCGACTCGCTGGCGATGACCCTGCCCGACGGCACGCGCATCCAGCTCAAGGAGCTGCTCGTGACGCCGCGCCAGGCGGACTGGCACCTCGTCGTCGGCTCGTTCTGGTTCGAGACCGCCAAGGCGCACCTCGTGCGCGCGGTGATGCGCTTCTCCGCGCCGATGGACATCTGGGAGACCGCGAAGGCCGAGGACCCGACGACCGACGAGGACGTGCCGCTGCTCGTCCGCGGCTTCATCACGCCGATGAAGGCCGAGATGACGGCCGTGACGATCGAGTACTCGCTGCTGAACCAGCAGATCTGGCTCCCGCGCACGCAGGCGGCCGAGGGGTACGCGCGCGTGGGGTTCATGCGCGTGCCGATCAAGGTGGAGCAGCGGTACAAGTACGAGAGCGTGAACATGATCGACTCGTTGCCGCCCATCCAGCGCGTCGCGCGCACGACGATGGCCGGCCTGCGTGACAGCCTGAGCAAGCTCGGCCTCGACTCGGCACAGGTGCGCGACACCGTGCGGCTCATCTACGCCCAGCGCGACACCGCCGCGCGGAGGGATCGCGCGGCGCAGTGCGAGACCAAGGGGACGTACTCCGAGCTGCACCTCCGGCACAACGGGAACCTCCCGCTGCAGGTGGAGGTGCCGTGCGACATGCGGAAGCTCGCGACCTCGTCCGAGCTGCCGCCGTCCATCTACGACTCGGGTGAGGAGCTCTTCGGCGCGGCGCAGCGCGCGGAGCTGATGCAGGCGCTCGACTTCGGCCTGCAGCCGGCGTGGGCGCCGCAGGCCCCGACCGTCGAGTGGGGACTCAACCACACGCGCTACAACCGCGTGGAGGGATTCGGCACCGGCGCGGTGGTGTCCACGCAGCTCGGCAAGGGATACACCGCCGCCGTCACGGGACGCGCGTCGCTCGCGGACCTGCAGCTCAACGGCGAGCTCTCGCTCTCACGCAGCAACGGCCGGCGCGAGCTGGCGGCGACGCTCTATCGGCGGCTCGACGTGAGCAGCGACTTCGGGTCGCCGCTGTCGTTCGGCACCTCGGTGGGCGCGCTGCTCTATGCGCGCGACGAGGGGTTCTATCATCGGGCCTGGGGCGGCGAGCTCACGGGGAAGCGCGCGCAGGGGAACGGCTGGGTGTGGCGCCTGTTCGCCGAGCAGCAGTGGGAAGCCCCCGTCGAGACGCGGTGGTCGCTGTTCGGCGGCGCGAACGATGACCGCTTCCTCGGCAACGTCGCCGCGGACAAGGGATGGCTGTACGGTGGTGGGTTGCGGTGGCGCGGCGGTCGCGGGCTCGATCCCGCGGGCTGGCGGACCACGGCCGACATCCGCCTCGAGGGCGCGCTCGCGGACTACGGACCGTCACTGCAGGGCGAGCCCTATGGCCGGGCGTTCCTCGAGACGACCGTCTCGCGCGGGCTCGGGCAGGTCGCGGTGTCGCTCACTGGCGCGGCGGGTACGAGCGTCGGGACCCTGCCGGCGCAGCGCCATTTCTTCCTCGGGGGACTGCAGAGCGTGCGCGGGCAGACGGCCGGCACCGGCTTCGGTCAGGCGTTCTGGCTCACGCGGTTCGAGGTGGGCGCCAACAACGCGGCCGTGCGCCCGGTGATCTTCGGCGACCTCGGTTGGGCCGGCGCGCGCGACGGGTGGAGTCAGGTCGTCCGGCCGATGAGTGGCGTGGGGGTGGGCGCGAGCTTCCTGGACGGGATGTTCCGCGTGGATCTCGCGCGCGGCATCTATCCGCGCGTCCAGACCCGGTTCGACTTGTCGGTCGAGGCGCGCTTCTAGTCCGACCAAGAAGTCGACACCGAACAGGGGGAATACAGAGGCACTTGCCAATCGGACAGGGGGAAGCCTCATTAGAGGCGACCCCCGCAGGATTCCCCCCACCGCGCACCAGGCGAGTCCGGTCTGCCAGACACCGCGGCACTGAAGGACGCCGAAGAGACGTCTATCGCGGAGATCCTGCTCTGGCAGGGTCGCTATCGCGCCCTGTTCGTGTCGCTCATCGGATTCTCGACGATCACCCTCAAGTGGTTCGGTGTGATCTCGGCGGAGTCCGCGTTCGCCGCGACGATGGGCTCCCGCCGCACGCTGCTGTGGGTCTTCGCCCTGATCCTCGTGTACCTCCTCGGGCACCGGATCCTCGTGTGGCACCTGCGACGGGTCGGCCGAGCGTCCAAGGGACTCGCCGTCGCCGCCATCGCGAGCGACATGGCCTGGCTCTTCTCCGCCATCGCGCTCTCGACTCCGCCGGAGCACTACGACCGCGCCTTGATCGTCTCGATCTTCACGGTGCAGCTCTCGCAGCTGTTCTTCGGCTGGACGGTGACCGTCGCCAACCTGCTCTTCGTGGCGATCGGCTACATCTCGCTCATCGCGTTCGCGGCGGACCGCGGCGTGCTCGCGTCGCCGCCCGAGGAACTGTGGACGCTCGCGCTCTTCGCCATCGGCGTGCTCGTCTATGTCGCGCTGCAGGGGCAGATGGCGCTCCGCATGCGCAGCCTGGTGCAGATCTTCACCAAGGCGCAGGAGGGCGACTTCTCGGCGCGCTATGACGAGGGTGCCGAGCAGATGCCCGACGCCGTGACGGTGATCGGCCGCGCCTACAACAGGATGCGCGCGCACCTCGAGGCGATCGTCCTCACCGACCCGCTCTCGGGCTGCTTCAACCGGCGCGGGCTCAACCAGCTGGCCGAGCGCGAGGTGTCACGGGCGGTGCGCGCGAAGAAGAACATCGCGGTGCTCGCGATCGACGTGGACCACTTCAAGCACATCAACGACGAGTACGGGCACCTCACCGGCGACGAGGTGATCCGCGAGGTCGGCGCGCTGCTGCGCGAGACGGCGCGCGAGATCGACGTGGTGGCGCGGATCGGCGGCGAGGAGTTCACGATCCTCGCGCCGGACTCCAACGACGAGGGGGCGCTGATCCTCGCCGAGCGCGTGATGCAGGCCTTCCGCGCGCACCAGTTCCACTCGCTCCCGCCCGAGCGGCGGATCACCACGAGCGTGGGCGTGGCCGCGGCGCCGGCGCGCGATGACGAGATCGCCAAGACGCTCCTCGCGCGCGCGGACGAGGCGCTCTACGTGGCCAAGCGGAACGGCCGCGACCGCGCGGTGGTGTGGCACGCCGGGATGCGCGCGTTCGACGGCAGCGCGCAGGTCCGCGAGCGGAACACCACGCCGTCGATGATCCGCGCGGTCGAGTGACGGCGGCCCGCGCCACGACGGCGGCGACCGCCATCGCCGCCGGGTCCTCCGCTACGGCAGCCGCAGCGTCCCTTCGCTCATGAGCACGGCGCGTCCGGCGACGCGCACCGCCGTGACCTGACCGCCGGCCTTGTCGGCGCTCACGTCGAGCCGGCTCGGGCGGCCCATCTCGATGCCCTGGTCGACCGACCACGCGAACGCGCCGTCGGCCTTGGAGTCCTTCATCGCGAGCCAGCCGCCGAAGGCGGCGATGGCCGAGCCGGTCGCGGGATCCTCGGGGACGCGGATGCCCGGCGCGAACATCCGGGCGCGCCAGTGATGCTCACCCTGCTCGGGATCGCGCGCGACGACGAGGATCTCGGGGGCCCAGAAGCGCTTGAGCGTGCGTTCCCACGGGTCCATGCGCACGCGCGCGGCGGCGAGGGCCTTGAGCGACTTGAGCGGGACGATGAGGAACGGATAGCCGCAGGAGACGGCCTGCGGGGACATCGCGCCGCCCATGAGGTCGGCCGTCTCGAGCGAGAGGATGTCGGCCAGCGTGTTGATCGTCGGCGCATGCGGACCGATCTCGGGGAGCTTCGCCACCGAGAGCTCGGCCCAGGCGCGGGTGGAGGACTCCACGCGCACCTCCACCGGCACGACACCCACGCCCATCTCGAACATGAAGCGGCCCTTCCCGTCCGGGAGCGCCCCCTCGCAGAGCGCGAGCGCGGCGGCCGTGCCGACCGTGGGATGCCCGGCGAACGGCATCTCCTTGTCGGGCGTGAAGATCCGGACCTTTCGCGTGTGCGAGGCGTCCTCGGGCGGATAGCAGAAGGTCACTTCGGAGAAGTTGAACTCCTGGCACAGCTTGAGGAGCAGCGCTTCGGGGATGCCGCGCGCGTCGGGGAAGACGGCGAGCTGGTTGCCGCCGAACGGCGTGCCGGTGAAGACGTCGAGCGTGAGGAAGCGCATTCGCGTCATCCGGCCATGAAGGGATACTTGTAGTCCTGCGGTGGCACGAACGTCTCCTTGATCGTCCGCGCGCTCACCCACCGGAGCAGGTTGAGCTTGGAGCCCGCCTTGTCGTTCGTGCCCGACGCGCGCGCACCGCCGAACGGCTGCTGGCCCACCACCGCGCCCGTGCACTTGTCGTTCACGTAGAAGTTGCCCGCCGCGTGACGCAGCTTCGCATGCGCCTCGCGCACCGCGCTGCGGTCCTGCGCGAACACCGCGCCGGTGAGCGCGTACGGGGACGTGCGGTCGACGATCTCGAGCGTCTCGCTCCACTTGGCGTCGTCGTACACGTACGCCGTGACGACGGGGCCGAAGATCTCCTCGCACATCAGGCGGTACGACGGGTCCTTCGTCTCGATGAGCGTCGGCTCGACGAAG
The DNA here is from genome assembly GCA_964464585.1 of uncultured Gemmatimonas sp. Classification (GTDB taxonomy): domain Bacteria; phylum Gemmatimonadota; class Gemmatimonadetes; order Gemmatimonadales; family Gemmatimonadaceae; genus Pseudogemmatithrix. The sequence continues at coordinate 306,967 of CAYXGS010000001.1, read as the reverse complement.
TAGCCCACATCGCCCTTGGCGCCACCGCCCGCGACGACCGTCGCGTTCTGCTTCGCATCGGCGAGGTAGCCGCTGATGCGGTCGAACGCGCGCTGGTCGATCACCGCACCCATGAAGTTCCGGAAGTCGTTCACGTCGCCCATCCGGATGTCCTGCATCATCGCCGTCATGCGCGCCTTCACCTCGGGCCAGAGCGACCTGGGCACGTAGATGCGCGAGCAGGCCGAACACTTCTGGCCCTGGTACTCGAACGCGCCGCGCACCACGCCCACCGCGAAGCCCTGCACGTCGGCCGACGGGTGCGCGATCATGAAGTCCTTGCCGCCCGTCTCGCCGACGATGCGCGGATACGAGCGGTAGCTGCCCATGTTCCTGCCGATCGTGCCCCACATGTTGTTGAACACGCCGGTGGAGCCGGTGAAGTGCACGCCGGCGAGCGCCGGGTCGGTGAGCGCGATCTCGGAGATCATCGCCGGGTCGCCGGGGAGGAAGTTGATGACGCCGGGCGGCAGACCCGCTTCCTCGAGCAGCTTGTACGTGTACCAGCCCGAGAGCATCGCGGTGGCCGCGGGCTTCCAGAGCACGGTGTTGCCCATGAGCGCCGGCGACCCGGCGAGGTTGCCGCCGATCGCCGTGAAGTTGAACGGCGACACCGCGTACACGAAGCCCTCGAGCGCGCGGTACTCGAGCTGGTTCCACATGCCCGGCGCCGAGATCGGCTGCTCCTCGTAGATCTCGCGCGCGAAGGCGGCGTTGAAGCGGAAGAAGTCGACCATCTCGCACGCGGCGTCGATCTCGCTCTGGAACACGGTCTTCGACTGGCCGAGCATCGTCGCGGCGTTGATCGTGTCGCGCCACGGGCCGGCGAGGAGGTCGGCAGCCTTGAGGAACACGGCGGCGCGCTCCTCCCAGCTCCACTCGCTCCATTCCTTCCACGCCTTCGCCGACGCCTTGATGGCGTCGCGCACGTTCTCGGCGGTCGCCTTGTGGTAGGTCGCGGTCACGTGGCCGTGCTTGTGCGGCGAGACCGCGTTGGCGACGTCGCCGGTGCGGATCTCCTTCCCGCCGACGACCACGGCGATGTCGGGCCGCTCCGACTCCATCGCCTTGAGGCGCGCCTGGAGCGACGCCCGCTCGGGGGACCCGGGGGCGTAGCTCTTGATCGGCTCGTTGGCGTGCGGCGGGAGCTGGCGGATGCCGTTGGGCGAGAAGGCGGGCATGGTCGTCGGGGTCGGGGGCGTGATCGGACTGAGAGTGGAAATCTAATCCCGCGCCGGGTGATACTTCAGCGGTGCGACTCCCCCGACTGACCGTCCCGCTCCTCCTCTGCGCCGGCCCCCTCGCGTGTGTCCCGCAGCCGGTCGAGTGGGAGGCGACGACGGTGCTGGCCGAGGGCGCGCTCGCCGACTCGCTGCGATTGGCCTACGGGGCGAACGGGTCGCCCATGCTCGTCGCGGCGTGGACACCGCCCGCGTGGCCGGCCGAACCGTCCACCTGCCTCGCCACCCGCCGCGCGGTGCGCGCCGCGACCGGCGAGGCGTACGCGAGCTGGTTCGCCGTGCGGCCGGACTCGAGCGTACGGCTGCGGGTGGCGCGCTCGGACGATGGCGGCCTCACGTGGAACGCGGCCGTCACCGCCGACACCACCGACGTGGGCACCACCGGCTGCGCGCGGCCCGCGCCGTCCCTCGCCGCGGACTCGATCAACGGCTACATCCACCTCTCGTACTTCCTCGATGCGCGCGAAGGGGCGGGCCTGTTCTTCACGCACTCCATGGAGCGCGGCGCGCTCTTCCACGAGCCCGTGCCCATCATGTACGGCGACCGCCCCTCGGCGTCGGCGGTCGCCTCCCGAGGCGATACGGTGGTGGTGGTGTACGAGGACCCGAACAGCCGGATGCCGCGGCTCGGGCTGGCGCTGTCGCGCACGCAGGGGCACATCTTCGAGTCGCGGATCGAGGCCGGTGACGAGAATGGCGAGTCCACCACGCCGCGCGTCGCGCTGCGCGGCGGGCGCGTCACCCTCGTGTGGACCGCGTCACAGCGGAACGCCCGTTGGCCCCGTACCGTCCAGCGTGCGGGGACCCTGACCTGGTGAGGCGAGACTGATGCGAGTGCTGCTGGCCGACGACGACGAACTGATGCGCGAGCTCATCGCCGCGGTGCTCGAGGTGCACGAACACTCGGTCGAGCCGTTCGGCGACGGGGACGCCGCTTGGGCGGCGTTCCAGCGCGAGCCGGCCGGGATGGTCGTGCTCGACTGGCAGATGCCCGGCGCCGATGGCCTGGAGGTGTGCCGCCGCATCCGTGCGCACGCCGAGGGGAAGTACACGTACCTGCTCGTGATCACCGCGCGCAGCGGCATGAACTCGCTCGAAGCGGTGCTCGACGCCGGTGCCGATGACTATCTCTCCAAGCCGGTGACGCCGGAGGACATCGCGGCGCGGCTCCGCATCGCGGCGCGACGCATGGAGACGGGCGCGGCGCGGCGGCTCGCCGAAGAGGAGCTGCGGAAGGCGCGCTACCTCGCCGGCGTGGGCGAGGTGTCGCTCGCGCTGCAGCACGAGATCAACAACCCGCTCGCCGCGCTCCTCACCAACAGCTCGCTCCTCGCGAGCGGCATCCTCGGCGCCGACGACACCAAGGCGACGCTCAAGGTGGTGGACGAACAGGCGCGGCGCATCGCCGACGTGGTGCGACGCCTCAACGCGCTGCAGGACCCCAAGTCGGTCGAGTACGCGCGCGGGCAGATGATGGTCGACTTGAGCGCGCAGCGGGGGCGGCCGTGAGCGCGCCGGTGACCGCACCGCCGCGTGGGCGCATCCTCGGCGTGCATCCGGCGGACGACGGCGGACTCCCGTGCGCCGTGCAGCGCGCGGCGAACGCCGGCGCGACGGCGCTGCAGGTGTTCACCGCGCCGCCGACCTACTACAACGAGAAGGTCACGATCAAGCCGGACAAGGCGGCCAAGGTGCACGCCGCGCTCGACGCGGCCGGCATCCCGCGCCACCACCTGTTCGTGCACGCGGCCTACGTGCTCAACACCGCCTCGCCCGAGGAGGTGAAGGCGATGAAGGCGCGCGCGGGTCTCGCCAAGGAGCTCGAGCGCTCGAGCGCGCTCGGCGCGTGGGGCTGCTGCTTCCACCCCGGCTCCGCCGGCGAGAGCGACCCCACCGACGCGGCGGTGCGCGTGGGCCTGACCATCCGCCACGCGATCGAGAGCGTGCCCGAGGGGAGCGGCACGCGCGTGCTCATCGAGAACACCGCGGGCGCGGGACGGACGATGGGGCGCACGGCGGAGGAGATCGCGACGATGCTCGCGCAGGTGCCCGCCGAGCTGCGGCATCGCACCGGGTACGGGCTCGACACCTGCCACCTGTTCGCCGCGGGGCACGACCTCCACTCGTCGCGCGAGGCGCAGGAGCGCACGCTCGCGGAGTTCGTGCGCGTGATCGGTGAGCCGCCGGCGTTCTTCCACCTCAACGACAGCCAGCATCCGTTCGCGAGCAACAAGGACCGGCACGCGCTCCTCGGGGCGGGGATGATCGGCTCGGAGCCGTTCCGGTGGCTCGTGACGTCGCCCATCACCGAGGGGATCCCGCTCATCCTCGAGACGCCGTCCGAGCGGGAATCGGTCGTGGAGGACGACGTGAGCGCCGACCCGGCGGACGCACGGATGATCGAGATGCTGCGGGGATTCCTCGCGGGCTGAGTGGGGCGCGGGGTGGCGGACGGCGGATGGCGGATCGCCGGCGGGTCGAGTCCGCACCCGTCCTCCAGAGGGAGGATCGGGTTCCCCAGAGGGGGAATTCGGCTCCCCAGAGGGAGAATCGCCCGCCCGGCGCCCCCCCGCGCGGACCGCCCCAGAGGGGAAAACGGCATTTCCCAGAGGGAGACGCCTATTGCGCCAGAGGAGAACGGCCTTACTTTCGAGTACAGATCGCGCACGACTCGACCGGGCGTAGCATCGCGCGATCCTCACTTCTCTCGAAGGAGATGTACGAATGGCTGCGAAGAAGAAGACCGCGAAGAAGGCTGCGAAGAAGGCGACGAAGAAGGCCGCGCCGAAGAAGAAGGCTGCGAAGCGCAAGCCGAACGCCGCGTTCATGAAGCCGGTGACGCCGAACGAGAAGCTCGCCGCCGTCGTCGGCGCCGCGCCGCTCCCGCGCACCGAGCTCACCAAGAAGCTCTGGGCCTACATCAAGAAGAACGGCCTCCAGGACAAGAAGAACCGCCGCATGATCAACGCCGACGCCGCGCTCAAGGTCGTCTTCGGCGGCAAGGGTCAGGTCTCGATGTTCGACATGACCAAGCTCGTCTCGAAGAACCTCAAGTAAGGTTCGTCGGACCAGCACGGACGGAGGGGCGCGCCGCGAGGCGCGCCCCTCTCGTCTTTGGGGGGTGACCACGGCAGATTCCCTTGGGCGCGGCGCGGCACCGCCCGCGGCCCGCTGCCGTCCGTCGCTCCGATGCCGATCCCGCACGGTCCCCGTGCCGTACCTCGTTCCCCTCTCCCCGTCGATCGTGGCCGCGAAGAAGTCCAAGAGCTCCGACAAACCCGCCAACAACGTCGCCGCCGCGCGCGGCCGGAAGGGCGGCAGTTCCCCGCGGAAGGCCTGGGAGACGTTCAAGTCGATCGCCGGCACCATCGCGATCTTCCTGATCCTCCGCACCTTCCTCGTCGAGGCGTACCGCATCCCGTCAGGTTCGATGATCCCGACGATGCTCGTCGGCGACTGGCTGTTCGTGAACAAGCTCCGCTTCGGACCGAACATCCCGTTCACGAAGGTGAACCTGCCTGGCTACGCCGAACCGCGGCGTGGCGACATCGTCGTGTTCGTCTCGCCGTACCAGGCGTTCAATCCCGATGACCCCACGCCGACGGTGGTGAAGCGCCTCATCGGCATGCCGGGCGACACCATCCATTCGCGCGGCGGCGTGGTGCACATCAACGGCGAGGCGCAGCGGCAGGGCTATGCGTCGGGACGGCCGGGTGACCTCGCCGGCGACAACCCCGATCCCATCCTGCGGTGGCAGCACGGCGCCGAGCTCAAGGACTCGCGCTTCGGCGCGCCGCCCGCCGAGCCGACGATCGACGATTGGGGGCCGCTCGTCATCCCCGAGGGGCACTACTGGTTCATGGGCGACAACCGGTACAACTCCATCGACAGCCGCTTCTACGGCTTCGTGCCGCGCCAGAACATCCGCGGCCGGCCGCTGTTCGTGTACTACTCGTACAACGCCGATGATTCCGACCGCCCACTCCCGGCGCTCACGGACATCCGGTGGTCCCGCATCGGCACGGTGATCCGATGAACGCCCTCCGCCACGCGCGCACCGTCCTCCTCCTCGCCGTCGCGCTCGCCGCGACCGGCTGCCGCGCCGTGCGCGAGCGCCGCACCGAGCGCACCGCCGAGCGCGTGGCGGGCGCGATGAGCGCGGGCGACACCGCGGTGTACCTCACGCCGTTCGGCGCGCCCACCCGGCCGTTCTCGCCCGCGGTGCGCGTGGGGAACCTGATCTACCTCTCGGGACAGATCGGCACCGGCGGCGCCGACGCGAGCGGCAACGCGCTCGTGCAGGGCGGCATCGAGGCCGAGACGCGGCAGACGATGGAGAACATCAAGACGACGCTCGCGGCCGTGGGCTCGTCGATCGACAAGGTCATCAAGTGCACGGTGATGATGGCCGACATGAAGGAGTGGGACCGGATGAACGCGGTGTACCGCACGTACTTCAAGCCCGGCCGCCTGCCGGCGCGCAGCGCGCTCGGCGCCAACGGCCTCGCCCTCGGCGCGCGCGTCGAGATCGAATGCATCGCCACCGCGTGATCCGCCACCCGAACCACCGGACCTGACCGGACGATGCCGCTCCTCCGCCCGACGATGGTGCTGTCGCAGCTCGACATCATCGAGGAGCCGACGTTCGTCCGGAAGTTCTCGCTCAACCTGTTCGCGATGGCGCTGCTCACCGGCGCGAGCCTCCGCCTCTATCGCGCTGCCATCCTGCAGTTCGGCTGGAGCAACAGCTGGCTCTGGATCGCCGGCACGTTCCTCGGCGGCGTCGCGATCCTCTTCCTCCTCGCGACGCTCCACCTCGGCAACTACCCGGTGCGCGCGTGGCTGTGGCGGGCGCCGCTGTTCGCCGTGCTCGAGGCCGCGACCGAAGTGGGCGTGAGCCTCGCACTCACCATGAGCGGCCTCGAACGCATCGGCAGCCTCACCGCGACCTTCGAGGACTGGCAGGGCGCGGCGCCCAAGATCGCCATCGTGCGCATCGGCGGCATCACGCTGTTCGCGCTCGTGCTCGCGTTCGTCTCGACGATGGTGCGCCTCGTGCTCGTGCCCAGGAAGCATGCGCGGCTCAGTCAGCAGGCAGCGGCCGTCGCGGAACCCACCGCTCCATGGGAGACACCAGAATGACCGGTCGATCGCTCCTCCTCGCGGCGCTGCTCGCGCTGCCATGCGCGGCGCAGGCGCCGGCGACCCCGCGCCGCCCCTTCGGCACGCTCCGCGAGCAGGCCGACATCCAGCAAGGCTGGCTCGCGCTTCGCGTGCGCACCGTGCTGCCCGCCCTCATGCGCAAGCACGGCGTCGACGCGTGGGTGATCCCCATGCGCGAGTACAACGAGGATCCGGTCTTCTCCTCGCTCGTGTCGCCGACGACGTTCGCCGCGCGGCGCCGCACCATCTACGTGTTCTTCGACAAGTGCGCCAAGAGCGGTCGCGTCGACCCGGGCGACGGTTCGTGCGTGGAGCGCATCGCCCTCGGCGGCACGTCGCAGGGCGGCGTGTACGAGGCGCGCCGCGCGATGACCGCCGTGGCCGGTGACCTCACCGGTCGGCAAGCCGAGCTGTGGGGCGACCAGCAGTGGACGGTGCTCAAGACCGTGCTCGAGGAACGCGACCCGAAGGTCATCGCCATCGACGTGTCGCGGACGTTCGCGTTCACCGACGGCCTCACGGCCGGCGAGCGCGACGGGATGACCGAGATGCTCGGCCCGTCGCTCGCGGCGCGGTTCAAGCCCGCCGAGGCGCTCGCGCTCGAGATGATCGCGACGCGGCTGCCCGAGGAGGTGGAGTTCTACGCGAAGCTCCAGGCGCTCGTCTGGGAGCTCTCGCAGCGGATGTTCTCGGCCGAGGTGGTGAAGCCCGGCGTGACGCGCACGAGCGACCTCGTGTGGTGGTGGCGGCAGCAGGTGAACGACCTCGGGCTCGGGACGTGGTTCCAGCCGAGCGTCGAGGTGCAGCGGAAGGGCGCGACCGACGCGCAGCTCGGGGATGATCCGATCATCCAGCGCGGCGACGTGCTGCATTCGGACGTGGGCATCACCGCGCTCGGGCTGAACACCGACACGCAGCACATGGCGTACGTGCTGTTGCCGGGCGAGACCGATGCGCCGGCCGGGCTCACCGCCGCGCTCAAGAACTCGAATCGCCTGCAGGACATCGTGATGGAGGAGCTGCGACCCGGCCGTACCGGCAACGCGGTGCTGGCCAACTCGCGGTCACGGATGAGCGCGATGGGGATCGACGGCACCGTGTACTCTCATCCGATCGGCAAGCACGGGCATGGTGCTGGTCCGCTGATCGGGCTGTGGGACTATCAGGACGGCGTGCCCGGGCGCGGCGACGCGAAGGTGATCGCGAACATGTGGTACTCCATCGAGCTGCAGGCGACCTCGCCGGTGGCGGAATGGGGTGGCCAGCGCGTGCGGATGGCGCAGGAGGAGGACGCGGTGATCGGTCCGACGGGTGTGGCGAAGTGGGCGATCAAGCGGCAGGACCGGCTGTTCCTCGTCAGCTGAACCCGATAGACTTCTTCCCGTATGCGCAAAGGCAAGAAGGAACTCCTCGTCGTCGGCGACCGCGTGCTCATCAAGCTCGAGGAAGGCGAGGAGCGCACGAAGGTCGGGCTGTATCTCCCTGCGACCGCGGTGGAGAACCAGGCGGTGCAGGGCGGCACGATCGTCGCGACGGGTCCCGGGCAGCCGCTGCCCGAGGTGAGCGATCACCTGGACGAGCCGTGGCGCATCGGCGCGACCTCGAGCGCGAAGCACGTCCCCATGCAGGCGCAGGTGGGGGACTACGCGATCTTCTTCCGGAAGGCGGCGGTGGAGATCACGTTCGAGAACGAGCGGTATCTGGTGGTTCCGCAGGCGGCGATCCTCGCGCTGTCGCGGGAGTAGCGCCGGCTGCGGAACCACAGAGGGCAGATGGCGGATTGCTGATGGCAGATACCGCCATCCGCCATCTGCCTTCTGTCTTCTCGACCACGATCTTCCCTTACCTGGATCCGTGACAATGATGTACGACGAGAGATTCGTGACCCCCATGCGCGAGGAGCTCACCCGCCTCGGCGTCGCCGAGCTCCGCTCCGCCAACGCCGTGGATGAGGCGCTCAAGGATGCGCCGGGCACGCGGCTGGTGATCGTGAACTCGGTCTGCGGCTGTGCGGCGCGCAATCTGCGGCCGGCGATCGCCGTCGCGCTGCAGCATGACGTGAAGCCGGACCACCTGTTCACCGTCTTCGCCGGCAACGACGTGGACGCGACGCGCCAGGCGCGCGGCTACTTCACGGGCTACGCGCCGAGCTCGCCGAGCATCGGGTTGCTGCGCGACGGGAAGCTGGTGCACATGGTGGAGCGGTGGCAGATCGAGGGGCGCTCGGTGGAGTCGATCGCGGCGGACCTCACGAAGGCGTTCGACCAGTACTGTGCGCCGGCGGGCAGCGCGAGCTGAGGCGCGCTCGCGTCGCGAGCGGCGGGCGCCCGCACACGGACGTCCGGAGCGATCATGCTCGCGCGGGGATGCTCCCCCGCATCGGTTCGCTCCGGGACTAGCGGCGCGTGAGCGTGACGCGGGCGAACGGTCGTCGCACCCCGGCGCTGTCGTTGTCCAGCTTCCACTGCCACGAGTCCGTCGCACCGGCGTACACGAAGGTCGCGTGGAAGCTCGTCGTCGCGCTGTAGGGGAAGAGGAAGGACACGGAGTCGCCTGCGACCACACCGCGGCCTGTGCCCTCCGGCGGGAACGCCGCGGCCGCGGTGTCATCCATCCAGAGGCAGGCATAGGCACCCGTCTGCGGATCGCGCCCGAACAGCACGACGGCGTCATAGGCCGGCGTACCCGCCGGCGTTCGCTCTCGCGACACCTCGTGCATCTGCACGTACTGTCGGCCCAGCAGCCACGAGAACGTCACATCGTGGACCGTTTCCGCGCGGGCGATCGTACCGCGCAGCACCCACTTCCCGATCAGGCGGGGGAAGAGTGAGTCGGGGTGCAACGACTGGCCCTGCGAAGGGGTCGGCATGCAGAGCAGGGCGCACAGGAGGAGACTGATTCGCTGCACACGTCACCTTCTCTCGAGTCAGGACCCGCCGGACATCCACCGGCTCCACCGGCATGGCTCCCTGCGACAACCGTCGCAAGACGTCGGCGGCGCCGCTCCGTCGAGTGGACGTCCGACACACCGTCGCCTGCGCGCGGCAACGTCGCGATCGCCCGCAGCTGAGATGGATCCGGCTCGAGGACCGCGGCCCGGCCGGTGGCCGTCCGAGCCACGCGGTTCGCCATGTCGCCCTTCATTCCCCTCTCCCAGCAGCCACCGGTTCCTCGACGCCCGTGAAACAGGTCTTCCGGAAGTGCTGCCGCTGCTTCGGTCGCGCGGGCACGAGTCGCCAACCACCGTCAGCCCGCTCCTCGCAGGTGTTCCGGAAGCGCGTACGCGAAGTGGAGTTCGGCCTTGCGGCAGATTCGTTCCTCCCGGGGCATCTGGTAGCCGGCCAGATACGGCGCCAGGCAGTGGATCCTCGCATGGACTCCCTCATGGAGCACGGACGAGGCGACGACGGCAGCGCTGATGTCACGGCGCGCAAGGAACGTCAACTCCGGCATGACCGCTCGTTCATCGTGCCGATACTCGCCGCGGTGCGCGGCGCGTTCGACGATGATCTTCCGCACATCGCGCCGCAGATGAGCGAAGCGCGCCGGTTGAAGGCGTTCGATGAGCCCGAGTGCCTCGTCGAGCCGTCGAAGGACCGCCGCGGTCCGGATGTCGGGCCGCGAGTTCGTGACCTCGATCCTGACCCCCACGACGCTGTTCGGGCACTCACGGCCGTCAACCTGCGCTCGCCGCAACATGCAGTGCGCAGCGCGCATTCATGAGCTGGACGAGTTCGCGCATGCTGGCCGCGTGCCTGCCTGGAGCACTCGCGTTGACGCGCAGCCATTCGTTGCGCAGCCGCGGCTGCAGCAAGATGCGCAGTTGACGGGCCCTCGGTGACTGGGCCGGCGCAATCCCGGACGTGCCCGGCACGCCTGTGCCCACCCGGGGGACTGGAGCGCCGGCAGTCAGCTGTTCCTGCATCGAGAGGGGCCGGCGCACGAGCGAGGTGCCAGCACGGTCCTCCATGAAGAACCCTGCGCTGGCGCCAATGCGTTGCGCGCACTGGAGAACCTCGAGCGAGTCGGAGGCGATGGCCGAGAAGGCGAGCGGTGTCGGCCTCGCCAGCGACGAGCGCACGGTGGGCGGCGCGGCGCAGGCGGCAGCGGCGAGCGCCAGTGTGCAGATGCTGAACCCGATTCGACGCACGCGAACTCTCCGGACGGGAGGGGGATGCAAGCAGACGATCGTACCGGCGACTCTGCGAGGGGTTCCCTATTGCATCAGTGCTGACGTCGAGACTCGAACGTATCCGCTACGATGAAGGCGGGGCCGCCGCCCCGCCACCCCGGTCGGCCAGCTGCACCAACTGCCGTTCGCCTGCCGCGCGCGAATGCCCGACTACGGGTCCCGTGGATCCGAGACGAGACCGACGACCCTGACGCCGCTTGCGCCGGCGATGTCGAGTGCGGCTCGCACGGTGCCGAACTCGAGCGCCCGATGCGCGCGCACGAACAGGATGCGGTCGTGTGCGTCGACCGGGTAGAGACGCGCGAGAGCCACCCGCAAGCCTTCCACCGCGATCGGCTGGCGGTCGAGATACAGCGCCCCGCGGAAGTCGATGGCCAAGGTATGATCAAGGCCCTCGTCCGGATGGGGCTTCAGATTCACCGCCTTCGGCGGCTCGGCAACAACGCCGTTCCCGATCACCGGCGTGACGATCATGAAGATGCACAGCAGCACGAGCATGACGTCGATCATGGGCGTCACGTTCGGGACGGGCACGACCTGACCTGCGCTCGGAGCGTGCATGGTCGCCTCGGTGTGGAAGGGGTGATCGCACGCTAGCGATGCAGCGTGAGGGCCGAGTGGACATCGCATTGCGGACCGATGACGCTGTCATGAGGCGTGCGTGAGCCCCGCGGTGCGCCCCCCGAATCCCCAATGCCGCGATGCACAGCGGCGCCCCATCACCCTCGCGTCAGCGCGTTCCTCGGCTCCCGTGGGATCTCACTTCGTCACCGCCGCCCGCACGCTCGTCAATCGCACAGCGCCCTTGAACGACCGCACGGTGATCGACGCCGCGCTCGCGGTGGCCGTCGCCCCATTGAGCTCGAGCACACGAGGCGGCGCGCGCTTGCCCGGCGGCGCCGGCGGAGGTGCCCGCCCGGGACCATCATAGACGAGCGACGGCGCATCCACCGACACATGCGCCGGCACCGCCGCCGGGACCCGCAGGTCGATCGTCCCCGAGTGCGACTCCACCACCACATCCGCCTGCGCAGCAAGCGACGCATCGAGCGTCACGTCCCCCGAGATCGTCTCGATCCGCAGCCGACCGAGCGGTCCGCGCGCCGCGTCGATGCGGCCGCTCACGCTCCCGAGCGTGGCGTCGAGCGACTGTCCCGTCCAACTGAGCGCGCCGCTCGCGGTCTTCGCGCGCAGCAGCCCCGGCGAGCCGATGATCTCGAGCGCGCCATCCATCGCCTCGGCCGTGAGTTCGCGCGGATCGCCGGTGATGCGCACCTGGCCCGTCACGCAGCCCACGTCGACGCCGCCGGTGAGACCGGTGACGGTGATGTCCGTCGCCGCGCCGCGCACCCACACCACCGCGCCCGCGGGCACGCGCACGGTGAGGTCGCCCCAGCTGTCGGGTGTGTTCCCCTCGATCCCGAACTTCACGCCGCGCCGCGTGCCGCCGCCGTATGGCACCACGCCGCGGGAGACGGTGCCGGTGACGGCGATGCTGTCACGGTCCCACCCGATCACGCGGATGCGCCCGCTGTGAAGGAACATCTTCACCATGCCGTCGGGGTCGAGCGGCCATCCGCGCGTGTAGCGCACGGGGGCAGCCGGCACGGACGGCACCTGCGTCTGCGCACCCGGCGCGCGCGCGACAGTGATCAGGCACAGGCCGAGGACCACAGCACGGAGCCTCATGATCCCATCTCCGCCGCGACGTCGTTCGCGCGCCGCAGGAAATCGATCTTCTGCCGATACGCCGTCACCACGAACGCCTGCACCGCACGATTCGTCGGATCGGTCGCGAGCGCCTCGCGCGCCTCGGCGATGGCGCCGTCAATCGTGCGGAGTGTGCGCTCGAGCACGGCGAGGGTCGCCGGATCGAGTGTGGCCCGGCGCTGGTCGAGCCGCGCCGCGAGCTCCGCGGCCGAGGTCTCGTACGAGGCGAACGACGCGAGCGCGGCGGTGGAGTCCGCGGCGAAGCCCGAGGGACCGTCAACACGAGTCGCCCACCAGGTCCCCGTGGCGGTGAGCGCGATGAGCAGCACCGCGGCGGCCGCGAGCCGCTGGGGCCGCGCGAACCACGGCAGCGGCACCGGGGTGGGCGCACCGGAGGCCCCCGGCAGCGCCTGCACCCGTCCGCGATCGATCCGCGCGCGGATGTCGGGCCAGAGGTCGCGCTCTGGCTCCACCTCCTCCGGGAGGCGCTTGGCCGCGGCGCGCAGGCGCGCGAGATCGGCCGGGTCGAGTTCGTCGTTCGCGGTCATGGGTCGAGCACCTCCAGCAGTCGTTTCCGCGCGCGGAACAGCTGGGCGCGGATCGTCGCCGCGGCTACGCCGGACATCGCCGCGATCTCCTCGTGCGAATACCCTTCGAGCTCGTGGAGCACGAACGCCGTGCGCGCGCCCGGACTGAGCCGCGCGATCGCCGCCTCGAGGTCCATCCGGCCCTCACGGCCGAGTCCTTCGCCTTCCACGTCCACGCCGGTGTCAGGGAGATCCCCCGGCGATTCCTCGTGCATGCCGCGGCGCTGCGTGCTGCGCGTCTGTACGAGGAACACGTTCACGGTGAGCCGGTGCAGCCACGTGCCGAATGCGCTCTCGCCGCGGAAGCTCCCGAGCTTCTCCCACGCCCGCACGAACGCGTCCTGCACCAGCTCCTCGGCGCGCACGCGGTCGGCCGTGAGCCGGAGCGCGAGGGCATTGATGCGCCCGACGTGCCGCCGGTACAGGCGGCCGAACGCGTCCGCGTCGCCGCGCTGGGCGGCGCGGACGTCGTCGAGCGTCTCGGGGGTCCCGACGGCGCGCGGCTCCGGGGCAGGGGCAGGCGGCACTTGCATCCCTCTGATGCCGCCGGCCCCGGGCGCGTTTACAGCGCGTTCACCAGGGCCGGCGGGTCAGCTCTGCCGGACCCAGCGGGCGAGCTCGCGGAGCGACGGGCGCTTGCCGTACATGAGCATGCCCACGCGATAGATGCGCGCCGACACCCAGATCACCGCGCCGCAGGCGAGGAGCAGGCCGAGCAGGACGGCCGCGATCTCGAGCGGCGCCACCGGCGTCGCCGTCATCCGGAGCGGCATGATGATGGGCGCCGAGAACGGCATCCAACTCAGCACCTGCGCCAGCTGCCCGGTGGGGTTGAGCATCACCGGCTGCACGAAGATGATGGAGAAGACGAGCAGCATCATCACGGGCTGCGCGGCCTGGTTCGCCTCCTCCTGGCTCCCCACCATCGACCCCACCGCCGCGAAGAGCGACGCGTAGAACGTGTAGCCGAGGAGGAAGAACAGGATGAGCGCCACGAGCATGAGCGGCTCGATGGACGGGAAGGCGAACGTCGCCGGCACGTTCTGCACGCCCATGGCGCCGAGGAGCTTGGCGCGCTGCCCGTAGAGGAGGAACCCGCTGAGGATCCAGACGGCGTACTGCGTGAGCCCCACCGCGCCGACGCCGATGACCTTGCCGGCGAGCAGCGTGTCGGGCTTCACGCTCGACACGATCACCTCGGCGACGCGCGTCGTCTTCTCCTCGAGCACGCCGCGCAGGATGGCCTGCCCGTAGAGGATGATGGTCATGTAGAGCAGGAACGCGATGACGAACCCGAAGATCGCCGAGGCGACGCCGGACCCGCCGCGTCCCTTGTCGGTGATCCGCTCGGTGGTGACGCGCGCGCGGAGCTTGGTGATGTCCTGCGCGAGCCCCTCGGCGATGCCGGCGGTCTCCAGCTTGTAGCCGAGGAGCGCGTTGCGGAGCGCGCCCTCCACCTGCTCGCTCTCGCCGATGGACGAGGCGTTGCGGCCCGCATAACGCGCGCGCCCGTTCTCGAGGGTCGACGGTTCGAGCACCAGGAAGCCGGTGAGCTTCTCCGCCATCACGTCGGCCACCAGCACCGACTCGGCCGCCGCGAGCGCCGACGGGTCGACGAGATCGACCGGGACGGCCGGAGGCGTGGGCGCGCCCTGCAGCGCCGGGGTCGCCAGCCGCGCCGCCACGCGCGCGCCGAGGCCCACTCCCGAGGCGTCGACGATGCGGATCCCGCCCACCTTCGCGTCTCGGATGCCGCGCACCGAGAGGTACGCCGGCAGGACCATGATCGCCGCGAAGAACACCGGGCCGAAGACGGTGACGACGATGAACCACTTGTTGCGCACGCGCTCGATGTACTCGCGCTTGATGACCGCCCAGAGCTTACCCATGGCCGCTCATCCCCTCCTCGATGCCCGTGGCACCGACGCGTTGCAGGAAGATCTGGTGGAGCGACGGCTGCACGCGTTCGAACCGCGAGATGCGCGCGCCGGTCTCCATCACCCGGCGGAGCAGCACCTGCGGGTCGGCGCCGACCATCAGCTCGACCTCGAAGTAGCGATTGTTGTCGTCCACGCGCTCGACGAGCGCGCGGTCGTTGAGCACGGACATGACGGCATCGGTGGCGCCGCCCTCGAGCGCGAGCGCGACGGTCCGCCCCGCGTTCTCGGCCTTCACCGCCGCGACGGTCCCGTCGAGGACCTTCTCGCCCCGCGCGATGATGCACACCGAGTCGCAGAGGCGCTCGGCGTTGTCCATCAAGTGGGTGGAGAAGATGACCGTCTTGCCGCGCTTCTTGAGCTCGACGACGGTGTCCTTGAGCGCCTGGGCGTTGATGGGGTCGAGGCCGCTGAACGGCTCGTCGAGGATCACCAGCTCGGGGTCGTGCAGCAGCGTGCCGATGAACTGCACCTTCTGCTGCATGCCCCGCGAGAGCTCCTCCACCTTGGACTTCCCCCAGTCCTTGTCCGGGGTGCGGAGCGAGAGGCGGTCGAGCCACTCGTCGATGCGCCCGTCGGCGACCTTGCGCGGCACGCCCTTGAGCTCGGCGAGGAACTTGAGCACGTCACGCACGACCATCTTCTTGTAGAGGCCGCGCTCCTCGGGGAGGTAGCCCAGCCGGTCGAGGATCGATTGATCCGTGTTCGGCTTGCCGAGGACGGTGATCGAGCCGGTATCCGGCCCGATGATGTTGAGGATCATCCGGATGGTCGTCGTCTTGCCGGCGCCGTTGGGGCCGAGCAGGCCGTAGACCGCGCCGCGGGGCACCGCGAGGCTGAGGTCCGCGACTGCCACGTGCGCAGCGTACCGCTTGGCGACGCCCCGGATGTCGAGGGCGAGTTCGGTCATCTGGTCCCGAGGGGAAGGGTCGAGGGAATATACGCGCGGGGGCTGGTGCCGCTGGGCCCGGCTCGCGACACTACGGCCATGCGACTGCCCGGGTCCTCCCTCCTCGCCGCGGCCGTGCTCCTCGCGGGGTGCGGCAGGGGTCGGCCGGCCGCCGAGGGACCGCTCGTCGTCTACAATGCCGGGAGCCTCGCGCGGCCCCTCCGCGCCGTGCTCGACACGTTCGCCGCCCGCGAGGGCGTGGCCGTGGAACAGGAGTCCGCCGGGTCGCTCGAGACGGCGCGCAAGCTCACCGAGCTGGGGAAGATCCCCGATCTCATCGCGCTCGCCGACGCCGAGGTGTTCCCCGGGTACCTCGTGCCGGGACAGCTCGATGGCTGGACCGAGTTCGCGCGGAACCGGATGGTGCTCGCGTACACGGACCGGTCGCGGTTCGCGGCGGAGATGTCGCCGGGGACGTGGTGGCGCATCCTGCTGCGGCCGGGGGTGGAGACCGGACGGTCCGATCCGCATCTCGACCCCAACGGCTACCGCACGCTGCTCGTGTGGCAGCTCGCCGCGCGGCATGAGGGGGACCCCGGACTCTCCGCGCGGCTCGCGACGGCGCATCCCGAGCGCAACGTGCGACCCAAGGAGGCCGACCTCGTCGGGCTGCTGCAGGCGGGCGAACTCGACTACATCTGGTCGTACGAGTCGATGGCGCGCGCGACCGGACTCCGCTACGTGACGCTCCCGGCCGCGATCGATCTCGCGTCGCCGGACTCGGCCGCCGCGTACGCGACGGCGCGGGTCACGGTGCGTGGCGGCGCGCCCGGCGATTCGGTCACGTTCACCGGCAAGCCCATCGTCTATGCGTTCGGCGTGCCGCGCGCGGCGCCGCACGCGCCGCTCGCGGCGCGGTTCGCGGCGTTCCTGCGTTCGGAGGAGGGAAGGGCGATCCTGCGACGTGAAGGACTCGATGCGCTGGACATCCCGGTGGACCGCCGCCCGTGACGCCCGACGTGCCCCCGCGCTCGCGCGCGCTCCCCCGCGTGCTGAGCGTGCTCTCCGCACTCGCCGGCTCGGCGCTGCTGCTGTTCCTCGCCGCTCCGCTCGTCGAACTCGTCGGCGTGAGCGGTGCCGACGGGCTTCGCCGGCTCGGCACTGACGCCGAGCTGCGTGGCTCGCTCGCCCTGACGGCGCTCTGCGCGACGAGCGCGACGCTGATCGGCGTGGTGTGCGCCACGCCGCTCGCCTACATGCTCGCCCGTCGCGATTTCCCCGGACGCGCGGTGCTCTCCGCGGTACTCGACCTGCCGCTGCTCATCCCGCACCCGGTCGCCGGCATCGCGCTGCTGCTGCTGCTCGGACGCGAGAGCGCCGTCGGCGGTGCGGCCCTCGAGCTGGGCCTCCGCATCGTTGGCACGCCGCTCGGCATCATCGCCGCGATGCTGTTCGTGTCGGCGCCGCTGTTCGTGAGCGGCGCGCGCGAGGCGTTCGCGAAGGTCGATGCGCGCTACGAGGGCGTCGCGCGCACGCTCGGCGACTCCCCGTGGCGCGCGTTCCGCCGCGTGACGCTCCCGCTCGCCGGGCGCGGGCTGCTCGCCGCGTCCGTGGTGATGTGGGCGCGCGCGGTGAGCGAGTTCGGGGCGATCGTCATCCTCACGTACAATCCGAAGGTCGTGAGCGTGCTGAGCTACGATCGCTTCACCAGCTACGGCCTCGACGAGGCGCTGCCGGTCGCGGCGGCGCTCGCGTTGCTCGCGCTGGTGCCGCTCACGCTGCTGCGCGCGTTGCGCACCGACGGGAAGGCGGAGCGATGATAGCCCTCTCGCCCGTGCGGCGCCCCGAGCGTACCCTGTGATCCGCCTCGACCGCGTCGCGGCGAAGAAGGGCCGCTTCACGCTGAGCGACGTCACGTTCACGCTCGATGCCGACGCGTACGGCGTAGTGATCGGGCCCGCGGGGTCCGGGAAGACCACGCTGCTCGAGGTCGTCGCCGGATTGCTCGCGCCGTCGGCCGGCACCGTGCATCTGGGCGCGACCGATGCGCGCGCGCTGCCGCCCGAGGACCGCGGCGTCGGGCTCGTGTATCAGCACGCGTTCCTCTTCCCGCATCTCTCGGTGCGCGAGAACGTCGCGTACGGGTCGTCCGATCCCGCCGCGTTCGACGAGGCGACGGACCGCATGGGTGTCACCCCGTTGCTCGGCCGCGAGGTGCAGGGACTCTCCGGCGGCGAGCGGCAGATGGTCGCGCTCGCCCGCGCGCTCGCGCGGCGGCCGACGCTCCTGCTCCTCGACGAACCGTTCAGCGCGCTGGACCCCCGCCGCCGCGCGGTGATCCGCCGCGAGGTGCGCGCGATGCACCGCAGCTGGGGCCTCACCACGCTGCAGGTCACGCACGACTTCGCCGAGGCGGGCATGCTCGGCGACCAGGCGATCCTCCTCGACGCGGGGCGCGTGCTGCAGTCAGGGCCGCCCGCCGAGGTGTTCCGTCGGCCGGCGTCACCGTACGTGGCCGAGTTCCTCGGGGCGGAGAACGTGCTCTCCGGCCACGCGCGCGACCTCGGCGAGGCGGCGCCCGACTGGATGGATGGCACGCCGGCGGAGTTCGCGCAGGGGCACCGCGCGTTCGCGTTCGAGTCCGAGGGACTCACGCTCTACGCGGTCGGTGACTTCGCGCCGGGGGCCGGGCACGCGGTGATCCGCGCCGAGGAGATCACGCTCGCGCGCGACCAGTCGCACGATTCGGCGCGCAACCGGTTCGCAGGCCGGGTGACCGAGGTCGCGACGCTCGGCGCGCTCACGCGCGTGACGGTGGAGGTGCGCGGGACACCGCTCGTGGCGGCGCTGACCACGCGCTCGGCGAAGGAACTCGGGATCGAGCCCGGGCTGGCGGTGGTCGCGACGTTCAAGGCGATGGCGGTGCATCTCTGCTGAGCGGCGTGCGCGACCGGCGCGATGCGTTCAGCCCGGCCGCCGCGCCACGACGATCGCCGAACTCCCGAACGGCGGATGCGCGCCGCCGAGCACGCGCTGCTCGAGTCGTGACAGCGCGAGCACTGCGGCGTTGATCGGTCCTGCGGGCACGCCGGGAGCGCGCGGCACCGGCTTCCGCACGCGTTCCAGCAGCGTGACCCCCCACTTGGCGAATGCGAGCCAGACGAAGAAGTAGCGCGACTCGATGATCGTGAGCCCGGTTCCGCC
Source organism: uncultured Gemmatimonas sp. (assembly GCA_964464585.1). Classification (GTDB taxonomy): domain Bacteria; phylum Gemmatimonadota; class Gemmatimonadetes; order Gemmatimonadales; family Gemmatimonadaceae; genus Pseudogemmatithrix. Next base: position 288,005 of record CAYXGS010000001.1, on the reverse strand, counting down.
GCCGACCAACGCCTCGAGCTCGTCCACACGATACCGCTTCATGTGGTGATTGAGATCGTCGTGCGTGGTCCACATCGACTGGAACGCCGGCACCGTGGCGACGAACAACCCACCCGGCGCCAGTCGTCGCGCGAGCTCGGCCATCACCGGCGCGGGGTCCGCGATGTGCTCGAGCACGTCGAGGGCGACGATCAGGCGGAATCGTCCGGCCTCGGTGGTCGACGGCGCGAGGGGTTCGGTGCTGATGCGGTCGCGCCAAGGGCCTGTCGGATCGAGCAGCTTCGCCTCGGGCTCGATGCCGCGCGGCGATCCGAACCGCTGCAGCACGGGGAAGAACAGCCCGTCTCCGCAGCCGAAATCGAGCACCTCGCCCGCCGGCGCGGCGCCGAGGTGGCGCGTGAGGAGCCGCGTGAGGTACTCCTCGCGCGCGCGCCACCACCAGTGCCGATGATAGAGGTCGGCGTATCTGGCGCCGTAGCCCTCGTCCATCAGGGCGCGCCGGGTTCGCTGCGCTCGCGGCGCACCACGCGGTCCACGAGGTACACCGGACGCCGCTTCACCTCCTCATAGATGCGGCCCACGTACTCGCCGATGATCCACAGCGAGAGGAGGACCATCCCGCCGATGAGCGTGCCGAGCACCGCGAGCGCGGTGAAGCCCTGGGGCGACTGTCCGAGGAAGAGCCGCGCGTAGACCGCGTACAGCGTGAAGCCGAACGAGAACGCCATCGTGACGCCACCGGCCACGCCGATGAACCGCAACGGCGCGGTGGAGAAGGCGAAGGCGCCGTCCAGGGCGAGGCCGATGAGCCGGCGGATGGAGTACTTGCTCTCCCCCGCCGCGCGCGCGGCGCGCTCGACCTCCACGCCGACCTGCTTGAATCCCACCCAGCTGCGCAGGCCGCGCAGGTAGCGCTGCCGCTCGGGCAGGTCGCGCACGGCGTCGATCGCGCGCCGCGAGAGCACGGCGAAGTCACCGGCGTCCGAGGGCAACGCGATCCGCGAGAGCTTCCCGATGATGCGATACGCGACGTAGTAGCAGGCGCGCAGCCACGCCGGCTCCTTGCGCCGCGTGCGCCGCACGTAGACGACGTCGTAGCCCTCATCGAGGCGTGCGAGGAGGGTGGGCAGTGCCTCGGGCGGATCCTGCAGGTCGCCGTCCATCAACAGCATCACGTCGCCGCGCGCATGGTCGAACGCGGCGGTGAGCGCCGCCTGATGGCCGAAGTTGCGCGAAAGCACCACCAGCGTGATGCGCGGGTCGCGCTGCGCGGCCGCTTCGAGCAGTTCGCGCGAGCGATCGCGGCTGCCGTCGTCGACCAGCAGCAGCTCGTGCGGCCCGCCCGGCGTCGCATCGAGCACGGCACCCACACGCTGGAGGAGGGCAGGGATGACCTCCTCCTCGTTGTGGATCGGGATCGCGATGGTCACGCGCCGCGGGCGAGGGGTCGTCACTTGGGCACTCCCGCGAAGTAGATCATCCACCAGAGCGGCACGCCGGGCAGACCGAGCGGATAGACCTCGAGATGCTGCTGGGTGAGGTGCTCGGTGAACAGCGCGCGCCACTGTTCCACCGGGCGCGGGTGCTTGCCGCGGTCGAGTCGCGCGAGCGCACGCGCCGGCGTCAGACCGTCCGGCAGGATGAGGTCGAGCACATGCACCGCGCCGCCCGGCGCGACGAGCTTCGCCATCCGCGCCAGCAGCGAGCGCGTGACCGCATCGGGCAAGTGGTGCATCAGCGAGTTCGCGAACACCACGTCGAACCGCTCGTCGGGCAGCACGCGCTCGTCGGCGACATCGCCCACGACGAAACGACCCTTGAACCGGCGCTGCGCGGTGGCGATGTAGTCCGGGTTGATGTCGATCCCCACATAGTCGGTCCGGGCGAACACCCGCGCGTTGGTGCCCGGACCGCAGCCCACGTCGAGCACGCGCTTCACGCGCGCCGGATCGACGCGCCGGAGGAACGGCTCGAGCTTGGCGTCCGCGAACGGCGCCTGCAGCGACCGGTACACGATCGGCACTTCGAGCAGCCGGTCGGCGACCTGGCGGAGGGGATTCATCGCGAGACGATCGGGAGGGCGGTCAGCGCCAGAGGACGACGTAGTCGATGAACGTCCGCTGGTGCGGGAACGACGGCACCAGCGAGTCGATGGTGGCCTTGGTTGGACGGGCCCAGAAGTCCGGGCGCAACTTCACGACCGCCACGGCCGCCCCCATCGCATCGAGCCGCTCCCGCAGCGGGCGCGCGTTCTGCTCGGGCGGATCGAGGAACTCGAAGAACGTCCGCGTCCGGTTGGGCAGTCCGCTCAGGAAGTAGATCTCCGGCGCGTCGGGGCCTGCCCAGATCGGCCGTCCCGCCGCCTTCTCCCGAACCAGCGTGATGATGTCCTCGTAGACCACGGACTGGAGCGGCTGCACCAGCAGGCCGCTCCGCGGCAGGTCGAGCGGCATGACCTTCCCGCTCGGCACGTACGCCTGGCCGAGCATCTGCACCTGCAACGGGAAGTTGCGGAGCACGGCGAAGGCGAGGAAGAAGACGACCGTCGCTGCCTGGAGGGCGGGCGGCGTGCGCGCGCCCACGCGCACGAGCGCGACCGCGGCGAGGATGGTCATCGGCAGCGCGTAGAGCGTGTAGATGGGCGCGGCGAACGGGTACTCCACCAGTGCGGCGCTCACTGCGAGGCACGCGAGGATGATCGCGCCGGCCGACCCCTTGGACTCGCCCGAACCCTCGACACGCACCGCACGGATGAACCGCGCACCCTCGATCGCGACGAAGAACAGCAAGCCCCACGCCGAGACCCATCCGAGCTGGTAGAAGCGACGGTCGCCGGCCGAGAGCACGAGCACGGCAGCGAAGCAGAGGACGCCAAGCGCGGGAACGACCTTCGCCGCGCGAGCGCCGGTGCTGCGCGCCCAGAGCAGCAGTGCCATGGGGATGAAGAACAGCAGCGTGATCACCGGCGGCGGCTGCAGCGACGCGAAGGTGGAGCGGCGGAACGGCGTGATGAACACGCCCTCGATGAGCATCGGCAAAGCGCCCAGCGCGGCTTGCACGGCGAAGTAGAGCGCGATGGGGGCGGCCGCGCCGGCGAGGAACGGCAAGGATCGCGAGAGCGTGAGTCGCCAGCGCGCGCCATCGGCCAGGGCATGCGGCCGCATCGCGCGCGCCGACACGGCGAGGAGCAGCAGGATGGTCGGCAGCGCGAAACGGACGAGCGCGCTCGGTCCAGCGCCGCCGGTCGCGCCGCCGAGGCCGGCGGCGGCGATGATCACGAGCAGCGAAACGACCCACGGGTACGCCCCGCGTCGCGCCGGGGCGGATCCCGGGCCGGCTCCCGACACCGGGTCGGGCGCGTCAAGCGCCAAGAGCGCCAGTCCGCCGCCGAGGAGCACGAAGATCCCGGTCAGCTTGAACAGGAACGCCACCCCCGCCGCCACGCCTGCCGCGACGAGCCAGCGCGATCGCGGGTCGTCGACCCATCGCAGCAGCGCGAGCGCCGCGCCCGTCGTGAGGAAGAGGATGTACCACGACGGCAGCGGCGCCGGGTAGTTCGGCACGCCCCACACGAACGCGGTGATCGCCGCGACACCCGCCCACGGCGGCGGCACGAACCGCAGCAGGATGCGATACATCGCCCAGAGCCAGAGCAGCGCCCCGACGAACAGCGGCATGCGCATCGACAGGCTGTTCATCGGCAGCACAGCGAACACCGCCGCGTTGATGTAGCTCAGCAGCCCGGTGTAGATCTCCGCGAAGTCGCGATGCGGCACTTCGCCGCCGAGTACGCGTTCGGCCGACTGTCCGAGCGCACCCTCGTCGTGCGGGAACCAGCCCTCGCGGATCTCCGAGCCGAGCACGACGGCGCCGGCGAGGAGCACGAGCAGGAGGACGATCCGCGAGGACCGCGTGCGGTCGCGCGCATCCTGCGCAGCGTGGCTGGTCATGCGCGCACGCCCCTGGCCGGCCGGCACGCCGTCACCACGCGATCCCGGTGTCCTCGCCGAAGTTGCTCGCCGCGCCCCAGAACGACTTGTGCTTCCGGTCCCACCAGATGGCCGTGATCGGTCCCGACGTGTATCGCGCGAACTCCATCGTGTAGCCGCGGCGTCCGAGGTCCGCGCGCACCCAGTCGGGGATGCGCTCGTTCAACTGGATGCGCCCCGGCCGCGCCTCGTGTGCCCCGAAGCTCGAGCGCATCTGATAGCTGTGGAACCCGGGATGCTCGGCGGCCTGCTGCACCGTCTGCCCGAACTCGACCATCGCGAGGAAGAACTGCAGCAGGTCCTGGTCCTGCGTGTCGCCGCCCTGCACCGAGAACGCCATCCATGGCTCGCCATCCTTGAGCGCGATCGTCGGCGTGAGCGTGACGCGCGGGCGCTTGCCCGGCTCGATCACGTTGAACGGGCCATCCTCCGGCGTAGTGACGAACGACTGTGCGCGCTGCGAGAGGCCGATGCCGGTGGTGCCGGCGATCACCGCCGGCACCCAGCCACCACTCGGCGTGATCGACACCATCCATCCCTTCTCGTCCGCCGCTTGGATGCTCGTCGTGCCGCGCGTGAACGCGTCGTAGAACGCCGCGTCGTCCGGCGGCTCCGGCGTGCGGGGGCGCGAAGCCTCGATGGCGCGCGGCCCCGTGGTGGACCACGACGCGAGCAGTTGGGTGAACGGATTGGTGCCGTTCTGGAACGGATACGGATCGCCCGGCTTCACCGCGGGATCATTGCGGTCCTGGCTCATCGCCTCCCAGCGGAGTCGCGCATACGACTTGCTCAGCAGGCCGGCCGTCGGCTCCTCGGGCGCGAAGTACGGATCGCCGTAGTAGAAGTCGCGGTCCGCGAACGCGAGGTTCATCGCCTGATAGATCGTGTGGATGTACTGCCCGCTGTTGTAGCCCATCCCCTTCAGGTCGGCGTTCTCGAGGATGTTGAGCGCCTGCAGCATCGCCGGGCCCTGCTGCCAGAACGGGAGCTTGTAGACCGTGTGGCCGCGATAGGTCGTCGAGACCGGCTCCTCGATCCGCACGCGGTAGTTCGCGAGGTCCTCGAGCGTGAAGAGCCCACCCTCCTCGCGCACCGCGCGCACGATCTCCTGCGCGATGTCACCAGTATAGAAACGAGCGTAGGCGGCCATGATCGCGTCCTTCCGCGACTTCTTCGCCTTGAGCGCGTTGCGCTCGGCTTCGATCAGCTTGCGGAACGTCGTCGCGAGATCGCGCTGCACGAAGATCTCGCCCGCGCTGGGCGCCTCGCGCGCTTCGTCCGGATGCGTGAGGAACACCGCCGGCGAGTACTTCCATCCCTTGATGCGACCCACGTTCGCCTGGATCGTGTTCGCGAGCTGCGCTTCGATCGGATATCCCTCCTCCGCCATCTGCAGCGCCGGCGCGAGCACCTGCTCCAGCGACATCGTCCCGTACTCGGCGAGCATCACGAGCATCCCGCCCGGCGTGCCGGGCGTGACCGCCGCGAGCGGGCCGAACTCCGGCGGGTTGGACATCCCGCGGCTGCGATAGAACTCCGCCGTCGCCCCGGTCGGCGCGACACCGAGCGCGTTGATCCCGATGACCTTCTTGAGACCGGGATGATAGATGAGTGCCTGCGTCTCGCCGCCACACGAGAGCGTGTCCCACATGGTGCAGACCGCGGCGAGCATGCCGACCGCGGCATCGACCGCGTTGCCGCCGCGCTGGAAGATCATCGCGCCGGCGGTGGCGCCGAGGGGTTTGCCGGTGACGGCGACCCAGTGCTTGCCGTGGAGCTGGGGCTTCTCGGTGCGCTGGGCGCGGAGATCGCCCGCGCTGAGCGCGAGCAGGACGGCGAGGAGGGCGCGGGCGATGCGCATCGGCGGGCGGGTTGGAGTCCAGCGGAAGATGCACGCGGGAGGGACGCGACGGGAACCCTTCACATCGCATGCGACACGGCTAGACTTGCCCCGATGACCACTCGCCTCGTTCGTGCGCTCGCCTGCGCATCCGTGCTCGCCCTCGCCCTCGCGGCGAGCCTCAGTGCTCATGAGACCTGGGTCCGCCCGACCCGGTTCTTCGCGCCCGCGCCGGGCGCATTCACGGTCCGCATGACGAGCGGCATGGGAGAGCACTATCCGGCGGCCGAGTCGGCCATCGAGCCGTCGCGGATCGTGCGCGCGGAGGTCGTCTTCGCCGGGCGGACGCTTCCGCTCACGCCGATGGCGGCCGGAGACAGCGATCTCGCACTCGGGTGGACCGCGCCGTCGGTCGGGATCGGCGCGATCCGTGTCGAGCTGGCGCCGAAGGTGCTCGTGCTCGAGGACAGCCTGATCGATGTCTACTTCGATGAGATCGGCGCCTCGCCGGCGCTGCGGAAGCAGTGGACCGACATCCCGGCGCCCAAGCAGTGGCGTGAGTCCTACGTGAAGCTCGCGAAGAGCTATGTGCGCGTGGGGGAGGGTGATCGGACGTTCGAGTGGAAGGCCGACCTCGGCATGACCCTCGAGATCGTGCCGGAGTCCGATCCGACGCGGTTCGCGGTCGGGGACTCGCTGCGTTTCCGCGTGCGGTATCGAGGCGCTCCGATCGCCGGATTCCGCCTCGCGTCGTTCCGGAGCCACGTGAACGGCAAGCCGGACTTCCTCACCACCGATCGCAGTGGCCGCGTCGCCGTGGTCTATCGCGAGCCAGGCGAGGTCCTGCTGAGTGGCGTGCACCTTCGGCGCGTGCGGGAACCAGGACTCGAGTGGCGGAGCGACTTCACCTCGCTGACGTTCGCGGTGCGCTGAGGAGGGCGGTGACGTGCGCGTGCACTTGACGCAGAATCGATAGTAATACTATCGTTCCGTCACTCCCGCCGCCCATCAGCTACGCCTCGCTTCACCCCATCCGCCCATGAGAACGCTCACGAAGGCCGCCCGCGACGCCATCACGCCCTCCGAGGCGATCGAGATCCTCCGTCGCGGCAACGAACGGTTCCAGAACAACCTGAAGGCCAACCGGAACCTCCTGCAGCAGGTGAACGAGACGAGCGACGGGCAGCATCCCTTCGCCGTCATCCTCAGCTGCATCGACTCCCGCACGTCGGCCGAACTGGTCTTCGACCAGGGGCTGGGGGACATCTTCAGCATCCGCATCGCCGGCAACGTCCTCAACGACGACATCCTCGGCAGCATGGAGTTCGCTTGCCGTGTCGCGGGCGCGAAGGCCATCGTGGTGCTCGGCCACACGCGGTGCGGCGCGGTGAAGGGGGCCTGCGACTCGGTCGAGCTGGGGCATCTCACCGGCCTCCTGCACAAGATCGGCGACGCGGTCGCGATGGAGACGGAGACCCGCACGGACCGCACCGCGGCCAACCCCGCCTTCGTCGAGCGCGTGGCCGCGTTGAACGTCGCCCTCGTGCAGCGACAGATCGTCGAACGCAGCGCGCTCCTCGCGGGGATGCTCGAGCGCGGCGAGATCGCCATGGCCGGCGGCATCTACGACGTGGAGACCGGGGTGGCGGCGTTGCGGGAGTCGGCGGTGCCGCAGGTCGTCGGATGAGCGGAGCGATGGCCTCGCCGTCCACCGCGGCGACGAGGCCGCGGCTGCTCCTGCAGGTGGACCCCCGGTTCCACCTCAAGAACCCCCTCTCGTCCGAGCTCGGTGAGCGGATCGTCAGCGCGTCGATCCTCCTCCTCGACGAGATCGGCTACGAGGCCTTCACCTTCCGCAAGCTGGCCGATCGGCTCGGTACCGCCGAGCCCAGCATCTATCGGTACTTCAGGAGCAAGCATTGGCTCCTCCTGTATCTCACGGCTTGGTACTGGGCCTGGATGGAGCATCGGGTGCAGCTCGCGACCGCGAACGTGCCGACGCCCGACGAACGGCTCCGGCGCGCGCTCGCCGCGCTCACGCGCCCCATCGAGCGGGACGACGCCGTGCCGCTGGTGGACGAACGCGCGCTCTACCGCCTCGTCGTCTCGGAGTCGTCGAAGGCCTATCTCAATCGCGAGGTCGACGAGGTCAACCGGGCGGGACTCTTCCGCAGCTACAAGCGGCTGTGCGCGACCGTCGCGGCGATCGTCCGTGAGATCGACCCGTCGTATCCCTACCCGGTGGCGCTGATCTCGACGGTGGTCGAGAGCTCCCACATGCAGAAGTTCTTCGCCGAGCATCTGCCGTCGCTCACCGAGGTGGCCCACGGCAAGGCCGGCCCTTCGGCGACGGAGTACCTGACCGACCTCGTGTTCCGCGCGCTCAGGCCAGCGCGAAGCGCGCCTGCGCCGCGTGCACGGCGCTGACCAGCCGGACCACGTCGTCGGCGGTGCTGTAGACCCAGAACGACGCCCGCACCGTCGAGTGCACCCGGAGCGCGCGCATGAGGGGCTGCGCGCAGTGATGCCCCGCGCGCACGCACACGCCTTCGACATCGAGTGATGTCGCGATGTCGTGCGGATGCGCCTCCGCGACGCTGAAGCTCACCACGCCGCTCCGTCCTTCGGCCGTCGGCGTGCCATGCACCGTGACACCGGGGATCGCTGCGAGCGCGCGCATCGCGTGCGCCGTGAGCGCGACCTCATGCGCACGCACCGCGTCCATGCCGAGCGCGTCGAGGTAGTCGCAAGCCGCCGCGAGTCCCACCGCTGCCTCGGCGTTCGGCGTCCCCGCCTCGAACTTGTGTGGCAGGACATTCCAGGTCGTGTGGTCGTCATGCACCCACTCGATCATGTCGCCGCCGAAGTGATAGGGCGGCATCGCCTCGAGGATCGCTCGGCGCATCACGAGCCCGCCGCTCCCCATCGGGCCGCCCATCTTGTGGCCGCTGAAGGCGTAGGCATCCACGCCCAGCGCGTCGACGTTCACGCGGAGATGCGGCACGCCCTGCGCGCCATCGCAGACGATCAGCGCGCCCGGCGGGAGCCCCTTGGCGAGCGGCGCGCCACCCCTGCTCCGCTCGCGCACGATGCGCACGATCTCGGCGACGGGATTGATGGTGCCGAGCGCGTTGGACACCTGCCCGAAGGCGACGACCTTGGTCCCCGCATCGACGATCCGCGCGAGCATCGCGAGGTCCACGCCGCCCGCGGCGTCGAGCTCGCAGATCCGGAACTCGGCTCCGGTCGCGAGCGCGAGCTGCTGCCACGGGACGAAGTTCGCGTGATGCTCCATCCGCGTGACGACGACGTTGTCACCGGCGCGCACGTTGGCACGCCCCCACGCGCTGGCGACGAGATTGATCGACTCCGTCGTGCCGCGCGTGAAGATGAGGGTGTCGGCATCGGCCACGCCGATGAAGCGCGCGATCCTCGCCCGCGCGTCGTGATACACCTGCGTCGCGGTCGCCGCGAGCGCGTAGGCGCCGCGGTGCGGGTTCGCGTTGGACGTCGTGTAGTACGCCGTGATCGCGTCCAGCACGGCGCGCGGCTTCTGCGAGGTCGCCGCCGAGTCGAGATAGACGAGCCCGGGCTGTGCGGCGAGCAGCGGGAAGTCGGTGCGCGGCGCGAGTGAATGCGCGCCGCCATGCGTGTTGCCACTCGTGCTCATCGCGCCCTCCTCACCCAGATGGAGCCATCGCGCTCCTCGACCTCGAAGCGCACGAGATCCTCCTCGGCCGGTCCGCGCAGCACCTTGCCGTTGCGGCAATCGAACCGCGCCCCATGCCAGCAGCACTCGAGTTCGCCGTTCGCGTAGAGCGAGCCTTCGCTCAGCGGGAACTCGCTGTGCGGGCAGCTGTCCTTCACCGCGAAGAGCGTCCCATCGAGCCGACCGACGCAGAGTGCGGTGCCGTTGGCATGCTTCGCCTGCACCAGCTGCCCCTCGGCGACATCCGCCGATGCCGCTCCAGTGACCGGGACGAAGCTCTCGCCGGTGGCGGGCGTCCCGGGCGCGCTCACGCGGACGGGCCGCCGGTGTGGACCACGACCTCGGGCGAGTGGTCGTCCATCGCCGACTTCAACGTGTGCCAGGCGAGCGAAGCACACTTCACGCGCATCGGGAACTTCGAGACACCGCCCAGCGCGCGGAGCTGGCCGAGCGACTTCGTCGCCTCGGCGTCCGCCACCGTGCCGGTGGTCACCAGGCGATGCACCCTGTCGAAGATCTCCGCCGCTTCGGCACGTGTGCGGCCCTTCACCGCCTGCGTCATCAGTGACGCCGACGCCTTCGAGATCGCGCAGCCCACGCCCTGGAACGTGACGTCGGAGACGATGTCCCCATCGAACCTGAGCCAGATGGTGAGCGCATCGCCGCAGTTGGGGTTCTTGCCATCGGCCGAGCACGACGCGTTCGGCAGCTCGCGGAAGTTCCGCGGGCGCCGGTAGTGATCGAGGATCACTTCCTGGTAGAGCGCGTCGAGGGCGGCGTCGTCGGCCACGGGTCCGGTGCTACTCCAGCCGGAGGTGCGTGAAGCGTTCGAAGAGGTCCTTCTCGAGTGCGAGGCGGAGCGGATCGACCTCGATCGTCTCGAGCACCTCGGCCGCGAACGCGTACGTCAGGAGCGCGCGGGCGTTCTCGGCGCCGATCGCGCGGCTCTTGAGATAGAACAGCGCGAGCTCGTCGAGCCGGCCGATCGTCGCGCCGTGCGTGCACTTCACGTCGTCGGCGAAGATCTCGAGCTGCGGCTTGGTGTCGACGCGGGCCTTGTCGGAGAGCAGCAGCGCCTTGTTGGTCTGCTTGCCGTCGGTCTTCTGGGCGATCGGGTCCACGTAGACCTTGCCGTTGAAGACGCCGTGCGAGCCGCCGTCGAGGATGCCCTTGTAGAGTTCGCGCGACGCGCACGACTCGGCGAGGTGCTCAACGAAGGTCTGATGGTCGGCGTGCTGCGTGCCGTCGAGGACGTAGAGGCCGTTGAGCCGCGCCTCACCGCCGACGCCGGCGAGCTTGGTATAGACGTTCGTGCGCGAGAGGGCAGCGCCCGCCGCGAACGAGAACGAGTGGTAGATGGAGTCGCGCCCCTGCGTGACCTGCACCGTGCCCACGTGGAAGGCCTCGGTGCTCTCGCGCTGGAGCTTGTAGTGGTCGACGCGCGCGCCGTTGCCCACCGACACCTCGGCCACCGCGTTCACGAGGTACGACGGGTTGCCCACCGACGCGTAGCTCTCGACGAGCGTGATCTGCGCGAGCGGTTCGGCGACGACGAGGAGGCGCGGATGGATCGCGCCGCCCTGCGCCTGACCGTCGGCGATGTGCAGGATGTGGAGCGGGACGTCGACCACCTCGCCCTTGGGCACGCGGATCACGACGCCCTCGGCCATGAAGGCCGTGTTCATCGCCGTGAAGGCCGCGCGATCGAACGTGGCGAGGGCCCCGAGATGCTTCTGCACCCACTCCGGCTCCTCACGCAGCGCCTCGGAGAGCGTGCTCACCTGCACGTCGGCGGGGAGCCCGGCGAAGTTGGAGAGCTGCGGCTCGAGGCGGCCGTTCACGAAGACGAGGCGGTGCCACTCGGCATCGATCGTCCAAGGCTCGAGGTCCGAGAGCGTGAGGGCGCTCGGTGCCGGGCGCAGCGCCTTGAACGTGCGCTCGGCGATGGGCGTGACCGAGGTGAAGTGCCAGTCCTCGTCGCGCGTCGTGGGGAATCCCAGCGCGGCGAAGCGTTCGTAGGCCTTCTGGCGCAGGGCCGGGAGCCAGGACGGCCCCTCGCCCCCGCCATTCGCCGCGTACGCGGCGAACTGGTCGGCGTAGGTCGGTGCCGTCACGTCAGACGCCCGCCGGCTCGAGGAGCCAGTCGTAGCCCTTCGCCTCGAGCTCGAGCGCGAGCTCCTTGCCGCCCGAGCGCACGATGCGGCCGTTGGCGAGCACGTGCACGAAGTCGGGGACGATGTAGTTGAGCAACCGTTGATAATGCGTCACGACGATCGTCGCGTTGGTGGGCTTCTTGAGCTTGTTCACGCCTTCGGCGACGATGCGAAGGGCATCGATGTCGAGGCCGGAATCCGTCTCGTCGAGCACCGCGAGCTTGGGCGCGAGCACGGCCATCTGGAGGATCTCGTTGCGCTTCTTCTCGCCGCCGGAGAAGCCGGCGTTCACCGAACGCTGCATCATCGAGGCGTCCATCTCGACGACCTTGAGCTTCTCCTCCATGATGTCGAGGAACTCGATCGGGTCGACCTCATCCTCGCCGCGCGCCTTGCGGAGCTCGTTGTAGGCAGCGCGGAGGAAGTAGGCGTTGGTGACGCCCGGGATCTCGACGGGATACTGGAACGCGAGGAACACGCCGGCCTGCGCGCGCACCTCGGCGTCCATCTCGAGGAGATCCTCGCCCTCGTACTCGATGGTGCCGCTGGTCACCTCATAGCCGGGGTGGCCGGCGATCACCTGCGCGAGCGTGGACTTGCCGGAGCCGTTGGGGCCCATGATGGCGTGCACTTCGCCGGCGTTGATCCGGAGGGAGATCCCCTTGAGGATCTCCTTGGAGCCGGCGGAGGCGTGGAGGTCGGTGATCTTGAGCATATGTCCTGTTGAACTGCGTCGTGAGCTGTGGGTTGTGGGCTGTGGGGCACGGCGGCTCGGGCTGGTGTGCGGAGCGGATGTTGACCCACCACCCGCTACCCACCACCCACTACGCCGTTACCCGACCGACCCTTCGAGCGAGATGCCGAGGAGCTGCTGGGCCTCCAGAGCGAACTCCATGGGCAGCTCCTTGAACACTTCCTTGCAGAACCCGGCGACGATGAGCGAGATCGCGTGCTCCGCATTCAGGCCGCGCTGCTTGCAGTAGAAGATCTGGTCCTCGCCGATCTTCGACGTGCTCGCCTCGTGCTCGAGGGTCGCCGTCGGGTTGGCGACCTCGATGTACGGGAAGGTGTGCGCGCCGCAGGCGTTCCCGATGAGCATCGAGTCGCACTGCGTGTAGTTCCGCGCGCCCTCGGCCTTCGGCAGCACCTTCACCTGGCCGCGGTAGGAGTTCTGCCCCTGGCCGGCGCTGATGCCCTTGGAGATGATCGTCGAGCGCGTGTTGCGGCCGATGTGGATCATCTTGGTGCCGGTGTCGGCCTGCTGCCTGTTGTTCACCACGGCCACGGAGTAGAACTCGCCGACCGCGTTGTCGCCCTGCAGGATCACCGAGGGGTACTTCCAGGTGATCGCCGAGCCGGTCTCGACCTGCGTCCACGAGATCTTGGCGTCGGTGAGCGCCTTGCCGCGCTTGGTGACGAAGTTGTAGATGCCGCCCACGCCGTCCTTGTCGCCGGCGTACCAGTTCTGCACCGTCGAGTACTTCACGGACGCGCGGTCGAGCGCGACGATCTCGACGACCGCGGCGTGGAGCTGGTTGGTCGCGCGCTTGGGCGCGGTGCACCCCTCGAGATAGCTCACCGACGCGCCCTCATCGGCGACGATCAGGGTGCGCTCGAACTGGCCGGTGTCGGCCGCGTTGATGCGGAAGTACGTCGAGAGCTCGAGCGGGCACTTCACGCCCTTCGGGATGTACACGAACGACCCATCGGAGAACACGGCCGAGTTGAGCGCGGCGAAGAAGTTGTCCGAGTAGGGCACGACCGAGCCGAGGTACTTCTGCACCAGCTCGGGATGGTTGTGCACCGCTTCGCCGAACGAGCAGAAGATCACGCCGACCTTGGCGAGCTCGGTCTTCATGGTGGTGCCGACCGAGACGGAGTCGAAGATCGCGTCGACGGCGACGCCCGAGAGGCGCTTCTGCTCGGTGAGCGAGATGCCGAGCTTCTCGTACGTCTTGAGGAGCTCGGGGTCGACCTCGTCGAGCGACTGCAGCGGCTTCACCGACTTGGGCGCCGAGTAGTAGGTCTGCGCCTGGTAGTCGATGGGCTCGTAGGTGACGTTGGGCCAGTGCGGCTCCGTCATCGTGAGCCAGCGGCGGAAGGCCTTGAGACGCCAGTCGAGCAGCCACTCGGGCTCGTGCTTCTTGGCGGAGATGAGACGGATCGTCTCTTCGCTGAGTCCGCGCGGGATCGTGTCCGACTCGATGTCGGTGACGAAGCCGTATGCGTACTCCTTGTTGACCAGCGATTCGATCGAGGAACTCATGAGTGCAGCCGGTTCAGGGGTCGCGCGAAATAGACTAGCAATCTAGTCGGATATGCGTGGAGATTCAAAGGAAATCAGAGCGGCAACGAGCCGGTGCTAGGTGGGAACGGTTCGCATCGAACAGGGCTTCTCGCGGTCGTGCGAGGTGCGCTGATGAGCAAGCGAAGCCGGGTGCCCGTGTCCCCGAACCTGGCGAAAACAAATGGCGCCAGTGAGATCGTATCTCACTGGCGTTGAATGATTTGCGGTCGATTCACCTTCACTCGGTGAACGCTACCCCGCGACCGGCTCCTCCACCGCGCCGAACACCTCCACGCGGTTGCGGCCAAGCGCCTTCGCGCGGTACATCGCCTTGTCCGCGTGCTGCACCGCGAGCGGGACCGGCATGCCGTCGCTGAGTGGCGAGATCCCCCCGCTCACCGTCATCCAGACATCGCCGCCACCCGTCACCGGGATGGGCGTCTCGCCCACCGCCTTCCGCACGCGTTCGATCGCGACGAGCGCTTGCTGCGGGCTCGTGTCGGGCAGCAGCACCACGAACTCCTCGCCGCCGATGCGCCCCACGATCTGCTCCTGGCGCAGCGTCTCCTCGATCCGGTGCGCCACCGCGCGGAGCACGTCGTCGCCGATCGCGTGACCGTGCGTGTCGTTCACGTCCTTGAAGTGGTCGAGGTCGAGCAGGGCGATGGCCACGGGCTTCCCGCGGCGTCGGCTGCCGGCGATCACCGGCTCGATGTCCTCGAAGAACGAGCGGCGGTTCTTGAGCCCCGTCAGCTCATCGACCATGGCGAGGTCGCTCATCCGCGAGAGCATCAGCTCCAGCTGCACGCCGCTCGCCTGCGCCTCCTGCAGCAGCCGGTCACGCTCCACGAGCACGCGCACGTTCTCCACGAACTGGTTCCAGCTGGTGCGCGTGAACCAGATGGCGCAGGCGGTGAACACGCCGATCGCCGCCGGGAGCACCGGCGAGCCGCCCATGAACGTGAGCGCCTGGCCGAGCAGCACGAGCATGTACGGCCCCCAGAACGCCATCGACGCGTAGGGCGACGACGAGAAGAACGAGACCGAGCCCGCGCACAGGCCGGCGAGCATCATCACCAGCGTGGAGCGCTCCTCGTAACCGCCGGCCGGATAGAGCACGAAGGCGGCCGCGGCCCACAGCAAGCCCGCGCAGGCCGAGAAGATGGTCGCCCGCCGCTCGTTGCCGACGCTCACGCGCGTGGGCCGCGCCTTGTGCCGCAGCCGCCGCCAGCTCAGGAACGCCGGCGTCCACAGCATGAACTGCAGCGCGATGAACGCCACGAGCAACGTCCGGAACACCTGATCCCAGTAGATCAGCGCGATGAACGTCGCGAGCAGCGGGTTGGCGGCGAACACCGTCGGCAGCTGCCGCACGCGCGCCACCGCCTGCGAGACACGGATCTCGCGCAGGAGCGCTTCGGACGGTGACGGGACGATGAACCGCATAGCGAGGTATGGTATTGCGCGGGACGCCCGGGAGCCAGACGTTCTGTGGGTCCGATCCCCTTCCCCCGGAGGACCCATGCAGTTCCTGATCGACCTGTGGCTCCCGATCGTCGCGAGCGGATTCGCGGTCTTCATCATGTCGGCGATCACCTGGACGGTGCTCCCGACGCACAAGAAGGAGTTCGCCGGCCTCTCCACCGAGGACGCGGTCATGAACGCGCTCCGCCAGTCGAACGTCCCTCCCGGCCGCTATGTGGTCCCGTGGTTCGACGAAGGCAGGCTCCTCCAGACCCCCGAAGGACGCGCGAAGGCCGAGAACGGCCCGATCGCCTACATCACCATCGCGCCGCGCGGCCTGCCCAACATGGGCCGCAACATGGCGCTCTCGCTGCTCTCGTCGATCGTGATCTCGGTGTTCGTCGCCTACCTCGCCTGGCACACGGTACCGCCGGATGCGGAGTACCTGATGGTCTTCCGCGTGACGGGCACGGCGACGTTCATGGCGAATGCCCTGGGCTACATGGCGGAATCGGTCTGGTTCTCGCGGCCGTGGAAGAGCCTGGCGATCCAGTGGTTCGATTCGCTGCTGTACGCGATGATCGCCGGTGGGATGTTCGGGTGGCTCTGGCCCTGACAGCAACGGCGAGGAGCGAGGAGCGAGGAGCGAGAAACGAGGTGTGAGGAGCGAGGGGGAGGAGTGAGGTGATGAGGGGGAGGGAGAGGGGCCACTCCCTCGCTCCTCCCCCCTCGGCAACTTTCGCTTGCCCTTCGTCGCTCGAGCCTCGTTTCTCGCTCCTCGCGTCCTGCGCTCCGGCTACATGGCCGTCCGGACCCGCGAAACCTCGGCTCGCCCGATGGTCCCCTGGTCCGTCCCGAACCAGAGCAGACCGGTCTTCTTGTCGAAGTACATGTGCCGGATGACGTTGTTCTCCGGCCGTCCCACGGGCGTGCTCGCGAACCACGTCTTCGTCGCCGGGTCGTAGCCGAGCAGTCGCGACCCCTTGTTGGGCACGCCCTCGGTCACCCAGATCCGCCCCTTGTCGTCCGACGCCATGCCGTAGGGCAGTGAACCCGCGCCGGCCGGCATCGGGATCTCGGTCACCTGGCTCGTGCGCGGATCCACACGGCCGAGGTAGCCGCGCGTGTAGTCCGTGTACCAGATCACGTCGTCGGCCGTGACGGCGATCCGCCGCCCGCGCGCCCGCGGATCGGGCAGGTCGATCGTCGTCACCACCATCGTGGCCGGATCGATGTGCGCGATCTTGTTCGTCCCGAAGAGATTGAACCACGGGATCCCCTTCGAGTTGATCACGATCCCGTACGGCTTGGTCCCGTCGCCCGTGTTCACCACGCGGATCGCCCCCGTTCTCACGTCGAGGTGCCCGACGAAGTTCGACTGCTGTGCGGTGAACCAGATGTCGCCCTTCGCATCGAAGATCAGCGTGTGCGGGTCACGCACACTCGGGTCCGGCATGGGGTAGCGCGTGATCGCGCCCGTGCGCGGATCGAGCTTGCCGATCATCCCGTTGCGATTGCCCGAGTACCACACGTTCCCCACGGGATCGACGATGAGATTGTGCGGATTGGTGCCCGGGTCGACCTCGAAGCGCTTGAACTCGCCCGTGCGCGGATCGAGCCGCGCGATGTAGTTGCCGGTCTGGCCCACGAAGTACGTGAAGCCGTCGGGCGAGACGTACGGGTCGCGCGGTCGGGTCTCGGCGCCCCAGGGCACCTGCCACTCGGCGTTGGGCACCGGGGCACCCTGCGCGACGGCCGCCGCGGGGAGCGCGGCGAGGACCGCGACGGCCATCGGCGCGAGCGGCGTCAGGAGACGGATCTTGGCGTTTCGCATGCTGGACCTCGTGGGACGGTGGACATGGGACGGTCACGCGGGCGACCGCGGCCCGGACCTTCGGAGAACGCAGGAGCCCGGCGCCCTGTTGCCGGACATCCCGCGGCGCTCCCTCACCATCGCTCCCGTGCCGTCGGATGCGCAACAGGCCGCGGCGCGGGCCGCGGCCTGCCGACCGCTCGTCACGCGCCGCGCCGGACGATCAGCGCTCGTTGCCCCAGTTCACGATCGGCAGCCAGCGACGGCCACTCGGGTTGTCCCGGATGATGTTCACTAGCCCGAGCTGCACGCCGCGGAGCGTGTGCGCGTAGTTCACCACGCCGATCGCCAGGCCGTGCTGTCGTCCCTCCACCACGTTCACGGTCGAGACGGCGAGCCCCACCACGTCGGCACCGGGATGCGCGCGGAACCAGGCCGGCGCGATCACGACCCCGAGGACGTCCTCGGAGCGCACGTGCGCGCCGATCGCGACGCCCTCGATGCGCGGCGAGCCGACGCCGATGAGCCCCACCGCCCCGCCGTGGATGCGATCCCCCGCGCCGACGCCCACACCGCCGATGGCGATGCCGACCATCTCGCCGCCCGACCCCACCCCCACGCCGCCGATCATGAGGCCGTGCACGTCGCCGCCCGAGCCTACCCCCACGCCGCCCACCGCGATGCCGGAGAGCGAGCCGCCCGCGCCCACGCCGATGCCGCCGACGAGGAGACCGCGCACGTCATCGCCCGCCGCGACGCCGATCCCGCCGATGGCCGCGCCGCGGAGGTCCCGGCCGGCCGCCGCGCCGAGGCCGCCGATCATCAGGCCGCGCGCGTTGCCGCCGACGCCGACGCCGAGGCCGCCGATGGCCGCGCCGCGCACATCGCCACCGCCACCCGCACCGAGTCCGCCGACCGCGATGCCGCGGATGTCGCCGCCGCTGCCGATGCCGAGCCCGCCGAGCGCGATGCCGCGGACGTCGCCACCGGCACCCACGCCGAGCCCGCCCGCCGAGAAGCCGCGCAACGAACCGCCCGCTCCCACGCCGAGCCCGCCGATCGCGAATCCGCGCGAGTCACCCTCGACCGCGAGGCCGGCCACGCCGAGCCCGATGCCCGTGAGATCGCCGGCACTCGTGAGCGGGAGCCCGAGTGCCAGTCCGCGCACCTCGCCGAGGTCGGCATCGTCGTACGCGCTCCAGACGGTGATGTTCGCCCCGCGCACGCGGTCGAGCTCACGGTCGCGGAAGTTGATGCGGATGCCGTCGACGCGGGGATGGCCGCCGATGGAGAGGATGTGCCGGGTGCCGGAGTCACGACCCTGCGCGGACGCGAGGGCCGGGAGCGATGCCGCGACGAGCACGACGCGGACGAACGAGCGAGTGAGCGACATGTCGGAGGGACGAGGGGAGGGTCGGTCGATGCAGCCCTTACGGACCGTCCTCGCTCGCGGGTTTCGCCCTTCGTGAGCGCCTACTGCTGCGCGCCGAGCGCTCGCATGGCGCGGCGCAGGGCCGCCTGTGCCATCCAGACCTTGTAGCCGTTCCGCGCGAGCGGCACGGTGTCATACATCGCGCGCTCGGCCAGCGCGTCGATGCTGTCCTCGTCGAGGCCGCCCGACGCGACATCCTCCTCCACCGACTCGGCGATGCGCCAGGGGCCGAGCCCCACGCCGCCGAGCGCCATCCGCACCGAGCCGTCGCTGCGCCGCGCGGCGGCGCACGAGATGAGCGCGAAGTCCCACGCGCCGCGCTGGAGGATCTTCTCCCAGTGCTGCACACCACCGACGGCCGCGGCCGGGAGCTCGATCGCGACCATGAGCTCGCCCTCGGCGAGCGTCATCTCCTTGGCCGGGTCGTCCATCGCGCCCGCGTACAGCTCGGCGATGCTGCACCGGCGCGTGCTGCCGCGCGGCCCCACGATCTCCACGCGCGCATCGAGCACCTCGAGCGCGACCGCGGTGTCGGACGGATGCACGGCGTGACAGCTCCCGCCCGGGATGATGCCGTGGTACTCGTGCTCCCCGGCGTAGGCCGCGCACCGGTCGCCGCCGTTCTTGAAACACGCGACGCCGCGGCGGAAGTACCAGCACCGCATGCGCTGACCGAGGTTCCCGGCGAGCGTTCCCATGTTGCGCAGGGCGGGCGTGCCGACGGCCGCCGCCGACTCGGCGAGCAGCGGGAACCGCGCGCGCAATCCCTCGTGCGCGGCGAGCTCCGCGATCCGTGTGCCGGCGCCGATGCGCGCCGACCCGTCCGCACGCAGGGCGATCCCGCTCGTCTCGGGCAGGTCGCGGACATCGAGCACGCGCGTGAGGTGGACGACGCCTTCGTCCACGCACGGCAGCAGGTCGGTGCCTCCGCCGATCGCGCGTGTGCCGGGCTCCGCGAGCGCGGCGAGCGCCTCGGGGAGCGTGGCGGGGCGGAGATATGCGAAGCTCGTCATATTACGCGCGTGCTGAGAGGAACCTGGCCACGGAACGGATGGACCTTCGCGCTCGCGCTCGTCGTGAGCGCGGGTCGTGCGCCGGCGCAGGAGGCCGCGACCGATCGCGGGCCTGCGCCGCAGTCCGGCACGACGGTGCGCCCCGACAGCGTGCGTCCGTACCTCGTGTTCGCGCCGACGGGCGAAAGTTGGTTCGTCGCGGCGAGCCGCGGCAAGCGGATGCTGCTCGACATCGGGCGCGTGGACCTCGAGGTGCGGAGGGACAGCGCCGTCGCCGCCGCATATCGCGAGGCCGTGGAGGCCGCCACACCGTTCAAGGTGGGGACGACCTTCACGCTGCGCGCGCCGTGGGGGAGCGAGGAGGTGCGTGCGACCGGGGTCGACACGTGGAACGGGCGCATCGTGCTCGTGCTGCAGGGGAGCGCGGCGATGGACAGCGCGGCGCAGCAGGCGGCGACCGTGGCGGCCTCGGCGTATCGCGCGCCGGCACGCGGGACGTCAGGGGCCCCGGCGGGCGGTCCCGGTGCCGGCGTCGCGACGGGTGGAGTGCTCCCGGCGCTCGCGGCCACACCGGATGGGGTCGCGCCGTGCGTGCGCGTGCCGATCGCCGGCGCGTACGCGGACCGGTTGAAGGTGCTCCGCGATTCGCTCGAGGCCGAGCTGCGCGCGCTGGGGCCGCCGATCTACGAGCGGCTCGCCAAGCGCGTGACCGCGGCATCGTCGCGCGTGAGCGGCTGCTTCGGCGAGGGGCGGGCGCTGCTCGCGGTGAGCCTGCGCGCCGGTGGCGCCGAGTGGACGCGCGAACGCGTGGTGCTCGTCGACGCGTTCGGGTCGGCCACGCCGCTCGGCGTGGACGACCTGCGATTCAAGGTGCACGACCTGCTGCACGCGGTCGATGTCGATGGGGACGGACTCGACGACGTGGCAGCGGTGGGCCGGACCTTCCGTGCCGGCGGGACGACGTTGCTGCGCTACGACGCGAAGAAGAAGCGTCTCGTGCGGCTCGCCGCCGGGTTCGTCTGGGAGGACCTCTAGCGCGCGGTCACCGCGCGCTAGAGGCCGGCCCCGCGTGCGCCCTGCCGCTCACCGCGCGGCCGCGGGAGCCGGCGCGGGCTTGGGCGTCTCGAGCGTGAAGACGACGTAGTCGCCGAGCTTGCGGCGTGCCTTGCCGTTCACGGCATCGAGGTCGGCCACCGGCACGAAGCTCACCACCTCGATGCGCGCGTTCGGCGCGCGCCAGCGCACGCGTTCGGCGGTGCCGAGGCGGTAGTCGGAATGGAACGAACCGTTGGCATGGATCACGAGCGCGCTGCGCTGCGCATGCGCTGCCGCGACCGCCTCTCCCATGGTCTCGTCCTTCACGCACTGCGCCTCATAGGTTCGCCAGACCATCTGCTCCACCTGATCGGGCGTGAGCTGCATGCCGTGGCCGCTCATGTCGCCCATGGTGGCCTTGAAGCGGTCCCAGTACGCGTCGCGCGGGCACTTGAGGTCCTTGGCGACGAAGGCGCGGTCACCGCCCGGGAGCGAGTCGAGCGCCGCGAGGCCGCGGCGCGCGACGACCGACGCGAGACGGCGCGGCACGTTGCCGGCGACGACGGGCCAGCCCTTGGCGCGCGCGAACTCCACGAGGGGGCGATAGTCGTTGGCGTAGTTCGGCCACGGGCGAGAGGCGGCGAGGAAGTCCGCTTCGGAACGGGTGCCCGCGAGGTAGGCATCGAGGCTCCCCTGCACATCGCGCTCGAACATCTCGAGCGCGAGGACGATGGGGCCGCTGCGGCGCCGGCTGATCGCGTCGAGCGCAGCGGCCTGGAGCTGGTGCGTCCGCGGGTCATCGTGCTGTTCGCCGAGGAAGACGATGTCGGCCTTGGCGAGTCGCGCGGCCATGGTCTCGAAATCGACGAAGCGCTTGCGCTTGGTGTCGTAAACGCGATGAGCGGCGTAGCCGAGGGTGGCGGGTGGGGCGACGGCGGACCCCCCCGGGGCTGCCTGGGTCGTCGCGGGTGCAACGGCTGCCGGTGCTGTCTGACCTTCGACCTCGGGGGCTGGGACGGATGCCGCCGCAACGATGACCAGCGACAACTTGAGAATATCTACGCGCATGAATCTTCCTTTATGGTCTATTACCGAGGCGAGCCACCGGCGAGACAGCAGTTGCTTAGCATGAAATAGTACATTATTGCTTATTATGCTCGAAAATCTCCGGCCGCTCGAGGAGGCAGCCGACGAACTCGGACGCCTCGAATCCGTCACCGCCAACGCCCCTGAGGCGGTGGCGACCGCCCTCAGGATCTCCTCCATCGCACAGCTCGCCGGTCTGGACTCGGATGCAAACGCGCCGGACTCCGGAACAGCCTGGTTCGCCAGCCTCGCCGCCGCCGACGCCGACGCGCGGCACGACGCAGAGCTTCCGCCGTCCGCCCTGTACTGGCGGACCCTCATCGAGACCGAGGAACGTCGAGTCCGTGGAGGGGCGCCGCTCGCGTCACAGCGTTTCGCGATCGTCGCTCCGGCGCTTGCAACCTACTCGGATCGGGCGAGACTGGAAGCGATCTGGCGCGAATCGGGCGTCGCGCGCCCCGTGCTCATCCGCGCGCTCGACGCGGCCGCGTGGAGCCCCACCACCGCGCTCGGCGAGGCCGGCGCCGCGCTCATGCTCTGCGCCGGCGGACGCACCGACCGCGTGCGGCTGCTCCCGTTCGTGGACGCGGACCAACCACAGGCACCGGCGCCGGCGAGCACCCGAGAGTCCGCGATCGCCGCCTGGCGCGCAGGGGACACCGCGCCCTGGGCGCGGTTCGGTCTCGACACCCTCGCGCGGCGCGCGCGGGTGACGCGCCTCGCGCTCGAGCGGGTGCTCCGTTCACGCGGCGAGGAGGACGCCCGGCTCGACCCGCTCGGGCGCGCGGCGATCAATGCCCGGCGCGCGCTCGCGCTGCTGCGAGATCGGTTCGTGGTCACCATGCCTTCACTCGCCGCGGAGCTCTCGCTCTCGCGCCCGGCCGCGAGTGACGCGCTGGAGCGACTCGTCGCGACGGGTACCGCGCGCGAGATGACCGGCCGCGCGCGCGACCGGGTCTACGGGTGGTCTGCGCTCTGCCCGGTCGCCACGGCTGCCGCCGGCGTCGCGACGGACGCGCCGACCGGCTCCTGAGCGGCGGCGCGCTCGATGAGTGCGACGATCTCGTCCATGATCGCACGGCCTCGGTCGCGCGCGTAGCGCGTCCGGAGGACCTTGTACCGCTCGTCCTTCGTCATCGCCTGCGCCTCGGCGCTCTCGAACCATTCCTGGAGCGCCCGCGGACGCGGTCCCCACCCGGCGCGCTCGCGGAAGCGGTCGTCGAGGATGAGCACGATCGGGATCGATCGGGTGCGCCCGTTCGTGAGATGCGCGTCCATCAGCGCGAGGTGCTCGTCGCGCCGGATGACGCGATGGTCGAGTGACGGCGTGGACGAGGCGAGCGCGTCCACCCACGGCAGGGTGTTGACGCTGTCCCCGCACCAGTCCTCGCTCACGCTGAGCAGATGCCAGCGGCGTCCGGTGGCGTTGACGCGCGCGGCGTACGCGTCCGGCGCGACGGCGTGAGCGCGCGAGACGCGGTAGAGCTCGACGTTCTTGGTGGCATGTGCCACCATCTCGTCGTAGCTCAGTCCATCCTCGTATACGGCGGAGAGCGGGTCCATGGGCGCACGCTCGCCCGCGCGGGGCGCTGGGACCATCGGGTGAACCTTGATGCAGGGTGGGGCGACCCCCGACGAATGTCCGCCGCCCGCGGGTGGTTCCGCGTGACGGGCGGGTCGGCGCACTCGTTTACCCGTTGTGATGCGATCCCTCCTCGTGCTCGCCCTCGGAACGATCCTGACCGCCTGCGGCGGTGCGCGCGCGACCACGCGCCCCTCGGCGATGAGCGAGCCGGAGTACCTCCGGTCCCGTGACTTGATGGTGCCCGTGCAGGGCGTGGCACGTTCACAGCTGCGCGACACGTACTCGGCGCCGCGCAGCGGCGGGCGCGCACATCTCGCGCTCGACATCCTCGCGCCGAAGGGGACGCGTGTGGTCGCGGCTGATGATGGCATCATCCTCCGCATCACCCGCAACGAGCTCGGCGGCAAGGTGATCTACATGACCGATCCCGCGCGCCGCTTCGTGTACTACTACGCGCATCTGGACGAGTGGAAGTACGGACTCGCCGAGGGCCAGCGTGTGCGCCGCGGGCAGTTGCTCGGCACCGTGGGCACGACCGGCAATGCGCCCGCGGACACGCCACACCTGCACTTCCAGCTGATGCGCATGGGTGCCGCCGAGCGATATTGGAGCGGGGAACCGATCAACCCGATCCCCTACCTCCGACGCACGGGCAAGGAACGATGACGATGACCGGGAAGGAGCGCGCCGCGCTGCGCTCGGAGTGCAACCGGCTCCGCCCCACCGTGCATGTGGGGACGGAAGGCCTGTCCAACACGCTCACCGAGGCGCTGGATGACGCGCTCCGCACACGCGAGCTGGTGAAGGTGCAGCTCAACAAGACGGCCGACATGACCGCGAAGGAGGCGGCGCGTCAGCTCGCGGGGCGCGTCAAGGCGGAGGTCATCCAGACCATCGGCAAGACGGCGACGTTCTACCGCAAGAATCCGCAGCTCAAGCGCAAGGCGGGCGTGCCGCCGTGGCGCGAGTGAGCCGCTAGAGGTCGCGCAGCGCCTCTGCCGGATCGACGCGCGCAGCGCGTCGCGCCGGGATCCACCCGGCGAGGATGCTGACCGCGGCGAGGACGAGCACGGCTCCGGCGAGTGTCCCCGGATCGTGCGGCGCGAGGCCGAACAGCAGGGACGACACGAATCGGGCCGTCCACCAGCTCGCGAGGGCGCCGAGCACCATGCCGGTGACCACCAGCGCACCGGTGCGCGAGAGGATCCCGCGCACGACGGCCGCGGGGGTCGCGCCGAGGGCCAGCCGGATCCCGATCTCGCTGCGCCGCCGCACCACCGCATACGCCGTGATGCCGTAGAGCCCGATGGCGGCGAGCAGCAGCGCGAGCCCGCCGAAGAACGCGGAGAGCATCGCGACGAGCCGCTCCTGGCTCAGCGCGGCGTTCACGTAGCTCTCGAGCGGCCGGTAACTCACGGCGAGGTCCGGATGGACGCCGGTGATCGCGGCCGAGAGTGCGGGCTGGATCGCCGAGGGGTCGTCGGCCGCCGTGCGGACGGTGAGCGAGATGCCCGACCCGGCGGTGGAGTCCTGCGCGAGCGTGCGATAGAGCGTCGGGCCGAACGGTTCGCGCGGCGTGCGGTAGACGGCGTCCGCGACGAGGCCGATGATCTCGATGGTCTGCGACGGCTCATTCGGGAAGGGCGTCGTCGCGACCGTGCGCCCGACGGGATCGGCGCCGTCGAAGTACTGGGCCGCGAAGGCCTCGTTCACGAGCGCGACGACCGGCGTGCCCACGCGGTCGCGCGAGTCGAAGTCACGGCCGCGCAGGATCCGGGTGCCATACGCTTCGAACCAGCCTGGCGTGACATAGTTGAAGTCGACGATGCGGTCGTCCTCGGGGAGATCCGGCTTGCCGGGGAAGAGCAGGCTGTTGTTCCACGTGCTCCCGCTCACCGGGGTGAGCACGGAGAGCGCCGCCTGCGTGACGCCGGGGACCGCGCGCGCCGCGGCGAGCACCTGATCGTAGAGCTGCTTGCGTGCGGCGGGAGCGAGGCCCGTGCGCTGACCGGAGAGCGAGGCCACGAGCGCTCCCTTGGGCTCGAACCCGAGTTCCACCTGCGCGAGCGCGATGAAGGTGCGCGAGAAGAGCCCCGCCCCCACCACGAGCAGCAGCGAGAGCGCGACCTGCGTGACGACGAGCGCGTTGGCCGCGCTCCGCTGGCGCACCGAGCCGCCGCCGCGCCCCGCGTCCTTGAGTGCATCCATCGGTGCGCTGCGGGACGCCAGCAGCGCCGGCCCCACGCCGAACAGCAGCGTCGTGACCAGCGCGATCGCCGCGGTGAAGCCGAGCGTGCGCAGGTCGAGCCCGAGGTCGAGCGCCACGATCGACGCCCCGCTCGAGATCTGCCGCACGATGAGCCGGCTCGCCCACACCGCGAGCAGCAGCCCGAGCGCCGACCCGGCGAGCGAGAGGAGGAGGTTCTCGAGCAGCAGCTGCCCGGCGATCCGGAGCCGCGACGCCCCCAGCGCCGTGCGCAGCGCGAACTCGTGCCGGCGCGCCGACGCTCTCGCGAGCATGAGGTTGGCGATGTTCCCGCACGCGATGAGCAGCGTGAGGCCCACCACCGCCGCAAGCGCGTAGAGCGGCCGCGCGAAGCGTGCGCGCAGCCCGGACACGCCGCCCGCCGCGGGGGCGAGCTCGAGCGGATCGGTCAGGTACTGCGCCTGGTCCTGCGGGCGCCAGTTGGGCGGGATCGTCGCCTCGCGGATCCGCGGCTGGAGCGTCTGCAGGATCGCGCTCGCCCCCTCGGGCGTCTGGTCGGGACGGAGGCGCACGAGGATCGAGAGCCACCAGGTGGACCGCCGGTCGAGTGCCGACTCCACGCCCCGCAGCAGCGGCTCGGTCCCGAGCGGCACCCAGGCGTCGAACGCGCGCCCGACCTCGTGGCCGAGGAACGACGCCGGCGCGACGCCGATGATCGTGTACGGGACGCGGGAGAGCGTGAACCGACGACCGACGACGTCCGGAGCGCCGCCGAACCGCTCCTGCCAGATCCGGTGGCTGATCACGACGACCGGTCCGTCGGCCCCGCCGCCCCGCCGGTCGTCCTCCGGCGTGAGGAACCGACCGAGCCGCGGCTGCACGCCGAGCACCGCGAAGTAGTCCCCGCTCACGAAGGCCCCGTGCACCGGGTCGACCTCGCCGCCCGCCGCGGCGTCGAACCGCACGCTCCCCGCGGCGAGCGCGCCGTCGAACGCGTCCGCCACGTCGCGCACCTGCTCCCACACGGGATTGGTCCACGAGCGCCGCGCGCCACCCATCACGGTGAGGCGCTCCGCATGGGCCACCGGCAGCGCACGGAGGATCAGCGCGTCGATGATGGAGAAGATCGCCGTGTTCGCGCCGATGCCCAGCGCGAGCGAGAGGAGCGCGACGCCGGTGACGAGCGGCGAGGCGCGGAGGGCGCGGAAGGCGCTGCGGAGCGCAGTCATCGACGGGTGGGTGAGGAGGGGACCGGCCCCAGTTCGACAGGGCCCGGGCGCGAAGCGTTGTGCGCGACGCCGCGCGAGTCCCCGTCAGGTGCCCGTCCCGCCCTCCACCCGGTCAGCGCGCGATCGCGCCGAGCACGCGCCACGGTGTGAGCGGCAGGTCGTTCACTTCCACGCCGAGGGCGTCGGCCACCGCGCCGGCGATGGCCGGCGCCGTGGGGATGATCGCCGGCTCGGCGATGCCGCGCACGCCGACATGGTTCGCCGCGGGATCGGCACCGTCGAGGAAATGCCCGTCGATCGCCGGGATGTCGGCGAGCGTGGGGATCTTGTAGTCGTGCAGGCCGACGTTGAGCGGGAGCCCGAGACGGCGGTCGAGGCGGCGCTCCTCGAAGAGCGCGTAGCCCAGACCCTGGATGATCCCGCCTTCGAGCTGCGATTCGGCGAGCGTGGGATTCACGATGCGGCCCGCGTCGTGCACGGCGACGATGCGAAGGACCCTCACGACGCCGGTCTCGGTGTCGACCTCCACCTCGGCGAACTGCGCGCCGGTCGTCACGATCGCCGCGTCCTGCGGATTGGGGCCGCGCGAGCCGTGTCCCTGGATCATCACGTTGCCGAGCTTGCCGGTGATCTCGGCGACGGTCATGGAGCGGTCGGTGTCGCGCACCATCACGCGGCCGTCCTTCGTCTCCAGATCGCCTGGCGAGACGTTGAGCAGTCCGGCCGCCGCCTCGAGGAGCGACCGTCGCGCATCCTCGGCGGCCATGCGCACCGCTGGCGCGAGCGAGGCGACGGTCATCGAGCCCCAGGAGTTGCCGGCGTACGGCGCGCTCGCCGTGTCGCCGATGACGGCCTTGACGCCGTCGAGCCGGTGTCCGAGCGCCTCGGCGGCGACCTGCGCGAGGATGGTTCGCGTGCCGGTGCCGAGGTCCTGCGAGCCCGCCATCACATCGGCGGTGCCGTCAGTGTTGAACCGCACGGTGCAGTAGCAGGGTGGGCCGCCACCGGTGGCCCAGACCTGCGCGGCGACGCCGTAGCCGCGCTTGCGGTGCTTCGCGGCGGGCGCCGGGGCGGTGCGCCCGGAAGCAGCCAGCGCGCGCGTGTGCCAGCCGAAGCGCCGCGCCCCTTCCTCGTAGCAGTCCACGAGCCGGTTCCCGGTGTACGGTCGGTCCTTCCGCTGGTCGCGCGTGGCGACATTCCGGAGCCGGAGCGCGAGTGGATCGATCGCGAGCGCCTTCGCGAGCGCGTTGAGCGTGAGCTCGAGCGCGACCGAGCCCTCGGCGTGACCGGGCGCGCGGAAGGCGGCCATGGCCGCGGTGTTCACGAACACGAACGTCTCGTGCGTGCGCACGTTGGGACACGCGTAGAGTTCGCGCACGATGCCGCTCGGACCGCCTTCCATCCCGCCGACGCCCAAGGGGATGCGCGCCTCGAAGTCGATCGCGACGAGCGTGCCATCGCGCATGGCGCCCATGGTGACCTTCTGCCAGGTGCTCGGACGGTGTCCGGTGTCGACCTGCTCGCCCTCGCGATCGACCGCGCACATCACCGCGCGGCCCAGGCGCCGCGCGAGGATGGCCGCGATGTAGGTGTGCGCGCCGGCGAAGTTCTTGGCGCCGAAGCCGCCCCCCATCGCCTCGCAGATCACGCGCACGTCGGTGAGCGGCAGGCCCAGCGCCTTGGCGACGTTGTCGCGGACGCGGAAGATGCCCTGGGTGCTCTCCCAGACCGTGAGCCTGGTGTCGTCCCACTCGGCGACCGCGGCGTGCGGCTCGAGCGCGCTGTGGAGCGCGCACGGTGTGGTGAACTCGCGGGTGATGACGATGTCGGCGGTCCCGAGCGCTGCCGCGACGTCTCCGCGCTCGCTCGTCTCGGGCTTCCCGCCCATGATGTTGCTCGCGACCTTCGGGCGCACGGGTGCCGCATCGAGGGCCGCGTCGGCGGTCACGGCGAACGGCAGCGGTTCGACGTCGCAGCGCACCAGCGCCGCGGCCTCGTCGGCGATGCGCTGCGTGACGGCGCAGACCGCCGCGAGCGGCTGGCCGACGTAGGTGATCTCGGGCATGAAGAGCCGCGTGCGCGCGGGCACGTCGGCGTGCACGATCACGTCCAGCACGCCGGGCAGCGCGCGCGCGGCCGCGACGTCGATGCCCTGCAACCGGCCGCGCGGGACCGTCGCGCGGACGATGGCCGCGTACGCCTGACCGGGCCGACGGACATCGGTGGTGTACCCGGGTCGCCCGGTCGACTTCCGCAGGCCGTCCGCTCGGAGCGCTCGCGCGCCGACGTGCGTGAGTGGCGCGTCCGGCCCCCAGGGCTCGGGCTCGAACGCGGGGACCTCGACGACGCGCTCCTCGGTGCGGCCCTCGACCTCGACCGTCGTGGAGATGAACCGGCGCCTCTGCTCAGCCATGCGCGGCCTCGCGCAGGGTGGCCGCGGCGCGGCGCACGGCGCGCACGATCTTGGGATACGTCCCGCAGCGGCAGAGATTCCCGCTCATCGCGACGATCACGTCGTGATCGGTGGGATCGGGGTTCGCGGCGAGCAACGCGGCCGCGGTCATCAACTGGCCCGGCGTGCAGAACCCGCACTGCGCCGCGTCCTCGGCGACGAAGGCGGATTGGAGCGCGTGCGGCGCGTCGGTGGTGCCGAGCCCCTCGATGGTGCGCACGTGCTGCCCCTCGCAGCCGTGCGCGAGGGTGAGGCAGGCATAGACCGGCTTGCCGTCGACGTGCACGGTACAAGCCCCGCACTCGCCGCGGTCGCAGGCGCGCTTGGTGCCCGTGAGCGCGAGCGTATCGCGGAGGAGCTCGAGGAGCGTCGCCGACCCCGCGACGTCGGCGGAGACCGGCCGGTCGTTGACGGTGAGGTTCACGCGCGAGTCGAAGGAGGGGCGCACGAGAGGGAATTATCGGGAACCACCGGGAGTGTCCAGCGTTGGACCGAGGGTGACGTGCCGGACTCCCGAGGCGTCCATTCGTCGTTATCTTGCCTGTCAGCCCCCCGCACGCCCGCTACCCCACCGAGGATGCCATGCCGTACGTGATCACCGAAGCCTGCATCAACACCAAGGACAAGTCGTGCGTGGACGTCTGTCCGGTGGACTGCATCTACGAGGGTCCCGAGATGCTCTACATCCAGCCGGATGAGTGCATCGACTGCGGCGCGTGCGAGCCCGAGTGCCCGGTGACGGCGATCTTCCCCGAGGAGGACGTGCCGGCGAACCTCAAGCAGTACGTGCAGATCAACCGCGAGGCGTTCAACAAGGAGCCGAAGCCGGGGCGGCCGACGCGATAGTCTCGCGCGATGATGGCTGAAGGCCGAGGTGTGAAGGAAAGGGCGCCCGACCGGAGAGTCGGGCGCCCTTCGTCTTTCGCGTCCGCCATCCGCCCTCTCGACTACAGATGCATCACCCCGTTCGGGAAATACTCCATCTTCGCCCAGAACAGCGTCAGGATGATCGCATACTGCCCGAACGTGGAGATCTCCGACCGCCACGCTTCGGCCCAGAAGAACTCCCCGGCGGTGCCGCTCGAGGGCGGCGTGGGGAACCAGCGCGGCGTGCGCTGCTTGTACTCGAGGTACTCCTGCCCGAAGATGCTCTCGAGCACGCCCTCCTCGTACCGCACGATGTAGTAGTACTCGACCGCGAAGAGCAGGATGGCGACGGGCAGGAACCAGAGCACGCCCGAGATGGTGATCACGCCCATCCAGATGAGGAAGTTGCCGACGTAGAGCGGGTTGCGGCTCCACGCGAACGGCCCGTGGTTCACGAGCTTCTGCACCTCGCGCGAGCGACGGCGCGTCACCGTGCCGGCGGTGGCCACGCCCCACATCCGCCACGCCTCGCCGAGGACCATCAGGATGGCGCCGGTGAGCGTCATCCGGAACGACATCGCGCCGGGCGAGAGCAGCGGGATGAGGAGGAACGGGACGGGGAGCCAGCCGCGATTGCGGAAGAGCACGGCACCGACGCGCGCCGCAGGGGTCTGCTCGGCGGCGCTCGGCGGGGGAGAGGAAGTCGAGGTCTTCAGAGGGGGGATCCGGGTCGGGTTGGGCCAGTCCGAATGGTGGCCCGCGAGGAGTCCGAGAGCAAGGTGATACACCGCCCGGTCCTCACTTGACCTCCGGATCCTCGAGGTCGGGGAGCGCGTGCATCGCCGCGAGCATCTGCGTGCGGCGCGCGGCCGGCCACTCGACGGTGGGGAGCGGCGGCAGGTCATCCTCCACCCAGAACATCCGCACACCGACGAAGACGGTGGCGAGCAGCGGGATCGCGACGAAGAGCCCGAGGAAGCCGAAGACGTACGCCATCACCACCTGCGTCACGAGTGTGAGCGCGGGCGGCAGGTCGAGCTGCTCCTTCACCAGGTAGGGGATGAGGAGGTTGTTCTCGAGGAACTGGATGAGCCAGTAGACACCGACGACCACCAGTGCCATGCGCGGCGAGTCGGTGAGCCCCATGAGCACCGCCGGGATCGCGCTGAGCGTGGGGCCGACGTTGGGGATGAACTCGAACAGTCCCGCGAGCACGCCGAGCGGCAGGGCCGCCGGCACGCCGATGAGCGCGAGCACGATGGTCGTGACCACGCCGATCACGCCCATCGCGATGAGCTGCGTGGCGAACCAGGTGCGGAGCGCGCCGCCCAGGGCGGTGAGCAGCTCGCCGAACCGTTCGCGCCGGTCGTGCGGGATCATGAGCAGCACGCCCTGGCGATACGTGTCCGGGTCCGCGGCGATGTAGACCGCGAGGAAGATGACCAGGACCGAGGCGCCGAGGACGGCGAAAGTGGACTGCAGCACGCCGAAGGCGAACTTGCTCAGCACCGGTCCCTGGGCCGAGAGCGCCGTGGTGAGGCGCTTCTTCTTGGCCGGCGCGGGCCGCGCGGTCGCCGCGGTGTCGAGTGCCTTGGCGATCTCGCTCGAATCGGGCGGGGAGATGAGGTTGAGGAGCGCGGGCTGCCGCCGTTCGAGCCACCCCTCGAGCGTGGCGACGGCGTCGGGGAGCTTCGTCTTGAGCTCGCGCGACTGGGTCGCGAGGGTCGGGCCGGTCCACGCGGCGATGAGCACGAGGAACCCCACCGTGCCGAACACCACTCCCGAGGCGACGATCCCCCGCTTCACCCGCACGCGGGCGGTGATCCAGTCCACCGCTTGCCCTGCGGCGAGCCCGAAGAGCACGCCGAGGAAGGTGGTCAGCACGAGGAACCGGGCTTCCCAGAGAAGGCTCAGGCCGACGAGCGCCGCGACCACGACCAGCGCGGCGCGGACGAGGTCGGACTGCGAGACGGGCTGGATGGGGGCGGGGGAGGTCGACACGGGGGCTCGGTGGAGGCGCGCTGTGGCTCTCGGGAATCAGCCGAGCGGAGGGGCGACGGGCAAGCCCGCGAGGGACGCGCGTGGGCTAGATTGCCCTCACCCGAATGCCGAAGCCCTCCGCCGCCCCGCTCACCGCGACCTACCTCGACACGGATCCCGCCGTCGAGAAGTTCCTCGCCGCCATCCGCAAGTCGCCGATCCTCGCGCTCGACACCGAAGGGGCGAGCTTCCACCGCTTCATCGATCGCATCTACCTGCTGCAGCTCAGCACGCGCGATCAGCATGCGATCATCGATCCGCTGCCGATCTCGTCGCCCAAGCTGCTCGGCGAGATCGTGCAGGACCCGAAGGTCGAGATCGTGTTCCACGATGCCGACTACGACCTGCGGTTGCTGCGGCAGGACTACGGCTGGCAGATCCGCAACGTCTTCGACACGCGCATCGCGGCACAGTTGCTCGGCATCAAGGCGTTCGGGCTCGCGGCGCTGCTCGAGCGCTCGTTCGGACTCAAGCTCGACAAGAAGCATCAGCGCGCCGACTGGTCGATGCGTCCGCTCACCGCGGACATGCTCGACTACGCCGCGCAGGACACGATGCATCTCCTCGGCTTGCGCGACATCCTGCACGACGAGCTGAAGGCGAAGGATCGACTGAGCTGGGCCAAGGAGGAGTTCCTCCGGCTCGAGCAGATCGGCTGGGCGGCGGAGAATCCGTCGAACGCGTTCCTCAAGGTGAAGGGCGCGCGCGACCTCACGCGCCGCGAGCTCGCGATCTTCAAGGAGCTCGTGATCTGGCGCGATGCGACGGCGCTCAAGCTCGACCGTGCGACGTTCCGCGTGGTGAGCAACGAGGTGCTGTTCGATGCGGCGAAGACCGCGCCCGCCACCAAGGATGCCCTGGGCAAGCTCAAGGGCATGCCGCGCGGGATCCTCGAGCGGGCGGGCGACGAGGTGCTCGCGGCGATCGCGCGCGGGCAGGAGGTGCCCGAGGCGGAGCTCCCGCGCTTCCCGAAATCAGCGCGATGGGACCGGGATCCCGATTTCGATGCGAAGGTCGGTGCGCTGAAGGCCGTGCGCGATGAAGCGGCGGCAAGGCTCGAGCTCGATCCCGGAGTGCTCTGCTCGCGTGATCGCATGGAGCAGGTCGCGCGGTTGCTGCCGGCGGAGGTCGCGGTGATCGCGCAGATCCCGGAGTTCCGGAAGTGGCAGATCGGCGTGCTGGGCGAGGGCTTCGTGAAGGCGCTCGCGGCGTGGCGGAAGAAGGACTCGCCGTACCGGGACTGACCGACGGCGGACGGCGCCGCCCATGCTTCTTCAGCCTTGGGCCTAGAATCCCAGGTACGCCCGCACCCGCGGTTCGATCCGATCCGGCGTCCACGGCGGCGACCACACCAGCTCCATCTCCACCTTGCCGACGTTCGGCAGCGCCTTGAGCTGCCCCTCGGCCTCGGTCATGATCTCCGGCCCTGACGGACAGCCGGGTGAGGTGAGCGACATCTCGACCTTCACGTCGTGGCCGTCGACCTTGATCGCATAGATCAATCCGAGGTCGAGGATGTTGAGGTTGAGCTCCGGGTCCTTCACGCGTCGCAGCGCGAGCTTCACCTGATCCTCGCTGATGCCGCTGCTGGGCGCTGCGGGCATCGCGGAGTCGGTCGCGGATCCGGAATCGGCGTCCGCGGGCGGGTGTTCGATGTCGGTCACTTGCGCTTCGCCTTCGTGGTGGGTCGCTTGGGGAGCGGACGGCCGCGCGTCCAGTCGGCGGCCTGATCCACCCGGAATGTACGCGGCCACGCAACCTGCCGAAGGAGCGGTTCGTCAGTCACCGCTAGCGCCGCCGCGTCGGCGAGGTCGTGCCGCACATCGGCGATGATGATCCCCGGCCGGCGCGCGCGCGCGGCATGCACGCGGTTGGTCAGCAGGATCACGAACATGTCGCGATCGGGATCGATCCAGATGGAGGTGCCCGTGTAGCCGGTGTGGCCGAAGGAACTGTGGCTCAGGTACTCACCGGCGCCGCGCTCACCGGCCGCGACTTCCCAGCCGAGTGCACGGTGGTCCTTCACCTCGGTGGTGAAGAGCCGCACCGTCTCCTCCTGCACGATCCGCACGCCCTGGTATTCGCCATGGTTGAGCATCATCTGGGCGAATACGCTCAGGTCGGTCGCGGTTCCGAACAGCCCCGCGTGGCCGGCGATGCCGCCGAGCGCGAACGCGGACTCATCGGCGACCTCTCCGCGGACGGGATACCCGCGCGGCGGTGTCACCTCGGTGGGCGCGATGCGCGGCACGAGCGCAGTGCCGGGACGCCATCCGGTGTCGTCCATCCCGAGCGGCTCGAAGATGCGCGACTCCGTGAACTGGTCGAGTGACTGCCCGCTGATGCGCTCGACGACCCAGCCGAGGACGTCAGCGCCGAGATCGGAATAGTTGAACAGGGCACCGGGCCGCTGCTGCAGCCGCGACTCGAGCACCTGCTGCTTGGCCTCGGCGGGCGTGCGCGCCGTCTTCCAGAGCTGCCGGCCCGGAGCGAGGCCCGAGCGGTGCGTGAGCAGGTGCTCGATGGTGACCTGGTCCTTCATCTCGCCGACGAACTCGGGCAGGTACCGCTGGACCGGCGCCTTGAGGTCGAGCTTTCCCTCGTCGTAGAGGATCATCGCGGCGGTGGTGGTGGCGATGACCTTGGTGAGGGAGGCGAGGTCGTAGATGCTCTCCTCAGGGACGACCGCGGCGCTGGTGGTGGTCCAGCCCAGCCGGCCGTAGCCCTTCTGCCAGACGGCGTATCCCTTGCGGCCGATCACGACCGAGGCGCCCGGATAGGCACCGGCGGTGATGCCGCGGCGGACGACCCGGTCGACCGTGGTGAGGCGGTCCGCGGACATGCCAACGGCCCGCGGGGCGTTGGCCGGGAGACCTTTGCCCAACGTGAGTGCGGCAGCCAGGGAGACGAGCGGGATGATCAAGGCGGGCGGGCTGAGTGCAGGGGATATTACCGCTTTACGCGCGACGAACGGGGAACGCGGGGGGTAACCACCCCCCGTCACAGTCTCGGCCGGACGAGCGCCACTGTCGACCTCTCCCGTCGACTGTCCACTCTTGTTGCATTTCCCGGACCCGGCCGGCAACCCTTACGGGTCGTCCCTGTGACCTAGTACACGCAACGGTATGGCCACCGACCCCCTCACCATCCGCCGCGCCATCAATGGCGATGAGGCGGCGCTGCGCGCCCTCTGGGTCGAGCATGCGCCGCGCATCGACGCCGTGGTCCGGAGGCTGGTCGGTGATCCCGACCAGGCCGCGGACATCGCGCAGGAGGTCTGGATCCAGATCTTCCGCGCGCTGCCGAGCTGGCGGGGGGATTCGCAGTTCTCGACGTGGGCGCACCGGATCGCGGTGAATCGCACGCTCAACGCGCTGCGCTCCGTGCGGCGGCTCGCGAAGATCGAAGTGGTGATGGAGGACGATACCGTCTCCGTCGATGAGGACACGGACCGCAGCTTCCTCGCGCAGAGCATCGACGAGGCGGTCCGGCAACTCTCCCCCGGGGCGCGGACGGTGTTCGTGCTCCACGATGTGGAAGGCTACACCCACGAGGAGATCGCCCAGGAACTGGGCATCACCGCGGGCGGGTCGAAGTCCCAACTGTTCAAGGCACGCGCGAAGCTTCGCCGGCTGCTCGCGCATCTCGTCGATATATCCTCGCCGGCGAAGGACCAAGCTGATGTCACATCTCTCGACTGACCGACTCGCTGCCATCGCGGACGACACGCCCACCGCGGACGAGGCCACCCACCTCGCCGGCTGCTGGGACTGCCGCGCCGAACTGGCGGCCTATCGCCGCCTCGCGCGCATGGCGGCGATGGCACCGCTCCCGACCGAACCGCTGACGGCGTGGTCCCAGCTCGCGCCGCAGCTGCGGGCCGAGGGGATCATCATCGACTCCGTGCGGCTCGACCGTCCGGTCGCGCAGGCCGCCGTGCGCCCCGCGATGCGTGGGGCGGGCACCGTTCCCCTCGCGGACCGCCGGCCCACGCTGCAGGTGTGGGCGATGCGGGCGGCCGCGGGGCTCGCGCTCGTGCTCGGCGGCGCGGCCGTGGGGCGTTACACGGCGGCCGCGCCGTCGCCGCTCGACGCGACGAACGTCGCCGTCGGGCGCACGGCGCCGGCGTTCCAGAGCGCCGACGAGGCGCTCACGGTGCTCACCGCGTCGCAGCAGCAGTACCAGCGCGCCGCGGCCTTCCTCGCGACGCAGGACACGACGTCGCGCTTCATCGGCATGAACGAGGACTCGTACGCCGCGCGGCTCGCGGCGCTCGACGAGATCGCCGCCGCCACGCGGTCGGCGCTCTACCGCGCGCCGCAGGACCCGATGCTCAACCAGTACTATCTCACGACGCTCGGCGCGCGTGAGGCGACGCTCCGGCAGATCGGGGCGACGTTGCCCTCCTCGCGCCGGCTGGAGCGCTACTGATGCGTCGCCACACCCGCACCTTCCTCTCGTTCGGCGCCGTCCTGATGGCGGCCGGCGCGACGGTGCTCGGCGCACAGCAGCCGCAGCAGGTGCGCGTCGGCGACCGGATGATCGAACGGCGCGCCCTCCGCGCGGACTCGCTCGTCGACCGCATCCTCACCGGCGATGTCGAGTCGGTGAAGCGGATCGTGGTGGCGTGGCGCGAGCGCGAGTCGCAACTGCTGCGTGATCTGCGCGCCGCACCCGAGAACGACTTGGCCGCACGGCGCCGGATCGACGAACAGCTCGCGCTCCACAACCGTGACGGCATCGCCATCCAGAGCGCCATCCAGACGCGCTGCATCGACGAGGGCGGCCCGCGGCCGGCGGGCTATCTCGGGTTGAACCTCACCAACGTCTTCGAGGTGGAGAACGGCGAGCCGAAGGGCCTCGGCACCACGGTCACGAGCGTCGAGCCGGGTTCCCCCGCCGAACGCGCGGGGATCCAGCGCAACGACAAGGTGCTGACGCTTGCGGGACTCGACGCGAGCGAGCGGACGCCCAACGTGATCCCGCTGCTCGTCCCCGGCCGCACGATGTCCGTGCGCGTGGAGCGCGACGGGGCGACGCGTGAGTTCACGCTCACCATCGCGCGCCGGCCAGAGGGCTTCGGCGACTCGTGCGAGCAGTTCGAGCGCGAGCTCCTGCCGATGCGCATGGCGGGGCCGGGGCGGATCATGCTCGAGCAGCCAGGGACGATGCGCCGCCGCGTGGTGGTCGAGTCCCGCGAGAACGCCGATCCACGGGAGCCCGAGGGCGGGACCATGCGCATCCTCGTGTTCGGGCCGGGCGCGGAGGATCACACCGCGGTGAGCTTCTTCGCCGGGGCGGAGTTCCGCATGCTCGACGCCGACTGGGGCGAGGCCCTCGGCGTGCGGCAGGGCGTGATCGTCATCAACGTCGCCAGCGGCAGCGAAGCCGCACGGTCGGGCCTCCGGGGCGGCGACGTGGTGACGGCGGTGGGCCGGTCGCCGGTCGCGATGCCGATGACGCTGGTGCAGATCCTCGGCACCATGCCCGAGCGCGAGGCGGTGCTGAGCGTGGTGCGCGCCAAGGAGCGCAAGAACATCACGCTGAAGTGGAGCGGCCCGCAGCGGTGAGCCCCTGAACGGGCACACCGCGCGCCTCGCCGCGCGCCTCATGTCGCGCCTCACGGCGCGCGGACGCTTCCCGGCGGGAGCTTGTAGACGAGGCGGATCGTGTTGCGGTCCGCCTCGCTCAGTTCGCCGACACGCACCGTCGCCGCCATGATGCTCGTCGTATCCGCGGTGTGCGTGAGCCCGAGCAGGTGCCCCACCTCGTGTCGCGCGACCGCGCCCACCGCGGCGAGGTCGAGCGGGCGCCCGTCCGGCTGCGCGCGCGCGATCTCGATCGACGCCGCGATGATCCAGCCGTGCTGGTCGCGCACCCATCGCGTGCGGCCGGTCGTGCGGCTCTCGTAGCGATCGACCCAGGTGACGCGGATCTCCGCGCGCGCCGAATCCTCGGTGATGAGGAAACGGACCGGGATGCCCGTCGACATCCACGGCGCGAACGCGTCGGCGACGGCACGCGGCCATTCGCGTTCCGATGCGCCCAGCGGGGCCGACTGGATCCAGACGGACAACGGTTCCCGCGTGCGCTCGGGCCACCGGAAGTTCATCGAGTCGCGCTCGGCGAGGACGTCGTCGATGTAGCTGCCGGCGGTGTAGGCCTGCAGTGCGAGCCGGATCTCGTTCGCGTCGCGCACCGGCGCGGCGAGTCCGGACGTGCGGACCTCGACCTGGGAGCCCATGTCCTCCGCGGCGCGCAGCACCGAATCCGCGAAGGCTGAGTCGGCGGTCGCGTCACGCGCGGTCTCCTGCGCGGTCTCACGCGCCGCCATCGTGGCGCCTTCGCGTGCCTGACGCAGCCGCACCGCGACGAGCACGATGCCGACCGCGAGGAGGAGCAGGGGACGCTTCATGTACCGCGCTCGTCGAGGAAGTCGAGCGCGGCCGCGAAACTCGGCTCCGGATTCTCGAAGAACGGCATGTGCCCGGCCTGCGGGATGACCGCGAGGCGAGCGCCCGGCACCAGCTGCGCCGTGCGTTCCGCCTCCTGCACGGGGAGCGCGTCCTCCGCGCCGTGGACGAGCAGCACCGGCGCGCGCACCGCGGTATACCGCTCGCGCCAGTCGAAGCCCTCGCGACGCAGCCGCGCCGCGACCGCCGCGCCGGTGGGGCTGAGGGCGAGCGGCGGTGCGAAGGAACGCATCCCCTGATCGTGGAACCACGCGGCGTACATCGTGCGGCTGTACTCGGCGTGCCGCTCGGGGTCGGGCTCGTGAAGGCGCAGCGAATCGAGCCGCGCGAGCGCGGCATGCGCATCGGAGGCACCGCGCGCCGCGAGGTGCGCGAGGGCGCTCGCGTGCAGCCGGTCGAGCCAGCCGGAGGTCGCACCGACGGCGTCGAACGTCACCACGCGGCGCACGCCGGCGGGATCGTCCGCGGCACTGAGCAGCGCGATGCCGCCGCCCCACGAGTGCCCCGCGAGATCCCACTGCGCGACGCCGAGCGCTTCGCGCAGGGCCGCCACGTCGTGCACGTCGTGCTCGATGCGCGCGGCGCGCAGCCCGGGTGGCGCGGGGGTCCTCCCGCGCCCGCGCTGATCGTAGAGGATGACCTGCCGACGTTCGGCGAACGGCGCGAACGCGGGCCACAGCAGGTCGTGTCCGTAGATCATCCCGCCGTTGATCGCGAGCAGCGGCGTCGCGCCCGCGACCGGCGGACTCATCCACACCGCGAAGTCGAGCCCACGGGTGCGCACCGTGCGCCGCTCGAGCGACGGGGTCCGCGGGCGCGTGCGGCGCCAGGCGAGGAAACGGGACTTGGCGTCGGTGGGGAGGGGAGCGGGCACGGGTTCGCGCGGAGGGGGCGCCACGGGGTGAGTGCCGAAAGCTACGCCGGGCTCGCGGCGGTCCAAGGCGATGCGACGGGTCCCGGCATCGGACGCGGACGTCACCCCTCCCTCGGGTCGAGGCCCCTAATCGGCGTCCTAATCGGGGTGCCCCAGGTTGCAGCGCGTCGGGGGCGGATGCACCCGGCGCTCACGATGATCACCTCCGGGGACCACACCATGACATCACGCCTCCCTCACATGCGCCCGCTGGCGATCGCCGCTGCGGTGATGCTCTCCATCGCCGCCTGCGGTTCGGACGACGATCCACTCGCGCCGCCGCTCGCCGTCGCCTCGATCGTGGTGAC
This sequence comes from uncultured Gemmatimonas sp., assembly GCA_964464585.1. GTDB lineage: Bacteria > Gemmatimonadota > Gemmatimonadetes > Gemmatimonadales > Gemmatimonadaceae > Pseudogemmatithrix. The sequence continues at coordinate 248,111 of CAYXGS010000001.1, read as the reverse complement.
GCCGGGCACGCCATCGCTCTACGTCGGCCAGACGCTGACGCTCTTCGCCGTGCCGCGCGGCGCTGACGGCGAACCACTCCCCGAGCGGCCGGTCACCTGGGCCTCGCAGACACCGGCGCTGGCGACGGTGAGCGCGGCTGGCGTGGTGCAGGCCCTCGCCGCGGGCAACGCGGTCATCCGGGTCAGCAGCGAGGGCGTGGAGCTGGACGTGCCGGTGGGGATCGCGCTGGTGCCGGCCGCCGCGATCGTGCTGCATCCCGGGACCGCCGCGCTCCGCGAAGGGCAGCAGCGCCAGATGACCGCGGTGCTGCTCGACGCGCAGGGTGATCCGCTCGACGATGGCCGCGAGATCGCGTGGCGCTCGACGAACACCGCGGTGGCCACCGTCGACGCCGATGGGACGGTCCATGCCGTCACCGAAGGGACCGCGCAGATCGTCGCGACGCACGGTCCGCTCGAAGCGAGCACGCCGCTCGCGGTGGGGGTGGAGTGGGTCGCGGAGTTCCTGTTCGAGGCGCATGATGGAACGAGTACGCTCCCGTACCTGTTCGCGTCCGACCCGCGCACGCCGCTCGTCGCGCCGTCCTACGTGACGCCGTTCGCCGGCACGCGGCACGCGGCGCCCTCGCCCGACGGGACGCGCATCGCCTTCACGTGCGACGTGGGCATCTGCGTCGCCGACCGCGACGGGACGGACATCGACATCCTCACGGACGGCGATCGCTCGTATGAGGACTCGCCCACGTGGAGCCCCGACGGCGCGCGCATCGCGTTCCGTCGCTGGGCGCAGGGTGGCAGCGCGGAGCTCGTCGAGCAGACCGACATCTGGGTGATGAACGCCGACGGGACCGCACAGGTGAACATCACCGATGACGCCACGAGTCAGGGGGATCCGGCCTGGTCGCCGGTCCGCGCTGATGGCGGCACGCGCATCGCGTATCGCGAGCTGGCGATGGTCGACGGCTACGTGACCAATCGGCTGTTCACCATGCGCCCGGACGGCACCGACCGACGCGGCGAGACGGCCGCCGGCCTGCTCAATGCCAGCGAGCCGAGCTGGACACCCGACGGGCAGCGCCTCGTGTACGTGCAGGATGGTGGTGAGGTCTCCGCCGACCTGTGGATCGTGACGGTCGGGCAGTCGGATGCCGCGCCGCTCATGGCCACCGCGATCCCGGGTGAACAGCGCGGCCCGACCGTGTCCCCCGACGGCCGCCTCGTGCTCTTCACGTCGATGCACGATGGCGTCCCTGGCGTCGGGTTCAGGCGACAGCTCTACACCGTGCGTCTCGACGGCACCGGGCTCATGCGGCGCACGAGCGATGCGCTCGACAAGGAGCATCCGGCCTGGCGCGTGTACCCATGAGTGAGCGACCGGAAGGTCCCGCGCGCGCCGCTGCGGCGCGCGCGGCCCTCACGGTCGGGATGGTCGAGACCGAGTACCTGCGCTGCGGCTCGGGACGCGCGGTGCTGGTGCTCGATCCCGCGCTCACCGCCGCGATCGAGTCATGCGAGGTGCCGCCGGCACTGCGCGGTGTGCGGCTCATCGCGCCCTTGCGCACGACCATCGAGGCGCTGGCCACGCCGGTCGCCGCCGGGTCGGCCGGCGCGTTCGATGCCTGGCTGCGCGGGATGATCGATGGACTCGGGCTCGCGGATCTCACCGTGATGGTCGTGCCCGCGCTCGAAGCCGATGTCCGCCGCTTCGTCGCCGCCCATCCCGGGGAGATCGCCGAGGTGATCGCGACCGGCGGTTGACACTGCCACTGGCGGACGAGAGTATGCGCGCCATCGTGTCCCCACGCCCCGCCGTGCCCGCCGCCGCGCTGCCGGTCCCGCTCACGAGCTTCATCGGTCGCGAGCAGGAACTCGCCGATGTCGGCCGTCTGCTCGATGGGACGCGCGTGCTGACGCTCACCGGCGCCGGCGGGAGCGGCAAGACCCGCCTCGCCCTCGCCCTGGCCGAACGCATGGTCGCCGAGGGCCGCGCGGTCGCGTGGGTGGAACTCGCGCCGCTCGCCGACGCGACCGCACTCGCGACCCATGTCGCGCTCGCGCTCGGCATCCGCTCCGAAGGCGCGTCCTCGGCCGAGCAGGCGATCATCGCGCGGTTCGCGCGCCAGCCGCTCACCCTCGTCCTCGACAACTGCGAGCACGTGGTGGAGGCCTGCGCGCCCTTCGTCACCGCGCTGCTCGCCCACTGCCCCCGGCTGCGCGTGATCGCCACCAGCCGCGAGGCGCTCGGCGTGAGCGGCGAGCGCAGTTGGCTCGTGCCGCCGCTCACCCTGCCGGTCGCCGACGCCGGGATCGAGGCGACGGCGCGCACCGAGGCGGTGCGGCTGTTCGTGGCGCGCGCGCAGGACGCATCACGGTCCTTCACGCTCACCGCCGAGAACGCCGCAGCCGTGGCGCGGCTGTGCCACCGGCTCGACGGCCTGCCGCTCCCGATCGAACTCGCGGCGGCGCGCGTCGCCGTGCTGACGCCGGTGCAGATCGCCGAGCGGCTCGACGACCGCTTCTCGCTGCTCACGTCCGGTGCGCGCGCCGCGAGCCCGCGGCAGCGCACCCTGCGCGGGGCGGTCGACTGGAGCTACGACCTGCTCGACGAACGCGAGCGGATCCTCCTCGAGCGGCTGTCGGTGTTCGCCGGCGGTTTCACGCTCGATGCCGCCGAAGCGGTGTGCAGCGGCGGCGCGGTCCCCGCCCCGGAGGTGCTCGACGCGCTCGCGGCGCTCGCGACCAAGTCGCTCGTGGCCATGCAGGAGGAGGACGGCACGGCGCGCTATCGGCTGCTCGAGACCATCCGCGAGTACGCGATGGAGCGGCGACGCGCGCGGGCCGAAGCGGTCGATGTCGAGGCGCGCCACGCCACGCATTACCTCGCCATCGCTCGAGCCAGCGAGCCTGCGCTCCTGCTCGGTCGGCCCGCGGCGATGCGCGTCATCGACGTGGAGCACGACAACATCCTCGCCGCATTGGCGTGGAGCGCCGAGCATCGCGAGGGCACGAGCATCGGGCTGCCGCTGGTCTGGGCGCTCCTCTGGTACTGGTTCCACCGGCAGCTCTGGCGCGAGGGCTTCGCACAGGCCGAGCGCGCGCTCGCGACGGCGGTCGACCCGCCACCGCAGCTGCGGGCGGCCGCGCTGCACGCGCTCGGCCTCTACGGCATGTATGCGCGCGACCCGAGGACCGGCGAGCGGCTCGCCGAGGCGCAGCGGCTCTGGCGGGAGGCGGGGATCGAGCGCTGGCAGGCGTTCACGCGCCTCGTCGAGACCGTCGCCGCGAGTCTCCGGAAGGACGTCGCGACCGCCACGCGATACGCGGAGGACATGCACGACATCGCGCGCCGGCAGCCCGATCCGTGGGACCTCGCGCTCGCCAAGGCGCACGGACTCGTGCCCATCCATGTCTGGCAGGGCCGCTGGGCCGACGCCTCCCGGTTGCTCGATGAGGCGCTCGAGACGTATCGCGCGCTCGACTACCGCATCGGCATCGCGTACGCGCTCGACGCGCAGGCCTTCGTCTCGCTCCAGCTCGGCGACGTCGCGCGGGCGGTGCGTCTCGCGGCCGCGTCGTTGCGCGAGGATCCGCATTCGGAGAATCGCTGGCTGGCCGGCCGCAGCCTGCGTCTGCTGGGCGCGGTCGCCGCCCAGGCCGGTGACTCGGAGCGCGCGCTGCGGCTCTTCGGCGCTGCGGACGCGATGTACGAGGCCATCGGCGCCGCCTCGCTCACCGCCGAGCGTCAGGCGGTGAACGACGTGCCGCATCGGCTGCGCGAGCGGCTGCCTGCCGAGGTCTTCACACCCGCGTGGGAAGCCGGGCGCGCGATGCGTTACCGAGAGGTCATCGCGTACGCGCTCGAGATGGCCGATGGTGCGGAGGAGGCCCCGCGCGCCTCCGGTGGCGTGGCCGGGGCGATGTCCGATGCCTCCCCCCGCGACGCGGCTCCCGTCGCGCCAGCGCTCGAGGTCCGTGCGCTCGGCCGGCTCATGATCCTCCGCCATGGCGTCCCCGTCCCCGACGACGCGTGGCCGTATGCCAAGCCGCGCGAACTCCTCCTCTATCTCCTTGCGCATCCCGAGGGACGCACCCGCGAACAGATCGGCCTCGACTTCTGGCCCGAGATCTCGGCAGCACAGGTGAAGAACAACTTCCACGTCACGCTGCACCATCTTCGTCGCGCGCTCGGCGACGCGACGCTCATCCGGTTCGAGGCAGGACGCTACCGTGTCGCCACCGAGTCCGGGGTGAGCTTCGACGCAGCGCGGTTCGAGTCGGGCGTCGTCGACGCGCTCGCCGGACTGAGGACGCGGCCGGACGATCCGACCTTCGCCGATGCGCTCGAGCAGGCGTTGGCCCTGCACGGCGGCGCGTTCCTCGAGGAGGAGCAGGCTGGTGATTGGCACCTCGCCCTGCGCGACCGGCTCGCCCTCCGTTTCGAGGACGGACTCGAGGCGCTCGCCAGGGCGCGGACGGCCGCTGGGGATCACGCGCGCGCCGCTGCGGCGTACCGACGGCTGCTCGCGCTCGACCCCGCGCACGAGGAGGTCGCCCGGCGATTGATGGATGCCCTCGCGCGGAGTGGTCGCCGCGCCGAGGCCCTCACGGTCTTCGAGCGGCTCGGCGCGGCGCTCCGTGCCGAGCTCGATGATGAGCCTGGCCGCGAGACCGTCGCGCTCGCCGCCCGGATCCGGAGCGGCAGCGCGACTTAATCGGTGCCCTAACCGTACGGAGGCATCGTTCGGTCGACCCTCAACGGAGCCTGTCATGCCCGCGCGTCAGTCGTTCTCTCTCGTTCGTTCCCTCATGCCGATCGCCCTGCTCGGAGCGTGCGCCACCACCGGCGCGACGTTCGGCAGCGGCGTCGGCGATGCATTCCCGGTCACGCCGCCCTACACGGCGGGCGCACGGACCACGGTCGCTGCGGACAGCAGCATTCGCATCGGCGTCCTGCCCGTGCAGTTCCAGCCCGGTGCCGGACAATCCGGGATCTTCGACCCGCGCTCGGCGCCCGGGTCGCCCGTCGCGCAGTTGCTCGCCGAGATGAACGCGTATCTGGATTCGATCACCACGCGATCGGGCGCGCGTCCGGTACGGCTCATCACGGGCGCGTCGGCCGAGCGGTCGCTTCCGGAGGGCGCGGACCTCGGCGTCGCGCCCGACGTGCGGTTCGGATGCATCACCGAACTCGACCTCCCCGGCGAGGACTGTGCGACTCGCGGCGACAGCGCGCTTGGCCGCGGACGGCAGGCCATGAAACTCGCGGTCGGCCGACCCGACGCGAACTGGGTGCGCTGGGTCGCGCGCACCATGGATGCGGCGAACACGCCCGTCACGCTCGTCCTCACGCTCGAAGTCGGCCAGTACCTCATGAAGCAGAGGGGACTCGTCGGCCGGAAGGTCGTCGAACTCGGCACCGGACATGAGCAGGAACTGCCGTGGCTGACCTCGCTGGAGACACCGGTGACCGTGCTTCAGCTCACCGGCGCGCTGCTGGGTCGCGACGGCAAGGCCATGCGGATCGGTGCGGAAGGGATCGTGGCGAAGCGCACACCACTGCTCGCGAGCGCGGTGGGCGCGCAGGCGTTGCTCTCCGACGCCGACGTGACGCTGGTCCGGAGCACGCGCCGCGAGGACCTGCCGGGTCAGCCGCTCGCGTGGCAGGTCGCGCTTCGCACGCTGGTGGAGCAACTGACGCGCTGAGCTGGTCGGTCCGCGTGAACAGGAGCCCGCCACCAGTTCGGATGGCGGGTTCTTGACATAGGGGAGGGGGGTATAGTACGATACGACCCAGGCAGGGTAGCTCCTCTCCACGTCATCATGACCGCCTCCACCCCCATCGCGCCGAGCGGGTCAGGGTCGTCCGAGACCCGGACCGCTCGCATCCCGGTGACCGGGATGACCTGCGCCGCGTGCCAGGCGCGCGTGCAGCGGACGCTGCAGAAGCAACCCGGGGTGCAGGACGCGACGGTCAACCTCATGATGGCGAATGCGACCGTCACCTACGATCCGGCGACGGTGACCCCCGAGTCGCTCGTGTCCGCGATCCGTGACACCGGCTACGGTGCCGAGATCCCGACCACGGAGCGGTCCGCGTTCGAGGAGCAGGAGGCGCGCGATGCGGCGACCGCCGAGGAGTTCAAGGAGCTCCGGCGCAAGGCCATCGCGAGCGGCATCATCGGGTTCGGCGCGATGGCGGCGATGCCGTGGATGCACCACTACGCCTGGGCGCCATGGGTGCTGCTCGCCCTCACCACCGGCGTGATGCTCTCGGCCGGACGTCAGTTCTATTCGCGCGCGTGGTCCGCCTTCCGGCACCACTCGGCCGACATGAACACCCTCATCGCGGTGGGGACGGGGGCCGCGTACCTCTACTCGGTCATCGCGACCGTCACACCGGCGTTCTTCACGTCACGCGGTGTGCCGGCCGACGTGTACTACGAAGCGGTGATCCTCATCATCGCGTTCATCCTCACGGGGAACGCGTTCGAGGCACGCGCCAAGCGCGACACGGCCGTCGCGCTGCGCGCGCTGGTGCAGCTCCAGCCGCGCACGGCGCGGGTGATGCGCGGCAGCATCGAGCGTGAGGTCGCGATCGACCACGTGGTGGTCGGCGACGTGGTGCTCGTGCGGCCCGGGGAGCGGATCCCCGTGGATGGCACGGTCGTGCTCGGCAGCAGTGCGGTGGATGAGAGCATGCTCACGGGCGAGTCGATGCCGGTGGCGAAGGCGATGGGCGACCGGGTGATCGGCGGCACGATGAACGGCACCGGCGCCTTCCGTCTGAGCGCGACGACCCTCGGCACCGACTCGGTGCTCGCGCGCATCGTGAAGCTCATGCGCGACGCGCAGGGGTCGCGCGCGCCCATCCAGGCGCTCGCGGACCGGATCTCGGGCATCTTCGTGCCGGTGGTGATCTCGCTCGCGATCGCGACGTTCGTCGCGTGGTTCGTCCTGGCCGGCGAGGCGTCCGCGGTCCGCGGCTTCGCGGCCGCTGTGGCGGTGCTCATCATCGCCTGCCCCTGCGCGATGGGGCTCGCGGTGCCGACCGCCGTGATGGTCGCGACGGGCAGGGGCGCGGAACTCGGCGTCCTCATCAAGGGGGGCGAGGCGCTGCAGCGCGCCGCCGACGTCACGACGGTCGTACTCGACAAGACGGGCACGGTGACCGAGGGCCGGCCGACCGTCACCGATGTGCTCCTCGCGCCCGGTGCCCCGCAGGGCCGGGCGCGACTGCTCGCGCTGGTGGCCTCGCTCGAGCGCGGTTCGGAGCATCCACTGGGGGAGGCGATCCTCCGGCACGCGGAGGGGAACGGCGCCGAGCTCCTCGGGGTGGATGCGTTCGAGTCGGTGACCGGCCGCGGAGCGGTCGGCGTGGTGGACGGCGTCTCCCTCGCCGTGGGGAACGCGGCGCTCATGGCCGACCATGCGATCGACGTCGCGCCGCTCGATGCACACGCTGCGCGCCTCTCCGCCGAGGGCCGGACCGCGATGTTCATCGCGGCGGACGGGCGGCTCGCGGGACTCGTCGCCGTGGCGGACCCCATCAAGGGGACCTCGCGCGAGGCGATCGGCGCGCTGCACGCGATGGGGCTCGAGGTGGTGATGCTCACGGGCGACCATGAGCGGACGGCGCGGGCGATCGCGCGCGAGGCGGGGATCGATCGGGTCGTCGCCGGCGTGCTCCCCGAGGGCAAGGTGGACGAGATCCGGCGGCTGCAGGGCGAGGGCAAGGTCGTCGCGATGGTCGGCGACGGCATCAACGACGCGCCGGCGCTCGTGCAAGCCGACGTGGGCATGGCGATCGGCACCGGCACCGACATCGCGGTAGAAGCCGGTGATGTCGTCCTGATGCGCGGCGACCTCCGCACGGCGGCGCACGCCATCCGGCTCTCCCGCCGGACCATGCGCACCATGAAGGAGAACCTCTTCTGGGCCTTCATCTACAACGTCATCGGGATCCCGGTGGCGGCGGGAATCCTTTACCCCGCGTTCGGATTGCTCCTGAGTCCGGTGCTCGCGAGCGCTGCGATGGCGTTCAGCTCGGTGAGCGTCGTGGGGAATTCTTTGCGGCTGCGCCGAGCCCGGCTAGCTTGAGAACACGATGGAACTCGGTATCTACACGTTCGCCGAAGCGACGCCCGACGCGAAGACCGGTCACCTGATCACGCCGGAGCAGCGGCTGGCGCACCTCATGGAGGAGGTCACGCTGGCCGACGAGGTCGGACTCGACGTCTTCGGCATCGGCGAGCATCATCGCCCGGATTACGTCGTCTCCACGCCGGCGGTGGTGCTCGCGGCCGCGGCGGTGCGCACCAAGCGGATCCGTCTCACGAGCGCCGTCACGGTGCTCAGCTCGGACGATCCGGTGCGCGTCTTCCAGGAGTTCGCGACGGTCGACCTGCTCAGCCACGGCCGCGCCGAGATCATGGCGGGGCGCGGGTCGTTCATCGAGTCGTTCCCGCTCTTCGGCCACGACCTCAACGACTACGACACGCTCTTCATCGAGAAGCTCGAGCTCCTGCTCGAGCTCCGCGCCAGCGAGCGCGTGACGTGGAAGGGGAAGCACCGCGCCGCGCTGAAGGATCAGCCGGTGTATCCGCGCCCCGTGCAATCTCCCATCCCCGTCTGGGTCGCGGTGGGTGGCACACCACAGTCGGTGGTGCGCGCCGCGTACCTCGGGCTCCCGATGGCGCTCGCGATCATCGGCGGCGGACCGGAGCGGTTCGTGCCGTTCGTCGAGCTCTACCGCGACACGTGGCAGAAGGCTGGCCACGACATGACCAAGCTCCAGGTGAGCATCAACTCGCACGGCTTCCTCGCCGACACCGTCGAAGCGGCCGCCGAGGCCGCGTTCCCGCCGTACATGACGCAGATGGGCAAGATCGGGCGCGAACGCGGATGGCCGCCGCCGACCCGCCGGCAGTTCGACGCGGAGATCTCCCGGCAGGGCGCGTTGCTCGTCGGCGACCCGGACCGGGTGACCGACAAGATCCTCTGGGAGCACGAGCTGTTCGGTCACACGCGGTTCCTGACGCAATTCAGCGTGGGCACCATGCCCCACGCGCAGATGCTGCGCGCGATCGAGCTGTATGGCACACGGGTCGCGCCCGCCGTGCGGAAGGCGCTCGGCAAACAGGACGCCGCGGCGTGACGCGCCGCGCGCGTGCGGCCCGGTGACGAGCTTCGTTCCCAAGCTGGTCACGACGCTCAAGGGCTACACGCGCGAGGATCTCCGCGCCGACCTCACCGCAGGCGTCATCGTCGGCATCGTGGCACTGCCGCTCTCGATCGCATTCGCGATCGCGAGCGGCGTCACGCCCGACCGCGGGCTGTGGACGGCGATCGTCGCCGGATTCCTGATCTCGGCCCTCGGCGGCTCGCGGGTGCAGATCGGCGGTCCCACCGGCGCGTTCGTCGTCATCGTCTACGCCATCGTCCAGCAGCATGGCGTGGACGGGCTGATCCTCGCGACACTGATGGCCGGCGCGATCCTCGTCGCGATGGGCGCGTTGCGGCTCGGCGCGGCCATCAAGTTCATCCCGCACCCGGTGATCATCGGGTTCACCAGTGGCATCGCGCTCATCATCCTCTCGTCGCAGGTGAAGGACTTCCTCGGACTCGCGATGGGCGCGGTGCCCGCGGAGTTCGTCGGGAAATGGCGCGCGTACGCCGAGGCGATCGGCACCGCGAATCCCGCGGCCGTCGGCGTGGCGGCGCTCGGGCTCGCGATCGTGCTGCTCTGGCCCAAGGTCTCCACCAAGGTGCCGAGTCCCTTCGTCGCGCTCATCGTCACGACGCTCGCGGTGCAGCTGGGCGGGCTCGATGTCGAGACCATCGGCAGCCGGTTCGGCGTCATCAGCGCCGCCATCCCGCAGCCGGTCATGCCCGACCTCCGCTGGGCGCAGGTGACGGCCCTCGTCGGGCCGGCCTTCACGATCGCGATGCTCGGCGGGATCGAGTCGCTGCTCTCGGCGGTGGTGTCCGACGGCATGATCGGCGCGCGGCACCGGTCCAACGTCGAGCTCATCGGGCAGGGCGTGGCGAACATCGCGAGCGCGCTCGTCGGCGGCATCCCCGCGACCGGCGCCCTCGCGCGCACCGCGACCAACGTGAAGAGCGGCGCGCGCACGCCCGTCGCCGGGATGACGCACGCGGTCACCCTGCTGCTCATCACGCTCTTCTTCGGGACGTGGGCGGCGCTCATCCCCATGGCCGCGCTCGCGGCGATCCTCGTCGTGGTGGCGTACAACATGAGCGAGTGGCGCGTGTTCGTCGGCGAGTTCCGCGGGCCGCGCAGCGATGTGCTCGTGATGCTCACGACCTTCACCCTCACCGTGCTCGTCGACCTCACCGTCGCGATCGGCGTGGGGATGGTGCTCGCCTCGTTCCTCTTCATGCAGCGCATGTCGGCGCTGTCCGAGGTGACCGAGATCCGGCGTGAGGCGCTCGACGAGGACGAGGCGGACGCGCAGGTCGACCCGCGCGTCGCCGCCCTCGGCAACGAAGTGCAGGTCTACGCGATCAACGGCCCGTTCTTCTTCGGGGCGGCGGACCGCTTCAAGCAGACCCTGTCCAAGGTCGGCGCCCGGCCGCGCGTCCTGCTGCTCCGGCTCCGGGACGTGCCGGTGATCGACTCCACGGGGCTCAGCGCGCTGCTCGACGTGGTGAAGCGCAGCCGCAAGGACGGGACGCGCGTGCTGCTCACCGAGGTGCGTCCCGGGGTGCGCGAGGTGATCGAGCGATCGCACGTGGGCGACGTGCTCGATGCCGACGCGATCAGCGATTCGCTCGACGACGCGCTGCGGCGCGTCCGCTCACGGCCTCGCGGGTAGCACGCACGGGCTCTGCCCGTTGACCGGTCCCGCGTCGAGGAGCGCGCGACAATCCTCGAGCCGGAAGCACCCGCAGTCGAGCGCGATGCGGAGCACGTCCCGCATGCGCTCGGTGCGCCGGATGACGTCGTCCAGCGCGGCGAGCTTGCGCGAGGCGAGCGCCGCCCAGCGCGCCGCCGGTCGCGTGCCCGGCGTGAAGCCGGCCACGAGCCGCTTCACCTCGGCGATGGTGAACCCCGCCGCGCGGGCGAGCGCGATGAGCGAGAGCCACTCGAGGATCGACGGGTCAAAGCGGCGCTGGCCGCCCGCCCGCGGCGCGCGCGGGAGGAGACCGATCCGCTCGTAGTAGCGGATGGCCGAGGTGTTGAGGCCGGCACGGCGGGCGACCTCGCCGATCGCGAGCGACTCCTGCGGGGGACGGGGCATGGGCGAGGGTTGACTTGAAGCGCGCTTCAAGCTGTACGGTGCACGCATCCACTGCAACCCGAGGGCCGAATGTCCGTCTCCCACTCCTCCCTGCCCGCCGTCACCGAAGCCGATCTCGACGCGACCATCGCGCCCGGCACCGGCATCGTCGCCGTCGACTTCACCGCGGACTGGTGCCCGCCGTGCCGCACGATGGCGCCCGTGCTCGACGCCGCGGCGCGTGAACTCGACGGGAGGGTCCGCTTCGTGCGGATCGACAGCGATGCGAACCCGCGCGCGACGGCCCGGTTCAACGTGCGCGGCCTCCCCACGCTGCTCGTGTTCAAGGATGGCGTCCTCGCGGACCGCATCACCGGGGCCGTGCCGCTCGCGACGGTGCGGGAACGGCTCGCGCGAGCGCAGGATTGATGCGGCAGCGGCGCTTCAGCCGCTCAGCGACGCCGCGGCGACACGCGGCAGGGCGTTCCATGGGTGAGTCCGCGAACGACATCTTCGGTGGCGAAGGCGGGGCGGCCATCGCTGCGCCCGGCACGTATGGCGAGGCGCCCAAGGGCTATCGCCTGCCGGCGGCGACACGGCTCGGCCGCGTGGTGTTGCAGGTCGCCGACCTCGCGCGCGCACGCGGCTTCTACGAACAGGTGCTCGGCTTCCGCACCGTCGCGGAGCGCGATGCCGTCGCGGTGCTCGCGGCGCACGGGAGCGACCGTGTGATCGTCGAGCTCCGCGAGCGGAAGGGCGCGAAGCACGTGGCGGGACGCGGCCGGCTCGGGCTCTTCCATTTCGCCATCCTCGTTCCCGATCGTGCATCGCTGGGGCGCTTCGTTCGGCATCTGGCGGAGATCGGCGTGCGCGCCGGCGCTGGTGATCATCTCGTGAGCGAGGCGTTCTACCTGAACGATCCCGACGGACTCGGCATCGAGGTCTACTACGACCGGCCGCGCGAGACATGGAGGCGGCAGGGTCGCCAGCTCATGATGGCCACCGACCCGGTCGATGTGCCGACACTCGTCGCGGCAGCGGGCGCCGAGCGCTGGAGCGGCATGCCGGCCGGCACGACGATCGGTCACGTGCACCTGCATGTGGGTGACATCGGACGCGCGTCCGCGTTCTACTCGGACGGTGTCGGGTTCGATCGCGTGGTGTGGAGTTATCCCGGCGCGCTGTTCCTGAGTGCGGGCGGCTATCATCACCACCTCGGCGCCAACACGTGGGCAGGGAACGCGCCCGCGGCCGCGGAGGACGAGGCGCGACTGGTCGAATGGACGATCGAGGTGCCGAAGCTGGCCGACGTCGATGCGGCTGCCGTGAGCATCGCGCAGGCTGGCGCGGCGGTCATCCGCGACGAGGATGATGCGGTGGCGCGCGACCCGTGGGGGACGCAGGTGCGCGTGCACGCGCTCGGTGCGTGAGGCGCGGCGCGCCCGTCAGAGCTTCGTGCTGATATCGATCGCGAGGGCGCGGTTCGCCGCGAGCGTGAAGGTGATCGTCCCGTCGCCCGCGACGGTGAGCGTGGCACCCACGCAGGCCCCGCCGACCTTCCCGCCGGTGATCCGGTCGCAATAGCTCCCCGGCGCGAGCGGCGTCGCGACAGTCTGCGTGACGGACGTCGCCTCGCGGTTGATCGCGACGAATCCCTTGTCGCCGCGCGAGAAGGCGATCGCGTTGGCGTCGTCGTCCCACCAGCCGTTGATGTCGGTACCCGCGACGACCTTGCGGAAGCCGACCATGCTGCGGATGGACGGGTCGCGATGCTCGCAGACCCAGTCGCCCTCGACCGCGGCCGCCCAGTCGCTGATGCAGCTCACCGGGAGCGTCCAGCCGTTGGCATCGGAGCGCGGGCCGGCGGAGTTGCCCGCCGGGCAGAGGAACGCGTAGCTCGACATCACCGAGGGATAGCCGTACGGCTGCGCGAGCAGGAACACGTGCGCGAGCCGATACACGTCACCGTCCGCGGGGCTGATCCCGCAGTTGTGCTGCGTGTCGTGGTTCTGCAGGAAGATCACCGCCTTGTCCGACGGCATCAGGCCCCACGCGGCCTCGCTGAATCGTGCGCCGGGCGGGCCGTTCGGGTCGAGCTCGGCGAGCTTCTGCCCGCCGATCCGCCGGAACTTGTCGGCGAGCCCGGTGGTGGTGAACTCCGTGATATCCGTCGCGCCGCCGGTGCCGTAGCCCACGCCGTAGAAGTCCGCTTCGCTCAGCGCCTCGCCGCTCCCGCCGCTCACCTCGAGGAAGACGTAGGGCAGCGGCCGGAGCTCGGCGGTCATCGTCGCGTTGACCCGGTCGAAGATGTCGTCGAGCTCGACCTGCTGGATGTGCTTCGCCGCGTCGACACGGAACCCCGCGACCCCGAGCCGCGCGAGCGCGATGAGGTAGTCGGCGATCCGCTGCCGCACCGTGGGCGAGCCGGTGTCGAGGTCGGGGAGCGAGAAGAGCTCGCAGTCCTGGACGTTCGCGGCGCTGTTGTAGTTGTCGAGCGCGCAGGGCACATGGAAATCCGACGGCTGATACAGGCCCGGATAGCTGTACTTGGTGTACGCGGTGCCGTTGCTCCCCACTCCCGGGCTCGGGAAGTTGGTCATGTGGTTGATCACCGCATCGACGTAGATGCCGACGCCGGCGGCGGCGCAGCGGTCCACCATGTCGACGAACTGCGCCTGGGTCCCGGAGCGACTCCGGCCGAGCGAGTAGCTGACGGTCTGGTAGCGCTCGCTCCAGTCCTTGCTCGGCGTGATGCTGTGCTCGCTCGGCGGCGACACCTGCACGGCCTTGAAGCCCGCGGGGCCGAGGACCGTCTCGCATTCGGTGGCGATGTCGGGCCAGGTCCACTCGAACAGGTGCACGAAGACATCGCCGGCCGCCGCGTGGCCGCTCGCGCGATAGGCGGGGGCGAGCGTCGGGCGGCCGGGTGGCACGTTGGTGCCGCCGCCGGTGAAGTTCTCCTCGGTGCAGGCCGCGAGGGCGATGAGGAGCGAGGCGAGGATCGATCGTTGGGATCGCATGGGCGGCGTCACGGGGACCGGGTTCCCTGAAATATCCCCGGACGCGCGCGCCAACGCACCACGTCGAGGGTCCGGTCGATCCGGATCGCCTGGAGGAAGGACGCGTCATGCGCCACCACGATCAGCGCGCCGTCGTAGCTGCGGAGCGCCGCCTCGAGTCCCTCGAGGTGCACCAGGTCGAGGTGGTTCGTCGGCTCGTCGAGCAACAGGCATTGCGGGACCGTCGGCCCCATCATGATGCAGCAGAGGGCGGCGCGCATGCGCTCGCCACCGCTGAGGGTGGCCACCGGGGCCAGGGCGGCGTCGGCGCGGAACCCGAATCGCGCGAGCGCGGCGCGGACCTCCATCGGTCGCATCGATGGGTGCCGGCGGCTGAACGCGTCGAGGATGCTCGGCGCCCCGTCGAGGAGCGACGCGCGCTGGTCCAGGAGGGCGAACCGGTCGTCCGGGATGCCGCGCCGCACGGCGCCGCCGAGCGGCACCCGGATCCCCGCGAGGACCTCCATCAGCGTCGACTTCCCGCTCCCGTTCGGGCCGGAGACGGCGATCCGCTCCGGACCACGCACCGCGAGGTCGACGTGCTCGAGCACCGGACCCCCCGCGGTCGGCCCGGCGGAGACGCCATCCAGCGTGAGCACGATGGTGCCCGACGGCAGCGCGGTCCGCGGCATCGCGAGGGTGAACTCCGCGAGCCGGGTGCGTCTGGCTGCCGCATCCCGGACGCGCGACTCGGCGTCATCGAGCACGCGGGCGACGGTCTCGCGCAGGCGGGCGTTGGTCGCCTGGCTGCGCTCGCGCTTGGCGTTCAGCACGAGCTTCGGCTGACTGCCGCTGCGCCGCGCACGGCGGCCGGTCGCATCGCGATGCGCCTGACGCTCACCGACCGCCAGCATGTCCCGTCTCGCGCGCGCCGCCGCGGCCGTCGCGCTCGCATGCTCGCGTTCGGCCGCATCCCGCATGACGCGGACACCCGCCTCGTAGACGTCGAAAGCGCCACCGTACTCGCGGAGCGTGCCGTCCTCGATGGCGAGGATGCGGTCGACCTCGCCGAGCAGGACGCGATCATGCGAGGCGACGAGCAGCCCGCGCCCCCAGCGCGCCACGAGTGCGCGCACCGCGCCGCGCGCGTCCGCGTCGAGGTCGTTCGTCGGCTCATCGAGGAGCAGCACCTCGGGGTCGTCCGCCAGTCCACCGGCGAGGGCGACCCGGACGCGCTCGCCCCCACTCAGCGACGACATCTCGCGATCCAGGTCGAGATGGTCGATCGAGAGCTCCGTGCGGAGCGCGTGCAATCGGCGCGGCGCGAGCGGGCGCCGGTCGAGACCGATCGCCGCCGCGACCGTGCACCCGTCCCACCGCTCGGCCGGTCGCACGAGTGCGGCCCGGCCGGGGCGCGTGACGCGTCCGCCGTGCGGAGCGAGGTCCCCCGAGAGCAGCCGGAGCAACGTGGTCTTGCCGGACCCGTTCGGCCCGACGAGCCCGATGCGCTCGTTGCCTATGCCGAGGCGCGGGATGTGGAGGAGCGGACGACCGTCAGGGCGTTCGAAACGGACGGCGTCCGCAGTGAGGTGCGGACGGAAGGGACGACTCATGGATGGCGGGGTCGGAGTGGGTGATCACCGGCATTGGGCACTGCTCCGACTGCTGATCCATGTCGCTCCCCCATCTGATGTGGCGTGCTCCGGCCGGGGCGAGCCCCGGCACCCGACAACGATAGTCCGGGCCCGTCGCGCACGGCAGTGCAGAAAAGGATAGTTGACACCAAAAATAGAGTCAACTATACTTTTTGATATGACCGAGCACCCAGTCTTCGACCGCCTGCCGCTCCGAGAGCGGAAGTTCGCCCGGACCAAGCTCGCCCTGCTCGATGCGCTGCTCGAGGCGGTTCGCACGCGCCCGCTCGAGGAGGTGCCGGTGAGGGAGCTCTGCGGGACCGCGGGCGTGTCCGAGGCGAGCTTCTTCAACTACTTCGCGCGCAAGACGGATGTCCTCGTCTATGCCGTGCAGCTCTGGTCCATCGAGATGGCCTGGCATGCGGTGCGGCTCTCCGCGGCGGGCGGTGCGCTCTCGGCGATCGAAGGGATCTTCGCGCACACGGCGCGACAGGTCGCGGCCGATCCCGCGCCGATGGCGGAGATCATCGCCGGCCAGGCGCGCATGTCGGTGCGTCCGGTGTTCACGGACGTGACGCGCGCCGAACGGCTGCTGCGCTTCCCGGGGCTCGAGGGCATCGAGACCCTGCGTGGCGAGGGGCTGGACACGCTGCTCCCGCCCCTCATCGCGCGCGCGATCGGCGACGGCGAACTCCCGCGCGGGACCGATCGCGCGCAGGTGCTCGTGGCGCTGGCGACGATCTTCCTGGGAGCGCCGGTGGTGCTGCGTCGGAGCGGCGCGGGCGAACTCGAGCGCGCCTATCGCACACAGCTCCGGCTCCTGTGGGCCGGGCTGCGCACCCCAGCGAGGGAGCGCAGGCCATGACCTCCCCGCCGATGATGCGTGCCGCGCGTTCCGAGCGCGCCGGTGGACCGGACGTCCTCGCGCTCCGCGCGATCGCCACACCGACGCCCGGCGTGGGTGAGGTGCTGGTGCGCGTGCGGGCCGCCGGCCTGAACCCGAAGGACCGACTCCTTCGCGCACGGCGCACCTCGCCGCGGCGCGGATCACGAGGGACCGGCTTCGACTTCGCCGGCGAGGTGGTCGGCCATGGCGCGCGCGTCTCCGATCCCCCGATCGGGGCCCGTGTGCTCGGGTTCCTTGACGGTCTCGACGGCGGCACGGCGGCGGAGTTCGTGTGCGTGCACCGCGACTGGCTCGTCGCGATGCCGGCGCCACTGCCCTGGGTGGACGCGGCCGCGGCGCCGCTCGTCGCCTCGACGGCACTCCAGGCCCTGCGCGACGTCGCGCGCCTCGTCCGCGGGGAGCACGTGCTCATCAAGGGCGCAACCGGCGGTGTGGGGACGGCCGCGATCCAACTCGCAAGACGGATGGGAGCGCACGTCACGGTCGTCGCCGCCGAGGCGGACGCGGCACACGTCCGCGCATTCGGAGCCGACGACGTCCTGCCGGCGGAGCGGCCCCCGTGGCGCGATGCGCACCGGCGATACGACGTGTTCCTCGACTGCGCCGGTGGCTCGCGTCTGCGCGCGTTCCTGCCGCTGCTCGCCCGGGGCGGCCGCTGGGTGTCCGTGGCGCCCGACGTCGCGGTGTTCGCGCTCGCGCCGCTGTCCGCGCTGCTCGCTCCGCTCGTGGGCGGTCCGCGGTTCGGCTATGTCGTGGTGCGTCCGCGTCGCGCCGACCTCGAGGCGATCGTGGACCTCGTCGCGGCCGGACAGCTCCGCATCCCGGTCGCGACGGTGCATCCCTTGGAAGGGATCGCCGATGCCCATCGTGCGCTCGACCGTCGCGGGGCGCGAGGCAAGCATGTGGTGCTCATCGACGCCGACGCCGGGAGATAGCGGATCATGTCGACCACCAGGCAGCCGCTGGGGACCGAGGGCCGCGGGCTGCGGCCGAGCATCGAGGCGATCCTCCGTCGCCACGGTGTCCCCGGCGTGTCCATCGCCGTGACCGACGCGGCGGGACCGCGCTGGGCCGACGGTTTCGGATCCGCCGACCTCCGCACCGGCACCCCAGCGCGCGCCGACACCGTCTACCATCTCTTCTCCGGCACGAAGCTCTTCACCGCCGCGGCGGTCCTGCAGCTCGCCGATCGCGGTCTGCTCTCACTCGACGCGCCGGTGAGCGACGTCCTCCCGGCGGCGGCGGGACTCGACGACGTCACGCTCCGGCACCTGCTCAGTCACCGCTCCGGGTTGAAGGAGTCGTTGCGCGGCTTGCTCACGACGACGTTCCCGGGTGAACACGCGCCGACCGCCGACGAAGCGCTCGCGAACTTCCCGCTGCGCCGCCGCCGCGCGCCGGGCGCGCGCGTCGAGTACGGCAACGTGAACTACGCGCTGCTGG
Organism: uncultured Gemmatimonas sp.; assembly: GCA_964464585.1. Taxonomy (GTDB): domain Bacteria; phylum Gemmatimonadota; class Gemmatimonadetes; order Gemmatimonadales; family Gemmatimonadaceae; genus Pseudogemmatithrix. Next base: position 229,888 of record CAYXGS010000001.1, on the reverse strand, counting down.
GCGCGGTGATCAGCCGGGTGTCCGGACGGGAGTACCGCGAGTACCTGGAGGACGAGGTGCTCCGTCCGCTGGGCGGTGCGCTCGGCTTCACGCTCACTGACGCCACGCGCGCGCGCGCCGCGACGGGCTACATCGGGCGCTGGGATCCCATGCGGCTCGTGCTTCGGGTCCTGTTCCCGGCGGTGACGCGCCGCCTGTATCGCGAACGCGCCGCCGGTCTCGTCGCGCTCGCCGAATACGATCTCGCGACCGCCGCGATCGGCGGACTGGTCGGCACGATGCCCGATTTCGCGCGCTTCCTGCGGTCGCAGCTCGCGGACGGCAGCCCCATCCTCACCGCCGCGGCGGTCCGTGCGATGCAGACCCGGGTCGCGACCGGTGCCGCGGGGATCATGTCACGCGAGGGCGTCGCCCTCGGCTGGAAGCTCGGACGGGTGGGCGACCGCGCGTTCCTCAACCATGAGGGCGGCGGCGCGGGCTTCACGTCCGAACTGCGCATCTATCCGAGGGAAGGCATCGGCATCGCGCTGGCGATGAATGTGATGCAGATGCCCCGCACGATGCGCATCGCGCACGAGATGGCCGAGACGGTGCTCAGCGCCGAGGTGCGGTGAGCACGGCGCGCGCGTTGCGCTGGAGGCCCGAGAGCTTGGCGCGCTTCATCGCCGATCCGCGGAACCGTTCGCGGTAGGTCGCCTCGTCCATCGCGAGGATCTCGCGCGCGAGCGAGGCGGCATCGGCGCCGTCGAGCCAGTCGCGCGCGCCGAGCGCCGCCTCGCTCGGCGCGGCCCGAGCGAACCGCACGTTCCACGGGCAGACGTCCTGGCAGACGTCGCAGCCGTAGAGGTGCTCGGCCACCGCCGCGGCGTACTGCTCCGGGATCTCGGAGCGGCTCTCGATCGTGAGGTACGAGACGCATCGCCGCGCATCCATCACGCCCGGCGCGACGAACGCCTGCGTGGGGCATGCGTCGAGGCACCGCGTGCAGGTCCCGCAGTGTTCGTCCGCGAACGGCGCATCGGGCGCGAGCTCGAGGTCGAGGAACAGCGCGCCGATGAAGAAGAACGACCCCATCCGCGGATGGATGAGCATGGTGTTCTTCCCGAACCACCCGAGGCCGGCGCGGCGCGCGAGGTCGCGCTCGAGGATCGGGCCGGTGTCCACGTACGCTCGGCCGCGCACCGCGTCGCCGCGCTCCGATCGCACCCAGGCGAGGAGCGCATCGAGCTTGTCCCACATCACGCGATGGTAGTCGTCGCCGCGCGCGTAGCGCGCGATGGGGCCGTCCGGCTGCCTGCCGCCGTAGTCGAGCCCGACGACGAGGGCGCTCCGCATGCCGGGTTCGGGCCGGCGCGTGTCCTGCCGCGACTCGGCGCCGCGGCGGAGATAGTCCATCTCGCCGTGGTAGCCCTCGGCGAGCCACCGCTCGAACGCAGGGGCCGTGTCCGCGGGCCCCAGCGTGGCGATGCCCGCGAGGTCGAATCCGAGTCCGAGCGCCTGGGCCTTGAGGCGCTGCTCGAACGACGCGCGTGCGGCGGGGGCCGCCGGCGGCGCGTCGCCTGCGCTCATCCGAGCCGCGCCGCCCAGCGCGCGTAGCGGATCACGTCCTCCACCGGCGGGACCGCGTCGTGCGAGCCGTAGGCCGTGTACATGCGCCATCGGACGTAGTCGCGCGCCGGGAGCGGCAGGAACGGGAACCGTGCGTACCAGCGATTGCGCCGGAACCGCCACGCGACGAGCAGGAGCGCCCGAGCGGTCGCCGGGCTGAGCAGGGCGCGGGGGATGAGGCGAAGGACGAGGGCGAGCACGGGCGGAATATACCCGGCGGGGGGAGGGGGCTTGCGCGATCGGCGGACCCGGTCGCAGATTGGGAGTTAACTGAACAGTTAAACCAACCAGATAACCATGGCGACACGCGCGAAGGACAGGACGAAGCATGCGACGCGATCCCCCGCGCGCGCGTCGGCCAAGCCGGCCGCGAAGGCCGCGCGGAAGCCGGCCGCGAGGCCCGCCGCGAGGCCCGCCGCGAAGCCCGCCGCGAAGCCGGACGGTCACACCGAACGCCGGATCCTCGACGCCGCGCGCCGCGTCTTCACGCGCCGCGGCTCCGCCGGGGCGCGCATGCAGGAGATCGCCGAGGAAGCCGGCGTGAACCAGGCGCTCCTGCACTACTACTTCCGCACCAAGGACCAGCTCTCCCTCGCCGTGTTCCGCGAGGCGGCTGGCCAGCTCTTCCCCGGGGTCCTGCGGATCATGGCGTCGGATGCGTCCATCGAGACCCGCGTCGAGCAGGTGGTCCAGCACTACATCGACACGCTCCGCGCGAACCCCTTCCTCCCCGGGTACGTCCTCGGCGAACTCAACTTCGATCCCTCGCGCATCACGTCGCTCGCCACGGGGATGGTCGACGCTGCCGGGCCGCCGGGGATGGGGCGTCCGCAGGTGCTCGCGCGACTCGACGCCGACCTCGCGCGCCGTGTCGCCCTCGGCGAGTTCCGGCCCATCACCGCCGACCAGTTCCTCGTGAACCTCGCGTCGCTCTGCGTCTTCCCGTTCGCGGCGCGCCCGATGGTCTCGGCGCTCTTCGGGTTCGACGCGAGGACCTGGGACGCCTTCCTCGATGCCCGCCGCCGCGAGCTGCCGGGCTACATCCTCAACGCCCTCCGCGCATGAGATCCCTCCGCGGTCATCCGTTGCGAGCGCTCGCCGGACCGGCGGGACTGCTGCTGGCGCAGGTGTTCGTCGCGGTCACGGCTTCGCGCGTCGCCGCCCAGTCGCGCGACACGCTGCACCTCGCCGACCTGCAGCGTGCGGCGATCGCGCGCGACCCGCGCAGCGCGCAGGCCGCGCTGCTGCGCGAGCAATCCGCGCTGCGGCTCGCCAACCTGCGCGCCGAGCGATTCCCGACGCTCGGCGTGAACGCACAGGCGCAGCATCAGTCCGACGTGACGAGCGTGCCGTTCCCTGGCGCGGTGCTGCCGTACAAGGACACCTACGACGCGAACGCCGGGCTGCGCGTGCGGCTCCTCGACCCGTCGCGCGGCCCCCGCACCGAGGCCGAGCGCACCCAGCTCGTGGAGGCGGAGCGCCGCGTCGAGTCCGCCGTGTACGCCCAGCGACAGGCGGTCAGCGACGCGTTCTTCTCGGCGCTCCTGCTCGACGCGCAGCGCGCCGTGCTGCTCGAGGCGATCACCGACCTGGAGAGCCAGCATCGCCTCGCGCGCGAACGCGTGTCGGCCGGCGCCGCCCTGCCCAGCGAGGCGGTGCTGCTCGAGGCGGAGATGCTCCGTCGCCGGCAGGCGCTCGACGAGGCGGAGAGCGGCCGCGCGGTGGCGCTCGCGGTGCTCAGCGACCTCACGGGGGTCACACTGCCGCCGGGCGCGACGCTCGCGGCGCCCGATGCCGACTCCGCCGTGCGCACCGCGCGCGCGACACTCGACTCGCTGCGGGCGCGGCCGGAGTTCGCGCAGTTCGCCGCCGGACGCGATGCCGTCGCGGCGCGCGAGGCGACGGTGAGCGCACTCGACAAGCCGCGCGTCTCGGCGTTCGGGCGCACCGGGTACGGCCGGCCGGGCCTCAATCAGCTGGCGCGCGAGTTCGACGGCTACTGGCTCGCCGGCGTGCAGCTCGAGTGGACGCCCTTCGACTGGGGCACCATCAAGCGCGAGCGCGAGGCCATCGCGCTGCAGCGGCAGGTGCTCGTCACCGAGGAGCGCGCGTTCGCGGAACGGATCCAGCGCGCGGTCCGCGCCGACCTCGCGGCGGTCGACCGGCTGGAACGCGCGGTCGCCACCGATGAGGCGATCGTCACGCTCCGCGAGCGCGTGCTGCTGGAGGCCCGCCTGCGCTACGCGGAGAGCGTGATCACCGCCGCGGAGTACGTCGATCGCGAGACCGACCTGAACACCGCGCGGCTCGCCCGCGCCACGCATCGCGTGGAGCTGGCCCAGGCCCGCGCCCGCTTCCTCACCACCATCGGACTCGAGGTCCGCTGATGTCATCCCCGACCGGTCCTTCGCGGCGCGCCCGGCGCGTCGCCGTCCTCGCCGCGGCGCTGCCGCTCGCGCTCGCCGCGTGCTCGCGGAACGACGCGCCCGACGCGTACGGCAACTTCGAGGCGATCGAAGTGGTGGTCGCCGCGCAGACAAGCGGTCCGATCGACCGCTTCCTCATCACCGAGGGACAGACCATCGCCGCGGGTGCGGTGGCCGCGGTCCTCGATTCGACCGCGCTCTCGCTCGACCAGCGTCAGGTCGCGGCGCAACGGGCTGCGGTCGCCGCCCGGCTCAGCGAGGTCGATGAGCAGCTCGGCGTGCTGGACGTGCAGCGCGAGATCGCGGCGCGCGCGTTCGACCGCGTGCAGCGACTGAGCGCGCAGCAGGCCGCGACGGCGCAGCAGCTCGACCAGGCCGAGCGTGACCATCGCACGGTGCTCGCGCAGCTCGAGGCCGCCCGCGCGCAGCGTCGCAGCATCGGGCTCGAGGCGGCGGCGGTGGAGGCGCGCGTGGCGCAGGCGCGCGACCGGGTCGCGCGCACCACGGTGGTGAACCCGGTCGCTGGGACCGTGCTCGCGACGTACGCGCGCGCGGGCGAGATGGTCGCGCCGGGGCAGCCGCTGTACAAGGTCGCGTCGCTCGACACCCTCGAACTGCGCGCCTACGTCTCGGGCGCGCAGCTCGGCGCCGTGCGACTCGGGCAACCGGTCGCGGTGCACGTCACGCAGGGCGACTCGCTCGTCACCCTCGCGGGCACGGTGAGCTGGATCGCGAGCCAGAGCGAGTTCACGCCGACGCCGGTCCAGACCCGCGACGAGCGGTCGGACCTCGTCTATGCGATCAAGGTCCGCGTGGCGAACGTCGACGGCACGCTCAAGATCGGGATGCCGGCCGACCTCACGTTCGCCGGCGCGACGGACAAGTGAGCCTCGACGGTTCGTCGCTCCCCGTGCAGGTACGCGGGCTCCGCAAGCGTTTCGGTGAGACCGTCGCGCTCGACGAGGTCTCGTTCGAGGTGCGAGCGGGGGAGCTGTTCGGGCTCGTCGGTCCCGACGGCGGCGGGAAGTCGACGCTCTTCCGCATCCTCACCACGCTGCTCGTCCCCGACGCCGGGTCGGCGACCGTGCTCGGCCGCGACGTGGTGCGCGATCTCTGGGCGATCCGCTCGCGCGTCGGCTACATGCCGGGCCGTTTCTCGCTCTATCCGGACCTGAGCGTGGAGGAGAACCTGCGCTTCTTCGCGTCGGTGTTCGGGACCACGCTCGAGGATGGGTATGACCTGATCGCGCCCATCTATCGGCAGATCGAGCCGTTCAGGGACCGGCGCGCCGGGGCGCTCTCCGGCGGCATGAAGCAGAAGCTCGCGCTCTCGTGCGCGCTGGTGCATCGCCCCGAGCTGCTGCTGCTCGACGAACCGACCACCGGCGTCGACGCCGTGTCGCGTCGCGAGTTCTGGGACCTGCTCCACGCGCTCAAGTCGACGGGACTCACGATCGTCGTCTCCACGCCGTACATGGACGAAGCCGGCCGCTGCGAGCGCGTCGCCCTCGTGCAGAAGGGCCGGCTCCTCGCGATCGACGCGCCCGACGCCATCGGCGCGCGCTTCCCGCGCGACCTCTTCGCCGTGCACGGCGTCCCGCGGCACGGACTCATCGAGGCGCTGCGCGCGTTCCCGCACGCGGCCTCGGTGCAGCCGTTCGGCGACACGCTCCACTACAGCGATGTGCGGCGCGGGCTCGCGCCCCGGCAGGTCATCGACGAACTGCTCGCGTGGGTCCGGGCCCGCGGCATCACCGACGCGTGGGCCGCGCCGATCGCCCCGGGGATCGAGGACGCCTTCATGGCGCTCATGGGTGCCGACGCCGCCGCCGGTCCGGCAGCGGCATGACGACGGCCATCGAGGTCCGCGACCTCACGCGTCGTTTCGGCGCCTTCACCGCGGTCGATGCGATCACCGTGGACGTGCAGGAGGGCGAGGTCTTCGGCTTCCTCGGCGCCAACGGCGCGGGCAAGACGACGGCGATCAAGATGCTCATCGGCCTCCTCGCGCCGACCGCCGGCTCCGCGAAGGTCGCCGGCTTCGACATCCTCACGCAGTCGGAGGAGGTGCGCCGCAGCATCGGCTACATGAGCCAGCGGTTCTCGCTCTATGACGACCTCACGGTGCGCGAGAACATCGAGCTCTACGGCGGCATCTACGGGCTGAGCGACGCCGAGATCCGCACGCGCCGCGACGAGATGCTCGACACGCTGCAGCTCGGCGGCGCGGCGAAGGCGCTCGTCGCCACGCTCCCGCTCGGGTGGAAGCAGAAGCTCGCCTTCTCGGTCGCGATGGTGCATCGGCCCAAGGTCGTCTTCCTCGATGAACCGACGGGCGGCGTCGATCCGGTGACGCGCCGGCAGTTCTGGGAGATGATCTACGCCGCGGCGGCGCGCGGGACGACGGTCTTCGTCACCACGCACTACATGGACGAGGCCGAGTACTGCGACCGACTCTCGATCATGGTCGACGGACGCATCGCCGCGATGGGCACACCGGCGGCGCTGAAGGCCGGGTTCGCCGCGCCGAGCATCGACGAGGTGTTCGTGCGGCTCGCGCGGCCGGTGTCGGCGGGGGCGTGACGATGCGATCCGTCGACCGCCTCCAGGCCCTGCGCGCGTTCGTCGCGAAGGAGGCGCGCCACATCCTGCGCGACCGGCAGACGCTGACGATCCTCATGCTCATGCCGCTCGCGCAGGTCGTGCTCTTCGGCTTCGCCATCCGGACCGACGTGAACGACATCCGGATGGCGATCGTCGACCCCGCCCCCGATGCGCAGAGCCTCGCGTTGCGCGCGCGATTCGCCGGGAACGGCCGCTTCAAGCTCCTCGCGACCACCGCCACCACCGACGCGCTCGAGCCGGTGTTCCGGCGCGGCGAGGCCGACGTCGCCCTGGTCATCCCCGCCGGCCTGGCGCAGGACCTCGCGCGGGGCCTGCCGGCGCGCCTCCAGCTCATCACGGATGCGTCGAATCCCAACACGGGGACGACGATGCAGACCTACGCGGGCGCGGTCATCGCCGCGTGGCAGGCGGCGCTCCCCGGTCAGGCCGGGCAGGTGCGCATCACGCCCGAGGTGCGGATGCGGTTCAATCCGACGCTCGAGAGCGTGAACCTCTTCGTGCCCGGCCTCATCGCGCTCGTGCTCACGCTCGTCTCCGCGCAGATGACCGCCATCTCCCTCTCCCGCGAGAAGGAGCGCGGCACGATGGAGATCCTCCTGGTGTCGCCGCTCCGGCCGTGGCAGATCATCCTCGGCAAGGTCGCGCCCTACCTGCTGCTCGCGTTCGCCAACGTGGTGACGGCGCTGGTCGCGGCGTGGCTCGTCTTCCATGTGCCGTTCAAGGGGAGCCTCGCGCTGCTCCTCGCGGCGAGCACGCTCTACGCGCTCGTCGGCCTCGCGCTCGGCGTGCTCATCGCGGCGGTGACCTCGTCGCAGCGCACGGCGATGATCGGCACGATGCTCGGCACGATGCTGCCGAACACGCTGCTCTCGGGGATGATCTTCCCCATCGCGAGCCTGCCGCTGCCGCTCCAGGTGATCTCCAACATCGTGCCGGCGCGGTGGTTCATCGTCGCGGTGCGGGGGATCATGCTGAAGGGCGCGGGGGTCGCGCATCTCTGGCAGGAACTCGCGATCCTCACCGCGATGCTGCTCCTGCTCCTCGTCGCCGCGACGAAGGCGTTCAAGGAACGGCTCGACTGACCATGCGCACCCTCCGGTTCCTGCTCCGCAAGGAGTTCCTGCAGATCCTGCGCGACCACGCGATGGTGCGGATGCTCTTCCTCATGCCGGTCGTGCAGCTGGTCATCCTCTCCAATGCCGCGACGTTCGAGGTGAAGCGCGCGCGGATGCATGTGGTGGACCGTGACCACAGCCGCACCTCGCGCGGCGTGGTCGACCGGCTGCAGGCGTCGGGCCGGTTCGTCGCGACCGAGGCGTCCGCGAGCACGGCGCTGGGCGACGAGGCGCTCATGCGCCGCGATGTGGAGCTGGTGCTCGTGATCCCCGCCGACTTCGAGCGCGACATCGTCCGCTCCCGCGCCGCGGAGGTCCAGCTCCTGCTCAACGCCGAGGATGGCGCCGCGGCGGGCGTGACGCAGGCCTACGCGCGACAGATCCTCGCGCGCTATGGCGCCGAGCTGGGCGTGCGGCTCGCGCCGGCGTCGGCCACGGCCGGCGCGAGGGCGGAGGCGCCGCCGCGCCGCGGACAGCCGCGCGTGGAGGTGCGCACGCGCGGATGGTACAACACCGAGCTCGACTACCGGCAGTACATGGTGCCCGGGATCCTCGTCCAGCTGCTCACGCTCATCGGGACGCTGTTCACCGCGCTCAACATCGTGCGCGAGAAGGAGGCGGGGACGCTCGACCAGCTCAACGTCACGCCCGTGTCGCGGCCGGTGTTCATCGCGGCCAAGCTGATCCCGCTCTGGGTGATCGCGATGTCCGTCTTCACCATCGGCCTCGCCGTCGCGCGCTTCGGGTTCGGCGTGCCGTTCCGCGGGAGCGTGCTCCTGCTGTATGGGGGGGCGGCGCTCTACCTCATCGCCGCGCTCGGCATCGGGCTCTGGGTGTCCACCGTGACCGAGACGCAGCAGCAGGCGATGTTCGTGAACTTCTCGCTGCTCATGGTCTACCTGCTCATGAGCGGGCTCTTCACGCCGGTGAGCGCGATGCCGCAGTGGGCGCAGGCGATCGCGAGCGTCAATCCCATGAAGCACTTCATCACGCTGGTGCGCGAGGTGATGCTCAAGGGCGCGACGGCCCTCGACGTGCTCCCGCAGCTCGGGGTGCTCGCCGTCGCGGGCACGCTCGTCCTCACGCTCGCCATCCGGCAGTACCACAAGCGCTCGGCGTGACGTCGCCGTAGTTTTCCGCCGATGATGTTCCCCTGGGTGATGAACGTGATCTCCAACCTCGCCATCCGGGCGTACTACCGGGTGACGGTGGCGGGGGCGCGCGTGCGGAGCGAGGGACCGGTGCTCCTCGTCGCGAACCACAACAACTCGCTCGTCGACCCCGCGCTGGTCGTGGTGGCCGCCGACCGCACGGTGCGGTTCATGGCGAAGGAGCCGCTCTTCCGCGACCCGCTCATCGGCTGGCTCGTGAAGGGCGTCGGGTCCGTGCCGGTGTACCGCCAGCAGGACGACCCCAGCAAGCTCGCGCAGAACCTCGACTCGTTCCGCGACGTCCACAAGGTGCTCGCCGAGGGGCACGCGGTGGGGATCTTCCCCGAGGGCATCAGTCACAGCGCGTCGCGGCTGCAGCCGCTCAAGACCGGCGCTGCGCGCATCGCCATCGGGGCGGGGCAGCTCATCGGCCACGACTTCCCGATCGTCGCGATGGGCCTCGTGTTCCGTGACCGCGATGCGTTCCGCAGCGAGGCGCACGTGATCATCACCGACCCGTTCCCGTGGAACGACCTGCTGGTGCAGGGCGTCGAGGACCGCAACGCCGTGCGGGAGCTCACGCGACGGATCGAGGCGGCGATGCGCTCGGTGACCCTCAACCTCGAGGCGTGGGAGGACGAACCCCTCGTGCGCACCGCCGAGGAGGTCTGGGCCGCGGAACGGCGCGGCGTCTCGCGCGACCCGGCGGCGCAGGTCGAGCGGCTGCGCAGCACCACCGAGTCGCTCCTCGCCCTCCGGTCCGGCGGCGACCAGGCGTGGCGCGACGTGGCGGCCGAGCTGCACGCGCACATGGTCGAGCTGCGTGAGCTCGGGTTGCGCGCTGGCGAGCTCAAGGACGACGTGCGGATCGGCGAGGCCGTGGAGTGGACCGTCGCGCGCGTGCCGTTCGCCGTGGTCCTCCCGGTCTCGATCGTGGGCGCGGTGGTGTTCTGGCCGCCGAAGGCGGTGACCTCGGCGATCGCGGCGCGGATGTCGGCGTCCGAGGGCGAGGAGACGCTGGTGACCTACCGTGTCCTCATCGGCATCGTCGTCTTCACCATGTGGTTCGCGCTCGTCGCCCTCGCGCTCTGGCCGGCGCTCGGCCTCGGCTGGTCGCTGCTCGCGTTCGTCGCGCAGCCCTTCTGGGCCTTCGCGGCGCTCGCGGTGGGGGAGCGCCGCCAGCAGGCGTTCGAGGCCGCGCGCCGGTTCTTCCTCCGTCGGCGCGAACGGCCCCGGCTCGACGAGCTGCGCGAACGCCAGCGCGCGCTCGCCGACAGGCTCGAGCAGCTCTACACCCGCGTCAACGCCGCCGCAGCGCCGCGCGCGTGAGCGCGAAGACGTCCGCGGTGCGCCGCGGCGTGCCGGGCGGCGTGAACGACGTGAGCAGCGGCACGAGGAGGTGCTCCCGCCGCAGCGACCCGTGCGTGGAACGATGCGGGATCGGCTCCCAGCGTGCGCGCAGGTCCCAGCCCGGCGTCGCCGACACGATGATCTCGCCCGAGCGCGCCGCGCCGGCGAGCGCGATGATCTGCACGAGCGCATCCGGATACGCCGAGTCCATCGTCGCGTCGTGGGCGGTCCCGGCGTCGAGCGTGTCGTGCCCGACGCACGCCGCGATCCCGAGCGGATCCCCGTCGCGCGGTGCGTAGCGATAGCGGCCGCCGGGTACGCGGTGGACCATCGCCACCCCGCGTGTCCTGCTCCGCACCTCGCAGGCATCCGGACCGTGCGGGAGGAGCAGGAGGTCGACCGCGTCGTGGGCCAGCAGCAGCTCCACGAGTGAGGCCCAGCGGCGAGCGAGCGCGGGCCACCACGGGCGGTCGCGACGGGAGAGATCGAGGTACAGGTGCGCCATCGCGTTCCCACTCACCATCACGGCGACCTCGTCCCCGCCGGCGAAGGTCCACGGATGCGCGAGCACGCCGTACCCCGCGGCGCGGACCGTCCCGGCGAGGTCGAGGTGCGCGTCGACCGGTGAGTGTCCGTGGTCGCTCACGACGACGAGGTCGAGCGGTCGCCCGTGCCGATCCGCATCGTCGCGCAGCCGGGCGACCATCGCATCCACGCCGCGCAGTGCGGACAGCACCTCGGGCGAGTCGTGTCCGCACCGGTGCGAGAACTTGTCGACGCATTGGTGCGCGAAGAGCACGAGATCGTGCGCACCGGAGGCGACGCGCGTGGCTACGCGATCCGCGAGCGCCGACTCGATCCGCAGCCACCCGGCGAGGTCGCCACGGAAGTGCGTCCACGCCATCCGCGGCCAGGAGGCGAGGTCGGCGCCGAGGCGTGACGCGGCGTCGAGGCCGCGGCCGATCGGCGTGAGCGCGGCCAGCGGTCGCTGCGCCAGTTCGAAGAGCGTGGGCGCCTCGCGCGTGAGGTCGCCGTCCTGCCGCAACGCCTCGAACCCGACGTAGCTGCGCGCACTGCCGTGCGCGTACACGCGGTGTCCGGAGCGGTCCCACCACCGGATGCCCGGCAGTCCCGCGGCACCCGGATGCACCCCCATGAGCATCGGGACGTAGGCTGGCCCGGTGACCGAGGGGAACACGGAGGTCACGACGTGCGACGCGCCGCCCCGCCGAAGCGCGGCAAGCGCCGGCAACGCTCCCGCATCCATCGCCGCCCGGAGCGTGTCGGGGCGGGCTCCGTCGGCGACGAGGATGACGGCGGTCACGCCACAAGGTAAACTTCATGCGCCATGGCACCCAAGCGTCCGAAGTCAGCGCCGCCCAAGCGCACCCCGCAGGCGAAAGGCCCTGTCGCGCCGGAGCGGACCAAGCGCCCCGCGCGCTCCGGACAGGGCGGGGCTCCGCGCAGCGCGAGCGGCAAGAAGGTGGACCCGGAGATGATGTCCGCCGCGGCGGGTCACTCCCTCGCGGGGCTGAAGGAGCGCATCGAGGAGGGCCGTCGCGCCTCCGGCATGTTCCCGGCGGTGAAGGACGAACCCCTCCAGCGCGGCGCGACCGACGACGCCATCGGCGACATGGCGTGGGCCCTCACCGAGGACGCGCGGCTGCTCCAGTCCGGTGGCCCGCGCTCCGACTTCCGCAGCACCGATCCGTGGCGCGTGATGCGCATCATGGGCGAGTTCATCGAAGGCTTCGACAAGCTCGCCAAGGTCGAGAAGGGAGTCTCCATCTTCGGCTCGGCGCGCACGCATCCGGACGATCCGCAGTACAAGTCCGCCGTCGAGGTCGGGAAGCTGCTCGGCGAGAAGGGCTTCTCGATCATCACCGGCGCCGGGCCCGGGATCATGGAAGCGGCCAACAAGGGCGCGCGGCTCGCCGGCGCGCCGAGCATCGGCTGCAACATCGAGCTGCCGTTCGAGCAGGGGACCAATCCTTACGTCGACACGCACGTCGCCTTCCGCTACTTCGCGGTGCGCAAGACGATGTTCATCAAGTACTCGAGCGCGTTCATCATCTTCCCCGGTGGGTTCGGGACCTTCGACGAGCTCTTCGAGGCGCTGACGCTCATCCAGACGGGGAAGATCTCGCAGTTCCCGGTGGTGCTCTTCGGGACGCATTACTGGGCGGGGCTGGTGCGCTGGCTCAACAGCCGCGTGCTCGCCGAGCGGAAGATCTCGCCGGGGGACATGGACCTGATGGTGGTGACCGACGATCCGGCCGAGGCGGCGCGCGTGATCGAACAGGCGTACGAACTGCAACTCAAGACGGCCCGCAAGCGGGCAGGGACTGCGTGAGATGAAGGGAGAAGGCGGAAGGACGCCGGACGCGGGGCGTGCGCGCGGCGGCTTCAAGGCGTCGCGTCATGGGGACGGCAAGGCCGCGCGCGCGAGCGCCGCGGGCAACAAGGCCGAGCAGAAGCGCGCCGCCGAGGCGCGCGAGTCGAAGAGCGCGAAGGTCGGCACCAAGGCCGCCAGCCCCCTCCTGCGCGGAAGGAAGATCGACCCGCGCAAGCTCGACGGACGCGAGTCGGTCGTCGACCTCGTGGACGGCGTGTTCCAGAGCTACAACTCGGGCCGCCTCCGCGAGGGGTGCCAGCTCTTCACGCAGCTGATGCTCGAGAAGGGCGTGACCGTCGGCATGACGCTCACCGGTGCGCTCACGCCCGCCGGTCTCGGGATGAGCACCATCATCCCGCTCATGGAGGCGGGGTTCGTCGACTGGATCATCTCCACCGGCGCCAACCTCTACCACGACACGCACTTCGGCCTCGGCCTCTCGATGCATCGCGGGAACCCGCAGGCGAGCGACACGCAGCTGCGCGAGGAGGGTGTCGTCCGCATCTACGACGTGTTCTTCGACTACGACGTGCTGCTGTCCACGGACGCGTTCTTCCGGAAGATCATCCGCGCGCCGGAGTTCCAGCGCACGATGTCGAGCGCCGAGTTCCATCACCTGTGCGGCAAGTACCTCGTGGAGCGCGAGAAGGCGCTGGGCATCCCGCAGAAGTCGCTGCTCGCGGCCGCGTACCGCTGCGGCGTGCCCATCTACACCAGCTCGCCGGGCGACTCGAGCATCGGCATGAACATCGCCGCGCTCCAGCTCGAGGGCGGGAAGTGCCTCATCGACCCCAATCAGGACGTGAACGAGACCGCGAGCATCGTGCTGCACGCCAAGCGCAACGGCGGCGAGAGCGCCGTGCTCATCGCCGGCGGCGGTTCGCCGAAGAACTTCGCGCTCCAGACCGAGCCGCAGATCCAGGAGGTGCTCGGCATCGACGAGAAGGGGCACGACTACTTCCTGCAGATCACCGACGCGCGGCCCGACACCGGCGGCCTGAGCGGCGCGACGCCGGCCGAGGCCGTGAGCTGGGGGAAGATCGACCCGGACAAGCTGCCGGATGCCGTGGTGTGCTACCTCGATTCGACGATCGCGCTGCCGATCCTCACGAGCTATGCGCTGGCCAAGCGGAAGCCGCGGAAGCTGAAGCGGCTGTATGACAAGCGCGCGGCGATGATGCAGACCCTCAAGGACGAGTTCGCGAAGGCGAATCACTGAGGGGCGATCGAGGCTGCGGGACGACGGGGGCGGGGCCACGGCGGCCCCGCCTTCTGCTTTCCAGGCTGCGCCCGATCCGTTGCGGACGCGGTCGGAGCCGGGGGCGCAGGGCCGGGGACCGGGGGATGCAACCCTTTCAGGGCATAGCCTGTCTATCCCCTTGAGCCCCTACCCCCCTCCATGACCCGTCGCGACCTCCTCCCCGGCCTGCTGGACCTCCTCATCCTGCGGACCCTCAGTTCGCAGTCGATGCACGGCTACGGCATCGCCCAGCACCTGCACCGCCTCTCCAACGCGGTGATCCAGGTGGAGGAGGGCTCGCTCTACCCCGCGCTCCAGCGCATGCGGCAGAAGGGCTGGGTGCGCGCCGAGTGGCGGCAGACGCCGAACAACCAGCGGGCCCGCTACTACGAGATCACCGCTGACGGGCGCAGGCAGCTCGGTGCGCAGACCGACGGGTTCGCCGAGCTCATCGGTGCCGTGCAACGCGTGCTCCGCAACGCCTGAACCGGGGGACCCCGATGATGGAATGGCTTCGCAGACTCCGCGACCGCTTCCGGCGCGATGCGCTCGCCGAGGAACTCGATGAGGAGCTCGCGTTCCACCGGCAGCAGCTCGAACGCGATGCGGTCCACGACGGGGCGAGCGCCGCCGACGCGCGCCACGCGGCGCAGCGCCGACTCGGGAACGTCACCGCGGTCCGCGAACTCGCCCGCGAGCGCTGGTCGATCCCCTGGCTCGAGCATCTCCTCCTCGACGCGCGGTACGCGCTCCGCGGCCTCGCGCGCGCGCCGGCCTTCACCATCACCATCGTGGTCACCCTGGGGCTCGGCATCGGCGCCAACACGACCATGTTCGGCGTCGTGGATCGGCTGATGTTCCGACCGCTCGCCTATCTCCGCGATCCGGGTTCGGTGCATCGGATCTACTGGCAGTGGCGGAATCAGGGTCGCGTGGTGACGTCGCAGTCGGGGCCGTACACGCGCTATGTCGATCTGCAGCGCGAGAGCTCGTCGTTCGCGCAGCTCGCGGCGTTCCAGGAGCGCAACCTCGCGGTGGGCGATGGGGAGGAGGCGCGCGAACGCCGCGTGGGACTCGTGAGCGCCAGCTACTTCTCGTTCTTCGATGCCCCGCCGGTGCTCGGCCGCTACTTCACGGACGCGGAGGATGTGACGCCGCGCGGCGCCGACGTCGCCGTGCTCTCCCACGCGTACTGGCGCTCGGAGTTCGGCGGCCGTGACGTCCTCGGGATGATGCTGCAGGTGGGGAACGTGCGCGCGCAGGTCATCGGGGTCGCGCCGCCGGGCTTCGCCGGCGTCAACGACGCGAATCCGCCCGCGGTCTGGATCCCCATCACGACCTTCGCCGGCAGCGAAGGGAGCGACGACGCCAGGACCTACTACACGCACTACCGCTGGGGATGGATGCACATCCTCGTGCGACTCAAGCCGGGGGTCTCGCTCGAGCGGGCGACGGCGGATGCGACACAGTCGTTCCGCCGCGGCTGGGACGCCTCGCGCGCCGACCTCACGGGACTGGCGCCCGCCGCGGCGTCGCAGCCCGTGGCCACGATCTCGGCCGTGCGGCCCGGCGCGGGGCCGGACCCGAGCCTCGAGGCGCGCACGTCATTCTGGGTGCTCGTCGTCGCGGCGATCGTCCTCGTCATCGCCGCCGCCAACGTCACCAACCTGCTCGTCGCGCGCGCGCTCCGACGGCAGCGCGAGACCGCGATGCGCCTCGCGCTGGGCGCCGGCGCGGGGCGGCTCGTCGCCCAGTCGGTGGTGGAGAGCGTCGTCCTCGCGGCACTCGGCGCGGGAGCGGCACTGCTCGTCTCCCGCTGGGCGTCGGCGGCGATCCTCACGCTCCTCGGCGCGACACCCGAGGGCGCGCTGCGCGAGCTCACCGACTGGCGCTCCATCGGCGCGACCTTCGTGATGAGCCTGCTGATCGGTGCGCTGGTCGGCGCGGTGCCGATGGTGCTGCTCCGCAAGCGGGACCTCTCGCAGGCGCTGCGCGGCGGCGCCCGCGGCGGTGTCGCTGACGGGCGCCGCATGCGGAGCGCGCTGCTCGTCGTGCAGGGCGCGCTGAGCACGGTGCTCCTCATCGGGGCGTTCCTCTTCGTGCGCAGCCTCGATCGCGTGCGTGCGATGCCGATGGGCTACGATGCCGACCACGTGCTCATCGTCAGTCGCGTCCTGCGTGGCCCATGGCCCGGCAACGACGCGGTGAAGGCGATCACCGCGACGCTCGTCGCCGAGGCGCAGTCCCTCCCGCAGGTCGAATCGGCCGCGTGGGTGGTGAGCGCGCCGTTCATCAGCACGTCGTTCGTCCCGGTCTTCGTCGCGGGCCTCGACTCCACGGCCCACCTCGGTGACTTCTACTATCAGGTGTCCACTCCCGACTACTTCCGGACGATGGGCACGCGGATCCTCCGCGGGCGCGCGCTCGACGCCGGTGACCGCATGGGCGCGCCCGACGTCGCGGTGGTGAGCGAGAGCATGGCACGCACGCTCTGGCCCGGGCGCGAAGCCCTCGGCCAGTGTTTCCGCGCGCGCGCCGACACCATGCCCTGCATCACCGTGGTCGGCATCGCCGAGGACATGGTGCAGCGCGAACTCGCCGGGACGCCACGGCTGCAATACTACCTCTCGCTCGAGCAGTCCACGCGGTCGCTCGGCAACGCGATGGTCGTGCGCGTCCGCGGCGACGCGGCGGCCCAGGCCGAGGGCGTCCGTCGCGCGCTCCAGCGCGCCCTGCCTGCGAACGCGTATCTCGTCGTGCGTCCGCTGGGGACGCTGGTCGGTGACGCCCAGCGGTCGTGGCGACTCGGCGCGACGATGTTCGCGGCCTTCGGACTGCTCGCGCTGCTCGTCGCCGCCGTCGGACTCCATGGCGTCATCGGGTACGATGTGGCGCAGCGCATGCACGAGCTCGGGGTCCGCGTCGCGCTCGGTGCCTCACGCGGGCGGGTGGTTCGCCTCGTCATCTCCAAGGGCGTGCGGTTCGTGGCGCTCGGCGTGCTGTGCGGCATCGGGGTCGCGGTCCTCGCGAGCCGCTGGGTGGAACCGCTGCTGTTCCAGCAGCGCGCGGTCGACCCGATGGCATACGCGGCGGTCGCGGGACTGATGCTCGTCGTCGCGGTGGTGGCGAGTGCGGTGCCCGCGGCGCGCGCCGCGGCGGCCGACCCGGCGGGCGCCCTGCGCGCCGACTGACGCGTCTCGCCTTCGGCGGCGCACGGCAGGTCACCCGCACGGACGGTCCGCACCGACACCCTTCGCCTCGGCGGGCCGTACGGCGATCATCGATGCGGGAACCGCGTCCCTTTCCTTCGAATCCATGCGCCTCATCGCTCCGCTGCTCCTCCTGCCCGCCGCCCTGATGGCGCAGGCCGTTCCGTCCGCTCGCGGATCGGCCACCCGGCTCCTCGATCAGGCGATCGCGCGCCAGGGCGGTGACTCCGCGCTCCGCGGCATCCGCACCATGCGGCTCGACGTCCTGACCGAGTGGCAGCGCTTCCACTTCGGCACGCATCCGTTCGCGGATGTGCCGTCGTTCGAGCGGCATCAGGACCTCCGGGACTACGGCGCGAACGCCTGGCGCAACACGCGGGTGTTCATCCCGTCGGGTTCCACCGTCGACATCGTGCGCGACACGGTCGGCGGGCGCACGTTCGCCGGCGCGAACGGCGCGGTGAGCGCCACGACGCTCAACATCGCGTACGTGCAGGAGCGCCGTGAGCTGTTCGCCTTCGCTCCCGAGCGCACGTTGCTGCTGGCGCGCGACGCGGCCGACCTGCGCCGCGTGACCGACACGACGATCGACGGCATCGTGCACGCGCGGGTGAGCGCCACGGTCGACGGATTCCCCGCGACGTGGGCGATCCGCCGCAGCGACGGCCTGCTCGCGATGGTGCGCTTCACGGCCGATGAGGACGCGGATTTCGGCCTCGCGCCCTACGGCGTCCAGCAGGTCGAGTTCTGGTACTCGGGCTGGCGGCGATTCCCGCCGGGCGTGATGCTGCCCATGCAGCGTGACGTGCGGCGCGTCGGCCGGCCGTACAAGCGCATGACGGCGATCTCCGCCGTGATCAACGCTCCGGCGCCCGCCGACTCGTTCGCGATCGCCGACTCGATCATCGCGAGGTACCTCGCGACCGAGCAGCGGCCCATGTGGGACGCCTCGCTCGACGGGACGAAGGTGACGGAGGACGCGTTCGTCGCGTTCCCGCCGTTCCTCGGCGTCGGCGCGGCCGTGCGGGTGGGCGGACGCTGGGTGCTGATCGAGACGGCGCAGACCAGGGGCGCGGCGGCGAAGGCGGCCGCGTGGCTCGCGCAGGCGACGCCCGGCGTGGCGGTCGGCGCCGGCATCGTGGCCGCGACGGGCACAAGCAACGGCGGTGCCGCGTG
This sequence comes from uncultured Gemmatimonas sp., assembly GCA_964464585.1. GTDB lineage: Bacteria > Gemmatimonadota > Gemmatimonadetes > Gemmatimonadales > Gemmatimonadaceae > Pseudogemmatithrix. Next base: position 211,593 of record CAYXGS010000001.1, on the reverse strand, counting down.
GTTCGTGGAGCAACGGCTCCCGCTGTTCGTCGCGCCGGGCGCGACGCCCATGCTGCGCGCCATGCTCGGGGCGACCCGCGCGGCGAGCGGGGCCACCGTGCTCACGGACCGATGGGTGCGCGTCGGGAGCGATTCGCTCTGGCTCGCCCGCCTCGACCTGCCCGACGCGAACGGCGCACTCGCCGTCTACTCCCCGACGCACCGCTGGCTCTACAGCGGGCTCCTCGGCGCGCCGCAGGCCAAGCCGGACATCGACGCGCTCATCGCACGGTTGCGCGCACGGGGCCTGCCGGTGGAGTGGGTCGGGAACGCGCGGGCCATCCGCACCGCCGCTCCGGCGCCCTGACGGGCGCCGCGCTGATCAGAGACCCGCGGCGTGCGCCAGCTGCGGGGAGCACTCGTACACGAAGGCCGGCGGGATGTTGGCGAGCGTGAAGCCCACCCGGACGTCGCCGAACCGCCGCTCGAGCGCCCGACGCTGCGAGAGCGAGTACTGGTACTGGAGGAACATCCCGTCGGGCGCGAGCAGACGGTCCGAATCGCGGAGGATCCGCTCGACCACCACCTCGTTCATGATCGCGAGGGGCAGGCTCGACACGATGTAGTCGATCGGGCCGAGCCCGAGCTCCGTGGCGAGCCTGGGCAGCGTGCTCGCGCACCGTTGCAGGAGCGTGAGGCGCGGATCGGTGATGTCGCGGTTCTCGTCGACGAACACCTGGTTGAGCTCGAGTGAGATGAGCCGGGCGTCCGGATGCATCCGGCGCAGCAGGCCGCGCGTGATGCACCCCGTGCCGACGCCGAGCTGCACGATCGTCCGCGCACGGCCGAAGTCGATCGCGCGCAGCATGCGGCTCACCAGGAATGGCGAGCTGCCCACGATCGTCCCCGACGTCTTGATGTTCCGGATGTGCTCGATCACGCGCGCCCCTTCAGATGGGGAGGAATCCCGACAGCTTCGCACCAAGCACGATGTAAGCGGTCACCAACGGCAGCTCCCCGATAATGATACCAGCGATCATGCGCCGATAGGGCATCCCCACCAGTCCGGCGGCGTAGCAGATGAGGTCGGTCGGGACCGCAGGGAAGAACGCCCAGGCCGCCACGAACCACATCGCCCCCGGGCCCTGCAGCTTCCCCCGGACATGCTCCAGCTTCGTGGGGTACCGCTCGGCCAGCATCGTATCGTATCCCGCGAACCCCGGGAAGCGATAGAGGAGGCTGGCCGAGAGCACGATCCCGAGCATGGAGACCACCAGCACTGCCGGGAGCGCTTCGGGGAAGAACGTCCCGCCGGCGATGACCACCACCGTGCTGGGGATGAGCAGCATCCCGCGGACCATGGAGGCGGCCACGAACCCCGGGAACGCCCACGGGCCCCACCGGCTCAGGACCGCTTGAAAGGTCTCCGCAGTGAAGTCCGACGGTCGGAGCAGGTACCAGCCGCCGACCGCGAGGACGAGCGCGGCCCAGCACCAGGTCAGGAAACGGCGAAAGCGCACGAGGATCCGGTCAGGGGAGTGTCGGTGATACGCACGGCACTCCGGGAACGTGTCACACCTGCCGACCGCCGTGGATCAGGGCGCGCGGGGCGGTGCGGCCGGCGGCGCCGCCCGGACGGGCAGGATGGTGGCGAGCCCGCCGTTGCGATCGCAACGGTTGGCACTCGGCGCGCCGGACAGCCACGTCCCGTCCTTGCAGCGCATGGTGGCGCCTGCCGGCGGCGTCGGACTCTGCGGTTGGGCGACCGGCGCGGCCTCCGCCGCGCGGAGCGCCGGCGCGACGCTCGCCGGATCGGGTGCGTTCCGCGCGACGGGCATCACCGCGGGCAGCGCGGGCGCTGCCGCGGGCGCAGGTGGCGGCGGGCTCGCCGGCGGGAGCGGCGCAGGAGCCTGCGCCGCGAGGGGGGCGCCGAGGAGCATCAGGGCACCGAGCATCGGCAGGAGACGATCGCGAAGCATGGTCATGGTGCTCCCGTGACGAGCACGGTCGGGGCGACGTAGGTCGTGTAGTTCGCGCTGGTGAACGTCACCGTGGCGGTGCCGTTGGAGATCCGACGGAGCCAGAAGCTCACGGATTGCTGGTCCGCCGGGATGGTCACGCTGGTGACGGCGCCGGCGCCGCTCCGCACCTCGAGCGCGCTTCCGGCGACCGCGACGTTGAACGTGGTCGCCGCCGACACGTTGCGTCCGGTGCCGTCCATGTCACGCGCGTACAGCGTCACCTGCACGGAGTCCGTCGTCAGCGTGGACGGCCAGCTGACGATGTTGTCCATCCGGCCGAGGCCGACATCGACCGCGGCCCGGATGCTCACGTAGCCCGGTGCGGAGAACGTGATGGTGTCCTGGCCGACGGAGGCGCCGGTGATGCGGGTGTAGACGTAATAGCTCGACGTCGGGATGATCGCGGTGGCGGGCGACGCGCTGGCGCCGCTCGTGTGCGCGAGCGCGACGGTGAGGGGCGACGGCTGGTAGTCCGGCGACGTGAGGTACGGTTCGGCCCACTGTCCGATGCCCAGACGGAGCGGAGCGCTACCCTGGCTCCAGCCGAAGGCGGGCAGGGTGACGGCGACCGTGAAGGTGGCGTCGGCGTAGCGGTAGCTCTGGATCCGCGGGTCGCTCGCGGTGAGTTGCGTCGTGCCCGGCGAGAGCGGGACGAAGCGCGACACGTTGTTGTAGTACGCGCCCGCCGGGATCACGACCGAGGCGCTATCCACCGCGCCCACCGTCGGGGCCGACGAGACGAGGGTCACGGTGACCGGCTCCCAGACGTAGTGCGCGGTGCCGTTCGCGTCGGCGGCCTGCACGGTGACGTTCGGCGGCGTCTGCGTGGTGCGGACCGGGGTCGACGTGGACAGGAGGAAGCGGGGCGCCGTGACCTGCTGCGTGGCCGTCGCGGTCGCATAGCCGAGTGCGGTGGCCTGCAGCTGCACCGTGCCGATGGCGTCCTGCGCGCGCACGTCGACGTACGCGTAGGTCTGGCCCGCCGGGATGATGACGCTGTCGGGCACCGTGGCGACCGTCGGGTCGGTCGACACGAGCCGCACGACCAGCGGCGATCCGATGGCGTTCGGGATCGTCACGTAGGCGCTCGTCCCGAGCTGGTACTGGCGCATGCCCAGGACCGGCGTGCCGTTGTAGAACGTGAGCGACGGACCGGTGACCGTCACGGCATTGGACGAGATGCTCCCGAAGCCGGCGCCGAGCGAGTCACCCCACGTCATGCTCGCGCTGCCCGGCCCGACGAAGCGGACCCGCGGCTGCACGTAGTATCCCCCGCGCGGGAGGCGGAACCCGACGCTGTCGGGCTGCAGCACGGCAGCGTCGCTCGAGCGCGCGCTGAACAGGAGCGTGTCGAGCGAGTAATGGGCGGTGCCGACGCTGTCCGTGAGATAGAGCGTCGTCGCCTGCGGTGGTGTCGTGGTCGTCACGCTGCCCGGGAGATTGCCGCCGGTGAGGCGCGGACTGGTGATGACCACGAACGCCGTGTCGGGAAGGTAGCCCGGGGCCGTGACGATGAGCGTGTCGATGCCCGTCTGGAGCCCCGCCAAGCCGAAGTACGAGTAGTACGTGCCGGCCGGGATGGTGAGGGATGTGCCGGTGAGCGAGTCGGCGGCGGCGTTCGACTGCGTGATGGTCGCGTTGAGCGGCGCGCCGACGTTGTTCGGCGTGTAGACGTAGAAGTCGGTCGAGGCGGAGTACTGCCGGCGCCCCATCCGCGCGGTCCCGAAGCTGAACTGGATGCGCGGCTGGATGACGGTGAACGCGATCGAATCCGGGCGCATGCCCGGGGCGGTCGCGCGGATCCACGCCGTGCCCACGCCCACGAAGCTCACGCGTCCCGATTGCGAGTAGTACTCGCCTGGCAGGATGGTGTCGACGCCGGTCACCGTCAGCACCGTCGTGTCGGACGAGCTGTACGAGATCCGGATGGTGTCGAGCACGTAGTGGGCGCTGTTCAGGGTGTCCGCCGCATACACGGTGAACGCCACCGGGGGCGCGTAGTTGTTGTAGGTGCCGCCGCCGGTCGTGTAGAGCTTCGGCGTGGTGACCTGGAAGCCCGCCGAGTCGGGCTGGTAGCCGGCTGCCGACGCGTTGAGCTGGATCGTGCCCGGCGTCAGGCCGCGCAGCGTGAAGTAGGCGTAGTAGCTGCCGGTCGGGACGATCACCGAGTCGGTGACGGTCGCCACGCCGGGCGCGCTGGACAGGAGCCGCACGACCAGCGGCGAGGTGACGTTGTTGGGCGTGTAGACGTACCCGCCCGCCTCGTACTGGCCCGCGCCGACGCGCGCCCCACCCATCGCGATGCGGATGCGCGGACCGACCACCGTGTACTGCACCGAGTCGGCGAAGTGGCCGCTCGCCGAGACGCGGATCCACGCGGTCCCGGGATTCCCGCCGGGGATGACGCGGATGGTGCTGGAGTAGTACGCGCCCGCGCCGATCACGATCCCCGGCGTGAGCACCCGCATCACCGTCGTGTCGCTCGAGGAGACGGAGACCGCCAGCGCGCTCGACCGGTAGTGCGATGCCCCGGTCGAGTCCTGGGCGTACGCCGTGAGGACGATCTCGGGGTTGGTCGTGTTGATCGTGCCGCCGCCGCTCAGCGCGACCCGTGGTGTGGTGACGGTGATCGGGAGCGATGTCGGCGTCCACCCGGTGGCGTTCGCCGAGATGGTGGCGGAGCCGGGCGCCAGTCCGCGCGTCGTGAAGTACGCGTAGTAGCTGCCCGCGGGGATCGTCACCGTGAGCGGCTCGACGCGCACCGCCGCGGTATCGGAACTCGCGAGGGTCACCGTGACCGGCGTGTTCACGGTGAGCGGCGAATAGACGTACCAGTCGTCACGGAACTGCCCCGTGCCGAAGCGGGTGACCGGCCGCGACAGCGCGAGGTTGGCCGCCGTGGTGTTCACGGTCGACGCGGTGCCCGTGACCCCGGTCGCCGCCGGCGTGATCGTCGTGCCGCCCGCGCTGGTCGCGCGGATCACGACGTTCGCGGCGAGCTGGCCGGCCGGGATGAACGCCGGGTCGGGCGAGACGGTGGCGCGTCCCGGAGTCCCGAAGCTGTACGTGATGAACGTGCCCCCGGCCGGCGATGGGTCGGTGAGCAGCACCTGCGTCGACAGTTCATCGCTCACGAGGAGCGTGTACGAGCTGCTGGTGAACCGCACGCTCGCCTGCACCGCGAGCACCGCGGTGTCGCCGGCGTAGCCGGTGCCGCTGCCATCCGTCGCGAAGACCCGGGTGGTGCCCGCATTGCGGCCGTTGAGGTTCGCCACGCCAGCGGTCTGTCCCGCCGCGATGGTCACCGACGGGGCCGAGAAGTAGGCGAACGTGTCGGCGACGGCCAGGGCGACCGTCACGGCCGTGCCGTTGGGACGGCTCAGGTACACCGGGATCGCCGCGTTGACCGCGGACCGTCCGATCGCGAGCGTGTCGCGGCCGAACGAGATGATCGCCGGCACGCTGTTGGTCACGGTGATGTTCGCGGCGGGCGAGGTCACCGCGCCGCTCGTCGCGGTGATCGTCGTCGCACCGAGCGCGACGCCGGTCACCACGCCACCGGCCGTCACGGTCGCGATCCCCGCGTCCCCGGTGTTGAACGTGAACGTGCCGCCCGGGATGAAGTACCCGTTGGCGTCGCGGCGCCGTGCGGTGAGCACGATCGAACCGAGCGGTGCGACACTGGCGCTCGACGGCGTGATGTCGATCGTCGTCATCACCTGCGCGACGGTGAGCGCCGCCGTGCCGATCACGCCCTGCGCCGTCGCGCGGATGGCGGTGAAGCCGTTGGCCGCCGCGAGCGCGCGCGCGGTCGCTGTCCCCACCGAGTCGAGGCTCGCGACCGACGGGTTGGAGGAGGCCCAGGTGAAGCTGATCCCCGGCATCACCACGTCGAGCGTGTCGTAGGCGACCGCGCGGTAGCTGCGCGTGCGCCCGAGCGCGGCCAGCGAGAACGTGTCGCTCGCGACGAAGGTGGCCGAGTCGCGCACGACGGCGATGCGGGTGATGGGCGTGAGCACGGTGAGACTCGCGACGCCGGTCACGCTGCCCGCGGTCGCGCGCACCTGCGTGGCGCCGAGCCCGAGGCCTGTCGCGAACCCGCTCGCGGTGATCGAGGCGATGGATCCGCTCGCCGTGCTCCACGTGAAGCTCGGCTGCGTGAGCAGCGGGACGCCGAGCCCGTCGACGGCGAGCGCCGCGAACTGGTACGAGGCGCCCAGATAGACCGTGCGCGGGTCCGGCGTGACGCGGATGGTCGCGAGCCGCTGGTCGACGACGATGCGCGCCGAGTCGCGCGTGCCGCCGGACTCGGTGGCGACGACCCACGTGGTGCCGTTGGCGATCGCGCGCACGCGCCCCGTGTCGTTCACCGTGGCGATCGCGGGATCGCGCGAGACCCAGGTGTAGGTCCCGGGCGTGACGTTGTTGGCGCCGTCGCGCGAGGTGGCGACGAGCAGGCGGTTGGCGCCGATCGCCGTGAGCGTGTCGAACTGCGGCGCGAGCGACGTCGTCGCGATCCCGGCGCTGCCATTGGCGTTCACGGTCAGCGGCGAGCCGGTGAGTCCCGCGGAGGTCGCGGTCATCGTCTGGGCGCCGACGACCCCGGCCAAGGTCCACGAGACGCTCGCGAGCCCGGCCGCATCGCTCGTGTCGGCGGCGGCGCTCAGGCTGCCGTTCGCCGTGGCGAAGCCCACGATCACACCCGCGACGGGATTGGCGTAGCCGTCGGTCGTGCGCACGACGACCGGCTGCGGCAGCGGCGCGCCCGGCGCGGCCGTCTGCCCGCCGCCCGAGACGAGCACGAGCGCGCTCGCGGCGCGCGCGGTGACGGTGATCGCCGCCGAGGTGTCCGGGGCGAGTCCGGGACGGCCGACCAGGAGCTGATAGCCGGTGCCGGCGCGAGTGATGCGGAAGTCGTCGAAGCGCGCGACGCCGGCGACCGCGCGCACACGCGTCACGCCGGTGAGCGTCGCGCCGGTGGGATTGACCGCGAACCCGAGGAACACCGAGTCGGCGAACGTGGTGTCGATGGTGCCGCTCAGCAGCCGCGCCTCGGCGACCAGCGCCGGGATGCTGTCGCCCGCCTGGTACGTTGCGCCGACCTCCTGCGTGATGAGCATCCGCACCGCGCCGTTCGCGATCGAGGTCGCGCCCACGGAGATCGTCGTCACCCCCGGGCTGCTCACGTTCACGCTCTGCGCGCCTGCGACGCCGATGGTCCACGAGAAGCGGAACAGGCCCTGGCCGTCCGTGAGGCTGTCGAGCGGCGTGACGGAACCGCCCCCGAGTGCGACGGCGACGGTCACCGGCGCCCCGGCGAGCGGCTGGCCGTCGGTCGCTAGCAGCCGCACCGTCACGGGCTGCGGCAGCAGCGCGCCGGCGAACGCGCTCTGCGCCCCGCCACTCTGCACGCTGAGCGAACCCGGGCGCGGCAGCACCACGATGAACGCCGTGTCAGCCGCCGCCCCGGTCGGCAGCTCGGCCACGATCCGCGCGAGCCCGCGGCTCGGCGTGGTGGTGCCGGTCCCGTTGGCCGCCGAGGTCAGGGTCGCACGCAGCGGGTCGAGCGTGGTGTAGACGATGGGCACGCCGGCGATGATCGCCCCTTGGCCGTCGCGCGCGGTCGCCGTGAAGGCGAAGGCGTTCCCGGCGGTGACGGTCAGCGTGTCGGGCGCGATGGTGACCGCGGTCGCCTGCGCACCGGGCCCGACGTACGAGAGCGGGACGGGCGCGGGCGGCGGCGGCGGAGTGCCCGGTGCGCGCAGCTGCGCGACCACGGGAACCGGTCCGCCGCGGAACACGGTGTCCCCCGTCGCGTTCACGTACGCGAGCGCGAGGTTCATCGGTTCGCCCGACTCCGGCGCACCGGTGGCGAGGGGCACCCGCAGGTCGAGCGCGATCGAATCGGCGTTCGAGGGGAAGAGCACCGTGGTGTCGAGCGCGGCGCTGCCGTCACTCCGTCGGAAGACGATCCGGACACGCTCGAACGGCACCACGCTCCCGGCGCCGTCCGCGACGGAGGCGAGCGGGCCGGGGAACTGACCGACGAAGGACAGCCCCGTGGCCATGCGCAGTCCTCGCTCCGGCCCGGTCAGTTCGCGGCCACAGGAGAGCAGCGACAAGCCGATGAGCCCGAGGGCTGAGACCAGCCATCGGGGTCGCGGGAACGGGCGGTGACGCGGACGCATACACCGTCAACGTACGACACGGGAAGGCCGCGCACCAACGACCCACATCACATGTCCAGCCCGTCGCGCGCCACTGCGGGACCGCTCAGTCACCGGTCAGGGGCCGGTCGCGCCGTCGAGGAGGCGCCGGACGGCGGCCCCCAACTCGTTCGCCGTGAACGGTTTGGAGAGCAGCGGGGCGTCGAGGACCGCCGTGGAGGGCGAGCTCCGATCGGTGTATCCCGAGATGTAGAGCACGGCGAGGTCGGGGATGCGCGCCCGCAGGGTTCTCGCCACCTCGGGGCCGTTCGCGCCGGGAAGCACCACGTCGGTCACGAGGACCTTCGGCGGCGTCGGCGACCGCTCGAGCACCGAGAGCGCCTCGGCGAGACTCCCCGCAGTGCTCACCGAATAGCCCAGTGCGCCGAGCGCGCGCTCGACCAGCGCTCGCACGCGTGGCTCGTCCTCTACGACGAGGATCGGCTCGGTGCCGCCCGTCACGGTCACCGGTGCCGGCGCCTCTTCGGCGACATCCTCCTCGTCGGTCGGTCGTGCCGGGAGGTAGATCCGCACCGTGGTACCCGTGCCGACCTCACTGTAGACGGCGATGTGTCCGCCCGCCTCGCGCACGATGCCGTAACAGATCGCCAGGCCGAGTCCCGTCCCCTGTCCGACCTCCTTGGTCGTGTAGAACGGCTCGAAGATCCGCGGCAGCACGTCGTCGGGGATCCCCAGGCCGGTGTCGCTGATCGCGAGCAGGGCGAAGCGGCCTGCCTTGAGATGCGCGTGGTCGCGCGCGTACGCCTCGTCGAGCTCCACCCCGCTCGCCTCGATCGTGAGACGGCCGCCGTGCGGCATCGCATCGCGCGCGTTGACCGCGAGGTTCACGAGGACCTGCTCGATCTGGCCCGCGTCCACGATGACCTGCGGCAGGTCGGCGGCGATCCGGGCCTCGATCGCGATGCCCTCGCCGAGGAGTCGCGCGAGCATCCGCTGCGTGCGCTGCACGAGGCCGCCCAGTTCGACGATCCGGGGCGAGATCCGCTGCTTGCGCGCGAAGGTGAGGAGCTGGCGGGTGAGGTCCGCGGCGCGTTGCGCCGCGGAGCGGATGTCCTCCACGTCCGCGACCGCGACCGCGTCGTCGACCGTGCTGCGGAGCATGTCGGCGTGGCCGAGGATGACGGTGAGGAGGTTGTTGAAGTCGTGGGCCACGCCGCCGGCGAGACGACCCACCGCCTCCATCTTCTGCGACTGGAGGAGCTGGGCTTCCAGGGTCCGACGCTCCGTGATGTCGGTCAGGGCGCCAAGGACGTGCGGGCGGCCGTCGAGTTCGAGGCGCACGAACGTGCCGAGCAGGTTGCGAAGGCCGCCGTCGCGACGACGGACGGTGATCTCCGCCCCGCCCACTCGTCCGGCCTGGCTGATGCCGGCGCGCAGCCGGTCGCGCTCCGTGGGATCGTGGTAGAGTTCGAGCTCGAGCGTGGTCCGGTCGAGGAGCTCGTCGCGTCCTCGTCCCGTCACGTCGAGGAACCCGTCACTGACATCGACGATCCGTCCCTCCGGCCACGTCGTCAGCATGATCGCGGTGGGACTCTGCCGGAAGATCGTCTCGAAGCGCTCCTCCGATTCGCGCAGTGCGCGCCGGGCGGCCGCGCGCTCCGAGAGGTCCTGCACCGCGGCGACGCGCGCTTCCTGGCCGAAGTACGGGATGGCGCGCTCGCGCAGCTCGGCGGGGATGCGGCTGCCATCCGCGCGGGTGAGCGTCACCGGCTCCGCCTCGTCGCGAACGGGCCCGTCGGTGACGCCGAGCACCGCAGCGAGGGTGCGGCCGCGGAGCTCCCCATCACGCACCCCGACCATGCGATGCAACTGCTCGTTGGCGTCGACGATCCGTCCGGCGACCGCGATCGCGATGCCCTCCGTGGTGGAGCCGGCGAGCGCGCGAAACCGACGTTCGCTCTCGCGGAGCACGTTCGCGTCGTGGCGCTGTCGCCGCGCGCTCGTGACCCACAAGGCGACGAGGAGGAGCAGCAGCGCGCCGACGGGAAGGTAGAATGCCGGACGCGTGATGAGCGGCCCCGGCACGTCGAACGCGAGGGAGGTGATCGGCCCGTTCAGCGGGGCGTAGAGTCCCTTCGCTTGGAACTCCACGAGATGGTGCCCGCCCGAGAGCGGCAGGATCTCGGAGCGCGCCGTGGCCCAGGGCCCCCAGGATCCGCCGTCCACCCGGAGGCGCGTCTCGATGAGGGGGGACGAGATGGACCCTCGCCAGGCGAGGGGTACCCATGTCACGTTCGCGACCCCGGTGCCGATGGTCGGTGCTGGCGCCAGGACGCGCGGCGGTGGAGTCGCGGCCGCCGCGAGCGAGAACTGCCGGACCCCGCCGCCCAGCGTGCCGATCGTGACGAGCGAATCGTTGACGAGGATCGGCCAGATCTGCGGGAACCCGAGCCCGCGGTCGGTGCCGAGCTTGAACCACGCGCCGTCGCGATACGCGGAGAGCCCGTTGGTGGTGCCGACCCAGATCGCGCCGTCCGGACCGACCCGCACGGACTGCACGGAGTTGGCGAGCAGGCCGTCATTCATGTTGAAGAACCGCAACGTGTCGGCCTCGATCGTGCCGAGTCCGTACGGGAAGTCGCCGTTCGAGTCGCCGAACCACGGCGTGCCCGTGGAATCGAGGTCGAGGGTGAAGACACGGATGGGTGTCCCGCGGAAGACACGCGTCGCCGTGCGCCCCCGCCGTTCGCGCCAATGGGTCCAGACGCCGGCGCGCAGGCGGCTCAGACCTCCGGCGGTCCCGAACCAGCGGGTGCCGTCGGGTGCTTCCGCGAAGTCGTAGACGCGACCCGATGGGAGTCCGTCCTCCGGCCCCACCCGGCGGAAGCGGCCCGAGTCCAGCACGAAGGCGCCCGGGTCACCGGCCGGGGCCATGGTCGCATCGCCGATGCCGAGGAACCAGATCGCCCCCGTGCGTGAGACGACGATGCGATGCACGTGGGCGGCGCCCAGTCCGTCGCGCGCGGTGAAGTGCTTCCACTCCCGACCGTCCCATCGGAGCGCGCCCTCGAGGGTGCTGCCGCTGCCGACCCACATGTCGCCGCTCGAGTCGCGCGCGATCGCCGTGATGGTCCGCAGCGGTACGCCCCCCGCCTCCACGAGATGCCGGACGCGGCCGTCCCGCTCGAAGATGTCGATGCCGTCCGACGTGCCGGCCCACAGCGCACCGTCTCGGGACTCGGCGAGCGCATTGACGCGGTCGCGGAGACTCGGGAATCCGTGCGGCACGCCGCCCCAGAGGCGTGAGGATTCGCGCACGAGGAGCAGCCCCTGACCGGTGCCGACCCAGAGGTCACCGACCGCGTCGCGCAGCGCGGCACGCACGTCGGCGAGCGCGCCGATCCCGCGCTCGTACGGGGCCCAGCGACCGGCCGTGCGTCGGCGCAGATACCCGCCGCGATGCACCGCGAGGAAGCCGTTCGGGCCGTCAGCGGCCAGTCCGAGGAGTTCGTCGTCCCCCTCGCCCGCCGCACGACGCGGAGGATCCGTGCCCTGCCATTCCCAGATACCGCTCTGGTCGCTGCCGTCGGCGACGCTCGCGACGACGCGTCCGTCCGCGTCCTCCACGAGTCGCGTGATGCGCCGGGCGCGGCCGCCCGACGGGAGGTGCATCCGCCAGCGACCGCGGTCCAGCCGGAAGAGCCCGTCCGCCGTGTTGAGCCACGCCCCACCGGGCGCCGGGTGCAGCGAAGCGACGCCGCGGCCGGCGAGCGAGGCCGGAGCCGGCACATCGACGGCGCGCGACCCGCTCCAGCGCATCAGCCGCACCGAGTCCCGCCCGCCTTCGACGGTGACGAGCAAGAGCATCCCCTCGGGGCCCCACACCGCATCGCGCACCTGCTGTTCGGCGCTGTCGGTCGGCGCGGCGAGACTCCCGAGGATCGGGCGCTGCACGAGGCCGGTGGTGTCGCCGACGTACAGGACGTTGTTCATCAGGACGAGCACGGAGTCGCCGCGCATGGGCCGCAGCGCCACCGCGGCCCGATTGAGCGTGTTCGGCTCGGTGCGCCCCTCGCGGAACCGCCAGCCATCGAACCAGGCGATCCCGGCGGCGGTCGAGACCCAGATCCGCCCTGATTCCGACTCGGTGAGCGACGTGATGATCGGCGAGCGGAGGCCCGCGCTCGCGAAGCGCGTCACCCGCCAGGAGTCCAGTGTCGTGACGGCATCCTGCGCACTGACGGTACCGCCCGGCCCTCCGATGACGAGGAGGACCAAGAGGAGCCGCCTCACGAGCGCGCGCACGGCGTGCGCCGGCACGTGGCTCGCCTCGCTATCGCGTCGCCGCCGGCACCTGACGCTGCGCCTTCACGCAGTCACGCCAGACGCCCGGCTGTCCGTTGGGGCCCGCCGGGAGCGGATCGATCGTCTGGTGCGACTGGAAGGTCGGGTCCTCGCTCGCCAGGTACGCGAGCATCGCGAGGAGGACCGCGTTGTGCCGGAGATCCGACTCGACGACCTTGTCGAACGTGTCGCGGTCGGTGTGCCAGGTGGTCGAGCCGTAGTCCCATCCGAGCGCCCCGGTGCCGTACGCCGGCGCCTTGTAGCACGCGAAGCTCGCGTTGTCGCTCCCACCGGTCGCCTGGCCGCCCGTCGGCTGGAACCGGATGTACCGCGTGAACTCGTTGGGGATCTCGCGCAGGTAGCCCGCGAGCCGCGCGCCGGCCCCGGCGATCGGCCCGCCCGAGAGGTTCACGATGCGCCCCGTGCCGTTGTCCTGGTTGAACAGCGCGTGCAGCCCCTTCACTACCTCGGGATGATCCTCGCTGTACGCGCGCGACCCGTTCAACCCCTGCTCCTCGCCGTTCCAATGCCCCACGACGATCGTGCGCTTCGGGTTGGGATACACGGCGCGCAGGACGCGCATGGCCTCCATCATGGTGATGGTGCCGGTGCCGTTGTCCGTCGCGCCCGACGCCGAGGACCACGAATCGAAGTGGGCCGAGAGGATGACGTACTCGTCGGGCTTCTCGGTGCCCCTTATCTCGGCGATCACGTTCGAGACCGGCCGCTCGCCGAGCAGCTTGCTGTCGGTGAACACGCGGGCGCGCGGCGCCTGCCCGTTGCGCGCCAGCCGGAACAGCAGGCCGTAGTCCTCGCAGCCGACCGCGAAGGTCGGCAAGGTCTGGTTGGGCGAGCCGAACACCTTGTTGATGCCGGGATAGCTCGACCACTGCGCCGTGAGGACCGCGACGGCGCCCGCGTCCTTGAGCTTCTGCCACACCGACTTCCCGCCGCTCATGGCGACGTTCAACTGGTTCCACTCGAGCTGCATCTGCTGCTGCTGTTCGTTCACGCGCGCGAGTTCCTCGGGCGTGCTGAATTCCTGCCACTGCTGCGGCGAGCGGCAGGAGAGCCGGGGCACGTTCATCATGAAGATCCTGCCACGGACGCGCGGCACCCACGCATCGAACGCCTCGGGCGTGGAGATGCCGGACGGATACGTGACCACCTCGGCCTCCACCGGTCGCGGGGTCGCCGGGCTCCACGCCATCGCCGTCGCCTCCAGCGAGCGAACGCGCGGACTGATCAGATCCACGTGCGTGACGCCGCGATCCCAGCCGAGCCACGTGCCGTACCGCTCGCGACGGGCGGTGACGCCCCACGACGCGTAGGTCTGGACCATCCAGTCCTGTGCGGCGTCGGACTGCGGCGATCCCGTCAGGCGCTGGCCGTGCCGGTCCATCAGCACCTGCGCGAGGGTCTGCGACTGGGAGCGCTGCATCCCCTCGTCGAGGATGCGCAGCACGCCCGCGTCGGTCGCGGCGTCGCGACGCACGTAGTCGGGATACTCGGCCGCCGGGATCGGGTCGGCGAAACGGTCGCGATTGGCCGGCGTCGGGCGAGCAGGCTGTGCGGCGAGGGGGGACGCGAGCGCGACGGTGAGCAGGAGGACGGTGGTCAGCGAACGGGGCGGCACGAACGACTCCTCGCGACGAAGGTAGGCGGCGAAACCTACAGCTTCGGGGCGAGACCGTCAGTCAGCGATGTCCGGTACGCGCGCCAGGCGGGGAGCACCCCGACGAGCGTCCCCGCGCCCACGACGAGCGCGAGATACGCCCATTCCATGGGGCCGAGTGCGTGGAGCGTGAGCGAGAGGCCGAACCGCGCCTCGACCGCCGAGCGTGCGGCGGCGATGCCGCCGTACACGAGTCCGACGCCGGTGACGGCCCCGGTGAGCGCGAGGAGCGACGACTCGAAGACGAGCAGCGCGACGATCGCGCGCGGTCCGGCGCCGACCGCGCGGAGGATCGCCATCTCGCGCCGCCGCGACTCGAGGGACGCGTACAGCGCGACGCACATCCCGGTGAGGCCGACGAGCACGCAGAACAGCGCGACGACACGCAGGCCGACCTCGGCGCTGCCGATCGTCTGCCAGAGCTGGGCGAGCGCGACACCGGGGATGATCGCCGTCAGCGGCTCGGACGCGTCCTTGTTGATCTCGAACTGCAGCTGGATGGTCTCCACGCGGTTCTTCGTCCCGAGGAGGAAGGCCGTGATCGGGGGCTTGGTGCCGTCGGGCACTGCGGCCGCGGGCGGGCCCATCATGAGGCCGCCGCTCGCCTCCTCGGTCTGGTGCATCTCGGTGAGGCCATCGAGCGTGGTGTAGAGCGCACGGTCGATCGGCGTGAAGGTCCGCGCGATCACGCCGCTCACGACGAACGGATGCGCGGTGTGCTCGGAGAACGAGACCGCCGCGACCCCGTGCGAGAGCACGACGGAGTCCCCGAGGCCGTAGCCGAGCCGCTCGGCGACCTCGCTGCCCACCGCGATCTCGTGTTCGTTCGCCGGGGCGTGGCCCGCCGCGAACGTCACGCGCTGGTCGCGGAAGCGGTACTGCTCGAAGAACGCCGCGGTGGTGCCGATCACGCGATGCCCCTTGTGGGCATCGCCGAGGGCGTACGGGATGGTCCACTTCACGGCCGGGTGCGCCGCCCAGCGCTCATAGGTCGCCCACGAGATGGTGCCGCTCGGCGTGGCCATGCCGAAGACGGTCGAGAGCAGGACCTGCGTGGTGCCGCCGCGCGCGCCGACGATGAGGTCGGTGCCGCGGATCGTCCCCTGGAAACTCTCGCGCACGCCCGTCCGGACGTGCTCGATCCCCACCAGCAGCGCCACCGAGAGGGCGATGCTCGCGACCGTGAGCGTGGAGATGAGCCGACGGTTGCGCAGCGAGTGCCACGCCAGGGAGAGGAGGACGCTCATCGCGCGGCCTCGGGGTCGCCGGCCGCGACCGGGTCGGCGGCGCGATTCACGTCACGGAGCTCCACCGTCCGCGCGAAGCGCGCCGCGAGCCCGAGGTCGTGGCTCACGAACACGAGCGCGCTGCCGGCCTCCTCGCACCGCGCGAAGAGCAGCTCGAGGAAACGGTCGCGCCGGTCGGCGTCGAGCGCGCTCGTCGGCTCGTCGCACACGACCAGCTCCGGCGCACCGATGAGTGCGCGCGCCACGGCGACGCGCTGCTGCTGGCCCACGCTCAGTGCGGTCACCGGCTGGTCGAGCAGCGCGGCGATGCCGAGCCGCTCCGCGAGCTGCCCGGCTTCGTGCGCCGGATCCGCGCCGCGCAGCCGCGCGCGGCGCGCGTGCGAGAGCCGGCAAGGCAGCGTGATGTTCTCCCGCACGGAGAGGTACGGGATGAGATTGAACATCTGGAAGACGTACCCGAGGTGCTCGGCGCGGAACCGGTCACGCGCGCCGCTCGAGAGCGCACTGACCGCGGTGCCGAGCACGTCGATGGTCCCGCTGCGCGGCGCGAGCACGCCGGCGAGCAGCCCGAGGAGCGTGGTCTTGCCGCTGCCGCTCGGTCCGTGCAGGAACAGCCGCTCGCCGCGCGCCACGTCGAGCGCGGCGATGTCGATCACGTCACGGCCGCCGCGGTAGGCGAAGCGCACATCGCGGAGCGCGACGGCAGGCCCGGTGCGAAGCACCGCCGCGCCGGCGCCGGTCACTTCCCGGTGTAGGGCGTCATGCCCGTCGCTTCGATCTGGAAGCCCACCTGGCCGTAGGGTGAGTCGTAGTTGGTGATGTGCAGCGTGCCCTCGAGCCAGACGGCGTCGAAGAGCGCGAGCTTCACTTGCTTTCGTCCGGCCATCCGCACGAAGGCCATCTGGTTGGGCGGCGGCGGCGGCGTGTGCACGCACGCACCGTAGTACGGTACCAGGAGGAACTCGGCCCCTTCCGAGTCGGCGTCGTCGAGCGGGACGATGAACCCCGGGACCCGGACGTGCTTGCCGTCGAGCTGCTTGAGGGAGTCGGACGCCTTGCCCGTCTCGTAGTCGAGGCCCGCGAGCAGGCGCCAATCCACGCTCGTGAAGGCGTTCGCCGGGGTCGCGGACTGCGGGATGGCGCTCGGACGCGCCTGCGCCTGCAGCGGCGCGGCGCACGGTGCGGCGATGGCCGCCGCGAGCAACGTGGCCGCGACGGCGGTCGAGCGGATCGCGGCGGCGACGCGCGCGATGGGAGAGGACGTGGTCATCTCGAGGGGTACCCCGGAAGCGAGTGCGGCGGCCGGCGGCCGCTCGTCCATATTACTGTGCGCGGGTCCCCACCGTTGGAGAGGGAGTGCGGGCGCCGTCGCCTCGCTTGTACCCAGGCGGCCCTCAGGGTAGCTTTGAGGCACGAACCGACGCCCGGCGCCCGGCCTCCTCTGGCCGGGCGTCGGATTCTTTTTCGCCCCTCCGGGGCAGTGATCGCATGATCGAGGCACTCAAGCAGAAGCTGACGGATGAGGCGGAGAAGCTCCGCTTCGAGCTGAACGTCACGCTCCCCAACGAGATCCGGAAGGCCGTCGAACTCGGCGACCTCCGCGAGAACTCGGAGTACAAGGCCGCCCTCGAGCGCCAGCAGTTCGTGCAGGCGCGCCTCGGTCACCTCACGCAGCGGCTCTCCAAGCTCTCGTCGATCGACGAGTCCCAGATCGCGACCGACGCCGTGGGCATGGGCTCCAAGATCACCGTCGAGGATCAGGCGACGAAGAAGAAGGAGGACTACCACCTCATCTTCGGCGACGCCGAGGACTTCGACGACGGTCAGGTGACCATGTCCTCGCCGATCGGCCGCGCGCTGCTCGGCAAGAAGCTCGGCGAGCTCGCGGTGCTCAAGCTCCCGGCCGGGGTGCGCAAGCTGAAGATCGTGAAGCTCACGACGATCCACGACGACACGGACCTCTAGTGCGTCGGCGGCGCGTCGCTCAGGCGGCGCGCCGCACCGCGGCGGTCCCGCCGCCGCGCCGCCACCGCAGGACCACCAGGGCGAGCAGCGTCCCGAGGAAGGCCAACGCCATGTCCTTCTGCGCGTCGAAGACGTCACCCTGCGTGCCGAGATAGGCTGCGCCGAGCGCCCCGCCGAACGCCTCGGCGGCGAGCCACTCCACGGTCTCGTAGATCACGGCGTGCGAGTTCATGAAGAAGAGCGGCACGAGGAGACGCCACACGCCCACCGGCGGCGCCTTCACGGCGAGGAGTTCCACCGCTGCGGGCGTGATGAGCACGCCATACAGGAAGTGGATGGCGCGGTCGAACATGTTGCGCTCGAACCCGAGTGCCTGGTCGATGGAGACACCGGTGAGCGCGCGAGCCCACGCATCGTACGGCACCAGGGAGTACGTGTAGTGCGCGCCGACCTCGTGGAGCATGAAGAAGACGAACAGGCAGGTGTACGCGGCGTCGGAGAACCGCAGCTGCCGGTACGTGCCGGCGAGCACGGGCAGTGCGACGAGGACGAGGACGTTCTCGAGGAGCCAGTCCTGCCGGAAGTGCGGCGCGATCCCGAGCACCGCGGTCCAGAGGAGCAGGACCGTCAGGAGCGCCGCGGGGTAGCGCGCCTCGCGCGTCATGGTGCCGGGACGTCCGGCGCGGGCTCGTCGAGGGCCGCGCGCAACGCGGCATTGAGCGGGCCGTCGTCCGCGGTCACCGGGCCCACGTGCCGCCACCGCAGCGTCCCGTCGCGACCGATGAGGTAGCTCGCCGGGACACCGAGGGCGAGGAAGGTGGTGCTGACCTTGTCGTCGGGGTCGTACCAGAGCGCATAGGTCGCGCCGAGCGAGGCGGCGAAATCGGCGACCTTGGCGCGATCGTCGTCGACGTCGATGCTCACTCCCGCGATGCGCAGTCCCTGCGCCGCATGCCGACGGTGCAGGGTGTCGAGCGCGGGCATCTCCTGCCGGCACGGCTTGCACCACGTCGCCCAGATGTTGAGCAGCACCACCTCGCCCTTGTGGTCCGCGAGCGAGACCGGCGTCCCGTCACGCAACTCGGCCGCGTATGACGGTGCGGGCGCGCCGACGGCGACGACGGCGCGCGGAGAGACGTCCTTCGCGCCGCACGCGACGGAGAGCACCGCTGCGCCGACGAGAGCCAGCGCGCCGGCGCGTGAGCGCGTGACGCGGGGACCGCTCGCGCTCAACGCGGCCCCACGCGCACGCGCGCCACCTTCACCTGGCTCGGCTTGCCCGGCAGCGTGTAGGCGATCGTCACGCCGTCGGCGTCGCGGACCATGCGCGGGAACCCGCTCGAGCGCGCACCGCTCGATGGGCTCACCACCACCGCGGGGTCCACGGTGCCGTCGCGCCTCACGACGCGCAGCCGCACCTGCGCCGTGTCGCCGCCCTGCCGCTCGATCCAGCTCACGAGCGCCGCGTCCCCACTCAGCATCTCGAGGTCGACGCGCCCCGCCGGGAGCCCATCGTCCGCGCGAATCGGTGCGCTGAAGGTCGCGCCCGCGTCGGTCGAGAACGCCACGCGGACGCGCGAGGTGTCCTGCGCGCCCGTGAACCAGACGACCGCGACCGTGTCGCCGATGGCGCCCGCCGCCGGTCCGTTCACCGGACAGAAATCGATCTTCCAGCCGTCCTGATGGAGGGGGACCGGTGCGGTCCAGGCGCCATCGACGAGGCGCGTGACCGACATGTCCCGGATCTCCTCGTCGCTGCGGTCGCGGTACACCACCACCGGTCCACGCGTCGTCATCGCGGCGGTCGTCTGGCAGCAGTCGCACGTCCGGGGATCGATGATCCGCGACTCTGCCACCGCGCCGTCCTTCCAGAGCACATGGCCGAGTTGCATGCCGACGACCGGGTGGCCCGCGTGCTCCGGAGCCGCACCGGCGGGCCGCTTCGCCGCGGCCTTCGCCGCGGCCGCCGCGAGGCTGCCGGCCGTGCCGTCCAGCAGCATGATCCCCGCGCCCCCGTCGGCGGTCGGCAGGATGGTGACGAACCCGTGCTCGGCCGGGACGCCCTGCGCGTGCGGGATCACGCTCTCGCCCCAGGTCGCACCGCCGTCGCGCGACTCGGCGACGCGGACGTCGTACGCGTAGGGACCGTCGCCGCTGCGCTGGAGCCAGTGTGCGAGCAGGTTCCCGTTGGAGAGCGGCACCACCGACGGGAAGTCCGCCCAGTTCACGAAGAGGTCCCTCCGCTGCACGACCACGCGCGGCGCGCTCCAGGCGCCGTCGCGTGCGCGGCTCGCGATCTTGAGCGCGACGCTCGAGTCGGCCTCGCGCTCGAGCCAGCTCATCCACAGGGTGCCGTCCGGCGCGCGCGAGACGAACGGCTCGGCCGCGTCGCCCTGCGTGGGCGACGCGACCGCCTCGACGACCAGCGGGACGGGCCCGCGTTCGGCGCACGCGGCGAGGACGAGCGCGGTCGCGAACAGCGCGCGCGGGAGATTCGGTGCGGGCATCATCGGTCCGGGTCGGGGGGACGCGCGAAAGGTGCGCCCGTCCCCGGGGTGCGGTCAACGCATCATGCGTCGATGCCGAAGATCCGCGCCACGTCGCGCTCGTACTCCGCGATGGCCAGCCGCACGCCGGCGTCGGTCCACCGGAGCGCCGCGCCCATGAGCTGCGCGACGCGGGGCGCCAGTGCGAGGCCATGATCCCTCCGCTCGAAGGCGAGCGTGGTGCGGCGCATCAGCACGTCCGAGAGGTGCTCGGCGCACTCATGACGCACGGCGTGGACGACGTCGATCTCCCGCCAGCGGAGTGCCGGGTCGAGCAGCACGTCGTCCGACGCTGGCGCGGCACGCTCGCCGGGCAGCGGCGCGGTCGTGGTGTCGCACGCGCGCGTCCTGACGCCGAGGTGGCGCACGACGACGTCCACGCACTGCTCGGCCATCTCGCGGTACGTCGTGAGCTTGCCGCCGGTGATGGTGATGACGCCGCGCGGCGAGGTGCGGATGGCGTGCTCGCGGCTCGCCGATGCGGGCGGCCCGTCCTTGGTCGTCGCGACGAGCGGGCGGATCCCGGCCCACGCGGCGATCACGTCGTCCTCGGTGAGCGCCGCCGCCGGGAAGAACCGGTTGCATGCGTTGAGCAGGTACCGCACATCGGCGCGCGTGGCGCGCACCTCGTGCGGATGCTCCTTGGTGGGCGTGTCGGTCGTGCCGATGATCGTGTGCGTGGCCGAGGGGAGCGTGAAGAGCACCCGGCCGTCGTCGGGGGAGAGCATGGTGACGGCGGCGTGATTGCCGACGCGCGCCGCCGGCACCGCGATGTGCACGCCCTTGGTCCCGCGCACCGTCGGGCCGCGCACCGTGTCCTCCATCGCCGCGATCTCGTCGGTCCACGGGCCGGCGGCGTTCAGCACGACCTTGGCCTGCACGCGCACCTCGGTCCCGCCGATCAGGTCCGTCACCACCGCGCCGTCGGCCATGCCGTGCGCGGTGGGGAAGGTGAGCGCAGTGACGCGCGCGTGGTTGACCACCGTCGCGCTCGCATGCGCGGCGTCGAGGACGTTGGCGAGCGTGAGCCGCGCATCGTCGGTCGCCGCGTCCCAGTAGCTCGCGCCGCCCTTGAGCCCGTCGGCCGCGAGTCGGGGCTCCGCCCGCAGCACGCCCGCGCGGCCGAGGCGCTTGTGCCGCCCGACGTTCTTGAACATCGCGAGCGCATCGTAGAGCGTGAGCGCGGCCGCGAGCTTCCAGCGCGGCACGCGCGCGCCCGCGTAGACCGGCCACGTGAACCGGAGCGGCCGCACGAGATGCGGCGCGAGCGCGAGCAGTCGCCGCCGCTCGCGGCTCGCCTCGAACACGAGATGCAGGTAGCCGTGCTCGAGGTACCGCACGCCGCCGTGGATCAGTCGCGACGACCGGCTCGACGTGCCCGAGGCGAAGTCCTCCTGCTCGACGAGCGCCACGCACAGCCCGCGCCGCGCCGCGTCGCGCGCGATGCCGGCCCCGGTGATCCCGCCGCCGATCACGAGCAGGTCGAAGCGCCGGTCGCCGAGTTCGGACAGGCGCTGCGCGCGCCGCGGGATCACGGGGTGGGACATGCGGGGAGCTTACCGCGCGCGCACCGTCCCCGCGAGCCACGCCGTCGGGCCGCTCCGGCCGCTCGTGAGCCGCCATGCGTCATCCGCCATCCGCTATCTTATCCCGCATGCCCATCTACGAGCCGGGGCGGCGCGTGGCGATCATCGCCGGCGTCCGTACCCCATTCGCCAAGTCCGGCACCCAGCTGAAGTCACTCAGCGCGATCGAGCTCGGCAAGATCGCCGTCAGTGAGCTGGTGCATCGGACCGATCTCGACCCCGCGTCCATCGACCTGCTGACGTTCGGCACGGTCCTCCCGTCCGTGCTCGCGCCCAACATCGCGCGCGAGATCGCCCTCATGCCGCTGCTCCCCAAGCGGCTCGATGCATACAGCGTGTCCCGCGCCTGCGCCTCGGCCAACCAGGCGATCACCAACGCCGCCGACCAGATCGCACTCGGCCACGCGACCGTCGCCATCGCCGGCGGGGCCGAGTCGCTGTCGAACGTGCCCATCCTCCACTCGCGCGGCTTCTCCGACGCGCTCGTCGCGGCGAGCAAGGCGAAGACCATCGGCCAGCGCGTGCAGGCGTTCTCGGCCATCCGCGCCAAGGACTTCATCCCGATCACGCCGGCCATCGCCGAGCCGACCACCGGCGAGACGATGGGACAGTCGGCCGAGAAGATGGCGAAGCTGAACGGCATCTCGCGCGAGGAGCAGGACGCCCTCGCGCTGGCGTCGCACATGAACGCCGCCAAGGGCACCGCCGACGGACGGCTCACGGCCGAGATCGTGCCGGTGAGCGTGCCGCCGAGGTTCGAGACCGCGATGACGACCGACAACGGCATCCGGAGCGATACCACCGCCGAGGCGCTCGCGGCGCTCAAGCCGGTGTTCGACCGGCGGTACGGCTCGGTGACGGCGGGCAATGCCTCGCCGCTCACCGACGGCGGCGCGGCGGTGCTCCTCATGCGCGAGGACGCGGCCCGCGCGGCCGGACTGCAGGCGAAGGCGTACATCCGGGGGTACGCCTACGCGGCGCTCGACCCGGGCGAGCAGCTGCTGCAGGCCCCCGTGCTCGCCGCGCCGATGGCGCTCAAGCGCGCCGGCCTCACGCTCAAGGACATGGACCTCGTGGAGATGCACGAGGCCTTCGCCGCGCAGGTGCTCTCCAACCTGAAGGGCTTCGAGAGCCAGCACTGGGCCGAGCGCGCGGGATTCACGTCGCCGGTGGGCGCGGTGGATCGGACGAAGCTCAACGTGATGGGCGGATCGGTCTCCATCGGCCATCCGTTCGGTGCGACGGGCGCACGCATCACGACGACGCTCGTGAACGAGCTCGCGCGGCGCGGCGGGCAGTTCGGCCTCATGACCGTCTGCGCGGCCGGCGGGCTCGGCTTCGCGATGGTGGTGGAGCGCGCATGACCATGCCCGGCAGCGCGCCAGCGGTCACGCTCGAGGTCGTCGACGGCATCGCCGTCCTCACCTTCGACCTCCCCGGCGAGTCGGTGAACAAGTTCTCGCCCGCGGTGATCGACGAGTTCACCGCGCACATCGAACGGATCGAGAAGGACACGGCGATCGTCGGGGCGGTGCTCCTCTCCGGCAAGAAGGGCAACTTCATCGCCGGCGCGGACATCGACCAGTTCCTCGAGTTCAAGGTCGCGGCCGATGCGGCCAGGGCCAGCGCGTTCGGCCACGCGATGTTCCATCGCATCGAGAAGGGGCGTGTGCCCGTGGTCGTCGCCGTCGACGGCGCCTGCCTCGGTGGCGGACTCGAGTTCGCGCTCGCCTGCGCCTATCGCATCGCGGCCGACTCGCCCAAGACCGTCTTCGCGCTCCCCGAGGTGAAGATCGGCCTGATCCCCGGTGCCGGCGGGACGCAGCGCCTGCCCAAGCGCGTCGGGCTCCAGGCGGCGCTCGACATGATCCTCACCGGCAAGAATGTGCGCGCGAAGAAGGCGCTGCAGATTGGCCTCGTCGACGAGATGGTGCATCCGAGCATCCTGCGGACCATCGCCATCCAGCGCGCCCGGGAACTCGCGGCCGGCACCATCCCGCGGCAGCGCGAGAGCCGGCACCACGGCGCGAAGGAGATCCTGCTCGACGACAACATGATCGGCCGCGCCGTGGTCTTCCGGCAGGCGCGCGAGCAGACGCTCCGGAAGTCGGGTGGCCACTATCCCGCGCTCATGGCCGCCATCGAGGCGGTCAGCGCCGGCTACTCCGCGAGCTCCGAGGCGCACGGGTACGCCGAGGAGGCGCGGCTCTTCGGCGAGATGGCGATGACGCCGGTGTGCCGCGAGCTGATGTTCCTCTTCTACGCGACCACGGCCCTCAAGAAGGACGCCGGCGTCCCCGGCGACGTGAAGCCGCTCCCCGTCCCGCGCATCGCCGTGCTCGGCACCGGGTTCATGGGCGCGGGCATCGCCGCGGTGAGCGCGATGCAGGACGTGCCCGTCCGCTTCAAGGACACCGACGCGGCGCGCGTGGCCAAGGGCGTCGCGGCGGTGCGGGACGTCATCAAGGACGGCCTCATCAAGCGCCGCATCACGCGCCAGCAGTTCGAGGACCAGGTGGGGCTCGTCGCCGGCACCACCGAGTACACGGGCTTCGGCCGCGTGCCGCTCGTGATCGAGGCGGTGTTCGAGGACCTCAAGGTCAAGCACGCCGTGCTGCGGGAGACCGAGGCGGTGCTCGCTCCGGCCGCGATCTTCGCCACCAACACGAGCACCATCCCCATCGCCAAGGTCGCCGAGGCGAGCAAGCGTCCCGAACGCGTGATCGGGATGCACTTCTTCTCGCCCGTGCACAAGATGCCGCTCCTCGAGGTGATCGTCACCGCGAAGACGGCGCCCGAGGTGACGGCGACGGTCGTGGACTACGGTCGCCGCATCGGGAAGACGGTCATCATCGTCAACGACGCGCCGGGCTTCTTCGTCAACAGGATCCTCGCGCCGTACGTCAATGAGGCGGGCAGGTTGCTCGATGAGGGCGCCGCGGTCGACGCGATCGACAAGGCGATGACCGCGTTCGGCTTCCCCGTCGGGCCGATCAACCTCATCGACGAGGTCGGGCTCGACATCGCCGGGAAGTCCGGCGCGATCATGGCCGATGCCTTCGGCGGCCGCATGCAGCCGAGCGAGGCGCTCGTGAAGGCGCTCGGCGCCGGTCGGCTCGGACGGAAGGGGAAGCAGGGGTTCTACGCGTACGACGAGAAGGGCAAGCGCGAAGGGGTCGACGAGAGCGTGTATCAGCTCTTCGCCGGCGGCTCGCGCCGCAAGGAGATCCCGAAGGAGGAGATCCAGCGCCGGCTCTCGCTCGCGATGGTGAACGAGGCGGCGCGCTGCCTCGAGGAAGGGATCGTCAAGTCGGCGCGCGACGGCGACATCGGCGCGGTGTTCGGCATCGGCTTCCCGCCGTTCCGCGGCGGGCCGTTCCGGCATGCCGATGCGGTGGGCATCGCCGAGGTGGTGCAGCAGCTCGACGCGCTCGATGCGCAGCATCCGGGACGGTTCACGCCCGCGGCGATCCTGAAGCGGATGGCGGCCGAGGGGAAGACATTCTATCCGAGGACAGGGAAGCCGGTATGAGACGACAGATGGCGGATGGCGGACGGCAGACGTCCGGTGCACGGCGTGGTGGGGCGAGGCAACGGCTCGGGATGGTGGTGACCGCCATCGGCCTGCTGCCCTCCGCCATCTGCGCCCAGCAGACCCGCGCGGAGCAGACGAACTACGCCGCGACCTCCAGCTACGCGGACGTCGTCACCTTCCTCGATGCGCTGCAGGCGAAGGCGCCGAACGCATGGGTCCGGGGCGACATCGGCACCACGGTGCAGGGGAAGAAGCTCCCGTACGTGGTCGTCTCACGACCGCTGGTCCGCACGCCGGCCGAGGCGCGTGCGACGGGGAAGCCCATCGTCTACCTGCAGGGCAACATCCACGGCGGTGAAGTGGAAGGGAAGGAAGCGGTGCAGGCGCTGCTCCGCGACCTGATTCTCGACCCCAAGCCCAACGCGCTCGACTCGATCATCCTCGTCGCCGTGCCGATCTACAACGCGGATGGCAACGACACGTGGGGCCCGCAGGAGCGCCAGCGCGGGGAGCAGGACGGTCCGGCGACGGTCGGCCAGCGGCCGAACGGCGACCAGATGGACCTCAATCGCGACTACATCAAGAACGAGTCGCCCGAGGCGCGCGCTTCGCTCGCGATGTTCGCCGCGTGGGATCCCGACGTGTTCGTCGACCTCCACACCACCGACGGCTCGTACCACGGCTACGCGCTGACGTACTCACCGTCGCTGCATCCTGCGGCGATGGACGGCGCGCTCGCGCCGGCCGGCCCGTGGACGCGCGACACGCTGCTGCCCGCGCTGCGTGAGCGGGTGCGGACGCGGCGCGGGTTCGAGACGTTCGACTACGGCAACTTCTCCGGCCCGAACAACGGCCGCGAGGACCCGGCGTCGCTCGCCAAGGGCGGGTGGCTCACCTACGAGCACAAGCCGCGCTTCGGCACCAACTACTACGGCCTCCGTAATCGCGTGAGCGTGCTCAGCGAGGCGTATTCGCACGACCCGTTCGAGCGCCGCGTGAAGGCGACGTACGCCTTCGTCGCCGAGCTGCTCAGCTACACCGGCGAGCAGGCGCGCACGCTCACCGCGCGCACGCGCGGCGGGTCCGCGGCGCTGGCGCGCGGCATCACCGCTCCGGTGCCCATCCGGGCCCAGATGACCACGCGGCCCTTCATGGCGCCGGTCCTCGTCGAGCCGCTCATCCCGATGAACGACACGCTGCGGCACGAGGCCGGCGTGCGGCGCGGCTTCAAGCGCTCGCGCGTGTTCGCGCCCGTGCCGATGCTCGTGTACGACCGGTTCGAGCCGACGCTCACCCGCGCCCTGCCGGAGGCGTGGATCCTCGACTCGTCCATGACGCCGATCGTCGAGCGGCTCCGCGCGCACGGCGTGGTCGCCACGCGCCTCACGCGTGCATGGACCGGACGCGGCGAGGCGTTCACGATCGACTCCATCGTGAAGGGCGCGCGCCCGTTCCAAGGTCACAACGAGGTGCGCCTCGAGGGGCGCTGGAGCGAGACGCCGATCGCCGCGCCGCGCGGCAGCTACGTCGTCAGTGGCAAGCAGGCGATGGCCCTCGTCGCGGCGATGCTGCTCGAGCCGCAGAGCGATGACGGCCTCACCACGTGGAACTTCCTCGACGACAGGCTCGCGGTGGGCGGGACGCACCCGGTGCGGCGCGCGCTGGTGCCCATGACCGGAGCGCGCTGAGCCTGCGCGCCTCCACGATGGACACCCGCCGATGAGCCGCTTCCTTCCCGCGGACCACTCCAAGGGCGACGAGCGGACCATCGGCGGGTACGCGGCGGTCCACGCGCGGCCCGCCGCGTTCGAAGGACGCGACGGCCTGAGCTACAGCGTCGAGATCCTCTCGGATCGCGTCGACGCGCCCGAGGGCGCGTTCGGCGCGTTCCTCCTCTTCGTCCGCTGGAAGCGCGTCGGCGAGGCGGGGATCGAGGGGCATCTCGAGTCCGGCTTCCTCGCCCACGGCACGGACTCGCGGACGGCCAAGGCCAGACTCGGCGAGATGCCCGTCGAGGAGGTCCAGCGCGTGCTCGATGACCTCATCCGCGCGCGCGAGCAGCGCGAGCGCGAGGCCGCCCGGCGCGCCGCCGAGCAGGCCGACTGGGACGACGAGGGCTCGGCGTGAGCGAGTCACGCGCGAAGCCGGGGATCGTCACGGCGGGGACGGGGGGAGTCTGGCGGATCCGGTCGCCGGACGGCACCGAGCATGATGCCTCGCTCGCCGGGCGCCTCAAGCAGGAACTCAAGGGCCACCTCAAGCTCGCGGTGGGCGACCATGTGACCGTCGAGCCGGACGAGCGCGACAGCGCCTGGCGCATCACGGCGATCGGCCCGCGGAGCGGGGTCCTCGCGCGACGGGAGCCCGGGGGTCGGCACGGGGAGCGCGTGCTCGCGGCGAACATCGACCAGGTGCTCGTCGTCTTCGCCGCGGCCCGGCCCGAGCCGCACGTGCGCATGATCGATCGCTTCCTCGTGATCTGCGAGGCCAACGACCTCAAGGCGCATCTCGTCGTCAACAAGGTGGAGCTCGTCGAGCCGTCGACCGTCGAGGCGCTCGTGGAACCGTATCGCGCGGCGGGGTATCCGGTGCATCGCACGAGCGTCAAGCGCGGCGACGGCCTGGAGGAGCTGCGCGGAGCGCTCCACGGCCGCATCACCGCCTTCACCGGTCCCAGCGGTGTCGGGAAGTCGTCACTCATGAACGCGCTGCACCCCACGCTGGGGCTCCGCACGCAGGAGATCTCCGAGTCCGTGAACAAGGGACGCCACACGACGGTCGGCGCGCGGCTCATCCCGCTCCCCGACGGAGACGAGGGGTATCTCGTCGACACCCCCGGACTCCGCGAGGTCGGGATGTGGGGCCTGCCGTCGGAGTCGCTCGACCAGTGCTTCCCGGAGTTCAAGGCGTTCCTGGGGGAATGCCGGTTCCAGGACTGCACGCACGACATCGAACCCGCCTGTGCGGTCGTCGCGGCCGTGAAGGCCGGCACCGTGAGCGCGTCGCGGTACGACAGCTATCTGAAGCTGCACGGGGAACTCACCGATTCCGAGGATGACCAGTGGTGATCGCACGTGCGATGCTGGCGCTGTCGGTGCTCGCCGCGGCCGCCGGCGCCCAAGCCGCGCCGGCGCTCGCCGCGCCCGGCAGGACCGCGTTCGACGCCGGCATGCGCTACATGCGCGAGAACAAGCCGGACAAGGCCGAACGGGAGTTCGAGCGCGCGGTCGCAGCCGACGGACGCAACGCGAGCTACCATCATTGGCTCGCGAATGCCGTCGGCCAGCAGGCACAGAACGCCAATCCCGTCCGCCAGGGCCTCATGGCGCGCCGGATCCGCACCGAGTGGGAACGCGCGGTCGAGCTCGACCCGGACTTCCTCGATGCGCGCGATGCGCTGATCACGTTCTACCTCCAGGCGCCGGGCTTCATGGGCGGGAGCCCCGAGAAGGCGCAGGCGCAGCAGCGGGAGATCGCGAGCCGCAACGTGGTGCGCGGCCACTTCGCCTCGGCCAGCATCGCCGCGTTCAAGAAGGACACCGCCGGGGTCGAACGCGCGCTCCGGGCGGCCATCGCGGCCGCGCCGGACAGCGTCCGCTTCGTGATCGCGCTCGCGCAGCGTCAGCAGACGTGGGGTCGCGTCACGGCGGCGTTCGCGACGCTCGACCAGGCGCTGGCGAAGCATCCCGCCGACATCGCGCTGCGGTTCCAGGTCGGGCGCCTCGCCGCGTCGAGCGGACAGCAGCTCCCGCGTGGTGAGCAGGTCCTCCGCGTGCTCACGACCGAGCCGGACTGGGTGGTGGAGAACTCGCGCCCGTCGCGCGCGGCCGTGCACTACCGCCTGGGGATGGTCCTCGAGAAGCAGGGTCGGAGACCCGACGCGAAGGCGCAGTACGAGCGCGCGCTCGCCCTCGACGCGCAGCTCAAGGTCGCGAAGGA
This sequence comes from uncultured Gemmatimonas sp., assembly GCA_964464585.1. Lineage (GTDB taxonomy): Bacteria > Gemmatimonadota > Gemmatimonadetes > Gemmatimonadales > Gemmatimonadaceae > Pseudogemmatithrix. The sequence continues at coordinate 182,589 of CAYXGS010000001.1, read as the reverse complement.
CGCGCTCGCGGCGCTGCAGTAGGGCGCGGGAGGGCGGTCAGGGACTGAGTCGCTCCAGCCGCCATCCGCCGTGCTGCGGCACGTACCGCAGCCGGTCGTGCAGCCGGCTCGGTCGGCCCTGCCAGAACTCGTACGCGTCGGGCACGACCCGATAGCCGCCCCAGTGCGGCGGCAACGGCACGTCGTCACCCGGGAACTCACCGTCCAGTTCCGCGTGGCGCGCCTCGAGCCCGGCGCGGCTCGCGATCACCGAGCTCTGCGCGGATGCCCACGCGCCGAGCCTGCTGCCCCTCGGCCGCGTGCGGTAGTACGCCTCCGACTCGGCGGTCGTGATCCGCTCCACCCGCCCTTCGATCCGGACCTGGCGCTCGAGCGGTCCCCACCAGAAGCACAGCGCCGCGCGCGCACCGGCGCGGTCGAGCTCCTGTCCCTTGCGGCTGCGATAGTCGGTGAAGAACACGAAGCCGCGCGTGTCCGCCTCCTTGAGCAGCACCGTGCGCACGCTCGGCCGCCCTTCGGCGTCGGCCGTCGCGAGGGCCATCGCGTTGGGCTCGTGGATCTCGGCTGCCCGGGCCTGGCCGAACCAATGCTCGAACTGCGCGAGCGGGTCGGCGGCGACGTCACGCTCGTCCAGCTGCTCGCGACGGTATTCCTCACGGAGATGGGCGATGCTCATGTCGAAAGGTCCGTCGGCGCGCCCTGCCCCGGCAAGTCCACGGATCCCCCAGGTCGCTGCCCGGCGAGTCCTGGCCCGATGCGCACCCCGGAACCTTTGCATTGGGCGCGGATTGGTGAGACGTTACCATGATGACCGACACGCCCGAGGCCAGTGCGGCCCGCTCGCCCGCGCCGCCGGAGTTCTCCGACGCCGCGATCGCGGTGATGGACGACGTCTACCGGTTCGCCCGGTCGCTCACGCGCGACCCCAGCGACGCGGAGGACGTCGTGCAGGACACCTATCTGCGCGCGTTCCGGTCGTGGCGCACCTTCCAGCCGGGCACCGACATCAAGCGCTGGCTCTTCACCATCGCTCGCAACGCCTTCCTGCGCTCGCGGGAGCGCGGCCAGCGCGAGGTCACGCTCGACGAGGATGCGTCCGCTGCCGCCGACGCCACGCAGGCGCAGGAGGCCTGGGTGCGCGGCGGACTCGACCCCATCCTCGACCGCGCCGACCTCGGCCCCGCGATCACCACCGCACTCGCCGCGCTCCCCGACACGTTCAAGAGCGTGGTGGTCCTCGTCGACATCGAGGACCAGCCCTACGAGGCCGCGGCCGCCGTCCTCGGCGTTCCCGTGGGCACCGTGCGCTCGCGGCTCTTCCGCGGCCGCAAGCTCCTGCAGCAGAGTCTCGCCCAGCACGCCCGTGATGCCGGCCTCGTGCCGGCCCGCCCCACCCGGAGTCCCGCATGACGCACGAGCCCAAGGCCACCGAGTCCTCGCATCCCGTCGGCTGTGACGAGGCCCTCGAGAAGCTCTTCGACTTCCTCGACGGCGAACTCGACGACTCGTTCGAGGCGCGGCTCCGCGCGCACGTGGGACGCTGCGGGCACTGCACCGAGGTCGCCGATTTCGAGCGCCGCTTCCTCGAGGTGCTCCACGCCGCACGTGGCGAGGAGAAGTGCCCCAAGAGTCTCCGCGATCGCGTGCTTGCGACGCTGCGCGCCGAGGGGCTCGAGGCTTGACCGTCCCCGAGGGGACGCAGGCGCACCGCGTCGAGGCGACGAGGTTCACCGCGCTGCGCTGCGCGGTGCTCACGGTGAGCGATTCCCGGACGGCGGACACCGACCACTCCGGGCGCTACCTGCGTGAGGCGCTCACCGCAGCGGGGCACGCCGTCCTCGAGACCGGGCTGCTGCCCAACGAGGAGACGCAGGTCCGCACGCAGCTCGAGGCCTGGCTCGACCGAGCCGATCTCGATCTCATCCTGATCACCGGCGGCACCGGACTCGGCTCGCGCGACCGCACCATCGAGGTCGTGCGCCCGCTGCTCGAGAAGGAGCTGCCCGGGTTCGGCGAGCTGTTCCGGATGCTGAGTTTCCAGGAGCAGATCGGCCCCGCGGCCATCCTGAGTCGCGCGACGGCGGGCAGCGCGCGAGGCAAACTCCTCCTCTCGCTCCCCGGCTCGCGCGCGGCGGTGCAACTGGCGATGGAGCGGATCATCCTGCCGGAGGGCGCGCATGCCCTGCGCGAACTGAGGCGCTGACGGCGCGGCGGTCGATGCGCCGGCTGGAGGTGGGACGAAACAGAACGGGCCCGGCGATGATCTCGCCGGGCCCGTTCCTTTCATCCTTCGTCCTTGATCCCGGAATCAGCACCCCGGCCCGGCGAGCGCGGCGTTGCCCGCGCGGGCACGCACCAGGCACTCGGCCTGCGGCACGGGCATCACGCGCGCACGGAAGTGCGCGTTGACGCCGGTCGAGAGATCGAGCGGCAGGTCGTTCAGCCGGCCGAGACGGATGTGATCGAACCAGCGGTGTCCCTCGGACAGCAGGGAGAACCGGCGCTCGTAGAGCAGCGCGTCGATGAACTGCGCGTCGGTCGACGCCGGCGTCGCCGCGCTCACGCCGATGGCACCGCCACCGGAGGTCGCGCGCACGAGGTTGAGGTCGGCGATCGCATTGGTCTTGTCACCAGTGAACCACCGGGCCTCCGCGCGAAGGAGGATGAGCTCCTCGTTGCGGATGACGGGCACCGGCGACGCGTTGGTCGCATACCGGTTCATCGCCAGGTCGGTCGCGATGCCGAGCCCCTGCGGCGCGTTGCGCGCCACCGCGAGGACCGTCCACTTGGACGACCGGAGGTCGCCGGCCGCGATGTCCGTGGCGTACGACGGATGCACCAGGTAGTCGGCGTTCTGGCCGACGCCGTTCTGCGCGTCGCCGGTCGCCGTCGAGTACACGTGGTACACGCCGGTCGCCATCGTGCCCGCGGTCGGCGCGGCCGTGTTGATGAACGACGCGCCGAGCGCCGTGAGCGCCGCCGCGTACTGCGTCGCCGCGACACCACCGCGGGTGGCGTAGTACACCGACGCGCGCGCGCGGATGGCGCGGTTGAACTGGCGGAACGTCGCGGGGGTGTTGAAGCCCGCGAAGCCCGAGTGCAGCGCGAACGGGAACGCCGCGCCCCCCGCCGCCAGTTCCGCATCCGCGGCGTCGAGCGAGCCGAGGATGAAGCGGTAGACCGAGTCACGCGAGACGAACGGCGCGAGGTCCGAGGCGTTGAGGTTGATGTCGATCACCGCGCCCAGCGAGTCGCGCGTCGCGATCACGTACAGCATCTCGAGCGCGTCGAGGGTGCGGGCGAAGCCGGTCGCCGCGCTCTTCTGCGCCGTCGAGAGCGTCGGGTTCCCGGCCACGACGTTCTTGAAGTTGAAGATGTCGCGGCGGTTGCCGTACTGGCCGCCCCACACGCCCGTCGCGAACCCCGAGGGATCGAGCTTGTTCTGCCCCGAGAGTCCGATCAGGTAGTGCGAGGTGTTGCGGCCTTCGTTCGGCGAGTAGATGTAGCCCTCGCGTCCGAACCGCGCGACGGTGGTGATGTAGCCGCCGAGACCACCGCGGAGCTGGCGGGTGATGCCGGTGGCCTGGAGCTGGATCAGTCCCGGATCTGCCGACGCGCCTGCGACCGTCGGCGAGTTCGGGTTCGGGATCGCGAGCGGGTCGGCGCTGCAGGCCGTGGCGACGAGCGCCAAGCCGGTCAGGCCGAGGATGAGTCCCTTCTGCATTGGATTCCTCATGGGTCAGTACCCGATGTCGACGCTGAAGAAGAACTGGCGGCTGGTCGGGAACGGCGCGAGGTCGATGAAGCGGTTGAAGTTCGTGTTGCCGAAGTTGTTGAACTCCGGATCGTACGACCAGTAATCGGTCTTCACCCACAGGTTGCGGCCGCTGAGGGCGACGCGGAGGTCCTTCGCGCCCTTGAGCCAGCGGTTCACGAACGAGCTCGGCGCCTGATAGGACACCGTGACCTCGCGCAGCTTGAGGAACGTGCCCGGCTGGATGTAGACGCGGCTGTCGCCGGCCGAGAACGTGTCGTAGTAGCGGTAGAGGCCCTTCGTCGTGCCGCGGAACGGCTCGTCGAAGTCGCGGGCGTTGCCGCCCTCGTCCCACAGGTTGTTCGTCATGTTCGACACGAGGCCGCCGTTCCGCCAGTCGAACAGCGTCGACATCGTCCACGGGCCGTACGTGAAGTCGTTCGTGAACTGCGTCTGGTGGTACGGGTTGGCGTCGCCGACGATGGTGTCGCGCACCGCGCCGCCCGCGCCGAGCGGGGCGTTCGCCCAGACCAGCGTCGAACGCAGGCCCGTGGCGATGCGGTTGCGGCCGTACGTGGCGCCGAACGAGCCCGGCACCGCGAAGTCCGGCACGATCTGGCCGTCCACGAGCAGGTTGTCGACCGTCTGCTTGTTGGTCGTGTAGTTGATGCGCGAGGTCCAGGTGAACTGGCCGCGCTGGACCGGGATGCCCGTCACGCCGAACTCCCAGCCCTTCACCGACATCTGGCCGCCGTTCACGATCTGCTGCGTGAGGCCCGACGACGGCGGCAGCGGGAAGGTGAGGAGCAGGTCCGTGATCTTCCGCGAGTAGTTCGTGAGCTCGAAGTTGATCCGCTGGTTGAGGAACGAGGCGTCGACGCCGACGTCCGTCTCGCTCATCGTCTCCGGCTTGATCGCCGGGTTGCCGAGCGTGCCGGCCGAGACGAGGCCCGAGCGGCCGTCGATGATGCCCGCGTTCGCGAAGAGCAGGTCACGGTCCGCATAGCGCGGACGGTTGCCGGACTGCCCCCACGAGGCGCGGAGCTTGATCTCGTCGGTGTACTGCGAGGCCCACCACGGCTTCTCGAAGCGGTACGCCGCGGAGTACTTCGGGAACAGGTAGTACTTCTCGTAGTCGCCGTTGGCCGACGAACGGTCCATGCGGAAGCCGACCGAGACGTTCAGCGCTTCGTTGAGCAGCGACGCCTGTTCGTTCAGGTAGAGCGACTGGTCGCGGAACTCCTGCCGACCGTCCTCGACCACCGTCTCCTGCGCGCCGGCCGAGAGCCCGACCGTCGGGAGCAGGCCGCGCCCGCGCGTGCGGTACGTCTTGAGCGCCTGGCTCTCGGACGTGCCACCCAGCGACGTCGTGAGGCTGTTGATCCACGGCATCGTCGGCGTCCAGGTGTGGACGACGTTGATGCTCTGGTTCATCTGGAAGTTCTGCGACGTCGCCACCGAGCTCGTGCCGGCGAAGTTGTCGTTCGGCTCGAACTGGAGGAACGGCGGCGAGAACGCGATGCCGTCCTGGTGGAAGCGGTCGAGACCGGCCTGGTACGAGATGTTCAGGTTGTGCTGGGCGGTCGACAGCGCCTGGTAGGCGAAGCGGACGTTGCCCGTCTGACGCCACACTTCCTCGTTGTTCTTGATGTACTCGGTGTTGGCGAAGTAGTTCGACACCGACGAGCCGCCGGCGTAGAAGGGGTTCACCGGATACGAGCCATCGGCGCGGCGGCGCAGGTCGATGACGTGGGGGATGTAGCCCGCGTCGTAGACCGGCGAGATGCCAGCGTTGTCGTTGTTCGTGATGCCGCGCTGGTTGAAGTTGCGCGTGATGCCGAGGCCGGCCGAGATCGTGAACTTCTGGCCGAGCGTCTGATCGATGTTGATGCGGCCCGAGGTGCGGCGTGCGCCGGTGCGGAGCATGATGCCCGCTTCCTGCTTGTCGGCCACCGAGGCGAAGTACTTCGTGTTGCCCGCGCCGCCGCGCGTCGAGAGGATCGTCTCGAACGTCGGGTCGGTGCGGCCGAAGAGCTGCTGCTCGTAGTCGTAGTTCGTGCAGTTCGGGTTGCACGCCGCCTGCGCCTCGTCGAGCGCCGCCGCGTTGCCGATCCACGAGAAGTCCGTGCCGCCGGGGACGAGCGTCGAGATGTTGTCCCAGTGCCGGAAGCCGATCTTGCGGTACAGCGCCGCCGTCCCGACGCGCTGCGTCAGGTTCCAGCTCGGCGCGCCGGAGCGGCCGCGCTTGGTCGTGATCACCACCACGCCGTTCGTCGCGCGCGAGCCGTAGATGGCCGAGGCCGCCGCCGACTTCAGCACTTCGACCGACTCGATGTCCGACGGGTTGATGTCGGCGAGCCGGTTGACCTGGTTGTCCTGACCGCCGCCGATGCCGCCGCCCGCGCGCGAGATCGAGTTCGCGCCGTTCGGGATCGAGGCGTTCGAGACGATGACGCCGTCGATCACGTAGAGCGGGTCACCCTGCCCGAGGATCGACGTGGCGCCGCGGATCTGCACCTGAGCACCACCGCCCGGCGCGCCGTTGTTCTCGAAGATGCGCGCGCCGAGGATCTTGCCCGAGAGCTGATTCTCGATCGAGCGGCCGGGGACGTTGTTGAGCTCCTCGGTGTTCACCGCGGCGACCGGGGTCGTCGCGTTGCGACGATCCACCGTCGTCGCCTGCCCCGTCACCGTCACGCCCTCGAGCTGCAGGACGTCCTTCTCCAGCGCGAAATCCTGCGTCGTGGCGTTGGCCGCGACCTTCACGGTCGCGCGCTTGAAGCCGATCGCACGCACCAGGAGGGTCACCTCACCGGAGGGCGCGCGAAGTCGATATTCGCCGCTCTCGTTGGACCGCGCCCCGATGGGCTGTCCCAGCACCGTGACGCTCGCCTCTGCCAATGGCGCGCCGCCTGTCTGCGTGACCTTGCCGGTGATCTCTCGCGTGCCCTGCGCCTGCGCGTCCGAACCGCCGAACGCGAGGGCAAGTGCGAGGATCGCCGCGACGAGTTTCCTCGTTCCCACGTGACCTCCAAAGAATGGTAAGGGTGTACCGCGATGTACCTTGCGTCACACTGGGGACGTCACCGCAGTCGTCCCTCGGTCCGCGAAGCGCTCGCTCGGCGGGTAGTGTGCCGCCAAGAAAAGGCCACTTTCCGGCGAAGTCCGCAAGTAGCGGCAAATATGATTGTGTTGACCGAACGGTCAGCGCCCGCCGTCTCGCCGTCCCTGCCGCCATTGAACGACCGGCCCGCTCCGGTGTACCATCAGCGGATGATCCGCCTCCTGCCCCGCGCATCCCGGCGCCGCCTCCTCCTCGCGGCGCTCGTCCTCGCCCCGCTCGCCGGCGTGGAACCCCTCGGCGCGCAGTGGGCGAATCCGTCGCGCACCCCCGTGACTCCGGTGCAGCGCGCGACCGGCGTGATCGACGGGGCGGTCTCCGATACCTCGCTCCGGCCGGTGAGCTTCGCCGAGGTGACGATCCTCCGCACCGAGATCAAGCTCCAGACCAACTCGCAGGGTCGCTTCCGCTTCCACGATGTCCCGCCCGGCCAGTACCTGCTGATCGTCCGCCGCATCGGTTTCCGGCCCATCTCGTCGATCATCCAGGTCGGCGTGCGCGACACGCTGCGGCTCTCGTTCACGATGGAACCGGCCATCCAGTCCCTCGACCGCGTGGTCGTCACCGAGGAGCGTCGCTCGCTCCGGATGATCGAGTTCGAGCAGCGCAGGCAGCAGGGCTGGGGGTTCTTCCTCACGGGCGAGCAGATCGAGAAGCGGAACCTGCCGGTGGCCGCGGACTATCTGCGGCTCGCGCCGAGCATCTCATTGGCGCCCACGCCCAATGCGTCGGGCAACCCGGACCTGGTGGCGATCAGCAAGCGCGAGGGCGGCTCGATCTTCGGCGACGGCGCGGGGGCCTGCGCGATGCAGATCGTGGTGGACAACGTGCCGATGCCGCCACGATTCCCGCTCGAGTTGTTGCCCACGCCCAAGGAGATCGCGGGGATCGAGGTCTATGACGGACCGGCGACGGTTCCGGCGCAGTTCAACGGACTCGATCGGCGGTGCGGCATGGTCCTGATCTGGACGAAGGACCGCTAGGCGAGCTCGAGGCTCCACTCCACGGGCATCGTAGGGTCGAGGCTGTCGCGCACGCTGCAGTACTTCGACACGGCGAGTTCGATCGCGCGTTCGGCATGGACGCGCTCGATCCCGGTGCCACGGATCTTGAACGTCAGGTGGATCCGCGTGAGCCGCGCGGGCGTGGCGTTCGCCCGGTCGCCCTTCACGTCGACGGTCATTCCCGTCACCGGCGTGCGCCGCTTCTCGAGGATGTCGACGACATCCACGCCCGTGCACGAGGCGAGCGCGATGAGCAGCGTATCGACCGGGCCCGGTCCGGTGAGCGCGTCCGCGTCCACGCGGATCGACCGCTCGCTGCCCAGGCGGCTGCCGTCGAAGCGATGGTCCCCGTCCCAGCGCACGACGACGTTGTTGACCTTCTTCGGTGCCTCGTCGCTCACGGCTCGTTCCCCTTGCGGATCGGTGTGCGGACGGCGTTGCCCCACTCGGTCCAGCTGCCGTCGTAGTTGCGGACCCTCGGATAGCCCAGCAGGTAGCGCAGCACGAACCAGGTGTGCGACGACCGCTCCCCGATCCGGCAGTAGGTGACCACGTCCTGCTCGGGCCGGAGGCCCGCTTCGCCCTCGTAGATCGCCCGCAGTTCGGCCGCCGCCTTGAACGAGCCATCGGGGTCGGCGGCGCGCGCCCACGGCACGTTGCGCGCGCCCGGGATGTGCCCGCCGCGCAGCGTCCCTTCCTGCGGGTAGTCGGGCATGTGCGTGCGCTCACCGGTGTACTCCGGATTGGAGCGCACGTCGATCATCGGCCCGCCCGCGAGCTGGTGCTTGAGCACCTCGGGGAGGAAGGCGCGGATCCGCGCGTCGTCGCGGTCCGGCGCCGTGTACGTCGTCGCCGCGAAGCGCGGCACGTCCGTCACCATCTCGCGCCCTTCGGCCTCCCACTTGGCGCGCCCGCCATCGAGGAGCCGGGCATTCGTGAAGCCGAAGAGCTCGAACACCCACAGCGCGTAGGCGGCCCACCAGTTGTTCTTGTCGCCATAGAGGATCACCGGCGTCGTCGCGTCGATGCCCTTCGCGCGCAGCAGGGCCGTGAAGCCCTCCGGCGAGATGTAGTCGCGCTGCACCGGGTCGTTGAGGTCGGCGTGCCAGTCCACCTTCTGGGCCCCGGGGATGTGGCCCATCTCGTAGAGGAGGACGTCCTCGTCGCTCTCGAGGATGCGGAGCTGCGGGTCGCCGAGGTGTGCCGCGAGCCACTCGGTGCTCACCAGCTTCTCGGGATGCGCGTATCCCTTCGCCGCGATCGCGGCCTCGGTCATGTCGGTCATCTGCGCAACTTAGCGGTCGGAGCGACGGCCGAAGGGGAGGCGATTGAGCGCGACCCGGCCGTTCGTGATCACGATGAGCACGTCCTGAAGAACCGCCGGGTCCTCCAGCGGGTTCCCCTCGAGCACGATGAGGTCGGCCTCGAACCCCTCGGCGACGCGTCCCGTCCGATCGGCCACGCCGAGGAGCTCGGCCGCACCGCTCGTCGCGGCCGCGAGCGCATCGACCGATGGGATGCCGAGGGCATGGAAGCGCATCACCTCGTGCGCGATGCGCGTGAGGCTCGTCGGGCCGTAGTCGGTGTCGGCGCCGGTGGCGAGGCGGATGCCCATCGCGTGCGCCTTGCGGATGGTCTCCTCGATCCGCGGCGCCATGTGCTGGCCCCGCAGCACCAGCACGGGATCGTCGTAGTCGCCCCCCGGCTGTGTGAGGTCGACGATCGTCGAGAGGGTGGGCACGAGCCACGTGCCCTTCAGCTTCATGAGGCGGAGCGTCGAGTCGGAGAGATAGGTGCCGTGCTCGATGCTCCGCACGCCGGCCGCGACCGCGGCGTACGCGCCTTCGTCGCCGTGGGCATGCGCCATCACCGGGACGTTTCGGGTCGCGGCCTCCTCGACGATCGCGCGCAACTGCGTCTCGTCGTACACCTGCTTGCGCGGGTCGGTGTCGGGGAGCCCGGCCCGCTCGGTGCCGCGCGTCTTGATCCAGTCGACGCCGTGGTCGAGATTCACGCGCACGAGCGCGCGCAGCTCCGCCGCGGTGTTGACGCCACCGGCGAGCGCGCCGAGGCGCGCGTCGGCGAGGACGGTCTCGCCGAGGTTGGGCGTGACGAACACGCCGGTCGCGAGGACGTCCGGCGCCATGATCGTGCCGGCCCGGGCCTCCTCGCGCATCGCGACGTCCTGATACGCGGGGACGCTCGCCGAGCGGACCGTGGTGACGCCGGAATGGAGGGCGCGCCGCGCGTTCGCGAGGGTCGCGACATGCGTGTGCGCATCGATCAGTCCCGGGGCGACCCAGCGTCCCTGGAGATCGATGACCTGCGCATCGGCGGGTGCGGCGCCGCCGCTGCGGATGGCGCGGATGCGTCCGCCGCTGATGACGATGGTCGCGTCGCGCACGACGGCGGCCGTGCGCCCGTCGACGACGTTGGCGTGCGTGAGCACGATGGTGGGCGCGGTGGCGGGTGCGGTGGCGGGTGCGGTGGCGGGTGCGGAAGCCTGCGCCGCCAGCGGACCCGCGCAGGCGAGCCCGAGCATCGGGAACGCGCCGAGCAGGAAGGTCATTCGAATCGTCATCCCGCTAATGTACAGCAGCCCATCCCGGGCGATCCGCCCTCTGCCCTCTGCCATCTCCCATGGGCCAGTACGCCAAGCACGTGTTCGTCTGCACCAGCGGCAAGACCTGCGCCGCGCAGGACTCCGCCGCGACCTTCGCGCTCCTGAAGGAGGGGCTCCGCGCCGCCGGGGTGACGCAGCGCATCCGAGTGAACCACGCGGGCTGCACCGGCCAGTGCGGCCATGGACCCATGGTCGTCGTCTATCCGGAGGACACGTGGTATCACGGTGTCGACGTCGCTGCGGCCCAGCGCATCCTCGATGAGCATCTCCTCGGCGGGGTCGTCGTGGAGGCGCATCGCTACGTGGCGCCGCCGGGCGAGAACAAGCTGCCCAAGGCGGAGTGAGCGTGGTCGGTCATCCGGAGCAGCTCCCCGCAGTGATGGAACCCTACCGTCGGCACGTCATCATCTGCACGGGCGGGTTCTGCTCCGTCGACCGCAAGGGACGTGCGCTGTACGCGCAGCTCGCCAGCCTGCTCCAGCGCGAGGACCTGCTGTTCGGTCCGGGGCGCGTGAAGCGGAGCGAGGTGCCGTGCCTCGGCGTCTGCGCCGGCGGGCCGGTGCTGGTCGTGTATCCGGAGGGGGTGTGGTACTCCCAGGTCACGCCAGAGCTGCTCGAGCGGATCGTCGTCGAACACCTCCGCGACGGCCGGGCGATCGCGGAGGCGGTCTTCCATCGGCTGGGTCAGGATCGCGGCTGACGCCGTCATCCGCCTACCGTGCTCCCCCCGGCTCCGCTAGGCTTCCCGGTGTGTCCACCCCATTCGATGCGCGCCGTGAGCTCCTCGGCGCTGCCAAGAAGCTCATCCTCGAGGCGCCGAAGCCGCGCGATCCTGCGCCGTTCGAGCCCCCTCGGCTGACCCTCGCCGCCCTGGAGAAGATCCCGATGTCCCGTTCCCGCGAACGCATCCTCGCGAACCTCGAGGAGATGTACAGCGAAGCCTTCAAGCGCGCGAAGGAGTCCGGCGACGAGGCGCAGATGGCCTCGCTCGACTTCGCGTACCGCCGTGAACAGCTCTACTTCGAGATCCTCCTCGACGTGCGCGACGGCATCGAGCGCCGCGGCTAGCGGCCGATGCTGCTCAAGTCGCTCGCCGTCGCCGCCATGACCGTCTCGATCGTCATCGTCAACGCGCGCGTGTGGACGGGCGACACGCGGCGGCCCTGGGCCGATGCGGTCGCGATCGAGGGCGAGCGGATCAGGGCGGTGGGGTCGAGCGCGGAGATCATGAAGCTGGCCGCGGGCGCGCGGGTGATCGACGCGCGCGGCGCGATGGTCGTGCCGGGGTTCACCGACACGCACGTGCACTTCATCGACGGCGGGTTCCGGCTCGCATCGGTGCAGCTGCGCGATGCGCGCACGCCGGCGGAGTTCATCGCGCGGATCAAGGCCTTCGCCGCGACGGTGCCCGAGGGCACGTGGATCCTCGGCGGTGACTGGGACCACCAGAACTGGGGCGGGGAACTCCCCACGCGCGCGTGGCTCGACTCCATCACGCCCGAGCATCCGGTGTTCGTCACGCGGCTCGACGGGCACATGTCGGTCGCGAACTCGCTCGCGCTGCGGCTCGCCGGCGTCTCGCGCGCGTCGGCGGACGTGGCGGGCGGCGAGATCGTGCGCGACGCGGCGGGAGAGCCCGCCGGCGTGTTCAAGGACAATGCGACCGCGCTCATCGAGCGTGTGATCCCGGATCCGAGCGACGCGATGAGCGACCGTGCGCTCGAGGCAGCGATGACCTACGTCGCGGCGCAGGGCGTGACCGCGGTGCACAACATGGGGACGTGGGCCGACCTCGCGACCTTCACGCGCGCGCATGCCGCCGGACGCCTCCGCACACGCATCTACGCGGCGGTCCCGCTCGCCACGTGGGCGCGGCTCGCCGACTACGTGAAGGCGCATGGCGGCACCGGTGACAGCTGGCTCCACTACGGCGCGCTCAAGGGCTTCGTCGACGGGTCGCTCGGCTCCCACACCGCCGCGATGCTCGCCCCGTTCACCGATGCGCCGGACGACCGCGGCTTCTACGTCAGCTCCAACGAGGACCGCTACGCTGCCGTGAAGGGTGCCGATGCCGCGGGGTTGCAGGTGGTCGTGCACGCGATCGGTGACCGCGCGATCCGCGAGCAGCTCGACATCTTCGCGCGCGTCGCGCAGGAGAACGGCCCGCGCGACCGGCGCTTCCGCATCGAGCACGCACAGCACATCGCGGCCGCCGACATCGGCCGATTCGGCGCGATCGGCGTGATCGCCTCGATGCAGCCGTACCATGCGATCGACGACGGGCGCTGGGCCGAGCGCGTGATCGGGCCGGAGCGCGCGAAGGGCACCTACGCGTTCAAGTCGCTGCTCGACGCGGGCGCGCAGGTGAGCTTCGGCTCCGACTGGTTCGTCGCCCCACCGACCCCGCTCGAGGGCATCTACGCCGCGGTCACCCGTCGCACGCTCGACGGTGCGCACGATCCGGACGGCTGGGTCCCCGCGGAGCGCATCACGGTGGAGCAGGCCCTGCGTGCGTACACGCGGACGGCAGCGTATGCGGGATTCGAGGAGGGCGAGCGCGGCGTGCTCAAGGCTGGCATGCTCGCGGACCTCGTGATGATCGACAAGGACCTGACCCGGATCCCGGCGCCGGCGATCCGGGAGGCGACGGTGCTCCTCACGATGGTGGGGGGGCGGGTCGTGTACGACAGGAGCGAGGAGCGAGGAGCGAGGAGCGAGAAACGAGGACTGAGGGACGAGGAGTGAGGAGAGAGGAGTGAGGAGAGAGGAACGAGGGCGGAGGTCGAGGGGTCCTGCTGCTCGCCTTCACCCCTGCCCCCTTCGCTCACCACCTCCTTCCTCGCTCCTTCGCGTCGCTCCTCGCGATCACCTACTGCCGGTGATAGGTCACCCCGGCCATCTGCGCCTGCTCGATCGCCACCACCATCCCCGGCACCAGCGTCACGCCCGGCAGGATGTTCGCCTTCATGTCCTCGTACACCGCCGTCTTGTCGAGGCCGCGCGCGTTGGCGACGAGCGCTGAGAAGATCCCGAGCGCGTTGTTGCAGATGATGAACGTCGCGCCGCGCTTCTGGAGGGTCTCGATGCTCGCCTGCGGCATCGCCATGCCGAGGATCTGCGGAGCGGTGCGCCACGGATTGGCGATCGCCGGCTTGCCGGTCGCATCCTTCTCGCCGAGGAACGCGCCGAGGTCGTACTTCGCCCACATCGCGTCCGAGAGGCCGTGGAAGGTGGTGCTGCCGTAGAACGTGAGTACCGTGTTGATGTCGCGGTCGGGCGTGCCGAACGCCTTGTTGTACGTGTCGTAGAAGTTCATCACGTGCACGAGCGGGATGCCGCCGCCGGTGGCCGGCGCGTCGAACAGCTGGCGGTGCTTGCCCTTGAGGCCGGTGAGCCACGCGTCGCCGCGCGGGCCAACGGACGCGGCGCGCTCGGCACGGCGCAGCGGCGCCGGGCCGCTCATCGCCATGCCGGCGACGAGCGCGGTGGTCACGAGGCCGAGTGCGAGGATCGCCTGGCGGGTGGATGCGAACGCGGTCGAACGGGTCATCTGATGCTCCTGGCTGGTGTGAGTTGGCGTGCCAGGAGGGATGCGCGTCGATCAGCGTGGACCCGACACCGGCGCGGCGACCGCGGCGGGAGGGATCGGCGCGACGAGGCGCGCGTAGCGCGGGTCGTCGGCGATCGCGGTGAGGTCGCGCTGCATGCGGTGATGCATCCAGTGCCAGTTGCCGACGCCGAGGTGGATCCCCTCGCTCAGCTTGGCGAACGCTTCCTCCCTGCGGCCGAGCAGCGCGGCGATGCGCGCCTCGTAGATGGCGTACTCGCCGCGCGACGTCGCCGGCGCCGCGTGCAGGCGTCGCATCGCGAGCGGCGCGTTGCCGCGCGCGGCGGCGATCGCCGCGAGCTGTCCCCGCTCCCGCAGGCGATCGGGCTCCTCGCGCACGAGGGCCTCGAGGAGCCGCTCGGCGCGGTCGACCTCCTGGAGTCCCAGCAGCGCCTCGGTGAGCCAGCGACGATGGTCGCGCTGCCCGGGCTCGTCGGCGAGCCGCGCCTCGAGCCAGCGCTTGGCCTCGCGGTAGGCCGCGGTCGAGTCGCCCGTGCCGTGCAGCTCGAACTCCTCGGCGGCCACCTCGCGCATGGCGCCCTGCGACCAGTAGACATCGGGGTCGAGCGTCGCTGCCGCGTCGTAGAGCGAGTCGAGCGACCGCTGACGACCCAGCGCGGCGAGCGCGCGCGCTTCGATCACCCAGGCGACGCGCTGGTTGGGGAAGCGCTTCTTCATCTCGCGGGCGAGCCCGAGCTCGTCCTCGTGCTGGCCGAGCAGGTGCGCGGCGAACGCCCGCTGGCTCCAGTAGGACGGCCACTCGCGCATGGGGCCATGGTCGGGGTCGAGCTGCCTGAGCATCGCCGCCGCCTCCGCGGGGCGATTGAGCTGGAGCAGGATGTAGGCCGCGTTGTAGGCACCACGCGACTCCGGCGCGAGCGCGATGGCCCGCATGATCGGTGCGAGCGCGCGCCCATGGTCGCCCGCGCGGTAGGTCTGGATGAACTCGGCGAGGGCCGCGTTGTACGGCGAGAGCGTGGCGCGGCGCGCGAGGACGATCGCGAGGATCGAGTCGGTGCGCGCGAAGTCGCTCGTGTTCACCGTCCCCATCGCCGCGTAGATGAGCGCCGTGGTGAAGGTCGAGTCGCGCGCGTGCGCCTGGAGCATGAGCTCCACCGCCTGCCGGTAGCGATACGCGTTGTACTCGATGAGGCCCTGGTCGAACAGGCGATAGGCCTCCCAGGTGGGCGGCAGTCCGCCGAGCGCGCCCCCGGCCGGGACGCGGTCGTCGAAGGCGAGCGCGATGGCGCCCATGAGTCGATCGCGCAGCTCGCGCACGCCGGCGGCCGCCGAGTCGCTCGCGACGACGACCGGCGGGATCGCGGCCAGGAGCCTGCCGTTGCGCGCGTCGGTGATCGACGCCTGGAAGCGCAGCGAGTCCCCGGTGAGATAGTAGCTGCCGGTCACGACCGTGGCCGCGCCCGTCTGGCGTCGCGCGTGCGTGACGGGATCGCTGCCATCGCCCGACTTGTCGGTGGAGGCGATCACCATCGTCGGCCACGGGACCACGGGGATGAGTCCGGATTCGTGCAGGCCCTGCGTGACCCAGTCGCCCGCGAGCCGTCCCCAGCCGGCGAGCGAGGAGTCGGCCGTCTCGTTGCGCAGCGGCAGCACGGCGACGGGACCGGCGATGGACCCCACGGCCGGCACCTCCGGCGTGCGCTTCATCCAGAGTAGGGCCGCCGTCGCCACCAGCAGCGCGGCGGCCGCCGCGGCCGGCCACCAGGATCGCGAGGGGCGCGTCGTCACCATCGCATCGAGCGCCGCGACGAGCATCCGCGCCGACTGCGGCCGCTCGGCGGCGTCGATCGCGAGGCAGGCTTCGATGAGCGCGACGAGCGACCGCGGCGCGTCGGGGCGGAGCTCGCTGAGCGGCTGCGCGGGCTGTCGCGTGCCCGCGAGCAGTTCGCGCGCGAGCAGGCCCCACGCATAGAGGTCGGTGCGGTGATCGACCGGCATCGACGCCGCCTGCTCGGGTGCCATGTAGCCCGGCGTGCCGACGGGCATCCCCGGCTCGGTCGCGTGCGGCCGCTCGGTGCCGGCTTCGAGCTTCGCGACGCCGAAGTCGAGGAGGAACGCGTGATCCTCCACGCAGAGCACGTTGTCGGGCTTCAGGTCGCGATGCACCACGCCCGCGCCGTGCGCGTAGGCGAGCGCGTCGGCCACGTCGCGGAGCAGCGTGATCGCGTCGCGCATGGGGAGCGCGCCCCCGCGCTTGAGCCGGTCCCGCATGGTCTCGCCGCCGACGTACGGCATGACGTAGTAGAGCAGCCCATCCACCGCGCCCGAGTCGATCAGCGTGAGGATGTGCGGATGCGAGAGCCGCGCCGCGATGCGCACCTCGTCGAGGAACCGCCCCTCGCCCATCGTCGCGCTCAGGCCCGGCTCGAGCACCTTGATCACCACCGCGCGGTCGTGCTTGCGCTCCTGCGCACGGAACACGGTCGACATGCCGCCGGCGCCGAGCGTGTCGACGATGTCGTAACGGTCGGCGAGCGCGGCGGCGAGTCGCGTGCGCAGGTCCACGCGCGCGGGCGCTGCGAGCGGCCGGTCGAGGAAGCCCGGCGAATCGTGCGCCGCGAACATCCGCTCGAGCCGCACGCGCAGCGCCTCGTCGGCCCCGCACGAGTCCTTGAGCCACGCCGCGCGCTCCGAGGTGGGGACGGCGAGTCCCTCGTCGAAGAGCCGGTCGATCCGCTCCCAGGACGGCTCCTTCGTCACCGCCGCCCCATCAGGTGCGCGTCCCCGCGTCGCTGAGTTCGCTCTGCAGCCAGGCGCGCGCCTTCACCCAGTCGCGCTGCACGGTGCGTGTGGTGACCTGGAGGGTCTGGGCGATCTCCTCCTCGGACAGCCCGGCGAAGAACCGCAGCTCCACCACCTTCGCCAGCCGCGCATCGTGCTCCGCGAGCCGCACGAGCGCCTCGTCGAGCCCGAGCAGGTCCTCGATGGGCATCGACACGCCCACGAGCTCGTCGGCGAGCGTGACGGGCGGGAGGTCGCCCCCGCGCTTGTGCGCGTGACGCCGGCGCGCGTACTCCACGAGCACCTGGCGCATGGCGCGCGCGGCGATCGCGAGGTAGTGCTCGCGCGAGAGCGCGTCGGGGCCCCCGTGGCCCCCGAGCTTGAGCCACGCCTCGTTGAGCAGCGCGGTCGGCTGCAGCGTGTGGCCCGGTGCCTCGCGGCGCAGCATCCGCTCGGCGATCTGGCGCAGCTCGCCGTAGAGGCGGAGGAAGTGCGCGTCGCCCGGTTCGGCTGTCGAGTCGGTCATCGTCCCCGCGTCCTTCGGTGGGATGGGAGAATATACGGCGGTCATGCGATCTCGCGGAGGAAGGTGGCGACCCGGTCCCAGAGCGCCGGCGCGCGCCCCTGGCGGAAGAACCCGAAGTGCCCGAGCCCTTCGGTGGGCCGGTGCTCGTGCGTGACCTGGGCCGCGCTGTACTCGCGGAGCAGCGCGGCCGCCGCCGCCCGCGGCGCGAAGACGTCGTCGTCGAAGCTCAGCGCGAGCATCGGCAGGTCGAGCGTCGCGTGTCCCGCCCACGTGCCGAGGTGCTCCCGGCGGGCGCACCACTGCGCCCACTCGCGAGCGACGCCGCGCGGCAGGTCCTCGCCCATCCCGACCAGCGACGAGGGGAAGTGACCGGCCACGGTGCTCGCGAGCGGCATCGCGATCCGCCACAGGAGCGCGAGCGGCAGCCGATGCCGGAGCGGCCAGTGCCCCATCCACCCGTGCTGTGCGCCGACGAGCACCGCGCGGTCGATGAGGTGTGCATTGGGTGCGAGGCCGAGTGCCTGCCCTCCGAAGGAGTGGCCGACGAAGAGGATCCTTCCGGTGGCGGCGCGTCGCCCGGCCCACGCGATGGCGGCGGCGAGGTCCAGTTCCCCCCATGCGCGCATGGTCAGCCGAGCGTCGCGCATGGAGCAATCGCGTCGCGACTCGGCGATGCCTCGCCAATCCCAGGTGAGCGTGTCGAAGCCCTGAGCGGCGAGGTAGGTCGAGAACGGCAGATAGAAGCGGTGCGGCACGCCCGTGGCCGGGGCGATGAGCACCACGCCGCGCGACTCCCCGGTCGCGAGCCATCGCGTGCCGGCGAGCGGGAGCCCGTCCTCGGTCACCAGCGTCACCGCCGCGGGATTGGCGGCGGGGAAGTTGGCGGTGTGGGCGAGGGCGGGGTAGTCGGAGGAGACGCGGGACGGATTCATGAGGTCGAAGGGTGTTCTACACCTTCTGCGCGAAGGGCGGCCGGGACCCGACATCGGGTCCGGCCGCCCTCCCGTCCAGGGGCGCTGGCTCGCGCTCTCCCGCGGTGTCCTGCGGCCTAGAGCGGCTCGAACCGCGCCTGGAAGAATCGCAGGTACCTCGGCTCGTAGGTCATGCGGAGTCCGCTGACCTCCGCGCGCGCCTCGTAGACCGCCTTGACCGATTCCGCCACGACGTCCATGTGCGCCTGCGTGTAGACGCGCCGCGGGATGGTGAGGCGCGTGAGCTCGAGCCTGGGCCGATTGTGATCGCCGGTCGCCGCGTCGCGGCCCGCGCTCACGATGCCGCGCTCCATGGCACGGATCCCCGAGTCCAGATACAGTTCGGCGGCGAGCGTCTGCGCCGGGAACCTGTCCTGCGTGAGCTGCGGATAGAAGCGCTTGGCGTCGAGGAAGATCGCGTGGCCGCCGATCGGCTCCATCATCGGGATGCCCCACTGCTCGAGCAGCATGCCGAGGTAGCGCACCTGTCCGATCCGCGAGCGGATGTGCTGGTCCTGCACCGACTCGGCGATGCCGATCGCCATCGCCTCCATGTCGCGGCCGGCGAGCCCGCCGTAGGTGTGCAGCCCTTCGTACACGACGACGAGGTTGCGCAGCTCCTCGAAGAGTGCGAAGTCGTTCACCGCGACCCAGCCGCCGATGTTCACGAGCGAGTCCTTCTTGGCGCTCATGAACCCGCCGTCGGTGAACGAGCAGAACTCGCGCAGGATCGCCGCGATGCTCTTCCCGGCGTAGCCCGGTTCGCGCTCCTGGATGAAGAAGGCGTTCTCCACCGCGCGCGTGGCGTCGAGGAAGAGCTTCACGCCGTGCCGGTCGCACCACTGCCGCAGTGCGCGGACGTTGCCCATGGAGACCGGCTGGCCGCCGGCCATGTTGACCGTGGCCGCGAGGGAGATGTACGCGATCCGCGCCGCGCCCTCGCGGGCCACGAGCGCGTCGAGCTTGGCGATGTCGACGTCGCCCTTGAAGTCGCCGCGGTGCTGCGGGTCATGCGCTTCGTCGACGATGACGTCGATGAAGACGCCGCCGGCGAGTTCCTGGTGGAGCCGCGTGGTGGTGAAGTACATGTTGCCCGGCACGTACTGGCCGGGCTTGATCGCCGTGCGCGAGAGGAGATGCTCCGCGCCGCGCCCCTGGTGCGTCGGCACGAGGTACGCGTAGCCGTAGTACTCCTTGATCGCCGCCTCGAGGTGGTAGAAGTTCTCCGACCCCGCGTAGGCCTCGTCGCCCATCATCATGCCGGCCCATTGGCGATCGCTCATCGCGTTGGTGCCGCTGTCGGTGAGCAGGTCGATGTAGACGTCGCGCGAGCGGAGGAGGAAGGTGTTGCGGCCCGCCTCCTCGAGAGCGCGGACGCGGTCGGGCCGCTCGGTCATCGTGAGCGGCTCGACCATCTTGATCTTCCAGGGCTCGGCCCAGGAGCGACGGCCGAGTTGCTGGCCGAAGGTGCGTGGGGTGTCGGTCATCGGGGCGTCGGGGTCGGAGGACGGCCCTTGGATGATCGGTGCGGTGCGGGGCGGGGAAGAGGGGAGGAAGCCCGGAAGCGACGTAAGGGAATTGCCCGAATGAGTGAGAAGTGGCGGCACCCTCACCTGATGGCGTACACCTGCCCATCCGTGCTGCCCACGTAGAGTACCCCATCGACGATCGTCGCCGACGACAGCACCGACCCCACCGTCATCATCGTCCGCATCCCGATCATCATCCCGTCCAAGGTGCGATCGGGATACATCCCTCCGGTCCGCATCACACCGGTCGAATCGGTCCAGCGCGGACCATTAGCCTTGGAGCCGTCGGTCTGGAAGTGCGCCCGGAACGCGCCGGTGCGCAGGTCGACCGAGTGCACCCAGCCGTCCGAGGTCCCGTAGAATACGGCATCCCCGGCGATCGCCGGGGACGAGAACGAGATCGCCTTGTTCTCGAGATCGAACCGCACCGCGCCGGCCGCGATGTCGAGCGCCTTGAAGCGCCGGCCGTCGGAGGTCGCGAAATAGACGACGCCATCCTTCACCGCCGGTGAGCCGATCGTCCAGCCACCGTGATTGTCGTGCGTCCACTTGGGCGCGCCCGTCGCCGCATCGACCGCGTGGAAGCGGCCATCGCGCCCGCCGACGAGCACCACGCCACCGATCACGGCGGGCGAACTCGCCAGGCCGATCTGGTTGTAGATCGTCGTGTCGTTGCCCGTCGTGTAGCGCCACCGCTCACGTCCGCTCGCCGCGTCGAGCGCGTAGAGATTGCGGTCCCAGCTCCCGACGTAGACGACACCGTTGGCGACCGCGGGCGCGGCGTGGACGACATCACCGGTCGCGAACTCCCAGCGCTTGGCACCGGTCCGCGCCTCGAGCGCGTAGACGTGCTGGTCGCCGCTCCCGATGTAGACCGTGCCGCCGACGACGGTCGGCGAGGAGAGGAAGACGTCGAACGGGTCGGGCATGCGCTCGGTGCGCGGGAGCGCGCCGTGGATCCCCGGCGCGGTGAAGCGCCGCTCGCCGCGCGTCTTGAATCGCCACCGCTCCACGCCCGTCGTGGCGTCGACCGCGTAGATGTTGCCGTCGGCGCTGCTCACGAAGACCAGCCCATCGGACACCGCAGGCGATGACGCGATCGCCCCTTCGGTCGCGAATCGCCAGCGCTGCGCGCCAGTCGCGCGGTCGATAGCGTACAGGCGCTGGTCGGTGCTGCCGACGTACACGAGGTCACCGCTCACCGCTGGCGACGAGATGACGCGCCCGTCGGTCTTGAACTTCCAGACGACGCTCGAGAGCGTCGGCGCCGCCGACGCGTACACGCCCTCGTGCGTCGGGCCGCCGCGGAACATCGATTGCGCGGGGAGCAGCGACGGCACGGAGAGCAGCATGAGCGCGACGCGCGCTCGGAGCACGACCGGAGGGCGGCGGCGGGTCGACATCGATGGCGGGGGAAGGAGTGAGGGCGCTCGCGCAGTGCGAGCGCCCTCATTCGACATCCCACGAGCGCGGAGGGTTCACCGGCTCCGCCCCGCGGAATGTCAGGAACGCGTCAGCGACTACGGCAACTGCGTCGCGATCAGCACCGACACGCTGTCGACGAGCCCCGTCGGCGTCGCCGCGCGCACCCAGACCGGGCCGAGGATCGCCTTCGCCGTCAGCAGTCCCGTCGCGCTGATCGTCGCGAGTCTCGTGTCGCTCACGCTCCACTCGACCGGCGGCGTCACGGTCTGCCCCTGCGCGTTCTGCACGTTCACGCTCATCTGGTTCGTGCCACGCGGTTGCAGCGCGAGACCCCGCGGCGTGACGGTGATGAACGCCGCGTCTGCTCCCGGTCCGACGTAGTACATCTCGAACGGTGGCAGGGCCGGGAGTGCTTCCTCGCGCACGATGATGCTGCCGTACCCGTAGTACCGCGTCGCCTGACCGGCGAGGAGGTCCACGTTGACGTAAAGCGTCTCGACGCGCTGGACGAGCGGGAGGTTCACGGCCAGGCGGAACTCGTCGTCCCGCAGTGCCCACGGGATGACGGTGTCGATCACCGTTTCTTCGCTCTGACGTGCGACGTAGATCCGCACCGCGTCGATGTCGGCACCGAACACCGAGCTCGGCATCTGCTCGCCCGGGAAGGCGAGCGCCAGTGCAAGCGGAACGCCGCCGGCGAGCTTGGGCTGCTGCGCCAGCTCGCCGCAGGCGCCTGCGGCCACCGTCGCGACCGCGACGGCGAGCGTGCCAACGAGCGAACGGGGCCGACCCATCATCAGAACCTCGCGATCTCCGTATACGCCTTCGTGAAATCCGCCACCTGCGGCAGGATCTCGTCCTCGAGGCTCGGCGCGTAGCCCACCCACGTGTCCATGGATGCTACCCGCTTGACCGGTGCATCGAGCCATGCGAAGCAGTCATCGGCCACCCGCGCGGCGATCTCCGCCCCGTAGCCCCACGAGATGGAATCCTCGTAGGCGACGATCACACGGCCGGTCTTCTTCGCCGACGCGTACACCGTCTCCTGGTCCCACGGAGAGAGAGTGCGCAGGTCGATGACCTCGACCGACAGGCCTTGCTCGTCCTCGACCTGCTTCGCTGCAACCAATGCACGCTGGACCGTCGCGCCGTATGTGACGACGGTCACATCGCTGCCTTCCTTCACGATCCGCGCCTTGCCGAACGGGATCATGAAGTTGGGGCCCGGATACGCGCCCTTGTTGTACGTCTGCCGGTAGAGATGCTTGTGCTCGAGGAAGATCACCGGGTCCTCCGAGCGGATCGCCGTGCGCAGCAGGCCGTTGGCGTCGAGCGCGTTGCTCGGGCACACCACGCGGAGCCCCGGGCAGTGCGTGAAGAGCGAGGCGCCGGTCTGCGAGTGGTAGATCGCGCCGCGGATGTAGCCGCCGTACGTCGTGCGCACCACGACCGGCGCGGCGAAGGCGTTGCTCGACCGCCAGCGCATGGTCGCGAGCTCGTCGCGCAGCTGCATGTACGCGGTCCAGATGTAGTCGAAGAACTGCACTTCGACCACCGGCTTGAAGCCACGCACCGCGAGCCCGATCGCACGACCGAGGATGTTCGCCTCGGCGAGCGGCGTGTTGTACACACGCGTGCCGCCGAACTCCTTCTGCAGGCCCCACGTCACCTTGAAGACGCCGCCCTTCCCCTTGACCTTGCCGAGGTATTCCTCGCGGGAGACATCGGCCACGTCCTCGCCGAACATCACGATGCGCCCGTCGCGCCGCATCTCGTCCTTCATGCAGGCGTTGAGCAGGTCGACCATCGTGGTCGGTTCGCCGGAGAACTGCGGATCGTCCTCGGTGTCGAACTGCTCGCCCGTCGGGTCGACATCCGGGGAGAAGAGCGCCCACGGCGCCGTCTCGGGCGCCGGCTGCGGCTGGACGAGCGCGTCATCGGTCGCGGCGAGCACTTCGGCGTCCACCGACTCCTGGATCGCCTTGATCTCGGCTTCGCTCGCGTAGCCCTCGTCGACGAGCCAGCGGGGGAAGACCGTGATCGGGTCGCGCTCGGCGTCCGCGTTGCGCTCGGCGTCGGGGCGGTACATCACCTCGTCGTCGGAGAGCGAGTGCGAGTAGGGTCGGATGACCTTCGCGTGCACCAGCGCCGGCCCCTTCCGCTCACGCGCGTACGCGACGGCCTTCTGGATCACCTCGTACGACGCGAGGAAGTCGCAGCCGTCGACGGTCTGGATGTAGAGGTCAGGGAAGCCCGTGAGGAGCTTGGAGATGGAGCCGCCGGCGGTGTTGACCTCCACGGGCACCGAGATGGCGTAGCCGTTGTCCTCGACGAGATAGACGACCGGGAGCTTGAGGTTGCAGGCGGTGTTCATCGACTCCCAGAACTCGCCCTGCGACGTGGTGCCGTCACCGGTCGAGACGAAGACCACCTCGTCCTTCTCGAAACCCTCGGTGATGCCGAGCGCGGCCGCGCGCACTGACGCTTCGGCGGCGCCGACCCCCTGCAGGAACTGCGTCCCCGTGGGGGAGGACGACGAGACGATGTTGAGCTTCTTGTGTCCCCAGTGCGACGGCATCTGGCGGCCGCCGGAGTTGGGGTCGGCCGCGGCGCCCACCGCCGAGTAGAGCATCTCGGCGGGCGTCATGCCGAGCTGCAGGCAGAGGGCGCGGTCGCGGTAGTAGGTATAGAACCAGTCGTACGACGGCTTGAAGACCAGGCCGGCGGCGGTCAGCACGGCCTCGTGACCGGCCCCCGAGATCTGGAAGAAGATCTTGTTCTGCCGCTTGAGCTGGATCTCCTTGTCGTCGATCCGGCGCGACAGGAGCATCGTGCGGTAGGCGGCGACGAGCTGGGCCTTGGAGAGGCCGTGGGTCGCGCGGCGGGCCTTGGCGGAGGTGGCCATGGTCGGATTGGGCTGGGAGACGGGGCGCCCTGGCGGGGCGCGAGATACAGAAAAGTAGCAGGAACGGCAGATGGGAGATGGCAGATGCGGGACGGGCGCAGCGTCCGCAGGTCTCCCCCCAGCGACCCGCTCCCGTCCCGTGTCTCCTCTCCCCGACTCGCTTCCGTCGCCGCACCTTCTCCCAGGGCCGGCTCGCCCGGTCCGCCACACCCCGGAGTCCCCATGTCACTGGTACGCGCGCTCTCGCTCCTGACCATCCCCTCCGTGCTCCTCGCGCAACAAGCGGCGGCACCTGCCGCGCCCGAGGGCTGGCGCTGGACCCTGGATAGGCCGGCGCGTCAGAGCGCCGGCGGCAAGGCCATCGGCACCGATTCGCTCTTCGAGTTCACGCGCATGGCGCCGGGCTGGCATCTCACCATGGGGCCCGGTGCCATCGTCCATGACCCGCGCGAGCAGGCAGACCATCGCTTCGTGCTCACCGCGGAGTTGATCCTCTTCCCCGACGCGTCGATGGACGGCGAATACGGGGTCTTCGCGGGCGGCCGCGCGCTCGATGCGCCCGGGAGCATGGAGTGGTACGCGTTCGTCGTGCGCGGCGACGGCAGCGCGGCGGTGATGCATCGCGCCGGAGCGGAGACGCGGATGGTGATGCCGTGGACCCGGCACGCGAGCGTGAAGCCGCGCCCGGACGGGGCGACGGTGACCAACACCCTGCAGCTGCGCGCCGAGCCGGATTCGGTCCGGTTCCTGGTGAACGGAGAACGGATCACGGCGTTCGCGCGGGCTGACCTGGACGTGAACGGACCTTTCGGGTTCCGCGTGGGTACTCGCGTCAACCTGCACATCACCAATCTCGACGTCACGCGACGGCTCGCGCCCTTCCCCCAGCGGAGATGACGGCGATGCGACTGCGATCCCGCCCTTGGTGCATGGTCGTGGTGGGCGCGCTGGCGCTCGCAGTCGCGGGTCGTGCCGCCGCGCAGTCCACGGCACCACGGGTCGTCGTCCGCGACTCGACCGGCCGCCCCATCCCGTATGCGAGCGTGCAGTCCGGCGGGAGCGTGCCACGCGTCGCGAGTGACTCCGGCATCGTCCTGCTCACCGTTCCGCGGTCGGATTCCCTCAAGCTCCTCGCGCGGCGGATCGGATTCCAGGCGTGGGAGGGTTGGGTGCGACCGGATCCGGCGGGCGACTATCTCGTGCTCCTGCGGCCGCTCCCGCAGAACATCGATCGGGTCACGATCTACGAGCGCGATACGCCGCTCGCGCGCACCGGCTTCTACGATCGGATGGAGCGCGTGTCGAAGGGGGCGATCGTCGCGCGCTTCTGGACGCCCGAAGCGATCGAGCTGCGGAACCCGAGCCGGACCTCCGCGTTGATGGAAGGCGAGAACATCGTGCGGGTGCGGACGATGAGCGGGAAGCCGGTCCTCACCGGACGCGGCGGCACCTGCCCGATGGGCCTCATCGTCGACGGGCAGCGGGTCACGCACACGGTCGAGGAGATCAGCACCAGGGAAGGCGAGGATGAGATCCAGGAGATCATGGTCCGAATGAGGAGGGACTCGAGGTGGGGCCCCCCTCAGGCGCTCCGACAGGCGGCGGAGCGCGAGTTCCTCTATACGCGCG
Organism: uncultured Gemmatimonas sp.; assembly: GCA_964464585.1. GTDB lineage: Bacteria > Gemmatimonadota > Gemmatimonadetes > Gemmatimonadales > Gemmatimonadaceae > Pseudogemmatithrix. The sequence goes on along the minus strand of CAYXGS010000001.1, from coordinate 156,753 downwards.
AATCGATCGACGACCTCGTGAACTCGCTGGCGGTGGTCGCGATCGAGATCTACTCCAGCATCGCGAACGCGCCGGCGGAGCTGCAGCGCAACGCGCCGCCGTACGCCTGCGGCCTCGTGGTGGTCTGGACGGGGAGACGCCGGTAACGCATCACAAATATTCGACTTTCCCGGATTCCCTTGCGCGGACTCACGTGACGTTGCACCTATTGCGGCGTCTATTCGGCAAGGATCGCGCGGAACCGCGCGTTACCTGAATCGGGAGGCCCGTGACCGACACGTTCGGACAGGCAATCGAGCCCGGATTCCCACGGTCGCTACCCGCGACCGCGGTCTGGCGCCTCCTCCTCATCGACCACACCCCGCTCGGGCACACAGCCCCGCAGCGGGGTGTCGTCATTTCCGGCGAGGTTCGATGTCACGTCGGGTCGTCCACCATGTCGCACTCGCTCGTGCCCCTCGGGGGCTATCGCGTCACGCTCGCCGCGTGGAGCACCAGCAGCACAAGCGTCAGGTCAAGCGGGCGACCTTTCGGGATTGCGGACGCCGATGCGTCTATTGCGGAACGAACCTCGGACTGGAGAACGCCACCCTGGATCATGTGATCCCGGTGTCGCGCGGCGGGAGCCACCTGCCGGGCAACCTCGTCTCCGCCTGCCAGCCGTGCAATCAGATGAAGGGCGCGCTCCTCCCCACGGAGTTCTTCGCGCGGTACCCCATCGCCGGCCAGAACTTCATGCGCTTCGCGCGCGCGGTGCACCGCCAGCTGAAGCGCGGCGCTCGGCGGGCGGTCTCGCTGGCGTTCGCGCAGGCGGCGTAGTCTCCAGCGCCAGCATCGTCCGCTTCCGGTCCGGTCCCCACGCGTAGCCGCCGAGCTCCCCGGTCGACTTGATCACACGGTGACAGGGGATGAGATAGCTGACCGGGTTGCTGCCGATCGCGGTGCCCACGGCCCGCGATGCGTTCGGGTCGCCGATCGCCTTCGCGAGATCGCCGTACGTGGTCACGGCGCCCGGCGGGATCTCGAGCAGCGCGCGCCACACCCTGAGCTGGAAGTTCGTCCCCTTCACGTGCAGCGCGAGGCCGGGCGTCGCGGCGCTCCCCGGCGGCGGGAACGCCTTGGCCGCCGCGCCGCGGGTGCTCGACTGGTCGGCGATGAGGGTCGCGCCCGCCCAGTCGTGCTGCAGCCGCGCGAGAGCCTCGCTGCGCGAGATCGGCTGCGTGAAGGCCAGATGACAGATGCCACGCGGCGTCACGGCGATGAGGCAGTCGCCGAACGGCGTCGGATGGAACCCATACCGGATCATGAGTCCCTCACCCGCGCGCTGGTACTCGCCCGGCGTCACCGCCTCGGCGTTCACCAGCAGGTCGTGCAGGCGCCCCGGCCCGGAGAGCCCCGCCTCGAACGTCACGTCGAGCAGCGGCCGGCGCTCGCGCAGCAGCCGCTTCACCACTTCGGCGGTGCGGTGCTGCAGGAAGCGCTTGGGGCTGATCCCCGCCCACTTGGTGAAGAGCCGCTGGAAGTGCGCCTCGCTCAGTCCGACGTGCTCGGCCACCGTCGCGAGGCTCGGCGCGGTGGCGTGCTCGCGGTCGAGATAGCGGATCGCCCGCTCGATGCGCGCATAGTCGGTCAGGAGCTGTTCCGGGGACATCATTGCCTCTGCGTGAGTGACACCCGGTATCTACGGGGCGCCGAGGCCCCGCTCAATCCGATTCCTGCTGCGAAGTGGAACGAGGCGAGCGCCGACCGGATGGCCGGCGCTCCTTCAGCCGTCCGCTTCCATCGCCTCAGTAGTCCACCGGCCGCAGGTAGCTCTCGCCGATCGCCGCTCCCGACAGCATCGCCACCGTCGGCAGCTTCCGCTTCCAGTGCGTCGAATCGAGCCGCGTGGTCACCAGCCGGATCGCCTCCGCGTCCATCCCCTGCGCCGCGAGTTCCCTCGCGCTCCACCCGTGCAGGATCCAGTTGAGGATCTCGTCCGCGACGGCGTAGCGCACACCGAAGTCGCCCTCGTCGGTCTGCCCCTGCACCAGATCGGCGCTCGCCGGCTTCTCGATGATCGCCTGCGGCACGCCGAGATGGCGGGCGAGCGCCCAGACCTGCGTCTTGAACAGGTCGCCGATGGGATTCACCGGCGGCGAATCATCGGCGTGCCAGGTGAAGTAGCCGAGCAGGCGCTCGCTCTTGTTGCCGGTGCCGAGCGGGAGGGCGCGGTGCTTGGCCGAGAGATCGAAGAGGGCGATCATGCGCGTCCGTGCCATCACGTTGCCGCGGCGCGCGGCGTCCGCCTCGGGTTCGAGCGCGAGATAGCCATCCACGGCGCCGGTGATCTCGAGCGTCCGTGCCTCGAGTCCGAGCTGGTCGATGACGAGTTGCGCGTGGGCGAGCGAATCGGGGCTCGACGCCTTGTACGGCATCCGCACCGCGATGACGTTCTTCGGCCCGAGCGCGCGCGCCGCGAGCGTGGCGACGACCGCCGAATCGACGCCGCCCGACAGTCCGACGATCGCCTTCTCGAAACCGCGCCGCGCGAACTCGTCGCGCAGGAACGCCACGAGCCATCGTTCCACCAGCGCCGCATCGATCCCGAGGGTCGGCGGTGTGCCGCGTGCGGTCGCGCCGCCCGCGACGACCGGGAGCGGGGCGACGGGCGACGCGGACCCGACGCGCGCCCCCCGGTCCCGCGGCGCGATGTCCGCGCCCCGGGTCTCGGCGGCGCTCGCGGCGGTGGTCGCGCTGGCACTCTCTCCCGCGCCGCGCATCGCCCGATCCAGCTCGGTCCGCAGGAACGGCAAGGCCGCCTTGAGGTCGGACAGCATCGGCAGGTCCGCCCGCACCCGCGCCACGTCCCCGAGGTCCACCGTCGCGGTGAGCAGCGCCTCGTCGAACACCGGTGCCCGCACGCGCACATCGCCCCGCGGCCCGGCGACGAGCGAGCCACCCTGGAACATCCGGCCGCCCTCGCTCCCCACGAGGTTCGCGAGTACGCAGAACACACCCTGCTCCTCCGCGATGTCGCGGATGAGCCGTTCCCAGCGCTCGACGCTCGCCGGCCCGGGCACGCTGTCGCCACGCGGTGCGGCGCCACGCGCCGGTGCCGCGGCGATGACCACCACCACCTGCGCCCCATCGAGCGCGGCGATGGTGCCCGAGAGCGAATGCCACGCATCCTCGCACACGAGCATCGCCGCGCGGCCCCACGAGGTGTCGAACGCGCGGATGCCGTAGCCGCGCTCCACGAAGCGCTCCTCGTCGAACAGCGAGTACGTGGGCAGGAAGTTCTTGCGATGCACATGCACCAGGCGCGCCGGCCCGTCACCCAGCGCGATGCAGGCGGCGCTGTTGTGCAGCTGGTCGGCGTGCTGCTCGTAGAAGCCGAGGATGACGTCGAGGCGCGTGCCCGCCGGCAGCAGGGCGTCGGCGCGCGCCCCGATCTCCGCCACGAGCGCGTCGACCGTGAGCGCCATCTCGCGCACGCCGCCTTCGAGGAAGTAGCCCGAGAGGATCGTCTCGGCGAAGATGACCACCTGCGGACGCGGCTCGAGCGCCGCGGCCTGCACGAGCGCGGCGCCGATGCGGTCGAGGTTCCCGTGGAGGTCGCCCTTCCGGGGCCGGAACTGCGGGATGGCGAGCGTGAGCATGCCCGAAAGGTGCCGCGTCGGGGGCCAAAGGGGTACGGTGCGGGGTGGCAGCCGCGCATCCACACGAGGGTCCCCTGTGTAGAATTCGGGGCCTATGCGGTCCTCCATGCTCACCGTCATGATGCTCCTCGTCGCCCTGCCGGCGGCCGGGCAGACGCCTGTGCCCGCTCCAGCGGCGCCGGCCGAGGAGCCGTGGCGGATCATCCGCCCGCGACAGAGCTCGCTCGTGCTCGCGCGCGACGGCTCGCTCATCGGCGAGATCGGCAAGGAATGGCGCACCAGCGTCCCCCTCTCCACGCTGCCGCGCTACGTGCCGCAGGCGTTCATCGCGGTGGAGGACCATCGCTTCTACCAGCACGACGGCGTCGACATGCTCGGCATCGCCGGGGCGATCAAGGACAACCTGCTCGGCGGGAGCCGCGGCGCGAGCACCATCACGCAGCAGCTCGTCGGCAACATGCACCCCGAGATCATCGACCGGTCCGACCGTTCGCTCGGCCGGAAGGTCCGTGAGCAGGCGGCCGCGCGCGAGATGGAGCGCCACTACACCAAGGCGCAGATCCTCGAGGCGTACCTCAATCAGATCAGCTTCGGCCGCGGCTTCTACGGCATCGAGGCGGCCGCGCGGCACTACTACGGCAAGCCCGCCGCACGACTGAGCATCGCCGAGGCCGCGTCGCTCGCGGCGCTGCCCAAGGGCCCCGCCGTCTACGATCCGGTGCGGTTCCCCGACCGCAACCGGAACCGCCGCGACGCCATCCTCGGACTGATGCAGGACCAGGGCTACATCACCGCCGAGCAGGCGCGCGCAGCGAAGTCCGAACCGCTGCGCACGTCGCCGAACCTGGGGATGTCCGTCGCCGCGCCGTACTACGTCGATGCCGTGAGGTCGCGCCTCGACCGCGCGGGGATCCCCGTGGGCGAGGGCGGCTACGTGATCACGACGACGCTCGATCCGGCGCTCCAACGGCAGGCGATGATCGCGCTCGTCGAGGGGACCGCGGCGGTGGAGGCGCGTCCCGGCTACCGGCACACGACCTTCGCGAACAAGCCGCGTGGCAGCACCGACTACCTGCAGGGCGCGCTCGTGGCGATGGACCCGCAGAACGGCGATGTGCGCGCGCTCGTGGGCGGCCGGAACTACCAGGAGTCGCAGTTCAATCGCGCGGTGAACGGCGTGCGGCAGCCGGGCTCGACCTTCAAGCCGATCGTCTACGCGCGCGCGCTCATCGACTCCATCCCGCCCAACGCGATCGTCGCCGATGCGGCGGTGGAGCTCGCCTACGACGGTCAGGTGTACCGTCCGAAGAACGCCGATGGCGAGTTCCTCGGACCGCTGACGCTGCGGCAGGCGCTGGCGAAGTCCCGCAATCCGGTCGCCGTGCGGCTCTGGGACCAGCTCGGCGCGGACTCGGTCATCGCGCTCGCCCACCGCATGGGGCTCTCGGCGCCCATCGCGCCCTATCCGTCCAGCGCCATCGGTGCGTCGGTGGTGCGGCCGATCGACCTCGTGAGCGCGTTCACGTCGATCGCCAACGCCGGCGTGGGCGTCGAGCCCCGCTTCATCGTCCGCGTGGAGGATGCCGCGGGCCGGACGGTGCACGGCGAGGCGATCCGGTTCCGCGCGCCGGCCATGGAGCCGAACGTGGCATTCGTGATCCGCGAGATGATGCGCGAGGCGGTCGAGTCCGGCACCGCGACGTCGGTGCGACGCTATCTCCCGGCGAGCATCCCTGTCGCGGGCAAGACGGGCACCACCGACGACAACACCGATGTCTGGTTCGTCGGCATGACGTCCAACGTCGTCGCCGGCGTGTGGCTCGGCTTCGACAAGCCGCGGACGATCACCCCCGGCGCTGCGGGCGGGTCGCTCGCGGCGCCGATCTTCGGGCAGATGCTGTCTCGCTGGGGCGGCCTCGCGTCGGATCCGTGGCTGCCGCCGAGCGGCGTGGTGAGCGCGGAACTGGACCGCGAGTCGGGGCAGCTGGCCGAGGTCGAGACGCCGCCGGAGCGACGTTACGTCGAATACTTCGTGGCGGGGACCGAGCCGGCGGCACTGCGTGTCGACGCGCGGCGGCTCTTCCGCGCAGGGCCGATCATCGGGTTCTGAGCGCGCTGGCGCTCCGGGGGATCCTCATCCGAGCGGGTGCGCCAGGTAGCGACGTCCCTGTGACGCAGGTCCTGTGGCCGCCCTGTGCGTCCGCGATAGGTTTCAGGGGTATGCCTGTCATGCGTGTTCCGGTCTGTCTCGTCGGCGCTCTGGTCCTGCTCGGCTGCGGACGGGGTGCCGCGGAGCGTCCGGCAGCAGCGGACTCGACCGCCGTCGCTCCTGCCGCGGCGCCAGTCGGCACCCCCGCCGCGGCGCCGGCGGTCGTGCCTGCCAGCCCCGCCGGGTCGTCTCCCTCGAAAGCCGCTGACCCTGCTCCCATCGGCCGTGACTCCGCGTTCGGGCCCTCCTTCACCGTGGACTCCACGGGCAAGGTGACGCCCATCGGCACGCCGAAGAAGAAGCCCTGACCCACGACGCACCTCCCACCGCGATGATCCCCTCCGTGTCCTCATCCCGTCGGTTCCTCGCTCCGGTCCTGCTCGTGGTCGCTGCCGCATGCGGCGGTGGCGGCGACCAGCAGCCCGTCCCGGCCAGTGTCGTGGCGATCACGGCGAACCCGCTGACGAGCGCGGTGGTGGGAAGCGTCGTCGCGACGGCACCGACGTTCGAGGTGCGCGCGCAGAGCGGCAAGGCGCTCTCGGGCATCGTGGTGAGCGTGGCCGTCACGGCGGGTGGCGGCTCCCTCGTGGGCGCGCCGACGCTCTCGCTCGCGGGTCCGACCGCGATCGGGCAATGGACACTGGGCACGACGGCGGGCGCGCAGACCGTGACGGTCACCGTCGCCGGGATCGCGCCGCTCGTCTTCACACTCCCCTCCACGCCTGCCGCTGCGACACAGCTGGCGATCATCGACGGGGACGACCAGTTCGGCTCGCAGAACGCCGTGACGTTCGCGCCGCTCCGCGTGCGCGTCCGCGACCCGTTCAACAACAACGTGCCCGGCGCGACGGTGAACTGGACCGTGGACGCCGGTGGCGGGTCGCTCGCGGGCGGCGCGACGTCGAGCGTCTCGGACGCTGACGGTATCGCGACGGCGCCGGCGTGGACGCTGGGCGCCGCGGCCGCCGGCGAGCAGGCCGTGGTCGCGTCGCTCGGCGGTCTGACCGCGCGCTTCACCGCGACGGCCCAGCGCGCCCCCGCGACGATCACCATCGAGAGCGGCGCCCCCGCGAACGCGACCGTGAACTCGGACATCCTCCCCGCGCCGAGCTTCACGGTGCGGGATTCCAGCAACGCCGCGCTGCAGGGTGTGCCGCTCGCGATCACGGTCACGGCCGGCGGGGGATCGGTGACGGGCGCCCCTGCGGTCTCGCTGCTCGGCACGACGACCGTCGGCACGTGGCGACTCGGCACCGTGGTCGGGACGAACACGCTTCGCGTCTCGGTGCCCGGCGCCCCGCACGTCCCCGCACAGACCTGGACCGTGGGCGGGACCGTCGGACCCGCGGCGATCCTCAGCGTGGTGCAGGGTGCGAACCAGACCGCCCTCGCCGGCGCCGCGGTACCGGTGACGCCGCGCGCGCGACTCACCGATGCGTTCAACAATCCGGTGATCGGCCAAGCCGTGACCTGGGAGGTCGCCCAAGGCGGCGGCACGCTCGGCGGCACCGCGACGGTGAACACCGACGCGAGCGGTCTCGTGGATGCGCCGGCGTGGACGCTCGGCCGGCGCGGTGGCCCTCAGGAGCTCGACGCCACGATGGGGGCCCTCGAAGCGGTCTTCCCCGCCACCATCCAGACCGCGTACGCGGTCGACGTCCGCTTCTCGGGCACCCCGCCGACCGCCGCCGTGCTCCAGTCGTTCAACGAGGCGAAGGACCGGATCATGGCGATGGTCGTCGGGGACGTGCCCGACATCATCGTCCGGTCGCTGACCAACGCCTCGCAGCCGTTCAACGTCGCGGATTGCGGTGTGTCCGGCGTGACGGGCACGATCAACGAGACGGTGGACGACGTCGTCATCTTCGCGGCGGTCGATTCCATCGACGGCGTCGGCAAGGTCCTCGGATCGGCGGGCCCGTGTCTCGTGCGGAACACGTCGGGCATCGCCGCCCTCGGCATCATGAAGTTCGACCGCGACGACCTGATCAACCTCGCGAACGCCGGGCGGCTCACCGACGTCATCACGCACGAGATGCTGCACATCGTCGGCATCGGGACCAGCTGGCGCGCCCGCGGGATCCTCGCGGACTCGGGTCTTGCGACGGTGCGCGTGACCGGTCCGTTGGCGGCACAGGCGTGCGTCGACGCCGGCGGCGCGGCCGTGTGTCCCGGTGCGGTCCCGGCCGAGAACTGCCTCGACCTTCCCGGCGGGACGACCTGCGGCGCTGGCACCATCAACTCGCACTGGAAGGAGAGCACGTTCAAGACGGAGCTCATGACCGGCTACGCGGGCGCGACCAATCCGCTCTCGCGCATCACCATCCAGGGCATCGCCGATCTGGGCTATGTCTCGAACGCACTCGCGGCGGATCCCTACACCGTGCCGCCGCCGTCGCTGATGGCCGCGCTGATGCTCGAGGGTGTCATCTCGTCGACCCAGGGCGACGTGCGGCTGGGCGAACCCCTGCAGCCGAAGTTCGCGATCGATCCCTCGGGCCGGCTCGTGCGCGTGCTGCGGTGAGTTGAACGGCGCGGGGGTCCGCGGGTCGGCGCGCACCCCCGCGCCCCGCGGGTTGCCGCGGACCCTGCGCGCCCGCAACTTTGTCGCGATGGCGCGGACCGCGCGCCCGTTACCGCGCATTGGGGGATCCGGCTCTGCCCAGCTTCTGCCCGAACTGTGGGGCACCTCGTGAGGACGACGCGGCCTTCTGCGCGCGCTGCGGCCGCAACTTCACCGAGGAGTTCAAGGGCACGCCGATCGACCAGATCGAGGACGCCTCCGAGGTGTTCCTCCGCCTGCGTGCCGCGATCGGCGACCGCTACGCCATCGAGCGCGAGCTCGGGAAGGGCGGCATGGCGACCGTCTACCTCGCGCGCGACATCAAGCACGATCGCGAGGTCGCGATCAAGGTGCTGCACCCCGAGCTCTCGGCGTCCATCGGCGCCGACCGCTTCGAGCGCGAGATCCGCCTCGCCGCCAAGCTGCAGCATCCGCATATCCTCGGCCTCTACGACTCCGGCGACGCCGACGGACTGCTCTACTACGTGATGCCGTTCGTGCGGGGCGAGGCGCTCCGTGACCGGCTCGACCGCGAGGGCATGCTCCCCGTCGAGGACGCGATCCGCATCACGCTGGAGGTCTGCAGCGCGCTGCACTACGCGCACGAGCAGGGCATCGTCCACCGCGACATCAAGCCCGAGAACATCCTGCTCTCGGGCGACCATTCGCTCGTCGCCGACTTCGGCATCGCGCGCGCCGCGAACGACGCGTCCGGGCAGAAGCTCACCCAGACGGGGATGGCGGTCGGCACGCCGGTGTACATGGCGCCCGAGCAGTCGACCGGCGATCCGGTCGGTCCGACCGCCGACATCTACTCCCTCGGCTGCATGCTGTACGAGATGCTCGCCGGCGAGCCGCCGTTCACCGGGCCCAACGCCATGGCGATCATGGCGAAGCACCTCATGGAGCAGGTGCCGAGCGTGCGCGTGCTCCGCGCGACGGTGCCGGAGGAGGTGGAGGACGCGATCTTCGCCGCGCTCGCCAAGGCGCCGGTCGACCGGCCGAAGAACGCGCAGGCGTTCGGCGAGATGCTGGGGGCGCAGTTCCGCGACTCGGGCGGCGTGCGCGCGATGCGGCCGTCGCGGGTCACCCGGCAGACGACGCCGATGCGTGGTTCGGTGGTGCAGCGGGGGTCGCAGATGCTGCCGCGTCCGACGCTCGCCGGGCAGCCGACGTTCAAGATCGACGAGATGGGCGAACTCGTCGAGCTGCCCCCGTGGTGGAAGCGGCCGGCGATGCAGCTGGTGGCGGTGCTCGTGCTCGGGCTGACCGCGACGGCGGGGTACCTCGCGCTCAACCAGCCCAAAGCGGCCGGTGCGGTCGACCCCAGCCTGCGGCGCGTCGCGGTGCTCTACTTCGACGATGCGAGCCCGGATTCGTCGTTGCGCTCCGCGGCGGACGGCATCACCGAAGGCCTCATCCGTTCACTCTCGCGCGTCACGCAGATCACGACGATCTCGCAGGCCGGCGCGGAATCCGTCCGCGGGATGGTGAGCACCGACAGCATCGTCGACGCGTTGCGCGTGGGATTCCTCGTGCGCGGCGAGCTCCGTCCCGAGGGCGCGCGCGTCGCGATCAGCTATCGCCTGCAGAACCGGAACGGCCGCACGATCGGCGAGAAATCGCTCTCGGTGCCGAAGGACAGCCTGTTCCAGGTCCAGGATTCGATCGCGCATCTCGCCGGCGACCTGATCCGCACCGGGCTGGGCGAGGAGATCCAGTTGCAGGCGCAGCAGGCGGCGACGTCGAGCAACGTCGCGTGGCTCGCGGTGCAGGACGGGCTCGCGTTGCAGCGCCGCGCCGGTGCGGCCCTGGCCGGTGGCGACGCGCCGGGCGCGGTCGCGTTCTTCGACCGTGCCGATTCAGCGTTCGCGGCGGCGGAGGAGGAGGACCCCCGGTGGGTCGAGCCGATCGTGCGCCGGGCGACGCTCGCGTATGCGCGGTCGCGCACGTTCGGGCGCAACCCCGCGCTGATCAGGCCGTGGGTGGAACTCAGCATCGCCCATGCCGACCGGGCGCTCGCGCTCGCGCCGAGCGACCCGGATGCGTTGGAGGCGCGCGGCACGACGCGCGTGTTCTCGTTCATCCAGAACGTGCCGGATGAGAAGGACAAGCCGGCCGAGCTGCAGAAGGCGATCGAGGACCTCCGACAGGCGACGACGATCAACAAGGCGCAAGCCGGTGCGTGGGCGTCACTCTCGGCGGCCCTCTACTCGGATCCCAAGGCGGCGCTCAGCGAGGTCACGACCGCGGCGCAGCTCTCGCTCGCGGCGGATGAGTTCCAGTCGAACGCGATCATCACGCGTGGCCGGCTCGTGAACGCGGCGTACGACAACGGGAGCTTCGACCAGGCGGACAAGGCGTGCGCGGACCTCGAGTCCCGCCACCCCGGGAACGCCCGCGCGATCCGCTGCCGGCTCTATCTGCAGTCGATCCCCGACCTGCCCGTGTACGACATCGGTCGCGCGTGGCGCCTCGCCGATTCGCTGCTCGCGGCCAATCCACCGCGCGACAGCGTGATCCAGCGGAGGGTCGGGCAGATCTTCGCGGCCGCGACCATCGCGCGCGCGAGTCGTCTCCCGGGTGCGCCGCCCGCGCTCGCCGACAGCGCGCGCGCGGTGCTCCGGCGGGCCGAGGGGGATGCGATCATCGACCCCACGGGCGAGTTGAAGATGTTCTCCGCGTACGTGTCCGTGATCCTCGATGACCGCGACGACACCTATCGTCGGCTCAGCGACTACATCGCGGTCAGCCCCGCGACCCGCAAGGAGGATATGCGGACCAAGCCGACCTGGTGGTTCCGCCCGCTGGAGACGGACCCCCGGTGGCGCACGCTGGTCGGGTCGGCACCGTAGGGTCCGCGCAACACCCGGCTGGGTCCCTACCCGCAACGGACCCGAATTCCTGCCCTGTGCGCCGGGTTCGGGGGTGCCGGGAAGGGCCGCGGAGCGGCACCCGACTTGCACCAACCGTCACAGAATGATGGCGGTCCTCGGGAACGTGCGTTCCCATCGCGGCACCCTCTCTGGAGCCCCTCCCATGATGCGCAAGGCAGTTGGCGTTCTTCTCGTCGCGGTCCTGTTCTTCGTCGCGGCCTGTTCGGACGCCCCGTCCGCACCGCAGGCGACGGTCGAGCCGCAGGCGACCGACCTCACGCTCGTCCAGGCGTCGTCGGACATCCACTGGGTGCGCGGGTGCCCCGCGATCGGCCCGCTGACGGTGCTCGCGATCGCGATCATCAGCCATAACAACGAGGACATGCGCTCGGTCGTCGCGCGCCTCGGCGACCTCAATGAGGACGTGCGGGCGCGCCGCCAGGCGCGGATCAAGGAGCGCGCACACGCCCTCGTCGAGTTCCTGTTGAAGCGTTACCAGGCGGGCAAGTTCCGCGGCACCGATGCGCAGTTCGCGGCGCTCATCAACGCGATCTACTGCTTCGCCGGCATCGATATCGACATCGAGACGCCGAAGAACACCGAACTGATCCTGCCGTCGGACCAGCCGCAGGTGGTGGTCGCGACCAACGGGCAGGCGGGCGTGCAGCTGCCGGCCAATCCGGTGAGCGAGCCGACCCTCCTCACGATCGAGCAGGTCACCACGCCGCCGACCAACGGCGGATTCCTGCAGACGAAGCTCGACCAGTACCCGGGCTTCCTCCTCGTCACGAAGCAGTCGGAGAACGATGCGCCGCTGGCGAAGCCGGTCGTGGTCGCGGTGTGCGCGAGTGGCGTGATCCCGCAGGCGGTGCGGGATCGCCTGCGGCTCGGTCACGGCAAGTCGACCGGCTTCGAGATCGCCGCGCCCGGCAACGGCAGCTTCCTCTCCTGCCCGAACCAGGTGGCCGAGGCGGCGCCTGCGTCGGGCTGGGGCCGTGTGGCGGAACTGCTCATGCCGGCGCAGGTCGTCGCGTTCCAGCAGGAGTTCGGTGGCGGTGTCGGTGGCACCGTGACGGAGTTCAGCCCGTTCGCGCCGGTCGACCCGCAGCTCGAGTTCGGCGGTGGCGTGGGCGGCACCGTGACCGAGTTCACCCGCGTGGCACCGTCGGCGGCGCCGATGACCTCCGCGCCGAAGAAGGGCGCCAAGTCGTCGCCGGCGACCATCGCACCCAGCGTCGTGCTCGATCCGTGCGCCTACGGACCGCCGGGGGCGCCGCTGTCGGCCGCCTGCGTGCCGTCCATCCAGGTGACGACGCGCCTCGGGACCGTGCTGAGCAATGTGCCGGTGTCGTGGAACGTGACCGCCGGCGGCGGCAGCATCGCGCCGAAGACGAATGCGTGCGGTGCCTTCGGGACGACCGCGTCGACGCTGACCAACGCGGCCGGACGCGCCGGGATCTGCTGGACGCTCGGCACACCCGGGCTGAACAAGGTGACGGCGACGCCGTCCGCGGGTGGAGACGCCCCGGCAGGCGTGAGCTTCACGCCGACCAATGCCGAGTTCCAGGTGACGGCGGTCTCGGGGCCCCCTGCCGGGATCGTGAAGGTGCTCGGTGATGAGCAGACGGCCCCCGCCGGCTCGGTCGTGCCGGTCGCTCCGAAGGTCCGTGTCATCGACGCATACGGGTATCCGGTCAGTGGTGTGCGGGTCTACTGGGTCGCGATCGGCGGCGTCGGTTCGGTCACCCCGGCGGACCCCTCATACGTGCTCACGGATGCGAGCGGGTACGCGACCGCGTCCTGGATGCTCGCCGCCGGCAGCAACCAGTTGCGCGCCGCGATCTACGATCCGGACCACTTCTGGGTGATCTTCAATGCGACGGGGAACGTGCCCTGACGCGGGCCCCGCACGGAGGCTGAGGTGAACGAGAAGGGGGAGCCGAGCATCGGCTCCCCCTTCTCGTTCCTGCGCGCTGCGGCGCCGCGGTCCGGCCCTGGACGGCGACCGCTAGCGCCGGCTCCCCGTCCAGATCGCGATCAACCCGCACCCCTGTCCCATCCGCGCCCCCGCGACGCGCTGCAGTTCCACCGGCACCGCCGCCGCGCTCGCGTAGATCTCGATCGCGGCGATGGACCCCGCTGCGACGACATCGTCGATCGCCGCGAGCGAACTCATCGGCGGCGGGTTCGGATTGCCCACCGCCTCCTCGTACGTGCCCAGCAATCGCTGGCCGTCGACGAGGATCGTCATGGCGCACATGATGCCGCGCCCCATCAGTACCTGCTTGCCGTTGTTGGGCGTCACCTTCACGTAGCTGTCGCCGGCGAGCACCTGTGAGAGGCGGATCGGGTTGCGGAACTCGAGCTCCTCGGGCGTGATCATGCGCGCCGCGTACGCGCCCTTCTGGATGCGCTCGACGCGGTCGTAGAAGCCGGTGCGCGCGAGCGGCGTGTCGCGCCGCCCGCTGATCGTCACCGGGTCGAGCGTGCGCGGCATCGGCACGAGGTCCGCGAGGTAGTAGTCCTTGCCCTCGGGCCGCTTGGCCCACCCGACGTACGGCTGGAAACCGATACGGCGCGCGGTGACGTTCAGGGAGTCGGCCGGCTTGTAGTTGAACTGGACGCGTCCGGAGTCATCGGCCACCCGGCTCGCGCCGTTGCCGATCTGCACGAACGCGAAGGGGATGGCATTGCCGCGGACGTCGGTCACCTGGATGGTGACCCGGTCGTTCTGGGCGGCGAGCGGAGCGCTGAGCGAGGCGCCGAGCGCGAGCAGCGCACCGACGCGCGATGCGGTGATGGGGGTCCGGCAGGTCACGGTCTGGTCCGGTGGAAGGGCGAACGGGGTCGCCGGATTGTACCCCGTCGACCCCGTCCTTGGTACTACGCCACCACCGCGAGGGGTTCCCCGGCGCCCTTCTCCGGCTCGGGCAGGAGGGCGAGTCGGAGCACCTCCTCGAGCGAGGAGACGAAATGGAAGCGCAGCTTGCCGCGCGCCTCGTCGGGGACATCCTCGACGTCTGCCTCGTTGTCCTTCGGCAGGATGACGTCGGTGATGCCGGCGCGCAGTGCGCCGAGCACCTTCTCCTTCACCCCGCCGATGGGGAGCACGCGGCCGCGCAGCGAGATCTCGCCGGTCATCGCGAGGTCCTTCCGCACGGGCCGTCCGCTCATCTCGCTCGCCAGCGCGGTCGAGATCGCGACGCCGGCCGACGGACCGTCCTTCGGGATCGCGCCGGCCGGCACGTGGATGTGCGTCTCCACCGTGCCGAGCCGCGAGCGCGGGATGCCGAGCTTCTCGGCGTTCTTCGTGACGTAGGTGAAGGCGGCGCGCGCCGATTCCTTCATCACGTCACCGAGCTGCCCGGTGAGGATGAGTGCGACCGGCGCACCGCCGCCGTTGCCGTCGCTGGCGGTCGGCGACGTGAGCGGCCGCACCGAGGCTTCGACGAACATGATGTCGCCGCCCATGGGCGTGTAGTACATGCCGGTCGCGGTGCCCACCTCGTGCGCGAGGTTCGCCTTCTCCGGGTGGACGCGCGGCCGGCCGAGCAGTTCGCGCACCTCCTCGGCGGTGATGACCCCGTCGGCCGTGGGATCCTCGCCCGACTTGGTCGCGATGCGCCGCGCGATCTTGCGCGCCACCTTGCCGACCTCGCGCTCGAGCTGGCGCACGCCGCTCTCGCGCGTGTACTGGCTCACGAGCGAGGCGATGGCGTCGTCGGTGAAGGAGACCGCCTTGGTGACGAGGCCGTTCTCCTCCATCTGCCGCGGGATGAGGTACTTCTTGGCGATCTCGGCCTTCTCGCGCTCGGTGTAGCCGCCGAACTCGACGACCTCCATGCGGTCGAGGAGCGGGCCGGGGATGTTCTGGATGAAGTTCGCGGTCGCGATGAACAGCACTTCGCTGAGGTCGAACGGCACGCCGAGATAGTGGTCGGTGAACGAGTCGTTCTGCGCCGGGTCGAGCACCTCGAGCAGCGCGCTCGAGGGGTCGCCCTGGAACGAGGTGCCGAGCTTGTCGATCTCGTCGAGCAGGAAGACGGGGTTCTTGGTGCCGGCCTGCTTCATGCCCTGCACGATGCGGCCGGGCATCGCGCCGACGTACGTGCGGCGATGCCCGCGGATGTCCGCCTCGTCGCGCGCGCCGCCGAGCGCGACGCGCACGTACTCGCGGCCGAGCGAGCGGGCGATCGACTTCGCGATGCTCGTCTTGCCGACCCCCGGCGGGCCCGAGAAGAGCAGGATCGGCCCCTTCGCCATCGCGCGGGCCTTGGCCTCGCGCTTGTCGGTGATGGTGCGGTCCTTCTCCTCGCCGTGCGACTTGCGGGGCGCCGCGGTCGCGGTGGCATCCTCCTTCGGCGCCTGGAGCTTGGCCGCCGGGAACTCGCCGGTGCGGTCCATCTCCTCCGCGAGCTGCTGCGCGCGCAGCTGCCGCACGGCGAGGAACTCGACCACGCGGTCCTTCACGTCCTTCAGGCCGTAGTGATCGTCGTCGAGCACGGTCACGGCGTGATTGAGGTCGAGCTGGTCATCGGACCGCTTGTCCCACGGCAGCTCGGCGATCCACTCGAGGTAGGTGCGGATCACCTGCGCTTCCATCGACTCGCGACCGGCGCGCTCGAGGCGCCCCAGCTCGCGCTCCACCTCGGTGCGGGCCTCCTTCGGGAGCGTCAGCTTGTCGAGCTTCTCGCGCAGCTCGTCGATCTCCTTCGACTGGTCGTCGTCGCCGAGCTCCTTCTGGATCGCCTTCATCTGCTCGCGCAGGAACATCTCGCGCTGCCGCTCGCCGAGCTCCTCCTGCACCTGCGACTTGATCTCCTCCTGCGCTTCGAGGAGCGAGATCTGGCGCTGCACGTGCACGAGCACCTTGCGGAGGCGCTCCTCGACGGAGAGCGTCTCGAGCAACCCCTGCTTCTCCGGCACCGAGAGCTCGATGTAGCCGGCGACGAGGTCGGAGAACTTGCCCGGCTCGGTCACCGAGTCGAGCACCTGGTGCACGACCTCCTCGGGCAGGCCGCGGCGCTCGCCGAGTTCGGCGGCGCGCTCGCGGATCTCCTTGTGGAGCGCCGAGAAGGCGGCTTCGCGGTCGTCGAGCGGTGCCATCTCCTCGACCGGCATCACCACGGCGGAGAGATAGCCGTCGGTCGTGGTGTACTGGAGCGACGTGGCGCGCTGTTCGCCATGGAGCAGGAGCTGCACGCCGCCCAGGCCACGCTGCACCTGCCCGATGCGGGCGATGACGCCCATCGAGTAGAGGATGTCGGGGCTCGGCTCCTCGGCGTTGTCGCGCTGCGCGACGGCGAAGACGAGGCGATCGCCCTTCAGCGCCGATTCGATGGCGCGGAGCGTGCCGGGTCTCCCCGCGGCGATGGGCGCGGTGAGGCCAGGGAAGATGACGGTCCCGCGGAGCGGGAGGACCGGAAGGGTCTGGCGGGCGCTCATCGTGTGGATTCCGCTCGGGTCATATAGGAGGACATGGTCACTCCCCAAGAGGCAAAGGCCGTTCCGTCCTGACTTACGACATGTTGGCGGGGTTTGCAACTTTCCCCGGCCGTCCTGACGTAGGGCCTGCCACGGCGGCGACCGATGGGCGGGAGCGCGCGGCGTGACCTGTGCGAGGGGATACGCGTGGTGCGGTAGCGGCCCAAGTGATATCCTTGTCCATCTCCGCCTTCGACATCCAGCCCCCGCCGTGATCGATCCCCAGATCAGCCAGTCCGACGCCGAGCTGCGCTCGCACGTCGTGCGCGTGCTCGAATCCCAGTACGAGGTCGAGAAGGAGATCGGCCGCGGCGGGATGGGGATCGTGTACAAGGGGCGCGACAAGCGCCTCAAGCGGCCCGTGGCGATCAAGCTCCTGCCGCCCGAACTCGCGTTCCGCTCGGAGATCCGCCAGCGCTTCCTGCGCGAAGCGGAGATGGCCGCGCAGCTATCGCACCCGCACATCGTGCCGATCTACTCGGTCGACGAGCGCGAGGGCCTCGTGTACTTCGTCATGGCGCTCGTCGAGGGCGAGAACCTCGGCTCGCGGATCCAGCGCGACGGACCGGTGAAGCCCGATGAGGCGCGCCGCATCCTGCGCGAGGTCGGCGACGCGCTCGCGTACGCGCACTCGCAGAACACCGTCCATCGCGACATCAAGCCGGACAACATCCTGATCGACGGCAGCACGGGCCGCACGATGGTGACCGACTTCGGCATCGCGCGCGCGGTGAGCGAGGGCGCGGAGCAGAAGCTCACCGGCACCGGCATCGCCATCGGCACGCCGGCGTTCATGAGCCCCGAGCAGTCGGCGGGGGACCGCGACATCGATGGTCGCACGGACCTCTATTCGCTCGGCATCGTCGCGTACCAGATGCTCTGCGGCGACCTGCCGTTCAACGCGACGAGCACGCCGGCGCTGCTGGTGAAGCACCTGAGCGAGCGCCCGATCCCGATCGAGCAGCGCGCGAACGTGCCGCCCGACCTCGCCCGCGCGGTGATGCTCTGCCTCGAGAAGAACCCCGCCGACCGGTTCCCCAACGCGAAGGCGTTCGTGCAGGCGCTCGAGTCGGGCGTGGTGCCGCAGCTGCCGGCGCGCGCGAGCAGCGCGTATCCGTCGCTCGCCCCGGGCTGGCAGCCGCAGACGGTCGCGCCGCTGGACGGCGAGCCGACCCCCGAGGAGATCGAGCGCTTCTATCACGCGCCGGTCGTGGAGTTCCGCCGCCGTCTCGCGCCCTACCTGTTCGTCACGTTCGCGTTCTTCATCACGAACCTCGTCGGCGGCCCCAACCTCCTGTTCGTCTCGGCGTTCTGGGGCATCAGCATCGCGTACAAGTACGCGAAGCTCTGGAGCGACGGCTACGACTGGCGCGACGTCTTCAAGCAGCCCCGCGACAAGATGATCGTCGACGTCGCGGCGGAGACGCTCGACGACGCCAAGGCGATCTTCAACCCGGTGAAGCGCGCCGAGGTGCGCGAGCGCGAACGCCGGCGTCGCCTGAGCCAGGGCACGTCGCCGGTGAGCGGATTCCCCGTCGCGAGCCAGGCCGGGCTCTCGGCGCTCGGCAGCGGGCCCTATGCCGGCGCGGTGCGGCAGGCGCAGGTCGACCGGGACGAGATCCTGCGCATGATGCGCGAGCTCCCGAAGGCCGACGCGCAGCGGCTCCCCGACGTGGAGGCGAGCGCGCGCAAGCTCGCCGAACAGGTCGTCGGGCTCGCCGGGCATCTCACGGCGCTCGACCGCGAGTCGGGCGGGACGGGCGTCGAGGCGATCGAGAAGGAGATCGCGATGCTCGAGGCGCAGGCCAATCCGCTCGACCGCGCGGCGAGCGAGTCGCGCGTGAAGCGGCTCGCGATGCTCAAGCGGACGCGGCGCTCGGCGAGCGAGGCGGTGCGGAAGCGGGCGGAGATGTCGGCGCGGCTCGACAGCTGCGCGATCACGCTGCAGAACATGAAACTCGATCTCCTGCGCCTGCGCGCCGGCAGCCAGACCTGGCAGCACGTGACCTCGGTCGCCGAGGCGGCCATGGCGCTCGCGCGCGAGGTCGATGCGCAGGTCTACGTCGGCGACCAGATGGCCAGTCTCGGTCGCGCCGCCCCCCGTGGGTGAGGACGCGCTCCTCCGCGAGCGCTGCGCCGCCGCGGTCGTCGGCCTCTACGAGATCGAGGAGCAGATCGGACGCGGCGGGATGGCCGTCGTGTACCGCGCACTCGACGCGAAGCTCCGACGCAAGGTCGCGCTGAAGGTCCTCCCGCCCGAGCTCGCGTTCCGGCCCGAGGTGCGCACCCGCTTCCTGCGCGAGGCGGAGATGTCGGCCCGCCTCTCGCATCCGCACATCGTCCCGATCTACTCGGTGGATGAGGCCGACGGCCTCGTCTACTTCGCGATGGGGCTCGTCGAGGGCGAGTCGCTCGCGGCGCGACTCGCGCACGAGCCGCGTCCGCCGCTCGAGTTCGTGCGCCGCGTCCTCCGCGAGGTCGCCGGGGCGCTGCACTACGCGCACCGCCAGGGTGTGGTGCACCGCGACGTGAAGCCGGACAACATCCTCATCGAGGCGGCGACCGGTCGCGCCCTGGTCACCGACTTCGGCATCGCCCGTGCGGCCGAGGGCGATCAGCGGCTCACCGTCACCGGCATCGCGGTCGGCACGCCGGCGTACATGAGCCCCGAGCAGGCCATGGGCGAGCGCGAAGTGGACGGGCGTGCCGACATCTACGCGCTCGGCATCGTCGGCTACCAGATGCTCGCGGGCGAGCTGCCGTTCCAGGCGTCCAACACGCCGGCGATGCTCATGAAGCACCTCAGCGAGCGCCCGCGACCGCTCTCGCAAGTGCGCGGTGACCTACCGCCGAACCTCGTGCAGGCGATCGACCGTGCCCTCGCCAAGGGTCGCGACGAACGCTGGGTCGATGCGCAGGCGTTCGCGGACGCGCTCGCGGACGATGCCGCGCTGGCGCCCGCGCCGCGCCGTTCGACCCCGCGGCTCGGTCATCCGGCGACGGTGGGGACGGTGCAAGGTCGCCTCGAGGAGGAACCGGGCGTCGCGCTCGAACGGCTCCGCGAGCACACGCCGCTCCCCGCGCCGCCGTTCCCCCCCTTGCCGCGCGACTGGATGTTCGACGCGGCGACGCGCGAACAGGGGCGCGATGTGCTGCGGCGCTGGCGGGAGGAGCAGCGTCGCTGGCGCGAGGAGGTGCGTGGACGCGGCGCCCCGCGCTCATCCATGCGGATGGCGGCGCTCGAGTTGCAGCAGTACGAGCTCCAGCGCCGCTCGCCCGAGGAACGCATCACGAGCGTGCGCCGTCGCCTCGCCGGAACCGGGGTGACGCTCGCGATGCTCGCGACGATCAACGCGGTGTTCTCCCCCGGCTTCCCCTGGGTGCTGTTCCCCGCCATCGGGATGGCGTTCGGCGTCGTCCGGAGCATCTCGAACCTGTGGGCCGACGGGATCCCGGTGCGCGACATCTTCAAGCGCCCGGCGCGGCCCGCCGTGCGCGGGGACGAGCAGCCGCTCCGGCGCCTCGAGCCGAGCATCCCTGCGCCCCCGGCCTCGACGGCGACCGAAGCCGTGCTCGACAGCGTCCCGCGCGAGGTGCTCGAGGGTGCCCAGGGACAGAAGGTCCGGGACGCCTACGGCTCTCGGCAGCAGATCCGGTCCCTCCTCGCGCGGCTCCCTGACTCGGAGCGGGCGCTGCTGCCCGAGATCCAGCCGACCGTGGAGTCGCTCGTGGAGCGCGTCCGCACGATCGCGTCGGCACTGCACGCGCTCGACACCGATGCGTCGCCGGACGCGCTCGTCCGGCTGCAGCACCGGATCGCCGAAGCCGAGCGGCTGCCCGAGGAGACGCCCGAACGCGGGCGCCGCCTGGAACTCCTCGAGCGCCAGCTCAAGACCCTGACCGACCTCGCCGAACGACGGTCGACGCTATCGGACCAGCTCGACCACGCCCTGCTCGTGCTCGAGACGATGAAGCTCGACCTCACGCGCCTGCGGAGTTCCGGGCTCGAGGCGCGGCTTGCCGACCAAGGGCCGGTGACGCAGGAGATGCGCGCGCTCGCGCGGGATGTGCAGCGCGTGGCCGAGGCGGTGGACGAGAGTCGCCGGCCGTCAGCGACCGAGTAGGGCCGTGATGCCCGCGAGCACGCGCTCCGGCGCGTCCTCGGGCAGGAAGTGCCTGGCACCGGGGACCACATCGAGCGAGGCGTGCGGCATGGCGGCCTGCAGCCGGTGCGCGAGCGCGACGGGGTAGTACGGGTCATCGGCACCCCAGAGGATCGCGGTCGGGATGCCGAGGGATGCGAGGCGCGGCGTGAGCTCGCTCGTGTCGCAGCGGCCGAGCGCGCGGAGATGCTGGACGAGACGGTCCCGCCCGAGCGCCGTGGTGAACGGGTGCAGACACGTGTCGAGCGTGAGACGGCTGCGCTCGCGGTCCGCGAAGCCGGAGCGTATGGAGCCCTGCACCAGTCCCGCGAGGAGCCCGGGCGGGAGCGCGCGCGCGAGCGGGACCAGTGCGCGCGCCTGGCGCGCCATGCGCCGGGGCGCGGCACCGAAGGCGGCCGTGTCGATGAGCGCGAGGTGCGAGACCCGTGCCGGCGCGCGCACGGCGATCGCCTGCGCGATCCCGCCCCCGAGCCCGTGGCCGACGAGACATGTCCGCTCGATCCGGAGGTCGTCCAGGAGTGCCCCGATCGCGCCCGCGTGCGCGTCGCACGAGAGGTCGCCGGCAAGCGACTCCGAGCGCCCGTAACCGGGAAGGTCGCAGACGACGAGGCGGTGTCCTGCCGGGAAGTCGCGGACGACGGCATGCCAGAGCCGCGACGAAGTGGGGAACCCGTGAAGCATCACCACAGGCACCCCTGATCCTCTGCTCCCGGCGGCATAGTAGTACAGCCTCCGGCCGCCGACGTCGACGAACTCTCCACGCATATGCGCTGGCAATCTGGCGCTTCGGCGCGAAAATGGTATCCTTAGCGCTTGGTTGGTAGCACGTAGCGCCAAAAGGCTTCATCCCGTTGAATGGCAACGTCTTGAGACCGGACCACCAAGTTGACTCTCCCTGCCGTCACGCCCGTTTCGATCTTCGCGCCGCCGCCTCCGCCGCTGCCTGCGGTGAGCTTTCCGTTGGAGTGGCTGCTTGATCATGCGTCAGCACCAATCCAGTATCGAGCCACCATCGATGTTGCGCGGCTTGGTGGAAACGTGCCCTCGAAGTTCACCGACCTGCCCTATACCTACCGGCCAGCGCTCGAGCTCGCGCTCCAGGCGTCGGTCGATGGGACGTGGAACGGGTCGATCCTCGGGCTGCCCTCGTCTCGAGCCGAGCATTGCGAGGGCATCGGGACCGTCCCGGCGTTCCGTCGATTGACCGAGTGTGGCTGGGACAAGGACGCGCCGCCGCTCGTGCACACCCGGCGCGTCCTCTTCCGGCTGCTCGCGGAGGACTCGGCCGATCGGTCGATGATGTACGAGTTCACGCCGACCAAGGGACGGATCGAGGAGGAGACGCTGCTGCATCAGCGGCACCTGCTCCGCGAGGCGGCGGGCGCGGCGCTCGCGGGTGCGGGTTTCGAAGGCGACCCGCGGCTGCGCGGGCTCGCGCGACGCACCGTCGACCGGTTGTCGGACTTCCTGCGTTCACCGCTCGCCGAGAAGCCGTGGATCCGCATCGGGAACAAGCAGGTGCTGCATCCCGACGCGTTCCCGCCGACGATCCACACGCTGCACACGCTCGCGCACATGCCGCTCTTCCAGAGCGAGCAGTACGCGGTGATGGAGCTGCTCTACGAGTACCTGACGCGTCCGCTCCCGCGCCAGGAATCGGTCCAGATGGTCGGCACGCAACTCGTGCCGATGCCGCACCTCGTGCTCGGCGACCTGCTCCCGCACCGCAACGCGGTGGAGGACGACGTCCCGATGGCGCTCGCGTGGCTCGAGCTCATGGCCCGCCTCGGGTTCCTGCGCCGCAACGACAACTGGTCGAAGATGTTCGAGCGCTTCGTCGACGACTGTGATCGCTCGGGCGTCTGGCATCCGCACAAGGGCCTCGCGATGCCGAAGAGCACGAACCCGTACGTGTGGCCGATGTACCCGCTCGAACGCGCGCACGGCGGCGACGAGCGGTGGGCCGACGTCACCTTCCGCATCGGGCTCATCGCGCGGCTGAGCGGCCGGCCGATCGACCTGATCTAGCGCGGGCGCGGCGATCGCGGACCGGCTCCCGCCCGCCGAGTGGTTCCCGGCGGGTGTCGATGGCATCTCGACGCGGTCGCTCGCGATCGCGACCGGGATCCGGTTGCGGGTGATCGAGTCCGGGCCGGCCGGCGGCGCGCCGATCGTGCTGCTCCACGGATGGGGCGTCACGAGCTACCTCTGGCGCCACAACATCCGCGCGCTCGCGGACGCGGGGCACCGCGTGGTGGCGCTGGACCTGCCGGGGCACGGACTCTCCGACGCGCCGGAGGCGGTCGGGGCGTACACGCTCGAGCGCTTCACGGCGCACCTGCGCGCGGCGTTCGATGCGCTCGAGCTGCCGCGCGCGATGATCGCCGCGCAGTCGATGGCGGGGAAGATCGCGACCCGCTTCGCCTTCGAGGACCCGCAACGGGTGCGCTCGCTGGTGCTCTTCGGGCCGGTGGGCTTCGGACTCATCCCCCCCTGGCAGGTGCTCGCTCCGATCGTGCCGCTGCTCCCCGGCGCGGTGCCGTCGCTCCTCGTCCCGCGCCGCGCGATCGAGTTCGTGCAGCACCGGGTCTACGGCAAGCTCGGCTGGTTCTCGGAGCGGGACATCGACGAGTACTGGGCGCCGACACAGTTCCCGGCCGTGGTGCGCGCGCAGCTGCAGATGCTCAAGGAGTTCGACTGGGCGCCGTGGTCGGCCGAGGCGCTGGCCTCGCTGCGTGTGCGGACGCGGGTGGTCTTCGGCACGCGCGACCGGACGGTGCGTCCGGTGCACGCGGAGCGGCTGACGAGCGCGCTGCGTGACGGCGCGCTCACGTGGATCGAGGACGGCGGACACGTGCTGATGGAGGAAGTGCCCGCGCGGGTGAACGCGCTCCTGCTCGGCGCGGTCGAGTCGGGATGACTAGATTGCGGGCGATGCCAAAGACGACGACCCCGCGGCCGACCAAGCGCGCCGCGAAGAAGCCCGATGCGAAGCCGGCGGGCCCGAAGACGCCGGACCCGAAGGCCACCGATGCGGAACTCCCCGACGCGACGTCCGCGCCCGGTACCGGTCTCACGCTCGCGCAGGCGGAAGCCAGCACCTCCGAGGTCACCTTCGCCGACCTCGGGCTGAGCGAACGGATGCTGGAGTCGCTGCGGCGCTCGGGGTACACGCGTCCCACGCCGATCCAGTCGCAAGCGGTGCCGCTCGCGCTGCGCGGCAAGGACCTGATGGGGCTCGCCCAGACGGGCACCGGCAAGACGGCTGCGTTCACGATCCCGATCATCGAGCGCCTGATGGACGGACCGCGGCGCACCCGCGCCCTGATCCTCACGCCGACGCGCGAGCTCTGCCAGCAGGTGGAGGAGAGTTTCCGGAAGTACGGCACGGGCACCGGACTCGACGTGGTCTCGGTGTACGGCGGCGTGGGCTATGACACGCAGGTGAAGGCGCTGCACGGCGGCGTCGACGTGATCGTGGCCACGCCGGGTCGTCTGATCGACCATCTGGAGAAGCAGAACGTCGTCTTCGACGAGCTCGAGGTGCTGGTGCTCGACGAGGCCGACCGGATGCTCGACATGGGATTCGCGCCGCAGATCAACCGGATCGTCGCGCAGATCCACCCGTACCGGCAGACGCTGCTGTTCTCGGCGACGATGCCCCCCGAGGTGGAAGCGCTCGCGCGGAAGTACCTGCGCCGCCCGACGGTGGTGCAGGTAGGACGGCGCTCGGCCGCGGCGACGACGGTGCGGCACTTCGTGTACCCGGTCCCCAAGCACAAGAAGACCGAGTTGCTGCGGCACCTGCTCCGCGACATGGCGGCGGACGATTCGATCCTCGTCTTCACGCGCACGAAGCACGGCGCGGACCGCGTGGTGAGTGACCTGGAGGCTGCCGGCTTCACGGCCGAGGCGCTGCACGCCGACAAGTCGCAGTCCCAGCGCGAGGCGGCGCTGGCGAAGTTCAAGGATGGTCGCGTGAAGATCCTCGTCGCCACCGACATCGCGCAGCGCGGCCTGGACATCTCGGGCATCTCGCACGTGGTGAACTACGACGTGCCGCAGCAGGCCGAGGATTACGTGCACCGGATCGGCCGGACGGGGCGCGCGGCGAAGGAAGGCGACGCCTTCACGTTCATGTGCGCGGACGAGATCGGGATGGTGCGGACGATCGAGCGGGTGATCGGGCAGGAGATCCCGAGGATCTCGGTGGGCGGGTACGACTTCGGGACGTGAGCGGCGAGGGTCCCTCGCCCGTCACCACGAGCGCCGCATGCGCCCCAGACGGCTCACCGTGACCGTCTCCGCGCGCTGGCGGATCGCGACGACGATCGTGCTGTTGGCGACGCCATAGCCCATCCCGTTCGGCGCGTAGGTGATGGTGTCGCGCGACGCGCGCAGGGAGACGCCATGGTCGTCGTGGACCGCGCGGGAGAAGAGGGTCTCGCCCGCGCTCTCCACGCGGACGGCGCCGGCGCCCTCATCGATCACGACCTCGGTGTAGGTAGCACGGCGGATCGCGGCGGCGCGCGCGAGCGTGAGGGCGCCGGCGATCTCGTGGGCGGCCTGCTCGAGACGGATCCCGTCGAGCGCGGACCCGATGCGCGGGACCGCGATGCCGGCCACGAGGCCCAGGAAGGTGCAGACGAGGATCAACTCGGCGAGCGTGAGGCCACGGCGCATGCAGGGCTCCGGCGAACAGGATGCGCCGACGATGCGTAGATTCGCCCGGTCGCCCGTCATCACCTTCACGCCGCAGGCATCGTCCCATGGCCGCTCCCCGCCCCCGCGCCGTCCATCCTTTCCTCACGCTCGCCGTCGTGCTGGCGGCGGCGTGCTACCAGGACCCCAACGACCAGCTCGACCAGGCGCAGCAGACGATGGACCTGCAGGCCACGCTCGAGGATCTGGCGAACCGGACCACCGAACTCCAGTTCGCGTTCGACTCACTGCGCAACGAGGTGGCGCGGCAGGACTCGACCATCCGCAAGCTCTCGAACCTCGCGGGCGTGGCCTATCCGTGACGGCGGGAGGTGACGCTCCGCCCGTCCGATGGTAGTTTGCACGAGGAAATCACGGCGATCCGCCGTGCCGACACCGTCTTCCGCCGTGCCTCATGCGCCTGACCATCGAATTCTGCACCGTCTGAAACTACGAACCACGGGCCGTCGGTCTGGCGGCCGCGTTGCGCGAGGAGTTCCCCGAGGCCGAGGTGGGGTTGATCCCCTCCGGCGGCGGGGTGTTCGAGGTCACGCTCGACGACACCCTCCTGTTCTCCAAGAAGCGACTCGGGCGTCACGCGCAGCCCGGTGAGATCCTCGGCCTGATCCGGTCGAGACTGTAGGACAGGTCGGACGGCCCCGGCTCCCGGGCTGGCCGTCCGCCATCTGCCAACTGCCATCCGCCTTCTTCCCCCCATGCGTCTCGCGATCTCCACCGGCGGCGGTGATGCCCCCGGCCTCAATGCGGTCATCCGCGCCGCCACCCTCTCGGCCCTCTCCCGCGGCTGGACCGTGCTCGGCATCAAGCGTGGCTATGCCGGCCTCCTCGGGGACGACGAGGTGGTCCCGCTCACCGCGGACTCGGTGCGGGGCATCGCGCACCTGGGCGGCACGATCCTGCGCACGACCAACCGCGGCAATCCGTTCGAGTTCCCGCGCCAGCAGCCCGACGGCTCGTGGAAGGAGTTCGACCGTTCCGACGAGCTGATCGACAACGCGCGCAACCTCGGGATCCAGGCGATGATCTCGATCGGGGGCGACGGGTCGCTCGCGATCGCGCAGAAGCTCGTCGACAAGGGCATGCGCATCGTCTGCGTGCCCAAGACCATCGACAACGACGTGTCGGGCACGGTGACGACGTTCGGGTTCGACACCGCGGTCTCGACGGCGATCGAGGCGATCGACAAGCTCCACACCACGGCGGAGAGCCACGACCGCGTGATGGTGCTCGAGGTGATGGGCCGCGATGCGGGATTCATCGCGTTGCACTCGGGCGTGTCGGGCACGGCGGACGTGGTGCTCCTGCCCGAGATCCCGTGGAAGGTGGAGAACGTGTGCGAGGCGATCATGGAGCGCGACCGCCGCGGCCGGAAGTTCGCGATCGTCGTCGTCGCGGAGGGTGCGCACGACGAGTCGGGTGAAGCCTCGATCATGGGTGAGTCGATGCCGGGCCAGGCGCGGCGCGTGGGCGGCATCGCGCAGCGGCTCGCGCACGTGATCCAGCAGAAGACGGGGAAGGAGTGCCGGTCGATGGTGCTCGGTCATCTCCAGCGGGGCGGGATGCCGACCGGCTACGACCGGCTGCTGGCGACGCGGTTCGGCGGGGCGGCGACGCAGGCGGTGGCGGACGGGAAGTGGGGGCACATGGTGGCCTTGCAGACCCCGAACATCGTGACGGTGCCCATCAAGGAGGCGCTGCGCGACACCAAGCGGGTGGACCCGACACATGACGTGGTGCAGACCGCCCGCGCGGTGGGGATCAGCTTCGGCGACTGACGCCCGGGGGTGAACACCTCCGTGGCGGCGGGGTATGTTTCCTCGTCCTCCCCCATGATGCTCTCCGTGCGCCTCCCCCTCCTCCCGTCGGCCGTCGCCGCGCTGATCGCCCTTCCGGCGCTCGCTGGGGCGCAGGCGCGTGGCGGGTCGACGCGCGACACGGTCCCGGTGTCGATGCTCCCGCCTGCGGGCAAGTGCCGGATCTGGATGTTCGGCGTGCCGGCGGCGCAGCAGCCCGCGACGACCGACTGTGCGACGGCGCTGCGCCAGAAGCCGGCGAACGGGATGGTCCTGTACGGCCCCGCGCAGCGGGACGCGGAGTCGGAACGGTTCGACCCGAAGGTGGGTGGGGACACGCGGGGCAGCCGCCGGGCCGACGACCTGCGCACCAACGGGTCGCCGGCAGAGCAGGACATCGAGCGGCGCCGCCAGGCCGACCAGCGTGCGCGCCAGCTCGACGAGCGGCGTGAGCGCGATGAGCGCGCGCGGCGCGAGGCCATGGACCGCGCGGCCCTGGCGTCGCGGGCGCCGACGCGGGATCGCAGCCCGAGCGCGCCCTCCGGCGGGGGGACGACGGCGGTGCCGCGCAGCAGCACCGCGAACTCGACCGGCGCGGGCAGCAGCGCGCCGCCGCAAAGCCCGCCGAAGGCGCCGCCCGAAGGCAAGAAGAAGCCGGAGTAGACCGTCCCCCGACCTGACGAGGCACTCCGCGCGGTCCGTGATCCGTACCTGCCGGTGGATCACGAGGCGTTCGTCCGCAGCGGTGGCGATCGCGGTCGCATCATCGTCATCGCGCCCACGCGTGCCGCGTGCGAGACGATCGAACTGGGCTTCGGCCTCGACATCCCGACGCTCCTGTGGTCGACGCGCGGCCCGGAGCTGACCGCGCTGGCCGAGCGCCTCGCGGCGTCGGAGGCGCGTCCGCGCGAGGGGTTCGGCATCGTCGCCGGGACGGGCACCGGCAAGACGCTCGCAGTGAAGCCGATCGCGAAGGCGCTGCTCGCGACCGACACGTTGCGGGTGGGTGTGGTGAATCGCGAACGCGAGGCGACGCCGGAGACGCCGAGCTGGAACGTGGTGATCGTCACCACCGGCATCGCGCGGCGGTGGTTCCAGGACGGCGACATCCGCCCGCACGACACGCTGGTGGTGGACGAGATCCACCAGACGAGCGCCGAGCTCGAACTCTGCCTCGCGCTCGGCAAGCGCACCGGCTGCCGCTTCATCTGGCTCTCGGCGACGGTCGACCCGTCGTTCTACCGGCGCTACCTCAACGCCGCGGAGGTGATCGAGTCGAGCGCGTTCGACCCGAACAAGGCGGCGCGCGTGGAGGTGGAACGGAAGAAGCCGGTGTACTTCCTCGACGACCGGTTCCTCCAGAAGGCGATCAAGGACAAGCGCGGCATCGGCGTGTTCCTCCCGACGCGCGCCGGGGTGGAGGAGGTCGCGGCCGATGTGGGCGCCCGCTATCCGCGCATGGAGGTCGCGTTCTATCACGGCGGCGAGCCGATCCGCGTGATCCGGCCGTTCCTCGAGGGCGAGGTGGAGAAGCCGTTCCTCCTCGCGATGACCGCGGCCGGGCAGAGCGCGCTGAACGTGCGCGGACTCGACACGGTGGTGATCGACGACACGCGCTTCGCGAACGTCGTCGAGCAGGGGCGCAACGTGCTCACGCGGCTCCATCTCGGCGCCAACGAGATCCTGCAGATGGCGGGCCGGGTGCATGGGCGGGTCGCCGGCGGGCGCGTGTTCATCCTCAGTGACCGCGACATCCGGTTCGACGCGCTGCGGCCGACGGCGCCGGAGTTCCAGCTCGCCGGCGACTCGGAGCGTGTGGCGCTCACCTGCGCGGCCCTCGGCGTGCGCGCCGACGAGCTCGACCTGCCGGTGCCGCTCGACAAGTACTCGTACCGCAACGCGCTCGCCTTCCTCGAGTCGCGCGGGATCATCGAGCAGGGCAGGCTCACGACCTACGGCAAGAAGGTCGAGGCGATGCCGGTCGACCGGCAGTGGGCCGAGTTGCTGGTGCACTGCGATGACGAGCTGGTGCCGTACGTCGCGGTGATGGCGAGCGTGGAGTCGCTGCACCGGATGACTCGCGAGGACCGTGACCTCACGGGCCTCGTGGTGCCGGGGAGCGACCATCTCACGACCTACAACGCCTACGCGGAGGCGTTCGAGAAGTGCGGCTATCTCGGCGAGGTGTACGGGCTGCCGCGGCAGATGTTCGACGAGAGCATCGAGCGGTGGGCCGAGGGGCGGGGCGTGCTCGTGAAGTCGGTGGAGGACGCAGCGCTGGCCATGGCGAGCATCTATCGCTCGGTGGGGCTGCCGCTGCCGACCGCGATGCCACGCACGACGCCGGCGATCGAGCGGCGGTTCATCGACCTCGTCGCGCAGGTGATGCCGTTCGCGCTGGTGATCGACGAGGCGACGGCCTCGGGCGACGAGGCGCGGGTGTCCAAGACGAGCGTCTGCGGCAGCTGGGGCGCGATCGCGGGGACGCTGCGCTACTTCGCCGACAAGTTCGGCGTGCCGCGCGCGGCGGTGGAGGGGACACAGATCCCCAATGACCTCGTGCGCCGGTACGCGACCCGGCACGCGCCGCGCATCGTATACGACCCCGGGAAGCGCGAGCGGCCGTTCGCGCTCGAGACCAAGGTCACCTACTTCGGGTTCGAGCTCGAGCACGACAAGGAGCCGCTGACGGAGTTCCCCGCGGCCTACGCCGCGGAGGCGCGGCATGCCCTCGCTGACGCGCTGGCCCGCAGCGAAGCCCGCCATCATGCGGTGCCGCGCAACCGCCCGGCGATCGAGGAGGTGCGCGAGGTCCACCGGCGCTCCGGCGGCCGGACGGCCAAGCTGGGATTCGCCGAGCTCGTCGCGTGGTACGAGACGCAGCTCGCCGGGGTCAGTGACCTCCACACGTTCCGCACGGCGGCGCTGCGATTCGACGCCGACGCCTTCGTGCCGGCGGCGGAGCGCGCGCGGTGGATGGCGCTGCCGGGCGCCGTGGAGATCCGGGACCGGACCGTCACCATCCACTACGAGGTGGAGCAACTCGCGGACGGGAACCTGCGCGGCGTGGCCCAGCTGCAACTGCCGGAGAAGCTCGCACGGAGCCTCGTGGAAGCGGAACTCCCGACGCTCGACCGTCCGCTGCGGTTCGTGGTGACGCGTGGCGCCCGCGGGACGGTGCGTGCGGACTCGCTCCACGAGGTGCAGGAGATCCTCGCGCGTCCGTGGTCCTCGGACGAGACGTCGCGCGGGTCGGACCGCGGGAGGCGCGAGGATCGAGGCGGTCGGAACGACCGGGCAGGAAAGAAGGGCGGGCGTCCCCCGTGGGCGCCCAAGGGGAAGCGCCGCCGATAGGCGGTCCGAATTGCTGTCCATGTGCTAAGTCCATGCTGAATAACGGCTTGGATGAAGTCGAGTACGTGGATTTGCCATTAGGACTTTCGGTCCTAATTTCCCCGCCGTGAACACGCGACGCATCCAGATCCTCGACGCCGCTGCCGACCTACTCGGCGAGAAGGGCTTCGCCCAGACCTCGGTGGACGACGTCATCGAGCGCGCCGGCCTGAGTGGCAAGAGTCACTTCTACCACTACTTCAAGTCGAAGGAAGAACTGGGGCACGAGGTCATCGCGCGTCAGTTCGATGTGCTCGGGGAGCGCGGCTTGGCGATCCTGCGTGAGCCGACCGTCGACCCGATCGAGCGGCTGCATGTCTTCATCGACGCGGTCGTCGCGATCCAGGCCGAGCGCGGGATGAAGGGTGGCTCGCCGTTCGGCGCGCTCGCGACGGAGATGGCGGCGAAGGACGAGGGGTTCCGGATCCGCATCGCGCGCGTGTTCCGCAACTGGACCACCGAGATCGCCGCGCTCCTCGCGCAGGCGCGGGATCGCCTCGAGGATGATGCGGACCCGGTGCGGCTCTCCCGGTTCATCGTCGCGACGCTCGAGGGCGCGACGACGATGGCCCGCGTGAAGCGCGACGTGAGCGTGATGCAGGGGGTCGCGCTCGACCTGAAGCGATTCATCGCGGGGCACGTGCGGCGCCCCGTCGCGACCTGATCACGAGGAGCACACGATGGCGACCATGGCGGCCGAGGCCGGACTGATCGGGGGGGGCGAGCGCGAGCGTGCGGCGCGGCGGGCGCGGTTCGACGCGGAAGCGATCCGACACGTCGATGCGCTGTACTCCTTCGCGCTCAAGCTCACGCGGGCGCGTGACGACGCCGAGGACCTGGTGTCGGACACGATGCTCCGGGCGTTCCAGCGCTGGGAGCAGTACCACCTCGGCACGAACATCCGCGCGTGGCTGTTCACGATCCTCTATCACGCGTTCGTGAGCCGGCGGCGCCGCATCGATGCGCGCGAGGTGCAGCCGCTCGAGGACGAGGACGGCCGGGAGATCTTCGAGGCGGTGGGGGAGACCGACCCGGAGGGGACGTTCTACGATTCGTTCCTCGACGAGGAGATCGTGACCGCGATCCTCAGGCTGCCGGATGAGTACCGCGATGCCGTGGTGATGAGCGACCTGCACGGCCTCAAGTACTCCGAGATCGCGAAGGCGCTGCGCGTGCCCGAGGGGACCATCAAGTCGCGGCTCTTCCGCGGGCGCCGGTTGCTGCAGTCGGAGCTCCGCGAGTACGCCGAGACGATGGGTTACATCAAGCCCGCTGCCGCCAGCGCTGCGCCTTAGCGCGGTTGCCGCAGGTGCGCATGTCGCACCACCGGCGGGTGCGCGACCGCGTGAGGTCGACGAAGTGGCGAGGACACCGGCGGTCGGCGCACTTGTGGATGCGGACGAGCTCGCCGCGGACGAGCGAGTCCACCGCCGACTCGATCACGGGGATGACGAGTCCGCCGAACAGGTCGCCGACCGGCACGAAGCTGCGCGCGTAGCCGCCATCGGGGAGCGCCTCGACGCGGCGCGTGCCGACGGACCGTCCCAGCACGCGGTTGATCTCGGCGAGCACCACCTCGCGGGCCCGCTCGCCCTGGTCGGTGCGTCCGCGCTCGGCCAGCGAGCGCAGGGCGGCCCGCACGCGCCGCGCCTCGACGAGCGCCGCGGCCGCACCCGACGGCTGCTGTGTGGCGCGTCGGCGCAGGACCTCGGCCCGCTCCGGATCGAGCACGCGGGCCGCCTCGAGCCAGTCGACGAACCGCTCGAACCCGTCGATGGTGTCGACGCGGACGCCGAGCCGGGCATCGTCGGTGTTCACGAAGTCCAGCCAGAGCCGGTCGCCGACGAAGACGAAGTCGGTGGGACCTGGCGTCGGGGTGCGGGCGGCCATGGGGCGAAGATAGCGCGCCCTCCGGCGTCCCGCGCCTAGATTCCCGCGCATGGATGCGATGATGCGGCGCGTGGCCGTGGGCTCGGCGAATCCGGTGAAGCTCGCAGCGGCGCGCGTGGTGCTCGCGTGGGCCGCGCCCGGCGCGACGGTGGAGTCGATCGCGGTGCCGAGCGGTGTGCCCGACCAGCCGTTCGGGGACGAGGAGACCATCGCCGGGGCACGCAATCGCGCGCGGGCGGCGCGCGCGGCGCTCGACGCCGACCTGGGCGTGGGTCTCGAAGGCGGCGTGGTGGATGCGCCCGGCGGGATGCGCAGCAACGCGTGGTGCGTCGTCGTGCATCGGGACGGCCGCGAGGGGGTCGGCGGCTCGCTCGCGATGCCGCTGCCGGACGCCGTCGCGCGGATGGTACGCGGTGGCGTGGAGCTCGGGCACGCGATGGATGCGCTCGTCGCGGAGCGCGGGACCAAGCACGGGAAGGGCGCCGTGGGGATCCTCACGGCGGGGCGGATCGACCGGCAGGGCGCGTACGAGGTGCTCGTCACCTACGCGCTTGCGCCGTTCGTCACGCCGGAGCTCTACGCGCGCTGAGCCCCGGCGTGGCGCGGTTCACGCCTTCGGCGGGCGCAGCACGAGCACGGGCCGGCCGGCCGACCGGATGAGCTTGTCGGCGACGGAGCCCAGGAAGATCCGCGAGACACCGCGACCCTGCGTGGCGATGGCGATGCAATCCGGGTCGGTCTCCTTCACGTGGTCGAGCAGGCAGCGCGTGGGCGAGAGATCCACACGCACGGCGTGCGAGACCTTGATGCCGGCCTTGACCAGCTCACGCCCTGCGTCATCGAGCGCCTTCTTGGCGTGCACCGTCTCGGCGTCGACGCCGAACGGGTCGGGCCGGTCGGCGGCGAGCGTCGCGACGACGTCCCCGGGGACGTAGGGCGCGACGACGCGGACGAGGTCGATGCTGGCCCCGAACGCGACGGCGAGGTCGCGGGCGATAGGGAGGATGGCGTTCGCGCGTTCGCTGCCGTCGAGCGTGACGAGCAATCGCCGGGGCGTGAACGGTTCGCCGAGGTGCGCATCGTTCTCGGGGAGGGCGAGCACGGGGCGGTGCGAGTGACGGATGACGGAGTCGGCGACGGAGCCGAGCCAGTCGGGGGTGAAGCCACCCGCGCCATGGGTGGTCATGACGATGAGGTCGGCGCCGATGCGGTCCGCGACATCGGTGATGAGCCCGGCCGGACTCCCGTCCTCGCCGATGGGCGTGACCTTGAGGCCCCATTCGGCCGCATACTTGGAGGCGACGGCCTCGACGTAGCGCTGGGCCCGCTGCCGCAGCGCATCGTCGGCGGCGAGCATGTCCTGCGAGAAGATCGCGCCTTCAGCGGTCGCGGCGACGACGGCGATGGGGACGTGGGCGCGCACGACCTGCACGGCGCCACCGGCGCGGCGGGCGATGTCGCAGGCGATCGGGAGCGCGCGCTCGGCGAGCGCCGAGCCGTCGAGGGGGACGAGGATGGTGCGCAGCATACGGAGCTCCGCGTTGAGGCTGTGGGAGGGGCGGACCCACCCAGCCCGAAGTTACCATTCGGTGCCGCCGGTGCGCGTCGGCGTTCCCCTCAACGGCTGTCAGGTGACCCACCGTATGACCGACCCGGTATCCGACCCGTGACGCAGGCCCCTCCCGTCTTCCCGTTCGCGGTGCAGGAGCGCGTGCGCTGGAGCGACTGCGATCCGCTCGGGATCATCTACTACGGCACCTACGTGCGCTTCTTCGAGGCGGCGGAGCACGAGATGTTCCGCCAGGCGGGCCTGCCCTACGAGGTGATGCGGGTGCAGCGTCACGTGCAGCTGCCGCGCAAGGCGTTCGCGGTGGAGTTCCACTCGCCGGCCCAGATGGACGAGCTGCTGGAGATCCGCGTGGGCGTGTCGCGGATCGGCGAGACGTCGATCACGATGCGGTTCGAGGCGTACCGCGCGCACGACCTGACGCATCGCGCGTCGGCGACGCTCACCGTGGTCTGCGTGGAGAAGGAGACGATCACGAAGCGGCCGCTGCCGGACTTCGTGAAGGAGGCGCTCAGGTCGTACCGGGTGCCGGCGGCGTAGCGCGCCGGCCCGGGGGCGGCGTCACCGTCCGTGTCGAGAGCGGTGTCTGGCTGTGCGCCGCCATCGCCGCGCTCACGCGCTTCTGCAGGCGCTGGAGCCCGTCGTACGCCGCGTACTTGAATGCGTCGGAGAGCGTCGGGTAGTTGAAGACGCATTGGATGAAGTGGTCGAGCGTCCCGCCGAGCTGGATGACCGCCGCCGGGATGTGGATCAGCTCGCACGCGCCCTCACCGACGACGCTCGCTCCGACGATCGCCTGGTCGTCGACCCGGAAGACGAGCTTGACGAAGCCCTCGGTGTCGCCGATCACCTGTCCGCGGGGATTGTCGCGGAAGAAGGCCTTGCCGACCTCGATGTTGATGCCCTGCCCGCGCGCATCGTCCTCGCCGAGGCCGACGGTCGCGATCTCGGGCACGGTCCAGACCCCGTAGGGGAGGACGGCGGAGACCGCGGTCTTGTACTTGAGGTCGAACGCGTGGCACATCGCCACGCGCGCCTGCTCCATGGCGGTCGAGGCGAGCGCAGGGAAGCCGACGAGGTCGCCCGCGGCGAAGATCCGCGGATTGGTGGTGCGGAACTGCGCGTCGACGGTGACGAAGCCGCGCGGGTTGGTGCGCACGCCGGCCAGGTCGAGGCCCAGGTCCTGCGCATTGCCCTCGCGGCCGGCGCAGTACAGGACGCAGTCGGCGTCGACGACGCGGCCGTCGGTGAGCGTGACGGAGGCGACGTCGCCGTCCACCCGGATCCCCGAGACGGCGCAATCGAGCACGACCTGGATGCCGAGGCGCCGCGTCATCTCCTGGCGCAGCGCGTCGGAGAGGTCGGCGTCGAGCTGCATGAGGAGCCGTTCCTTCGCGTTCACCAGCGTGACGCGGACGCCGAGCGCGGCGAAGATGCCGGCGTACTCGCAGCCGATGACCCCGCCGCCGATGACCACGAGCCGCTTCGGGATGGCGGTGAGCGAGAGGACGTCGTCGCTGTCGACCACCACGCGGCCGTCGAACGGGATCTCGGGCGGATGCGACGGACGCGACCCGGTCGCGAGGAGGAAGACGTCCGCGGTGATCACGCGCGGGTCCTCCTTGAAGCGGGTGACCTCGACGCTGTCGGGGGCGCGGAATCGCGCCTGCCCCTGCACGCGGGCGATGCCGTGCCGCGCGATGTTGTGCTCGATCATCGTCCATGCGGACTCGACCACGGTCCGCTCGCGGAACATGAAGTCGGCGATGGAGAGGTCGGACTTCACGCGATAGTCCACGCCGTACATGCCGCGCTGCCGGAGGCCGCTGAAGTAGAGTGCGGTCTCGCGGAGGGTCTTCGACGGGATGGTCCCGGTGTTCACCGCGGCGCCGCCGGGCTTCGGCGAGCGCTCGACGATGCAGACCTTCTTGCCGAAGTAGGCCGCCTGCGCGGCGCCCTTCTCGCCCGCCGGCCCGCATCCGATGACGCAGAGGTCGTAGTGCTCGCTCATCGGGCCGAAGTTATGCCGTACCGGGGTCGGGCGCGAGGCGCGTCCGGCGCCGGCCCCGGGCGCCCGGAACCGCCGCGCGCGGGGTGCCGTTCTCCCAGCACTCCCCATGGTGAATCCTTATCTTTCGGCGATGGCCCCCGAGTCGACGTACTTCCGGAAGGGCTTCGGTCTCAAGACCGAGGTCCAGGACACCCTGACCGCCGATTACGACGGGCAGCTGGTGGACCTCCTGCGCGCGCGCGACCACACCCTCGTCGCCGGACCGGTCACCATCCGACTCGCGAAGGAGTTCGGGTTCTGCTACGGCGTGGAGCGCGCGGTGGAGTACGCCTACCAGACGCGCGCCAAGTTCCCCGACCGGCGGATCTTCCTCGCGGGCGAGATCATCCACAACCCGCACGTCAACGCGAAGCTCAAGGAGATGGGGATCGTCTTCCTCGCGCCGAGCGACAAGGGCTTCGACTACGCGGGCGTGAAGCCCGAGGACGTGGTCATCCTCCCCGCGTTCGGCGTGACGATCCACGACTTCCAGACGCTCCGGGAGCTCGGGTGCGTGATGGTCGACACGACCTGCGGATCGGTGCTGAACGTGTGGAAGCGGGTCGAGGTCTACGCGCGCGACGGCTTCACGTCGCTGATCCACGGCAAGTACTACCACGAGGAGACGCGGGCGACGGCGTCGCAGGTGGAGAAGTTCCCCACCGGCACGTACCTCGTGGTGCGCGACATGGCGCAGGCCGAGGACGTGATGGCGTACATCGAGGGCCGGTTCGCGGGGGGACGTGAGGGATTCCTCGCGAAGTTCCGGCACGCCGCGAGCCCCCACTTCGACCCCGATGTGCACCTCCAGCGCATCGGCGTAGCGAACCAGACGACGATGCTCGCCCGCGAGTCGCTGGCGATCGGTGAGGCGGTGGGCGAGGCGATGGCGCGCGCGCACGGCACGGCCCACCGAGCCGAGCACTTCCGCACCTTCGACACGATCTGCAGCGCGACGCAGGACCGGCAGGACGCCGTGAATGCGCTCCTCACCGAGCCGATCGACGTGATGCTCGTGGTCGGCGGCTACAACTCGAGCAACACGATCTCGCTGGCCGCGCTCTGCGCCGAGAAGGTGCGCACCTACCACCTCGAGGACGCGGCGGGTCTCGACCCGGTCGCCGGCACGGTCCGGCATCGCGACCTGACGACGGGGAAGGAGATCGTCACCGCCGGGTGGCTGCCTTCCGCAGGACCGGTGCGGGTGGGGCTCACGGCCGGTGCCAGCACGCCGAACAACAAGATCGGCGAGACGGTCGCGCGGGTGCTCGCGACGCGCGGCGTGGACCTGGCGTCGGTCACGTGACGCGGTCGCGGCACGCGCGAGCGGGAGTGCTCGGGTGACCGCGGCGGGATCCGCGACGCGCGAGCGGTCCGCGGACCCGGGGTTCGTCGCCCTCGAAGGCGGCGATGCGCGCATCGAGGTCGTCCCGACGCAGGGCGGACGGATCCGCTCGCTCCGGATGGCAGGTCGCGAGTGGCTGCTGCCGGGCGGCGCCTCGGCGGCCCCGACGAACGGGATCGGCGCGCTGGCCGGCGCGGGCTGGGATGAATGCGCTCCCGCCGCCGGTGCCGGGACGGTGCCGGAGTGGGTGAAGGGCATCGGCGGTCGCGCCATCCCGGCCGGTGGCGAGGCGCGACTGCAGGTCCCCGCGATCGAGCTGCGCACGGGCGCGGAGGGGCATACCCTGCGATGCACTTGGCGCGGCGACCGGCTGCCGTGGACGCTCACCCGCACGCTGTTCGTGCGGCCCGACGGCGCGGTCGAGGCGCGCTACGAGGCGCTCGCCACGGGGACGCAGCGCCTTCCCTTCCTGTGGAGCGCATGCCTGCTCATGCCGTGCGACGCGCAGACCCAGCTCCGCGTCCCCGATGCGACGCGGTTCCGCGTGCAGTCGGTCGCGGGGGTCGATGCGACCGCGACACTCACCGGAGCGCATCAGTGGCCCCGACTCCCCATCGACGGACGCGCACGCGACCTCTCGACGCCATGGTCGCTCCCCAAGAAGGCGATGGTCACGGGGTGGCTCGACCTCGCGGGGTCGCGCTCGGCGCTGCAGGTGCGGCAGCGAGGCGTGATGCTGACGATCGCGATGGATGGCGAAGGCGTGCCGCACTGCGGCGTGGTACTCGACCGCGGTGGACTGCGCACGGGCGCGAAGCGCGGCCTCTTCGGCAGCGCGCCCCCGCCGGCGTTCGCGCTCATGCCGTCGCTGGGGGCGCCGGACAAGTACGCCGAGGCGATGGGCGACTGGCAGTCGATCTCGTGGCTCGTTCCGGGCGAGCCGCGGCACTGGACGATGGTGCTGCGCGCCGAGCGGCAGCCGTGAGCCGGTCCGCGGCGCTCACGGCGCTGCTGGATGGGCTCATCGACTACGCGGGGCTCTTCCCGCCCGCCGCCCTGCCCATGGCGGACGCGGTCGCCCGGTACGCGTCCTACGCCGCGGGCGCGGAGCGCGCGATGCTCGGCCGCTTCGTCGTCCCTGCGGCGCGCCTCGAGGAATGCGCCGCGGCGGTCGACGCGCTGGGCGCTCCGCACACACCGCACGCCGCCGCGCCGTGGCGGTTGAGCGCGCTCGCCGGCGCGGGCGACGCCGAGCGGCTCGCGGCATTCGACGTACGCGAAGGGTCGCGGCTCCTGGTCGACACCATCGAAGCGAAGGCGGCGAGCACCGCGGAGATCGCCGCGCTCGCCGCGCGGCTCGGCCCGCGGTACACGACGTTCGTCGAGGTGCCGGTGCAGGACGACCCCGCGCCGCTCATCGCCGCGATCGGCGCCGCCGGGATGCGCGCCAAGATCCGGACGGGTGGGATCACCGCGGATGCGTTCCCGCCGCCGGCGCATGTGCTCCGCTTCCTTCACGCGTGCGTCCGGCAGGGCGTGCCGTTCAAGGCGACGGCCGGCCTGCACCATCCGCTGCGCGGCGAGTACGTCCTCACCTACGCGCCGGACGCACCGCGCGGGACGATGTACGGCTTCCTCAACATCTTCCTCGCGACCGCGTTCCTGCATGCGGGCGTCGCGCCGGACGACGTGGCGCCGCTCCTCGAGGAGCGTGACCCGCGCGCGCTCGGGATCGACGGCGGGTGGATCCACTGGCGCGGCCGCCGCCTCTCGACGGAAGATGTGGTGCGCACACGTTCGCTCCTCGCCGGTTCGTTCGGCTCCTGCTCGTTCGAGGAACCGGTGCACGACCTCACCTCGCTCCGACTGCTCTGAGCATGCCGACCGATCAGACGCTGGACCCCGCGCTGCGCACCTGGGTGGCATCCGCGCACACGGCAGGGACCGACTTCCCCATCCAGAACCTCCCGCTCGGCGCCTTCACGGCGGGTGCCGTGCCGCGCGTCGGCGTGGCGATCGGCGCGAACGTGCTCGACCTGCGCGCCGCGCGCGACGGCGGACATCTCGATGGCCTCGATGCGCGCCTCGTCGACGCGGCCGGGGCGACGACGCTCAACGCGCTCTTCTCGCTCGGCCGCCCCGCGCTCTCGGCGCTCCGCGGGCGCGTGAGCGCGATGCTCCGGGCCGACACGCCCGAGGGCGCGCGCGCGCAGGCCGACCGCGCGCTCCTGCTCGCGTTGTCCGACGTGGAGATGCGGCTCCCCGCCGACGTCGGCGACTACACCGACTTCTATGCGAGCATCGACCACGCGACGAACGTCGGGACGATGTTCCGCCCCGACAACCCGCTGCTGCCGAACTACAAGCACGTGCCCATCGGCTATCATGGGCGGGCCTCGTCGCTGGTGCCGAGCGGCACGGCGGTGCGACGGCCGTCGGGGCAGGTCGCCGCCAAGCCCGAGGGGCCGCCGACGTTCACCCCGAGCGCGCGGATGGACTACGAGCTCGAGGTCGGCGCGTTCATCGCTGGCGGGAACGCGATGGGGACCGCGATCCCGCTCGCGGACGCGGAGACCCATCTCGCGGGGCTCGTGCTCGTGAACGACTGGTCCGCGCGCGACGTCCAGACCTGGGAGTACCAGCCGCTCGGTCCGTTCCTCGCGAAGAACTTCGCGACGACGGTGTCGCCGTGGGTGGTCTCGCTCGACGCGCTCGCGCCGTTCCGCGTGGCGGCGCGTGCGCGCGCCGAGGGCGATCCGCCGCTGCTGCCGTACCTCGCCGACGCCGGCGACCGGGCGCATGGCGGGTTCGCGATCACGCTCGAGGTCTGGCTGCGCACGGCGCGGATGCGCGAGGCGGGACAGCCTGCCGAGCGCCTGAGCCAGGGATCGTTCACGCGCATGTACTGGACGATGGCACAGATGCTGACGCACCACGCGAGCAACGGGTGCAACCTCCGCGCGGGGGACCTCCTCGCGAGCGGCACGGTCTCGGGACCCGAGAAGGGCGCGCGTGGCTGCCTCCTCGAGCTCACGTGGCGCGGGAGCGAGCCGGTCACGCTGTCCACGGGCGAGACCCGCAGCTTCCTCGCCGACGGCGACGAAGTGTCGATCCGCGGCTGGTGCGAGGCGCCGGGCGCGGTGCGCATCGGGTTCGGCGAATGCACGGGCACACTCCTGGAGGCAACATGACCCGCTCGAGGCTCACGATCCGCGCGGCCGCGCACCTCGCCGCCGCGGCGGCACTCCTCGCCGGCCCGCGACGCGCGTCGGCGCAGGGCGGCACCGACATCCTCGTCGCGCCGTTCGGCGACATCGCCGGTCGCGTCTCGGTCGGCCGGCCGGTGAACGTCACCAGACGCTCGGGCTACGACAACCAGCCGGCGTTCACGCCCGACGGCTCGACGATCCTCTTCACGAGCACCCGCGGCGACGGCCAGGCCGACATCTGGCGTGTGCCGGTGTCCGGCGGCGCGCACGTGCGCGTCACCAAGACCGACCCCGAGAGCGAGTACTCGGCCACGCCGATCCCCGGGCAGGCCGCCTTCTCGGCGATCCGCGTGGAGCGCGACTCGGTGCAGCGCCTCTGGCGCTTCGACTACGACGGCGGCGACGCGCGCCTCGTGCTCCACGCGTTGCGGCCGGTGGGGTACCACGTGTGGGTGGGCGATGCGGTGCTCGGCACGTTCGTGCTCGGCTCGCGCGGTGTCCCCAACGCGCTGGTGCTGGTGGACCCGCGCACCGAACACGCCGACACCCTCGCGCGCGACATCGGACGCGCGCTGGTGCGCGTGCCCGGGCGCGACGCGTTCACGTTCCTGCAGATGGGCAGGGACACGAGCTGGATCAGCGAGGTCGATGTGCGCACCAAGGCCGTGCGCCGCCTCGCGCCGTCTCCGGCCGGCTCCGACTACCACCTGTGGTCGCCGAACGGACGGCTCATCGCGTCGAGCGGCACGCGCCTGCTGATCCGCGTGGACGACCGGTGGGACGTGCTCGCCGACTTCGCGGAGCTCGGGGTGAGGGGCATCTCGCGACTCGCCCTGAGCCCGCGCGGCGACCGGATCGCGTTCGTCGCGGAGGACCTGCCGTGACCGAGCGGTCGACGCGCGCCTTCCACGACCACTTCTCGGCGCACGCCGGCACCTACGCGACCTTCCGACCCCGGTACCCGATCGCACTGTTCCACTGGCTCGCGATGGTCGCGCCGGGCACGGCCCTCGCGTGGGACGCGGGCACCGGGAACGGCCAGGTGGCGACTGGCCTGATCACGCGCTTCGCGCAGGTCGTCGCGACGGACGCAAGCGCGGAACAGATCGCGAATGCCGAGACGCACGCCCGGATCACCTATCGGGTGGCGCAGTACGAGAGCGGGATCGCGGCGGACGCCGCCCAACTGGTGACGGTGGGCCAG
The DNA here is from genome assembly GCA_964464585.1 of uncultured Gemmatimonas sp. Taxonomy (GTDB): domain Bacteria; phylum Gemmatimonadota; class Gemmatimonadetes; order Gemmatimonadales; family Gemmatimonadaceae; genus Pseudogemmatithrix. The sequence continues at coordinate 114,644 of CAYXGS010000001.1, read as the reverse complement.
GCGCTCCACTGGTTCGACATCGACGCGTTCTGCCGCGAGGCGCGGCGTGTGCTGCAGCCGCGCGGCGTGCTCGCGGTGTTCGCGTACCTCCACTCGCAGGTGACCCCCGAGATCGACCTCCTCGTACGGCATCACCACGATGTCACGCTCGGCCATCATTGGCCGGTGGAGCACCACCTGATCCACGAGGAGTACCGCGGGATCGCGCTGCCGATCGACGAGCTGGTCGCCCCGCCCTTCGAGTTGCGCGAGGACTGGACGCTGGCGCAGTACCGCGGGTTCCTGCGGTCGTGGTCGGCCACCCAGCGCCTGATCAAGGCGCGCGGCGAGGAGCCGATCCTCGCGTTCGAGCGCGAGCTCGAGGCGGCGTGGGGACCGGCGAGCCGGCGGCCGGTCACCTGGCCGCTCTTCATGCGGGCGGGCGAGATCCGCTGAGCCGGCGCGGCGCGCGCGGCGTCTGCCCCCGTTGCACCCGCTCGTTGCGCCCGCCCGTTGCGCCGCGCCCGCGGCCGGGTGACTGTTCACGGAGCGCCCACCCCGACCACGCAGATGCCGACCAAGCCAGTCGCCCGCCCCTCGAAGCCGTCGAAGAACCCCGTCCGCGACGCGGCCGATGCGCTGTATCGCGCGGCGGAGGAGAGTTGCCATCAGCACCAGCGCCTCACCAAGGTGCTCGGTCACCAGCTCGACGACATGGAGCTCGAGGGGGTGGCCGAGGTGGTCGAGCTCTGCGACCGCCTGCTCGCCAAGGCGACGACGCGCTACGAGGAGATGGCGAAGGACGGGCGCGGGAAGGAGAGCGAGGATCTCTGGAAGGCCGCGAACGCGCTCTGGATGGCCGCGCGCGAGTACTGCCGTCGGCATGCGCAGAGCGATGCCATCGCGACGCGCTTCAAGAAGCACGGCGCCGAGCAGTTCAACGAGATCAGCGTGGAGTACGAGCTGGAGATGTCGGCGCGCCTGGCCCTGAAGCAGGCCCTCGGGGCGTACGCGAAACACCGGCCCGAAGCGGCCGCCTGACGCCGCGCGGCCGCGGCGCGCGCCCCTAGAGTCCCTCGTTCGCCTCGGCCCAGGCGGCCATCGCCTGGTCGAGCGCCGTCCGCAGCCGCGCGAGCTCCTGATCGAGCTGCGCGGCCCGCTTCGCCCCCTCGGGCGACCCGTCGTAGAGGTCGGTGTCCTCGAGCTGCGCCTCGATCTCGGCGATGCGTGCCTCGTGCCGCTGGACCGCCGCCTCCGCGTCGTCGGCGGCGCGCTTGCGGGCGCGCTTCGCGGCGTGATCGCCCTCCTGCGAGGCCGCGTGCTTCCGGGCCCGCTCCTTCTCCTGCTGCCGCTTCGCTTCCGCGGCGTCGGCGTCGGCGCGCGATGCCTTCGCGGCGCGCGCGGCGCGGTCGGCCTCCCAGTCGACGAAGGGGCCATCGAAGTCCACGAGGCGCGTGCCGTCGAACGTCCACACGCGCGTGGCGACCTCGCGCAGGAAGGCGCGGTCGTGGCTCACGAGCAGGACCGTGCCCTCGTACTCGTCGAGCGCATCCTCGAGCGCTTCGATGTTCTCGACGTCGAGGTGGTTGGTGGGCTCGTCGAGCACGAGCAGGTTGGCGTGCGAGAGCGTGATGATCGCCATCGCCATGCGCGCCCGTTCGCCGCCCGAGAGCGAGCCGATCTCGCGGAAGACCTCGTCGCCGCTGAAGCCGAACGCGCCGAGGTGGTTCTGCACGGCGCCGCGGCTCCAGAGCGGGCGCTGGTCGAGGATCGCGTCGAACATCGACTTGCGCAACGGCAGGTCGGCGAGGTCCTGGCGGAACCAGGCCGGCGTGATCGACCCGCCGATGCGCGATTCCCCGGCGGCGGCGGGCAGGTCGCCGAGCATGGTGTGGATGAAGGTCGTCTTGCCGGCGCCGTTGGGCCCGACGAGGGCGATGAAGTCGTTGCGCCGGATCACCGCGGTGAAATCATCGACGAGGACGCGGCCCGGCACCTCCACCCGCAGTCCCTTCACCGAGACCACCTGGTCCCCGCCGCGCTCGGACATCTCGAAGCGGAGGTTCATCGCCGCGGGGTCGCCCGGCGGCGGCGCGAGGCGCGGCAGGCGCTCGAGCCGCTTGCGCTTGCCCTTCGCCTGGAAGGAGTTCACGCCCGCGAGGTTCCGGCGGATGTACTCCTCCTCCTTCTTCACGAACGCGCGCTGCCGCTCGAGCTCGCGCTCCCGCGTGAGCCGCCGTTCGGCGCGCTGCGGGACGAACTCGCTGTAGTTGCCGCGGTACCACTCGCTCGTGCGTCCCTCGACGTGGAGGATGTGCGAGCAGATCGCGTCGAGGAACGCGCGGTCGTGCGAGACGACGATCACCGTCTCCTCGGCCTCGGCGAGCCACTCCTGCAGCCACGTGGTGGTATCGAGGTCGAGGTGGTTGGTGGGTTCGTCGAGGAGCAGCAGGTCGGCGGGCGCGATGAGCTGCGCCGCGAGCCCCACGCGGCCGCGCTCGCCGCCGGAGAGCGAGGAGACGAGGCGCGTCTTCGACTCCTCGGCGTCGAACCCGAGGCCCTGGAGCACGGCGTCGACGCGCGCGTGGTAGACGTAGCCCCCGAGGTCGGCGAAGCGCTCCTGGTCGTGCCCGAAGCGCTCGAGGAACTCGTCGGTCACCTTCTCGCCGAGCTCGCCGAGTCGCGCGGCCTGCTCGGCGATGCGCTGCTCGAGCGCGATGACCTCGCGCCACGCGGCGGCGGCGGCCTGCCAGACGGTGGTCGCGCCCTCGAAGGCGCGGTGCTGGTCGAGGAGCGCGTGTCGGAGGCCGGGCTTGCGGGCGACGCTGCCGGCCGACGGCGCGAGGTCGCCGGTGATGACCTTGAAGATGGAGGTCTTGCCGGCGCCGTTGCGTCCGATGATCCCCCAGCGATCGCCGGCGCCGACGGTGAAGGTGATGTTCTTGAGGAGTTCAGTGGCGCCGAACGAGATGCCGACGCCGGAGCAGGAGATCAGGGTCACGCGACGTCGGTGGGCGTGGGCACGGTGAGGTCGCCGGTGTCGAGCGCGCGCTGGGCGACGGTGCGCATGAGCGCGTCTCCGTTGCGTTCGAGGGCGCGGATGGCGCGCCGCGTGCGGCGCATCGCCATCGGGACGAAGAGCCGCGCCGCGTCGAGGTCGGCGGCCGCGCCGGCCTCGCCGTGCTTCTCGATCGCGAGGCTGGCGCGCGAGAGGACGGCGGTGGCGAGGTAGATGTCGATCGCCGCGTTGGCCATGCGCTCGTGCAGCATCTGCCGCTCGATGATCGCCTTGCCGTGCTCGATGAGCGCCTTCTCCACCGCCAGCGCGAGCCCGTGGATGTTCTCGGCGACGGTGTCCGCCTCGTCGGCGAGGAGCTCGTGGACCTTGGTGAACTCCGGCTTCACGAGTGTGCGCTTCACGCGGCTGGTGAGGTAGCTCGAGATGGCGCCGATGGAGTGGAGCGGGTCCTTGAAGGCCTTGCCGACCGCCTTGAGCTCCTCGCCCGGCTGCTGGAGGCCCATCAGCGCGATGAGCGCGCGGAGGATCTCGTTGGTGCCCTCGAAGATCAGGTTGATGCGCGAATCGCGGAGCGCGCGCTCGTACGGATACTCCTTGGAGTAGCCGATGCCACCGGCGATCTGCATCGCCTCGCTGGCCGTGCGGAACGCGAGCTCCGACGCGTACACCTTGCAGGCGGCGGTCTCCAGCGAGAAGTCGATCCCGCCGCGGTCGACCATGCCGGCGCAGAGCATCCAGCCGGCGTCGGCGGCGTAACAGTCCGCCGCGGCGAGCGCGATCTTCTTCTGGATCATCTCGAACGACCCGATCGGCTTCCCGAACTGCTCGCGCTGCTTGGCGTACTCGATCGCGTGCCCCATCATCGCGCGGGTGCCGCGCGCCGAGCCGGCCGAGAGGCCGAGCCGCCCGGAGTTGAGGATCTCGAGCGCGATCTTAAACCCGCCGCCGACCTCGCCGAGCAGGTTCCCGGCCGGGACGAGCACGTTCTCGAACGTCACGGTGCGCGTGTCGCTCGCCTTGATGCCCATCTTCTCCTCGATCTTGCCGAGCGAGATGCCGGGCGCGTGGGCATCGACGATGAACGCGGTGACGCGCTGCTTCTCCTTGCCGTCGATCGTCACCGGCACCTTGGCGAAGACCGTGAACACGCCGGCGTACCCGGCGTTCGAGATCCAGATCTTGGTGCCGTTGAGCGTGTAGTGCGCGCCGTCGGCGGTGGGCACCGCGGTGGTGCGCATCGCCTGCGCGTCGGATCCCGAGCCCGCCTCGGTGAGGCAGAAGGCACCGACGAGCTCGCCGCTCGCGCACCGCGGCAACCACTGCTGCTTCTGTGCCTCGGTGCCGAAGAGGATGATCCCCTTGATGCCGATGCTCTGGTGCGCGCCGAAATAGACCGCCAGTGCGGCGTCGTGCGCGCCGATCTCGCCGAACACACGCGAGAAGACGAGCGACGACGCCCCGAACCCGCCGTACGCCTCGGGGATGTTGAGCCCCATGAGCCCGAGCTCGGCCATGCCCTGACGCACCGCATCGGGGAACCGGCCGTCGTGGTCGAGCGTCGCCGGGTCGAGCGTGTCCTTGGCCCAGCTCCGGAACGCGTCGAGGATCTGCGTGAGCGCCTCGCGGTCCTCGTGGCTCGGCTCGGGGAACGGGAAGATCAGGTCCTCGCGGATCTCGCCCTGGAAGACGCCGCGCGTGAAGGACGGGTTCTTGTCGGGATCGGCGAGGTGGGGGGCGTTGGGCGAGGCGGCCATGGGTCCGGGAGGTGGAGGACCAAGGAAAGGTAAGGAGTCACGCCCCGCTTGCGATGCCCGGAGGGACCGTCGAGGTTGCGGTATGCGCCCCTCGCCCCGTTCTGCGGTCGTTCACCACGCCGTTCGCGCCGTCGTTCACGCCACCCTGCTCGCGGTCTTGCTCGTCGTCACCGCCATCCCGGCGGCCGCGCAGGGATTCCTCGGCCGTCCGGCCGCGCCGAGCCTCCAGGCGACGGCGGTGGTCGTGGTCGATTCCGGATCGCCACGGGTGGCGGTGCAGGCCTTCCTCGCTGCGGTGCACGAGAACGCCCTCGATCGCGCCTCGGCCTCGCTCGACCTGACCGACACCGCGATGCGGTCGCGTGGTGCCGACCTCGCGCGGCGGCTCGCCGTGGTGCTCGAGGTCCGGCTGCGGCTCGATGCGGAGCAGGTGTCACCCGCCGGCGCGGGAGACACGACCGACCGGCTGGCGCGGGACCGCGAGGTGATCGGCGAAGTCCCCGGTCCCGATGGTCGCCCCGTGCCGATCGCGATGACCCGGCACACCCGCGACGGCGTGTCGCGCTGGGTGTTCTCCGCGGCGACGGTGGGACAGGTCGACGCGCTCTTCTCGCAGCTGCCCGACGCGTGGATCCGGGAGCACCTGCCGGCGGCATTGCGGCGCAGCGGGCCGCTCGACCTCCAGTGGTGGCAATGGCTCGCGTTGCTCACGCTGATCCCGCTGGCGGCGATCGTCGGGACGCTCCTCGCCGGACCGACCCAGGCGCTCCTCAAGCGCGTCGTGAGTCGCACCGAGACCGAGCTCGACGATGCGCTCGTGGACTCCGCGCGCGGGCCGATCGTCCTGCTCGTCGGCGTCGCGACGTCGGCCGTGCTGCTCCATTGGATCGCGCTGCCGGTCGCCGTCGAGACCTTCGTGCGCGACCTGCAGCGCGCGATCGCGGTGATCGCGGTCTTCTGGATCCTGCTCCGCGTGATCGGCGTGCTACAGCTCGCGCTGCCGGCGACGGAGTGGGGCCGGTCGCACCCCGCGCTGCGCTCGCTCATCCCGCTCGGCGGGCGCATCGGCCGGCTGCTGGTCCTCATCGCGGGCCTGCTGACCGTGATCGCGACCTTCGGCTACCCGATCGCGACCATCCTCGCCGGGCTCGGCATCGGCGGCATCGCGGTGGCGCTCGGCGCGCAGAAGACGCTCGAGCATTTCTTCGGCTCGGTCTCGATCGGCATCGACCAGCCGTTCCGGGTGGGCGATTGGGTGATCGTCGACGGCGTGGAGGGGGAGATCGAGGCGATCGGGCTGCGATCGTCACGGATCCGCACGCTCGAACGGACCGTGGTGAGCATCCCCAACGGCCGGCTCGCCGACATGCGGAGCGAGAACTTCGGCCCGCGTGACCGGATCCGGATGCGCGCCGAGATCAGCCTCGAGTACGCGACGACCGCGGCACAGGTCGCGCAAGTGCGCGATGCGATCGACACGATGCTCCGCGCGCACCCGCGCACCTGGCCGGGGCGCGTGGTGGTGCGGTTCTTCCGGTTCGCGCCGTCATCGATCGACCTCGAGGTGTTCTGCTGGATCGAGACGGCGGACCCCGACGAGTTCCGCGCCATCCGCGAGGCGCACTTCCTCGGGATCATGCGGATCGTCGAGGCGGCAGGAGCGCGGTTCGCGTATCCCACGCAGACGATCGACCTCCGGACGAGATGATGCCGGCGGAAGCATGACGCCGGAACGATGTCGACGGGCCAGCGGACGCCGAGGGAGGTCGGGCGTCGCACCGGAGAGCGCTCCTTCAGCCTCCAGCCGCCTCCCTCACCCGTTGTACGCCACGCCCCCCCGCCCCCGGTAGTCCTCCAGCACCGCGCGCGCCTCGTCGCGCAGGAGCCCCGTGACGATCTCGATGCCGCGCGCGCGGAGGTATGTGAAGCTCTCCGCGAACACCGGTCCCTCGTCGAAGTCGATCCGCTCCGCGTCCTCGCGCTCCGCACCGCAGACCAGCCGGCTCACGCCGCTCCAGAGCACGGCTCCGAGGCACATCGCGCAAGGGGCGCACGATGTGAAGAGTTCGTGGGACGGCTGACCCGCCGCGCCGAGGGTGTATGACACCACGCGCCGCTGGGCGAGCTGCAGCGCGACCATCTCCGCATGCGCCGTCGCGTTGTTGAGGCGCACCACGCCGTTCACGCCCACCGCGACGAGCCGACCGCTTCCCCGCTCGAAGACCGCCGCGCCGAACGGACCGCCGGTGCCATGCGTGACGTTCTCCCGCGCGAGCCGGATCGCGAGCCGCATCCGCTCGTCATCCGTGCGGCACTCGCGGCCATAGCTCACGCTCCCCGCCACCCAGGATGGCAGCGTCACGGCGACTTCATGGAGCGGCGGGCGTTCCCAGCGCATGGTCAGTCGGTGAAGTGGTCCGCGATCGCGGAGCGACCGGTGCAGGCGAGCTGCGCCGCGGCGCGTCCGAGGAGCGCGCCGACGACGTTCCCGGTGCCGTTGAACGCGCCGACCACTCGCACGCCGTCGCCCAGATCGCGGAAGAGGGGCATCGACGTCTCGTTGTATGAGACTGCCGCGCCCCACCGGTGCGTGACCTCGGCGCGGACGCCGAGCTGATCGCGCAGGAGCGTGGTGAGATACGACTGGATCGCGTCGGTGGGCGATGACTCCGTCGTCCACTCATCGTCCATCGCGATGTCGCGTCCGCCGCCGAGGAGGACGCATCCGTCGGGGAGCTGCTGCCAATAGTCGTAGCCGAAGCGCGTCGACACGGGACGCGGGAACCGCACCTCGGGCGCGGGGGCGGTGGCGAGCATCTGGAGCCGCGCCGAGTGCACCTCGCCCTCGAGCGCCGGGAAGAGCAGCTCGAGCCGGCCGTCGACGCAGGCGATCACGTGCCGCGCACGGATCACACCGTGCTCGGTGCGGACGACCCCGGCGCCCACCTCCAGCGCGCGCGTGCGGCCGAACAGCCTCGCGCCCCGAGCCATGGCGCGCGTCGCGAGCTGCCGGCAACGGCGCATCGGATGCATCACGGCGTCGGTGGGGATGAGGAGGCCGCGGCCCTCGGGACCGTCGTACGGGTCGCACGCGAAGCCGTCGATGCGCATGCGCACGCGCTGCGCCTCGCAATCGGCGAACTCCTCGTCGGTCGCGGCGATGCGCAGCGAGCCGGTGAACCGCACGGCCTCCGGCACCTCGGCGGCGATCCGCTGGATCTCGTCATTGGTGAGCCGGGTGATCGCCACCGCGCGCGAGCGGCCCAACTGATGGACGAGGTCGTGGTGATACTCGGCGGTGCCGGAGAGGAGGATCCCCCCATTGCGCCCGGCGGCGCCCGCGGCGACGCCCACCGCGTCGATCCCGACCACCGAGCGCGCTCCGAGCGCGAGGGCCTCGCCGACGCACGAGAGGCCCGTGCCCCCCAGCCCGATGACGCAGACCTCGGCGTCGAGGTCCGCGTCGAGCGCGGGCAGGACCACGTCCTCGTGGTCATCCCAGCGCGGGCGGTCGGGGAGGTGGGTCAGCACGATGCCCCAAGATGCCGCCGCGCGCGCCGCCGCACGAGTGCCTCGGATGCTACGTGAAGAGCCGCGGGATGGCGCCCCGGATCCACCAGAGGCCGGCCGCCGCCATCACCAGCGCGACGACCACCCCGAGCGCAGTGAGCAGAGGCGGATGTCGGTACGCACCGACGATGGACCGCTTGTGGGCCGCGATGAGCATCGTCAGGAGACCCACCGGCAGGATGAGCCCGTTGAGAGCCCCGACGAGCACCAGCACCTTGACCGGCTGCCCGATGAGCACGAACACGATCGTGGAGAGCGCGATGAACGCGACGACGAGGCGTGCCCAGTGCCGGTCGAGTGCGCCGTGGAGGCCGCGGAGGAAGCTGACGGAGGTGTACGCGGCTCCGACGACCGACGTGATCGCCGCTGCCCACATCACGAGTCCGGCGATCCGGTAGCCGATGGCGCCCGTGGCGTGACGGAACACCGACGCGGAGGGATTGGCCGGGTCCAGCGTGAGCCCCTGCGAGACGACCCCGAGCGCCGCGAGGAAGAGGACGATCCGCATCGTCGACGCGATGCCGATCGCCGTCACGGCGCTGCGCGTGACGGCCGGGAGTTCGTCGGCTCCGCGCACGCCCGCATCCACGAGGCGGTGCGCGCCGGCGAACGTGATGTAGCCACCGACCGTGCCGCCGACGATGGTGACGATCGAGGCCAGGTCGATGCTCGACGGGAGTACCGTGCGGATGACCGCTTCGCCGATCGGCGGCGCGCTCGCGACGGCCACGTACCCGGTGAGTGCGACGAGGACGAACCCGAGCGCGACCGCGAACCGGTCCATCGCGCGCCCGGCTTCCTTCACGAGGAACAGGGCGATGGCGACCGCCGCACTGAGCACCGCGCCGGCCCACACCGGCGCGCCGGTCATGACGTTGATCCCCAGACCCGCGCCCGCGACGTTGCCCACGTTGAAGGCGAGTCCGCCGAGCGCGACGAGCGCCGCCAGCACCGCGCCGAGTCCGGGCGCCACGGCATCGGCGAGGTCGCCGGCGCGGCGCCCGGTGAGCGTGATCACGCGCCAGATGTTGAGCTGCGCGGCGAGGTCGATGATGATGCTCGCGAGGATCGCGAAGCCGAAGCTCGGTCCGAGACGCTCGGTGAACACGGCGGTCTGCGTGAGGAACCCCGGCCCGATGGCCGAGGTGGCCATCAGGAACGCCGCGCCGATCAGCGCGCCCTTGAGTCCATCACGCATCCGATCCCCCAGAGAGCCAGTGAGGCCGCGAGCGAGGCGAGGAACGGGGTCGCGGCCCCCCCGGCCACCATGAGCACGTACATGGCGATGCCGCCGATGAGCGTGAGTGCCGCGGTGCGCGGTGACCCGAGGTCGGTGAACAGCGCGAAGAGCACCGTGACGAGCACGCCGGCGCTGCCGAACGCCGACGCCTGCTCGACGAGCACGAACACGCCCTCCGCGTTGAGGGCCAGGCCGTAGGCGATGAGGCCGAAGCTGACGACGCCCCATCGCGCCACGCGCACCTTCACCGCTTCGTCCGTGACACGCGCGATGGGCACGATGAGGTTGTGGGACAGCAGCCCCGACGCGACCAGCAGCGTCGAGTCGACGGTGGAGAGGATCGCCGAGACGAGCCCGCCGGCGAAGATCGCGAAGAAGACGGTGGGCAGGTGGTCGCGCGCGATCGTCGGCAGGAGCTGTTCCGGATCGGCGATCGTGCCGACGAGCTGCGTCCCGAGCAGCGCGATGATGACGGGGATGAGGCCGATCATGAGGTAGAGCCCGCCGGCCATGAGCGACGCACGCTGGGCGATGCGGCGCGTGCGCGTGGCGATCACGCGACTGATCACCTCGGTGGCCGCGAGCGAGCCGCAGACCGGGATCGCCCATGCCTCGAGCGTCTCGAGCCACGGGCCGGCGGCGGACGGCGCGAGGTTCACGCGATCGGTCGCGGCGATCAGCGCGATCGCCTCGCCGGGACCGCCGACCTTCACGATCACCGCGATGAGCATCGCGAGGAGGCCGACCGCGAGGATCACGCCCTGCAGCACGTCGGTCACGGCATCGGCGAGCAGTCCGCCGAACGCGGTGTAGCCGACCGTGAACACCGCCGCCATGAGGATGGCCACCTCGACGTTCACGGTGCTCGCCGTCGCGATCACCTGTCCGAACGCGCGCACCTGCGCCGCAGCCCAGAGCACGGAACTCGGGATGAGCAGCACGGCCGCGAGCCGCTCGACCCCCGTGCCGAAGCGCATGCGGTAGAGGTCGGCGAGCGTCGTGAGGCCCCGATCCCAGAGCGGCTTCGCGAGCAGCGCGCCCATCAGGAAGAGGCACATCGCGTACCCGAACGGCTCGGCCGACGCTAGCGTGATGCCGCCGCGGTAGATCTCGGAGGACGAACCGATGACCGTCTCCGCGCCGAACCAGGTCGCGAAGATGGAGAAGGTCGCGAGCACGTAGCCGAGCTGCCGTCCGCCCACGAGGTAGTCGGCCTCGGAGTGGATCCGCTTGGAGATCCAGACGCCGATGCCGAGCTGGAGCACCAGGAAGACGAGCAGCGCGACGAACGTCGGCGTCACGCGCGATGGGGTGTCGGGATCATCGCGGCGGAATATCCGCGGGCGGGGCCCATCGGAACAGGTCGGCGAGACGGTCGGGACCGATCGGCTCGGCCGTCGCCGCGAGACCGCTCAGGTGCGCGGCGAGCCCGAGCACCTCGGCGCGCGTGCGTCCCCCGCCCCGGAGGTCGCGGAGTCCCGTGTCGTGTGCGCTCTTGCTGAGTTTGCGGCCGTCGGCGTGTCGGAGGAGGGGATGATGAAGGAACCGGAGGGACGCCGTGCGCCCGAGCATCCGTGCGAGGCGCAGCTGCCGACCGGTCGACTGGAGGAGATCCTCGCCGCGCACCACGAGATCGACGCCCTGATCGAGGTCGTCGACGACGACGGCGAACTGGTACGTCCAGTTGCCGCTGCGGTCGCGCGCGAGCACGTCGCCGCACTGGAGGTCGGGATCCTGCTCGTGCGGGCCGAGCCGGAGGTCCTCGAACCGTTCAGGGCTGCCGGCACGCATCAGCACGCGGCGGGCCGGGGTGCGCTCACGGTCGATCGCGGCGGTGCGGCAGGTGCCGGGGTACCGGAGCTCGTCTCCGTCCGCGGCACTCGTCGCCCGCGCGATGTCGGTGCGCGAGCAGGCGCAAGCATACGCGAGTCCATCGGCCTCGAGTCGCGCGAGCCGTGCGGCGAATCGGGCCGCGCTGTCACTCTGCCGCTGGTCGAGCGGGCCGGCACGGAAGGCCTCCGTGCCGGCACCATCGGGTTCGAGCCCCAGCCAGTCGAGGTCGTCGAGCAGCGCCTGCTCGAACGCCGGCCGGCACCGGCCGCGGTCATGGTCCTCGACGCGCAGCAACACCCGCCCGCCGAACGCGCGCGCGATCCCCCACACCCACACGGCGTTCGCCGCGTGCCCCAAGTGCAGGTAGCCCGTCGGCGCCGGCGCGAAGCGGGTGGTGAATCCCGGGACGAGCGCGCGCAACGCGGACGCGACCGCCGGGGTGATCGCCGGCGTGATCGCAGGCGTGAGCGCAGGCGCGGTGGACACCATGCGCGGAATGTCGCGGCATTGGCGCGCCGGGACAACGCGCGGCTAGCATTCGGCATGTCCCGCGTCGCACCACCCTCCGCTCCGTTCGTCACCGTCGTCGAGGTCTCGCCGCGGGACGGCCTGCAGAACGAGAAGCGCCTCCTCCCGGCGGACGTGAAGGTCGCGCTCGTCGACCGCCTGAGCCTGGCGGGCTTCCGAGCGATCGAGGTCACGTCGTTCGTGTCCCCCAAAGCCGTCCCGCAGCTGGCCGATGCGGCGGAAGTGATGGAACGGATCACTCGCGTGCCGGGCGTGCGCTACGCCGTGCTCACGCCGAACATGCGCGGGCTGGAGGGCGCCCTCGCGGCGCGCGCGGATGCCATCTGCGTCTTCGGGTCGGCGAGCGAGACCTTCTCGCAGCGGAACATCAACTGCTCCATCGAGGAGTCGCTGGAACGCTTCCGACCCGTGGTGGCGCTGGCGCGCGAGCGCGGGGTCGCGGTGCGCGGCACGGTCTCCTGCGCCCTCGGCTGCCCCTACGAAGGGGACATCGCGCCGTCCGCGGTCGCGCGTGTGGCGCAGTCGCTGCTCGCGATGGGCTGCGATGAGCTGAGCATCGCCGACACCATCGGCGTCGGCACGCCCGATGGGACGCGGCGCGTGATGGATGCCGTGCTCGCGCTCGTCGACACCGGGCGCGTGAACGGGCATTTCCACGACACCTACGGCCGCGCCATCGCGAACATCGACGTCTGTCTCGACCTCGGCATCCGCAGCTTCGACGCGAGTGCCGCAGGGCTCGGCGGGTGTCCCTTCGCGCCTGGTGCGACAGGCAACGTGGCGACGGAGCTCGTCCTCGAACGGCTGGCCGAGCGGGGGTTCGGGACGGGCGTGGATCCCGCGCTGGTGAGCTCGGCGGGGCAGTGGATCAGGGATCGGCTCACGGCGCCCTGACCGGATCGGCCATCGCCGAGGTCGTGTCCGGTCCGCCGCGCTCGTGGACGGCGCGCCGCGACGCGTCTGGTCAGTATCCCGCGCCGACGCGCTTCTGCAGGTGACTTCCCTCGCGCAGGAACCGCAGCAGGATGTCGGCGACATCCTCCACGGAGATCCGCCGTGCACCGAGCGGCAGGAAGTCGTCGGTCAGGCGATAGACGCCGGTGCGCTCGCCCGGCACGATGTCGCCCGTGGCGACCATCGTCCAGTCGAGTCCGCTGTCGCGCATCGCGTGCCACGCCTGCTTGTGGCGCTCGCTGACCTGCTTGAAGACCGCGGGGAAGCTCGGCTGGTCGTGCCGGAGTCCGCCGTCGGGGGCATCGAGGATCCCGCCGCCGGCGACGCCGAGCACACGGCGGACCCCGTGCGCCTTCATGCCGGCGATGATGTTGCGCATGCCCTGCGACTGCGCCTCACCCGGGTCGGCCACGCCGGCGCCGCCGAGTCCCGAGATCACCGCGTCGCAGCCGGCGATGACCCGCTCGACGGTCGCGGCGTCGAGCACATCGCCCTGCACGACGTCGAGGCCGTGACGCGGCTTGAGTCTCGTCGCGTCGCGCGCGAGGGCGCGCACGGTGTGTCCGTCGGCGAGCGCGTACTCGAGCACGCGTCCGCCCACGCGGCCGGTAGCGCCGAAGAGGGCGAGTTGCATGCGGGGAATCTAGCGCGGGCGGGCGCCGGGGTCGCCGCAGCGGGGTCGCGCCACTGTCGCCGAAGACGCGAACGCCGCGAACCCGGATGGTGGGGTTCGCGGCGCTCGTCGTCGGTCGCCTCGGTGCGTGCCGCGTCGGTCCCGGTCAGCGATACCAGATGCGGATGCGGCCGATGTCGATGGTCCCGCCGCCGCCGGTGGCGGAGGTCGAGATGATGCCCGGGAAGATCATCTGGATCACCGGGTCGTCGGCCAGGCCGAGGAGCGCCTGGTCGCCGGTGACGCTCGAGTACTTGTCGCCGACGTTCCCGGGGAACGGACTCGTGGAGCTCGACTGCACACCGTTCACGCGGTCGACCATCCATCCGTTGTTCCGGCCGGCCTGTGATGCGTCGATGATCAGTTCGTCGTCGACGTACCAGCGGTTGATCCCGTCGCGGGCCGTGCCGGTGCCGCTCGACGCCTTGTAGACGAAGGTGTGCTTCTTCCAGGTCCCGGTGCTGATGTTGCTCCATCGGCGGTTCGCGGCCGGCGCATCCGCGGCGCCGTTCTCGAGATGCATGTAGATCTCGCGATTGTTCGACTGGGGGTGGATGTTGGCCCAGCCGAGGCTCCCACCGGTGAGGTACATCGAGTACTGCGTGCGGTCGTAGCTGTGGAACATCTCCAGACCCTTGATCCACAGCAGGTTCGCGGCCGGGTAGTCCACGCGGATCCACATGTCCACCACGAGCGTCGTGCCGGCGGGATTGAAGTGCGCCGAACCCAGGGGTGAGCGATGGAAGACCTCCCCGTACATGCTCGCCTGGTAGAAGTTGTTCATCGACGCCGGGACCCGCACGCGATACGCGTAGGGCGAGCCGCCGAACCCTCCGGCGATGATGCTGTCCAGCGCCTCGCGCCCTGCTCCCGCGTCGGGTCCGTCGAAGAAGTAGAACGGCGCGCTCCCACCCAGCAGCTGACTGCGCCGCGCGTGGCGCTGATCGAGCGTCGAGTAGCCGCGGAAGTCGTCATCGTAGACCACGACATCACTGGCCCCCGGGACGAGGCCGCTCGATGGCGGCGGGGCCGGGCTCGTCACGGTCACCGAGGCGCTGGCGGAACGCCCCTCGCTGCTCGCCGTGATGGTCGCCGACCCGGCGGCGATCGGCGTCACGACTCCGGATGCTGACACCGTCGCCACGGCGCTGTTGCTCGAACCCCAGCTGACGCTCCGTCCGGAGAGCACCGTGTTGCTGGCGTCACGGAGCGTGGCGGTGAGCGTGGTGCTGCCACCGCCGACGGCGAGCGTCGCGGTCGACGGCGTGATGCTCACCGTCGCGACCGGTGCCGGCGCCGGGTTCGCCACCGTGATGGTGGCACTGCCCGAGCGGCCCTCGCTCGTCGCGCTGATGGTGGCCGTGCCCGCCGAGACCGGCGTGACGATGCCGGTCGGCGAGACGGTCGCGATGCTGCTGTTGCTCGAACTCCACGCGATCGTGCGTCCGGTGAGGACCGCGTTGGCGGCGTCCCGCAGCGTGGCCGTGAGCGTGGTGGCGGACCCACCGACGATCAGATTCGCACTCGTCGGACTGAGTGTGACGGTGGCGACGGCCGCCGGTGGCGGCGCCGGCGCCGTGGTCGTCGCGGAGACGACGTTCGACTGCTGTCCGAACACCGCGTTGACGTCGAGCGTACCGCGGAACGCGATCAACTGGATCTGGTAGGCGGTCCCGACGGCGAGCCCGAGCACGGTGCAGGTGCGCACCTGGCCGATCGCGGCTCCTGCGAGCGGCGTCCCGCAGCTGCCTCGCGCGACACTGGTCGCGGCGCCCCACGCGAGCGGGCTGCGCGCGAAACGGACGTCATAGCTCGCGGGTGCGCCGAGACCGTTCGCGACCTCCGTGAACGCGATGGTGGCGGAGGTATCGTTGACCGCGACGAGTCGCAGGTCGCTCACGGTCCCGGGCGTCGGTGCCGCCGTGACGGTGATCGCGGCCGTGCCGCTCCGGCCTTCGCTCGTGGCCGTGATGGTGGCACTTCCCGCGGAGACGGGCGTCACCACGCCCGCGGACGAGACCGTCGCGATCGCGGCGTTGCTCGATGTCCAGCTCACGGCCCGGCCTGTCAGGACGTTGCCGTTCCCATCGCGCAGTCCGGCCGAGAGCGATGCCGCCCCTCCTCCGACCTGCAACGTGGTCGCCGCAGGGGTCAGGGTCACACTGGCCACCGGCGCGACCGCGGTCGTGGCGGAATCGATGTTGGAGAGGGCGCCGTAGACGGCGTTCGGGCCGATCGTGCCGCGGACGGCGACGACCTGGAACGCGTAGCGGGTCGACGGGTTGAGTCCGCGGACCGAACAGCTCAGGGTCGCGCCGATCGCGGTGCCGGCGATGGGTGCCGCGCAGGTGCCCGAGGAGACGATGCTCGCGGTGCTCCAGGCGAAGGGCAGGGTGCCGGAGCGCACGATGTAGCGCGCGGGAGCGCCCAGGCCGTCGTTCACCTGCGCGAACGCGAGCGTCAACGCCGAGTCGCTCACGGCGCTGATCCGCAGGTCGGAGACCGCCGAGGGCGCCGGGATCGGAGCGGTCGTCACCATCGAGGTCCCGCTGATGCCTTCGCTCGTCGCCATGATCGCGGCGGTCCCGACCGTGATCGCGGTGACACGCCCGGACGCGTCGACGGTCGCGATGTCAGGACGATTGCTCGACCAGGTCACCACGCGGCCGGTGAGGGCCTGCCCGCGCGAGTCGCGGAGCGTGACGCCGATCGTCCGCGACTCTCCCACCAGCATGGACGCCGAACCGGGGCTCACGATGACGGTCGCGACGGGACGCAGGCGCGGGCGCAGGCGAAGGCTCGCCTCGATGCTGCCGACGGTCGCGACCAGCGAGACCTCGCCGGTATCGACGGCGATGCTCGTGCCATCGGTGGTGATCGTGAGGACCGCGGCGTTGGAGCTTCGCCACGCGACCGACTGATTCGTCAGCGGCACGTCGTGGCGGTTCAGCACCGTCGCGGTGAACTGGGTGCTGTCCCCTTCGATGATGTCCGCGATCTCGGGCGTGATCCGGATGCGGGCGGGGACGATCTCGGGATCCGTCGCGCTCGGCGCGGTGGTGGCATCCGGCACGGCGCAGCCGGCGATGAGGATGCCGGCGGTGAGCCAGCCGAGCGTGATGCGCTTGGAGAGCCTGGATAGGTAGGACATGCGACGTGCTCCTCAGCAAGGTGTGGGTGTCCACAGGCTGGGGCACGAAAAACGGCCACCAGCCTCGATCCCGTGGGATCTCGATGACTGGTGGCTCGGCTGGCTTGGCGGTGTCGCTTTAGCCCCGTGGCTCTGCGTCCCCGTCTTTCGACGAGTTTGCTCTGAGCAGTCGACCATCGTTCGCACGACGCGAGCCCTGACGGGGCTCCTGTGCCGTGTCGATCTCAGTCTCGGCCGTTGCCGCCGGGACTTGAGCGCACGCGCATGATGGACGGTCTCGGCGCGGCGGGGCAGACCTCCCGTCACATCGTGAGGGCGCGTCGCGGTCGCTCATCGATAGTCGTGGCTCCTCACCGCGTCCTCCCCCGCCCCCGCCTTGAGCGGCGCGAACGACTTCGCCCGGATGTTGTAGACCCCGCTCTCCACCTGGAGCACCCCGCGCACGAGCAGCAGCGGGGTGCGCGAGATGAGCATCGCCTGCCGCTCGAACCGCTGCGGCGTGATCACGACGTTGATCGTCCCCGTCTCGTCCTCGAGCGTGAGGAAGACGAAGCCCTTCGCCGTGCCGGGGCGCTGGCGGCAGATCACGAGCCCCGCGTGCGCGACCGTCGCGCCGTCCTCCATGGTCAGGATCTCGCGCGAGGAGCGCACGCCGTTGGGCGCGAGGAGCGCGCGGAGATGGCGCATGGGGTGCCCGTTGAGCGAGAGCCCGGTGAGGCGATAGTCGGCTTCGGTGAGCTCCGGCGCGGCGAACGCCGGGAGATGGGGCGGCACGCGCGACTCGGGGAAGAGCGCGAGCGGGCCGGCCGGCTCCTTCTCCGCCTCGAGCACGCGCCAGAGCGCCACGCGCCGCCGTCGTGCGGCAGGCTCGTCCTGCACGAACCCGTCGAACGCCCCGGCCTCGGCGAGGGCCCGCAGGTTGCGGCGGTCGAGCTTGGTGCGCTGCACGAAATCGAGGATGCTCGTGAAGGGGTGCGGGAGCGCCGCCTCGATCCGCCCCCGCGCGTGGGAGCCGAGCCCCAGCACCGAGCGGATGCCGAGCCGCACCACCGGGGGCCCGCCGCGCGCGCCGGGCTCGAGCGTATGGTCCCACGCGCTCTGCGTGACATCCACCGGCCGCACCCGCACCCCGTGCCGCTTGGCATCCTCGATGAGCGTCCCGGGTGCGTAGAAGCCCATCGGCTGCGCGTTCAGCATGGCACAGAGGAACTCCGGCGCGTAGTAGTGCCGCAGGTACGCGCTCGCATACACGATGAGCGCGAAGCTCGCCGCGTGGCTCTCGGGGAATCCGTAGTCCGCGAACGCGTTGATCTGGTTGTAGATCCGCTGCGCGAGGTCTGGCGCGATCCCGTTCGCCTCCATCCCGCGCAGCATCCTCGTGCAGATGTCCGCCATCCGTTCGGCGCTGCGCTTGTGTCCCATCGCCTTGCGCAGGAGGTCGGCCTCGCCCGGCGTGAACCCCGCCGCGGCGATCGCCACCTGCATCCCCTGTTCCTGGAAGAGCGGCACGCCGAGCGTGCGCTTGAGGATCGGTTCGAGCGAGGGATGCGGATACGTCACCGCCTCGGTCCCCGCCTTCCGCCGGAGATACGGATGCACCATGTCGCCCTGGATGGGGCCGGGGCGGATGAGCGCGACCTCCACGACGAGGTCGTAGAAGCAGCGCGGCTTGAGTCGCGGCAGCGTGTTCATCTGCGCGCGACTCTCCACCTGGAACACGCCCACCGTGTCGGCGCGACAGAGGTCGTCGTACACGGCCTGGTCGGCGCAGTCGAGCTGGCCCAGGTCGATCGCGACGCCGCGCGTGCGGCGCACGTAGGCGAGGCAGTCCTGCACGACGGTGAGCATGCCGAGGCCCAGGAGGTCGATCTTCACGAGGCCGACGGGATCGAGGTCGTCCTTCTCCCACTGGATGACGGTGCGGTCCTCCATGCTCGCGGGTTCGATGGGCACCACCGTGCGCAGCGGTTCCTCGGTGAGCACGAAGCCGCCGACGTGGATGCCGCGGTGCCGCGGGGCGGCGTCGAGCTGCTCGACGATGTCGGCGAGGCGCTGCACCCTCGGGTCGTCGGGGTCGAGGTCGGCGCGCTTCAGCAGCGTGTCGGGTTCTTCGGGCGTGCGCGTGTCGGGCACGGGGTCCTGACCCTCCCCTCCCTCGGACTCCGCGGTGCGTACCTTCCGCTGCTCGGCGCGCGCTTCCTTGATCAGCGTGCTCGCGTGCGTACCGACGATCAGATCGCTCGACACCGCGTCGAGCAATGTCGCGGGACGGATCGGGAGCACGTTGCGGCGTGTCTGCACGTCGCGCGTGTTCGTCGGTGCCGCGCTCGCCGCGCCGCCGAGCGCCGCCGCCACTTCGCGCGCGCCGGCCTTCTGCGCCTGCGCCTCCACACGCTGTGGTGCGTCGCGCAGCGCGCGCTTGGCGTAGTTCGCCGGTCCCATCGCGTCGGCGCGCTCGGGCGCGAACGGGTCCGACTCCTTCGCCGCCGCCGCGGTCTCGTCGTCGAGCTGCTGCGGCGTCCCCACGCGCAGCGCCGCCGCGGTGTTGCGCGCGCTGTAGCGGTCGCTGAAGCTCGCGAGCGCCCCCGCCTGGTCGGGCGAGAAGCCGAGCACGCGCGCCGCGTCGCGCACCGCGCTCCGCCCGCGCCACGTGATGTGCTCGCACACCATCGCCGCGTGCTCGCGGCCGTAGCGCGCGTACACGTACTGCAGCACCCGCTCGCGCTCGCGGTGCGCGAAGTCGATGTCGATGTCCGGCGCCTCGGCGCGCTCCTCGCTCAGGAACCGCTCGAACAGCAGCTCGAGCTTGATCGGATCGACCGACGTGATGCCGAGGCAGTAGCAGACCGCGCTGTTCGCCGCCGAGCCGCGCCCCTGGCAGAGGATCCCCTCGCGCCGCGCGAAGCGCACGATGTCCCAGACGATGAGGAAGTAGCCCGAGAGCCCGAGTCTGGCGATGAGCGCGAGTTCGTGCGCGATCTGCTTGTCGTGCCGCGCGGTGCGCTTCCACCCCCACCGCTCCTGCGCGCCGGCCTCCACCAGACGCTCGAGGTACTCGTCCTCGCTCACGCCGCCCGGCAGCGGGAAGTGCGGGAGCCGGGGCTTGAGCGTCTCCAGCCGGAACGCGCACCGCTCGGCGATCGCGAGGGTGTGCGCGAGGCCCTCCTCGCGTCCGCTCCATCGCGCCGCGAGCTGCGCGTATCCCTTGAGGTGCCACTCGCCGTTGGGACGGAGCCGCGTCCCCATCTCGTCGAGCGTCGCGCCATGCCGCAACGCGGCGAGCACGTCGTGCGCGATCCGCCCCCGCGCGCGCGCGTAATGCACGTCGTTGGTCACCACCCAGGGGAGCCCGTGCGCCCGGGCGAGCGGGATGAGCCGCGCGACGAGTGCCCGCTCCTCGGGGAGCGCATGGTCCCAGCACTCCACCGCGAGGCGTCCGCTGAACGCATCACGCAGCGTGCCGAGCGCGGCGTGGGCGAGCCGATCCGCCTCGGTGCGCGTGAGCACGGCCCCGGCCCGCGGCGTGCGTTCGCCGAGCGCGAGCAGCTGCGGCACCCAGCCGCGCGGGCACGCCGTGAGCGCGAACAGTCCGGTGGTGTGCGCGACGAGCTGGTCGAGCGTCACGCGCGGCTCGCCGCGCGGATGGTCGAGCCGCGCCCGCGTGATCAGCGTGCAGAGATTCCCCCATCCTTCACGCGACTCGGCGAGCACCACCACATGCGTGCGCAGACGCGGCACGCCGTCCTCGCCGATCACGCGGCCGGGTCCTGCCCCGCGCCCGGCATCGCGGGCATCGGTGCGCTCGAGCTCGCGCGGCAGCGGCACGTCGACCGTGAGCTCCGCCCCTTGGATCGCCGTGAGCTTCGCCGTGCGCGCCGCCGTGGCGAAGCGCACCGCGCCGCCCACGTCATCGTGGTCGGTGAGCGCGAGCGCGTGCAGTCCGAGCGCCACCGCCCGCTCCACGAGACGCTCGGGATCGGAGGCGCCGTCGAGGAGCGAGAAGGTGGAGTGGCAGTGGAGCTCGGCGTACGCGCTCACGCGTGTCCCGTCACGGCGCGGCGGGCGGGACGCGACCGCCGCGTGACCGCAGGGGATGCCACCCGCGTCGCAGTCCGTACATCGGCCGCGCCCGCGCGCGCGGCGGCGACCCCGGCGTGCGGTCGTCCGCACCGGCGTGATGAGGAGGCGCCGGCTCCGGGGCGCGCTGCTCCTCGGCGCCATCCCGGAGCGATGCGGCACGCCCTGGGTGCTCAGTCATACCACCCCTGCAATCGCCAACCCCCGCTGTCACGGTAGAGCAGCAGGTCCTGCCCCAGCTCGTCGCTCTCGCAGCGCCAGTACTCGCGCGCGAACGGCACCGCCTGCCACCACTCCCCCGAGAGCCGCTCGGGCCCGTGCGCGCGCACGAGCGCGATCCGGCGCCCGCGCCAGAACATCAGGAGCGGCACGCCGCGCTTGTCGGTCGTGATGGTGATCGGCTCGGGCGATTCGAGCAGCCGCGCCGCCAGCACGCGCTGCCCCGCATCGCCGCCCGCGCCCGATCCGCCCGTGTCCCGCATCGTCGCCGCGACATCGAGCGTCGGCACGCGCAGTTCCGCCGCCTCCACCTCCTCCCACGCGCCGGCGCGCTCCGGCGCATGCGAGTCGCGCCGCACCGGGCGCACCACGCTCCCCGCGCCGAGCGTCGCGCGCAACCGCGCGAGCGCCGCCTCGGCCGCCGCGGGATCGCGCCACGCCGGCGCGAGCAGGTCCCCCTGCTCGGCCATCGAGGGCGCCGAGTCGGCGATGCGCACCTCCACCGCGCGGATCGGCGCATCGAGCACCCAGGTGTCGAGCAGCGCGCGGCACCGTTCGAAGAGCGCCGCCGCTCGCGCGACCGGACGCGCCGGGCGCGCCTCGCGCGTGATGCGACGGCCCGGCGCCATCGTCGTCGGCATCGCGCCCGCGCCGGTGAGCACCGTCTCCTCCGGCGCCTCGAGCGTGAGCGTGATCGCCACCGCGCTCACCGCGCGCCCCTCGGCGGCGAGTGTGCGCACCAGCCGGTCGAGCGCCGCGCGCACGAGGAAGAGCACCGGCTCCATCGATGACGTGCTCGTCGCGAGGTCGTGCGTCACCGCCCGCGGGTCGTCGGCGCGCGCGAGCGTCGCGCGACGCGCATCGTCGCCGCGCGCGAGCCGCCACGCCGAGAGCCCATCGCTCCCCCAGCGGCGCTCCACCTCCAGCGGGTCGAGCCGCGCGAACGCCCCCGCCGTGCGGAGGCCGAGCGTGACGAGCGTCTCGCGCAGCTCGGTGTCCATCGGCACGAGCGCGATCGGGACGCGCGTGAGGTAGTCGCCGTCGCCGCCCGGCGCGATGTGCAGCGGCGACTGCACCGCGCGCGTGCTCCATGTGGCCGCCTGCGCGGTGATGCACGCATCGGCCACCGCCACGCGCGCCTGCGGATGCCACACCCGCGCGAGGGCGAGGAGGGTGTTGGCCAGCAGGCGCTCACCGCCGACGCCATCGAACCCGTCCGCACCCACCCACCAGGTGCCGGGCGATCCGCGTTCGGGTGCCACCTGCGGGCTCGCCGCGAGGAAGGCCGCGCTCGCCCGCGCCGTCTCCCGCGCGATGAGCCGCGCATCCCACGGCAGGGGCACGAGCGCGCCGCACTTCGCGCGCGCCTGCGCGAGCGTCATCCCCGTGCGCACGCCGAGGTGTGCGGCCGCCGCGCTCGCGGCGCGCACGAGCGTCCCCTCGATGAGGGCGAGCGGCCGCGTGTCCCAATGCGCCGACGCCATCGCTGCCGCATCCGCGGCAGCACCGGACGCGCCGTCATCCCCGGCGCGCGGGATACTCGGGCTGCGCGACCCGCCGCCCACGGAGGGCTCGGCGCGATCCACCCACACCGCGCCGATCGGGAATCTCGGGATGCGTACACAGGCGACGCGCGATGCCGTCCCCACGGCCCACCTCCAATGCGATCTGTTGATAGGGTCCGCCCTTCTCGAGCGTGACCATCACCCGTGGCATCGCGGCTCCCGGTGACCGCGACGCGACGGGTGGTGCAGCGAGACGGAGCCGCAGCGCTCCGCCGACCTCCGAGGCCTTCGTGCCCTCACCCAGCAGCAGCAGCGCCGCGTCCGACTCGCGCGCGAGCTGCGAGAGCCGCACCGCCACCGCGCGCGGCAGCACCGGCGCCCCGTCGAGCACGACCAGCGCGAAGGCCGACGACCGCAACAACAGGTCGGCGCACCACGGACCGCGTGCCGCATCGCCCGGCCGCACCACCCAGAGCGCGTCGTAGGCCGCCGATTCCGAGGCCCAGTCGCGCGGGTCGAGCGTCCGCGTCGTGTCGATCCAGGCCACTCCACCCCCGCCGCGGATCGTCGCCGCGACCAGCGATCGTGCCAGCGTCGTCTTGCCGAGCCCCGCCGGCGCGAGCAGTTCCGTCAGCCGTCCGCGCGGGATCCCGCCGCCCGGCAGGATCGCGTCGAGCGCCGAGACCCCGATGGGCAGGCCCGGGGTGCTGCTCGGCGTCCCGGCGACGACGGCGGCGAGTTGCTGGCGGAGCAGGGCGAGGGACACGTGGATACCGATGAGGACCGAGCGGAGCGAGCTGTAATTACCGAACAAAAACCGAAAATAGCAAGAGCACGCGAGTCGGTGCGCTATCTTCTTGCCGTGCTTGGGGATGCCTCCCGATCGGCGTCCTCGTGACCCCTGCCACCGGATCCGATGATCGACTCAATCTCGCGGCGTTTCCTGATGATCGGCGCCCTGTCGGCCGGCACCGCGGTCGCCGCCGGGGCGTTCGGCGCACATGCGCTGCGCGCGCGTCTCGAACCGCGCCTGCTCGAGGTCTTCGAGACCGCGGCGCGCTATCAGATGTACCACGCGCTCGCACTCGTCGCGGTCGCCGTCGTGCTCACGCGCAGCACCGGCGTCACGATGGCGCCGCTCGGTCCCGCGCCTGGCCACGGTCTCACCGTGGCCAGCGCGTGGTGCTTCGTGATCGGGACCGTGCTCTTCTCGGGCTCCCTCTACGCGATGGCCTTCACCGGCATCCGCGCGCTCGGCGCGATCACGCCGCTCGGCGGCGTGGCGTTCATCGCGGGATGGGTGTGCCTCGCGGTGGCCGCGGCCCGCGGCGCCTGGAGCGCCTGAGGCGCCCGAGGCGCTCGGTCAGTTCGCAGCCTTCGCCCGCACGGGGATCCGCACCCGCGTCCGCTCCCACGCGAGCAGCAGTGCGCTCGCATCGCCGCTCGCCGGTTCGGCGCGGATGGTGAACTGCTCGACGAAGTCCGTCGAATCGGCCACGATCGGCGCGCGCCCCAGTTCCTGCGCCCGCACCTCCGCCGTGTAGGCGCTGCGATTCACGCCGCCGTCCGGGCGCGGCGCATCGAGCGTGATCCCCCACTGCGAGATGGACCGGTTGATCACGAGCTGCCACTGCCCCTGGCTCGGCACCGTGTAGAGCGAGTAGTGCCCCGCGGGCACGTCGAGCCCGGCGATCTCCGCGTCGAACGGCAGGTGCAGGATGGTCGGCTCGTTCGCCCCGGTGCGCCAGAGCGTGTCGAGCGGGACGATCCCACCGAACACCACGCGGCCCTTCGCCGAGGGGCGCGAGTAGCAGACCTGCGCGGTCCGGTCGCCGATGGAGAGCTGCACCGAGTCGTAGGGGCTGGGCCGCGCGGCGAGCTCGGCGGCGTTCGCCATGGGCTGGCAGGCGAGCGGGATCCCGCGCGGGCCGCACGCGGACATGAGCGCGGCGAGCGAACCGATCAGCAGGACGGGACGGAGCGACATCGGGGCCTCAGGGACGAGAGGAGGGTGACGGACACTCAGGGGCGCAGCGTCCCGCTGAAGAATCGCCACCAGTCGCGATACGACGCCAGATGCCGGACGACACGCTGGGGGAGCGTCTCGTCGGATTGCGTGCCGCGGGCGCGCTCCCACCGATGCTCCGGGTCGTAGCGTCCCGGCGCGCGATGGCCGCTCCAGTGCGGGCGGAGCGCCGTGCGCCAGAGGAGCCGCGTCATCTGCACCGACGGACTCCCTTGCGACTCGCCGAACGCGATGGCGGCGATGAAGTGCCGCTCGAGCACGGCGCACAGCCACGCCGGCGTGGGCGGGGCGAGCTGCTCGAGCACGCCCGCGGGGGGCGCGATCCCGCTCAGGCGTCGGCCGAGGCGCAGCGTCCAATAGCAGCAGGTGCCTGCCTTGGCGGCCAGCGCCGTGCGGACGAAGCGGTCCCAATCGAACCCGGTCCCGCCGGTGAGCGCCGCCATCCCGCGGAAGGTGCGCCACGCGCCGAACTGCATCGTGTGCTGCCACGCGAAGTGCACGGCGGCGTGCAGCAGCATGTGTTCGCGCGACGGCAGCGAGGCCCCCGCGAACGGCTCCGTCGCCGCGACCGCGTCGCGCCACAGGTCGGCCTCGCCGAACGCGAACGAGTGGTCGGCGGGCAGGAGCGAGACGTGCAGCTCGAGGCGCACGCCGGGCATCTGCGGGTCCACGAAGTGCGGCAGGTGGTGCGCATCCTGCAGCAGCTCGTGCAGCACCTTGTCGGTCGTCATCGGCCACCCGGACGCGGTCACCGCCTCGGTCGCGCGCGGCACGTCGGCGCGATGCACCAGCAGGTCGATGTCGCTCATCGGGCGGCTGCGGAACGTCGGGTCGAGGCGCGCGCCGATCGCCGCGCCCTTCAGCAGGAGGAACGGCACCGCGCGCTCGCGGAGGGCCTGGACCGTCCCCTGCAGCCGGCGCGCGAGGTGCTGCATCCGCATCTCGCTCACCATCGCGCTCTTCCGCAGATGGTCGGCGACGGGCGGCGGCAGCGCGGCGGCGTCGTGCTTCAGTCCGCGCCAGAGCGCCGTGGTCGCCATCTCGCGCTCGGCGATGAGGAGTGCGCGCTCCCAGTCCCTCACCTCGCCCGCGATCGCGGCACACTCGCCCGGGGCGCACGACGGATCGGCGGCCCGGAAGACGAGGCGGCACTCGGCGGAGAGCGGGGTCGCGGTGCGCACCGGTCAGTACTGCGAGAGGGTGCCGGCCTTGCGCGCATGCCGCAGCGCGAAGCCGAAGGCGAGGCTGCCGAGCACGAGCGTCACGAGCCCCATCGCGGCGAGCGAGAAGAGGTCGGGCAGCGCGTCCGCGAGTGGGGCGCCGGCGAGCAGCAGTATGCGCGTCGCCCGCAGGCCGTAGGTCAGCGGCACGATCCCCGAGAGCGCCTGGATCCAGCCGGGGATCACGGCGGTGGAGTAGTAGACGCCGCCGAGCAGTCCCGATCCGGCGACGACGATCGTGCCGAGCGGTCCGGAGGTGCGGAACACGAGCACGAGCGCCGCGGCGAAGAGACCGATCGCGCCGTAGGCGATGATGAGGAGCGCCACGATGAGTGCGACGACCGGGAGCATGGACCACGCGACCTTCACGCCGAGCAGTGAGGCGCCGACCAGCAGCAGCGCCGCGCGGAGCAGGCTCTGGATCATCGGATAGCCCGCCATGCCGAGGAGGATCAGCGGCAGGGGCGTGCGCGTCACGGTCAGCGACTCGAACGTCCCGCTGCCGATGCTGCCGCCGAGCGCGCCGGGGATGGCGCCGACGGCGGCCGAGATCACGTAGACCGACGCGAGGCCGACGATCACGAAGCCGAAGTAGTCGCCGCCCTCCAGCCGGATCGACTCGGCGGCGACGGTCTGCACGGCCTTCGAGATGAAGAAGATCGGCACCACCGAGGCGACGAGGCCGACGAACGAGATGACCGTCGCGAGCCGATAGCTGATGGCCGAGAGCCAGGCGACGCGCATGAGCGCGAGGATGCTACGCATCGGGCCCGCCGGGTCGCGACGCGCTCGCGAGCACGCGTTCGATGAGGTCGGCGAGCGATGGCGCGGCGCGTTCGAAACGGGCGACGGCGCGCCCATCGCCGGTGAAGGCCGCGAGTGCGCGCGCCGCGCCGTCGGCGCCACCGGGGATGGCGCAGGCGAACTCCTCCCAGCCCGGCTCGACCGCCGCCCCCACGCGCGTGAGCGCGAGGCCGTCGAGCGCGGCCCGCGCGATGGCGGCCGTGGCCTCGCTCGCGCGCAGCCACACGCGGAAGCGATCGCTCCCCGCGCGGTCGCGCAGCACGGCGGTCTGGTCCACCGCGAGGAGCCGACCGCGTTCGAGCACGCCGACGCGGTCGCAGAGGTCCCACACCTCGTCGGCGTCA
Source organism: uncultured Gemmatimonas sp. (assembly GCA_964464585.1). Classification (GTDB taxonomy): domain Bacteria; phylum Gemmatimonadota; class Gemmatimonadetes; order Gemmatimonadales; family Gemmatimonadaceae; genus Pseudogemmatithrix. The sequence continues at coordinate 87,748 of CAYXGS010000001.1, read as the reverse complement.
TGCGTCGCGAGGAGCACGGTGCATCCTTCGGCACCGACCACCGTCTCGCGCAGGAACCGCCGGAAGTCGCGCGCCGAGATGGGGTCGAGGCTGCGTGTCGGCTCATCGAGCAGCAGCACGCGCGGCCGGCCGAGCAGCGCGCGTGCGATGAGCAGCCGCTGCCGCATCCCCGACGAGAACATCCCGACCATCTTCTCGCCCGTGTCCGCGAGCCCGGTGATCGCCAGCGCGCGCACGACCTCGGCATGCATCGCGTTCCCGCGCAGATGCTGCAACGTCGCGTAGAGGCGCAAGTTCTCGTACGCCGAGAGCCGCCAGTAGAGGCTCCGCTCATTGGCGATCACCGGGGCGAGCTGCCGTCGCACCTGGCCGCCCTCGGTGCGGATGTCGTGGCCGGCGATGCTCGCGCGGCCCGCGTCGGGCAGGATGAGCGTCGACAGCATCTTGAAGAGCGTCGTCTTGCCGGCGCCGTTCTGCCCGAGCAGTCCGAAGATCTCGCCGTCGCCCACGTCGAACGAGACATCGTCGACGACGAGGGTCCGTGGCGCGGCGAACGGGGCGCGCAGCTGCTCGCGCCAGGTGCGCTGCACCGGGAAGCGCTTCGTGAGCCCTTCGATCCGGACGATCACGGGGCGGGGGTCCCGTGCCACGCGAGGATCGTCGCCGCGGTGGCGGCGAGTCGCGCGAGGTCGCGTGGCGCGTGCAGGCGGTACGTCGGCACCACGCGCGCGATCGCCGCGGCACGCTCGAGCATCGGGGCCGCCGCGAGCGGACCGAGCATGCGGCCGATCTTCACGTGCGCGACCGTCCCGAGCGCGGCGAGCATCGTCGGGAGCGCCACGCGCATGACCTCCGGGGCGTCGCCCTCGACGGGATCGAGGAGATAGAGCGCGGCGAGCGGGGCGCGCCGCGTCATCCGCTGGGCCGGCGCGAGGTCGGCGACGAGTCGCTTCCCTTCGCGCGTCTCCTGCGTCGGCATCGGCAGGCCGGCCGCCTCGATCGCGTCCTGCCGCACGCGCATGCTGTGCACGCCGGGCCAGGCGAGCGGCGCTGCCGCCGGTTCCACCGGCAGCGTGTCGTCCGTGGCGAGGCGCGCGCCCGCCGCGGTGAGCGCCAGCGCCAGTGTCGACTTGCCGAATCCCTTCGGCGCGAGGAACGCGACCACGCCATCGCGCGTCTCGACCGCGCTCGCATGCAGCGGCAGCAGGCCGTCGAGGTACAGCGCGGTGGCCAGCACCCGCCCCACGAGATGCGCGCGCACGAAATCGGGCCAGGCGGTCTCACGCACCTCCCAGACGACGCGCGTCCGATCGCCGGAGAGGTCGAAGCTCCCCGTGTCGTCGACGATGATCCGCTGGCCCGCCTCGTGCGTGAAGAGCCGCGCGGACACGTCGCCATAGATGCGCTCCGCGCCGAGCTCCACGGCACCGACCATCGGGGCCATGCGGGCGGTCGTGTCGAAGGTCCAGCGCGCCGTCGCGGACCGGCTCGGCGCGAGCTCGGGGAGCGGCATCGACGACGCGAGGCACTCGCCGTACACCGTGTACCGCTGCGCCGTCGTGCTCATGCGCCCTCGGTTGGCAGACCGTGGGCGTGCGCGCGCAGCCAGAGCTCGGTCTGTGCCGTGAAGAACAGGCGCGCCGCGATCTCGTCGTCGTCGTGCTCCAGCACGTACGACCAGGCGTGGCGCAGGCGGGGCGCGTCGATCATGCCGATGGAGGCGAGGAGGGGATCCTGCAGCGCGCGCTCGATGACCGGACGCGCCGGTCCCCGGAGCTGGCGCAGGAAATATGCCGACGTGACACCGGTCCGGTGCGGGCGCGGCGCGAGGACCCGGTCGGGGACGAGCCCCGCCATGGCGCGGCGGAGCGCCACCTTCGTCTCGCGGCCGTCCACGCGTTCGCTCCACGGACGACGTGCCGCCCAGCGGACCACGCGGTCGTCGAGCAGCGGCGATCGGAGCTCCACGCCCTCCTCCAGCGCGAAGCCCCGCAAGGTGCTCACGATCCGCGCGAAGAACGGGAAGCGCAGGAAGGCGTGCGTCTCGGCGAGGACGCCGCTGCCGCGGGGCAACGCCACCCGCGCCGCCTCGTCGTCGCCCGCGAGATCGTGCGCGCCGAGGAAACGGGCCGTGAACCAGAAGGGGACGTCGCGGTGCAGGTGGTGCCGTGGAGCCGCATTCCCGCGGATGCGTGCCGCGAGCCGGGCGAGGGTCGGCGGGAGCGCGGGCTGCACGGCCCAGCGCCAGATGTGGCGCGAGGTCACCCCGTCCTTCGCGCGCAGCTGGCGCACCAGCTCGAGCCACCGTCCGCGACGGAAGAGGTCGGACAGGTAGATGTCCGAGACCTGGAAGAGCTGGTCGCCGCCCACCCCGTCGAGCATGACGCGCGCGCCATCCGCGCGCGCGCGGCGCGACAGCGCGCGGTTCCACTGCTCGTACGCGTGCGCGAAGGGCAGGTCGCGCGCCGCCGCGCCGCCCTCCGCGTCGGTGAGGAGCGGGATGCCGTCCACCGCGAGCCAATGCGTCTCGGTCCGCCAGTGCGCCACGACGTCGCGGATCAGCTCGTCCTCGCGACCCGGGTCGCCCTCGGGATAACTGATGCTCACCGGCGCGATGCGGCGCGATGCATCCTCGCGGAGCACCACGGTCGCCGCACCGCCGACCGCCGTCGAATCCCAACCTCCGCTCAGGGAGAGCCCGGTCGGGCCCTCGGGACCGAGCCGTTCGCGCACCGCGTCGACGAGCAGCGTGCGCAGCTCCTCGGCGGCCGCATCGAGCGGTTGGCGGCGGGTGAGGACCGCGTCCGGCGGACGCCAGAAAGGGACGATCCGCGCGCCCGTCTCCGACGACCATACGAGTGCGTGCCCGGCTGGCACCTCCTGGATCGCACCGTACGCGGTCCTCGGCGCGTGCGCCCAAAGCCCGGCCGCGACGGTTCCGATGGCCTCGAGGTCGAGGTCGCGCGGCACCGCCGCATCGGCGAGGAGCGCGGCGACGCTCGTCGCCACGAGCAGCGCGTCGCCCGCGCGCGCGAAGTGGAGCGCGCGGTGACCGGCGAAGTCCCGCGCCGCGACGAGCCGATGATTCGCGCCGTCCCAGATGATGCAGGCGAAGTCACCCTCGACGCGCGCGAAGCCGTCGATGCCCCATGCCTCGTACGCGGCGAGGAGCAGGTCCGCCGCGCCGGGAGCGGGTGTCCGATCGGCCGCGAGCGCCCGGCGCAGGTCGTCGCGATGATAGAGCGAGGCGTCGCTCGCGCAACGGAGCGGCCCGCGGCTCGCGACGCCGGACGTGGCAGGACCGTGGAGCGAGCGCTCCCACCTATGCGCGCTCGCCCCGATCGCGACGGCGGAGGACTCGGCCGTGCACGACTCGATCTCCGTGCCGAGCCGCGGCGTGGCGAGCAGCATCGCATGCGCGCGACGTGACGGGGGCACGTCGGCGACCGCGGACGTGGCGATGACCGCCGCGAGCGCGCTCACGGGCGGCCGAGGACGCGGAGGTCGTCCACCTCGGTGAAAGTGGCGACGTGCTCGGGACGGTCGCCGAGGATGCGGGAGTCCCAGAGCACCCAGGCGTGCGCCTGGAAGACGCCGCGATGGCGTCGCACGCCGATGCGGATGCTCGCGCCGTGGATCGACTCCGCGTTCAACAGCTCGCGGAGGGCCATCGCGCGCACGAGGCAGTACGGCCGGAAGATGCCATGCTCCGCCGCCCGCTCGATCGCGAGGCCGAGCGCCTGCGCACGACTCGGGTCCCCCGAGGTCAGGGTCGCGTCGACCGGGGCACGGATCGCGAGGGCGCCGATGGGTTCGCGGGCGAGGCGTCGCTGTGCGCGCAAGAGCGCCGCTTGTGCGCGCAGCAGGTCCAGCCAGCCGCGGCGGTCGAGTGCGAGGAGCTTACGGAGTCGTCGCGGCATCGGTGCCGCTCGGCTCCCGCGGGAGCAGCAGGCCCTCGGCGACCAGACGCTCGAGCAGCTCCTCGACGTCGGCACGGATGGTGCTCGCGGGCACCTCCGGGAACATCGTCTCGAGGTTGCGGCAGAGCTCCTCGATGGAGCCGGTGCGGGGTGGCAGCAGGTCCCAGACGACGGCCCCGACGGCGTTCAATCCGAAGTAGAGCTCCGTCGCCGGCGCGAAGAGGACCGCCCCGTCGTCGAGCTTCTGGTAGATGACGGAGGGGTTGGCCGAAGGGAGCATGCGGGAGCGGGGGGTTGGGGCGTCCAGGCCGGGATGCAGAACTGCCCGTGTCGCGACGAGCGCAACGCGGGCAGTCTACCTACGGGGTCCTGCTCTTTCCAGTCTGGAGCCCGATGCCTCAGGAGGCGGTCGGGTCCGCCGGACAGCCGATGCTGATGGTCTGGCGCCCGAACGTGGTCTCGCAACCCGGGCTCGACACCACGCCGAAGATCGACGCGCCGTCAGTGTTCGAGTTCAAGCCAAGCAGGGTCAAATCACGGAACGCGCCAAACTTCTCGACCGTGGGCTTCTGATACTTCAACAGGGAATCCTCCGCTTAGGTCGATTTCCAGCGTGCCACCATGCACGCCCGAACAATAGTTCGCAGCCAATTCCAGAGCAACAATGATGCCAAGGTAGGGTCATGGATGGCGTCAACGCATCCGTTGCCTAAGATGTTATTCGCAAAACACTTAGAGCGCGCGTCCCCCTCGCAGGAACGCCGGGGCGAGGCTGTGGTTCCGGCGCGAATCGGGTGTTCGTTACCACAGGGAACGTTGCGGAGTCGCTACATACGGCTCGGTTCCTGCATCGCGCTTGGCGCAGACGTGCTGCGGCGCTCGCAGCACGTACGGTCTCTCCCCATATCTTTCGCGTGCTTCTCCCTCGTGATCTCCCGTCTTCTTCCAGAGGTCGTTCGGTGACGACTCCGAGCCCCTTCCGCTCATGCGTATTGCTGGCCTGCGTGCTCGCGATGAGCTTGACCGCAGGCACCGTCGGCGCGCAGAGCGCGGCGCACGGCATGCTCGCAGGTGTCGTCGTCGATGCGACCGGCCGGACGGTGCACGACGCCGAGGTCCGGGTCGTCGATCGCGCGAGCGGTGCCGCGCGACGAGTGAGCACGGGCCGCGACGGAGCCTTCCGATTCAGTCTGCTCAGCCCGTCCACCTATGACATAACGGTCGAAGCCCTCGGCTTTCGTCCGGTCGTGCACCTTGGCGTGAGCGTCGTCGTCGGGTCGTCGCCCAGCCTGCGCGTGATGCTGCGACGAGCGGCTCCTCCCGTGGTGGCGGTCGATACCGTTCGGGCGACGGGCGCGCGCGCGGCTCCGCTCGCCTGGCTGCAGGAGCGGGGGTATGCCGAGCTCGCCGGCGGCCGCCGTCTCGCGACGGACGCCGCTGCGCTCGCGACGACCGCGGACGAGGACGCGGTCGAGGGGCTGCCGTGGCGATTCGCCGGTCTCATGGTCGATGGCGCACGCCTCGGTTCCACCGGCGCTCCCGGCTCGGCCGGGAGCCTCACCACCGCACTCGCGATGCCGGCCCGCAGCATCGCGGGCGCGACCGTCGGTGGGATGGGATACGACGTCGAGATCGGTGGCCCGGGCGTGGGCATCAATGCGCAGTCGCTGCGCGGGAGCGGGACGCCGTCGTCGCGCAGCGCGGTGTTCGGTGGATCGAGCGACTTCGGCGCGGCCGCGGTGTTCGGTGGTCCCATCCAGCGGGATACCGCGCACGCCTTCGTCGGGGTGGACTACCAGCGCAGCGAGGTCGCTCGCCCGGCGTGGTTCGACGCGGGTGACGCCGCAGGCAACGCCCTGGTGGACGTGGCGCGCGATTCCTTCGCCACCGACCTGAGCGGCTATCGCGCCGAGACCCCGCGCATCGAGGAACGCGCGAGTGGTTTCGGCCGGCTCGACTGGCAGCTCGGTGATCGATACGCGATCTCCATGCGTGCCGCGGGCTCCCGCCTCGTCGCATCGAGTCCGCCGTCACTCGCCGGACCGTCGGCCGGCCTGGGCTCGCGTCACGAGGCGACCGCTGCACAGGTGGCGGTCGACGTGGTCGCTCGGCTCACGAGGCGGGTCGCCGCCGAGGTCCGGGTATCGGGCGACGTCGGGGACGCGAAGACGGATCCGCCCACCCTCGCGCCCAGCGTGTTCGCGGGACGCGGCGTGTACCTCGGGGGCGCGGTCGACGAGCCGTTCCGGGATCAGGTCGCGGCGCCCCGCGTGAGCGCCATGATCCACTGGGACCTCGGCCCGCATCGCGTGAAGGCGGGCATGCTCGTCGCATCCAATCGCTTCGAATCGCAGGGGATCCTCGCGAGCCGCGGTGAGTTCCGCTTCGGCGATGCCGTCGATTTCGAGAGCGCCGTCGGCGCGTGGCGCGGTGTGAGCGGCTCCGCCGGGTCCGGCAGCTTCCGTCTGGCGGAACGGACGACGTTCGTGCAGGACGCATGGACCGTGACGGAGGGACTCTCGCTCACCTTCGGCGTGCGCTTCGACGGGAGCCGCCTGCCCATCGGTGACATCGAGCAGAACGCCGCGTGGCTCGCACGTACCGGGATCGACAACACGGTCGTGCGCGACGAGCGGTCGCGGGTCGCGCCTCGCATCGGGTTCCGCTGGGAGCTTGGCACGGCGCGCGAGTGGGTGCTCGAGGGCGGCGCCGGCGTGTACAACGACCTGCCCGACCGTGGTGACGTCGCCGAGGCGCTCACGCTCGACAGTGGCGTCGATGTCCGGTCAGCGATCGGCCCGCTCGGCGGGTGGCCGGCGGCGCCGGACTCGTCGGTGGCGCCCATCCGCGGGCGGACCCTCTCATTGCTGGGGCCGGGCTATGAGGGCCCGCGAACGCGACGGATGTCGCTCTCGTTGCAACGGGACGTCGGCAACTGGACCACCTACGTGCAAGGCGTCTATCGGCAGACCGACTTTCTCACGCGCCGGCGCGATCTCAACCTCCCCATCAACGCGGTGGGTGCCGACCAGTACGGGCGGCCGCTCTATGGATCGCTCCAGCAGATCGGTTCCCTGCTCGCCGTGGTGCCAGGGTCGAACCGCCGCTTCAGCGAGTTCGACGCCGTCCAGGCCATCGAAGTGACCGGGTTCTCCGAGTTCCTCGCTGCGACGGCCGGGATCGAACGCGTCGTCGAGCGCGGGCTCACGGTGGGTGTCCACTATACCTACTCCCGCACCACGGATAACCTCGCCGGCGGGCAGAACGCGCTCGCCCCGCTGCCCCTCGGCGCGACCGGGGTCGAGTGGAGCGATGGGATCGCGGACACGGATTCGCCGCATCGGATCATCGCGGCGGCCGAGTGGAGTCCGTCCCCCACCGGCGCATTCCGGCTCGGGATGGTCTATCGGCTGCGGTCGGGCACCCCGTTCACGCCGGGATTCCGCGACGGTGTGGACGCGAACGGCGACGGCGTGTGGGGCAATGACCCGGCCTTCGTCGACGCGTCCCTGCCCGGGATGACCGCGCTGGTCGCCGAGCACGCATGTCTCCGCCGATCGTCGGGCGACTTCGCCGCACGGAACGACTGTCGCGGCGAGACCACGCACCGTCTCGACCTTCGCGCGACGTTCCGCCTGCTCATGCTCGCGGCCGGTCCGATGGACCTCGTCGTCGATGCGATGGACGTCGTCCCCGGCGCGTCGGGTCGCATCGATCGTGCGCTGTATCTCGTGGATCGCACGGGCGCGATCTCCACCAACCCGACGACGGGCGTGACGTCCGTTCCACTCGTGGTGAACCCGGGTTTCGGCGCGCTGCTCGCGGATCGCGCGTCGGGCATGTTGTTCCGCGTCGGGGTGAGGATCGGACGATGAAGCACATCCATGCGCTCGCGCTCGCCATCATGTCGCTCGCGCTCGCGGGCTGCGAGAACGGTGGAGCCTCCCGGACGCTCGGCATCACCGCCACGGGTGTGGTCCGGGGTCAGGTGTATTTCGACGCGAACGGGTCTCGGCAGCTGGACGCGGCCGACGTCGGCTTCGCCGGGGCGAGGATCCGTCTCCTGGCGCCGGGGGGAGTGGACACGCTCTTCCGCGTGACGACCGACGCGGACGGCGGCTTCCGCCTCGCGGGCGTTCCGGTGGGGTCCTACGCCGTCGTCGTCGACAGCGCGAGCGCGGGAGACACGGCGCGCGTGATCGTCGATCCCACCGGCCCATCCACGATCACCGTGCTCCCGGGCGACTCCGTGGAGTTCCTCGGATCGATCAGCTATCCTCTGCGGACTATCGCGCAGGCGCGGGCGCTGGCGCCCGGCGAGCGGCTGTTCGTGCGCGGCATCGCGTTGCACGCACGCACGACCTTCAGCGACACGACGCTGCACATCGTCGATGGCACCGGCGCGATGCGCGCGACGCGAGTCCGTCCCTCGACCTCGCCCGTCGCGGCGGGCGACAGCGTGATCCTCCGCGCGCGGATCGCGGTGAGACTGGGCCAGCGCGTGCTCGATGACGTCACGACGTTCGTCGTCGAGCCCACCTTCATCCCCACCGCGCCGTCGGTCACGACCGCGGTCGCGGCGGCGGGCGGCACCGCCGGGTCGCTCGATGCGGCACTGGTGCGCGTGGTGAACGCGCAGGTGACCGACACCGCCACCGTCGCGGGCAACATGCAACTCACGATGACCGACGGCTCCGGAGCCGTGGTGGTCGTCCTCGACCGGTCCGCGGACGTCGGCTTCCAGCTCCCGCTCCCGGTGGGCCTCTACGTGCCTGCGAACCGATTCGATGTGGTCGGTGTCCTGGTGCCGACCGGCTCGGGAACCTGGCGGCTCAAGCCGAGATCCGCGCTCGACCTGACGGTGCGGTGACCGCCGCACGCACCGCCGAGGCATCGGCGCGGCGCAGGCATTGCTTCACGGTCGACGTCGAGGAGTACTTCCAGGTCGTCGCGCTCGCGCCCTACGCGCCGATGGCCCAGTGGGACGCGTTCGAGAGCAGGGTGGAGCCGGCGATCGACCGGCTCCTCGGGCTCATGGCGGAGCACGGGGCGACGGGGACGTTCTTCACGGTGGGCTGGGTGGCGGAGCGGCATCCCGGCATGGTGAAGCGCATCGCCGCGGCGGGACACGAACTCGCCTCGCACACCTACGACCACGTGCGCATCACCCATCAGACGCCCGATGCGTTCCGCGACTCGATCCGGCGGACGAAGCGGGTGCTCGAGGACCTCACCGGCGCCGAGGTGCACGGCTTCCGCGCGCCGAGCTTCTCCATCGTGCGCGGGACGGAGTGGGCGCTCGACGTCCTCCTCGAGGAGGGGCATCGATACGACTCCTCGCTGTTCCCGGTCTCCCGGCGCGGGTACGGATACGTCGGAGGCCGGCGGGATCCGTACTGGATCGACCGCCCCACGGGGCGGATCGCCGAGGTCCCACCCGCGACCGTGCGCGTGTTCGGCAAGACGCTGCCGGCGGCCGGAGGCGCGTACTTCCGCATCCTGCCGCCGCACCTCGTGCATGCGGCCCTGCGCAGTTCCGCTGCGCGCGGCGTCCCGGGCACCTTCTACATCCATCCGTGGGAGTGGGACCCGGGACAGCCTCGCCTTGACGTGCCGCTCCTGACGCGCGTGCGGCACTATGGCGGCCAGGGGGGCGTGTTCGACCGGATGCGGGCGCTGCTCCGCACGTTCGAGTTCGGCTCGATCGCCTCCACGATCGACTGGCACGGCATCTGCGACCGAGTGGATCGATGACCTCGATCGAGACGTCTGTCAGGGGAATCCGCACCGGCGAGTCGACCGGCGCGGGGCCACGCGGTCGTCCGCCGCTGCTCCGCTGGGCCAGGTCGAGCATGATCTGGGGTGGCTTCGGCTTCCTCCTGCTGTTCGGCTTGCTGTTCCTCGTCCGTGACTCGCTGAAGTACGTCGAGTGGAGCCAAGCCGTGTATCGGCGCTTCTGGCCGCAGCGCGTATGGCTTGCGACGCACGTGCTCACGGCCAGCATCGGGCTCATCGTGGGTGGCTTGCAGTTCAGCACGCGCCTCCGGAAGCGGTGGCCGACGGTGCATCGCCGCATCGGCTGGACGTATGTGGTGTGCGCGCTCGTGTCCGCGGCGGTCTCCTTCCGACTCTCGTTCCTGAGTTCGTGCCGGATGTGCGTCCCGCCGTTCGCGATCTGGTCGGTGCTGTTCCTGATCGTCACCGCGCTCGCCGTGCTCATGGCCGTGCGACGGCGATTCGACGCCCACCGGCAGTTCATGATCCGCAGCTGGGTGCTCATGAACGGGTTCGTGTTCGTCCGCCTGGACACGTACCTGGAGTACCCGTTCCCGGTGGGGGCCGGGATCAGTCGCCCGGCCATGCTCATCTGGGCCGTGTGGGTGGTGCCGCTGCTGATGACGGAGATGTGGCTCAGTTGGTCGCCGCTCATCGCGCGCGCGCGGCCTGCCCGAGCCGACGAACCATGAGTCCGACGGTGCTTCGTCTGGGCCCGCCGTCGGCGGCGCACCTGCCGGTCCTCGACGGTGTCCGCGGGGTCGCGGTCCTCGTGGTGATCATCCACAACTCCGCTTGGATCGCGGGTGAGAGTGAACAGGCCATCCTGAAGCTGATCGGCGCGGTCACCGCGGCAGGCTGGGTCGGCGTGCAGCTCTTCTTCGCACTCTCCGGATTCCTGATCGGCGGGATCCTCCTCGATTCGAAGGGCAAGCCGCGGTACTTCCGGTCGTTCTACCTGCGACGGACGCTCCGGATCTTCCCCCTGTATTACGCGGTCATCGCCTGCGCCTTCCTCGTCGGGCCCCTCATCGCGTGGAGTCCCGCGTGGGTCGAGTCCGTCCGCACGAATCAGTGGTCGTTCTGGGTCTACCTGTCCAACTGGGTGCAGCCATTCAAGCGCAGCATCTTCGGCATGACCCATCTCTGGTCACTCGCGGTCGAGGAGCAGTTCTACCTGATGTGGCCGCTCGTGGTCTGGGTCATGTCACGGCGTGGTCTCGTCGCCGTGTGCCTCGCCCTGATGGTCGGCACGCCGTTCATCCGGCTCGGCATCCGGATGGCCGGACTCCCGGAGGCGGCCGGCTATCTGTTCACGATCGCGCGCTGGGATGCGCTGGCGGCCGGCGCGCTGGTGGCGGCACTCATGCGGGACGTCGGCGGGCGCGCGATGATGGAACGGTGGACGGTGCCCATGGCCGCGGCGGCGGGAGCCGCGCTGCTCGCGCTGACGGTGCAGCAACGGGGCTTCCACTCCGACGAGCTGCCGGTGCAGGTCATCGGACAGAGCCTGTTCGCGGTCCTCTCGGCGTGCCTGATCGTCGTCGCCGTCGCCGAGAGGTCACGCCTGGTGACGGGCGTTCAGGCGTTGCTGGCGCTGCGGCCGCTGCGGACGTTCGGGAAGTACAGCTACGCGATGTACATCTTCCATTTCCCGATCCACCACGCGATCGATCATCGGTTCGAGGGGTGGGTGACGGTGGATGACACGCCGATGCGCGCCGTCCGGCTCGCTGCCTACCTCTGTCTGGTGATCGGCCTGAGCTTCCTGGCGGCCCAGGTCTCGTGGCGACTGATCGAGCGGCCGTTCCTCGACCTGAAGGACCGGATCGCGCCGCGCGCTACGTGAGGGAGGAGAGGAGGAACCGCCTGAGCCCTCGCCAGACCACGAGCGGGATCGCATGCCCCTCGGCGAACGGGATCCAGGTGACATCCGCGCCGGCGGCGATGCAGTAGTCGCGGAGCGCCGTCCCCGCCGCGAACGCGAGGTCGTCGTCCGCTTCGCCGTGGCTCACGAGCACCGGCATCCCGCGCAGCCGGTCGGCGCGCGCGAGCCACTCGGCGATGTCGATGCGCGAGCTCGAGAGGAGTGCCAGCCGGTCCGGTCGCACCGCGTCGTGCAGCACGGCATCGCAGGCGAGCATGCCGCCCTGCGAGAATCCGATCAGGGCGAGCGGCAGCCCCGGGTGCTCGACCCGCACCCGTGCGACCAGGTCGCCAAGGAGCTCGCGCGCCGCCGCCGCACCTGCCGGCACCTCCGTCGCAAGGTCGCGCGGCCCCGCGCGCAACGCGATCCGTCGCCGCTCCTGATCCATCGCCCACCACGCCCGACCCGACGGCTCGGCGCGCAGCGGCGCATCCGGGACGTAGTAGGCGGCCGGGACGCCGAGCGATCGCGTGAAGGGGATGAGGTCGGCGGAGGACATGGCGTACCCGTGCAGCATCACCACCGCGACCCGAGGGCTGCCGCCGACCTCGATGCCCGCGGTCATCGGGACGCGAGCGCGCGCGCGAACGGCTGCCAGAGCGCCTCGTGCATCCACGCGCTCGAGAGGCTGTGATCGCAATCCGGGAGATAGTCGAGCGTGAGCGCGCCCGCCGCATCGAGTTGGGCCAGGCGGCGCCCGGATCCGACGCGGAGCAGCGACTCGCCCGGATCGCCGACCGAGAAGATGAACCGGAGCGATGTGCCGCGTTCGACGACGGTCGAGAGCTCGGCCGCGAGGTCCTCATGCACCGGCAACCGCATCGCGCGCGCGATCTCCCGTGCGGTGCCGCGCAGCCGGTCCTCGAGACGGTGCGCGACCACCTTCCCGATCTCCCGCACGTCGACCTGTCCGCGCAGCAGCTTGAGCCACTTCTCCGCTTGGAGCATGGATCGTTGATACTGGGCCGCCGCCTGCACCATCTGGAATGGGGGATACGACAGTGACATGCCCGGCTTCCAGAAGAAGACGAGGGGATTGACCACCGTGACCCCGTCGAGCGGCAGTCCGGCCACCGCGCCCTTGAAGGCGTTGTACGCGCCGGAGCACAGTCCCATCGCCTCGATGCGCTCCGTCGCGTACTCGCGCCGCAGGAATGCCAGTGCCGTCCGCAGATCCTCCACGGCGTGCGGCGTGTACACCTCGTTCTCGGGCGCGCCCGGGTGCACCATGCTGTCGCCGATGCCCGACACGTCGTAGCGAAGGACGAGCCAGCCGCGGGCGGCGAGCCGGCGCGCGAACTTCACGTAGATCCGGCCATTGCCGATGTGATGATTGGCACCCGCGTTGAGCAGGACCACCGCGCGCCTCGGCGACGATCCCGCCGGCGACGAGACGACGCCGAACAGGCGTTCATCGGCGTCGAGGAACCCCGCGCGCTCCTCCACACCGTTCTCGACGGCGCAGGTGACCGGTCCGCTCCCGGTGCCTGGCCTCGCACGCGTCGCGTCGTTCGTCGCCGGCGCATCGGTCGCGGGGAACGTCGACTCGAGCCAGCGCATGGTGTCGTCGACGATCGCGGTCGGCACGACGGCCTCGTGCGGGTCGAGCATCATCTCGACATAGCCCGGCCCGGCCGAGCGCCGCACCCGTCGGCCCGCCTCGGTCCAACTCGCCGCCAGCGCATCGAGCGGTGGCCGGTCCTCGCGGTCGACCAGCAACAGATCGTTCGGCAGCTGCCCACCGAGTCCCGCCAGATCGATGCGCTCGAGCGCCGTTCGCGTGCCCGGCGCGATCAGCAGCCCCACGCTCTCCTGCACGTCCGCCGGTAGCGCGAACTCGCCGGGCGCCGCGGCGCGTCCCATCGTCGCCTGAAGCGCGCGCAACTCGCGCAGCCATGGCCGGCCACTCGCGATCGGGGCGATGAGCGCGACGCCAGCGACATCGGCGGCGTCCGCCGCGGCGTACGCCGCGATGGACGCGCCCAGTCGGATCCCGAGCAGCACCACGCGCTGCACCCCGGTCCGTTCGCGGAGCTCCCGCACGGCGGCGCGCGCGCTCGCGATCCATGCGTCCCACCGGTCCCCGTCGAGGTCGTCACCCGCCGAGTCTCCGGTGCCGTCGTAGTCGAAGCGCAACGCGGGGAACCCGCGCGCCGCCGATGCCTCGGCGAAGTGGCGGATGCTCCGGTGCGCGCAGAGCGCCTCATACCCGAACGGGTTGCAGAGGACCACGCCCACGCCGCGCGTGCCCGCGCTGACCGCCGGCCGGTGCAGCCAGCGCAGGCACGCGCGGCCTTCGGACATGAAGTACGCGGGCTCGGCGCGCGGCGGCGCGCCATCCGGGCGCGTCACGCCTCGCTCACCTTCACGATCGCCTCGGAGTTCAGTGCGCGCAGCGTCGCCCGTGCCCCGGCCGTCGCGGTCGTCCCGTCCGCCGTCAGCGCGAGCACGCGCCGCTCACCGGGCGCCAGATGGAACGCATCGTCGGCGCAACGGAATCCCGGGACCTCCACGCGCACCGCCTGGGCGAAGCGGCGCGTCGTGACCGTGAGTTCGGACGCACCGGACGCGGTGGGCGCGAGCGTGGCCGCGAGGCCCACATCGGCCTCACGGCGGCTGCCGAGGGGACCGATGAAGTGGAACGCGCGTGCGTGCACCGTCCCGGATCCGTCGCGCAGCGTCGCGGCGATGCAGTCGTGCGAGGCCGGTCCGAATCGATAGGCGTAACTGAGGTCGTGGAAGCCCTCGAACAGCTCCGCGGCCGGGATCTCGAGCGCGCCGTGCGCCGGCACGACCACGTCCCGGCTGCCTTCGCCAGTGCGGATCTCGCCTTGCCGGAAGAGCGCGAGCTCCAGCCGCCCGCTGAGAGCCGCCGCTCGGTCGTTGATGAGGTGCACCGCGATGCCGTTGCCGCCTTCATCGGTCATGCCGAGGGCGACGGGTGCGAGCGCGCGACGGAGATAGTGCCACGCCACCTTGGGTCGCCCGAGCGCATCGACCACTCCCCACCCCGCGCCCGGCCAGAGGTCACGCAGGAACCAGATGAGCGCCCCGCGCGTCACGGACCGGGCGCGCCGCCACTCGAGGAAGGTCGCGGCCATCACCTCGCCCGTCGCGACGCGCCCGAGGTCGAGGTAGCGCTCGTGGTCCGCGTAGCGGAGCGCGAGCGGGTCGATCCCGAACAGCCGCTCCACGTAGTGGTCGCGCACGTCGTCGAAGTCCCATCCCGCGCCGAGGTCGCGCGGGGCCCTCGTGCGCCACGTGCCGTGATGCACACGGACGCCGCTCCCGCCGGGGAGGCGCTCGAGCGTCGCCGGCTCCGGGATGTTCGCGAAGGCGAGGCATTCCGAGGCGAACCGGACCTCGGCGCGACGCGCATCCTCGAGCGGGCGGAGGTACGCGCCGACGCCATAGTACGACGTGGTGCCCGCACTTGCCTCATGCGGGAACGCACCGCCATGTGCCGACGAAGGCCAGTAGGCGACAGCGGGGAGCATCCGCCCGGCGAGCGTGGCCAGCCGCTCGTGGAAGAGCGCGGGCGACCATCGCTCGCGGCCCGCGCCCCACATGGCGGCCTGTTGCTCGCCCTCGCTGTTGCCGCAGAGGACCGCGACGCTCGGACGCCCCTGGAGCCGCTCGAGCAGTTGCGTCACCTCGCGCTCGACCGCCGTGATGAAGCCCTCGACCTCGGGATAGTCCATGTTCGCGAACATCAGGTCCTGCCAGAGCAGCACACCCACCGCATCACAGCGGTCGAGGAACGCGTCGCTCTCGTACACCATCGTGCCGCCCACGCGGAGCATGTTCATGCCGCTCTCGCGCACCTGCGCGAATGCCGCATCGAGCGCCGACGCATCCGCGTCGAGCCGCGCGATGTCGAGCGGTGTCCAGCACGCGCCGCGACAGAAGACGGGCACGCCGTTCACCCGGATCGCGAAGTCACCGTGCGCCCGATCGACGGTGATCGTCCGGAAGCCGATCGCGCCGAGCGCCACCGTCTGCACGACCGGTCGCGGAGCCGCGCCCGAGGCGATCTCGAGTGAGGCGTCGTACAGCGCGGGCTCGCCATGCGTGTGCGGCCACCAGCGGTCGACGTTCGCGAGCGTGGTGCGCAGGGTGTGGCGGCCCTCCGCGTCCGGCGAGAGCGCGAGACGCTCCTGTCGCGCGCCGCGGGACAGCACGAGCGCCACTTCGCTGACGCGCGCCGCGCCGAGTCCGGTGATCCGCGCCCCGACCTCGAGCGATCCATCGGCCTCGGCGCGGATCCGCACGTCGTCGACCTGCACGCCGCGCCGCCATTCGAGGCGCACCGGTCTCCACGGCCCGACGGCGGCGGCGGGTGGCGACCAGCCCGGGGTGCGGCCGAGCAGCGTCGTGCGGAACCATCGGATCTGCTGATGCGCGATCATCGGCGCGCGCCAACGCGGACGCGGACGCTTGCCTCCCAGCAGGCGGTCGAGCGCGCAGAAGCGGATCGCGAGCGTGTTCGTCGCGCGCAACAACCCGTCGACCCGCGCGGCATGCGCGGTGAACATCCCGTCGACGCGGAGCAGCACGCTCCCGTTCAGCCAGACCTCGGCGACCGTCGCCAGGCCGTCGAAACAGAGCCAGCACTCGCCGTCGGGCTGGTCGGACGGTGCCTCGAAGGTGGTGCGGAACCACCAGTCCTCGGCGTCGAAGCGCCGCTCGGGACCATCGAGGTCCCAGCCGCCGGCCGCGCGGAGCGCGCTCGCGGCGGTGCAGGGGACCGTGGCCGTGGTCCAGTGGAGCGCCGCCGCATCGAGCGCGTCGGGGGAGGTGCACGCGTCGGGCGCGCAAGCCGCGAAGGTCCAGCCCGCACTGAGGGGGACGGCCTCGTGGCCACTGATGCGCCGCACGCGCCCTTGCACCGCGGGCTCAGCCCCCGGTGAGCTGACTCACCGCGGCACGGATCGCGGCGACGCTCTCGAAGACGTCACGACGCAGCATCTGGTCGGGGAACTCCACGTCGAACTCGCCTTCGAGCGCGAGCATCACGTTCACGCTGGCGTGCGACGTCATGCCGGCCTGATACAGGTCGGCGTCGTCGGCGAGGGTGGTCGCGTCGGCGGAGAGCCGACCATGTTCCTTGAGGATGCGGCGGATGCGCTCAGTCGGGTCTGCGGTCATGCGGATCGATTCGCTGGGATGGTGAGGGGACCGGGCAGAAGATAACGCGCGGTCAGGAGCCGAGCGCGGTCACGCCGGCGGCGAGCGCGTCCTGCCCGCGAGCCCAGGCACCCGCCATCTCGTCGAAGACGGGCGCCGCGTCGAGCGGTTTGCGCGAGTTCACCGCGCGCGCCGCCTTGAGGATGAAGGTCTTGGCGCCTTCACTGAGCCGCTGGAACTCGTCTGCCGCGGTGCGGAGTGCCGGCGCGGGGCGCTCGGCGTCGAGCCACCGCAGGTGTGCCGCCAGCAGCTCCATGGACGCACCGACCTGCCTCGTGGTCGCGAAGGCCCACGCGTGGTAGAACGCGAGCCCGCGCTCCTGCATGGCCGGGAGCTCCCGCACGAACCGCGCCCCCCAGCGCTGCACCGGATTCGCCGTCGGCCGCCGCGACGCATGCACCGCGAGCCGCTCGAGTGCGATCGCGGCGAGCGCCGCGCGCTCCCGCGCGATCCGCCGGTCCACCCGCACCATCTCCGCGAAGAGCGGCAGGAATGTCGGGTCGGGCTCGACGCCCACACGGAACAGCCGGTCGAAGTCCTCGCCGCCCAGTTCGTGATAACCCGCGTTGTGGAAGTACCCGAGGTGCTTCGCGTCGGCATCGACGTCGGCGATGATGATCGTCGTCTTGACGTGGTTGCGACGGTAGTCGGTGCCGGAGGTGTCCGGCAGCCAGTACGAGTTCGCCTCGGTGCTGATGAACTTCCCCGCGCCGAGGTGCTCCTGCACGTGGTCCAGCAGGGGGCGCCAGACGTTCATCTCCTGGAAGTCGATCCCGAAGAGCTGGCGCAGGTCCTCGTGATCGGGCTTGTAGAAGGTGAAGTTGTCACCCTCGAAGTCGATCGTCGCGCACGATCCCAGCGCGGCGAGCGGCTCGAGCCCGAGGGCGTGCACGAGCTCGATGACCACGTCGACGTAGCAGTTCTTCTCCACCCAGAGGCGGTCCTCGGCGTGGAGCGCGTGCCGCACGTACCCCGCCGCACGCAGCGCGGGAAGGACCTTCCGCGCGCTCACGGCCAGAGGATGGCGCGCACGGCGGCCGGCCACCGCTTCGGGTCGAAGCCGTGCGTCTTGAAGATCGCCATCACCACGCGCTCCAGGCCGAAGCCGAGGCACGCGGTGTGCGCCGTCTCGCCATCGGGGAGCTTGATGTCGAACGCGGCACCGAACTTGTCCTGGTGATAGTTGAACGAGCAGCAGGCGGTGGGGTTCTCGGCCGAGATGACCGGGATGAGCACCTCGAACTTGAGCTTCTGCTCGATCTGTCCCGCGGCGAGCATCTTGCCGCCGCGGCCGAAGAACGGGTCGGCAGCGACATCGGGTCGGGCGGGCAGCTGGAGCGACGTGAGGAGCGCCACGCCGCGCTCCAGCCACTGGTCGCGCCACTGGATCACGGTGTCGGGCGTGCCCACGCGGATGAACTCGCGGACACGGAAGGAGCGCATGCGCGTGGGCTCGAGCGAGGGCTCCTGCCGGTAGACCCATGCGAGCATGGTCACGTGCCGGCCATCCGCCGGCACGGTGCCGCGACAGGTCGGATAGAACGGGTAGCACGCCGCCGGGTTCATCACCACGTCGGTCTGGGCGAGCGTGTCCCCCCAGCCCTCGCCCGCGGCGATGCGTGACGAGATGGCGCGCGCCTCTCGTTCGTTGCCCACGAAGCTGTGGATGGCCCCGCACAGCGTGGGGAACGAGTCCATGTACCCGGTGCGCTCGATGATCATCCTGTCGATCACCGGCGGGAAGGTCATCGACTCCACGCCGTCGTCCTTCGCACGGCGGACGACGAGCGCGTCGAACGCCTCGAGGACGTCCTCGAACACGGGCCCGCGGCCGAAGGCGCCGAGCGGGCCGGCCGGGATCAGCAGCCCCGCAGCGACCAGTCCGTCGTAGAACTCCTGCGCGTCGTAGGTCGGCATGGGATCAGTCGTCCTTGTACACGAGCAGCATCGAGGCGCTCTTGGCGAGGATGCGTTCGTTGCCGACCATGAGCGCGCCGGAGAGCGCATCGCGATAGTGACGGGCGACGGTGAACGGCCCGGTGTTCTTGTAGCCCATGATGCCGATGATCTGCAGCGCGCGGTGCACGATCTGCGGCGCCGCCTCCGACGCCCCGATCTTGAGGTTGTTGAACCGGAGCGCCCAGCCCATGCCGCCGAGCGGCTTGCGCTCGTCGCCGAGGGCGTCGAAGTCGGCCGCGGTCGACCAGACATTGGCGCGCAGCGACTGGAGCATCACGGAGACTTCGGCGAGCCGGGTGGCCGTGGGCGGCGTCGTGCCCGGCTTCTTGCGCGCCTCGGCGCGCACGAACGCCGCGGCGCGCGCGACCGCGTCGGCCGCGATGCCGGTCCAGAGCCCAGCCCAGAGGATGTGCGAGTAGGGGACCATCGTCTCGGCCGAGGAGTCCGCATAGGCGCCGGGGACGATCTGCTCCTCGGGGCCTTCGCACGTGACGAGGAACGGCGGGCTCTGCGTCCCGCGCATGCCCATGGTATCCCATGAACCCTTCTGCTCGAGCTTGTAGTCGCCCTGGCGCACGAGGACGAGGACCTGATCGCTCGGGGCCGCGTCCGGCGCCCGGCGGCACGTGATGAGCATGTCGGCCGCGTGGGCGCCGTACGAGACGGTGGTGGCGTCCTTCACGAGGGTGAAGCGGCCGTTCGCGCGCTCCACGGCGCAGATGCTGGAGCGCGTGTCGCCGCCGATCCCGACCTCGGAGGTGACGGACGCCATCAGGAGCTGCTTCTCGACGAGCTCGCGGAGGTAGGCCTCGAAGAAGGGCACCCCACGTGCGTGGCGGACGAGGAGCCCGACCTGGATGTGGTGCATGGCGAGGACCATGGCGCTGGAGCCGCAGGCCTGGCCGAGGATGAAGCACATCTCGGTCAGTTCGGCCATGGAGCAGCCGGCGCCGCCGAGGTCCGTGGGGACGGCGGCGGACAGGAGCTGGGCGTCGCGACAGGCCTGGATGGTCTCGCTGGGGAAGCGCGATTGCACATCGACGTCGTGGGCGTGCTTGGCGGCGACGTCGGAGGCGAGCTGCTTGGTGCGGGCGAGGAGTTCGCGCGGCGCGACGGGAGCGGTCAGTGACATGGGCTCACGAGTGGTTGGGGACCTGCGTTCTCACCGGCACGCACGGGATCCGGATGGAGTGCGACAACGCGAGCGGGGGTCAGCGGGGGGACTCGGGCCAGCGCAACGGCTGCTCATCGATCCATCGCGCGTGCCACGCCTCCAGGGAGAGGATGCGCCACAGGAGTTCATCATAACTGGCACGGCCCTCCAGGTGCGCGCCGACGCGGTCGGCCACGATGCCATAGTCGAGTCCCGGAACGGCCCGACGACGCAGGACGTCATCCCAGATGCCGCGCAGTGGACCGCGGAACCATGTGCCGATCGGCACGTTGAAGCCGATCTTGCGGTGCGCGATGGTGCTCCAAGGGACCTCCCACCGCAGCGCGAGCCGCCGGAGCAGGACCTTGCTGATCCCGGGCACCGTGCGGGCGGATGCCGGAAGCGTCGCGACCAGCTCGACGAGGTCGTGGTCGAGGAACGGCACGCGCGCCTCGATCGAGGCGCCCATCGTCGCGCGATCGGTGCGCACCAGCAGGTCGTCCGGGATCCGGCGCGCGAAATCGAAGGCGCCGAGATCGGCGAAGCCTGCGCTCCGGGCCCGTGGCATCGCGACGCCGCTCGCCGAGGGCACGAGCACCGCGAGCGCGTCCGAGTCGAGCAGCGCCGCGGTGCCGAGGAACCCCCGCCCTTCGATCAGGTACTCGCGGACGCGCGGCTCATCCTCGGTGCGCAGGACGCCGAGCCGACGCGCGATGCTCACGACCCGCTCGCGATTGCCGCGCCCCGGGATCACACGAGAGGCGCGGTGCAGCAGGCCGAACTTGTGGTACACGCCGTATCCACCGAAGAGCTCGTCCGCACCCTCGCCGGCGAGCATCACGATGCAGCCTTCGGCACGCGCGCGGTCGCTGACGCTGATGAGCGGGAGGCTCGAAGCATCGGCGACGAGGTCGTCGTTCAGGTCGAACCACCGCGGGACCATCTCGAGGAACTGGGCGGCCCGGAGCGCCACGGCGTGATTCGCGAGGCCGAACTTCGATGCGACCGCCGAGGCGAACGAGCGCTCGTCATCTGGCGACTCAGGGAACGTGGCAGTGATCGTCTGCACGTCGCTCCGGCCCAGCCGGTGGATGCCCGCGACGACGAGGCTGGAATCGAGTCCGCCACTGAGGAACGCGCCGACGGGCACGTCCGAGACGAGGCGCCGCTCGATGGCGGTGACGAAGGCGGTCTCGAAACGGTCCAGTGCCTCGCCGGCCGACATCGCGTCATCGGCCTTCGCCTCCGGGTAGGTCCAGTACGCACGCTCCACCGCGGTGCCGAGGTCGTCGAGCGAGTACTCCCGTGCGAATCCCGGTGGGAGCTTCGCGATGCCCCGGAACAGCGTCTCCGGCGCGGGCACCGACCGGAAGTTGAAGAACAGCGGGAGCGCCGAGGCGTTCAGCTCCCGCTTCACCCACGGGAGCGCGATCAGGGCCTTGGGCTCGGATGCGAAGAACACGCCGTCCGCCGTCTCGGCGTAGTACAGCTGCTTCACGCCGAGGCGATCGCGCGCGAGGATCAAGCGACGTCGCGGCACGTCGAGGAATCCGAATCCGAACATCCCGCGGAGCGGCGCGATCCCGTCGACCCCCCGCGCCGCGACCGAACGGAGCAGGACCTCGGTGTCGGAGGACGTCCGGAACGGCCCGCTCTCGCGCTCGAGCGCCGGCCGCACGGACTGGTAGTTGTAGATTTCGCCGTTGAAGATGATGTGGTGGCCGCTCGGCAGGCTCATGGGCTGGTCGCCCGCGGCGAGGTCGATGATCGCCAACCGACGGAAGGCGAAGACCGCGTTCGCGTCGTCGATCGTGACCACTTCATCGGCGTCCGGCCCGCGATGAGCGAGTGTGCTGATGGCTGACCGGAATGCCGCCGTGTCGTCGCTCTTCAATGGGCGTTTGAAGACGCCCCCCAGGATTCCGCACATAGATCGCTTCTAGAGCAAATGAAGGGCCGAACGAGGCAACGCCCTGAAAGCTAGGTCGCTGCGAATGGACCGGCCGGGATGAGGGACATTGCGGCAGTCCCCCCGATGACGACGTTGTTGCGCTGCCGCAACAACGCGAGCGCGTCAGCTCAGCCGCCGGTGAGTTCGTCGAAGAGCCGCTGGTATCCCTCGACCATCGCGGCGATGGAGAAACGCGCCGCCGCCGCGCGCGCGCCCGCCGTGGCGAAGGTCGCAAGCAGCGCCGGTTCCTCGCGCAGCCGGAGGATGGCATCGCTGATCGCTGCCACGTCGCCGACCTCCACGAGGAAGCCGGTCTCGCCGTGTCGGACGATCTCCTGCGGCCCGCCACTCCGGGTCGAGACCACCGGCAGGCCTGCGGCCATCGCCTCGACCACGGTGAGGGAGAAGCCTTCACTGACGGAACTGGAGAGATACACGTCGAACGCGGGGAAGACGCGCGCGACGTCGGACTGGAAGCCGATGAACTCGACGATCCCGGTGAGGCCGAGGCTGTTGCGCAGCGTGAGCAGGTCGGGGAGGAGGTCGGTCGGGGAGCCGGCGATCACCATGCGCAGCTGCGGCACGCGTCGATGGAGCAGCCCTGCCGCCCGGATCGCCGTCGCGTAATCCTTGGCCGCACGCACGTCGCCCACACATCCGACGACGAACGCGTCGGTCGGGAGGCCGAGTGCGGCGCGTGCTCCGGCCTTCGTCGCGGCGTTCGCGAATCGCTCGATGGCGGTGCCGTTGTAGATCACCTCGGCCTTCGCCGCGGCCGCCAGTCGCCGCGAGACGAAATGGTCCTTCAGGTAGTGGGACACGAAGACCGTGCGGGCGGAGAGCCGATTGATCACCGCCCACTTCAGGCGCTTGGCCCGATCGCCTTCCTCCACGTCCATGGTCCCGTGGAAGGTCGAGACCACGGGGATGCGCGACAGCGCGCACGCGGCGCTGGAGTAGACGTTCGTCGCGAAGAGGTGCGAGTGGACGAGGTCGATGCGATGGCGCCTGACCAGCGCGCGGATGCCCCGCAGCAAGCTCACGTCGAGCCCACCGGCGCGCACCGCGAGGATCTCCGGTTCGATGCCGAGGCTCCGAAGATGCCCGCCGAGCCAGCCCTCGCTCAGGAGGGCCACATGCGGCGTGAAGCGCTGGCGGTCGAGCCGGGACGCGAGCTCGGCGAACACCGTCTCGGCGCCGCCAGTCTCGGATGATTCGATGATCAGCAGGATGTGCTTCGGAGTCATTCGCCGCGGAATGTAGCGCAATCGTCATGCCGCCTGAACGCGGGAGCGATCCACCGCGGACGACGAGTTGGCACTCGTCCGTGCCCGCGAGCAATTTCCGGGAGTAGTCCCGTGCGCGACCGGCGTTGCCGGCGCCGGGCACGATCACCAGGGGGCCTCATGGACGGCGCGCGAACTGCGAAAGTGATTCCGACCTCCCTGCGGCACGCGGTCTACCGCGCGGTCGCCGCTGGCGCGCTCACGGCCGGTCTGGCGGCATGCTCGACCGCCGAGTCCACGGGTTCGCCGCAGCTCGCGCAGGTCGCGCTGTCCCCAGGGAGCTTCAGCGTGATGGTGGGCGACACGGTGCGCTTCACTCCGCAGGCACTCGATGACAACGGCGACCCGATGGCGGCGGTCTTCACGTGGGGGGCGACGGGCGGAACGGTCGCGTCCACCGGCCTGTTCACCGCCGGCGCGTCGGCGGGGCCGGCGCTGGTCTGGGCCAGCACGGGCGGCGTCGCCGACACCGTCGCGGGGACCGTGACGTCGACTCCGGTGGCGGCGGTCGATACCGTCTTCGCCGAGGGCTTCGAATCCAACTCCTTCGCCGTGTGGGACGACCAGGGCCGGCCGGCGAACCAATCCATCGTGACCACCGAGTCCCATACGGGCGCGCGTGCGCTCCGCATCGCCTTCCCGGCCGGCAGCGCCGATGGCGGCTGGTTGACGAAGTTCTTCATGCCGGGCTACGACTCGGTGTACGTGAGCTATTGGGTGAAGCTCCAGGCGGGATGGGATGGCGCCACCAAGCTCGTCTCGCTCACCGGGTCGCGCACGGACAATGCGTGGTCGGCGATCGGGACCGCAGGGACCTGTCCCACCGGGACGAACTTCTTCGTCACCGCCGTGACGATGGACCAGAGCGGGGCGAACCGGTTCTCCCGATTCTACTCGTACTATCCCGCGATGCCGCGCGAGAGCGACGGGGTCACGTGCTATGGGTCCTTCGGCACCGGAGCCGGAGAAGGGGCGACCTACTCGGATCCGAGTGATGTTCCCCCCGGTGGCTGGCACCATGTCGAGTTCTGGGTGCGGCTGAACACGCCCGGCCAGACGAACAGCGTCCAGAAGTTCTGGATCGACGGTGTGCTGAAGGGCACCTGGACGGGACGGACGCTTCGCACCTCCACGATCCTCATGCTCAACGGCGCCACGATCACGGCGTCGCGGACCGGTGGCACCGCGCAGGTGCTCTTCGTGGATGACTTCCTCGTCGCGCGCGCGCGACCCGGCGGGACCGACTAGACGACGTCCCCGCCGTCCCGCTGCCGCTGTCGCCCTCCTCCCCCACCAGAAAGCGCACGTGACAGACCTCAAGCTCGTCGGCGTGATCGACGAAGATCCGTTCTCACCCCAGACCTGGTCTGGCATCAGCAAGTACCTGTTCGGCGCGTTCCGCGACCGCGGGGTCCTCCAGGCGGCGGTCTCCGCGGAGCCGTCCTCGCTCACGCGGTACCTGTACAAGGCGCTGAGCGTGCAGTCGAACATGGCCAGCTGGCGCTTCAAGTACAGCCTCCATCTGGGCCTGTACCGCAGCATGACGGCGACCGCGAGACGGCAGCTCGCCGCGTTCGACCCGCACGGCTACGATGTCATCCTGCAGATCGGCGCGTGGTATGACATGACCGGCAAGCACGGGAAGCGCGTGGTCTCGTACCACGACGGGAATCTCGCCACGCTCCTCGCGAGCCCATACGGGCATCCGCCGGTCAGCCGTCGATGGATCCAGCGGGCGCTGGACTACGAGCGCGGCCTGTACGGTCGGCTCGACCTGATCATGCCGATGAGCCACTGGCTCGCCGGTTCGTTCATGCGGGACAACGGGATCCCCTCGAAGAAGATCGTCCCGGTCGGGGCGGGCATCAACCTGCCGACCATCCGCGACGTGCGCGGGCGGGACTATGCCGCGCCGCGGATCCTCTTCGTCGGGAAGGCGTTCGAGCGCAAGGGCGGGCCGGGGCTGCTGCGCGCGTTCGCGAAGGTCCGTCGCGAGATCCCCGACGCCGAACTCACCATCATCGGTCCTGAGCTCTCGGACCTCCCGCCGGGCGTGCGCTGCCTGCGATTCCTCTCCAAGAGCAATCCGTCGGAGCTCGAGACGATCCTCGACGAATACGCGCGGGCGTCGGTCTTCGTCCTTCCCTCCCTCTACGAGCCCTATGGCGTCGTGTTCGCCGAGGCCATGGCGCATCGACTCCCGTGCGTCGGGACCGCGCACTGCGCGATCCCGGAGATCGTGCTGGACGGCCGGACGGGCTTCACGGTCCCCGTCGGCGACGACGCCGCGCTCGCCGATCGGCTCATCGGTCTGCTCCGTGACCCCGAGGCCTGCCGCCAGCTCGGTGACGCGGGGTACGAGAAGTACACGACCGACCACACCTGGGCGGCGGTCACGGGCAAGATGTGCGAGGCGATCGGCTCGGTCGTCTAGCTGGGGGGACGGCACGGAATTCGCGCCTTGGGATGCTTCGCGCATCGTGCGTCACATCCGCCGCGTCCTGACCTGCACCACTGTCCCGATCCGCCCCGATTCGATGAACAAGCGCGTGCAGTTCCTGTATGACAACTCGCCGGTCCCGGTCCAGAACGCGATGCTCTCCGCGTACGGACTCTACCTGCGCCGGCTCCGGTACGGTCCGCGGCATCGCGAGGTGTTCACCGAGCTGATGCGGAGCCAGTGGCTGGGCGAGGACGAGCTCGCGAGTCGGCAGCGGCGCGAGCTCCGCCGTCTGGTGCAGCACGCGCGGGTGACCGTGCCGTTCTACGCGACGCTGCCGGCGGTCGAACGGGGTGACGCCGCGGAGCTCGAAGGCCTTCCCCTGGTCACGAAGGATGCCGTCCAGTCGGCCGGGACCGCGATCGTGTCGCGAACGTACGCGGGTGCGCGCCTCACGGAGATCCACACCGGGGGCACGACGGGAAAGCCGCTCAACATCCGCTGCACGTCCGAGGTCCTTCAGGCGAACTACGCGTTCTTCTCGCGCTTCCAGACGTGGACCGGGTTCGCGCGAGGTGAGCGGAGTGCGACCTTCGCGGGCCGGAACATCGTCCCGCGCCGCGGCGACGACTCCGGGGTGTACTGGCGCCGCAATCGGGCGGCGAACACGCTCCTCCTCTCCTCGTACCACCTCAGCCCGCGGAACATCCCGGGCTATGTCCGCGCGCTCCGGGACTTCCAGCCGAGGTTGATCGACAGCTATCCCTCGAGCCTCGCGCCCATCGCGAAGCACCTGCTGGAGCATGGGATCACGGATATCCGGCCGCGCGCGATCATCACGTCCTCGGAGACGCTCGACCCGGCGGCGCGGGCCGACCTCACGCACGCGTTCGGCTGTCCGGTCTTCGACCACTACGGTGCCGCGGAGATGGCGGCCCTCATCACGCAGTGCGAACGGGGGACCTACCACGTGAATCCCGAGTTCGGCATCGTCGAGCTGCTCGATGAGCGCGGCCGCCCCGTCGCACCCGGTGAGACCGGGCAGATCGTCGCGACGGGGTTCCTCAATGACGTGCAGCCGCTCATCCGCTATGCGACCGGCGACCTCGCGGTGCAGGGAACGGGCCGCTGCGCGTGCGGGCGCGCGTTCCCGCATGTCGAACGCGTGATCGGCCGCATGGACGACGTGATCATCACCCCGGAGGGCCGGCGCATCGGTCGCATGGACCCGGTGTTCAAGGTGACCGCCGGCCTGCATGAGACGCAGATCATCCAGGATCGCCGCGATCACGTGCGCGTGGAGATCGTCACCGCTGCGGACTTCCGCGAGGCGGACGGCGACACGCTCAAGCGGGAGATCGAACGTCGCCTCGGCCCGTCCATGCGGGTCGATGTCGTCCGTGTCCCGCACATCCAGCGCGCAGCGTCGGGCAAGCTGCGCACGGTCGTGAATCTCGTCGACCGCGCCACCCCCACGCAGGATGCGACCCAGTGAACGGCAAGCAGGCGGCAACCGCGGTCTGGATCACCTGGGAGTCCCAGCCCCGCAACCGATCGATGTCGCGCGAGCTGGGGGTCCCGCTGCACGAACTCGCCTTCAGCGGCTCTCGGCTGAGCCGGCAGTGGCGCAGTATCCGCGCGACGCTCCGGGTGCTGCGGCGGGAGCGGCCGGACGTGGTCTTCGCGTCGAACCCGTCGCTCGTCCTCACCTTCGTGCTCCTCGCCTGCCGGGCCTGGTTCGGGTATCGGTTCGTCTCGGACGCGCATTATGGCGGCGTCGTCGCGGTGAACGGCGGCGCGACGGTGCAGCGCCTGCTGGACTTCGCCAACGCCCGCGTCGACCGCGTGATCGTGACGACGGACGGACACGCGCAGATGATCCGCGCAGCGGGCGGCGACCCGTTCGTGTGCCCCGACCCGCTGCCGGTGCTCCCGGCGGCGAGTGCGCGTCCCGCGGGCCTGCGGGACGTCGACCGGAGCATCCTGTTCATCTGCTCCTTCGACAAGGACGAACCGTTCGCCGAGGTCTTCGAGGCGGCCAAGCTCCTCGTGCCCGACGGGTTCCGGGTCTTCGTCTCGGGGCGTTTCGCGCGGATCGGCCTCACGGCCGCTGCCGTGCCTCACGTGACCCTGCTCGGATACGTCGATCGCGAGACGTATGATGCATACCTCCTGAACGTCGACCTGGTGCTCGACCTGACCACGTGGGAGGACTGTCTCGTCTGCGGCGCCTACGAAGCGATGGTCGCGGAGAAGCCGTGCGTGCTCTCGCGGAGCGCGGCGCTGACCGGTCTCTTCACCGACGGCACGGTCTTCACCTCGCACGCCCCCGAGGACATCGCGCACGCCGTCCGGGAGGCGTACGACCGGCGCGCCGAACTCCGGGCGACCATCCCCGACTGGTTGCGCCGTCACGGCGAGGCGACGCGGGCGCGCGCCGCCGCCCTGCGGAGCGCCGTCGGACTGCCGCCGCTGGCACCGGGGTCACGCGCATGAGGATCACCTGCGTCGGCGACATCGCGCTCGGCGACCACCCGAAGGCCGTCGGGTTCGGCTTCCGGTCGCGCTATGCGGAGGGCATCACGGGCCGGGAGGGTCGTCTCCGGCCACCGGGTGACGCGCCGGATCTCTTCTTCGCCAACCTCGAGTTCGTCCTCGGCTTCCGCCCCGGCGGCGCCACGCTCGAGGCCCTCGAGTGCTGGGGACACAGCGAGTACATCGCCTATCTCGCGTCGGAGGGGATCGGCGCCGTGAACGTCGCGACGAACCACGCCGCGCAGCATGGACGCGAGGCCTTCGATGCGACCGTCGCGGGGCTGCATGCCGCCGGCATCCACGTGGTCGGGACCCCGGCGGATTTCACCGAGGCGGGCGTGCTGCGGGTCGCGGGAGAACGCATCGCGCTGCTCGGCTGGAGCGATCGGCCGCGCCAGTATGCGCAGGACGAGCCACCCTACAACGAGTTCTCCGACGCGGCGTACGCGCGCGTCGCCGAGGCGAGACGGCGCGCCGACGTGGTGCTGGTCTCGATGCACTGGGGTGATGAGTTCATCCTCCTTCCCGGCGCGCGCGAACGGGAGATCGCGCGCCGGATGGTGGATGCGGGCGCGACGATGGTGATCGGCCACCATCCGCACGTGGTCCGCGAGACGGAGACCTATCGCGGGGCGATCATCGCTTACAGCCTCGGGAACTTCGTCTGCGACATGACCTGGGACATCCGGACGAGGCTCTCCTGCTGGCTCAACATCGACGTCGATTCGGCCGGCATTCGGGGTACCGAAGTAATCCCGGCACTCATCGCCGAGGACTACTTTCCGATACCATTGCCCGCGGTGGATCGTCCCGGATTCGACGCCATCGAGCGCGAACGGGAGGAGCAACGGCGGCGGCTGGACCGCGCGCCGTACGCGACCCTGGCCGCGCTCGAGCGGCGTCGCCACGCGTTGCGGACGGCCCGCCAGATGGTCCTCAACTGGCGGAGGTACCCCTCGGGCACTGCGGGCCAGCTGTTCCGTGGTGCCTTGGGTCACCGACTGAGCGGCTTGATGCGGCGGATGATTGGTGTCGGTCCCGGCGGCGATGCAGAGTGATCGGTCACGCACTCGATGCGGTCGCTCCGGGGTCGAGTCTCATATCTGGAGGGCGCGGGATGAAGGGTCTCCGAAACTCGATCCGATTGGCCGGCGCGGCCCTGTGCATGGGGAGCAGCGCCGCCTGCAGTGACGTCTCCGGTGTCGAACTCAAGTGCAAGGCGGCGATCGACTGCACCTTCACGGAGGGCGGATTCTCGCTCCTGATCCCAGCGGCGGCCATCCCGGGCGGACTCGACCTCAAGGCGACGCGCGTCACGAACCCGCCGGACAGCGCGACGATCGTCCCGGGGACCAGCTGGGACCTTCAGCCCGAAGGCACGACCTTCACGCCGCGCGCGATCGTCGCAGTGGTCGTCCATGATTCGCTGCTGAGTCGTGTGCCGGGTGTCCGGGCCTCCGAACTGCGGGTCTACCGTCGCGAAGGTCTCGCATGGGTCCCCGTGGACAGCCAGTCCACCGACTCGACCCAGCGCGTGGTCACCGCGCGGCTGAGCGGATTCAGCACCTACACGGTGATGGGCGTCCCGGCGACCTCGGTGACCATCGCCCCGGGCCAGAGCACCATCGTCATCGGCAGCACCACGCCGCTCACCGCCACCGTGCGGAGCGCGACCAATGCCGTGCTCCCGGCGCGCGTGGTCGAGTGGAGCTCGTCGAACGACGCGGTCGCCACCGTGAGCTCGGCCGGGGTGGTCACCGGCGTCAGCGCCGGCACCGTGATCATCACGGCGCGATCGGGCACGGCCCAATCGACGTCCAGCGTCACGGTGAACACGCCGCCCGTCGGTCCCCCACCGCCCCCCCCGACCGAACCGACGCCCGGTGCGGGCGATGTGGTCGTCTACGACGACGACTTCAGCGGCTTCTCGACCCTCGCGCTCCGGCGCGCGCAACGGAACGCGCTCGTCTCCGGCGCCGCGCCGTTCTATTTCTATGACGGTCCCGACCCGGGATCGGAACGCGCCATCCTCGACAGCATCATCGCCCCGGGTTACGCCGGATCGCCGTTCGCGTACCGCCTTCGCGTGCCCGCGGACTACAACAACTTCCGTCAGGCGACGATGAACTCGCGGGTGTTCTACCGGTCGCCGACGCCGACGACGCCGTTCAACCCGGCCGGGACGACGCTCGTCGTGGACATGTGGTTGCGCGTCAACTACCCCACGTCGGCGCTGTACTGGATCAAGGGGCTCGAGCTCTTCCACTCCTTCGACCGGACCCAGTACAGCATCTACCTGACCGGTGGGTCGCTCGGCTGGGGGAACATCCATCCGCAGTCGAACAACAAGGAGATCTACTTCCACGTCGAGAACGGCGCCGCCGATGCGCCGACGCGATTCCGGCGCTGGACTGACATCACGACGAACGAGTGGCGGAAGCACACGTTCGTCTACAAGGCCTCGAGTGGCACCGGTACGGCGCGCGACGGCGTGGCGCGTTGGTACGTCGACGGCGAACGCCTCATCGACGCCTCGCTGACGGGGCTGAACACCGGCTGGATGATGGATCGGCAGAATGGCGTCGCGAGCAATTCGACGTCGCCGTACCCGGGGAACGTCGGCGACAAGTACTCGAACACGACGGGGGACCAGGCGCTCCTCGGGCTGTCCGACGATCCGGTGATCAACATCGTGTTCCCGGGGATCTTCTCCACGTCGGCGGCGGGTGGCGGGGGCACGATCGACATCGGGCGCATCCGGGTCTGGTATCGCCCCTGAGGGCCGCGGCG
Organism: uncultured Gemmatimonas sp.; assembly: GCA_964464585.1. Classification (GTDB taxonomy): domain Bacteria; phylum Gemmatimonadota; class Gemmatimonadetes; order Gemmatimonadales; family Gemmatimonadaceae; genus Pseudogemmatithrix. The sequence goes on along the minus strand of CAYXGS010000001.1, from coordinate 56,825 downwards.
GCTCGCGACGCAGCGTGCAGGACCCGCCCGCGATGGCTCGGGCGACCGCGGTGATCGGGCCTGCGGCGCCGACGAAGAATTCCTCCACCTGACTTGGCTCCTTCCGTGTCGAACGCCCGCGTCAGCCAGCTTCGCAACGTGCTCGCCAGCTGGGGCGCGTTCGCGCTCTCCGCCGGCGCCGGGCTCTTCCTCTCGCCGTTCGTCGTCCAGCGCCTCGGCGCCTCCGGCTTCGGGGTCTGGGTGCTGATCGGGTCGCTGACCGGCACGCTGAACATCTTCGACCTCGGCATGCGGAGCGCCGTGACGCGCTTCGTCGCGCGCGAGCATGCGCGACAGGACCATGCGGCGGCGTCACGGAGCGTCGGGACGGCGCGCGTGCTCTTCATCGGCGCCGGGGCCACCGTCCTGCTCATCGCCAGCATCCTCGCGATCGGACTCCCGCATTGGTTCACGGTCCCGGACGAGATGCGCGGATCCGCGCGGCTCGTCCTCATGCTCAGCGCCACGAGCCTCGCGGTCGTCCTCACGAACGGGCTGTACGGCGGTGTGCTCGCCGGCCTGCAGCGTCTCGACGTGCTCGGGATGACCGACGTCGCGATCGAGGCCGTTCGCATCGGGCTCGTGCTCGCGGTGCTCTCGTTGGGCGGTGGCCTCGTCGGGCTCGCGCTCATCGGGCTGTTGCTCTCGCTCCTGCGCCGCGCGACACTCCAGCGGAAGGTGCGCGCCCTCTATCCCGAGCTGCGGATGGACCTCAGGCGCCCCGGGGCCGCCGACGTGCGGCTCATCCTCTCCGTGAGCGCGTACAGCACGGTCATCTACAGTTCCGCCGGGGCCATCACCCAGGCGTCGGAACTCATCATCGGGGCGCTCCTCCCCCTCGCGATGCTGAGCTACTACGCGATCGGCGCGACGCTGCCGATCTACGCGCACGCGCTCAACCGGCCCATCGCACAGACGGTGCATCCCCGCGCCAGCAGGCTCGAGTCGCTGGGTGACGCGGAAGGGCTCCGCGACCTGATCCTCACCACCGGTCGGTACAGCGCCCTCGTGCTCTTCCCGCTCGTCATCACCTTCATCGCGCGCGGGCGCACCTTCGTCGGCATCTGGATGGGCGCCGAGTTCCGTGGCCCGGCCGGCGCGGTGCTCGCGGTGCTCGGCACCGGGTTGCTGTTCGCCGGCACGCGCCACGTCATGCAGGCGGCCTTCGTCGGCAGCGGACGGCACCGGCCGCTCGGACCGTGGTACGTCGCCGAGGCCGTCGTCGTGATCGCCGCGACGGCCCTCGTCGTGCCGCGATGGGGCATCGTCGGCGCGGCGTGGGCGACCGTGGTGCCGGGCATCACGCTCTCCGTCGTTGTCTTCCCGGCGCTCTGTCGACGATACTTCGGGGTCTCGCCGCTCGCGGTCTGGAGCGGATTCTGGCTGCGACCGGCCATGGCGATGCTTCCGTTCGTCGCGGTGTCGCTCTGGTTCGAGTTCACGTGGCCGGTCCACACGTATCTCGGCTTCTTCACGCAGGTCGGCGCTACACTCCCGTTCGCGCTGCTCGGCGCGATGACCCTCGGCATGTCGGCGAGCGAGCGCGCGTCGCTGATCGCTCCATTGCGTGCGCTCGTGGCGCGTGTTCGACCATGATCCCCGGACCCACACCTCCAGTGTACGAGCCGACCGCGTCCGATCCCCTCGCTGGCCAGATGCGGCAGACGTTCGATGAGCTCCAGCGCGCGGGGGTCCCATACGTCGTCCTGCGTGGATTCCGGCCGATCGCCGAGCTCGCCGAGTCGGTCGATGTCGACGTGTTCATCCCGAGGCAGGCCCTCCCGCAGGCCGCGGTGGCGCTCGCGCGCGCCGGCTGGAGCAGGCGCCGCCATCAGGTGGAGCGATTCCCGCACGTGTTCTTCGACTCGTGGGCCGGCCCCGTCGGCCTGGTGCGCAGTCTCGACGTGGTCACGGACCTCTGCTACGGTGACGCCCTGAAGACCCTCCGCGGCGCCGAGGGGATCACGCAGCGGAGCGAGGAGCTCGAGGGCGTGCGGGTCCCGGAGGCGTGGGATGCGGCGTTCACCTTCGCCCTGCATGTGGCGCTCGACAAGGGCGAACTGTCGCCCGCCAACACCCGACGGGCGCGGGAGCTGAGCGCCGCCTGCGAGCGTGTGCCAGCGGGGCGCGCGCGCCTGGCGCGATCGTTCGGTGAGGACGCGGCCCGATTCGTCGACGTGTTCCTGTCCCTGCGCGCGGCGCACGGCACCTCCGGCATCGGTGCGCTCGCCGACGAGGCGAGCCGGCTCTCCGCACTCCGTCCGCGGCCGCTCCTCGCCCGCTGGGACCGCGTGCGCCGGCGTGCGGTCCAGCTGCGACGCCCCGTCGCCCGCGTCGCCATCTTCGGCATCGACGGGTCGGGCAAGAGCACCATCGTGTCGACGTTCCAGACAGCGCCGAGTACGCTCCGGGTCGGGAGTGGGTACCTCGGATCGAACTTCTTCCGCACGCCGCCCACCCGATGGATGCACTCGTGGCTCGTGGCGCGACGCGAGGCGGGTGACGAGTCGAGTGTCGCGTACCGGGTGGTCGCCAACCTCTTCACGCTCTGGTGGCCGGCGGAACTCGTCGCCCGCGTGATGATCGCCGAGCACACGAGCGAGTTGGTCCTCTACGATCGCTTCCCCCTCGGTCAGGACGCAGGTCACCCGACGACCGTCTGGGGCGCGCTGGTCGCGGCCTACGTCCGCTTCGGCGATCGCCTGCTGCCACGGCCCGATCTCGTCATCCTCCTCGATGGTGACGATCGTGTCATCTGGGAGCGCAAGCGGGAATCGACGTTCGAGGTGCACCAGCGCACGCAGGCCTCCTATCGGAGCCTGCTCGCTCGGCTCCCCGGCGAGACGACGAGGGTCCTCACCGACCGGTCGCCCGCCGAGTCGATCGCGGCCGTGAAGCACGCACTCGCGGCCTCGCCGGCGATCCGCCGGAAGCTCTACGGCGCCTGAGCGACCGTCTCGCCGATCGGGAGGAGTTCGGCCACCGTCCGTCCGCTGGCGAGCCAGGTCGCGACGCGTTCGATGGTCCGGAGGAGGTCCGCGCTCCACATGAGGGGCACCCCCGGACGCAGGCGGTACGCGGCGAGGTGGACCAGGTAGTGCACCAGGCAGGTCCCGACCTCGGCCGCGGTGAATCGATGGCGCGCGGCCAGATCCGCGACCAGTGACCAGCGGGAGCGCGTCCATCGATCGGGCACGGTTCGCGCGTCGACCGCATACCAGTCCTGCACCGCGGACGGCGAAGCATGGTGAAGCATGTGGAAGGCGTCGTACAGCGGGACCCAGACGAATCCGCACTCGGCGAAGTCGATGATCCACCATCGGCCGTCATTGCGGATCACGTTGGACGGCCAGAGGTCACCGTGCTGGAGGCGGAACGGCAGGTCGCGCACGCGTTCGAGCGCGCCGGTGACGACGTCCAGCGTCGCGGCCGAGACGCCCGCCGCGGCGAGGCGCGTCATGTCCCGCGCGAGGACCGCCTGGCGCTCGTCGACCGTCCGCTGGGTACGCAGCGCAGGCATCAGCACCGTGGCGCGCTCCATGAGCGCCTCGGCGACCGCGATGATCTCACCGACATCCGACGTCCAGCGCTCCGCCCGGATCCGCGTCAACTGTGCGCCGTAGGCGCGCGAGCCGAGGTGCCGAGTGAGTTGGACGAAGAGCCGCTCCGTGTATCCCGTCCTCAGCTCGGGGACGTGCACGCGTCCGAGGGCATCGCTCGTCAGCGTCTCGAGCAGCTCGGTCTCGCGGAGCATCTCGCTGCGATGGGTCCACGAACATCGGGCGAACCACTCCGGGTGTCCGCGCTCGCCCAGGATGAGGAGCTTGAAGCCCCATGGCACCGCGCCCGGCCGGGCCGGCACGCAGCCGTGGTTCAGGACCATCGCGACGCGGCGCCACGCGGCCGGACCATCGAGCCGGGTGACGCCCAGCAGGCGGAGCAGGCCGTTGAGTTCGGCGTTCATGCGTACGCGACCAGCAACCTGAACTCGAAGACGAGGGCGTGCAGTCCCATCCGGATGATGCCGCGACGCACGGAGGAGCGCAGGCCTCGACTCTCCATCGCCGCGTCCCACGCGAGGAGCATGGGCCGATCGATGGGAACGAGGTGCCGTGCGAGGGTCGGTCCGCTCACCAGATAGAAGCTGCGCACACCGGAGAATCCGGCGTCCCGCATGAGCGATTCGTGACGCGTCCGGAGGAGGACGCCGAGACGGTGCCCGGACGCACCGCCGCGGAGCGCCTCGACCGCGACGTAGACGCCTTCGCGAGGCCGGAGCGACCGCCGGATCATGGAGAGGATCGCCACGGCATCCGACCGGTCGACGCGGACGCGACCAGCATGCGGCTCGGCGACGCAGTCGAGGGAATGTTCGGCGAACGTCGCCGCCCAGGTGGACTCGAATGCGCCACGGCCCTCGCCGGCCGAGGACGGGTCGAAGTAGCGGGTGCGACCGAACGCATGCGTGAGGAACTGGCCGTCCGGATCCGAGCGCGCGGAGAGCACGACCGCCTCCGCCCGTCGGGAGATCGGTACGAGCCACTGCCAGTTCGCGAGCGCGTCGTCCAATTATCCACCTGACGTAGTATTGACCTGCTGCGGGCGCCGGTGGCGCAGACCACCCCGACACCACGCGCCTGACACGGAGCCAAGAAGGGCGCCGACCCACTCGGTCCATTCAGGGCGGGGAGCCCCCATGAGGATCGGGGGCGCGATGAGACCGCCCGCGATAAGGCAGACGATCAGCATCGTCCATCTGTTACGGCTGCCGTGCGCCACCGTAGCGCCCGCCCATCCCCAGTACGCGACCGGGAGGAGCATCAGGAAGGTCACCAGCGCGGTGACGGAGCCCGTGCCCTCCCCGAACGCGATGTCCGCCGGGAGGATCAAGGCCCAACCGAGCCCGGCGCCGAGCACGAGCGTCGAACGCTCCGTCCGGTCGGAGGATGCGGCGGATACCTCGAGCCTGCCGTTCCGGAGCCAACCCTTGAACACCGTCCGCGCCGTGTCACCGTGCGGCCGCGTGTGCGCGAGCCCGACGCTCGGCACACGCAAGCGGGCGTCGGCCGCCCGCAGTCGCACGCGGAACCTCACCGCGCCGGCCGAGTGTCCGAGCAGCAGGATCTCCTCCTCGTTCGCATCGAGGACGCTCACGATGGACGCGAGTCCACTCGTGGGGAGTGCCTCGCGCACCGTGGCCTCGACCGTCGTGTTCGCTTCGGCGATGCGGCGTCGGAGCGGCGGGCTCGCGCCCAGCGACCCCGGCTCGATCGGCGACCCATCGACTCTGGCGTCGAGGACGACGCCTCCGAAGTCCGCAGGATAGACATCGTGCGGTGCCACCTGCGCGAACCACTCGGCACTCGTGACCGAGGGCTGGAGCAGGTGCGTGGTGGCCACCCGGGTCGCCACCCAGCACAGCGCCCAGACCGTCGCGAGCCGACGGGCGGTCATCGGTGCTGGATCGAGCAGCTGCGCGGCGTGTCGTCCGAGCATCCACCCGAGCACGCCGCCCGCCGAGTTCATGAGGACGTCGGCCACGTTCGCGTCCCGACCAGCGACGATGCCGACCTGCAGGCACTCCACCAGCGCGCTCGTGAGCATCGCCGCGATGAGTGCCTTCCGCGCGGAACCGCCGCCGACGCCGAACGCGCCGCCGAGCGGAACGAAGAGCGCCACGTTGAGGATGAGGTCAACGGTGCCGAAGGTCCCGCAGCCAAGGCACCATGGCCCCGCGCTCCCAGGCTCGGTACCCGCAGCCACCGGGACCAACGTCAGGGCGAAGATGAGCACCCAGCCGCACGCGGCGAGCAGAGGTGCGACGCGGCGAGCCTGTGGGGTCACCGCAGGCAATCTGGCGAGGTTCGCGTACGTGCGCGACTGGGATATCTTTCTCCCATGCCGCGACTGGAGCGAGGTCATTGACGGTACGAGTCGAGTCCCTCGGCGGCGCAGCCACCGAATGGGATGATTTCGTCCGGTCCCAGTCCGGATGGACCAGCTTCCACCTCGCCGCGTGGAAGCCGCTCGTCGAGGAGGTGTTCGGCCACGAGTGTCCGTATCTCGTCGCGCGCGGGGCGTCCGGCCGGATGGAAGGTGTCCTCCCCCTCGTTCGCGTGCGGAGCGCGATCTTCGGACACTACCTCGTTTCGATGCCGTTCGTGAACTACGGCGGTCCGCTCGGGTCCATCGAGGCCGTTCGGGCGCTCGCCGCGCATGCCGTGGCACTCGCCGACACGGGACGCGTGAAGCTCCTCGAGCTCCGAAGCCCCGTCGAGCTCCCGCTCGACCTGCCGGTCTCGCACCGGAAGGTGACCGTGGTCCTCGACCTGCCGGCGGACGTCGAGGCGCTGCGCAAGCACATCGGCAGCAAGCTCCGAAGTCAGGTCAAGCGACCGGAGAAGGAGGGCGTGACGGTCCGCTTCGGCGCCGATCAGGTCGACCCGTTCCATGAGGTCTTCTCGCGGCACATGCGGGATCTCGGCACACCGGCGCAGCCGCGGCGCCTCTTCCGCGAGATCGCGCGCCGCTTCGGCGACGAGGCGTGGTTCGCGTGCGCGTGGCTGGGGGATGTCCCCATCGCCGCGGGCGCCGGGTTCCGCTGGGGGAGCGAGTTCGAGATGACCTGGGCGTCCGCGCTGCGCAGCCACAACCAGATCTCCCCGAACATGTTGCTGTACTGGGCGTTCATGGAGCGGGCGATCGGAGCGGGGATCCGGCGGTTCAATTTCGGTCGATGCACCCCGGGCAGCGGCACGCATCGATTCAAGAAGCAGTGGGGATCGAACGACGAGCCGCTGTGGTGGTACCAGCATGCGCAGGCCGGGGTGCAGGCGAGCACGCCGTCCCCGGACGACGCGGCCTACGCATGGGGACCGCGGATCTGGCGGCACCTCCCGCTGTCGCTCGCGAACGCCCTGGGTCCCCGGATCGTTCGGGCGATCCCTTAGGCCCGGGGAGCATGCGATACCAGTTGCCGGTCCGATCGCCGCTCGGAGCGGCGGCGATCCTCTCCGGCGTGAGGGCCGCGCTCTCGTTCCCGGCGGGACTCGAGGCCCGTGAGTCCGTGCTGCGCGGCCTGCGCGACCGCTTCGGCGCTTCGCGGGTGATCCTCACCGACAGCGGCACGTCGGCGCTCTCGTTGGCGATCCGTGCGCTCGACGGCCACGAGGGACGGCCGGTGGCGCTGCCCGCGTATGGTTGCTACGATCTCGCGACCGCGACGCTCGGTGCAGGGACGCCGTTCCTCCTGTACGACGTGGACCCCGCGACACTCGGCCCCGAACCGGCGTCGCTGCGACGGGCGCTCGCAGCGGGGGCCGATCGGATCGTGGTCGCGCACCTGTACGGGATCCCGGTGGACATGCGCGCGGTTCGCGAGATCGCCGCGCCGTTCGGCGCCTCGATCATCGATGACGCGGCGCAAGGCACGGGCGCGTCGGTCGACGCGCGGCCGCTCGGCACGTGGGGCGCGGCCGGCATCCTGAGCTTCGGTCGCGGCAAGGGCGTCACCGGCGGCGGAGGTGGAGCGCTGCTCTGGTCGAACGACGCGGCCGCCGTCATGCCACCGGAGCTCGATCCCGCCGGCGCCGGCCGCGGGTCGCCGAGCGAACTGATCAAGCTCGTGGCGCAGTGGATCCTCGGCCGGCCATCGCTCTATGGGATCCCCTCGGCGCTGCCGTTCCTCGGATTGGGTGAGACGACGTTCCGCGCGCCGCATCCCGCTTCGGGCCCCAGTGCTCTCTCGATGGGGGTGTTGCTCCGGTCGCTCACGCTCGTCGCTCAGGATGCGAACGTCCGTCGCGCGAACGCATCGCGACTCGCGGAGTCGCTCCGCGGTCGCGATCTCCTGATGCCGTCCGTCGCGAGCGGGACCGTCCCCGGCTACCTCCGCTTCCCCGTGATCGTGTCCGGAGCCCAGGCCCTCGCTGCCGCGTCGCCGGCCGCGCGACGGCTCGGCATCATGCGCGGATACCCCACCGCCCTCTGCGATCTCAAGGGGTTCGGCGAGGCGCGTGCGAACCCCGGGGAGAGTTGCCCCGGTGCGCGATCGCTGGCGCAGCGGCTGATCACGCTGCCGACGCACGCTGCCCTGGACGCGCGCGATCTCGCGCGACTCGTCGAATGGATGCGGGCATGAGAACGAAGGAGCCGACCCTCGAGGATGTGCGGCCGACCGCCGATGTGTTCGCCGACGTCGCGCGGAAGTGGCGCTTCGTCCTCGGTCTCGATCCGGCCGCGCGGGTGTTGCTCGTCGGACCGCTCTACAGTGCGCAGGATGGCGACTTCGCGCGCGCGTTCGGGACGGTTCGCGCCTGCGCCTCGGCGGAGGAGTGGGAAGCGGGGGCGTTCGACGACACATACGACCTCATCTGCGTCGATGCACGAGCCCGCTGGGGCGGACGCGCGACGAGTGCGCTCGTCGCCCGGGCCGCATCGATGCTCGCCGTCCGTGGGATCCTCCTGGTGGCATGCGGGAACCGGTTCGCGCCGGAACGGATCGGGCGCGTCCTGCGCGGCAGGAATCGCGGCCGCGACGGGGATGCCACGCCGCGATCGATCCGGCGGACGTTGCGGATCGCAGGCCTCGAGGTCATCGAGCAGTTCCTCGCCGTGCCCTCGCTCGAGGAGGTCGACGACTACCGCAGCACGGCGATGCGTCGGTTCGACCTGCCGTGGCATGCGAGTCAGGTCAGCCGTCTGGCGAGCCGGATGGGCTTCTACCCGTCGGTGCACGAGGACATGCTGTTCGTGGCCTCGCGTCCGGGCACCGCGCCCCTGGCGTCCGTCAGCGCGCGTATCATGACGCCGATCGCCCCGCGATCGGTCGATGCGGGAGCCTGGCGCGTCGAGCGCTTCGCGCTGCGACGGCGCGGCGCCGCGGTGCTCGGCCTCACCGACGGATCGCGCGGTGTCATCGCACGCGTCGCCAGCACCGGCGAGGTCGCGGATCGGATCGCCCGGAACACGCGCTTCACGGACCGCATCCACGCCCTCACCGCGCTCGCGGGCGTCTGGCGGGAGGTCGTGCCGCGCGCGCTCGGCGCCTTCGACTCCGGTGACGTCACCGTGTTCGTGGAGCCGACGATGCCCGGCATCCTGGCGTGGAAGCTCCCCCATCATGGTGCCGCGGCACGGCGAGCGCACGAGGATGCGATCGCCTTCATCACCGCGCTCGGCGACGCCACGCGACATCGCGTGGTCGTGGACCCCGGGATCTTCGTGCGCCTGGTCGGCGCGTCACTCGAGACGGTGCACGCCTCGCTCGCGCGCGTCGGTGCGTCCGTGGATAGCACGGAGCGGGTCCGCCGCGCGCTCCACCGCCGCCTCCTCGGCACCGAGGTCGCGATCGTCTGGGGGCACGGGGACTTCGGCTTCGGCAACCTGCTGGTGGACCGGGTGACCGGTCGACTCCAGGGCGTGATCGACTGGGACACGCACGTCGAGGAGGAACTCGCCGGAGTCGACCTCGCCAACCTCGAGCTCCAGCGTGAGACGGCGTTGACCGCCGGTGACGTGGCGGTCGCCTTCGATCGCATCGCCGTGCGCACGGCTCCCGCGGGGCAGCTCGCGCTCGCCATCGCCGGCATCCGGCTCATCGCACGCTCGGTGCCCTATCCGGCCGAGTTCGCGCGGCTGGCCGGCTCCTATTCCCGGTTGATCGACGCCATCGCGCGGTGCATCGGCTCCGACGACGCGCCGGCCGCCGCGTGACGACCACGCGCCGCCTGGTGCGCGGCGCGGCGCGCACCAGGCGTGTTCATCCGATCCTCGGCGCCGGCACCGGACCGACGACCGGCTCGAGCGTGATCCCCGGCCAGTGCAGCACGCCGGTCGCGCGCCGCTTCGCGTCGATGTCGCGATAGACGAACTCGAGCTGCTCGGCGCTCAGTCCCAGTTGCGGCGCGGCTTCCGCCGCCGGGACGCCCCGGTTCTTGGCGAGCAGCGCCATGTCCATCTGGGCGTAGGGCAACGCGAAATAGAACTCGTCCTGCCCCTGCGCGAGGCTGTACGTATCCGTCGTCGGCGTCGCGGCGCAGATGTCCGCCGGCAGCCGGAGATGCCGGGCGAGCGCGTACACCTGGCTCTTGTAGAGGTGGGCGATCGGCTTCACGTCGGCCGAGCCGTCGCCGTTCTTCACGAAGAACCCCTGGTCGTATTCCAATCGGTTCGGCGTGCCGACCACCGCGTAGTTCAACCGGTCCGCATGGAAGTACTCCAGCGTCTTGCGGATGCGCTGCTTGAAGTTCGTGGCGGCGACGATCTGCAGATAGTGCTTCGGATCGAGGCGCTTCGACTTCGTCTCGCCCGCCGGGGACTGGACGACGAGCTTGTAGAAGTTCACCCGCCCTTGTGCCCCGCCATCGATCACAATCTTGCTCTTCCAGCCGGCGGCGAACTCCGGGAACGTCGCGCGGATGGCGTCGTCGCGCCACCGATAGCAGTCGAGCGCCTCCAGCGCCGGTGCGATGTCCACGCTGAGGTACTCGATCCCGAGGTGTTCGGCGAGCAGTCGGCCGCGCCGACCCGAATCGGAGGACGAATCGCGCTCGGGCAAGAGCAGGCCGAACACGCGCTCGCGTCCGATCGCGGCCACGGACAGGGCCGCGCACACGGAACTGTCGATGCCGCCCGACATGGCGACCACGACGCCCCGACGGCGCACATGCTCACGCAGGACGGTGCGCATGCGTTCGGAGATGCGCGCGACCTCGGCATCGCCGTCGAGTCGGAGTTCCTGCTGCAGGTCCAGGGTCATGCCGGTCCTCATGGGTGGTTAGCGGGCGTCGCCCGGGGTCGAGGCGATCAGGTCCTTGAACTGTTCCGCCGCGAGTCGGCGACTCAGCTTGCCGTTCGGTGTGCGAGGCAGCGTCTCCACGATCAGGACGCGCTTGGGCACCATGTAGCCCTCCAGCTGCAGGCTGCAGCTGCGCTTCACCTGCTGTTCGAGCAACGTCGTGCCCGGTCGGAGCGTCACGAGCGCGATCACGGCCTGGCCGAGCACCGGATCAGGCAGACCCAGGACGAGGGCCTCGGCCACCTCGGGGAGCCGGTGGATCGCGTTCTCCACCTCGGTCGGGCTCACCTTCTCCCCGCGGCTCTTGATGATGTCGTCCTGCCGCGCGACGAAGTGCAGCAGGCCCGAGGCATCACGCCGGAACTCGTCGCCCGTGCGGAGCATCACCTCGCCCGGCACCGGTCCGGGCACGAGCGCCGCCGCGGTCCGCGCCGGGTCGTTCCAGTACCCGCGCATGACGTTCGGTCCGCGGACATGGAGTGTCCCGGTCTCGCCCGGCGGAACGGACCGTCCGGACGCGTCGAGGAGCAGCAGCTCGGTTCCGGGGATCGCGATCCCGACCGACCCCGGGTTCGCCGCGGCGAGTTCCGGAGGCAGGTAGCAGGCGCGGATGCACTCGGTCTGCCCGTACATCCGGTAGATCGATGCGTTCGGGAAGATCCTCGCCAGCCCGCGCCCGAACTCGTCCGGCAGCGCGGCGGCCGCGTTGGTCACCACCCGCACGGACGGGAACCGGAGCGGGTACTTCGCGTCGTGCGAGAGCATCATCGCGAACATCGTCGGCACGCCGGCGAAGCAGGTCGCCCGCTCCTCGAGCATCCGGGGGAAGATCTGGGCCGGGTAGGCGAAGTTCCGTTCGAGGATCAGCGTGCCGCTGACCGCGAGCGCGGGAAGAAGCTGGAAGAGCCCATAGCCGAAGCTGAGCGGCAGGGCCGAGAGCAACCGGTCGTCCTCCCGGAGCTGGAGGTATTCGACCACGCTGTCCCGCGTGAATCCGAGACTGTCGTGGGTGTGCATCACACCCTTCGGCGCGCCGGTGGTCCCCGAGGTGTAGAGGATCATCGCCAGGTCCAGCGCGATGTTCCGGGAGGGCGGCGCCTCGGCCGTCGATTCCGCGATGACCTGCTCCAGATCCTCGGCCCCCGCGCGGGCGGTGCCCCCCGCGGTGGACGTGAGCACCACCCGAACGGCGGTCCCGGACACCGCGGCGTCATAGACGCCGGCGAGGTGCGCCTCGCTGAGGAGGGCGACGGCCCCGCAGTCACGGAGGATCCACGCGAGCTTCTCGGGCTTCGTCTGCGCATTGACCATCACGGCCACCGCGTCGGCGCTCCAGACGCCGAAGAGGGCCACGGCGCATGCGGGCACGTTGTCCATGAAGATCGCCACACGGTCCCCGCGCCCCACGCCGCGCTCGCCGAGTGCGCGCGCGAGGCGCGTCGCATCCGACCACAGCTCGCCGTAGCTCACGCGCCGGTCGCCGGCGACGAGCGCCTCACGCGACGGCCGATGCTCCGCGCGCGATCGCAGGACCTGATGGAGGAGCGGGCGCATCCCGGACCGGTTCAGCCCAGCTTGCGCTGCAGGAACGCGACCAGTCGGTCGACCGAGTCGAGGTTGTCCGGCAGCATCTCCTCCTCGGCGATCTTCACCCCGAACGTCTCCTCGAGGAAGAAGATGACCTCGAGCGCCCCCGTCGAATCGATGATCCCGCGCATCATGAGCGAATCCCCGTCGACGAGGAGCGACTCGTCCTCGGAGAAGAGATAGTTCTGCAGGATGAAGCGGCGGATCTGCTGTCTCGGGTCCATTGGGTGCGGGAGAGGGAGGAGGAGTGGGGGGACGAGGTCAGCCGGCGGAACGCCAGTCGGCGAAACGCTCGATGAAGTGATGATGCCAGAGCTGGGTCGATAATATCCCGACGAACGCCATGTTGTCACGGAACGCCGTGGCGCGACCCGAGGCGGCCTTCCGGACGAGGAGCGCGACCTTCGCCGGATCGAAGTACCCGTAGGCCCGCAGCACGCGCTCGGAGAGGAGCTCCTCCATCCACGGCAGCGGTCGCCCGGCGTGGAAGGCCGCGATGTCCGGCGCACGGTACGGCTGCTTGTGCCGCTGGACGATCGCGGGCGGCAGCCGATGGCGCATGGCGCGCTTGAGCAGGTACTTCTCGTTCAGGACCCGCATCTTGAGTCGCGGATCGAGCCGTGATGCGAACTCCATGACGCGGTGGTCCAGGAACGGGAAGCGTCCCTCGACCGAGTTCGCCATCAGCATCCGGTCGCCCTGCGCGCTCAGCAGGTACCCGCTCATCAACGTCCGCGCCTCGAGCTGCTGCGCGCGATGGAACGGGTCCCACGACGCCGCGGCACGAGGGATCAGTGAGGCGAAGGCGTCCTCGGCCCGGTCCTGCAGGCGCGCGGTGAACTCGGCGCTGAAGAACTGCTTGCACTGCGCCGTCGTCTGGAACCGCGTCAGATGGCTGAACAACGGCGCGTCGGGTGCGTCGATGCCGGCGCCGTAGAAGCTGCGCAGGTAGGCGATGCCCTGGCTGCCGCCGACATCGAGCCACGGATACAGCCGCTTCAGCAGCAGCGGGCGCAGCCGGGATGCCGGATCGCGGCTCCAGAAGCGACGGATCTTCGCTTCCTTGAAGATGTCGTAGCCGCCGAACACCTCGTCGGCACCCTCGCCCGTCAGCACCACCCGGAAATCCTGCCGCCGGACCTCCCGGGAGAGCAGGCGCATCGGCACGGGCGCCGTGCGGAGGATCGGCATCTCGGTGTGGAGGATCGTCCCGGGGAATTCCTCGCCGATGCTCGCCGTCGTGCAGAGGGTGCTGGTGTGGTCGACTCCCAGGTGCGCGACGAGCTGCTGCTGGTGCACCTGCTCGTCGTGCTCGGCGGACTCGAAGCCGATCGAGAAGGTCCGCAGGGCCGCCGCGGAGCTCGTGCGCATCATCGCCACGAGGGCGGAGGAGTCGAGCCCGCCGGACAGATACGCCCCGACCGGAACGTCCGCCCGTAGGCGGATGCGGGTCGCGTCCGCGAGCAGGGCCGAGAGCTCCTCGACCAGCAGCTCCTCCGCGCGTGGGTCGTGTCCGCCCGACTCCGGGTATTCCCATTCCCAGTACGGCGCCACGCGGGTGCCCGTCTCGTCGCGGATGAGATGATGACCTGGCGGGAGCTCTCGCACACCCTCGAAGGCGGTGCGAGGGGCGGCGGGGCTCCACCCCGTGAAGATCTGGTCGAGTGCGACGGCGTCGAGCTGCGGCGCCGCCCGGCAGGTCGCGAGCAGGCTCTTCACCTCCGAGGCGAAGCGGAGTCGACCACCGTCCTCGATGTAATAGAGGGGCAGGATCCCGGGTCGGTCGCGGACGAGGACGAGGCGCCGCCGTCGCGCGTCCCAGAGGCCGATCGCGAACTGACCGTTGAGGTGATGCACGAAGTCGTCGCCCCACTCCTCGTACGCGTGCACGAGGACCTCCGTGTCGGAGGCCGTGTGGAAGGCGTGGCCCTGCGCGAGCAGTTCTTGGCGCAGCTCGACGTAGTTGAAGATCTCGCCGTTGAACGTGACCCAGACCGTGCGGTCCTCGTTGTGCATCGGCTGGGCGCCGCCCTCGAGATCGATGATGCTCAGCCGCGTGTGCCCGAGCGCGATCCCGTCGCCGACGTACACGCCGTTCCCGTCCGGACCCCGGTGACGCAGCGCCGGCAGCATCGCCCGGACGTCGGTCTCCGTCGGCGGGGGTCCAGCAGCGGTGCGAGCGATCCCGGCGATGCCACACATCTGTCACGGTCCGGTGAAGGGAGACGGGTCAGGCCGGGCGTCGGGCCGCACAGCGATGCCCCACCAATGTTAGCGGGGTGGGAGCAGGAATCGGGCCACCGGTCCGCGACGACGGATGCGCGCCGCGCAGTCGATTCGGGCACGACCCTTGCCTCGGTTGTTCGCGGCCCGGTAACTTCGCGCGTGCCTCCTCCCCCCTCGTCTTTCCCCCCGTGAAACGCTTCCGAGCCGCGATGCTCGCTCCGACGACTGCCAACGCACCGTCCGTCCGAACAAAGGGCGAACCTGCCGGGGAGCGCTGATGTCCTCGGCTCCACAGGCGTCATGGCGCGAGCTGTTCCAGCGGTTCCGATGGGATCTGATGGACCGCTACGAGCGCCGCGGCTGGGTCTACCTCCTCATCTGGCAGCTGCCGGGTCAGTTCGGCGACATGCTGCGGGCACGATACCTCGCGCCGCGGATGCGGTCGGCCGGCCGCGATCTCCGGGTGATGGCCGGGTGCCGGTTCCGGTCACTCGATCGCCTCGTCGTCGGCGACGGTGTCAACATCGGCTTCGACAACTTCCTCCAGGCCCACGGCGGACTCTCGCTCGGGAACAACGTGAGCACCGGACCGGGAGTGAAGATCTGGAGCGTCAATCATGATTACGGCGACCCCGACACCCCGGTGGTCGAGCAGGGCCAGACGGCGAAGCCCGTGAGCATCGGTGACGATGTCTTCATCGGGTCCAACGCGTTCATCATGCCCGGCGTGGTGCTGCCCGAGCGATGCGTCGTCTCTGCGGGCGCCGTGGTGGGTGCGAAGCCCTACAAGGCAGGCTCCATCCTCGCCGGGAATCCGGCGCGCGTGATCGGGTACCGCGGAGCTCAGGCGCTGCCGGAGGAGCCGGTGTCGGCCGGCTCGTCCACCGGGACCGCACCGTGAGCGTGCATCCATCGCGCACCACCTTCCGCTTCCTCGCGCACTTCTTCCGCTCGACACCGAGACGTGCCGTCGCCGCGGTGGGACTGCTGGGGATCGCCGGCCTCCTCGAGGGTGTCGGCGTCGCCTCGCTCATCCCGCTGCTGCAGCTGGCGGACCGCCAGGCGGCGGACGTGCAGGGGCCAGGGCGGTATCTCATCGTCGCGATCGAGCGGATGGGGCTGGAGCCGTCGTTCGCGGTCCTGCTCGCGGTGCTGTTCGTCGCCGTGCTCCTCAAGTCGTTGCTGTTCTGGTTCGCGATGACGCAGGTGGGCACCACGCAGATCCACTTCGTGCGCGAACTCCGGCTGCGCCTCGTCCGTGCCATGCTCCGCGCCCGCTGGGGCATGTTCGCGTCGCAACGGGCGGGCGCCTGGGCGAATGCGCTCGCGACCGAGTCGACGCATTCCGGCGGCGCCTATCGCGAGGGCTGCGAGGTGATCGCGGCGGCGTTCCCGATCACGATGTACGTCATCCTCGCCGCGCTCATGTCCTGGCGCGTGACGCTCTTCGCACTCGCGTCGGGCATCCTCCTGTTCTTCCTGCTGCGCGGCTTCCTCGTGCTGAGCCGCCGCTCCGGCAATGACCACGTGCGCGTCGGCAAGCGACTCGCGAGCACGACCGTCGACGTGGTGCAGGGCATGAAGCCGATCAAGGCGATGGCGCGCGAGGACCTGATCGAACCGGTGTTCGCCCGGATCGGGTCCGCCCTCGACGACGCGCAGCGCCGGACGATGCTCGCTGCCGAGAACCTGCGGTTCTTCCAGGAGCCGACGCTCACGCTGCTGCTCGCGATCAGCATCTACGTGCTCTTCCGCATCGCGAACCTGCCGTTGCCGACGGTGATCGTCATCGCGTTCATGTTCTATCGGATCCTCCAGCATCTGAACACCGTCCAGGGCCGCCTGCAGCACCTGGCGGTCGGCGAGGCGTCCTTCTGGTCCCTCATGGAGCGGATCGAGGAGACGGAGGCGGAGCGTGAGGTCCTCGCGCCCGGTGCATCGCCCGGGCCGCTCCGCCAGGGGATCCGCTTCGACCGGATCTCGTTCGCGTACGGGGAACGCCCGGTCCTCACGGACCTGTCCCTCACGATCCCCGCCGGGCGGTTCGTCGCGATCGAAGGCGAATCCGGCTCCGGCAAGACCACGCTCGCGGACCTGCTCGGTGGCCTCTTCGTCCCGTCAGCCGGCCGCATCCTCGTCGACGGGCGCGATCTCGCCACCCTGGATCTCCGGGAGTGGCGCAGCGAGATCGGCTATGTGCCGCAGGAGATGCTCCTCCTCGGGGACAGCATCCGGAACAACGTCAGCCTCGGCGATCCGTCCATCACCGAAGCCGACGTCGAACGCGCGCTCCGGCTCGCCGGCGCATGGGACTTCGTCGCGCGCGCGCCGGGCGGGCTCGACGCCGAGGTCGGCGAGCGCGGCATGATGTTCTCCGGCGGGCAGCGGCAACGCATCGCGCTGGCGCGCGCCCTCGTCACCCGGCCCACGTTGCTCATCCTCGACGAGGTCACGACGGCGCTCGACCCGGCGACGGAAGCGGAGATCTGCGCGACGCTCCGCACGCTCACGCCGGAGGTGACGATCTTCGCGATCTCGCATCAGGCGGCGATGCACCAGATCGCGGACGAGACGTATAGGATGTCCGACGGCCGCCTCACGCCGCTGCGCGACGCGGCCGTGCTGCGGGCCTGACGCTCAACCCGGCGATCGGGTCCCCGGTCGCCGTCCACGAATCAGAGGTCACAATGCTCGGTGGGATCGCGGATCGCGTGTTGGCGCGGATGGGTTACATGCTGATGCGGAACGAGAACTTCGCCGAGCGGCGCGGCACGCTCGGCTGGGAGTCGCTCGCCGACATCCCGATCGACCCGAAGACGATCATCGACGTCGGCGTCGCGCACGGGACGCCCGAGCTGTACGACGCGTTCCCGCGCGCGCAGCTGCTGCTCATGGAGCCGTTGTCCGAGTACCAGACGGCGATCGATGCGATCCTCGCGGCGCGTCCGGGCAAGCACTTCGCCGTCGCGCTCGGGTCGGCCGACACCACCCTCGAGATCAATGTCGAGCCGGCGAACCACCTCAAGAGCTCCTTCCTCGAGCGCACCGGGATCTCCGCGACCGGTGACCGCACGAGCCGCCGGTCGGTGCCCGTGCGCCGGCTCGACTCCCTGCTCGCGGGCATGGACCTCGCCGCGCCGATCGGCCTCAAGATCGACGTCGAGGGCTTCGAGCTCGAGGTGTTGCGCGGGGCCGAGGAGACGCTGCGTCGCATCGCGTTCGTGATCATCGAGACGTCGGTGGCCGACCGGTTCACCGCGAGCCCGCGCTTCGCGGAGGTCGTCGGCGAGATGAAGCGGCACGGGTTCGACCTCTTCGACATCCTGCACATCGCGCGCAGCCAGGGCGCCGGCGCTCGCCACGCCGACCTGCTCTTCGTCAGAGGGAACCCAGCAGGGTCGTGAGGCTGACGAGTTCCGCCACCCGCCGGGGCAGCGGCGGCGTGAACGGGACGCCGAGCGCGAGCGTCTCGCGCCAGACGCGCATCAGGCCGTCGGCGGCCATCGACACGCTGAATCGCGCACGCGCCTTGGCGCGGCCGCTCGCCCCCATCCGCGCGCGGAGGCCAGGGTCGCCGGCCAGACGTCCGATGGCGGCGGCGAGCTCCATCACGTCGCCCGGCGTGGTGAGCAGGCCGTCCACTTCGTGGTCGACGATGTCGAGCGGGCCGCCGGCGGCGGCGGCGATGACGGGCTTCCCGGCCGCCATGCCTTCCGGCACCACCATCCCGAACGGCTCCCGCTCGATCGACGCGTGGACGACGATGTCCATCGCGTGGTAGTGGCCCTCCGGGGCGGGCTGGTAACCGGCGAACACGAACCGGTCGGCGAACGCCGACTGCGCGACGAGGTCCCGCACCTCGCGCATGTATGCGATGGTCCCGTCCGACACATCGCCGACGATCACGGGACGGATCCGCCCGCCCGCCTCCAGCACGCGCAGCGCTGCAAGAGCGAACTCGCGCGTCCCCTTCCAGCGGACCACGCGTCCGAACAGCCCGACCGCGATCTCGCCGTCGGCGATGCCCAGTTGCGCTCGGACCGTGTCCCGTCGGGGTGCGGCCCGGTCGATCGCCTCGAGGTCCACGGGATCCCAGACCACCGGCGTGTGCTCCGCCGGGAATCCTCCGGCACGGACCTCGTCGGCGATGCTGCGGGAGACGGCGATGATCGCGCGCACCCCCGTGGATGACTTGCGGATCATCTCGGGCAGCATGAACCCACGCATGTGCGCGACGCAGGGGATCCCTGCCGCCCGCGCCGCCCAGAGCACTTCGTCGGGGAACAGTCCGTTGTTCAGGTGGATGAGGTCGACCGGATGTCGACGAAGCTCGCGGAAGAGCCGCAACGCGCTCCACCAGGTGCCCGCGAGGGAGAGCAGCGCGACCGACTTGAGGTAGAGGAATCCCAGCAGCCCGCGCGGTGCCGCCGACCGTAAGCGTTC
Source organism: uncultured Gemmatimonas sp. (assembly GCA_964464585.1). Lineage (GTDB taxonomy): Bacteria > Gemmatimonadota > Gemmatimonadetes > Gemmatimonadales > Gemmatimonadaceae > Pseudogemmatithrix. The sequence goes on along the minus strand of CAYXGS010000001.1, from coordinate 37,732 downwards.
GAGCGATTGGTAGTTGATCACCCGACGGAACGGCACCACGCGGAAACCGGAGAACCACCGCGCGGTCTCCGCCGCCTCCTGGGAGGTGACGAACGTCAACGTGGGACCGGCCAGCGCATGGCTCACGAGCCCGATGCTCTTCGTCGCGCCGCCGAACCCGATCGAGTAGTCGACGATCAGCACGCGAAAGGGGGGACCGTCGGCGGCGACCGCGACACCGCTGGTGGCACCGGTGGCCGCGCCCGCCGGCGGGATGCGCCCGAACGATGCTTCGAGTCCGGAGGTGTCCGTCATAGCAGGCCCGCCAATCGCGCGCGGAAGCCCATCGTCGACAGGCCGCGGCTCACGTTGAACCGACCGATCGCATGGGGATCGGTGGACGCCCGCTGCCATTCGTTGCGCAACAGGAAGGCGCCGGCGTAGCCGGACCGCGCGACGCGCGCGCGCGCCTCGGGCGACGACAGCCCGTACGGATACGCCATCCAAGGCACGACCCGGTCGCCCCAGCGCGACCGCAACCACCGCAGCGGCTCAGTCAACTCCACATCCAGTTCCTCGGCCGGCAACTCGGAGACATTGACGTGCGAGAGCGTGTGCGCGCCGAGGCGGAGCTGGGGATGGGCCGCGAGCGCGTCCGCGACCTCCGATTCGGTCCCGATCCGCAGCTCCTCATTCGGCGCCCGCAATGCCCATCGCGCCGAGGTCGCCGCGGCCAGCACGCGGTCACTCCTGCCGTGCAACGGCGCTCCGAGCACGCGGTCACGGACCGCGGGAGGCAGTCCGCCGCCGAAGGCGTCAGCCAACCGATCCCACCACGCCGTCGGGGTGCCGAGGAGGTTCGGCGCCACGAAGATCGTCGCCGCCATCCCGCGTCTCGCGAGTTCCGGCACCGCGAGCTTCAGCGCCCCCGCGTAGGCATCGTCGAACGTGATCGCCAGTTGCGGCGGCGCGTCGGCACTCGGCGCGGGTTCATCGCTCCGCGCCACGGGCATCCGCGACGCCTCGATCGCGTCCAACTGGGCGCAGAAGTCCGCGAAGGCCAGGTGCAGTGCGGCATCACCTGACGACGGTGCGGCGTTGCCCGCAATCACGTTGTGGTACGAGAGCACGAGTCGTGCGCCTCGCAGCCGGCGCCTGGCACCGGAGAGCGCCGCGTCCGAGCCCAGCACCCGCTCGATCGCACGCTTCGCGAGGCCGCGGAACGCCCCCATCAGGCCTTCCCCGACCGCCTGGACTGCGGCACTGCGGTTCCCGAGCGGCTCATCTGGCCCTCGCCGCGCCCGACAGGAGACCCGCGCGCGCGTTGCGTTGTAGCGATGGAGAAGACGGCCCGGCTCCTGCCTCGGCCAGGCGCGTCGCCTTGATGGTCCGGGCGACGCTCAAGTGCAACGCAACGGTCATGCCGAGATTCACCCAGAGATACGGATAATACAGGACGGTGACGAAGAACCCGCTGACGATGAATCCGATGAGCCCACCATCGAACCCCCACCCGAGCTGTTCGGCCAGGCGCCCCTCCTTCCCGAGACGCCGGGCCAGCGCGCGTGTCCGGGCATTCATCCAGAAGGAGCCGAAGAGCAGGAAGCACAGCGAGAGCAGGCCGGTGTATCCCAGTTCGGCGAGCGCCTCGATGAAGAAGTTGTGGGGGAGCTGGATGCGTTGTCCGCGCTCGAGGCGGTTGCCCCAGGAGTACGTGTAGTAGGAGATCCAGCTGCGGTAGCCGATCCCGAGCAACGGACGTTCGTTCGCGAACCCGATGCCGCGCTCCCAGTAGGTCATGCGGCTCAGCGAGGTGTCGTCCTCGCCCGCGGACGAGACGCGACGCTTCTGTTCCGGCGGGGTGAAGACGTAGCCGAGCACGATCAGGATCGCGAGCGCGACGGCGCTGCGCACCCGGTAGCGGCTGCGCATGAATATCCAGAACCCGATGACCGCCATGCCGAGGAGCGCGCCACGCGACGAGGAGGCGATGGCGCCGATCACGCAGGTCGCCGGGAGGACGAGCAGGGTCAGGAAGACCGGCTTGCTCACGTGCGGCCGGACCCCGAGCGCGAAGTAGAGCGCGATCGGGAACACGACGCACATCTGGATGCCGAACTCGCCGGAGTTCTCGAACCACCCCGGCGCGCCGACCACTCCCCAGTCGCGGAAGGCGAAACCGATGCTCGCCCAGCTTCGCGTGCCATACAGCGACATCTTCAGGTTCCAGAGCAGCCAGCCGGCCAGCATGAGGACCACGCGGGCCTGCGTGTTCACCGTCGTCGAGATCGCGAAGTACACCAGCACCCAGCTCAGGTAGGTGTCGATGTCGTCCCAGCCGGCGGCAGGGTCGAACCCCACGACGATCGACGCGAGGAGCACGAGGGTGTAGATCGTCATCCCCGTGTCGATCAGCGTCCACCGACGCTTGCGCAGTTCGGTGGCGAGCGCGCCGATCACGGCCGCGATGAGTGTGATCTGCCCGAACGGGAGGACGTCGATCGCGGTGTAGATCGACTGCGGTCTGACGTATTCGAAGAACAGGTAGGCGAAGAGGGCCCAGACCGCGAACGGCTGTCGCAGCATGGCGCGCGCGAGCGCGAGCGGCTTCAGGGCCTGCAGCGCGGGGGTGAGCCGCAGGCCCAGCGGAAGGAGCGGCGCGCGCGTGGACGCCATCAGCCGCCCGTCGATTCGAGCAAGGTCACGGCCCGGTCGAGTCCCCCGACGACTTGGCGGAACCAGACGGGATCGGCGTCGTAGGCGGCGCGCGGCAACGCGAACGGATTGCGTCGATAGTCCCCGAGCGCGCACGCACCGCCTGACGCGGCGACGCCCGCGATCAGTCCGGATTCACGCACGAGCTCCTGCTCGCGGGTGCCGAAGTCGGCATGCATGCCGTTGGGATAGCAGAAGACCGGCACCGGATCGGACACCTCATCACGAAGCCGCTGCCATGAGCGGCGGACCTCGTCCGCGGCGCGGACGGGATCGGTGCGCGAGAGGATCGGATGGGTGTGCGTGTGGGGACCGAAGCTCATGCCGCGCGCGGACCACGCGCGGATCTCGTCCCAGCTCATCGGCGCGAGGTGCGGAGGGATCTGCGCCGGCAACTTCCGCCCCGTCAGCGCGCTCAGGTCGCGCAGGGCGAGCTCGACGGCGGTCGTGGAGGTCCACTTGAGGGCCTCGCAGAGCCGATCCGTCATGGCCTCGCGTTCCTCATGGGAGTTCCAGCGGAGGCGCAGCGTCGCGTGCCCGACCGGCAACTCGAGTGCACCGCGCGGCTCGTCGCCGATCAGGTAGCCGACGGCGTCATACCAGATCCACTCCGTGCCGTCGGTGAACGCCGTCACGAGGAACGAGGTCGCCGGACAGTCGTAGCGCGCGAAGATCGGTGCCGCGATGCGACCGAAGTCCCCGTATCCATCATCGACGGTGAAGACCACCGTGCGTGGCAGCGGCGGCTCGCCGGACGCGAGCCGCGCGACGAGATCCTGGAGCGAGGCGAGGTGATACCGGTGCTCACGCAGGTACCGGAGATTGGTCTCCAGCAGCGCGGGGTCATGCCCCTTCACGCCCAGCTCGGGATCGGCGAACCGGTGGAGCATCAGGATCGTCGCCCGCCCGCGCATGAGGGGACGCCAGACCGGCGCGAGCAGGGGAGAGGTGAGGATGGTGCGGAGGAGGTTCAGCACCATCCCATCCCGCGTTCCTCGCGAACGTCACCGGATCCTGTCGTGGGCACATCCCTCCCGTCTTCGATGCGGTGGCGGCGCGTCGCCCGCCGGCGGGGGACACGAGTGGAATCAAGTCTTCGCGAGGAGGACGGGGAAGGCCCGCGATTCGTTTCTCCGGCCTCCCAAGCGACGGCATCCGTCGATAGACTCCGGCGATGCTCACCATCGCCCATCTGACCGCCCCTGCTGCCTTCGGGGGGCTCGAACGCGTCGTCGCGGGACTTGCGCGGGTCTCCGTCGCGCGCGGCCATCGGGTGGTACTCGTCCTGACACTCGAGGTCGGCGGGACGGTACCGGGATGGGCCGAGGCACTGTCCGGTGCCGGGGTGATCCTCGAGCCCGTCTTCTTGCCGCCGCGGGCCTATCGGTCGGAGCGTCGCGCCGTGCGGGCGCTCCTGTCGAGGCACGCGGTCGACGTCGTGCACACCCACGGCTACCGCTCCGACGTGGTCCACGCGGGGACCGCGAAGGGCGCCGGGCTTCCGCTCGTCTCCACCGCGCACGGTTTCGCCACGACGCGCGGCATCGGATTGCTGTACGAATGGCTGCAACGACGCGCATGGAGGACTTTCGACGCGGTGGTCGTCGTCTCCAAACCGTTGCTCGAGGTGCTGGCCCGAGCAGGCGTCCCGCGGGACCGGCTGGTGTTCATTCGCAATGGTCTCGATGGGAACACCGCGCCACGGTCCCGGGACGACGCGCGTGCTCGCCTTGGACTCCCGCAGGCCGGCGCGGTCGTCGGCTGGGTGGGCCGGTTCAGCGAGGAGAAGGACCCTGGCGCGGCGATCGAGGCCCTCGCGCTGTCGCGTGATCGCGATCTGCGACTCTGCATGATCGGTGCGGGACCACTGCTCGACGCCTGCCGGGCCCTGACGCACGAACGCGGGGTCGCGGACCGGGTGACGTTCGCCGGCGCCGTTGCCGACGCCGGGCAGCTGCTCCGCGCGTTCGATGCGCTGATGCTGACCTCGCGCACCGAGGGCACGCCGATGGTGATCCTCGAAGCGGCCGCGGCAGGCGTTCCCGTCGTCGCGACCTCCGTCGGGGGTGTACCGGACCTCCTCGAGGAGGATGGCGGCTGGCTCGCGCCAGCGGGGCGTGCCGACGGGATCGCGGCGGCCGTCGCTGACCTCATGGCCGACGCGGCGGAAGCGCGGCGCAGGGCGGATAGACTTCAGGCCCGGCTGATGGCCGGGCCTGAGGATTGGGTCGAACGGTATCTGGACCTCTACGCGCGGGTCATCGGGCGCTGATCCCGATCGTCGCAACGCCGCTCAGCGGGATCCCTTCCGGAACAGCATCACCGGCGCTGTCATCGCCATGATCCGCAGGTCCTCCACCAGCGACTGGGATTCGATGTACTCGAGGTCGGCGGCGACCTTCTTCCGCACATCGTCGATGCAGCTGTCGTACTGCAACGTGATCTGCGCCCGACCGGTGATCCCGGGACGGACCTGCTGGCGCGCATGATAGTTCGGCACTTCGCCCCGGAGGTTCTGGAAGATCTCCGGCTGCTCCGGTCGCGGTCCCACGACATTCATGTCGCCGATCAGGACGTTGAAGAGCTGCGGCAGTTCATCGAGCCGAGTGCGCCGCAGGAAGTTACCGATCGGCGTGATGCGCGGGTCGTTCTGCGAGGCCCAGACCTGCACTTCCTGACCCGGCTTCGGCACGCGCATGGTGCGGAACTTGTAGATCGTGAACGGCTTGCCGCCCAGGTCGACCTTCCGGCGATGATTGCCGCCCGTGGTCGACCGGATATCGAGCCCGACGCGACGCTGGCGGTAGAACACCGGACCCGGCGACGAGAGCTTCACCGCGACCGCGACGACGGCCATCACCGGAGCGGCCGCGACGAGTCCGACGGCCGCGACGAGGACGTTGAGCGCGCGACGCGCACCTTCGCGAGCGTGCGGATGCTCCTCAGCCCCGGCGGAAGACGGGTTCCGGCGGAGGGTCGGGATGGAGGTATGGAGGCCGAAGGTTGTCATCGGCCAGTAACTTTTGCACGACGCGTGCCGAATGATGCCCAGTCAGGTGAATGAGCCTAACTGATTGTGGTGTATGTTGTTAGCTCAAATCACTCGATCGCGACCGCGCACGACATCTCACGTGGTGTTGCTGTGACGCATCAGCGGGGGCGCCGCGCACCTAGAGTCGAGTCACCGGAGGCATGTCCAGCTCGAAGAAGAAGCGGGTCCCCTGTCCGGCGCCTGTCTCGAAATGCAGTTCCGCTCCCATCGACTCGAGGAGCTTTCGCACCATCGCGAGCCCGAGCCCGGTACCCGAGAAGAAATACCCGGATCGGCCTGCCCGGGCGCTTGAGCGACGGAAGGGCAGGTACAGGGTGGCCAGCGCCTCTTCGCTGATCCCACGCCCGGTGTCCTTCACCGAGAACTCCACTCGGGTCGGGCTCGTCACCCGCGCCGTCACTTCGACCGACCCCTGGTCCGTGAACTTGAGCGCGTTCGTGACGAGATTGAGCATGATCCGGTTGAAGGCCAGCGGATTGCCGATCCGCTGGTCCGCGGGCGGACCGCTCCAACGCATCGCCAGTCCCTTCTCGTCCGCGATGGGCCGGACCATGTCGAGCACCGCCTCGATGGCCTCTCCGACCGAGAACGGGACGGACTCGGCATCGCTGGCGCTGTCGACCCGGCGCGCCATCTCGATGACATCCGTCGTCATCGTGCTGAGGCCGAGGGCCGCCGAATAGATGAGGCGGAGTTGCTTGCGTTGCACGTCGGTGACGGGGCCGGACTGGCCGCGTTCGAGCGTCTCCGCGAGGCAACGGATGGATGTGATCGGGGACCGGATGTCGTGTGCGACCTCCACCACGATGTTGAGTCCGTCCGGGCCCGAGAGCTGCGACGCGAAGTAGCGGTCCCACTCCGGTTCGATCGCGCGTCGGACGGCGTCCACCCCACCCAGGAGGCGCATCGCGTCGTCGCGCTCGATCGTGCGGTCATGCGTTAGCAGGCTGAGCAGCACCGAGCCGACGCGGTCGAGCAGGAATCGCCCGAGCGCGCTCGCTCCGGTCCCGCGATCGGGCGCCACGCCATGCGCAGCGAGGTCGACGGTCTTGGCGAGCCAGTCGAGGATGGCACGCGTCTCTGACGGATCGAACGACTTGCCGAGCGCCTGCGCCCATCCGCGCTCCACTTCCGCAGTGGCGCGCACGAGCAGTGGGTGAGGCTCGCGGCTGACCAGCATCCCACCGGCGGAAACGGGGGGCAGCCGGCCCGAGCGGGCAGCGCGCTCGGGAGGCACGACCGGTTCTCTCACCTCAGGTCGTGCCGGGGCCGACCACGGCATCGCGTTGCATGCCGTGGCGCTCCATGAGGCGGTACAGGGTCGTTCGATCGACACCGGCCAACCGGGCCGCCTTGGACATGTTGCCTTCGGCGGCGCGCACCAGCTCCGTCAGGTATCGCTTCTCGAAGGTCGCGATGACCCGCTCGCGGCCGGTGTGATAGCTCTCCCGGAGAAGGTCGCCGTCGTCGGTGGCGGCGTCCTCGGCGGGCGTCTTCGCCGCGACCTTCTGTGATGCGCCGTCGAGCGGGATGTCCGCTCCGCGAACCGCCTGCCCGGGTTCGAGGAGCACGACCGCGTGCTCGATCGCATTCTGCAGCTGCCGCACGTTCCCGGGCCACGGATGGGCCTGCAGGGCGTGCAGTGCTTCGTCCGTGAGCGTCGGAGGTCGGGTCTCCCCGCCGCGATGCTGCCGCCAGTACGTGCGGAGGAAGTGGCTGGCGAGCAGCGCGACGTCCTCGGGGCGCTCACTGAGCGACGGGATGGAGATCGGGACGACCCGCAGCCGGTAGTACAGATCCTCGCGGAGCACGCCTTCGCGCACCGCCGCATCCGCGTCGCGATTGGACGCGGCGATGAATCGGACGTTCACCACCGAGCTCGTGGAGTTGCTGCCGACCCTTCGAACCACCCCGTCCTGGATGACGCGGAGCAGCTTGGCCTGCAGCGACTTCGGCATCTCCGTGAGTTCGTCGAGGAACAGCGTGCCGCCGTTGGCGGTCTCGAGCAGGCCGGCCTTGTCGCGCACCGCGCCGGTGAACGCCCCCTTCACGTGGCCGAACATCTCGGATTCGAGCAGCCCTTCGGGCAATGCGGCGCAGTTCACCGCGACCATCGGCCGCGCACGCCGCCGGCTGCGGCGATGGATGTACTGGGCGATCATCTCCTTCCCCGATCCGGTCTCGCCGGTGATGAACACGGACGCGTCCGTCGGCGCGACCTTTCGCGCCAGATCGAGGCACCGCACGAAGGAGGGGGAGAGTCCGAGCGGCGCGTCGTCGTCGCCGGCGCCCGTCGACGGCTCGCCGCCCTTCGAGGATTCACGCGCGACCATCACCGCGTGCGCTGCGCGGCCGACGACGATCTCGAGGTGCGTCGCCGAGAACGGCTTCGGCAGGTAGTCCCACGCGCCTTCGCGGAGCGCCTCGACGTTCGAGGCGACGCTCGGGTTCCCGGTCATCACGATCACGATCGAGTCGGGGCGCTGCTCGAGTGCGGCCTGGAGGACATCCAGGCCGGAGACGTCCGGCATGTAGAGGTCCGTCAGGACGATGTCGAAGCCGCGCCGCTGCAGCAGCTTCTGGGCCTCCTCGCCACGCGCGGCCACCTCCACGCGGTAGCCGAGCCCCTCGAGGATGGAGCGGCAACTCTCGCGGAGTGTACGCTCATCATCGACGAGCAGCAGACTGAGCGTGGCGCGAAAATCGCTCGGTACGAGCGAGAGTTCGTCCGGGGACGGAGTGGCGTTGGTATCGCGGGGTCCGGTCACGAGCGGCTGTCGCGCGGGGGTTCGGGCGGATGCGGGGGGCGTGGCACCAACGCAACAATGTAACGCGCGCGCACGCTAGTGCGCCATTCGTTCAGGTTCCCGCTCGACCGCAACATTATACTGTCGTCTGTCGTCGTACGGACTAGCACGCTTCGTCCGCAAGCCCCAAGAGGACCATGCCCAACGGTTCGTCCGAATTCCTGCCACAGAACCAGCTGCCGTCGGGCATCCCGTTCGCGGCGCCGGAGCCACCGCCCTACCTCGAAGAGGAGGAGGGGGGCGTCGACCTCCGTCGCTACATGTCCGCGCTGCTGCGCCACAAGTGGCTGATCGTCGGACTCGGCGCGGTGGGACTTGCGGCGGGCTTGGCGCTCACCAAGGTCGTCAAGCCCGTCTATGAGGTGCAGGCGACGATCCAGATCGATCTGATCAACCAGCGTGCGGAGGCGGCGAGCCCGATCCGGTCCGATCAGCTCCTGCAGAATCGTGGGTGGCTCGAGCTCATCCGGTCCTTCCGCGTCCTCGACGAAGTGGTGCGCCGCCGACAGCTCTACCTCGAGTTGTCGAGCGAGCCGCAGCGGCGCTATTTCGCCGGCTTCACGCTGGCCGAGAAGTTCACGCCGGGGGCCTTCCGGCTCCTGGTGAGCCCGGGCGGGGACCGCGTGTCGCTCCAGAGCCGGGACGGGGTCGTGCTCGACGAGCGTGCCGTCGGCGACTCGATTGGGAGTCGAATGGGATTCCATTGGGTCCCGTCGGCGCTCGAGCCCGGCCTGAGCATCGATTTCGTCGTGCGCACCCCGCGCGATGCCGCCGTCCGCCTGCGGGACGCCATCGACGTGCCGCCACTCGGTGTCGATGCCTCGTTCATGCGGGTGTCCCTCCGGGGGACGGATCCGATCGAGATCACGGAGACCGTGAACGCGCTCGCGGCCCGGTTCGTCGAGGTGGGTGCGTTCCTCAAGCGCGACAAGTTGACACAGGTGACGGAGGTGCTCCGCGAGCAGCTCGATCGCTCGCAGGTCGCGCTGCGCGATGCCGAGAACGCCCTCGAGACGTTCAAGATCCAGACGATCACCCTGCCGAGCGACCGCGGGGCGACGCCGATCGCCTCGGGGCTCTCGGTCACGCAGGACCCCGTGCGGACGGCGTACTTCCGGCAGCGTCTCGACCGCGACTCGCTTGACCTCGAGCGGGAAGCGATCGAACGGGCCCTGCGCGCGTCGGACTCGAGCACGTCGCTGCTCGTCTCGCTGGGCGCGATCCCATCCGTGCGCAGTTCGACCGAACTGAGCGCCGCGCTGTCGCTCCTGAGCAGCAAGCGGGCCGAGGCGCGCGAGATGCGACTGGCGTACGGTCCGGCCCACGCGCCGCTCCAGCAGATCGATCGCGAGGTGAACGAACTCGAGCGCGTGACGGTCCCGGCGCAGGCGCGAGCGCTGCTCGCGAACCTGACGCAACGCGTGAGGGATCTGGACGCCCGGATCGCGGCATCAGGCCAGGAGATGCAGGCGATTCCTGCGCGGGTCTCCGAGGAATCGCGGCGCGAACGGAACGTCCTCATCCAGAACAACCTCTACACGCAGCTGCAGTCCGCGTACGAACAGGCGCGTCTCGCCGAGATGAGCGCCGCACCGGACGTCCGCCTCCTGGACGAGGCGAAGGTGCCGCTGGAGCCGGTCACGGATCAGCTGCTGCTGATCATCGGTGGGGGCCTCGCGGCTGGCCTGGGGATCGGGGTGCTGCTCGCGCTCCTGCTCGACCGGTTCGACAGCCGCATCCGCTACCCGGAGCAGGTCACGAAGGACCTCGGGCTGACGATCCTTGGCACCCTGCCGCTCATCCGGACGAAGAAGGGGAAGGGTCCCGATCCGGACCAGGCGGCGCAGCTCCTCGAGTCGACCCGCAGCATCCGGATGAACCTCGCGTACGCACACGGGACCGCCGGCACGTTCATCACGACGGTGTCGAGCCCCGGACCGGGAGACGGCAAGTCGTTCACATCGGCGAACCTCGCTCGCGCCTTCGCCGCGGCCGGACGCCGCACCCTGCTGATCGACGCGGATACCCGCCGCGGCATCCTGCACCGCTCGCTCGGTGTGGATCGCAAGCCCGGCCTGCTCGACTTCCTGCGCGGCACCTCGGAACGCAAGGAGATCATCCGCACGCTGCCGGACCTCGGATGCGACTTCATCCCATCCGGGACGCGATTCGCCGGCGGGCCGGAGTTGCTCGCCTCGCCGGTGATGGCGCAATTCCTGATGGGACTCCGGAGCGAGTATCAGGCGATCATCGTCGACAGCCCGCCGCTCGGTGCGGGGGTGGACCCGCTCGTGCTCGCGTCACTCTGCGGGAGCATGGTGCTGGTGCTGCGCACTGGTGTCACGGACCGCGAACTCGCCGAGTCGCGGCTGCATGACATCGACCGCCTGCCGATCCGGATGCTCGGCGCGATCCTCAATGACGTGAACACCGAGGGGGTGTACCGGTACTACGGCTACACGCCGGGCTACCGGGCCGAGGACGAAGCGGAGAACGAGCCGCCCTCCGCGGACGAAGGGGGCAAGAAGTCACCCCTGCGCCGGCTCATCGGGTCCTAGGGGACTTCGCGCGACGCGGAGCCCCGCCGACGGGCGAGCTCAGTTCAGCTGGCCTTCGAACTTCCGGATGTTGAGCAGTCCCGGTCCGGCGGACTCGGAACGCGAGAGTCGCATCGCGAGCGAGGCGCGCATGAGCATGTCGCCCGGCTCGATCGGCGCATCGTGATAGTTCGTGACGGCATCGTAGCCAGCCGCAACGCGGATGCCCTTCGTCGAGTCGATGCGCGAGACCGCGCGCGAGAGGCGCTGCGCCAGGCCGACAGCCCCTTCCGAGTCCGTGCCCTGGGCGATCACGGCGAACTCGCCGGGCCCCACCATGCCGATCGCATCCGAGCTGCGGCCGGATTCGCGAAGGACCTGCGCCAGCGTGTCGACGATCTCGGTCGCATGCGCAGCGGAGAGCGCGGTGCCCTGCTCGGTCTTGAGCATCGGCGTGAGCACGATGCACGCGAAGGGCTCCTTCTGGCGGAACGACTGCGAGCCCAGCTCACGGGCGCGTCGCGCGAGACCGCGGACGTTGTACAGCCCGGTGAGTTCGTCGAGCAGGGACTCCTCGCGCGCCCGGTCGACTTCCTGCTTGGCTCGCATCATCGCGTCGAGGCGGAGCGGCAACTCCTCGCCATCCAGCGCGGAGCCGATGAAGTCCCACGCGCCCGCGCGCAACGCGTCGAGCCGCCGCTGCCGGCTCGGGTGGCCCGGGCTCGTGATGAGGATGGGCGTCGCGGCGCTGATGTTCGGGTCGGCACGGAGTTCGCGGCAGACCTCGAGTCCGTCACGATCCGGCAGGTCGGTGTCGAGGATGATCAAGTCCGGGCGCGCTGCCTGCGCTCGTTCGATCGCCTGCCGTCCCGTGTACGCACGAATGACCGCATAGCCATGTGGCCCCAGGATGCTCTCCAGCGACCGGGAATGCCATTCCTGGCTGTTCGCGATGAGCGTAAGGGGGGGATGGGCCCGGGTGGTGCGGTCGGTCATGAATTCCGGTAGTTTCGGTTCGAGGAGGGGCCCCGGGGCAGTCCGGAACACCACCTTATGGCGCTACGTTCCCTTCTGCAGGTTACATGCGGGACCTTCGGAAAGTCATAAGACGTTGTGCCCTATGTTGTTATCACCGCATCGACCGAGCTGGACCACTCGATTGCGATGCGCCGAGTCCACAGTCAGTCAGGCTCATGCGGCAGCCGTGCAACGCGCGTAGGATGGGCGCTCGCGACGACACTCCGCCACCTTTCGATTCGCCATGAACACCATCGCCCAGATTCGCAATGCTCTCGTCCTCCTCTGCGTGGCGGCGCTTGGCGTCAGCGGTGCCGCTGCTGCGCAGGCGCCGGTCACGCTGAACACCTCCCGGATGGCGACGCGTGCTGAGCTCGAGACGAGCGCCGGTGAACTCGATCAGCTCGCCGCCTCGACCGCGTACGGGGAGCGCATTCGCGGGGACGCGCGCCGACAGGCGACGGAAGTCCGCCGCCGACTCGTGCAGGGAGACTTCAAGCCCGGCGATCGGATCAGTGTGCGGATCGAGGGACAATTGACGGTCAACGACACCCTGACGGTCCTCGACGGACAGCGACTCGCGGTGCCGAGCTTCCGGCAGGTCTCGCTGGTCGGCGTGCTGCGGTCGGAGCTGGAGTCGATGCTTCGGACCGAACTCACCGAGGTCGTGCGCAATGCGACCGTCACCGTGCGGCCGCTCATGCGGCTCGCCGTATTCGGTTCGGTGCTCCGTCCCGGCTATGTGAGCGTCCCGTCGGAGACCACGATCGATGCCATGCTCATGATCGCCGGGGGACCCGCTCCGGACGCCGGAGTGAGCGCGATGACGATCACGCGCGCGGACACGCTGCTGTTCACCGCCGCGCAGACGCAGAGCGCGCTCAGCAGCGGGCGGACCGTCGGCGAGCTCGGCATGACCGACGGCGATGCGTTGGTGGTCCCGCTCCGCGCGCGTTGGGACCGTGCCGCCGTGCTTCAGGTGGTCGGACTCTTCCTCACGCCGCTGCTCACGATCTTCGTGATCAACCGCTGAGCGCCCGCGGCGTCGGCTCCCACACCGGCGCCCCCTCGCGCATCAGCGCGCGCTTCCACGCGATGAGCCCCGCCACCGTCCCCGAGACGAAGTAGGCCGCCATCGCCGCGAGCTTCGGCGGCCGCGCGTCGGGCGGCCACCACCAGCCCAGCGCGGCGAGGGTCAGGCCGCCGAGGAGGCCCGCGAAGGCCACGCGCGCGAGCACGATCGTCAAGTCGCCCAGCGTCCCGACGCCGAACGCGACGTAGGTCGCGCCGAGCGGCATGAACGCGAGCGCCGTGAGCGCGACCGCGCCGACCACCAATGCCACGGGCACGAGCCACCGCACCAGCTTGTGGCTCCAGAGGAACCAGGCGAACAGGCCGTGGCGGAACGGATCGAGCAGCTGGCCGTGGAAGAACAGCGTCTGGATCCCGCGGCTCATGGTGCGGATCTTCCGCCGGAACTCGATCCGCATGCTCGCCGCGCGGGGCACGTAGCAGAGCGCGTCGCGCACGGACACCGCGCGCGCGCCGTTCATCCGCGCCCACAGCGCCGAGGAGAAGTCGCGACTGAGGTGCCCGGGCAGCTGCCGCTTGTGGAGCGGGGCCCGGATCGCGTACAGACAACCCGATGAACCGATGATGCCCTCGCCGGCCGTCTCGAGGTCGCGGATCCACATCTCGTAGTCGACGTACGTCGCCTCGCTCGCATGGCCCTTCGCGCCCACCGAGGCGACCGAGATGTCGCGTGAACTCGCGACGCCGACCTCCGGGTCACCGAGCGCCGCGACGAGGTGCTTCACCGACGCCGGGTCGATCGTCACCGACGCGTCGGTGTTGACGACGATGTCGCCGCGGATGGCGGCGAAGGCGCGATTCTCGATCTCGGTCTTGCCCAGCCTTCCCTCGATGCGCAGCAGCTCGATCCCCTGCGACGCGTACTCGCGCACCAGGTCATCGGTGCCGTCGGTCGATCCGTCGCTCACCACGAGGATCTGGCGGCGATCGGCGGGATAGTCGGTCTTCACCAACGCCTCGAGCACGGGCCGGAGCGTGTCCTGTGCGTTGTATGCCGGCAGCGTGATCGTCACGCGGGGCCACTCGGCCGGCGCAGCGGTGTGCACGCGGCGCCGGCGTCGCACCTTGCTCACGACCCAGAGCAGCACCGGGTAGAGTGCGTACGAGTAGATCGTGATGCCGGCCGAGAGGGCCAGCAGGAGGAGCCAGAATGCCATGGAGCGCGGGGCCGAGGGGATGCGGTGAGCAGGGGCAAGATGCGTGCTCGGGGGTGGAAACGGCAGAGGCGAGATGCGAGATGCGCACGGTGAGCTCCGAGCAACGGCGATGCGGGGAAGCCGGCACCATCCCGACTCCCCCGCATCGCCGTCGCAGTGAGCTTACAGCTCACATCTCACGACTCACATCCGCAGTTCAGGGAATGACTCGCCCCGGCGTCCACGGCGCCCCTTCCGCCTCCGCCTTCCGTTCGAGCGCCAAGAGATCATTCTCCACGAACGCCTTGAGCGCCGCCTGGATCGCCGGGAACCGCTCCTTCACGATCTCCAACTGCCGCCGCTGAGTACCCGACGGCTCCCCGAGCGACCCACCGGTCGCCGTGTTGAGGCGGCCGAGCAACGAGGTCTCGGTCGGCTCCGAGTACCGCCCCGGCGTATTGTCCCCGTTCAGCTGCTCACGGATCCCGCGCAGCTTCACGATCGCCGCACGGATCTCCGCATCGAGCGTCGTCGGCTTGGTCACCTGCTCCGCGGCCCGCATGAGCGCGTCGAGCCGCGTGCTCACCTCCGCCATGGTCGCGTTCGCGCCAAGCACCTGCCGCTGGAGCGGCTGTGCGTCCCGATAGTACGCCACCGCGCGCTGGCGCTCGGCCGGCGTGATGGTCGCGTTGGGCAACAGCTGCACTTCGAACGGCGCCGGCTGCGTGAGCGCCGTGCGGACGCCCTTCACGCGCTTGAAGAGCTGCACCCGATACGTGCCGGGCGCGACGAGCGGACCGTTGCCGCCGAGCGTGCCACCGCCCGCGCCTCCGAACCCACCGCCACCGCCACCGCCACCGCCGCCGCCGCCGCCACCGAAGCCACCGCCGCCCGCCGCCGCACCCTGCACCGGCGTCACGCTCGGCCAGCGCAGGTTCCACGTGACGCGATTGCTGCCGCCGGTGTTCGTGCCGTCGAACCGCGAGACGATCGCGCCGCTGGGATCGCTGATTTCGATCTCCACCGCCGGCGCCTCCTCATCCTGTTCGGCCTTGAGCACCTCCCACCCGGGGAACGGGACGTCCGCGCCCGAGCGATTCAACGCCGTCTCGCGCGTCTGACGCTGCTGCCGCGCGGTGCGGTACGCCGCACGCAGGTGATACGTGATGGTCGCGCCCACCGGGGGATTCTGCGCGACGTAGAGCGACGCGCCCTGGAACGAGACGCCGTTGCCGCCGAGCGGCGAGGCCTGCTGGAACTGGTACGCGGGCGACACGCCGAGCAGCACCGCCTCGGCGCGGAGCTTCTCCGGCGCGAGGTCGCGCATGGCCGAGTAGTCGTCGATCACGTAGAGGCCGCGGCCGAACGTCGCCACGACGAGGTCGTTCATCTGCGGCTGGATGGCGATGTCGAACACCGCGATGGGCGGCAGGCCGTTGCGCAGCGGCTGCCAGCGGCCGCCGTCGTCGAACGAGACGAAGACGCCGAACTCGGTGCCGGCGAAGAGCATGCCCTTCTTCACCGGATCCTCGCGCACGACGTGCGTGGGGCCGCGCTCCGGGAGGTTGGACGAGATGACCTTCCACGTGCGGCCGCGGTCGCCGGAGCGCACGATGTACGGCTTGAAGTCGCCGCGCTTGAAGTTGTTGATCGCCGCGTACACGACGTCCGCGTCGTGCGGCGAGGCGGTGATGTACGCGACGAACGAGGTGTCCGGCACGCCGGCGATGCTCTCGACCTTCCGCCACGCGCCGCCGCCGTTCTCGGTCACCTGGAGCAGGCCATCGTCGGTGCCGGCGTAGATCAACCCTTCGGCCTTGGGCGACTCGCTCACCGCGGTGATGCTGCCGGCGAACGAGGTCGAGGTGTTGCGCGCGACCGCGTCGACGCTCCACAGGCGCCCGAGCATCTTCATCGACGTGCGCGGGATGTTGCGCGAGAGGTCGGGCGAGACGGGCCGCCAGCTGTCACCCTTGTCGTCCGACCGGTAGAGCCGCTGCGACGCGAAGTAGAGCCGCGTGTTGCTGAACGGACTGATGATGACCGGCGCGTCCCAGTACCAGCGCGCCGGATCCTCACCCGGCTCCTCCTCGGGCACGATGCGCGTGCCGTTCCCGGTGCGGCGGTCGAAGCGGATGAGGCCGCCGTTCTGCGACTCGGCGTAGACGGTGTTGTGGTCCTTGGGGTCGACGCGGCTCTGGAAGCCGTCGCCGCCGTTCGTCACGAACCAGTCGGAGTTGCGGATGCCGTTGTTGTTGTTCGTGCGGGTGGGGCCGCAGAACGAGTAGTTGTCCTGCGTGCCGCCGCACACGTTGTAGAACGGCGCGTTCATGTCGACGTCGATCTTGTAGAACTGCGTCACCGGGAGATTGCCGACGAAGCGCCAGTTGCGTGCGCCATCGAAGGTCTCGTAGATGCCGCCGTCGTTGCCGTTGATGATGTGCTCGCTGTCGGCCGGGTCGATCCAGATGGCGTGGTTGTCGACGTGCTTCCCCGATTCGCCGAGGCTGGTCCACGTGCGTCCGCCGTCGTTCGAGACCTGGTTCTGCACGTCCACCGCGATGAGGCGGTTCGCGTCGTTGGGGTCGACCCACAGCTCGTTGTAGTAGAGCGACGACGACGAGAACGAGCCGCCCCGACGCTCCCAGCTCACGCCGTTGTCCTCCGAGGCGTAGACGCCGCCACGGTTGTTGGCGGCCTCGATGAGCGCGTAGACCATGTCGGGGTGCGACGGCGAGCGCGCGAGACCGATGCGTCCCTCGCCCTCCGGGACGCCGCTCAGCTTCTTCCACGTCTTGCCGCCATCGACGGACCGATGGAGTGCCGACTCAGGACCGCCGGCGATGTAACCCCACACCTGGCGATGGCGCTGCCACGTGCTCGCGACCATCACGTCGGGGTTGCGCGGGTCGAGCGAGATGTCGTTCACGCCGGCGTACTTCTCTCCCGAGAGGATCCTGGTCCAGGTCTCGCCGCCATCGACCGACTTGTAGAGACCGCGCTCGCCGCCCTCGGCCCAGAGGGGCCCCTGCGCGGCCACGTAGATGACCTTCGAGTCGCGCGGGTCGATGACGATGCGGCCGATATGCTCGGAGAGCTTGAGGCCCATGTTCTTCCAGGTGCGTCCGCCGTCCTCGGACTTGTAGACGCCATCACCGAACGAGACCGCGCGCTGCGCGTTGTTCTCGCCGGTGCCGACCCAGACGACGTTCGGGTCCTTGGGGTCGAGGACGACGGTGCCGATGGAGAACGAGGCCTGGCCGTCGAAGATCGGCGCCCACGTGATGCCGGCGTTCTCCGACTTCCAGACGCCGCCCGCGGCGACGGCCGCGTACCACGTCTTGCGATCGGGGTGGATCGCGAGGTCGGCGATGCGGCCCGAGGTGAATGCGGGGCCGATGGACCGGAAGCGGAACGCCGAGAGCGCGCTCGCCGGGATGCCGCCGGCGCGCGCGGAGTCACCGGACTGCGCGGAGTCGCCACCGGCGCGCGGCGGCGTGGCGGCACCACTGGGACGCCCGGCGGGGCGCCCCTGCGCCTGCGCCAGGGACGCCAGCGAGGCGAGGACCAGCAACGAGGAACGGATCATGGAATGGGCTCGGGGTACGAGGGACGGCGAGGGACGGATGCTCGGGAAACCCTGCGGACCGGCGACGTGACGGAGAGGGCAGAGCCACTCGACCATCACGCCAGGAAGGAAGGGAAGATGACACACCGACCGCATCGCGTCACGCTCCACCGGCCGACCGCTCTACGCGCGGCCCTGCTGTCCTGCTCGATCCTCGCCGCCGCGCCAGCGCTCGCCGCCGCCCAGGACGTGCGCATCCTGCGCGCGCCGTCCGCGGGATCGCGCACGTTCACGACGGTGTTCGACAGCGACCGCCCGATGATCGGGGTGACGACGGTCGCCGAGAGCGAGCGCGGCGACACCCTCGGCCTGCGGATCGAGTCCGTCACGCGCGGCTCGCCCGCGGAGAAGGCGGGCCTCAAGGAAGGGGATCGGATCCAGTCGGTGAACGGGGTGAGCCTGCGCGCCGATCGCGCCGACGCGGGCGAGGCGGACTACTCCGGGGTGCTGAATCGCCGGCTCCAGCGCGCGGTGCAGGCCACCAAGCCCGGGGACGAGGTGGTGCTGCGCGTGCTGAGCGGCGGGACGGCGCGCGACGTTCGCGTGACGCCGGTGGAGGGGTCCGCGTTCGGCGATGGCGGCACCATGGACCTGCGCCGTCGCACGGACGACGATGACCGGGCGGTGCTGGGGGTGAGCGTGGCGAGCACCGGCTCCGCGCGTGATACGATCGGACTCTTCGTGCAGTCGGTCGTCGCGGGCGGGCCGGCGGAGAAGGCGGGGATCTTCGAAGGCGACCGGATCGCGGCCATCAACGGCGTCAGCCTGCGGGTGCCGCGCGAGGACGCCGAGGACGCGAGCGTGGGCGCGATGCGGGCCGAGCGGCTCTCGCGCGAAGTGGCGAAGCTCAAGGCGGGGGATGCGGCCGAACTCACAGTCGTGAGCGGGGGGCGGTCGCGGACCGTGCGGGTGACCACGGCCAAGGCGAGCGAGCTGCCCGAGCAGTCGCGCGGGATGTTCATGATCCCCCAGATGGAGAACCTGCTGCGGGAGATGCCGAACGCCCGGGTCCGCGTCCGCACGCCGGACTCGCCTGACGATGACGGCGTGATCATCGAACGGATCGCGCCGCGGATCCAGCTCCGCACACCGGAGGGGATGCGGTCGCTGGAGCGATCGCGCATGCCGGCGGCACCGCTCGTCCTCAAGCGTTCGTCGCGCGTGATCGTCTAGCGCGGCGGGGTCACCGCAGGCTCGACGCGGGCTCGCAGGTTGGCGGGGCGGGGGCGTATGTTGGACGCTTCCGCCCCCCTTTTCGCAAGAGACCGCGATGCCGCCGTCCTCGCGCGCCCGATGTGGCGCCTCCGTCGCACCCTCCGCACTCGTCGCTCGCCTCGCGCTCGCCCTGTCGATGAGTGCCTGCGGACGCGAAGCGCCCGCCCCCGACCCGCAACTCGTCGCGCAGTGGACGCGCAGTTCCCTCGCGTTCGTGCGCAGCGAACGGCTCGGTCCGCCGATCGCCTCTCGGATCTCGGCCTACGCCGCACTCGCGTTGTTCGAAGGGTACGCCGCGGATCCGCGGTCCGGGCTGCGCTCGCTCGAGGGCCAGCTCAACGGGTTCACGGACCTGCCGAAGGTGCCGGACGGTACGCAGGTCGACGGCGCGATCGTCGCCGCGACGGCCGAAGGCCTCGTGCTGGATTCGCTCTTCCGCGACGGCTTCGCGAGCACGCGCACGACCATCGACTCGCTCGCCACGGCGCAGGTGATGGCGCGCGTCGCCGCCGGCGTGCGCGCCGAGCAGCGCGCGGCATCCGAGGAGCATGGCCGCGCGCTCGCGGCGTCGATCCTCGAATGGGCGGAGGGCGACGGGTTCTACGCGACCCGCAGCCTGCAGTGGCCTCCGCCCGACCGGCGCGACCAGTGGATGAACACCGCGACGCTCGACCAGTTCGTGCCGCAGACCCTCTCGGGCCAGTCGGATCTCGTGTCGACGCAGAACCCCAACGTGCGGCTCGATGCCGAGACGGCGAGTGAGAAGAGCGTCTTCGCGAACCGCCCCAAGGAAGCGGGTGCGACCACGCTGCCCGCGTTCAACCCGACGCGGCCGACGGAGCCGTATTGGGGCACGCTCCGCACGTTCGTCATCAAGGACGGCGACGAATGCGCGCCGCCACCGCCCCCCGCCTACTCGGAGCGGCCGGGGACGCCGTTCCACGCGATGGGGAAGCAGTTCTACGATTCGGTGAAGGCGCTCACGCCGGCGCAGCGGCAGATCGCGCTCTTCTGGGCGGACAATCCCGTGGCGACCGGCACGCCGGGCTTCCACTGGATCAGCGTCGTGAACCAGATGATCGCGGCGCGCGGACTCAGCGCTCCGGCGGCGGCAGAGCTCTACACGCTCACGTCGCTCGCCATCGCCGACGCGTTCATCGGATGCTGGAAGGAGAAGTACCGGTCCATGGTGGTGCGTCCGGTGGCGTACGTGCAGCGCGTGTTCGACCCGAGTTACCGGACGGTGATCCCCACGCCGCCCTTCCCCGAGTATCCGAGCGGGCACTCGGTGCAGTCGGCCGCGGCGGTCCAGGTGCTCATCGCCCAGCTCGGCGACACCATCGCATTCGTCGACTCCAGCCAGGTGGACATCGGGCAGCCCGCGCGGCCGTTCGCGTCGTTCAGCGCGGCGCGGCAGGAGGTCGCTTGGTCGCGCGTGTACGCGGGGGTCCACTACCTGCCCGCGGTCATCGACGGCATGGCGCAGGGGAGTTGCATCGGGGACCGCGTGAAGGCGCTGCGCACGCGGGAGCGCGAGTGAGGCGCGGCAGGATCGCTCGGTGCGCCACGCTCGCGCTCGTGTGGGCCTGCGGGGATCCCTCGCCAAGGGTCGGTGAGTGGACGGAGGGTGCCGGCCATCGATGGCGTGCGCTGGACGTTTTGGGTGCGGCGTCGCAGTCGACGGGCGTGCGCGCGGGCTTCGAGGGCCTCGGTCCCTCACGCACGGGTGTGACGCACGCCAACGACGTGGACGACGCCCATGCGCTCAAGAACCGCGACCTGCTCATCGGCGCGGGTGCGGCGGTGGGTGACATCGACGGTGATGGCTACCCGGACCTGTTCCTCGCGTCGGTGGAGCGGCCGGCCGCGCTGTATCGCAACGCGGGCGGCTTCCGCTTCGAGGACGTCACGGCCGCGAGCGGCGTGCGGATCGACTCGGGCTCGGTCGGAGCGGTGTTCGCCGATGTCGACCGCGACGGGGATGCCGACCTCCTCGTGGGCACGCTTGGCGGCCCGGTGATGCTGTGGGCCAACGACGGCCAGGGGAAGTTCTCCGACGCGACCGCCGCGAGCGGACTCACCGGCGGGTTCGGCGCCACCACGCTCACCCTCGCCGACGTGGAGGGCGATGGCGACCTCGACCTGTACGTCGCGACCTACAAGGTGCGGAACGCGCTCGACCGCTATCCGCCGCAGCAGCGCGCATTCGACCAGGTGGTCACGAAGACCGCCACGGGATTCGCCGTGAGACCGGAGTGGCAGGCCGAGTACCGCATCGAGGATCGGCCGGACCTCGGTGGCATCGTGCGGTCCCAGCGCGCGGATCCCGACCTGTTCTTCGTGAACGACGGGCGTGGCCACTTCGCGCGGGCACCCATCTCGGGGCCGCGGTTCCGCGACGCCGACGGCCGTCCGCTCGCCCAGGAGCCGGACTTCTTCACGCTCGCCGCACGCTTCTACGACGTGAACGGCGATGCGATCCCCGACCTGTACGTCTGCAACGACTTCGAGGATCCCGACCAGTTCTGGCTCGGCGACGGACAGGGCGGCTTCCGGCTCGCGCCGCGGTCGGCGCTCTCGATGACGAGCAACACCTGCATGTCGGTGGACTTCGGCGACGTCGATCGCGACGGCACGGTGGACATCTTCACCGCCGACATGCTGAGCCCCACGCGGGCCGCCCGGCAGACCGGGATCCCGACGCACACGCCGCTCCCGAAGGGCATCGGCCTCACCGGCGAGCGCCCGCAGTGGATGCGCAACATGCTGCACGTGAATCGCGGCGACGGTTCGTGGGCGCAGCTCGCCGACTTCGCGGGCGTCGCCGCGACCGACTGGACATGGGGATCGGCGTTCCTGGACGTCGACCTCGATGGCCGCGAGGACCTGCTCACCGTGAACGGCCACCGGTGGGACATCCGTGACGCCGACACCTTCGACCGGATCCGCAACAGCTTCCCGCGCGTGCCGTGGGACGAGGAGCAGAAGGAGTTCCCGCGGCTCGCGACGCGGAGCATCGCGCTCCGGAACAACGGCGATGTGACGTTCACGCCGATGCCGGGTGGCTGGGGGATCGGCGACGTCGACGCGATCTCGCAGGGCGTGGCGCTCGCGGACTTCGATCTCGATGGAGACCTCGACCTCGTCGTGACTCGGCTCGATGCGCCGGCGGCGATCTACCGCAACGGGGCGCGCGCGCCGCGCATCGCCGTGCGGTTGACGGGCGCGGCGGTCGGTGCCCTCGTCACGCTGCACGGCGGGCCGGTCCCGACGCAGTCCCGCGAGATGACGGCCGGCGGCTACTACCTCTCCGGCAGCGAGCAGCTGCTCACGTTCGCGGCCAATGCCGATTCGGCGCACGCGATCACGGTGCGCTGGCGCGACGGCCGAGTCACTGAGATCGGGGATGTGCGAGCGAACCGGCTGTACGAGGTGAACGCGTCGACCGCCCTATCGGCAACGCCCGCGTCACCCGCTGCGAGCACGACGCTCGCGTCGCTCTTCGCGGATGCCACGCCGTTGCTCGGCGGGCACACGCACCACGAGACGCTCTACGATGACTTCAAGCGGCAGCCCCTGCTGCCGGAGCGCATGAGCCAGTTCGGACCCGCGCTCGCGTGGATCGACGCGGATGGTGACGGGCGAGAGGACCTCGTGGTCGGTGCGGGGCGTGGCGGGGCGCTCACGGTCCTCGGGAATCAGCGCGACCGTTTCGTCGCGCGTCGTGCGGCCGCGGCGCAGGGCGACCTGCTTGGCATGGTGGCGCTGCCCGATGGTCGTGGCGGCGAGCGGGTCGCCGTCGCACAGGCGAACTACGAGGCAGGCACCATCGACAGCGCGCTCGCGATGCCACGCGTGCTCGCGATCGCGACGACCGGTGGAACGCCCTCGGTGACGGGCGCACTCCTCGCCGGCGACACCGCGAGCGTGGGCGCACTCGCCGCAGGTGATGTGAACGGTGACGGCCAGCTCGACCTCTTCGTGGGTGCGCGGGTCACCGGCGGCGCGTGGCCGCTCCCCGCCACCTCGCGGCTGCTGCTGGGCCGGAGTGACGGCAGCTTCGTGGTCGACACGGCGAACGCGCCGCAACTCGGCGGACTCGGACTAGTGACCGGGGCGGTCATGGCGGATGTGTCCGGTGACGGACGGTCGGACCTCGTCGTGGCGTCGGAGTTCGGGCTGATCCGCGTGCTCGTGAACGAGCAAGGTCGGCTGCGCGATGCCACCGCCCGACTGGGGCTCGACAAGATCAGGAGCCGCTGGCTCGCGCTCAATGTGGGCGACTTCGATGGCGACGGTCGGCTGGATCTCGTCGCGACGAGCCGAGGACGGAACCAGGCGTGGGGGGCGAGCGAGACGCGGCCGCATGTGCTGTACACGGGGTCGTTCGGCTCGCGCTCGCTGGGGCTCGTGTTCGCACGCGCCGACTCGGGCGGCACCGACGAGATGCCGCTGGAGAGCTTCTCCCGGCTCGGTGTCGCCTTCCCGGCGCTGCGGGACCGAGTCAAGACCTTCCGCGAGTTCTCGGGCCTCTCCGTGCCTGCGCTCTTCGGCGACGATGCGAGGACGGCCGTCCGGGTGGGATCGACCACCTACGACCACACGATCCTCCTCAATAGAGGTGACCGGTTCGAGCCCCGGGCGCTGCCTGCGATCGCGCAGCGCGCGCCGGCGAGCGGCGTGAGCGTCGCCGACTTCGATGGTGATGGGCGCGAGGACCTGTTCCTCGCACAGAACCTGTTCCCCACGGAGATCGCGTCCGCGCGTCAGGATGCCGGGGTGGGCCTTCTCTTGCTCGGCGACGGGACCGGCGGTTTCAGGCCCATGGGGGTCCGTGAATCCGGTCTCGTCATCCGCGGAGACCAGCGGGGTTCGGCCGTCGCGGATTTCGATCGGGACGCCCGGCCGGACCTGGCGGTCGCGCAGAACGGCGGAGCGACCACGCTGTGGCGGAACGTGACGGGAGTGCCGGGTCTGCGGGTACGGCTGGTCGGCCCGGCGGGGAATCCCCGCGGGGTCGGCGCGGTGTTGCACATGGAGGGTGACGGGTGGCGCGGACCGGCACGGGCCGTGACCACGGGGACGGGGCAGGGGTCCACCGACGGTGCGACCCTGGTGCTGGCCCGTCCGGCGCAGGCGAAGGTGATGGTGATCCGATGGAACGATGGCCGGGAGACCCGGATGGCCCTGCCGGCGGGGTCGGACCTCACGGTTCGTCCCCCCGACGTCTGAGTTGTGACCGGACTGTTGCGCTTGAAAGCGGGAAGTCGTAGGTTCGCGCCCTGTAGCCCCCACCTCCTCGTGGCGCACTCCGCGCGCCCGGGGGACAACACGATCCAGACGGAGTAGCGATGACTCTGCGTTCCGCAGCTCGAATGGCGGCGCTCGTGCTCACCATCAGCGCGATGGCGTGCGCTGATGAAGGGTACGAGACGACCGACCTCAGCACCCGACTCGAGGTGACGCCGCTGTACAAGGGCATCAAGGCCGGTGATCCGCCCGTGCAGTTCACGGCGACCATCGGCGGCGCACCGGCGACGGTGACTTGGGAGAGCAGCGATCCGACCGTCGCGACGGTCTCCGCGACCGGTCTGGCGACGGCGAATCCCCTCAATGACGGCTTCGCGGCGATCACGGCGACGCTGACTGCGGACCCGTCGAAGAAGCGTTCGGCGAGCTTCACCGTCGCTCCGCTCTTCATCCCGCTCACGAGCGGCGTGGCGAGGACGGGCATCGCGGGCAACCTGGGCGACACGCTCCTCTTCCGTATCAACGTCCCGGCGGGTAAGGACAGCCTGCGGATCACGATGTCGGGCGGCACGGGCGACCTCGATATGTATGTCCGCTTCAACGCCATCCCGGCGTACGGCGCGGGGAACTGGGTGTGCCGTCCCTACGCCGCCGGCAACAACGAGAGCTGCCTGATGCTCACGCCCGCCGCCGGGTTCTGGTACGTCTGGCTCGACGTCTACGAGAACGCCTCCGGCGCCTCGCTCACGGCGAGGGTCTATCCATGATGAAGATCACCACAGCACCGAGGTCCCTCATGTCGGGTGTTCGCGCTCCGGCGCTGAAGTCGTTGCTCACGGCGGTCGTGGCGGTGATGCTGACCACGGCGGTGGCCGCGGCGCAGAGCGTCACGTTCTCGGGCAAGGTCACCTCGGCGGGTCAGCCGCTCGGCGGGGCGAGCGTCGGACTCGTCGAACTCGGTGTCGGCGCCACCACTTCGGTCGATGGCACCTATCAGTTCGTCGTGCCGCTCGGACAGAACGCCAACCGCGGCGTGACGCTGCGGGTGCGCGCGATCGGCTACACGCCGAAGCAGGCGCCGGTGACCCTCTCGGCCGGCCGCATCGAGAAGGACTTCGAGCTCACGAAGGACGTCCTCAACCTCGAGCAGGTCGTCGTGACCGGCGTCGGTGATGCGACGTCGCAGAAGAAGACGGCCTTCTCGGTCGGCGTGGTGGACGCGTCCGCCATCAAGGAAGCGCCCTCCTCGTCCCCGGTCGGCGCCCTCGCGGGCCGCGTCGCTGGCGCGAGCGTCGTCACGGTGTCCGGCCAGCCCGGCGCGGCGCCGGCGATCCGGCTCCGGTCGGCCACGAGCCTCGCCGGCACCTCCGACCCGCTGATCATCGTCGACGGCACGATCTCCCGCCTGACCCTCGCGGACATCAACACCGAGGACGTCGAGCGCATGGAGGTCATCAAGGGCGCGGCGGCGAGCTCGCTGTACGGGTCCGACGCGGCCAACGGCGTGGTGCAGATCTTCACGAAGCGCGGCGCGCAGCTGGCCGAGGGCCAGACGATGTTCACGTTCCGCAACGAGTACGGCCAGAGCTGGCTGCCGAACAAGGTGCCGGGGAACATGGCGCATGAGTTCGAGCTCCTGCCTGACGGCAACTTCCGGCTCAACGCCGGCGGCAACCGCGTGCAGAAGGCCGACCTCATCGCCGATGGGACGTACCCGGTCTACTACGACCAGCTCGACCAGGTCTTCCGCCCGGGCAACTACCTCACGAACTACGCGTCGGTGGGCCAGCGCCGCGGCTCGACGAACTTCAACGTCTCGTTCCACAACAGCCGCGAGTCGGGCGTGCTCGGCCTGCTGGACGGTTTCACGCGCCAGAACTTCCGCGTGAATCTCGATCAGGCGCTCACCGACCAGATGTCGTTCCAGGCGGGCGCCTTCTACGGCCGGTCGCACTCGGACGAGGGCGAGAACACCGGCATCTTCTTCGGCCTCCGCTTCCTCGAGCCGGACACGGACCTGCTGGCCCCGAACGCGGACGGCTCGCCGTTCAACGCGAACATCTATCGTGCGCCGCTCTCGGGCAACGTGGTGAACCCGCTGTACGGGCTCAACAACTACCGGGTGGACCGTGATCGCGACCGGTTCAACGGCACGTTCAAGCTCACGTACAAGCCGCTCGAATGGCTCACGGCCGAAGGCAACGTGAACTACGAGCAGTCGGGGCAGATGTACAAGACGTTCACGCCCCGCGGCTTCCTCAACTCGCGGGGCCTCGGCAACGCCGGCGGTCTCGGGCAGACGTCCACGCTGGCGCGCACGAGCAACATCGGCGCCACGCTGACGGCGCAGCGCACGTTCTCCAACTTCACGAACACGACCAAGCTGGCCTACGTGTTCGAGGACCAGTCCAACAACGCGGTCAGCGCCTCGGCGGGTGGCCTGAAGGTGCCGCGCGTGCCCGAGTTCGGCGCCGCCGACCTGAGCCTGCCGATCCGCGCCGGCTCGCAGACCATCACGATCCGCAACCGGAACGTGTTCGCGATCACGACGTTCGACATCATGGACCGCTACATCGTCGACGCGCTGGTCCGGCAGGACGCCTCGTCGCTCTTCGGAGCGAACGAGCGGACGGCGATCTACAACCGCATGTCGGCGGCGTATCGCCTCTCCGAGGACCTCTCCATCCCCGGCGTCGACGAGTTCAAGCTGCGCGCGTCGTACGGCACCGCGGGGCTCCGTCCGGGCTTCGACGCCCAGTACGAGACCTTCTCGCTGGCGAGCGGCAACCCGGTGAAGGTCAACCTCGGCAACAAGGACCTGAAGCCGGCGTTCTCGGCCGAGACCGAAGTCGGATTCAACATCAACTTCCTGCAGAACTACACGTTCGAGTACAGCTACTCGGACAAGTCGACGAGCGACCAGATCCTCCTGGCACCGGTCTCGCGCGCGGCGACGGGCTACCAGTCCCAGTGGCGGAATGCGGGCACGCTGTCGGGCACCACGCACGAGATCGCGTTCGGCGCGGTCCTGATCTCGCGCGGTGACATGTTCTGGCGGCTCAATGTCACGGCCGACCGGACCCGCCAGCGGATCGAGGAACTGAACATCGCGCCGTACCTCGCCGGTCCGGATGCGACGACGAAGGTCTTCAAGATCGCCGCGGGCGAGGCCTTCG
Source organism: uncultured Gemmatimonas sp. (assembly GCA_964464585.1). Classification (GTDB taxonomy): domain Bacteria; phylum Gemmatimonadota; class Gemmatimonadetes; order Gemmatimonadales; family Gemmatimonadaceae; genus Pseudogemmatithrix. Next base: position 10,128 of record CAYXGS010000001.1, on the reverse strand, counting down.
GCGTGATCTACGGCGAGCGGTTCATCCGGACCGCAGCGCAGCTCGACGAGACGCTCGCGTCGGGCTTCCTCGCCGGCACCTCGGCTGACTACACGCGGAACGAGGAAGGCTTCTTCGTTCGGACCGCGGACTGGCGGACGATCAACGAGCGGCCGCTCAAGTACTACACGGCCGATGGCGAGACGGTCGTGAAGATCGGCGACGTCAACCCGGACATCAACCTCGCGCTCAACTCGACCTTCCAGTGGAAGGGGCTCTCGGTGAGCACGTTGATCACCATGCTGCAGGGCGGCGACATCTACAACCTGACGCGTCAGTGGCCGTTCAACGAGCAGCGCGACCCGGTCTTCGATCAGCGCAACAAGCCGGCCGTCGAGCGGAAGCCGGTGACGTACTACCAGACGTTCTACAACAACATCAGCCCGGTCGACTACTTCGTCGAGAACGGTTCGTACGTCCGGCTCCGCGAGTTGGCGGTGAACTACACGCTGCCCAGCGAGTGGGTGAAGCGCCCGCTCGGCGCCTTCGGGTTCGAGACGGCGCGTCTCGGTCTCGTCGGCCGCAACCTCTGGACGAGCACGAACTACAAGGGCTATGACCCTGACGTGACGGGCACGTCGGGACTGCAGGGCAACCCGTTCACCTACCGCGTGGACTACTTCACCTATCCGCAGTTCCGCACGTTCACCTTCATGCTTGAGCTCGGCTTCTGAGCCGCGGCCTGACGAGGAGATCGAGAATGCACATGACGACCTTCGTTCGGGGCCTTGGCCTGGCCGCCGCGCTCGCGGTGACCGGCTGCAAGTCCCTGGACATCACCAATCCGAACGACCCGGACGCCGAGCGCGCGCTCTCGGATCCGGCCGCCATCGAGGCGGTCGGCGCCGGCGCCATCCAGGTCTGGTTCAACACGTTCGAAGGCCTCGAAGGCACGGGGCCGCTCGTCACCCAGGCGCAGACGTACACGTCGTCCTGGAACAACTTCAACATGAACTTCTACTCGGGCATCGACCTGGACGGGACCAGGAACTCGCGCTCGTGGCAGAACAATCCGGCGAACGCGGCGCGCACGAGCATCGAGCACTACTGGAACGGCTACTACGCCGTGCTCTCGTCGGCGAACGACGTGCTCCGGGCGATCCGCAACAACGATCTCCTGATCGGCGACACCGCGAACACCCGCCGCATCGAGACCATCGCGCTGCTCATGCAGGGCGCGGCGCTCAGCGGCATCGCCCTGAACTACGACAAGGGGTACATCGTCGACGAGGCGTCGGATCTGGCGTCGCTCACCTACTCGAACCGCAAGCTGGTGCGGGACGCGGCGCGGGCGAAGCTCGACTCGGCGATCGCGTACGCCAACGCGAACTCGTTCACGACGGCCGGTGGCTGGTTCGGACCCGGGGACATCCTCTACACGAACACGCAGATCGCGCAGATCGCCAACACGATGGCCGCGGAGCTCCTCGCCGCCTGGCCCCGTGACGCGGGCGAGGCGACGTCGACGGACTGGGCCGCGGTCGCGAACTACGCGTCCAACGGCATCTCCTCGGGTACCGCGTTCGACTTCCTGATCACGGGCGACGGCGGTGACTGGAACCCGCAGATCATGGCGTGGTTCATGGACATCTCGAGCGGCCGCGTTCACACGCGCGTTGCCAACCAGCTCGACCCGGTGACGCAACAGACGCCGTGGCCGCTGGCCGGCAATCCGCAGCCGAACTCGCTGGACTGCCGTCTCGGCAACGGGTCGTACGGCAATGCGGCGACCGCAGCCTCTTTCGGCACCACGCCGCGCACCGCCGGCGGCGGTTCGGACTTCGCTTGGTCGTCGATCGCGATCTTCAACATGGCCCGCGGCTCGTATCACCAGTCGAACATCGCGCACATCCGGTACGACTACTCCGGCCTCCAGGATCCGAACGGTCTGTGGGCGGGCATCGGCGATGCCCCGGTGTTCTCGCGGCAGCAGAATGACCTGCTGTGGGCCGAGGCGCTCATCGAGCAGAACACGAACCTCGCGCTCGCGGCGACCCTGATCAACAACAGCCGCGTGACCCGCGGTTGCCTCTCGGCCGCCACGGCTGGGACAGGCCAGGCCGGCCTGCGGGCGATGTTGCGCTACGAGCAGGACGTCGAGTTGCTCGGACTCGGCCCGGCCGCGTACTTCCCGCGTCGCCGCGTGAACGGTGGCCTCGTCACCGGCACGCCACGCGAGATGCCGGTCCCGGCGTCGGAGCTCGGGGTGCTCGCCGAGCCGCTGTACACCTTCGGTGGCGCGACGCCCAAGTCGCCGACGCCTCCGTGATCGCGGACTGAACGCCGGTCGTGGGACGGAACGAGTGACCCACGGCCGGCCTGACGGGTACCTGAGGGGGACGCGAACGACGCGACAGCGTCCTCTCGTCCCCCTCCGGCTTCGCCACCTCCTCCCATGCGCGGGATGCCGCAGAACCGGCTCAGGATGACCAGACTGACATTGGCAGGCCTCGTGGGCCTCCTTGCCCTCGTTCCGCGCTCCGGCGGGGCGCAGGTGGCCACGGCGCGCCTCCGCGGGGTCGTCACGGACGTCTCCACCCAGAAGCCGGTCATGGGCGCGCGGGTCGTCATCGCCGCCACCGGGCGGTACGCCACCACCGACTCGCTCGGTCGGTTCGAGCTCCGCGAGCTGCCCACCGGCGTCATCAGGTTCTTCTTCTCCGCCGAGGGATTCCCGCGGACGTCGGTCGTCCTCGCGTTCGCGCGCGGCGAGACGATGGTCCAGGCGTTCGAGATGGACAGCACGGCCGAAGGGACGGCGCGGGATTCGACGGCCCGTGGATCCCGGCCGCAGATGCTCGATGCCGCGCAGGTCACGGCTGCGCCGTCGCGCGGCGTGCGCTATGAGGACTTCGAGCGCCGCATGAAGACTGGGCGCGGACAGTACGTGACGCGCCAGGAGATCGAGGCGCGCGCCTACAACAACTTCTCCGACGTCGCGCGCGGGCTGCGCGGGGTCGTGGTGGAATGCGGCGGAGGCTCGCGCGGCTGCATGATCCGCATGGCCCGCGCCGGCACGTCGTGCTACCCGCAGTTCATCGTCGACGGCCGCCCCGACAATGTCTTCGGCCCGTACGTCGCCATCCGGGACATCGAAGGAGTGGAGTTCTACACGGGCGCGAGCGACGTGCCGGGCGAGTTCGCCGGCACGGACGCGGCCTGCGGCGTGGTGGTCATCTGGACGCGCAACGGGCCTCCCGCCCTGGCGAAGCCCGCTTCGCAACCGCCGGCGCGACCGCCGCTGCGGTCGCGCTGATCGTCCCGCACTGGCGGACTAGAAGGACGTCCCCAGCAGCATCGCGTTGAGCACCATCCGGTCCAGCGCGCGCCACCAGCCCCGGAACATCGGCTCGTTGGTGAACATCACCACGTTGCCCGCGCCGACCTTCTCCTGGAGGATGAACGCCGAGCCGCGGAGCAGCCGCTCGCTGTTCTCCGGGAACGTGAAGCCCCCGCGCCGCAGCGTGCCCGTGGTGGGGAACACCGCCACATTGCCGCCATCGCGCGAGATGCCGTAGTAGTTCCCGCCGCCGACGAGCACCGGCATCCGCTGCTGCTCCATCCCGAGCGTGACCCAGTTGGTGAGGTCGAGCACCACGTCGAAGTGGCTGCCCGGCAGGTCCGCGAGATCGTCGGCGCAGGCGTTCGGACTGGTGGTCGCGCGGATGGAGTCGACCGGCGCCTTCGTGGCGGGAGCGGGCTTCACGTCCTTCTTGGGCTCGCAGACGATGCGACGAGCCGAGGTCAGCCCGACATCCTCGCGCGTGGCCCAGCTCGTGGCGCCGCCGAACGTGATGAGCGCCCCGCCGCCCTCGACCCAGCGCTTGAGCGCCGCGCCGTTGCCCTGTACGCCGCCGCTCGGGATGATGATGACGTTGAACGCCGAGAGGTCGCCGGTGAGGGCGGCCGAGGAGATCGGCGTGAACTTGATCCCGTAGCGCTGTTCGAGCGTCCACCAGATGGCGCCGTAGGACGTCTGCGAGATGCCGGTCTCGCCCACGAGGGCGATGCGTGGCGCCTTGAGCGAGACGACGACGCCCGAACCGGTGCCGTACTGCGCGTCGTCGGGGAACGCGGTATTCACGCCGCGCACCTCGACGCCGGCCTCCTTGGCTAGCGCGTCGATGCGCGCGGTCATGGTGCGGTCGTTCCGACCGACGCGCGCGACCCACGTGCCGCGCGGCCAGTTGGTCGCGCCGGTCTGAATGGGCTCCGACGCGATGGCGACGCGATAGCCCTCCTGCAGGAGCTGCGCAGCGAGCTTGCCCGCGCCGTTGCGATCGTTGCGCCAGAGGAACGACGAGCTCGCGTTGGCGCCCTCGACGATGCCGCCGGCGACCGCATGCGGCAGGACCTCGCCGTTCATCCGCACGCCGTTCGTGAGGGCGAGCGCGGTCGACTGCACCGGGAGCGCATCCTCGGTCCAGTACGCCTCCACGCCGAACGCGACGGGCAGCGCCCATGCCGTGATGTCGTAGAACTCGTAGCCCTCGGTGTCGTTCGCGTTCGTCGAACGGTCCCGGTTGCGGAGGAACTTGTCGACCTGATTCTTCGCGAAGACCGAGTCGAGCACCGGATCCGCCTCGAGCACGGCCTTGGCGACCTTGCCCTGGGGTTGCGAGAGATCGACGACGTACGCGCCGGCGGGGAAGTTGCGCGCGAGCACGCCGTCGGCGGTGTAGCTGTGCGCGCGGGCGCTCGCATGCGCCGCGCTCGTCCGGGTGACCTCGACGCCAGCCCGCAGCAGCGCCGCCGCCAGCTCCGCGGCGCGCGCCGGATCGCTGCCGGGGAGGAAGATGACGCGCTTCATGGTGCCGTTCCGGCCGTCGGTCACGGCGCGCTGGCGGAACGCGGCGTAGTCACGGACCATCTCGCGCGCGCCGCGCGCGGTGGTCTCGAACGTCGAGATGGCCGCCGTGTAGTGCTTGGCGACGCCATCGCGGAGCGAGAGGAGCGTCCCGTCCTCGCGCCGCTTGAGCAGCGCCGGGCCACCGTCGGTCTCGTAGGTGGTGCCCATGGCGCCGTTGAGCGCGGGCCACGAGTCGTAGTAGCCGGGATAGTAGAGGTCGAACGCGTCGCGGACGTTGTAGAGCCAGCCGAGCGAGTCGAATGCGGCGGCGTTGCCGCGGCCGATGCGCTCGCTCCACTTCACGGGCCAGCCGGAGATGTTCTGGTTCACCGGCCGCGCGGCCGGCGCCATGTAGTACGTGGAGACGTAGCCGTGGAGGTCCGCGGTGACCATCGGGTGCCAACGCAGCATGCCGCCCACGATGGCCTGGACCTCGCGCTGGGTCATCGCCATGAGGTCGCGGTTCATGTCGAAGCGGTAGTGATTGAACCGCCCGCTGATGGCCCACGGCTGGCCGCGCTGCTGTTCGATCGCCTGCCGCTCGGGGCTGCCGACGGCGATGGAGTTGCTCCATACGGAGAAACGCTCGTGGCCGTCGGGATTGGACGCGGGATTGATGATGACGAGCGCGTCCTTCATGAGGGCGAGCGTCGCGGGGTCCTGCGTGGCGGCGAAGTGATAGAGCAGCTGCATCGAGGCCTCGAAGCCCGGGACCTCGTCGCCGTGGACCGATCCGGAGAACCAGACGACGGTCGGGACGCGCGCGATCACCGCGTCGAGCTGGGCCGGCGTGGCACCGCGCGGGTCGGCGATGCGATCGAGGTCGGCGCGGATGTCGTTGAGGCGCGCGATGTTCTCGGGCGTGGAGACGATGTAGATGCGCATGGTGCGGCGCTCGTTCGTCACGCCGATCTCCTCGACCTTCACGCGGTCCTTCGCCGCGTCCGCGATGCTCAGCAGGACGCGCTCCTGCTGGGCGTACTGCGTGTGCCATGTGCCGACGCCGTAGCCGAGGATCTGCTCGGGGCGGGGGATCTCACTGCGATACGGGCCCTTCTGATAGAACGTGAAGGTGCGGTCGTCGCGGAGGGAATCCGTGGGGGTGCGCTGGGCGCTGGCTTCGGAGGCGCACAGGAGCACGGCGGCGAGCAGGGCGAGTTTACGCATATGCGGGATGCGGGGAGGTGAAGACCGATGCGGGGTGCGAGGCCGTGTGAATCTACGGTCGCGCGTCGCCTTGCGTTCGGCCGACGCGGGGGAGGAGGCGGTCGAGGGCGCCACGGAGGGGGCCGGTGCCGAGGCGCCAGACGGCGATGGCCACGGCGAGGGAGAAGGCCAGCGCGCAGACGATCAGCACGGCGCGCGGGGCATGGACGAGGCCACGGAGGAACAGGGCCTTTCCCGTGCTCTCGAGCAACAGGAGCGGGTAGGCGAGGCCCGCGAGCACCGCTCCGTACCCGCCGGCGCGCGCACCGATGGCGCGATCGCCGAAGGCGGCGAGCGCGGCGCCGGCGAGCACGAGGACGAGGATCAGCTCCGACTCCGTCGCGATCGAGATCTCGGCGGGTTCGACGTACGCCGTCATCTCGCGCAGCGTGAGGATGCTCCCGCCCACTCCGGCGAGGACCATGAAGAAAGCACGCCGCGCGGTCCAGCCCGAGTGATGCACCAGTGCGAGGAGGCCGCCGGTCGCGAAGAGCGGACCGACCGGGAAGTCGATGAGCGCCCGCAGCACGAACGGGAGTGTCGTCACCGTCCCGGCAAGGGAGAGGCCGATGATCGCGAAGAGCACGTACTCCACCTCCGCGAAGAGCCCGAGCAGGAGCACGGCCCAGATCACGAACGAGAACTGGAGTTCCTCGAACAGCAGCTGGTAGAGCGCGTCGACCATCTCGAAGCCGAGGACCTGCGGGACCATCGAGAGGTTCGCAGCGACCGTCGCCGCGGAGGGATAGCGACCCGGATGGATCGGCGCGAAATGGAACAGCGTGCCGGAGATGAGCACGGCGATCCAGAACTCGGGGAAGCGCCGCAGGAGGCGAGCGCGGATGAACTCCAGGGCCGAATGACCGCGCGCCGTCCGGACGATCAGGTAGCCGCTCGCCATGAGGAAGACGTCGATGCCGACGAATCCGAGGCGCGCGAGGCCCTGGAGGGGGGCGGCCCCCGCGGTGCCGGCGGCCGACGGCTGGTAGAGATAGTGGTACATCACGAGCGAGAGCACCGCCGCCAGTTCCACGAGATGCAGCGCCGTGGGAGCATCGGTCGTCGCGGCGGACTCCTCGATGGCCGATGCCATGCTACGCCCTCGAGCGTCCGTGGCCGCCGCGCCCGAGGCGCGCGGTACGCGCGAGCGCGGCGTCGACGATCCGACGCAATGCCGCCTGCAGCGGTCCCGTGCCGACGCGCATCACCGCGTACGAGAGCACGAGCGAGCACACGATCGCAGCGGCCACCAGCAGCCACTCGGGCCCGGGCACCAGGCCACGCAGGAAGATCGCCTTGCCGACGTTGTGCAGCAGGTACAACGGGTAGGTGAGCGCGCCCGCGAGCGCCGCGGCCCCGCCGAAGCGCGTGGCGATCACATGCGATCGCAAGGTCGCGAACGCCCCGAACGCCGTGACCATCACCCCGATCGTCGCGACCTTCGCGGACGTGGTGATATGCGCCGGATCGATGAAATCCGACATCGTCTCCACGGCGAGCATCGCCGCCGTGGGCGTGGCGACGGCGATCGCCATCGCGCGCGACATGGTCCAGCCGGAGTCGAAGATCAGGTAGAAGATCCCGCCAGCGGCGAACAGGGTCCCGTACGGGAAGATCGTGAGCGACCGGACCACCCCGGGGAGCTCGACGACGAGGCCGAGCGCGGAGACCGCGATCCACGCGACGAGCCACCGCTCGAGCACGGGGACCTGTCGTGCGAGGATCAGCACCCAGACCAGGAAGTAGAACTTCAGCTCGACCAGCAGCGTCCAATAGACGTCGTCGACGCGCGCGATGCCGAAGAAGTTCGGGACCATCGTCAGGTTGACGAGGACCTCGCCGGCCGTGAACCCCCGGCCGGAGGCGCCGGGCAACAGGTTGAAGACGGTCGCCGAGACGAGTACGGCGATCCAGAACTCGGGGTACAGGCGCAGGACGCGCGCACGCACGAACGCCGTCGCGGTGCGCGTCCGCGCGCTCCACAGGATCACGAAGCCCGAGAGGATGAAGAACACCTCGACGCCGAGATACCCATGCCGCGTGACCGTCTCGAGCGCGGAGATCGACGGCCGGTCGGGGCTCGAGAACCGGTACGTGAAATGGTAGACCATCACCGACACCGCCGCGAGGAAGCGGATCACGTCGAGGGACTCGAGGCGATGCTTCGCGCCCGACGCCGCGGCGACGGTCACTCAGAACTCCATCTGCGTGCCCAGCTCCACCACGCGGTTCGGCGGCAGCTGGAAGTACTCGGTCGCCGTGCGCGCGTTGCGACTCATCACGGAGAAGAGCTTCTTGCGCACGATGTTCATGCTCAGGCCGCCCTTCTTCCACGGCCCCTTGCGCGCGATGAGCTGCTCGCGGCCGAGGTAGTACGTCGTGTCGAGCGCCCGCGCGGCAATCCCCGAGTCGCGGCAGCGCTGGAGGACCTCCTTCACGTCCGCCGACTCCATGAAGCCGTAGTGCGCCACCACGCGGAAGAAGCCGTGACCGAGTGCCTCGATCCGTGCGCGCTCGGTGCGGGGCACCTCCGGCACGTCATCGGTGACGATCGAGAGCAGGATCACCGTCTCGTGCAGCACCTTGTTGTGCTTGAGGTGGTGCAGGAGCACGACCGGCACGCCCGCCGCCTCGGAGGTCATGAACACGGCGGTGCCGGACACGCGATGGACGTTGCGCCGCCCGAGGTCCTCGAGGAACGTGTCGAGCGGCAGCGCGATGTCGGTGATGCGCTCGCGCAGGATCTCGCGGCCGCGCTTCCAGCTGGTCATCAGCGTGAAGAGGACGACGCCGAGGAGCAGCGGCACCCAGCCGCCGTGCATGATCTTCACGACGTTGGCGCTGAGGAAGGCGGTGTCGATGACGAGGAACACGAGCGTCAGCGCGAGCGCGCGCCCGAGCGGTTGCTGCCAGCGGTCGGTGCAGATCGCGAAGTAGAGGATCGACGTGATCGCCATGGTGCCGGTGACGGCGATCCCGTAGGCCGCGCCGAGCGCGCCGGTGCTGCGGAAGCCGAGGACCACGAGGACCGTCCCCACGAGGAGCGCGGCATTGACCTCGGGCACGAAGATCTGGCCGAACTCGCGCGCGGACGTGTGGATGATCGTCAGGCGGGGACTGTATCCGAGCTGGATGCACTGCTGCGTGAGCGAGAATGCGCCGGAGATCAACGCCTGCGAGGCGATGATCGCGGCCGACGTGGCGACCGCGATGGTGGGATAGAGCAGCGCGCGGGGGGCGAGGAGGAAGAACGGGTTCTCGATCGCACCGGGATCGCGCAGGAGCAGGGATCCCTGCCCGAAGTAGTTCAGGGCGAGGGCCGGCAGGACGAGCCAGAACCACGCCATGCGGATCGGCGTGCGGCCGAAATGCCCCATGTCGGCATACAGCGCCTCGGCGCCCGTCACCGCGAGCACGACGGCGCCCAGCGCGATGAACCCGCCGTGGCCGTGGGTGACGAAGAAGCGCACGCCCCACGCCGGGTTGATCGCGACGAGGATCGACGGGTTCCGGATCACCTCGGCGAGGCCGAGCGCCCCGATGGTCACGAACCAGACGAGCATCATCGGACCGAAGAGCGACCCGACCCGATGCGTGCCGTGCCGCTGCATCATGAAGAGGCCGACGATGATCACGAGCGTGAGGGGCACGATCATCGAGTGGAACGCGGGCGAGACGACCTCGAGGCCCTCCATCGCGCCGAGCACCGAGATCGCCGGCGTGATGATGCCGTCGCCGTAGAGCAGCGCCGCGCCGAACAGCCCGAGCGCGATGAGCAGTATCCGCTTGCGCGGGGCGGTGTGCTCGTTGCGCAGGAGCAGCGCGAGCATGGCGAGGATCCCGCCCTCGCCCTTGTTGTCGGCGCGGAGGATGAAGAGGATGTACTTGACGCTGACCACGAGGATCAGCGACCAGAGCACCAGCGAGAGGATGCCGTAGACGGTGGCGTGGTCCGGTCGCAGGCCGTACTCGGGCTTGCTGAAGGCCTCCTTCAGCGCGTACAGCGGGCTGGTGCCGATGTCGCCGTAGACCAC